>NZ_JBWMBC010000001.1:0-1166700 GCF_056521285.1 Rhodoferax sp. GT1R46
AGCGCAACAGCATGATTGGCGAGTTGCTGCCACATCGCTGGACGCCGCCAACCGCGTCACCCTGACTGTCACCACCACTGCAGGGCCGCGGTCAATATGGGTTTGCCGCGCGCTTACTGCTGAACCACCGAATGGATGGATCAAAAGCATTCTGGGATTCCGTCAGTTCAGCATGCGGGGACTACACAAGGCGCAAGCCGAGTTCAAGCTCGTCTGCATGGCGCTGAATCTACGCAGAATGGGTGCAATGCAGGCCTGCTGAGACAAAAACACCAGGAAAATTCGAATCTAAAGTCCAGCGACGGAGTTCGGTCTCCACCGAGCCACCGCCGACGCGGGTTGTGATGGAAGTCGCCACCACATCCCAGCCAATTTGGCGATGGTAACGGTCAGGCCGACGCCGCTGAAAAAGTTCTGCGGCCCAGACTCCTAAGCCATGTTTTTCCTTGTAGTTTCTTGGCGAGATAACTACTGAAGTCCGGTGCGGTCCAGGTCCATCTCGTCCGGCTCGGGCAGTACTTGCACGCGAAAGTTTTCGCTGGCCCAAGCCCCAAAATCCATGTTCTTGCAACGTTCGCTACAGAACGGTCGCGCCGCATTGGAGGGCGAGTAAACGCTGTCGCCACCACAGGTCGGGCAGCGCACGATGCGTTCGGGTGATCCTTGTTTAGCGTGGTCCGTCACGGTCTCTTGGTCTCAGGAGCAAAGTGTCAGCTCGAATGCACCGTCTTCGCTGCTGGTGTGCAGGCGGTCGTCTTCTCCGTGGCGCATGAGACGAATGGAAACCATCAAACGGTTACCACTGATTTCCGGGATCAGGTTGAATTCAGGATTCAACGAGAG
Source organism: Rhodoferax sp. GT1R46 (assembly GCF_056521285.1). Taxonomy (NCBI): domain Bacteria; kingdom Pseudomonadati; phylum Pseudomonadota; class Betaproteobacteria; order Burkholderiales; family Comamonadaceae; genus Rhodoferax; species Rhodoferax sp. GT1R46. Next base: position 844 of record NZ_JBWMBC010000001.1, read on the forward strand.
TCGCAACAGTTGAAAAGTCCGCCCCTGTGGCAAGTTCTGCTGGAATTGTCCGCCGACTGCGATCACTTTCTGAGGGGAGCCAGAGTCTCGCAACAGCTTTAAAAGTAGCTGAATGGATTCTGCCAGAGGGCCAAGGGTGGAAGCCCACTTCTGCAAATCGCTTTGGCGGGATGCGCTGTCGCGGTGCTGCCAGGCGAAATACGCAGGCAGATCAAATTCACAGGTTCCACCGGGAATGCCCACCCGGCTGCGTATGCTCATCAGCCAGTCGTTTTCTGTGAGCGATTGACCTGCTTTTCCGGGCTGCGCGTTTAACTCGCTGAAGCAACGCTCCAATTGATCGATTACTTTGTCCAGCACCCCTTCGGCAATAGCGGGGTTGCCTCGATAGGCGTTCAAAATCTGCTTCTGCTTATCCAGATCTTTCATCACGTCGGACTTCAAGTCTGCCCGCGCGCCCACGTCCATGACTTCGAACATCGTGGTGATCGCGAAGTGGTGGTCTATCGCGTCTGGTCGAGACATCAGTTCCGACAATCGGAGAAACAGATGTTCCAGTCGCAAATAGGTGCGAATTCGCTCGTTGAAGGGGTATTCGTAAAGGATCACGCTGATTTTTCCGGTGGCCGAATCATAGCCCGAACTGAGTGCCGATTTCATGGACTTGCAGTGCCAGCGCGTTCATGTCAATGCCATCGTTGAATATCACCATGTCGGCGGCGTCCAGTCGCTGTGTGCGGGATGCCTGGGCTGCAAGAATTTTCATTACGCCCGCCGTGTCCAGACCGTTGCGAGCGGTTACACGTTCAATTTGCGTGTGCTCGGAGCAATCAATTACCAATATGCGCTGCAATGTTGCGCGCCAGTTCTTTGACTCGACCAGCAACGGAATATCGAATACGATGCACGTCGCGCCTCGAGCCTCAGCAAGCTGGGCCTGCCGGGCAATATCTTGTCCTACCAAGGGGTGCACGATGTATTCCAAACGGGCTTTAGCGGTGGGGTCTGAATAGATCAAATTGCGCATTTGCTCCCGATCCAGAGATCCATCTGCCGCCAGCATGCTCGCACCAAAGGTGCTCTTGAGCATGGCAATGGCAGAACCTCCGGGGGAGGTTGCTGCTCTTGAAATGGCATCGGCATCCACGACCGTGGCACCCATCTGCGCCAGCATGCCCGCAATCGTGGTCTTTCCACTACCGATTCCTCCAGTCAATCCCAATCGATAGGCGGCAGTCGCCACGATCAAAGACCAACAACCTGACGGAGTGCTGCGGGTCCGAAAACCAAGGCTGTCAGTCCTGCGCCGGCAAGGAAGGGTCCGAATGGCACGTAGCCTCCTTCCCGCAACCCCGTGCTGAACTTCATTGCGATACCCACAATGGCGCCAATGACGGATGCCAAAAGAATCATGGGAATCAATGCCTGCCAGCCGAACCAGGCACCAAGTGCTGCGAACAACTTGAAGTCTCCGTAGCCCATGCCCTCTTTGCCTGTGACCAACTTGAACGCCCAGTAGACCGCCCACAACGAAAGGTACCCCGCGACTGCACCCCAGAGCGATGAATGCAGCCCAACGGGCGTCCACTGCAGGGCGGCGGCCACCAGGCCTAGCCACAGCAGAGGAAGGGTCAGGTCGTCAGGTAACAGTGTGGTGTCCCAGTCAATGAGCGCCAGCGACAGAAGAATGGCCGAAAAGGCGCACCAGACACCCCCCGTTGCGGTGGCACCCCATTGCCAGACACTGAAGAAAAACAAGACGCCAGTGGCGATTTCCACCAGCGGATAGCGAACGCTGATAGGCGCCTTGCAGGCCGAGCAGCGACCACGCAGCAGGAGGTAGCTGAGGACCGGGACATTCTCGTACCAACGAATCTGGTGCCCGCAATGGGGACATCCAGAACGCGGCACCATCAGATTGAAGGGCTCCGTGACATCGGCCGGCTTGCCCGACATTTCGGCACACTCCGCCGCCCACTGCTTCTCCAGCATCTTGGGCAAACGGTAAATAACGACATTGAGAAAGCTCCCAATCAACAAGCCCAATATGCCGGCGACTGATGCTTCAAGCCATTGCAGACTCATCAGCATCAAACCACCTGACCCAGTTTGAAAATCGGTAGGTACATGGCAACCACAATGCCGCCAATCACGGTGCCCAGGATCACGATGATGATGGGCTCCATCAGGCTCGAAATGCCAGCAACCATATCATCCACTTCGGCTTCAAAAAAGTCGGCGGCTTTACCCAACATGTGGTCAATGGAGCCCGATTCTTCGCCGATGGCGCACATTTGCAGGACCATCGAAGGAAACAGATTGGCATTCGTCATGGCAGCGGTGAGGGCGGTACCAGTAGAGACTTCCTGTTGGATCTTGAGGGTTGCGTCTTCGTATACGCTGTTGCCGGCAGCACCACCCACCGAGTCCAATGCTTCCACCAAAGGAACGCCGGCGGCAAACATGGTTGATAAGGTTCGCGTCCAGCGCGCAATACATGACTTCTCTACCAGCACACCAAAAATGGGAAGCTTTAGCATGATGCGGTCCATAACGGCCTGCATCTTCTTGTTGCGCTGCCACGCTTGCATGAAGAAATAGACACCGCCTCCGATGCCGCCAAAGATCAGGTACCAGTACTTGATGAAGAACTCACTCATGGCAATCACGACCAGCGTAGGCATGGGCAGTTCGCCACCAAACGACGTGAAGACCTCTTTGAAGGAGGGAATCACAAAAATCATGATGACCGCGACCACCACAAATGCCACGATGAGCACCGTAATGGGGTACATCAACGCGGACTTGATCTTGGACTTGATGGCCTCAGTCTTTTCCATGTAGACCGCTAGCCGGTCCAGCAGCTGATCCAGAATACCTGCAGATTCACCCGCCTCAACCAGATTGCAGTAGAGGTTGTCGAAGTACAGCGGGAATTTCCGGAAGGCAACGCTCAACGAGGTGCCGGTTTCCACATCGGTGCGGATGTCATTGAGCAGTTTGGTGACCCGGGGGTTGGGGTTGCCTCGGCCCACGATGTCAAATGCCTGAAGCAACGGAACGCCCGCTTTCATCATGGTTGCGAGTTGCCGCGTGAAGATGGCCATATCCTTCGGTTTGATGGATTTGCCTGCGCTCATGCGGCGCTTTTTGATTTTGGTGGGGGTGACCCCTTGCCTGCGCAGTGATGCCTTGACCTGGTTTTCTCCAGCCGCACGAATTTCCCCACGCACTTGCCTGCCGTTGCGGTCCTTGCCTTCCCATTCGAAAACAGCGTCTTTGTTGCTGGCGGTCTTTGTAGTGGCCATTAGAATTCCCGGGTTACTTTTTATTCATTCGTGACGGCGAGAACTTCTTCCAATGAAGTCATCGCCTGTTTGACTTTATTCAATCCGGATTGCCGCAGGGAACGCACGCCTTCCCGCTCGGATTGTTCCGCAATCTCTAACGCGCTTCCGTCTCGCAAAATGATTCGCTGGATTTCATCGGTAACAGGCATAACTTGGTAGATGCCTACCCGACCTTTGTAACCGTTATTGCACATCGAACAACCGACTGGCCGGTAGGCTTTCCAACTTCCGTCCAGATCCGATTCGCGAAATCCTGCGTCGATCAGCGCATCGTGGGGGATTTCTACGGGTGTCTTGCAGTTGGGGCAAAGACGACGGGCCAGCCGCTGCGCCGTGATGAGTATGACGCTGGACGCGATGTTGAAAGGCGCAATTCCCATGTTGCGCATGCGCGTCAATGTTGCGGGCGCATCGTTGGTGTGTAGCGTCGAGAGAACCAGGTGCCCAGTCTGGGCGGCCTTGATGGAAATATCGGCCGTTTCCAGATCGCGTATTTCGCCCACCATGATGATGTCTGGGTCCTGGCGCAGGAATGACTTCAACGCCGCGGCGAAGGTGAGCCCTGCCTTCTCGTTGACGTTGACCTGGTTGACCCCGGGCAAGTTGATTTCCGATGGATCTTCTGCGGTAGCAATGTTTACACCGGGCTGATTTAGCAGATTCAGGCATGTATAGAGCGAAACGGTCTTCCCGGACCCCGTGGGGCCGGTGACCAAAATCATCCCGTAGGGGCGGCCAATTGCCTTCAGTAATCGCTCTTTTTCTTCCGGTTCGTAGCCAAGCGCGTCAATCCCCAGTCGTGCGCTACTGGGGTCCAGAATCCGGATAACGATCTTTTCACCAAAGAGGGTGGGCAGGGTACTGACCCGAAAATCGATTACCCGGTCTGGTCCCACTTTCAGTTTCATCCGTCCGTCTTGCGGTACGCGCTTCTCGGAAATATCCATCCTGGAAATAACCTTGATTCGCGAGGCTAATTTGTCTTTGATGGCAATGGGCGGCGAGGCAATTTCGCGCAACTGTCCGTCGATACGGAATCGAACGCGATAGGTGTGCTCGTAGGGCTCAAAATGTAAATCCGACGCCCGCATGCTGAACGCATCCATCAGCATTTTGTGCAAAAACCTGACAACCGGGGCATCTTCAACTTCTGCGACGTTGGCCTGCGCGTTATCGGTAATCGCCTCAGCAGAATTTTCATCAAACTCGAAATCGCTTCCGATGATGTCTTCCATTGCCTCGGAAGCAGTGGTTCCAGAGGCCTCTACCAGCTTTGAAAGCTTGTCGTACTCGGCGATAACCCAGTCGACTCCCATCTGGGTTGAAAACTTGATCTTTTCCGCAGCGGCCTGGTCCGATGGGTCTGCGGTAGCCACCATTAGTCGATTGCTTCGCTTGCTGAGAACCACCACGCGGTAGTCCGTACAAATTTTCCCGTCCAGTAAGCCCTTGGGTAAGCGCTGAGGGTCGATTGCGTCCAGGTCTAGCAGCGGCGCGGCATACGCGGCCGACAAGGTGTGCGCTAAATCTGAAGCAGAAACTGCGCCTGACCCCACCAACTCTGCGATAAAGCTGTTTTTGCTGGAAAGGGCTTTGCGGTAAATCTCTTCAGCAGATTTTTGTCCCAACTTGCCAGCAGTGACAAGAGCTCTTCCGAGACCAGGAAGAGCAATGGAGGGGGAGTCACGTTGAATTGGTTCGACAGCAGCCATAGCCCGAGATGAATTACGTTGCAGTTTGAATCAGCCCATCATCGCCGATTGCACAAGCAATGTAAATTGTAAAGGGGGTATGCCGGGGTCGGGGGACGCAGATTGACAACACATGGTTGTCTGGTCGGGGTGAGAGGATTCGAACCTCCGGCCTCTACGTCCCGAACGTAGCGCTCTACCAGGCTAAGCTACACCCCGGCGGAGGCACTGACTTCCAAGAAAAGTCAATACTTTCTCTCCAGCAGCTGTGTTGCTAATTGTATCAAACAGTCGGCATGTGGGCCTGATGGAAGTAGCTTGGCTGCCGCGATGGCGCGCAATGCTTCCTGCTGTGCAGCGGCCCTTGCCACATCAAGGCCACCCGTTTTTCTGACAATGCGAATGACTTCGTCCAGCATCGATACTGCGCCGGTTTCGATGGCTTGCTGGATGGTTTCACGCTCCGTCTGTGATCCGCGTTGCATTGCAGAGATAAGAGGCAAAGTCGCCTTGCCTTCCCGTAGATCATCGCCCAGATTTTTCCCCATCACCGACGCGTCGCCAGAGTAATCCAGTACGTCGTCGATGACTTGAAACGCCGTTCCCAGTGCCTGGCCATATTCGGCGCATGCGGCCTCCATGGCCGCGCTGGTGCCCGACAGAATGGCACCTACACGGGCGCTGGCCTCAAACAGCTTGGCGGTCTTGGATTGGATGACCTGTAAGTATCCTTGCTCGTCCAGTCCGGCGTTGTGCATATTCATCAGTTGCATCACCTCGCCTTCGGCAATGATGTTGGTCGCGTCAGCCAATACTTGCATGATGCGCATGTTTTGACCGTCCACCATCATCTGGAATGCACGGGAGTAAAGAAAGTCGCCAACCAGAACACTGGCCGGATTCCCAAATTTGGAGTTGGCGGTGGCGTTCCCGCGCCGCAGGGCCGAATCGTCCACCACGTCGTCGTGCAGCAAGGTGGCTGTATGGATGAATTCCACCACCGCCGCCATATTGAAGCGCTGTACGCCTTTGAACCCCAGGGCGCCGCAACACAAAAGCAGGAGGGCGGGGCGTAGACGCTTGCCACCGGCTGAGATGATGTACTGCGACACGCTGCCAACCAGGGGCACGCCAGAGTCCAGCTTCAGGGCGATGACCTGGTCTACTTGGAGCATGTCCTGTTCGACAATGGAAAGCCCAGTCGATGAGCTGGGTGGATTGGCTTGCAAGGATGTGGACCGGTTGGTTAGATGAGTGATTATAGAAAGCCCCTGATGCGCTTTGCCGTAGTGTTGAATGGCATTTGGAGTTTTAGGGCTTGGATGTTATACTCTTGGGCTCTGCGAAAATTCGTTTGCAGATTCTCAAGTCGAAGAGGTCAATATGTACGCGGTCATAAAAACCGGCGGCAAGCAATATCGGGTTGCGGCTGGCGAAAAAATTAAAGTAGAACAGATTGCTGCGGATGTAGGCCAAGAGATTGTGATCGATCAGGTTCTGGCTGTCGGAAACGGCGCTGAATTGAAGGTCGGCACACCCTTGGTGTCCGGTGCAACGGTGACAGTCACCGTGCTGCAGCATGGCAAGCACGACAAAGTGCGCATTTTCAAAATGCGTCGTCGTAAGCATTATCAGAAACGTCAAGGGCACCGCCAGCAGTTCACTGAACTGCTCATCGGCGCCATTGCTGGATAAGGACACTAGGTCATGGCACAGAAAAAAGGCGGCGGCTCTACGCGAAACGGGCGCGATTCCAAGCCCAAGATGCTGGGTGTGAAGACATTCGGTGGTGAACTGGTCAAACCCGGCGCGATCATCTTGCGCCAGCGCGGTACCAAGTTCCACGCTGGAGTGAATGTCGGTATGGGCAAAGACCACACCCTGTTTGCACTGATTGATGGGCACGTTTCGTTTGCCCACAAGGGTGCTCTCAACAAGCATATGGTGAGCGTGACTGCAGCCTGATCTGCAGACGGTTTACCCAAAAAACCCTGCGCCTCTGCGCGGGGTTTTTCATTTATAACTACGGTACACACCATGAAGTTCGTTGACGAAGCCTACATTGATATCTCTGCTGGAGATGGCGGGGCGGGCTGCGTCTCCTTTCGGCATGAAAAGTACAAAGAATTTGGCGGTCCCAATGGGGGAGACGGTGGCCGTGGTGGCCATGTTTTTGCCGTCGCAGACGCCAACCTGAACACGTTGGTGGACTTCCGGTTTTCGCGTCGCCACGACGCCAAACGCGGAGAGCACGGCATGGGTTCTGACATGTTTGGCGCTGCGGGCGACGACATCACGCTGAAAATGCCGGTAGGAACCATCATTACCGATGCTGAAACCGGCGAGGTGTTGTACGAATTGCTCAAGCCGGGTGAAGTCATTACCATCGCCAAGGGCGGAGATGGTGGCTTCGGTAATATGCGTTTCAAAAGCGCCATCAACCGCGCCCCACGCCAAAAAACACCGGGTTGGCCCGGTGAGAAAAAAGAGCTGAAGCTGGAGCTGAAGGTGCTGGCTGACGTCGGTCTACTGGGCATGCCCAATGCCGGCAAGTCGACATTTATCACCGCCATATCCAATGCGCGGCCTCGTATTGCTGACTATCCCTTCACCACCTTGCACCCGAATCTGGGGGTGGTGCGCGTCGGACCGGAGCAGAGCTTTGTCGTCGCCGACTTGCCCGGCCTGATCGAGGGTGCGTCGGAAGGTGCCGGATTGGGGCACTTGTTTTTGCGCCATTTGCAACGCACCCGCTTGCTGCTGCATATTGTCGACATGGCTCCTTTTGATGAAGGTGTCGACACCGTTGCGCAGGCCAAGGCGATTGTGAATGAGCTGAAGAAGTACGACCAGGGCTTGTACAACAAGCCGCGCTGGCTGGTGCTCAACAAGCTTGACATGGTCGACTCGGACGAGCGCGCTGCCCTTGTGAAAGACTTCGTGAAGCGCTTCAAGTTCAAAGGTCCGGTCTTTGAAATATCCGCATTGACGCGTGAAGGTTGCGAACCGCTTGTGAAAGCGATTTACAAGCACGTGAAAGCCCAGCAGGTTGCGGAGCAACCGGTGGTGGAGATTGATCCCCGCTTTGTTGATCCCACCGACGCATAGCCTTTGCTATTAAAAGAATAGCTGCTGGCGCAATATTGGCGGGGGCTACGGGTCTATATGACAAATAATTCAGTTTCAACCGTGTTGCGGGATGCCCGGCGGATCGTCGTCAAAGTGGGCTCCAGCCTGGTGACCAACGATGGTCGAGGTCTGGATGAAGTAGCCATTGGGGAGTGGTGCCGTCAGATGGCCCATTTGATTCGCGATGGGCGTGAAGTCATCATGGTCTCCAGCGGCGCTATTGCCGAAGGCATGAAGCGACTGGGTTGGACCACGCGCCCCAAAGCGGTTCATGAACTCCAGGCAGCGGCGGCGGTAGGGCAAATGGGGCTGGCCCAGATGTACGAAACCAAGCTCAAGCTCAATGGCTTGGGCAGCGCGCAGGTTTTGCTCACCCACGCGGACCTGGCCGACCGGGAGCGCTACCTGAATGCCCGCTCTACCCTGTTGACCCTGTTGAAACTGGGTGTCGTCCCCGTGATCAATGAGAATGACACGGTGGTCAATGATGAAATCAAGTTTGGTGACAATGACACGCTCGGCGCGCTGGTCGCCAACTTGGTTGAAGCCGATGCGCTGGTGATCCTGACGGATCAAAAAGGCCTGTTTACAGCGGATCCACGCAAGGACGTGCACGCGCAATTTGTCCATGAAGCCAATGCGGGCGACGCGAAACTGGAAGCCATGGCCGGTGGCGCGGGCTCCAGCCTTGGGCGTGGTGGCATGATCACCAAAATCCTTGCTGCCAAGCGCGCGGCAGGATCAGGCGCCTCCACCGTCATTGCCTGGGGCCGTGAGCCAGACGCGTTGATTCGCCTGACTCAGGGCGAAGCCATTGGCACCCTTTTGGTGGCTCAAACCCAGAAAAACCAGGCGCGCAAACAGTGGATGGCGGACCATCTGCAACTGCGCGGCGCGGTGGTGGTGGATGCAGGCGCGGCGGCCAAATTGCGCGATGAGGGCAAGAGTTTGCTGCCAATCGGCATGATCCAGGTGGATGGAGATTTCTCTCGCGGTGATGTGATTGCGGTGCGTGATGGCGCTGGCGCAGAAATCGCGCGCGGCTTGGCGAACTACGCTAGTTCTGAAGCGCGCCTGTTGTGTCGCAAGCCGTCTTCTGAATTCGAAAAACTGCTGGGCTACGCGGCAGAACCTGAAATGCTGCACCGGGACAACCTGGTGTTGACTCGCTGACTCCCTCACCTGGCAATGACGGCAACGCCTCTCAGTTGCCCATCTTCTGACGTTGCTTCAAGGCTCTGATTACTTCTGCGGTGCTCGTCGAGAGCCGTGTTTCACAGCCACCTTGGCGTGCAATCGCGAAGGCATGCCGTGAGGGCAGATTGTCATTCACCGCTTTCCACTGCGGCTGCTCCACCATGTGCCAATCACCTGAGCTGCCACTGCGCGCATAAGTCTTCACCTCATCCGTAGTGCAGCGAATGCCCTCATAGGCCGCGTTCACCGAGCCGGATGCGTTGCGCATCACCACGACATAGCGGACAACGCCGTCGGCGCCCACCGTAATCGTCGCAGGATCAACCCCCATCTTGATCGATACATAGGGCGGCATATCGATCGGAATCAACTGGTCTCTGGAATAGGAGGGCGGCGAAGGCGCCGTGTCTTCCACCCAATCCAGGGCATTGGGGGGGCTTTGCGCCCACGCCAAGTTTGCCAGGAGCGCAAGGCAACCCCCCGCCATTCGATTACGGAGCATGGTGGCTACCCTGGTCTTCCGGCAGGTTGGTGCCCGGGTCTGGCTCAAAGGATGCACCGGGTGGCAACTCCATGAATCCGGATGCAGCGTCAGTCGTGCCGTCGCCCGGATCACGCGCACGATGCCCACTGCGCAAAAAGCGGTTACGGGGTTCGTTGCGCGGCAGATAGCGGGCCAACTCCGTCAGCGCCATTTCGTAAACGCCACGTTTGAATTCCACAACCGCGTCCAGTGGAACCCAGTAGTCGTTCCAACGCCAGGCGTCGAACTCGGGGTGGTCGGTGGCGCGCAGGTTCAAATCCCAGTCGTGACCGACCAGTTGCAGTAGAAACCAGATCTGTTTCTGTCCTTTGTAATGGCCGCGCGCATCGCGTCGGATGTAGCGGTCAGGCACCTCGTAGCGCAACCAGTCTCGGGTGCGGGCAACAATACAAACATGCTCCGGTTGGAGCCCCACTTCTTCATGCAGTTCGCGGATCATGGCCTGTTCGGGAGTCTCCCCCCGATCAATGCCACCTTGTGGAAACTGCCACGAGTGGGTACGAATGCGCTTGCCCCAAAATACCTGATTTCTCTGGTTGAGCAGGACGATGCCGACGTTGGGCCGAAAGCCGTCCCGGTCAAGCATAATCAAACCCCAATTTTTAAACTTCGTTCATTATGCACAGCACACGCTGTGGTTCAAGTGGCGAAGACCCTAGTCGTTCAGCGAAGTCCAGTCCAGTTCAGCGAGATATGCCATGAAAGCCTCCCAATTCTTCATTTCCACCCTCAAGGAGGCACCGGCGGACGCTGAGGTAGTCAGCCACAAGCTGATGATGCGTGCCGGCATGATCAAAAAACTGGGCGCAGGCATCTACAGCTACATGCCGATGGGGCTGCGCGTGATCCGCAAGGTCGAGGCTATCGTGCGCGAGGAGATGAACCGCGCTGGTGCCGTGGAGCTATCCATGCCCGTAGTGCAGCCTGCAGAGTTGTGGGAAGAGACCGGGCGTTTTGGAAAGATGGGAGCCGAGTTGCTGCGCATCAAGGACCGCCATGGCCGCGATTACGTGGTGCAGCCCACCAGCGAAGAGGTGATTACTGACATCGCGCGCCAGGAAATCAAGAGCTACAAACAGTTACCAAAAAACTTTTACCAAATCCAGACCAAGTTCCGTGACGAACGCCGGCCCCGTTTTGGCCTGATGCGTGGGCGCGAGTTCACCATGAAAGACGCCTATAGTTTTGACCGGGATCAGGACGCGGCCAAAGCCAGCTACCAGATCATGGCCGGTGCGTACCGCAAAATTTTTGACCGTTTCGGCCTGACCTACCGCGCGGTCGCGGCCGACAGCGGCGCCATTGGCGGCGATCTGAGTGAAGAGTTTCAGGTGATTGCCGCCACCGGTGAAGATGCCATCGTGTACTGCCCCACCAGCGATTACGCGGCCAATATGGAGAAGGCTGAAGCGCTCGCTCCTGCTGGTACCCTCGCTGCACCCGCCGAGGCCATGGTGAACACGCCAACGCCCGACAAAAGCACCTGCGCCGATGTGGCGAAGCTGTTGGGGCTGCCGCTCGCGCGCACCGTCAAGTCACTCGTACTGGCGACAGACCAGCTCAGCGAAGCCGGTGAAGTAGTCAAGAGCCAGATCTGGCTGCTGCTGCTGCGGGGCGACCATGACATGAACGAGGTCAAAGTCGGTAAGCTGTACGGGCTGGCCGATTTTCGCTTTGCCACGGTGTCAGAGATTGAAGACCACTTTGGGTGCAAGCCCGGCTACCTGGGCCCCATTGGTCTGAACAAGCCGGTGAAGCTCGTGGTTGACCGTGAGGTGGCTGCGATGAGCGACTGGATTTGCGGTGCCAACGTGGAGGGCTTTCACCTCACCGGTGTTAACTGGGGTCGTGACCTGCCCGAGCCCGAAGTCGTGGCCGATATTCGCAACGTGGTGGCCGGTGATGCATCACCTGACGGCCAAGGTGTGCTCGCCATTGAGCGTGGCATCGAAGTGGGCCATGTGTTCTACCTGGGAACCAAATACAGCCAGGCGATGAACGCCACGTTTCTGGACGTCAACGGCAAACCGCAGTTCATGGAAATGGGTTGTTACGGTGTGGGCATCACCCGCTTGCCCGCTGCGGCCATTGAGCAAAACCATGACGAAAAAGGCATCATTTGGCCCGATGCATTGGCCCCGTTCACCGTGGTCATTTGTCCCATCAGCCCGGATCGCTTTCCCGAGGTCAAGGCCGCTGCGGACAATTTGTATGCCGGTTTATTGGCGGCGGGTGTCGATGTGATTCTGGACGACCGCAGCGAGCGGCCAGGTGCCATGTTTGCGGACTGGGAACTGATTGGTGTGCCCCACCGTGTCACCATTGGTGACCGGGGGCTCAAGGAAGGACAGGTCGAGTACCAGCACCGCCGTGACAGCACAGCCAGCAAAGTCGCAGTTGCCGATGTTTTGGACCACATCACCGGCAAACTGACTGCATGAAGGCTACCGGGGGCAGGGCTGCGGGTATTTCCAGGAGACACTGCCTCATTCCCCTGTTGACAGGCGTTGGTCTGCTATCGTTTCAGGAGCAAGTCTGGGCCGGCAGGCAAGCGGAAGAGCCACTGGTGGACTCGGTTCGTACCGCCTTGAGTTCAGCCGTCAGCAACAACGCACCGCCCATTCCCGAGTTTGCCGATACCGAGGCTCGCCTCCAATACCTGCGCTGGGTGGGTGCCATGGGCGAGCGGCTCAAAAAGAAGAAACCCGAATGGGAAACCCGCAAGGAATTCCTGCAAACCGTCTGGTACGAAAGCAAGCGTGCCGGCCTGGACGTTGCGCTCGTGTTGGGCTTGATTCAGGTGGAAAGCAATTTCCGCAAGTTTGCGGTGAGCAGTGTCGGTGCACGGGGCTACATGCAGGTGATGCCGTTCTGGACCCGCGTGCTGGGTGATGGGGATGCGGGCAAACTGTTTCACATGCAGACCAATTTGCGGTTTGGCTGCGTGATCCTGCGCCACTACCTGGACCGTGAGCGGGGTGACCTGTTTCTCACCCTGGGCCGGTACAACGGCTCGCGCGGCAAGGCACCGTACCCGGATGCGGTGCTGGGCGCCAGACGGCTGTGGGAAATGGCCGCCTAGCGTTCCCGGGCAGATATCAGACGGGTGCTGTGCCCAGTGCCTTGGCCAGTTCACCGGACTCATACATCTCCATCATGATGTCCGAGCCGCCAATGAACTCGCCCTTCACGTACAGCTGGGGAATAGTCGGCCAGCTGCTGTACTCCTTGATGCCGGTGCGGATGGCGTCGTCTTCCAGCACGTTCACCGTTTTGATGGCCTTGGGTTCTACGCCGCAGGCTTTCAGGATCTGGATCGCACGGCCCGAGAAGCCGCATTGGGGAAAGCTGGCATTGCCTTTCATGAAAAGCAGAACCTCGTTACCTTTGACCAATTCGTCAATGCGTTGTTGTGTGTCGCTCATCGCCGGAACTCCATAAAAACAGGCCAAACTGGCCCATTGGCAAACGTAAAATTGACATTATCCCCTGCCTCCGCTGTCCCTGCCGCCGGTGGGGGAAGCCTTTTCTGATAGCGCCCGACTGTCCTTACCGTGCATGGACAGAGTTTTAGTACCTTTTGCCCGTGCTGACCATGACCGTAACACCTGCTGACTTGCCCCGCGATGACTTGTTGAGTAACGACTTTGCCCACGATAGCCATCTGTCTGGCGAATGGCCCTTGCCCGACACCGCGCCTGCTCCGCTGGATGGTGGTGCCGCCGTGGTCTCGCCTCTGCAAATGGGCTTGGTACGAACACTGGATGAGCTCCGCGCGCTGCTGCATGAGGGCGCGTTTCGGGTGCTGCCGGTGGAGAGCACCAGACCGCTGGAGAAGGAGGCCGGACACGATTGCCTGGTCGAAGCGTTCCGGGGGCGCAGCCTGCATCCGCTGGACGATGCTGCAGAGCTGGCTGCGCGTCTCGTTGTGCAGTTGTCGCGGGACGAGCGCAGCCCGCACGACGTCAATCAGGTACTGCGGGTAGCCGCCACGCTCAGCCATGTGCCGGTGGTTGAGTTGGCTGAGTTTGACCCGGAAGTTCAGGCGCTCGAGGCCTTGCCGTCGGATATGGCGGCAAGGCTCAACGTATTGCCCCTGATGCGAGAGGGAGACGTCTTGCTGGTGGCGCTGTCAGATGCGCTGAGCAATGAGCACCAGCACTTGATTCGGTTTGTCAGCCAGTGCAGAGTAGTCGCTGTGCTGGCGCCGGCTGAGGACATCGCGCCCGCCATTGGTCGTTGCTACGCTTCCCGAACCGATTCCAGTGAACTTGAGTCACTTGCCATCAGCGACATGGGCGCGGGCACCGAGGAAGAGGAGTTGCGCATCTGGAGCGAAGCCGAAGCACTCGCCCGTGAGGCGCCCATCGTCCGTCTCGTCAACACACTGCTGGCCGATGCGGTGAGCCGACGGGCGTCCGATATCCACATCCGGCCCGGGCAAAAAACGTTTGAAGTGCTGTTTCGCATCAACGGCACGTTGGTGCCCGTGCGCCGCTTGCGCCGTGCCTTGCTGCCGCCGGTGGTGGGCCGCATCAAGATTCTGGCCAGCATGAACAGCGCCGAGCACCGGTTGCCGCAGGATGGGCGCATTCGCATTACCGAGAGCGGCGCGGGTATTGACCTGCGCATATCCATCATTCCCTCGCAATTTGGCGAGAGTGTGGTGATTCGGGTGCTCGCCCGCACGGCTGACATGCGCAGCCTCGACGCCATTGGCTTTGAACGCACGGATCTGGCCCGACTGCGCGACCTGCTGCGTCGCAGTATGGGCATTGTCCTGGTGACGGGGCCCACGGGTTCGGGCAAAACCACCACGCTGTATGCCGCGCTGCAGGAAGTGGTGCGCCAGAACGTCAACATCATTACCGTGGAAGACCCGATTGAATACGAGCTGGAAAACGTGATCCAGATCCAGGTCAACCCGGCCATCGACTTCGGTTTTCCCAAGGCCCTGCGCCATATCCTGCGCCACGACCCGGATGTGATTTTGATTGGTGAAATGCGGGATTACGAGACCGCCAAGATTGCGGTCGAGAGCGCGCTCACCGGTCACCTGGTGTTCAGCACCTTGCACACCAACGATGCGCCCAGTGCGCTGGTACGTCTGATCGAAATGGGGGTAGAGCCCTATTTGATTCGCTCAGCCGTCATTGGTGTACTGGCACAGCGCCTGGTACGCACCAACTGCCCGCATTGCCGCGAGGTGGAGCCGGTTGACAGGCTGATGCGGACCAATCTGGACCTCGGCCCTGAAGAAACCTTCTGGCACGGCGTGGGCTGCGACCATTGCCACGGCACCGGGTTTGCAGGCCGCCAAGCCATTTATGAATTGCTGGTGATGGACAAATCGATTGCCGAGCGGGTGGATGTGGGTGTGTCCGCCGATGTGCACCGGGTCAGCGCGCTGGCCAGCGGCATGTCCAGTCTGCCAGCCAACGGCATCAAACTGGCGCGCACGGGGGCAGTATCGTTGGCAGAAATCTACCGCGCCTGCATGTGAATCTGTTTCATAAATTGCTAGTTATTTAAAATAGTTGGCAGTTTATGCTTGTTAGTTGGTATTGTTCGCATCAATACGCAATCCGATGCCGCACCCTTCGGGCTACGATAACCCTGAATCAAATTTGGTTTCGTACTTGAGGAGTTCCCACCGTGTTGCAGCAACCCGCCACCAAATACCGCGCCTTCGCCCCCATTGCCTTGGCCAACCGCCAATGGCCTGCGCGCACGATCCAGTCGCCGCCCATCTGGATGAGCACCGACCTGCGCGACGGCAACCAGTCGCTGTTTGAGCCCATGAATGGCGAGCGCAAGATGCGCATGTTTCTCACCCTGTGCGCGATCGGCTTCAAGGAAATTGAAGTCGCTTTCCCCAGCGCGTCGCAAACCGATTTTGACTTTGTGCGCAACCTGATCGAGGGCGGTCACATCCCCGACGATGTGACCATCGAAGTGCTCACCCAGTCACGCGAACACCTGATTCGCCGCACCATGGATTCCGTCAAGGGCGCACGCCGCGCCATCGTCCACGTCTACAACGCCACGGCGCCGGTGTTTCGTGACGTGGTGTTTGGCATGAGCCGTGACGAGGTGAAAGAACTGGCCGTGTCTTCGGTGCGCCTGATCAAACAACTCGCCGCCGAGCACCCTGAAACCGAGTGGGTGCTGGAGTACAGCCCTGAAGTGTTCACCAGCACTGAACTCGACTTTGCACTGGACGTGTGCAACGCCGTCACCGCCGAGTGGGGCGCCACACCCACCAACAAGGTCATTCTCAATCTGCCCGCTACCGTAGAAGTGGCCACGCCCAATGTCTATGCCGACCAGATCGAATGGATGCACACCCACCTGGCGCGCCGTGACAGCGTCATCCTGAGCCTGCACCCGCACAACGACCGCGGCACCGCCGTGGCCGCAGCCGAACTGGGCCTGATGGCCGGTGCCGACCGCGTGGAAGGCTGCCTGTTTGGCAACGGCGAGCGCACCGGCAATGTGGACATCGTGACGCTGGCGCTCAACCTCTACACCCAAGGCGTGGCGCCGGGGCTGGATTTTTCGGACATCAACGCCGTGGCCCGCACCGTGGAGCACTGCAACCAGCTGCCCATTCACCCGCGCCACCCGTATGTGGGGGACCTGGTTTTTACTGCGTTCAGCGGCTCGCACCAGGATGCCATCAAAAAAGGTTTTGCGGTGCAAAAGGCAGATGGGCTGTGGAATGTTCCCTACCTGCCCATCGACCCCGCCGATGTGGGCCGCAGCTATGACTCGGTCATTCGCGTCAACAGCCAGAGCGGCAAAGGCGGTGTGGCGTATTTGATGGAAGCCGAGTTTGGCGTCGTCATGCCCCGGCGACTGCAGGTGGAGTTCTCGGGCGAGGTGCAGACCTATACCGACAACCACGGCGGCGAGATGACCGCACAAGACATCTGGAATCTGTTTGACGCCACCTACCTGCATGCGGCCGAGGCCTGCGTGCGCTACGTCGAGCACCACCTGTTTGACCACGCCGGCGTAGAAGGCAAGCACCATGTGCAAGGCATCCGCCTGGCGCTGGAAGTGAACGGCCAGCCCATGCTGCTCAGCGGCGAAGGCAATGGCCCCATCGACGCAGCCGTGCATGCCCTGCAAGGTATGGGCGTGAAAGTTCAGGTGCGCAGCTTTGAAGAGCGCTCTACCACCAGCAGCAAAGAAGGGGCTGAGGCGCAAGCCTGCGCGTTTCTTGAGCTGATGTCGGCAGGTGCCGCCGGCAGCGCCCATGGGGGCGGTGCGGAGCGGTACGGCGTGGGCATGGACACCAACATCGTCACCGCGTCCATCAAGGCGCTGGTCAGCGGGGTCAACCGCTTGGGGATGGTGGACCCCAAGGGCGTTTTGGCTTTTGGCAAGGCAGCCTGAAGGTAATCAACGCCGTCAGGGTGTGAAGAGTGCTATTGAATTGATAGCTGTCTGCGCATGTGGTGCGGCGGGTAAACCCCATTTCATTGCCAATTTGCAGGCAATGAAAGCTATTGAGTGGGTTTTCAATGGGTGTGGCAATTCGTTAGATTAGGCACCCATGCTGCACCAATTCTCCGACTCTTCTTCCATTTGCCACGCATAGAATTGTCGATGCGTATACATTCAATGCAGCGGCTTGGTTCCTGGTTTCTCCTGCAGTCTGTTGGTTCGATTGTGGTGGTTTCGGTGTTGGTCTGCCTTTTGCAGGCCGCGATTGTCGGCGGTGACCTTCAACGCGAATACGCCCGCGAAATTGAGGCAACGGGCGCCCAGACCCACACTCTTGCCAAAGTGGCGGAAGAAGACGTCCGGCAAAAAATGCATCGCGTTGAGTTGCTGCTTGCAGCTGCGGCCGGGGTGGCCCAAGGGAGCCGTCCCGTTTCGCGACTCGAGCGCGACGCCATACTCCAAGGATTCAAGGCGATGCTGCCCGTCGATGGGTTGGTACAGGGGCTTGAGGTGATTGATAGTGGCGGTGGTGTTGTGCTGGCCACACTCCCCGAGACGCCCGGTCGCCTCCTCTCAGCGGCGAATCGTGACTATGTTGCGTCGCATCGCCAGAACCTGAACGCGGGGCTCTTGTTAGGAGCCAGTTTGAAAGACGGGCCGATGGGCGGCTGGGCTACGCCAGCAAGCATTCGACTGGGTCCGGATGGCGCACCTTTTCAGGGGGTGTTGGTGGCCTGGATTGACCCACTGCATTTTCAGAGTTCTGCCCAGTCAATGGACGTCGGTGCGAATGGTTTCGTGACGGTCTTTACCCGCCAAGGTTGGATCATTGCGCGCACACCGGCCGTTGAAAAGTTGATGACGCGAAGCTGGATCGACACCCCGATGTTCAAGGAACATCTGCCTGTCGCAACAGAAAAGACTGTGCGACAGGTCGTCGTTGCCGATGGGGTCGAGCGCATTTACAGCTACCGCGCCTTGAAGGACTACCCGGTGGTGGTCTCGGTGGGTCAATCTCTGACCGATGCACTGGCCGATTGGCGCGAACGTGCCTGGCGCGAAGGCTTCATGCTGCTCCTGGTGATATCTGGTGTTGGCGTCACTGCGACCATCATGATTCGCCAAATGCGGGAACGCCAGACAGCACAGTCGCAGCTTCGATTGACCGCGCTGTCGGTTCAAAAAGCATCGGTCCCCATTTTCTGGATCGCGCGCGACTCACGCATTGTCCGGGTGAACAGCGCTGCCTGCGATCTGCACGGCTATACAGAGGCTGAGCTGCTTCGTATGGCCATCACGGATCTTGATCCGGATTTCCCGGTCGAGCGATGGCCTGATCACTGGGCGGATTTAAAGCGGCGAAAGCGCATGTGCTTCGAGACGACCCAGGTGAACAGCAAAGGGCAAATCGTGCCTGTCGAAGTAGATCTGAATTTTGTGGAGTTCAATGGAGAGGAGTTGAACTTCGCCTATATGCGTGACATCAGCGCACGCAAGAAGAGTGAAGCCGAGCTCTTGCAGGCTACTGATGCGGCGCAGGCAGCATCGCAGTCAAAAAGCCAGTTTTTGGCCAACATGAGTCATGAAATCCGCACGCCCATGAATGCCGTGTTGGGCATGCTCAAACTGTTTCATAACACCGGGTTAAGTCACCAGCAGCTGGACTATGCCACCAAGGCGGAGGGGGCTGCTAAGTCCCTTTTGGGGCTGATCAATGACGTTCTTGATTTTTCCAAGATAGACGCGGGCAAGATGGCGCTGGATCCCCATCCGTTTGAGCTGGAAAAACTCATGCGGGATCTCTCGGTCATTGTCTCCACAAACGTGGGTCCCAAGCCTGTAGAAGTACTGTTTGATATAGACGCCACAGCACCCAAAGTTCTGATCGGCGATGCCATGCGCTTGCAGCAGGTGCTAATCAATCTCAGCAGCAACGCCATCAAGTTCACGGCCAAAGGTGAAGTGGTGATTCAAGTCAGAGTGCTTGCCCGCTCGGGGTCTGAGGCGACCTTGGGTTTTTCCGTCAAAGACAGCGGCATGGGCATTGCCCCAGTCGATCAACATTTCATTTTCTCCGGATTTTCCCAGGCTGAAGCGTCCACCACCCGCCGTTTTGGCGGAACAGGATTGGGGTTGTCCATATCCAGACGCCTGGTGGAGATGATGGGCGGAAGAATGGAGCTTGAAAGCGCGCTGGGTGAGGGTAGCAACTTCCATTTTTCTGTCACGCTTGCAGTCATTGACGCGCAGGCGGTTCTTGCCGCTGATGTCCCCCCTTTGACGGTACTGGTGGTTGACGACAATGCCACTGCCCGGCGGTTGCAGATGTCCATGGCGCAGTCCCTTGGCTGGCAAGTCATCGGGGCTGGCGACGGGGCAGAGGCTATTCAACTGGTTCAGGACCGTAAAGAGGCCGGCCAAGCCCCCTTTCAGGCGGTATTGATGGACTGGCAAATGCCTGGGCTGGATGGTTGGCAGACTATTGCGGGGATTCGGAACGCCCTCACGGGTGGGCCGATACCCATCATGGTTATGGTGTCGATCAATGGCCGCGAAGAACTGTCACGGCGCAGTCCGCAGGAGCTTGCCCAATTGCAGGGGTTTCTGGTGAAACCGGTGACCGCAGCGATGCTGTCCGATGCGGTCAGGGATGCCCAGACTGGCGCCAGCAATCTCCGCACAAAGCCAAGAACCAAGGCTCAGCATGGTGGCCGTTTGCGGGGCATCCATTTGCTGGTGGTGGAAGACAACGTGGTTAACCAGCAAGTTGCTCGGGAGTTGCTGGCGGCAGAGGGTGCACTGGTGGAGATTGCGGATAACGGCGCGTTGGGTGTGGCCGCTGTGGCACTGACTGTCCCGCAGTTTGACGCCGTGCTGATGGACATTCAGATGCCGGTGATGGATGGATACGCCGCAACCCGTGCCATTCGCAGCGAGCTTGGCATGGCTGACCTTCCGATCATTGCCATGACGGCGAATGCCATGGCATCGGATCGCGAGGCTTGCCTGATTGCGGGAATGAATGACCACATTGGAAAACCCTTTGATCTGACCCATTTGATTGAAGTGCTTCTCACCTGGACCGGGCGGCTTCAACCTGAGGATGTTTTGAGAAAGGCGGAATTCGGTGCGGGTCTGCCGAGCGCCGTAGCGCCGCCTGCGCTTCCAGCTGCTGACGCCGTGGATGTGGACGGTGCACTGGGACGCATGGGCGGCAATGTTGAGGTGTACACCAGCATCCTGAAGGCCTATGTAGAAGAGTTGATAGGGACCCCCGACCAGTTGACCACCCTGCTGGAAGTGGGGGACACCGTCGCCGCAGCGCGCCTTTTGCATTCTTTAAAAGGGCTTTCGGCCACTGTGGGTGCCAGCTACATGGCTGGGGTCGCCAAATTGACTGAATCTGCCGTGAGGAACCAGGACGCAGAAGCGCTTACACCTGAACGTCTTGCCTATTTCAAATCAGCCGTGGATACAACCGTCCGTGTAATGGGCGCTATCGTCCAGAAAAATCCATCCGTCAAGCAGGCTTTGGTGCCGGAGGCGAGTGACCCGTCGGAGCTCGCTGCCGACCTGCGTGAGCTGGCTGCATTGCTCAGGTCTGCGGACCTGCGATCACTGGAGTTGCACGCCCGGATTGGGTTGAAATATGCCGGTATGTCCCAGGTCGACATCAGCGCGCTGAACCACGCGATTGCTGACTTTGACTTCGAAGCGGGAGCCGCGCTCTGTGACATATTGTCCCGTCAGTAGTCCGTTGAAAGTGCAGATGCGCACGAGCAAAGTACGGGTGGTTCAAGCCTTCTTCAAAAAGCACGCCTTGAGCATGAAGCTGCCGCCGTCCATCTTGCAGTCCACCTCGTGGTCGCCGCCCACCAGGCGGATACTTTTGACCTTGGTGCCCATCTTCAGCACCGTGGAGCTGCCTTTAACCTTCAGGTCCTTGATCAGAACGACAGCGTCGCCGTCCTGCAGCACCTGGCCGTTGGAGTCTTTGATGATTGCGTCGGCATCGTCATCGGTGGCTGCGGCTTGCGCCATGGGCCACTCATGGCCGCAGTCGGCGCAGACGTAGTTGTCACCATCGGGGTAGGTGTTTTCCAAGGTGCATTGAGGGCAGGCGGGTGTGGTGTTGGACATGGTGGGGGTTGGGTTGGAAGAGAATTGCTATCAAATAAATAGCTGCTTTCGCAGGTTGCACGGGGGCTAGAGGCAAGAAAGACTGCTTATTTATGCGCAGGCTAGCCTGCCACCGCTGCAGCGTTCAATACCCGCTAGGTCGCAGCGCGACTGCACTTCTTGCAGGCCCGCATTGGTCAGCAGTCTGCGCACGGCGCTGGCTTGGTCGTAGCCGTGCTCCAGCAGCAGCCAGCCGCCGCTTTGCAGGTGCTGTGGTGCCTGGGTGATGATGTGGCGGATGTCGTCCAGGCCATCGGCGCCGCTGGCCAGCGCCTGCAGCGGCTCGTGGGTGAGGGCGGCCAGATGCGCGTCCTGCGCGGCAATGTAGGGCGGGTTGGACACGATGGCATCCCACCGGCCCTGCACAGGCGCCAGCCAGGAGCCCTGTGCAAACCGCACGTCCAGCTGCAGACGCTGCGCATTGGTCTGTGCCACCGCGAGCGCGTCCGTGCTGGCGTCCACAGCTATCACCGTCAGATCGGGCCGAGTGGCTTTAAGTGCCAGCGCAATAGCGCCGCTGCCGGTGCCCAGGTCGATCACGCGGGCGGCTGGCAGAGGGGCCAGCACTTCCAGCGCCCACTCCACCAGGGTTTCTGTATCCGGGCGGGGCACCAGAACGCGGGCGTCGACTGCCAGGTCCAGGCCAAAGAATTCTTTGTGGCCGGTGAGGTAGGCCAGCGGCTCGCCCGCCGCGCGGCGCACGATGGCGGCTTGCAGCGTGGCCTCTGCGGCGGGCGGCATCGCATCGGTGTCATGCGCCAGCAGCCAGGCACGGTCATGCGTCGGGCGGCCCATGGCCTGCAGCACCAGCAGTTGGGCATCGAGTCGGTCCAGGCCCAAGGCCGTGGCGTGGCGCAAGGCCTGGTCCAGCGTCACGCCAGGCCCATTTCCAGCGCTGCCAGTTGTTCGGCCGCCTCAAAGGCTTGCAGTGCATTCACCACGTCGTCCAGATCGCCCTCCATGATGCTGAGCAACTTGTATAGCGTGAGGTTGATGCGGTGGTCGGTCAGGCGGCCTTGCGGAAAGTTGTAGGTGCGGATGCGGTCGCTTCTATCGCCTGTTCCGATCAGGCCTTTGCGCTCGGCGGCATCTTTGGCGGCGCGCTCGCTGCGGTCTTTTTCATGGATGCGGGCGGTCAGCACTTTCAGGGCCTGGGCCTTGTTGCTGTGCTGGCTGCGGCCGTCCTGGCATTCGGCCACGATGCCGGTGGGCAGGTGGGTGATGCGCACGGCTGAATCGGTCTTGTTGATGTGCTGGCCACCGGCGCCGCTGGCGCGGTAGGTGTCGATGCGCAGGTCCGACGGGTTGATCTTGATGGCCTCTTGCTCGTCGGGCTCGGCCAGCACGGCCACTGTGCAAGCACTGGTGTGGATGCGGCCTTGCGTTTCGGTCACCGGCACGCGCTGCACACGGTGGCCGCCTGATTCGAACTTCAGTGCGCCATAGACGCCTGTGCCATTGTGGTGGCCGTCCATGCGCACCACCACCTCCTTGTAGCCGCCCAGTTCGCTGGCGGACTCGCTGACGATCTCCGTCTTCCAGCCGCAGCGGTCGGCGTAGCGGGTGTACATGCGCAGCAGGTCGGCGGCAAACAGGGCCGATTCGTCGCCCCCGGTGCCGGCGCGTATTTCCACAAACGCGGGGCGCGCGTCGTCCGGGTCTTTGGGCAGCAGCATGCGCTGCAGTTCGCCTTCAATCTGGGCCAGCTCGGCGCTGGTGCTGGCCACTTCTTCTTCGGCCATCTCGGCCATGTCAGGGTCAGCCAGCATTTCTTTGGCGCCCACCAGGTTGGCTTCCAGCTGCTGGTAGCGCGCCCAGCGGGTGGCCACAGCGGCCACGTCGGTGTGCTCGCGCGACAGCTTGAGGAACTGCTCCATGTCCTTCATGATGTCTTCGCGCGAGAGCAAAAACTCCAGCTCCCCCAGGCGGTCGGCGTAGCGGACGAGTTGTTGGCGCAAAAATGGTTTCATGGGCATGCAGTTGGGGCGGCGATCAACGCGACGACGGTAAGGTCTTAGCCGAAGCGAAATAACCAAATAGGACTGTTGGGCTCCCCTCTCGCCCAGTGGGGCGAGAGGGGTTGGGGGAGAGTGGGGGCAACCCCAGCTAACGTTCTTTTCGAAGGAAAAAGTGCTGAATGGCGGTGCCCGTACGCTCACGGGCCTGGGCGTCCCCCTTGTGCAGCTCGGCCATGGCACCGTGCAGCATTTTTTGGGTCAAGCCTTTGGCCAGCGCTTCCAGCACGGCATCCACCGGCTCGCCGCGGGCAATCAACTTGCGGGCGCGGGCCAGTTCGGCGGCACGCCAGGTTTCGGCCTGGGCGTTGAGCTGCTGGATCAGGGGCACGCTGTTGCGCTGGTCAATCCAGTGCATGAAGCTTTGCACACCCGCATCCACAATCGCCTCGGCCTGCGCCACAGCGGCCTGGCGGCTGGCCTGCGCGGTTTGCACCACGCCAGCCAGGTCGTCAACGGTATACAGATACACATCGCCCAGTGCCTTGACTTCGGATTCAATGTCACGCGGCACCGCCAGATCGACCATGAACATGGGGCGGTGGCGGCGCTTTTTCAGCGCCCGCTCCACGGCACCGAGCCCAATGATAGGCAAGGTGCTGGCAGTGCAGCTGATGACAGCATCAAACTCATGCAGGCGGTCGGGCAGGTCGGCCAGGCGCATGACCTCGGCACCAAAACGTGCGGCCAGTTTTTCGCCACGGTCCAGCGTGCGGTTGGCAATGGCGATGGATTGGGGGTTTTTGGCCGCAAAGTGGGTGGCGCACAGCTCAATCATCTCGCCTGCGCCCACAAACAGCACTTTGACCTTGCCCAGGTCTTCGAACAACTGGCCCGCCAGCCGCACGGCGGCGGCGGCCATGCTGATGGAGTGCGCGCCGATTTCGGTGGAGGTGCGCACGTCTTTGGCGACGGCAAACGAGCGCTGGAACATCTGGCTCAGGGTGGTGCCCAAGGCACCGGCCGCCTCGGCCGCGCGTACCGCATCTTTCAGCTGCCCCAGAATCTGCGGCTCGCCCAGCACCATGGAGTCGAGGCCGCTGGCCACCCGAAACGCGTGGCGCGCGGCGTGGTCATCCTGCAAACTGTAGGTGTAGGAGCGAAGTGCATCAGCCGAAATGCCGGCAGAGTGGGCCAGCCAGCCGAGCGTGGGCTCCAGTTCCGAATGCTCACCGGCGCAATAGATCTCGGTGCGGTTGCAGGTGGAGACAATGGCGGCCTCGGGCATGCGCGAAAGTGACTGGCGCAGCCCCCGCAAATTGGGCTCGATCTGGTCGAGCGCGAACGCAAACCGACCGCGCAAATCCAGCGGTGCGGTGGTGTGATTGATGCCTAAAGTCCAGACTGCCATATATAAATTGTTTAGCGATTATAAAATCGCCGTCACTTCAATCAACCCGGGGCCTTTTTTGGCCACCCGCATGGGCCTTCTGGATCAACTCAATCACCTGCTGAATTTTCTTGCACCAGCCATCGTTGTCGGCGTGGTGTTGGCTATGGTCGGGCCCTATTTCGGAAAGAAAAGCCCTTCAGCCCCCGCCGCTGCTGCGCAGGCAGCTATTAATTTTATAGCGGGTGCGGTCGCTCTGGCTCTGGGCTTGTGGTTCTTTGGCCGCGACGGCAAGATGGCGACCTATGCCGCCATGCTGGTGGCCAGTGCCAGCTGCCAGTGGTGGGCGGTGCGAGGCGGGCGTTAGCTTGGGCTGAACAATTCCACCCGGTCAGTGATGATGCCATCGGTTCCCAGGTCGATGAGTCGCTGGGCGGCCCATTCGTCATTCACCGTGTAGCTCAGGGTCCGAAAGCCTGCACTTTTGGCCTGCGTCACCGTGCTTTTGTCCCACAGGGCGTGGTTGCAGACCACCGCAACACAATCCAGAGTCAGCGCGGTTTCCAGCCAGCCGGTCCAAAGCCGGTCCAGCAAGAGTCCGCGTGGCAACGCAGGCTGCGCGTGAAGGGCTCCTTGCAAGGCCTCCACGTCGAAGGACGTGAGCAAGGGCTGCACCGACTCTCCCTGCCACAGCCGGGCGGCGTGCTCGGCGACCACTTCACCCGTGTGTCGTTCAGTCCCCGGCGTCGGTTTGATCTCGATGTTCAGGAAATAGCCATTGCGTCTGCAAAACGCGGCAATGTTGTCCAGCGTGGGGAGTGGCTCACCGGCATAGGTTCTGGAGTGCCAGCTGCCAGCGTCCAACTGGGCCAAGGCGCCCCAGGGGTGGTCGCCGCCGACCGCGCTGTTGCCCTGGCCCATCTTCGCAAGGGCGTCGGTGGTGCGCTGCAGGGTGGCGTCGTGCATCAGAAAAGGCACGCCGTCCGCACTCAGTTTGACGTCGCATTCGAACATGCGATAGCCATGGCGGGCCCCCAGGCGAAAGGCTGCGAGGGTGTTTTCAGGTGCCAGTTTGCCGGCTCCGCGGTGGGCGACCCAGCGCGGGTAGGGCCAGTGGGGCAGGGACTCGTCCGCGGGCGTAGCATTCATAGGGCCTCCAGGCGCATGCCGGTGCTTGCGTCAAACGTATGCAGCTTGTGAGGGCGTGGGGTGACATGGATCGTTGCACCCAGCGCGGGCGGCACCTGGGACTCGTCCGTGCGCACAATCACCATTTCATCGCCTTTGCCGTGCACCCGCCGGCCATAGACAAGCCGCTCGGCACCGAGCATCTCGACGGCTTCCACCCGCAGCGCCCAGCCCGTAGGGGTGATGTCCAGGTGTTCAGGGCGGATACCGGTAATGACACCCGCCAAGGCAAGCGGGGCCTCCTTCAGCAGGTTCATGGGCGGTGAGCCGATAAAACTGGCGACGAACGTGGTGGCGGGGCGGGTGTACACCTCAAGGGGGGTGCCAAACTGCTCCATGACACCGCCGTTCATCACAATCATGCGCTGGGCCAGGGTCATGGCCTCGACCTGGTCGTGGGTGACAAACAGCGAGGTAATACCCAGTTCGCGGTGCAGCTTCTGTATCTCCAGCCGGGTCTGGGCACGCAGCTTGGCATCCAGATTGGAGAGCGGCTCGTCAAACAGAAACACCTGGGGTTGGCGCACGATGGCGCGGCCCATGGCAACCCGCTGGCGTTGCCCGCCGGATAGTTCGCGCGGCTTGCGTTGCAGGTAGGGGCCCAATTCCAGAATCTTTGCCGCTTTGTCCACCCGCACCTGAATGTCGTCCCGCGGTATTTTGGCGATCTTCAGGCCATAGGCCATGTTGTCGAACACGCTCATGTGCGGGTAAAGGGCGTAGTTCTGGAAGACCATGGCGATGTCGCGCTCAGAGGGCTCCAGGTCGTTCACGACGCGGCCTCCAATGCTGATTTCGCCACCGCTGATTTCTTCGAGCCCGGCCACCATGCGCAGCAACGTGGATTTGCCACAGCCGGAGGGGCCGACGATGACGACAAATTCCCCATCGGTGATATGCGCGCTAACACCGTGGATGACCGGGTTGGCCGACTTGCCCTTGCCGTAACGTTTGACGACGTTCTTGAGTTCTATGGATGCCATTTTCTTGAATTCACTTCTCGGTATCCACCAGGCCTTTGACAAACCATTTTTGCATCAGCATCACGACCAGTGCGGGTGGCAGCATGGCCAGCATCGCGGTTGCCATGACGATGTTCCATTCGGTCTGGGCGTCGCCCCCCGAGATCATCTGCTTGATGCCAATGACGACGGGGTACATGTTTTCCTCGGTCGTCACCAGCAGGGGCCAGAGGTACTGATTCCAGCCATAAATGAACTGGATGACAAACAGCGCGGCCATGCTCGTGGCCGACAGGGGCACCAGAATATCCTTGAAAAACCGCATTGGCCCCGCGCCGTCCACGCGCGCTGCTTCGACCAGCTCATCGGGCACGGTGAGAAAAAACTGCCGGAATAAAAAAGTAGCCGTGGCCGATGCGATCAGCGGCACCGTCAAACCGGCGTAGCTGTTGAGCATGCCCAGGTCCGCGACCACTTTGTAGGTGGGGCCAATACGCACTTCCACGGGGAGCATCAGCGTGACAAAAATGGCCCAGAAAAATGCGATCCGAAACGGAAACCGGAAATACACCAGGGCGAATGCCGACAGCAGCGAAATGGCAATCTTGCCCAGCGCGATCACCAGCGCAGTCACCAGACTGACCACCATCATGCGGCCTACCGACGCATGCGACCCGCTGCCCTCGCGCGCACCCGAGAGTGCCGTCGCGTAGTTGTCCAGCATGTGCGAGCCGGGCAGGAGTGGCATGGGCACCTGTACCACCTCTTGCGCGGTGTGGGTGGATGCGACGAAGGTGATGTACACCGGAAAGGCGACCACCAGCACGCCCAGTATCAGGATGGCATGCGACAGGCGGTCCAGCCAGGGGCGGCGCTCAACCATGGCAAAGCCCGAATGCTGCAGGGTCGCTGCAAAGCGTGAGAGCCCCCTTGGGAGGTAGCGACCCGTGCAACGGTGGAGCGTGGGCGCCAGTCACTTTAGTAGTTCACTTTCTTTTCGACAAATCGGAACTGCACCACCGTTAGCGCGACCACGATCACCATCAACACCACGGATTGCGCGGCCGAGCCTCCAAGGTCCATGGCCTTGAATCCGTCAAAGTAGACCTTGTAAACCAGAATGGCGGTGTCTTTGCCAGGGCCGCCTTTGGTGGCGGCATCCACAATGGCAAACGTGTCAAAAAACGCATAGACGATGTTGATGACCAGCAGAAAGAACGTGGTCGGCGAGAGCAGCGGGAACTGGATCGTCCAGAAGCGCCGCCAAGGCCGGGCTCCATCCATGGCTGCGGCCTCAATGAGCGACTTCGGAATGCTTTGCAGCCCCGCCAGAAAAAACAGGAAGTTGTAGGAAAGCTGCTTCCAGACTGCGGCCATCACAATCAGCGCCATGGCGTGCTGGCTGTTGAGCAGGGAATCCCATTGGAACCCCGCCTCGCGCAGTGCGTACGACAGGATGCCGATGCTGGGTGAAAACATGAACAGCCACAAAACCCCGGCCACGGCGGGCGCCACCGCATAAGGCCAGATCAGCAAAGTGCGGTAAATGCCCGAACCCCGCACCACCCGGTCGGCAAAGAACGCCAGCACCAGCGACAAGGCAAGCCCCAGGATGGCGACCAGGGCCGAGAAGATGGCGGTCGTTTTGAAGGACTCCAGGTAGGACGCATCCTGCCAGAGGTTGCGAAAGTTCTCCAGACCAACCCACTCGACCGATGTGCCAAAGGCATCGGATTGCTGCAACGACTGCAGCAGGGCCTGCGCAGCGGGCCAGAAGAAAAATACGGCAATGACCACGACCTGGGGCGCCATCAGCACCCAGGGTAGCCAGGCCGATTTGAAGACGACGCGTTTTCCCAAGGGGCTTGCCTAGTTACCCGCTTGGGCGAGCAGTTTCAGCTTGTTGGCTTTCTCAAATCGGGCCAGCAGCTCATCGCCCCGATTGACGATGGCATCGAGTCCTTCCCTGGCGGTCTTTTTGCCCCCCCAGACTTGTTCCAGCTCCTCGTCTTCAATCGCACGAATCTGCACGTAGTTGCCCAGACGTATGCCGCGCGATTTGTCAGTCACCTTGCGGATCATCTGGTTCACGGCCACATCGGTACCCGGGTTTTGCTTGTAGAAGCCGGATTTCTCCGTCAACTGAAAGGCTGCGGTGGTGATGGGCAGGTAGCCGGTGCGTTTGTGGCTGGCGGATTGCACCTCGGGGCTGGACAGGTAGCTGAAGAACTTGGCAATGCCCTTGTACTCGTCAGGCTTCTTGCCGGCCATCACCCACAGGCTTGCGCCGCCGATGACGGTGTTCTGCGGTGCACCGGGCACGTCCGGGTAATAGGGAAGGGGCGACAGTCCAAAGGCGAACTTGGCATTTTTCTTGACATTGCCATAGAAGCCGCTGGAGGTCGTCATCATGGCGCATTCGCCCGAGACAAAGCTGGCTTCGGGCACGTTGCCACGGCCTTTGTAGACAAACAGGCCTTGTTTGGCCATGTTGGCGAGGTTTTCAATGTGGCGCACATGCAGGGGCGTGTTGACCATCATGCGGGCATCCATGCCGGCCAGTCCATTTTGGCGGGAGGCAAACTCCACGTTGTGCCAGGCCGAGAAGCTTTCCAGCTGGGTCCAGCCCTGCCAGGCAATGGAAAGGGGGCACTTGTGGCCGTTGGTCTTGAGCTTGGCTGCCGCCAGAGCCACTTCCGGCCAGGTGGATGGGGCTTTTTCGGGATCCAGTCCGGCGGCCTTGAACGCGTCCTTGTTGTAATAAAACACGGTGGTGGAGCTATTGAACGGAAAGCTCAGCATTTGGCCGTTGGGCGCCGTGTAGTAGCCCGCCACGGCGGGCACGTAGGCTTTGGGGTCAAACGACTGCCCTGCGTCTTTCATGACCTGCCCCACTGGCACGATGGCATTTTTGCTGGCCATCATGGTGGCCGTCCCGACTTCGAACACCTGCAAAAGATGGGGTGCATTGCCCGCGCGGAACGCGGCCACGGCGGATGTCATGGATTCGTCGTAACTTCCCTTGAACGTAGGAACGATTTTGTAGTCCTTCTGGCTGGCGTTGAACTCCTTGGCCAGATCGTTGACCCACTCGCCGTTGACGGCCGTCATGGAGTGCCACCATTGAATTTCGGTCTGAGCCTGAGCGGCCAGGGGTACTGCACTGGCAACCGCCAGCGCTGCAAGGAATAATTTCATGAGTTCTCCTGTGAAGAGCGGCCGATACTAATCAGGCTCTGTGTCATTCTTATTAAACCTGAGCCGCGTTCATGGTCCCGTCAGGGGTTTCCATTAGGCAGTTCCATTAGGCAGTGTGTGTGATTGTTGCACTGCGGTAACATCTTCGCTCTGCAAGAGACCCTAATCGATGAACGCTCCCACCTCGCTCAATCACCTTCTGACTGCACCCGGTATCGCGCCGCATGTGCATGAACGCATCCGCGAAATCCCCTACAACTACACCTCGTTTTCGGACCGGGAGATTGTGATCCGTCTGCTGGGTGAGCGCGCCTGGGGGCTTTTGAACCAGTTGCGGGGCGAGCGACGCACGGGCCGTTCGGCTCGCATGCTCTATGAGGTGCTGGGTGATGTCTGGGTCGTGCAGCGCAACCCCTATTTGCAGGATGATCTGCTGGATAACCCCAAACGCCGTGGTCAGTTGGTGGACGCCCTGAATCACCGTCTCCATGAGGTGCAAAAACGCCGCACGCCAGAGACCGATCCCGAGCGCGACGCCATGGTGGGCGAGCTGCTGGTGGCCGCACGCGCTGCCGTGGGAGCTTTTGACGCCGCATTTGTGGAAGTGGGCGGCTTGCGTCGCAAAACCCAGCGGGCGCTCCTCAAACTCACGGGTAAGGACAACATCAAGTTCGACGGTCTGAGCCGCGTATCGCATGTGACGGACGCCACCGACTGGCGCGTGGAGTACCCGTTTGTGGTGCTGACCCCCGATTCCGAAGAAGAGATGGCCGGTCTGGTCAAGGGCTGCATTGATCTGGGGCTGACCATCATTCCACGGGGCGGCGGCACAGGTTACACCGGCGGCGCGATCCCCCTGACCTGGAAAAGTGCGGTCATCAATACCGAAAAGCTCGAAGCCATGACCGAGGTGGAGATGCGGTTGCTGCCCGGCATGGACCGGGAAGTGGCCACGGTCTGGACCGAAGCCGGCGTGGTGACGCAGCGCGTGGCCGACGCCGCCGAGCGCGGTGGTTATGTCTTTGCGGTGGACCCCACGTCTGCCGAGGCCTCTTGCATTGGCGGCAACATTGCCATGAATGCGGGTGGCAAGAAGGCCGTTCTCTGGGGCACGGCGCTGGACAACCTGGCGTCATGGCGCATGGTGACGCCGCAGGCGGAATGGCTGGAAGTGACCCGGGTGGGGCACAACATGGGCAAGATCCATGACGTGGAAGTGGCAAGTTTTGACCTGCAGTACTTCAAGGCCGACGGCAAGACCAAAATTCGTTCCGAGCGGCTGGACATTCCCGGCAAGTCGTTCCGCAAAGAAGGTCTGGGCAAGGATGTCACCGACAAGTTTTTGAGCGGCCTGCCGGGCATTCAAAAAGAGGGCTGTGACGGCCTGATCACCAGCGCGCGCTGGGTGGTACACCGCATGCCCAGCCACACCCGCACGGTGTGTCTGGAATTCTTTGGCAATGCCCGTGACGCTGTGCCCAGCATTGTGGAAATCAAGGACTTCATGTTTGCCGAGCAGAAACGCTCCGGCGTGTTGCTGGCAGGGCTGGAGCATCTGGACGACCGTTACCTCAAGGCCGTGGGCTATGCCACCAAAAGCAAGCGCGGTGGCCTGCCCAAGATGGTGTTGTTTGGTGACATTGCCGGTGATGACGCCGATGCCGTGGCCCGCGCCACCTCGGAAGTGGTGCGCATCGCCAATTCGCGCAGTGGCGAAGGCTTTGTGGCCACCAGCCCCGAGGCGCGCAAAAAGTTCTGGCTCGACCGCAAAAAAACAGCCGCCATCAGCCGACACACCAACGCTTTCAAGATCAATGAGGACGTGGTCATCCCGCTGCCCCGCATGGCGGAGTACACCGACGGCATTGAGCGCATCAACATTGAGCTGAGCCTGCGCAACAAGCTGGCCTTGTGTGAAGCCCTGGCTGAATTTTTTCAGAGCGGTAACCTGCCTCTGGGCAAGACCGACGACGCCAACGACATCCCCTCGGCCGAGTTGCTGGAAGACCGGGTGGCACAAGCCCTGGCGCTGGTCCGGCAGGTGCGTACCCAGTGGCAGGGTTGGCTCGATGGCGTGAACGGCGTGGAAGGCCTCTTTGCGCAGTTGCAGGACCACACCTTGCGCGCCAGCTGGAAAACCCAGTTGCGCGCCCCGCTGCAGGGCATCTTTACCGGGGGTGCTTTCGAGGCGATCCTCGCCGAGTGCACGGCCATTCACCAGCGTGTCCTCAAAGGCCGGGTCTGGGTGGCATTGCACATGCATGCCGGTGACGGCAATGTACACACCAATATTCCGGTCAACAGCGACGACTACGACATGCTGCAGGCCGCCCACGGTGCGGTCAAGCGCATCATGGCACTGGCGCGTTCGCTGGATGGCGTGATCTCGGGCGAGCATGGCATTGGTATCACCAAGATGGAGTTCCTCAGCGATGAAGAGCTGCGTCCGTTTACCGAGTACAAAGCCAAAGTGGACCCGGAAGGGCGCTTCAACAAAGGTAAATTGCTACGAAATTGGGAGCAGCCTGCGCAACCAGGACGGGGTCTGGAGGGTAAATACCCTAAGATTCACGCCGACCTGACCAACGCCTACACGCCGTCGTTCGGGCTGATGGGCCACGAGTCGCTGATCATGCAGCAGAGCGACATTGGCGCCATCGCCGACAGCGTGAAAGACTGCCTGCGCTGCGGCAAGTGCAAGCCGGTGTGTTCCACCCACGTACCGCGCGCCAACCTGCTGTACAGCCCGCGCGACAAAATCCTGGCTACCTCGCTCCTGGTGGAGGCCTTTTTGTACGAGGAGCAGACCCGCCGCGGCATCAGTATCCGGCATTGGGAGGAGTTCGAAGACGTGGCCGACCACTGCACCGTGTGCCACAAATGTCTGTCGCCGTGCCCGGTCAAAATTGACTTTGGTGACGTGACCATGAATATGCGCAACCTGTTGCGCAAGATGGGCAAGAAGTCGTTCCGCCCGGGCAATGCCGCGGCCATGTTCTTTCTGAACGCCACCAACCCCGAGACCATCAAGCTCATGCGCACTGCCATGGTAGGCGTGGGCTTCAAGGCGCAGCGTCTGGCCAATGATGTGCTGCGGGTGTTTGCCAAAAAGCAGACCGCCAGGCCACCTGCCACAGTGGGTGCCGCGCCGATCAAAGAGCAGGTGATTCACTTCATCAACAAGAAGATGCCGGGCGGCCTGCCCAAGAAGACCGCGCGGGCCTTGCTGGATATTGAAGATGGCGACTACGTGCCCATCATCCGCAACCCCAAGACCACCACGGCGGAGACCGAGGCGGTGTTTTACTTCCCCGGTTGTGGCTCCGAGCGCCTGTTCAGCCAGGTGGGTCTGGCCACTCAGGCCATGCTGTGGCATGCGGGCGTGCAGACGGTGCTGCCACCGGGTTATCTGTGCTGTGGCTACCCGCAGCGCGGCTCGGGCCAGTTCGACAAGGCCGAGAAGATGATCACCGACAACCGGGTGCTGTTCCACCGCGTGGCCAACACGCTGAACTACCTGGACATCAAGACGGTGGTGGTGAGCTGCGGTACCTGCTACGACCAGTTGCAGGGCTACGAGTTCGGCAAGATATTTCCGGACAGCCGCATCATCGACATCCATGAGTACCTGCTGGAAAAAGGCATTACCTTGCCTGCAGGCCAGCCCGGTTTTCTGTACCACGAGCCCTGCCACAACCCGATGAAGCTGGGCGACTCCATGAAAACGGTCAAGGCGCTGATTGGCGACAACGTGCTCAAAAGCGAGCGTTGCTGCGGTGAGTCCGGCACGCTGGGCGTGACCCGGCCTGACATTGCCACGCAGGTGCGCTTTCGCAAGGAAGAGGAAATCCGCAAGGGCGAAGCGGCGCTGCGTGCGTCGGGTACCGTGGGCGAGACCGGCAACGTCAAGATCCTGACCAGCTGCCCCAGCTGCCTGCAAGGATTGACCCGCTATGGCAATGACCTCAACAATGGGCTGCTGGAGGCCGATTACATTGTGGTCGAAATGGCCAACCAGATCCTGGGCAAGGACTGGTTGCCGCAGTATGTGCAGACGGCCAATGCCGGTGGCATTGAGCGGGTGCTGGTTTAAGCACCGCAGAAAGGACGTTTTATGGCAGGTTTGACAACAGGCGCACCGACGCCGCAGGGTATTACGGTCCACAGCCAGTCGCGGGTGCTGGAGATCCATTTTTCGGATGGCGAGGCGTTCCGCATTCCGTTCGAGCTGATGCGCGTGTACTCGCCATCGGCCGAGGTGCAGGGGCATGGGCCAGGGCAAGAGATTCTGCAAACGGGCAAGCGTGACGTCGGCCTGGAAGCGCTCGACCCCGTAGGCAACTATGCCGTGCAGCCCCGCTTTTCGGACGGGCACGAATCCGGCATTTTTTCATGGGATTACCTGTATTTTCTGGGGTCCCAGCAGGACAGGTTGTGGCAGGATTACACCGACCGTCTCAAGGCGGCCGATGTGGAGCGTGATGCGCCCATGGTGCCCAAAGCGGCCTCCGGGTGCGCCAGCCATTAAGCGATTTTTGCTATCTATTTTGTAGCTGCTTGCGAAGTATTGACGGGGGCTAGAGCCCAATTTGATTAAGATCTGCTCATGAAGTCCACCCATTTTGGTTTCCAGTCGGTCGATGAATCCGAGAAAGCCCGCCACGTGCGTGACGTTTTTGATTCGGTTGCGCCCAAATACGATTTGATGAACGACCTCATGTCGATGGGTCTGCACCGTGCCTGGAAGGCCTACACCGTCATGGTGGCCAACCTCAAGGAGGGTGACCGTGCGCTGGACATTGCCGGGGGCACCGGCGATCTGGCACTGGCATTTTCCAAAAAAGTGGGCAAGACGGGGCAGGTGGTGCACACCGACATCAATGAGGCCATGCTGCGCACCGGGCGCAACCGCCTGCTTGACGCGGGGGTGGCCTTGCCCACGCTGGTGTGCGATGCGGAAAAACTACCGTTCCCCGACAACTATTTCAATGTAGTGAGCGTGGCCTTTGGCCTGCGCAACATGACCCACAAGGATGTGGCACTGGCGGAGATGAACCGGGTTCTGAAGCCTGGCGGCAAGCTGCTGGTGCTGGAGTTCTCCAAGGTTGCGCCGCCGCTGGAGAAAATTTACGACTGGTACTCCTTCAAGGTTTTGCCCCGCTTGGGCAAGTTGGTGGCGGGCGACGACGCCAGCTACCGCTACCTGGCCGAGTCCATCCGCATGCATCCCGGGCAGCAGGAATTAAAGGCCATGATGCACATAGGTGGATTCGGACATGTGGACTATCACAACCTGACGGGTGGGCTGGTCGCATTGCATGTTGGAATCAAGTCCTGAGGCTTGCAATTCGCAGTTTTTTGCCTCATATAACAAGCTCCATTGGAGACATCATGAAAATTTGGACTTTTGCACTGGCGGCTGTTCTGGCTCTTTCCGGAATCAATGCGGAGGCCGCGAAGCGACTGGGCGGCGGTGGGTCGTTTGGCAAGCAATCCTCTAACGTGACGCAGCGCCAGGCTACTCCTCCGGCGGCACCGGCACAGGGTGTGACCAATGCGGCGGCCAAACCGGCTCCTGCCGCTGCACCCGCCGTGGCGCCGAAGCGGCCTTGGGGCGCCATGCTGGGTGGTTTGGCGGCTGGGCTGGGTCTGGCCTGGTTGGCGCACTCACTGGGAATGGGCGAAGGCATGGGACAGATTCTGATGTTTGCCGCACTGGCAATGGTGGTCATGATGGCGGTAGGCTGGTTCATGCGCCGACGCGCTGCGCAAGCATCTGCTCAAGCTAGCCCATTTGCGTTCCAGGGCGCTGGCAATTTGCCTTTATCGGATTCCAAACCGTACCGTCCAGAGAATGTGGGCAACGATGCGTCAGCCCGGCCTTGGGAGCGCAGCAGCATGGCGTTTGACGCTCCCCCTGCCAATTCTGGATCGATGATCGGCTCGGCGTTGACCGGTTCGCAGGCTTGGGGTGTTCCTGCTGGCTTTGACAGCGAAGGCTTCCTCAAGGCAGCCAAGGCCTATTTCGTGACACTGCAGGCCGCATGGGATACATCGGACATCCCTTCCTTGCGCGCCATGATGACCGACGGCATGCTGACCGAGATCAAGTCCCAGTTGGCCGAGCGTGAGTCCCACACCGGCACCCGCCCCAACCACACCGAAGTGGTGGTGATTGAAGCGCATTTATTGGGCATCGAAGAGCAGGCGGACGAATACATGGCCAGCGTGGAGTTCTCCGGCATGATCCGCGAGGAGCCTTCGGCCGGCCCCAGCCCGTTCCGGGAAGTCTGGAACATGACCAAAGCCAAAAGCGGCGCGAGCGGCTGGCTGGTGGCCGGTGTGCAAGCCCTGCAATAGCGCGGTGTTTTGACGGGCAAAATGCGGTCCGCGCGGAACCTGCCCGTATTCGGGGAATAATGGGGGACTATGGCAACACAGTCCCCTTTTTCCATGCTGGAGGGCATTCTCCAGAACTTCAATCTTCCTCTTACCCCACCCGCTTGGGCCGTGGAAGAAACGCATCGTCGCGTGGTCCTTTTGCTCAACCATGTGTTGATGCAGGAACCGCAGGCCATGGAGCGATTGGTCCGCCAAAAAGGACGCGCAGTGCTTCTGCAATGGCGCACCATGACCTTCAAGGTGGTGATCACCCCGGCAGGATTGCTCGATCTCGCGCCGGTTGACGCCGCTGCAGATCTGACCCTGGTTATTACCGAGGAGTCCCCTTTGGCCATCGCGCAAGCATTGCTGCAGGGTGGCAAACCCGGAGTTCGAATCGAAGGCGATGTGCAATTGGCCGCAGACGTGAATTGGCTGACAGACCACGTGCGCTGGGATCTGGAGGAAGACCTTGCCCGCTTGATGGGTGATGCACCTGCGCACGCGCTGGTCCAGGCGGTGCGAACGATGGCGCAGGGTCTGCAGCAGTTTGTAGGTGCGCGCACTGCGGGCGCGTCGGACAGGCCTGCTGCATGAGTCGACTGGCACGAGGGGTTTTTATTGCCTGGGTCATCTTTCGTTACGGACTGGATGAACTGGTACTGACCAGCTTTCAAAAGCCCTGGCTCACGCGCGTGGTGAAGGTGCTCACGATAGGGCGCAAGTTGGAGGCTCCGCGTGGACAGCGCTTGCGCGAGGCGCTGGAGCGCCTCGGGCCGATATTCGTCAAATTTGGCCAGGTGCTGTCAACCCGGCGCGATCTGATGCCCCTGGATATTGCCGACGAGTTGGCGCGTTTGCAGGACCGTGTGCCGCCTTTCAGTTCCGATGTGGCTGTTGCCACCATCGAGCGCGCATTGAAAAAGCCCCTGGCAGAGATATTTGTGTCCTTTGAACGCGAGCCAGTGGCCAGCGCATCCATCGCGCAGGTGCACTTTGCCGTGTTGCGTGACCGCAAGAACCAGCTGCGCGAGGTAGCCGTCAAGGTTCTGCGCCCCGAGATGCGCGCGGCGATTGAAAAAGACCTGAGCCTGATGCGCATGATGGCCGGGTGGGTGGACGGGATGTCAGCCGACGGCAAACGCCTGCGGCCGCGCGAGGTGGTGGCCGAGTTCGACAAGTATTTGCACGATGAGCTGGATCTGGTGCGGGAAGCCTCCAGCGCGGCGCAATTGCGGCGCAACATGGAGGGGCTTGATCTGGTCCTGATTCCTGAAATGCTGTGGGATTACTGCACGACAGAAGTGCTGGTGATGGAGCGCATGTATGGCGTGCCAATCAACCAGGTGGACAAACTCAGGGACGCGGGAGTGGACATTCCCAAGCTGGCACGCGATGGGGTCACGCTGTTCTTTACCCAGGTGTTCCGCGATGGCTTCTTTCATGCCGACATGCATCCGGGTAACATCCAGGTCAGCCTGGATCCGAAGACATTCGGTCGCTACATTTCGCTGGATTTCGGTATCGTCGGTACGCTTACCGAGACCGACAAGGAATATCTGGCGCAAAATTTTGTGGCTTTCTTCCGGCGCGATTACAAGCGGGTAGCGGAGTTGCATATTGAATCCGGATGGGTGCCATTGACGACCCGGGTGGATGAGCTGGAGGCGGCCATTCGGGCGGTCTGCGAGCCTTATTTCGACCGCCCACTCAAGGAAATCTCGCTCGGAATGGTGTTGATGCGGCTGTTTCAGACGTCCCGGCGTTTTCAGGTCGAGATTCAACCCCAGTTGGTGTTGCTGCAAAAAACGTTGCTCAACATTGAAGGGCTGGGTCGCGATCTGGATCCGGAACTCGACCTCTGGGCTACCGCCAAACCGTTTCTCGAAAGGTGGATGCTCGGGCAGGTGGGGCCGCAAGCCTTGCTGGACCAACTCAAGGCGCAGGCGCCCCGGTATGCGCGGCTTCTGCCAGAACTGCCTCTGCTACTGCAATCCTTTTTGCGTCGCGAAGCCACTGGCTCCAACCGGGTCATGGATGAGCTGCTGGCAGAGCAAAAGCGTACCAATGGGCTACTGCAAAGCCTGGTGTTTGCCGTCATCGGATTCGCCTTTGGCATGGTTGTCATGCAGATTGTGGTGCGTGTGGGACTTTTTTAGCCTGCGCCCTATAATTGAAGGCTTTGCAACTTGAAGTCAGAGCCATACAGCCATGCCTATATACGCCTATAAATGCGAGTCCTGTGGGTTTGCCAAGGACGTATTGCAGAAAATGTCGGACGCTCCTTTGGAGATTTGTCCTTCCTGCGCCCAACCGTCCTTCAAAAAACAGCTCACCGCAGCGGGGTTCCAGCTGAAGGGATCGGGTTGGTACGCCACCGATTTCAAGGGAGGCCCCAGTGCGGGTTCAGCCAGTCCGGCTGCTTCTGAGGGGGGGCCTGCAGCAGCCTCTCCCAAGGCGGAACCTGCACCGGCTGCCGCTGCGGCGCCCGCGACTCCCCCGGCTTCTGGCAGCTAATCGCTGTTGACGACCCTATCTAGACTGGATCGACCGTGCCTATCAAAAAATACCTGCTGACCGGCCTGATGGTTTGGCTCCCGTTGGCCATCACCATCTGGGTGCTGCTTTGGCTGGTCGGCATGCTGGATGCCATATTTGGTGGCCTGCTTTCCGGGATTGGCGCAGTGACGTCGGCCAGCATGGCGCCATCCATTGAGCGACTTCACCACATTCCGGGATTGGGCGTATTGCTGGTGGCCACTGTTTTGCTCGCCACAGGCGCTCTGGTTTCCAATGTGGCGGGACGTTGGTGGGTCAAGCAATGGGACCACTTGTTTATTCACATTCCGATCGTCAAATCGATTTATAACAGCGTCAAAAAAGTTTCCGACACGCTGTTTTCCAGCAACGGCAACGCCTTTCGCACGGCCTTGCTGGTGCAGTATCCACGCCAGGGAAGCTGGACCATCGCATTCCAGACGGGTGTCCCCGATGGGGAAGTGTCGCGCCACCTCGGCTCGGACTTTGTCAGCGTCTACGTACCCACGACGCCGAATCCGACCAGCGGTTTTTTTCTGATGTTGCCCAGAGCGGACGTCATTGAGCTCGATATGAGTGTGGACGAGGCTTTGACCTACGTGATCTCCATGGGATCAGTCGCGCCATCCATGCCGGTTCCCAAGCCGGTCCTTTCCAAATAATCGTTATCTGTTAAACCCGCTGCCCTGATGCAGCGCTTTGAAAGCAAGCTATGGCCATGCGCTCCCACTATTGCGGTCTTGTGACCGACGCCCAACTGGGCGAAACCGTTTCCTTGTGCGGCTGGGTGAATCGCCGGCGTGACCATGGTGGTGTGATCTTTGTTGATTTGCGTGACCGTGAAGGCTATGTGCAGGTGGTATGTGATCCTGATCGCGTGGAGATGTTCAAGGAAGCAGAAGGCCTTCGCAACGAATTTTGCGTTCAGGTTAAGGGCTTGGTGCGTGCGCGGCCAGAAGGCACGGTCAACGAGAACCTG
Source organism: Rhodoferax sp. GT1R46 (assembly GCF_056521285.1). Taxonomy (NCBI): domain Bacteria; kingdom Pseudomonadati; phylum Pseudomonadota; class Betaproteobacteria; order Burkholderiales; family Comamonadaceae; genus Rhodoferax; species Rhodoferax sp. GT1R46. Next base: position 40,977 of record NZ_JBWMBC010000001.1, read on the forward strand.
AAGAGCGGCAAGATTGAAGTGCTCTGCCATGAACTGATTGTGCTGAACCCCTCGGTCACGCCGCCGTTCCAGCTGGATGACGATAACCTGTCGGAAACCACGCGTCTGACCCACCGCGTCCTGGATCTGCGCCGCCCGTATATGCAAAACAACCTGATGCTGCGCTACCGCGTGTCGATGGAAGTGCGCAAGTTTCTGGACGCCAATGGTTTTGTGGACATTGAGACCCCCATGCTGACCAAGTCCACCCCGGAAGGCGCGCGCGACTATCTGGTGCCCAGCCGTGTGCACGATGGCCATTTCTTTGCGCTTCCGCAGTCCCCCCAGCTGTTCAAGCAGTTGCTGATGGTGGCAGGGTTCGATCGCTATTACCAGATCACCAAATGCTTCCGTGACGAAGACTTGCGCGCCGACCGCCAGCCCGAATTCACCCAGATTGATATCGAAACCTCGTTCCTGGGCGAGGAAGAAATCCGCGACATGTTCCAGGGCATGATTACGACGGTGTTCAAGAACACTATCAACGTGGATCTGGGCGAGTTCCCGGTCATGACATATGCGCAAGCGATGTACCAGTACGGCTCCGACAAGCCGGACTTGCGTGTGAAGATGGAGTTCACCGAAGTGACCGACGTGATGACCGACGTGGACTTCAAAGTGTTCGCCGGTGCCGCCACCATGAAGGGTGGCCGCGTGGTCGCACTGCGCGTGCCGGGCGGAGCCCGGGAATCCGGTGGATTGACCCGCAGCGAGATCGACGCTTACACCGAGTTCGTCAAGATCTACGGGGCCAAAGGACTTGCCTACATCAAGGTCAATGAGTTGGCCAAGGGCCGCGACGGCTTGCAAAGCCCCATTGTCAAGAATATCCATGACAAGGCCGTTGCCGAAGTCCTGGCGCGTACGGGCGCACAAGATGGCGATCTGATTTTCTTTGGTGCCGACAAGGCCAAGGTTGTGAACGACGCCATTGGAGCCCTGCGCATCAAGATCGGACACAGCGAGTTCGGCAAGAAGAATGGCCTTTTTGAGAAGGGCTGGCGCCCTCTGTGGGTGGTCGACTTTCCCATGTTTGAGTTCGATGAAGAAGCCCAGCGCTACACGGCAACGCACCATCCGTTTACCGCGCCGAAAGATGGACACGAGGACTGGATGGTTACCGCGCCTGAGAAATGTATTTCCAAGGGCTATGACATGGTCCTGAACGGATGGGAAATGGGTGGCGGATCGGTGCGTATTCACCGTGCCGATGTGCAGCAGAAGGTATTTGACGCATTGAAGATCACGCCAGAAGAAGCCCAGCTCAAGTTTGGCTTCCTGCTGGACGCCTTGCAATACGGTGCGCCACCGCACGGCGGCCTGGCTTTCGGTCTGGACCGTGTCGTGACGCTGATGACGGGCGCCGAGTCTATTCGCGACGTCATCGCCTTCCCCAAGACACAGCGCGCGCAGTGTCTGTTGACGCAGGCACCCAGTACAGTGGACGAAAAGCAATTGCGCGAGTTGCATATCCGTCTGCGCACTCCCGAGGCGGCAAAGGCGGGTTGATTCCCCGGCTGGTGCACAATGAAAGGGCGCTGCTGCAGCGCCCTTTTTTTATGCCCAAACCTTACAAGATTCCCGAATCGGTTCTCGTCGTTATCTACACCCCGTTGCTGGAGGTGTTGCTGATCCGGCGTGCCGACGGCGTGGGGGAATTGGCAGAGTTCTGGCAGTCGGTTACGGGTAGCAAAGACACACTGGACGAGCCGTTGGCGCAGGTTGCGGTGCGCGAAGTGCGCGAGGAAACCGGTATCGAAGCGGTAGTTGATGGCCTTTCGGGGTTGCCGCCGGCAACCTTGATACAGGATTGGCATCTGGAAAATGTGTACAGCATTTATCCCCGCTGGTTGGATCGCTACGCCCCAGGCGTGAGCCACAACACCGAGCATGTTTTCGGGTTACAGGTGCCGTTCGCCTGCCCTGTGACGCTGGCCCCTCTGGAGCACACTCACTACCAGTGGTTGCCTTACCAGCAGGCCGCCGCAAAGTGTTTTTCACCCTCCAATGCCGAAGCCATACTATGGCTTCCCCGATTTGCAGAGTCTGTACGACCGAGCGAGAACGAAACCACATGACACTTTTGCGCGTAGCCACGTACAACATTCACAAAGGCGTACAGGGCATTGGACCCAGACGACGCCTTGAAATTCACAATCTGGGCCACGCGGTCGAACAACTAGACGCAGACATTGTGTGTTTACAGGAGGTGCGCAAGATGCACCGCAAGGAGTCTGAGTATTTCACCCAGTGGCCGGAGATGCCGCAGGCTGATTTTCTGGCGCCTGAGGGTTACACCGCGATTTATCAGACCAACGCCCATACCCGCCACGGAGAGCATGGCAACGCCATGCTGACGCGCTGGCCGGTTGTGGGGCACCAGCACGAGGACATGTCGGACCACCGTTTTGAGCAGCGCGGGTTGTTGCATTCTGAGGTGCTGGTGCATGGCAGAGCCGTGCATGTCGTGGTGCTGCACTTGGGTCTGATCAAGGCGAGCCGGGTACGCCAGCTTGACCAGGTCGCACGCTTTATCGAGCGGGAGATACCCGCAGATGTGCCACTGGTGGTGGCGGGTGACTTCAATGACTGGGGCACGCTGGTTCAGAAAGCGCTGGGTGCTGCGGGATTGACGTCGTTCGGAGCCCAGCGGGTGGCTACCTTCCCATCCCGTCTGCCTGTGGTGCAACTGGACTACGTGTTTGCGCGTGGCCTCCAGCCCTTGGGCCTGGAGGTTCCGCGCGGGCGCATATGGGGGCGCATGTCGGACCATCTGCCATTGATCGCCGAGTTTGACCTTCCGTTGGAGGCCTAGTGGCCTTCCCGCAGCCCAGGCCAGGTCATCAGCTGAACCTGCTGGAAGGCGGAGCCGCATTTTTCCCGGCGCTGGTCGATGCGATCGACCGCAGCACGCTGGAAGTGCGCCTGGAAACCTACATCTTCAGTTTTGATGCTTCCGGAGAACGGGTGGCGACGGCCCTGGTTCGGGCCGCGCAGCGAGGTGTAGCCGTTTACCTGGTGATGGATGGCATTGGAACACCCTCGGTTCCAGTCGACTGGGCGCATCGGCTCACGGAAGCGGGCGTCAACTGGCACCGCTTCTCCCCCCTGGGACGCTGGGGTTTGTTGATTCCCGGTCGCTGGCGCCGGCTGCATCGCAAGCTGTGCGTGGTCGATGCAGCCGTAGTCTTTTGTGGCGGGATCAATATTCTGGATGATCTTTTTGATCCTGCTCACGGTGTCCTGGAGTCGCCGCGGTTCGATTTTTCTGTACAGGTCAGGGGCCCTTTGGTGGCGGATGTTCACCGAACCATGGTTCAGTTCTGGGAGCGGCTGCAACTGACGCTGCAGTTGGAGCACATGCAGTTTGAAGGTGCACGGCAGACCTTGCAGAACGCCGGTACGGCGTCCCTGTGCCCTGTGTGGACACCTTCCAGCTCCGCGGATTCACACAGCGCCGGCTCCAATGCCATGCTGGTACTGCGCGACAACCTGCTCAACCGCACCCGGATTGAACGGGCCTATCGCAAGGCCATCGCCAGTGCGCGCCAGGAAGTCCTGATTGCCAATGCCTATTTTTTGCCCGGTGGCAAGCTGCGCCGGGCATTGATACACGCCGCGCGCCGCGGAGTGCGGGTGCGATTGCTGCTGCAGGGTCGTTACGAAAATTTCATGCAGTACCACGCCACGCGGCCGGTTTTTGGCGTGCTACTGGCGGCAGGTGTCGAGATACACGAGTACTCTGCTGGTTTTCTCCATGCCAAAGTGGCCGTGGTAGATGGGCACTGGGCTACCGTGGGCTCATCCAATCTCGATCCCTTGAGTCTCTTGCTGGCGCGGGAGGCCAACGTCGTGGTCGAGGACACTGTGTTCGCCGAGGAGTTGCGAACCTGCCTGATCACCGCCATGGAAACCCCCACAGTCAAGCTTGACCCCCAGCTTTGCGCTGATCGCCCCTGGCAACAGCGTGCACTGGACCGACTGGCATTCGGTGTGATGCGCCTGCTTCTGTTTTTAACCGGAAGACGCTATTGATTTCATAGCATTCTGCGCCTTGGGGACTTGGGCTTGACCTGCAAACCTTGTCGCCCAAAGGCTGGTAGTATTCTTTGATGTTAATGAAGAAACAGAGCACCATGAATTCAGTTGATGCGGATGAGGGAACTCCTGTTTCCGTCAAGATTCGGGAGCGTGTGCAAGCTGCGCGCAAGCGCTTTCACGCCAATGACAATATTGCGCAGTTCATCGAGCCTGGCGAGTTGGAGCTGTTGCTGGATGAAGTGGAAGACAAGATGAAAGGCGTGCTGAGCAGCCTCGTCATTGATACCGAAAATGACCACAATACCGACAATACCGCGCGTCGGGTGGCCAAGATGTACGTCAATGAGGTATTTCGCGGCCGTTATGTAGCGGGCCCGACCATCACCGAGTTTCCCAACGTCGGTCACCTCAATGAGTTGATGATTGTGGGGCCCATCACGGTGCGCAGCGCCTGCAGTCACCATTTTTGCCCTGTTATCGGGAAAATATGGATTGGCGTCATGCCCAACGAACACACCAATGTCATCGGGTTGAGCAAATACGCTCGCCTTGCCGAATGGATTATGGGACGTCCTCAAATTCAGGAAGAGGCAGTGGTGCAGCTGGCCGACCTGATTCAGGAAAAAACGCAGCCCGATGGCCTCGCCATCGTGATGGAGGCCAGTCACTATTGCATGGCTTGGCGCGGCGTGAAGGATATGGACAGCAAGATGATCAACTCGGTCATGCGTGGCGTATTCCTGAAAGACCCGAACCTGCGGCGCGAATTCTTGTCCCTGATTCCCCGGAAAGGTTGATCCCATGTTGGTACGTTTGCTTTACGCCAGTCGCGCGATTGATCCCAGTGCGGATGCGATCGAGGCGATCCTGGCCCAGTCCCGTCAGTACAACCCCACATCCGGCATTACCGGCATTCTTTGTTACGGTGGCGGCATTTTTCTGCAAGCCATTGAAGGTGGACGGATGCCCGTGAGTGAGTTGTACGGTCACATTCAGAGAGACGCCCGGCACAAGGATGTTGTGCTTTTGCACTACGAAGAAATCTCCGAGCGCCGTTTCGGTGGGTGGACCATGGGCCAGGTCAACATGTCCAAAATCAATCACAGCATTCTTCTGAAGTACGCTGAGAAGCCTGAGCTCAATCCTTACGCAGTTTCGGGGCAAGTGTCTCTGGCTTTGCTTGAGGAGTTGATGGCAACGGCATCCATCATCGGGCGGGTCTGACTCGGCTGCCATGACCGTGCTGCTGGGGTGCGATTTCTCCAGCAGTCCGACCAAGCGCAAGCAGATTGTTCTGGCTTTTGGTGATTTGACCAGTGGTCGCGTGCGACTCACACGAATCGAACGACTGGAGTCCCTGCAAGCTTTTTCCGATTGGCTGTGCCTACCGCAGAGCTGGTTGGGCGCTTTTGACTTGCCCTTTGGCTTGCCTCGTGAACTGGTTGAGGCGATGGGCTGGCCGCTGGAGTGGAAAGCCTGCGTCCAGCACTACGCCTCACTGAGCCGGGAAGACATCCGCACCCGGTTTGCAGGATTTTGTGCCGAGCGCCCTGTGGGTGGCAAATTTGCCCACCGTGCTACGGACCGTCTCGCGGGGTCGAGTCCATCCATGAAATGGGTGAACCCACCCGTCGCTTACATGTTGCACGCTGGAGCACCACTGCTTTTGGAGGCCGGTGTCCACCTGCCAAGCCTGCATGCAGGCGATGTGCTGGACGTAAATGCTGAAGGGGAACCCCGTCGCGTGGCATTGGAGGCCTATCCAGGCCTGCTGGCCCGGGAAATATTGGGGCTGCGTAGCTACAAAAGCGATGAGAAGGCCAAACAGACCGTTGATCGCCTGATTGCCCGCAAGGATCTTGTAACCGCACTGGAAATGGGTCACAGCCGATTAGGTTTGCGTCTGAAGGTATCGCATGCGCAAAGAGACGCGCTGGTTGACGATGCATCCGGTGATGCCCTGGACGCCGCGCTCTGCCTGGTGCAGGCGGCGTGGTCGTACCAGCAGCACCTCAATGGTGCGCCCCGATACGGTTTGCCTCCTGATGTGGATCCCCTGGAGGGCTGGATCATCAGCGCGTGAGCCACGCCAAGCGCTGTTCAGCGTGGAATGACCGCGTCCTGGATCTTGAGCGCCAGTTGGGAGATCGCCATTGCCGCTGGGCTGCCGGGGGTGCTTTGCATCAGCAACTGGCGTCGCATGATGGCTTGGCGTACCGACGGGTCCGCAGGAATATCACCCATGTGAATCAGTTTGATGGGTCGTCCGGGCTCGCTGACGACAAATCGATCCAACACCTGTTGTAGCTGAACGGTAATGGCCCGTCCATCGCCCAAGCGTGCGGTCTGGTTGATCACCATCCGGATGCTCTGCCGTTTCTGTTGTCCGACCAGCACTTTGATGGTTGCATACGCATCCGTAAGCGAGGTGGGCTCGGGCGTGGCCACTACCAGCACTTCGGAGGCGAGGGACACGGCAAACAGAACCACATCGGAAATCCCTGCCCCCGTGTCCAGTAGCACGATGTCGTAATGCGGCACCAGTCCGTTCATGATGCGCAGGAAGTCTCCCCGCACCTCGGGCGTGAGGCGGGAATATTCCACCATACCCGAGCCGGCCAGCAGCACGGAAAATCCGCCCGGTGCCCGGATGATGGCTTCTTCGAGCTTGGCTTTACCCGTGAACACATCGTGCAGAGTGATCTTTGGGTACAGATTGAGAACCACGTCCAGATTGGCCAGTCCCAGGTCGGCATCGAGCACCAGTACCCGGTGGCCCAGTTTGGCCAAGGCAGCAGCCAGGTTGGCTGAGACGAACGTCTTGCCCACGCCACCCTTGCCGCTGGTTACGGCCACCACCTTTCCCAAAGGCTTGAGGGGAACCGTGGCGCTGCTCGCGCTGGGTTCAGGTGGATTCAGCACATCAGACATCAATTAACCCTCTGCATCGCGCTGTGGACGGATGCGCCCGACATTTCGCTGGGAACACTTTCGACCCACGCAGGATCACCCAGCGCGAGATGGCCAAACAGAAGATTTTTCTCTTCTGCACTGACAAAAATTTCTTGTTGCTGGTCCAGAAAGACACGGTTGCGTCCTTCCGTCTTGGCTTTGTACAACTGCACGTCGGCGCGCTCCGTCCACAAGGCAGCGGTTGAGCGTACCCACTCGGGCGCGTAAGCACCGCCTACGCTGACGGTGACGTGGATGGTGACACCGGGTGAAATCTGAATCGCCAAAGACTCGACGGTCTGACGGATGCGCTCGGCTACCGTTATGCCAAAAGACGTGTGGCAGTTGGGTAAAACCACTGCAAACTCTTCACCGCCGTAGCGGGCCAGGGTATCCATGGGCCGCACGCAACTGGCCAGGCATTTGGCCACGGTGCGCAGTACCTGATCACCAGCCTGATGACCGTAGGTATCGTTCACTTTCTTGAAGTGGTCAATGTCCAGCATCAACAAGAGTGCCGGGCTTCCTGATCGCGCAACGCCATCAATAGTGCGCTCCTGCACCGCACAAAGGTGTCTGCGATTGGCGAGCCCCGTCAGGGGGTCCTTGAGTGACAACTCACACAGGCCGTTAATGATTCCCTGCAGGTAATCACTACCCGATTCCTCGGCCGACGGGAGGGCCTGCACCATGTCATGGTCCAGAAGTGCACGCGCGTCATCCAACTGCAGGCTGCGCAATTCAATGATGGTGTTTGGGGCTTTGGAGACCACGGTTTGATTCGGTGTTTTGCAGGCAAAGTCTAACAGGATGCGATGCGCTGTTCTGCACGAAATAAGGCCAGAAAAGCAGGCGACTGCCTGCACTCGAAATGGGGTTTGTACGGTCGCTTTCCTGCTTCAATCAAGACGATGGCAACCGCGCAATGTCCGCCAGAGCCTCTGTGTCCGTGCGATACAGCCGAAGCAGGGGGCTCTCCTGCAACTGCCCTGCGCGGCGTAAAACGGTTTCGACTGGCAGTTTGATGCCGCTGATATGCAGGGCTATGCCGCGTCCAGTCAAGTAGCGTGCGATCTGGCCGAATGCCTCCACGCCTGTGGCATCAATCCGGTTGATGGGATGGGCAAACAACGCGACATGGCGAACGTCCGGATGATTACCCAGGTAGTCAACAATAGTGCGCTCCAGGCTACTCGCTGCCGCGAAATCCAGTTCGGCATCCATGCGCAGGGCGTAAAAATGGGGTGCCAAGGGCGGCAATTGCCAGAGGTGCCGGTCACGCAGACTCCCGTCCGGATGCAGGCCCACTTCAATGATTCTCGGATGCAGGCGCTGGTGCAGAAAGTGGCTCAGCCCCATCAAAACACCGGCCAGCACACCCCAGTAAATGCGGGGCGCGGTGACCAGGGTGACCAGGAAAGTGACGCCCATGGTGAGGGCTTCTACGGGCATCACCCGCCATAGTCGCACAAAGCTGGCTGGTTTGAACAGGCTGCTGACAGCGGCCACCACCACCGCTGCAAGCGCTGCTGAAGGCACGTGGTACAGCGCGGGCGTGAGCCATAACAACACGGCCAGAACCATGGCAACCGTGACCACTGTGGCCCAGCCAGTTTTTGCACCGGCATACAAATTGATGGCAGACCGTGAAAATGAGGAGCTGGTTGGGAATCCGCCGGTTAAGCCCGATGCCATTTTAGCGAGGCCTTGGGCGATAAGGTCCTGGTTATCGTTCCACGGTTTTCCCTCCAGCTGGCTTTCGGCCTTGGCGCTGGATGCGGTTTCGAGAAAGCTCACGAGTGAAATCACCATGGCGGGCACAACCAATGCCCCCAGCGTAGTCCAGTCCAAGCCGCCTGGCCAGTAAAGACCCGGCAAGCCCGAAGGCAGGCTGCCGATCACGGCACCTCCATGCGCTGCAAATCCGCTAAGGTAGCTCACGACGCCGGCGCCCACCACCACGGCCATCACGGTGGGCGCGTTGGGCGCCAGCTTCTTGCCGATTACCAGTACAGCAAGACTGACCAGGCCAAATGCGGCATCGGCCGGCGCCACGCGCAGGGAATGCCATTCCGACCAGGTGCTTTGCATGCCGATCAAAGGCGGCAACTGCGACAACACAATCAGCACGGTGGCCGCTTGGGTGAAGCCCGCCAGAACCGGCGAGCTCACCAGATTCAGAATCCAGCCGAACCGGCCCAGTCCCAAGGCCAGTTGCATCAACCCGCTTAACAAAGCCAGCCAGACGGCCAAAGCGACCCACTGGGCGCTACCCGGATCCGCCAGGCCGGTGAGCGATGCCATGACCAACAGGCTCGTCAATGCCGTCGGACCCACGGACAGACGTGGCGAGGCACTCCACAAGACCGCCACCAGGGCCGGCAAAAAAGAGGCATAGATGCCGGTAATCAAGGGCATCCCCGCCAGCGCGGCATAGGCGACGGACTGCGGCACGATGATCAGCGCAACCGTTAGCCCGGCCACCAATTCCCCTCGCAGTATTGCGGCAGTGGGGCGGGGCCACTGTAAAAATGGCAGCCATCGGGCAAGTGGGGTCATTGGGTGGTGGGTGAGGAAGATTCCCCGTATCTTAGTGTGGCCGTGGCCATCTATGATGCTGCCATGAAATCAGTTTTTCTCTCGATTGCTCTTATTTTTATAGCAGCTAGCGCATATGCGGCGGGGGATTGGAGTGGATTCGTCGAATATGTGGTCGACGGCGACACCTTGCATGTGCGCCCGATCGGCGGCGGGTCATTGCGCCATGTGCGTCTGGAGGGGCTGGATGCCCCGGAAATCTGTCAGCCGTGGGGTCCACAAGCGCGCCAGGCACTGGCGCAGGTAGCGCTGCACCATCGCGTGCAGGTGCAAAGCCGCGCACAGGATGACTACAGGCGTCTGGTCGCGCGCGTGCGTGTAAAAGGGGCCGACGTCGGTGCATGGATGGTGACGCAGGGAAATGCCTGGTCGTATCGCTGGCATGCACGCAAGGGCCGCTATGACCGCCAGGAAGTCGCGGCCCGTGCGCAGGCTCGGGGCCTGTTTGCGTCAGGGAATGCCGAGAAGCCTGGCGATTTTCGACGCCGGCACGGCAGCTGCTACCCGGGCTGGTGAGCCGTGCCGCACACCGGGCACTGGGGGTTGCGCGGCAGCCGGATATCCGTCCAGCCCATGCTGCGGCCATCGAGCATCAGGAGGCGTCCGATGGCGGGCTCCCCGGCGCCACTGACCAACTTGAGCGCTTCAGCCGCCTGCATGCTGCCAATGATGCCCACCAACGGCGCGAACACGCCCATGGTGGCACAGCGCGTTTCTTCAAAGTCGGTGGTGGGAGGGAACACGCAGGCATAGCAAGGTGAGTCGTCCTGGCGCGGGTCGTACACCGCCAGTTGACCGTCAAAGCGGATGGCGGCACCGGATACCAGTGGCACATGGTGGCGAACGCACGCAGCGTTGAGGGCCTGTCGTGTGGAGAAGTTGTCACTGCAATCCAGCACTACGTCGGCATCTGCAACCAGCGTATCCAGGCGTGTCGCATCGGCGCGCTCGTTCAGCACCGTGATCTGCAGGCCGGGATTGATGGCCAATAGAGTCTGGCGCGCCGATTCGACCTTGGGCTGCCCAATACGGGCCTCCGTATGAATGATCTGGCGTTGCAGGTTGGTCAAGTCCACTGTGTCGTGGTCAACCAGCGTGAGGTGCCCGATTCCGGCCGTGGCAAGGTAGAGCGCGGCAGGGGAACCCAACCCCCCCACACCGATCACCAGCGCATGTGCTTCCAAAATCCGCTGCTGCCCCTCCACTCCCAACTCGTTGAGCAGGATGTGGCGCGAATAGCGCAGCAACTGCAAATCATCCATGGCGCAGGTCAATTGTCTTTGGGTTCTTCCTTGCGTTCCACCTGGGTCTTGCTGATCAGGACGGGGCGTCCTTTCAGCTGGTTGATCGCCTGTATCAACTGGAAATCCTTGTCCGAACCGAACTCGGGCGGACGACGCTCCGAAGCGGGCTTGCGCGACTCTTCCTCCAGGCGCTTGAGCGCTTCTTCGCGGGCCTTTTCACGGGCGGCGTCTTTCACTTCTTCACCCTGACCGCTTGCAAGGTGTTTACCCAGATCGGCTTCACGCGTGCGAAGGGCTGCAAAAGGGCTGCCTTCTTCGGTTTCGTCCACCATCACGTCGGGCACGATGCCCTTGGCCTGAATGGATTTCCCACTCGGGGTGTAGTAACGCGAGGTGGTGATCTTCAAGCCGGTATCAGGCCCCAAGGGGCGGAATGTCTGAACGGAACCTTTGCCGAAAGTCTGGGAGCCCATGATGGTGGCACGGCTATGATCCTGCAACGCGCCCGCCACGATCTCGCTGGCAGACGCCGAGCCTTCGTTCACCAGTACGATCAAAGGAACTTTTTTCAGTGCTGCCGGCAATGCCTTCAGCGGGTCCGAGCCATCGCGACTCAGATAATCGCGCTGGGTAGCCTTGAATACCTGCTTGCTGTCGGCGGTTTGTCCGTTGGTGGACACCACCGTCACGTTCTCTGGGAGAAAGGCTGCCGATACCGCCACTGCGGCATTGAGCAGACCGCCCGGGTCATTGCGCAAATCCAGCACCAAGCCTTTGATGTTGGGGTCCTGCTTGTAGATTTCTTCGAGTTTTTTGGCGAAGTCCTCCACGGTGCGTTCCTGGAACTGGCTGACACGGATCCAGGCATAGCCCGGCTCCATGACTTTGCCCCGCACGGACTGCTGCTTGATCTCTTCGCGAACAATGGTGACGGCAAAGGTTCTGTTTTCGTCCTTGCGGAAGATCGTGAGAATGACCTTGGTATTGGGTTCACCCCGCATGCGCTTCACGGCGTCGTTCAGGGTCATGCCCTTCACCGCCGCGTCGTCCACCCGGGTGATCAGGTCGTTGGTCTTGAGGCCCGCGCGGAACGCGGGCGAACCCTCAATGGGAGACACCACTTTGACCAAACCGTCTTCCTGGGTGATTTCGATGCCCACGCCCACAAAGCGGCCAGAGGTGCCTTCCTTGAATTCCTTGAACGATTTCTTGTCAAAGTACTGGGAATGCGGGTCCAGACTGGAGACCATGCCCGATATGGCTTCGGTGATCAGTTTTTTCTCATCGACCGGCTCGACATAGTCGCTCTTGACCATGCCGAAGACGGCAGCCAGTTGCTGCAACTCTTCCAGCGGCAAAGGCGCAAGCGTATTGCGCGCAACAGTCTGGAGCGACACCGTTGTCAATGCCCCAGCCATGACGCCCACGCCGATCCAGCCTGCAATTTTTAGTTTTTGACCCATAAGTATTCCTGTGTGGATTCAATATACACCTTGGAGGAGGGCCTCCGCTTTGAGTTCCCTCAGTTCCTGAATCAAATGCCGGGAATAGCCGGAAAACAGGTCAGAAACGGACCCGTCTTTACCTAGGCTTTACCCTGGGATGCCACTGCGGCAGCAGCTTTGGCGGCTGCTTCGGCGTCGCCGAGGTAGTAGTGGCAAATCGGTTTGAGGTTTGCGTCCAGTTCGTACACCAGAGGAATACCGTTGGGGATGTTCAGACCGACGATGTCGTCGTCGGAAATGTTGTCCAGATACTTCACCAGCGCCCGGATCGAATTGCCGTGGGCCGCCACCAGCACGCGTTTTCCGCTCAGGATGGCGGGTGCCATGGAGTCGTTCCAGAATGGCATGACGCGTGCGACCGTGTCCTTGAGGCATTCGGTCAGCGGAATTTGCTCGGGTTGCAGCTTGGCATAGCGGGGGTCGGAGCGTTCACAGCGGGCATCGGTGGGTTCCAGCGCCGGCGGCGGCGTGTCATAGCTGCGGCGCCACTGCAAAACCTGGGCATCGCCGTATTGCTTGGCCATGTCAATTTTGTTCAGCCCTTGCAGTGCGCCGTAATGGCGCTCGTTCAGACGCCAGGAGTGCACCACAGGCAACCAGGTGCGATCCATTTCATCCAGGCAATGCCACAGCGTACGCGTTGCGCGCTTGAGCACACTGGTGTAGGCAATATCGAACTCGTAACCCTCGGACTTCAGCAGGCGGCCGGAATTGATTGCCTGCTCGACCCCGGTGGGCGTCAGATCAACGTCGGTCCATCCGGTAAAGCGGTTTTCAAGATTCCAGGTGGATTCGCCGTGGCGAACGAGAACAAGTTTGTACATGGTGACCGAAGTAAATGCGGGATTGGGGCCGGGTGTCCGGCAGCGAAACAGCCATCATTCTAAAATGGAGGGCTGACGGTTAAGTAACTAACAAGGAACAAAGTGAAATTCATTTTCGATAACTGGATGTTGATTTCCATAGCGGTGGCTTCGGGGGCGCTGTTGCTGTGGCCTGTGATGAAGGGCGCTGCGATGACCGGTTTGGACCCCGCGACGGCGGTGCAGCTGATCAATCGTGAAAAAGGGGTGGTGATTGATGTGTGCGAGCCGGCGGAGTTTGCGGCCGCGCATGTGGGTGGAGCCAAAAATATTCCGCTGGGCCAGCTGGAAAGCAAGCTTACGGGTGCGGTCAAGAACAAGACCGTTCCCTTGATTCTGGTGTGCCAGTCGGGCGCGCGTTCCGGCCGGGCTGTTGCGATTGCGAAGAAACTGGGTTACGAGCAGGCTCAATCCCTGGGTGGTGGGCTGGCAAGCTGGAAAGCCGCGAATCTTCCTATTGAGCGAGGCTAAATCCATGCAATCTGTCAAGATGTACACCACCGCTGTCTGCCCTTACTGCGTGCAGGCGAAGCGGGTTCTCCTGTCCAAGGGCGTGGAGAGCATTGAAGAAATCCGCATTGACACGCGGCCCGATGAGCGTGTGAAGATGATGGAAATCACCGGTCGGCGCACCGTGCCGCAAATTTTCATTGGTTCCACCCATGTGGGCGGTTGCGATGATCTGATGGCGCTGGACAGCAGGGGCGGTTTGTTGCCTTTGCTCAACGCAGTCTGATTGCCACATAAAAGTCACGTGCGGGGTTTACTCTTGGCGGGTTTTCGGCTGAGATAATCCCTCACAATTGCATTTCCTGTTGTCAGCCCGTCCGGCGTATTTCGGGCGGGCTTTGTTTTACTTTGAAGGTTTTTCCATGTCTGACCAAGATCCTATTTTCCAGATTCAGCGCGTCTACCTGAAGGAGGCTTCGCTGGAGCAGCCCAACTCTCCCGGCATATTGCTGGACCAAGAGCAGCCAGCGGTGGACATCCAGCTTGGCGTAGAAGCAACACCGGTTGCCGAGGGCATCTATGAAGTGTGTGTGACGGCAACCGTGCAGACCAAAATCAAGGATAAAACCGTGTTTCTCGTAGAAGCGAAGCAGGCCGGTATTTTCGAAATCCGCAACCTGCCGCAAGAACAATTGGGTCAGATCATGGGCATTGCCTGTCCCCAGATCGTGTATCCCTATTTGCGCGGTAACGTGGCAGACCTGATTCAGCGCGGTGGTTTTCCACCGGTGCATCTGTCTGAAATCAATTTCCAGGCCATGTATGAGCAGCAGAAAGCGGAAAGTGCTGGCGCGCCTGCTGGCAGCTTGCCCCAGTAAATTTTTAAGTCCAATCGGCCTCTAGCCCCCGTATTCATTGCGTAAGCAGCTATGAAAATAATAGTGCTGGGTGGCGGAGCGTGGGGCACAGCATTGTCCATCAGTGCTTGTTGCAACAGACTGTCACGCCACCAGGTCACCCTCTGGGTGCGTGATGCCCAGCAGGGGCAGGCCTTGCTGCAGCAGCGTGAAAACCGGCGCTACCTGCCCGGGGTTGCGCTGCCTTCGGACTTGCAGATCAGTGCGAGCAATTTGCCTGAACTGGTCGATTCACTGTCGCAATATGACTTGGTGATCGTGGCTTCACCCATGGCGGGGCTTCGCGGTTTGCTCTCGCAGATGCGTGGTTGCCGCGCCCCGGTAGCGTGGTTGTGCAAGGGCTTTGAGGCAGGGGTGAGCACGGCTTCCGGGCTGCTGGGCCACGAAGTGCAGGGCGAGGTCGCCCCCGGCCTGCGCGCCGGCGTGCTCAGTGGCCCCAGCTTTGCGCAAGAAGTGGCGCTGGGTCAACCCACGGCCCTGGTGGCGGCGAGTATGCATGCCGAGGTGCGTGATGCCTTGGTTGCCGCCTTCCACAGCCCGACGCTGCGTGTCTACGCGAATGACGATGTGGTGGGTGTCGAAGTGGGCGGAGCCGTGAAGAACGTTCTGGCTATTGCAACGGGCTTGTGTGATGGACTGCAACTGGGTCTCAATGCCCGCGCCGCGTTGATTACCCGCGGGCTCGCCGAGATGACGCGTTTAGGGCTGGCGTTGGGTGCCAAAACTGAAACCTTCATGGGCTTGAGTGGCTTGGGGGATTTGGTGTTGACCGCTACTGGCGATCTGTCTCGCAACCGGCGCGTGGGCTTGGCTTTGGCGCAAGGCAAAACGCTGCAGCAAGCGGTTGAAACGCTGGGTCACGTGGCTGAAGGCGTTTATAGCGCGCGTACCGTGTTGCAGCGCGCTCGCAGTCTAGGCGTGGACATGCCCATTGCCGAGGCGGTGGTCGATTTGCTGGATGGACGCCTGAAACCTGCACAGGCCGTTGCCGCCCTGATGGGGCGGGAGCCGGCCCTCGAAGGGGCCTGATCCGCTCCCGCAGCCTCCCGGATCAGCCCTTCGCCACCCGCGTGGCAATGTGGGCAAGCGCTTCTTCCACCTGATCCACCAGGATCAGGCACAACTCTCCCGGTGCCAGTTTGTCCATCGCGGTATCAATCGCCAGAAACTCGCCCTGGATTTCCATTGAGTGGGTGGTGCGGCGCGCTTGGGCCAATCCCTGGCGCAACAAGGCAATCACTTCACCATCCTGCCGTCCGCGCTGACACTGGTCCTCGTAGAGGATGACCTCATCAAATGCGTCACCCAGAATCTCGGTTTGCTGGCGGATGTCCTGATCGCGCCGGTCCCCAGCGCCGCTAATGACTACCGTGCGGCGGGTCCCAGGCATAGCCTGCACGGCCTGTACCAGGGCCACCATGGCGTCGGGGTTGTGGCCGTAATCAGCAATCACGGTGGCACCACGGTACTGAAACAGGTTGAAACGCCCCTGCGCGTTGTCCGTATCGTTGGCAAAGAGCGCCAGACCTTGGCGGATGACATCCCAATCAACGCCCAGCGCCCACACTGCCGCGACGGAAGCCATGACGTTTTCGACCTGAAAGCCAATGGCGCCACCCAACGTGATAGGTATGTCGGCCAGGGCAATCTTTTGCTGGAAATCGCCTTTTGCCGCCACCACGTGGCCATCCTCAACGTACACCACCGCCTGACCCTGGGCCCGGTGGGTCGCCATCACAGGGTGGAATTTGTCCACGGCAAAGAACGTGACCGCACCGCGGCATTTGCTGGCCATGATGGAAACGTTAGGGTCAATCGCATTGAGTACCGCGACGCCTTTGGGGGACACGTTCTGGACGATCACCCGTTTCAATACGGCCAGATCCTGCACCGTGGTGATGTAGTTCAGTCCCAGATGGTCGCCGCTGCCGATGTTGGTAACGACGGCTACATCACAGCGGTCAAATGCAAGGCCTTCGCGCAAAACGCCGCCGCGGGCCGTTTCCAGCACGGCGGCATCGACGTCCGGGTGCAGCAGTACGCTGCGTGCGCTTTTTGGCCCACTACAGTCGCCCGTGTCAATGCAGTTGCCGCCAACGTAGACGCCGTCGGTATTGGTCATTCCCACGCACAGACCGTTTTGTGTCAGCAGATGCGAAATCAGGCGCACCGTGGTGGTTTTGCCGTTGGTTCCGGTCACCGCAACAATGGGTATGCGCCCGTTCTGCCCGTTCTTGAACAAGGTGGAGATGATGGCTTCACCCACCGGGCGGCCTTTGCCAAACGAGGGGCTCAGGTGCATGCGCAAGCCCGGTGCTGCGTTGACCTCCACAATGCCCCCGCCCTGTTCCTCGATGGGTCGCAGAATGCTGTCGCACACCACGTCCACGCCGCAAATATCAAGCCCCACCATGTGGGCCGCCGCCACCGCGCGCGCGGCAACGTCCGGGTGAACATCGTCGGTGACATCGGTGGCAGAGCCACCCGTGGACAGGTTGGCGTTGTTGCGCAGGTTGACCCGCTGTCCCTTGGCGGGAATGTCATCCGCGGAGAACCCTTGCGAGGCCAGGCAGGCGTGCGCGATGTCATCAAAGCGCATTTTGGTGAGCGAAGTCGAATGCCCCGAGCCACGACGCGGATCCTGATTCACCAGATTGACGAGCTCCGTGATGGTGTGTACTCCGTCGCCCGCCACTTTAGGTGGGTCCCTTCGCGCAGCGGCGACCAGCTTGTCGCCCACGACCAGCAACCTGAAGTCGTTGCCCGGCATGTAGCGCTCAACCAGAATGTCATCCCGAAATTCGGCGGCTGCCGCGTAGGCCTTGAGCAGGTGCTCTTTGTCGGTAATGTTGACCGTAACGCCCTTGCCCTGGTTGCCGTCATTGGGTTTAACCACCACCGGCAGACCAATTTCGCAGGCCGCTACCCAGGCATCTTCGGCGTCCGTCACCGCGCGGCCGTTAGGAACAGGCACACCCGCAGCAGCCAGCAGCTTCTTGGTGAGTTCCTTGTCTTGAGCAATGGCTTCCGAAATGGCACTGGTAACGTCAATCTCAGCGGCCTGAATGCGCCGCTGCTTGCTGCCCCAGCCAAAGCGCACCATGCTTCCCTCGGTCATCCGGCTGAACGGAATATTGCGGGCCACGGCCGCATCCACGATGCATCCCGTGCTGGGCCCCAGGCGCACGTCTTCATCGAGCTCACGCAATTGCGACAGGGCATGGGCCAGATCAAAGGGTGTGTCATCCAATGCCGCCTGGCACAGGGCCTGCGCCAGATCCAGGGCGAGTCGACCGACGGCCTCTTCGCTGTATTCGACCACGACCTGGTAGACGCAGACATCTACGGTGGGAGTGGTGCAACTGAACGTAACCGGGCAACCGGCCTGGGCCTGCAAGCCCAGTGCAGCCAACTCCAGTACATGGGCCATGGGAATCGAGCCTACTTGGCCTGTTGGCTGAAAGAGGCTGATCTCTGGAAAACGCGCCCGCAAACGCACTTCAAAGCCGCTAATGTTCTCTATGGCGCACTCTGAGGGGCTGCACGACACCACCGCCTGTATGGCGGTATGGTGACTCCAGAGGTTGGGTCCGCGCAGGGCCCGGATACGGTTAACTTCCATGGGGTGCGATCAATCAGTAAGGAGTTTTTTTGGGGCTGGATTCAAAGGTGCGCAGGCCTGCGCCAATCAGTTCCGGCGGAATATTCAATGCCCACGCTGCGGCTACCGCAGCCATCACCATTTCAGGCTGGGATGCCTTGGCCGGTTTGAGGGACGCCAGTGGCAGCAGGGCGATGTCCTCCATTCCCTGCGCCAGCACAATTTGTTCGTCGCGCACGAAAACAATGCGTTCACCGGCGGCGCGGTGCTCGGCCATCGTCGCCTGACTCGGGTCGAGTCCGTAAAAAATAACCTTGCCGTCACACAGCTCGGCCATCTCCACCACCTGCGGATCCGCAGAGTTGAGTACCGCGGTGCCGCTGGGCAAGATGACATCGACTTGCGTACGAACCACTTTGTATGCCTGCTCGGCGTCAAGAATGTCAAATTCGTTCAACGATTCGTGCCAGCTGACGTCCGTGATGACGCCAACGCTGCATTTGTCATAGGCCAGTCCTTCGGCGAGGATCATCTTGCTGCCGTTCTCGAAGACGGCTGCCTGCACCGATCGATTGATCAGCAGGCGTTGTCCGGCTTCCCAGTGTGCGCAGTCCGTGGCGACCACTTGCCTGCCATCCAGATACAGGCCTTCACTGCAGGCCAGGCCCACGTGCTTGCCGCTGATGTGCGCCAGCCAAGCGACCAGCCGCGCGATACGGGCCGTTTTTTGGGTTCCGGTGATGCCAATGATCGGAATGCGGCCATCCCTCTCGGCATGAAACAGGTGATCAATAACCGCCTTTCCAACGGGCTGGCCCTGTCCTTGCGCCGGTTTGATGTGCGCCAGCAAGCCGGGGCTGGCGTTGACCTCGATCACCGCGCCACGCTGGCTGTTCATGGGCTTCGAAATGTCTTCCAGCACCATGTCCACACCGGCAATATCCAGGCCGACGATGCGCGCAGCCAGGGCCGCCGTGGCCGCGACCGTCGGATGCATGATGTCCGTCACATCAAAGGCGACGTTTCCGTTGCGTTGGATCAATACTTTCTGGTCTTTGGCGGGAATGGACTCCGAGGTCAAGCCCGCACGTTCCAGTTCCAGAATGACTTCGGCACTTTCGCTGGGATTGACCGTGTTGAGTGGTGCATCCTCGCCAGAGCCTCGACGCGGATCAATATTGATCTGCAAGTCAGCGAGTGCATCAATGGTGGAAATGCCATCGCCAATCACCGACACGGTTTCGCCGCGGGCCGCGGCGACCACGCGCTTGCCGACCACCAGCAAACGGTGTTCATTGCCCGGAATGAATTTTTCCACGATGACGCTGCCGCCGCCCTTGCGGTGCGCCAGCTGGTAGGCGGCTTCGACATCGGCCTGGGTGTGAAGGTCCAGAGACACTCCGCGTCCATGATTACCGTCGTAGGGTTTGACAGCCACTGGCACCCCAATGTCCTTCGCGGCCTCCCAGGCTTCGTTTGCGCTGCGGACCAATTGTCCCTCTGGCACGGCCACGCCACACGATTGCAACAGGGACTTGGTGAGGTCTTTGTCACTCGCTATTTCTTCAGCAATGGCGCTGGTTTGGTCGGTTTCTGCTGTCCAGATGCGGCGCTGGTTGATGCCGTAGCCCAGTTGCACCAGATTGCCTTCTGTCAGGCGGATGGACGGAATCTGCCGAGCGGTGGCGGCGTCCACAATGTGGGCGGTACTGGGCCCCAGACACAGCGAATCCACCTTTTCACGCAAGTGGCTCACTGTGGTGGCGATGTCGTAGGGAGTGTCATGGATGGCTGCCATGACGAGGTCCCGGGCGGCCGCCAGTGCTTCACGTCCGACTTGTTCTTGCCGGGTGCGAAAAGCAATTTTGTAGACGCCGGGTTTGGAGGTCTGGCGTGCTTTGCCAAACCCAGTGCGCATGCCGGCGAGATTCTGCAACTCCAGCGTCACATGCTCCAGAATGTGGGCCGCCCAAGTGCCTTCCTGGACCCGCTGAAGAAATCCACCGCGTACGCCTGGGCTGCAGTGGTGCTCAATCAGGCCGGGCAAAAACGCCGAAAGGCGTTCATAAAAGCCAGGGATGGTATTGGAGGGGTGATTTTCAAGCTCGCCAATGTCAACCCAGGCTTCAATGACCGGGCGATAGGTCCAGATATTGGGACCACGCAGGTACGTCACCCGAAGAATTTCAATGTTTTTCTTGTCCGTCATGGCTGATTCTGGGTTGGACAGTCCACCATTGTGGCGCTGACCGCGTTATATAAACTGGTTCACCTTGGCCCAATTTGAGTCAGGCGCTCAGTCTCCAAGACGTGTATCGTAAAGTATGGCGCTGGTAGTAGCATGCTCGCTCGGAGCCTGAGTGCCAAAGTAACAAAAAAATACCTGCCGTTTCCAATGACCTCTGAAGCTCTCGCTGCACCCCCCCAATTTGGCGATATTTCTCCGTCGTGGCGTGCCGATGTGCAAACACAGCTGCGTTCGCAAGAAAACGTTTTGGCAACCCTGGAGGTTGACCTTGACACCCATCTCAATTTTGTAAAAGGTCTGGTTGTTGTAACCAACATGCGTTTGCTGAGCCGGGCCGGGGGCGGAACCGAGTGGCTGCACTGGAGTTTTCAGCCCGATCTGGTCCTGAAACACCATGATCATGCCGGCGTGGGGCACCTGGATTTGGTCAATGGGCATGGCTTGCTGGGGACCTGGCGTTTTACTCTGGGGCAAAACCTGCAGGCGATCCGGTTGGTTGACCAGTTTCAGAGGCACCTGAAAAGTCTCGTCAGCGGCCAACCGGTTGTACTCACGTCACTCAATGTGTGCCCGAGTTGCAAGGCACCGCTGGAACCGGGCCAGGAAGAGTGTCCCATTTGTACCAAGGTGGTCCACACGCCGCCTTCTACCTGGAACCTGCTGCGCCTGTGGCGTTTTGCCAAGCCCTACCAGTGGCAGTTGCTGGCCGGTTTTGTGCTCACACTCCTGGGTACTGCGGCAAACCTGGTGCCTCCCTATCTGGCCATGCCGCTGATGGATGAGGTACTCATTCCGTTCCAGAACGGTCAGCACATCGACCCCAATATTGTGGCGCTGTATTTGTTGGGCTTGCTGGGCTCCGCCTTGCTGGCATGGGGCCTTAGCTGGGCCAAGACCTACATTCTTGCCTTGGTGTCCGAGCGCATTGGTGCTGATTTGCGCACCGCCACCTATGAGCATTTGATGCGTTTGTCGCTGGAATATTTTGGTGGCAAGCGCACCGGGGATTTGATGTCACGCATTGGCAGCGAGAGTGACCGCATCTGCGTGTTTCTGTCCTTGCACCTCCTGGATTTTGCGTCTGACGTGATCATGATCCTGATGACGGCCGTCATCCTGTTTTCCATCAATCCATGGCTGGCTCTGGTGACGCTGGTGCCCTTGCCCTTCATTGTCTGGATGATTCAGTTTGTGCGCCACCGCCTGGCGACCGGGTTCGCAAAAATTGACCGCGTGTGGGGCGAGGTGACCAATGTGCTGGCCGACACGATTCCCGGAATTCGTGTGGTCAAGGCCTTTGCGCAGGAGCAACGTGAGGCCAGCCGGTTCCGCGAGGCCAACCGGCATAACCTGCTGGTCAATGACCGCATCAACAAGATATGGTCACTTTTTTCGCCCAGCGTGTCCTTGCTTACGGAGCTCGGCTTGTTGGTCGTATGGGCTTTCGGTATCTGGCAGGTGTCGCGCGGCGAGATCACCGTGGGTGTCCTGAGTGCGTTTGTTGCCTACATCAGCCGCTTCTACGGCCGTCTGGATTCCATGAGCCGCATCGTGTCGGTGACGCAAAAATCGGCATCCGCCGCCAAGCGTATTTTCGACATTCTGGACCATGTCTCCAGCGTGCCCCAACCAGCCCACCCCGTTCATGTCGACAAGGTGCAAGGCCGCATTGAAGTGCGCGACGTAGGTTTTCGCTACGGCAACCGGGAGGTTAACCGCGGCATCAACCTGACCATCGAACCGGGCGAAATGATTGGTCTGGTTGGCCATAGCGGCTCGGGCAAGAGCACACTGGTGAATCTGATTTGCCGGTTTTACGATGTATCGGAGGGCTCCATCAAGGTGGATGGGGTGGACATCCGTTCCTATGCGATCTCTGACTACCGCAGGAACATTGGGTTGGTGTTGCAGGAGCCTTTTCTGTTTTTTGGCACCATCGCCGAGAACATCGCTTATGGCAAACCCCATGCGACCCGTGCCGAAATCATCAGCTCCGCCAGAGCGGCCCATGCCCATGAATTCATTTTGCGGCTCCCGCAAGGCTATGACTCGATGGTGGGCGAGCGGGGTCAGGGTTTGTCGGGCGGCGAGCGCCAGCGCATCTCCATTGCCCGGGCGCTGCTGATCGACCCCCGTATCCTGATACTCGACGAGGCCACGTCGTCGGTCGACTCCGAGACCGAAAAAGAGATTCAGAAGGCACTGGAGAATCTGGTGCAAGGCCGCACCACCATTGCGATTGCCCACCGGCTTTCCACCCTGCACCGGGCGGACCGCTTGGTGGTCCTGGACCGGGGTCGCGTAGTCGAAGAAGGCTCCCACGACGCCCTGATGGTCAAAGAAGGCGCTTATTTCAATCTGTACCAGGCGCAGGCCCGCAATATGGATGTTGACATGGATGACAAAGAATGAACGCTACTGACCCCCTGAAGGCCGCTGGAGTCACGCTGCAGCGCAATGCTTTTGGCAAATTGGTGCTGACTACCGCTTTGGGTGAGCAATTTGACAGTGTGGTCCCCATCCGGGCTTTCCCGGTCCAATCGCCCGACGACGGCATTGCGCTGGTGAACCTGGATGGCAAGGAAGTGGCGTGGCTGGACCGGCTGGATGCGGTGGATGAGCCCGAGCGTTCCCTGATCGCCGACGAGTTGGCAACCCGCGAATTCATGCCGGTCATCCTGGAAATAGTGTCGGTGACTAGCTTTTCGACGCCGTGCACCTGGAAGGTGGAAACCGACCGGGGTGTTACCGAGTTTGTGTTGCGGGGCGATGAGGATATCCGCCGCGTCGGCACCGAAGGCAGCCTGCTAGTGGCTGATTCCCATGGAATACAGTTTCTGGTTCGCGACCACCGGACGCTCAATCCGCAGAGTCGCAAGATATTGGACCGGTTTCTTTAGACCGTTCAGATTTCCAGGTTGTCAATCAGGCGGGTAGCGCCCAGCCGTGCCGCCGCGAGCACGACCACGGCGTCTCCGGGTTGGGGTGTTTGCAGGTCGATCTGGCGACGCACGGCCACGTAGTCGGGTTTCCACCCCGCACTGCTGAGTGTCTGCATGGCTTGTGACTCCAGACGGCTGATGTCTGCCGAGCCCAGTGCTTGCCCTTCCCTTAAGGTATGGGCCACCGTTTTCAGCGTGGCTGACAGTTGCACGGCCTGCGCCCGCTCGGCCGGGTTGAGATAGCCATTGCGCGAGGACAAAGCCAGACCATCGTCACTGCGTTGGGTTTCCCCGCCCACAATGTTGACCGGCATGGCAAATTGCTTGACCATGTTGCGGATCACCATGAGCTGCTGGTAGTCCTTCTTGCCAAACAGGGCGGTACGTGCCTGGGTGCAAGACAACAGCTTCAGTACCACCGTGCACACGCCAATAAAGAAACCGGGCCGAAAGTGACCTTCGAGGATGTCGGCCAATTCGGTCGGAGGATGCACCTTGAAGGTTTGCGGCTGGGGGTACATTTCCGCTTCCAGTGGGGCGAAAACCAGGTCACAACCGGCTGCCTCCAGTTGCTGGCAGTCAGCGTCCAGCGTGCGGGGGTAGGTGTCAAAGTCTTCGTGCGGCGCAAACTGCAGGCGGTTCACAAAAATGGTGGAAACCGTGATGTCGCCCAGTGGTTTGGCTTGCCGCACCAGCGCCAGGTGCCCGGCGTGCAGGTTGCCCATGGTGGGAACCACCGAAGGGTGGCGAAAGGCACTCAGGTGGCTGCGAAGATCTGCCAAAGTGTGTACGAGATGCATGGGGATTCTTTTGTTAGCCGCAGATGACCGTCAATGTTTTTACCAGGCGTGCAAGGCGTCGTCAGGGAAGCTGCCATTCTTCACGGCGGCCACATACGCTTCAAAAGCCGCACGCACGCTGTTGGCGTCATCCATGAAATTTCGCACGAACTTGGGGTTCTTGCCCAGATTCAGACCCAGCATGTCGTGCATCACCAGTACCTGACCGGCTGTTCCTTTGCCTGCGCCAATGCCGATGGTGGCGCACTGGGTGAGCTCCTCGGTCAGTTCACGTGAGAGGGGTGCTGGCACCATTTCCAGCACCAGCATGCTGGCTCCTGCATCCTGTAGCGCGTGCGCCTCGCGTTTGAGCAATTCTGCGCTGGCCTGGGTCTTGCCCTGTACCCGATAGCCACCCAGCGAATGCACGGTCTGGGGTGTCAATCCCAAATGCGCGCACACCGGAATGCCTCGCTCCACCAGAAAGCGCACGGTTTCGGTCGTCCAGCCGCCACCTTCGAGCTTGACCATGTGCGCGCCAGCCTGCATCAGTACGGAGGCACTGCGTATCGCCTGTTCCCTGGATTCCTGGTAGGCACCAAATGGCAGGTCGCCAATGAGCCAGGCTGTGGCTTGGGCCCGGCGCAGGCCGCGCGACACCATTTCAGTGTGGTAGCGCATGTGTTCCAGCGTGACGCCCACCGTGGTGTGCAAGCCTTGGCACACCATGCCCAGTGAATCGCCGACCAGAATGCTTTCAATACCGGCCGCGTCGGCCACCGCAGCAAACGTGGCATCGTAAGCGGTGATCATGGTGATTTTGTCGCCCCGGGCACGCATTTCCAGCAGGCGCGGCAGGCTCATGGGTTTGCGGCTGGGCATGGGGGACGCAGGAGGCAGCGTGCCGTACGGCGTTGCGTGTTGGGCCGAAACGGCGCTGTCAGATTCTTGTGCCATAGGGGTGGACTCCTTAAGTGGGGGAATAAGCCAGACGCACGTAAATGGGCGCAAAAGCTTCGGCCTGGGTGATCTCGATCAGGGTTTCTTTGGCCAGTTCGAGCAGCGCAATAAACGTTACCACCAACACGGGCGCGCCACTGGCGGGGTCAAACAAATCTTCGAACCCCACAAAGCGTCGACCCTGCAATTTTTTGAGCACCATGCCCATGTGCTCGCGCACCGAGAGTTCTTCCCGAGTGATTTTGTGGTGCTGTATCAATTTGGCACGTTTGAGGATGTCGCGCCAAGCGTCCTGCAGGTCTGTCAGTTCCACCTCGGGAAAGCGCGGCTGCAGGGATTGCTCAATATAGACCTCGGCCTTCAGAAAGTCCCGGCCAAACTGGGGCAGGGCGTTGAGCCGGGCTGCCGCCAGTTTCATCTGCTCGTATTCAATCAGTCGGCGCACCAGTTCAGCGCGAGGGTCTTCCGCTTCTTCGCCTTCGGCTACCTTTTTGGGTGGCAACAGCATGCGGGATTTGATCTCGATCAGCATGGCCGCCATCAGCAGATATTCGGCGGCCAGCTCCAGGTTGCGTTTGCGGATCTGCTCGACATAGACCAGATACTGCTTGGTCACGCTGAGCATGGGAATGTCCAGAATGTTGAAATTCTGCTTGCGGATCAGGTACAGCAACAAGTCCAGAGGCCCCTCGAAGGCCTCCAGAAACACCTCCAGCGCATCCGGCGGGATGTACAGGTCCTGCGGCATGGCAAACAGCGGTTCGCCATACAGCCGTGCCAGAGCCACCTGGTCCACCACCTGGGGCATGGCGGGCAAGACCGGTATCAGTGGATCCGTGAGCGCCGCATCTGCGGAGTTTTGCGTCATGAAGGCGCTACTAAATTAATAGCTGACTACGCAATGGATACGGGGGCTAGAGACGTATTTGGCACTTATTTATTGTTGGTCTGGTAGACGTACGGTTTTTGCGCGACCTCGGCAGTGCGGTAGTCCTTCCAGGCTGAACGGTCCACGCTTTTGTCCCACAGCAAGTTGCGACCCTGGCGCTGCTGCGCTTCCAGTTCTGGCGCGGCGACCTTGAGCTTGTCGATGAACTGGGTGACTTCAGATTGGTAGTCGGGGCGGCGGAAAATATTCATGGAAGATACCTGTGGGAGCCTGTTTGCCACATTTTACCGGGCGCGCAGGGCCAACGAGTCGGCAGGCTGCCCGTCACGGCAACTCTGCTCGCGTTTCGCGCCATGGGTTACACACGCTTACGGTCAACAGGCGGGCAGACCAGATTGCCCCATTTAAAATGTAAAGACGCTGCCCAGAGCAGATTCCCATCCGTTGAGAGCCCATTGCACGTGGAAAAAGCCGCCCTTACAGCATCCGAACGACCAAACGCCCGCCTGCTCGCTGGCGACACCGTGGTTTATCTCGTTCTTACCGCATTGGTTTGGTCGGTATGGCAAATCAGCCGTCAAGGGTATTTTGAAGCGGGCGACGACTTGGGCTACTGGCTCGGCGTTGCTGGCGGGACCATGATGCTGCTGCTATTTAGCTACCCGCTGCGCAAGCACTTCCGATTTACCCAAAACTGGGGTCGGGTGAAGTGGTGGTTTCTGGTTCACATGATTCTGGGCGTGGGCGGCCCCCTGCTGATTCTGTTGCACTCAACTTTTCGCGTTGGCTCCCTGAACGCCGCTGTTGCCCTGTACAGCATGATCATCGTGGCACTGAGCGGTGTGGTCGGCCGATTCATTTACGCGCGGGTGCACCGGGGTTTGCGTGGTGAGCAGGTGGGTCTCAAAGAACTTCAAAATCGCGCAGGTCTGGATCAGGAGGACGTGCGCTCGCGGCTTTCATTCGCCCCGAAGGTGGAGGCCTATCTGAAGGCATTTGAACAAGTCGAGCTCAAAGCCCAACCCGGCTGGCTCACGTATTTCAGGCAAGTGTTCTGGCTGCCGCTGAAGCAGTGGCTCGTCTACCGGCAGTGCGCGGCGGCGCTACAGGATCCCATGCGGCGTTTGGCATCCCACTCTCGATGGAAGCCGGAGGACCTGGTTCGCCGTGAACGTCTGGCGCGAAGACTCGTTCGCAAGTATCTCAATGCCGTGGTCAGAGTCGCACAGTACACCGCGTATGAGCGCTTGTTTTCGCTTTGGCATGTGGCGCATATTCCCTTTGTTTACTTGCTGGTTGTCAGCGCTATCGTGCATGTCTTCGCAGTGCATGCCTACTAAATGGGTGGCGTGGGCCGGGGACGCTCGCAGTCGCCTTTCGCAAGTTTTGCTCAGCGGCTTTTACCTTGCGCTATTGCTCTGTGCTCCATTGGCTGCGCAGGCCCAGGGTATCGAATCCATCATCAACCCCGGGAAACTGATCCAGGGACACGCCAAGCTGGAAGATGAGTGCAAGCAGTGCCACACCAAGTTCGACCGAAAGGCGCAGGACGGGCTTTGCATGGATTGCCACAAGGACGTCGGCGCGGACGTTCGTACCAAAAACGGTTTCCATGGAAAAAGCAAGCCTCAGGCATGCCGCACCTGCCACACCGACCACAAAGGCAGAGATGCACGAATCATCGATCTGGACAAGAAGAACTTTGATCACGCCCTGACCGACTTTTCACTGCGCTCCAAGCACCAGAAAGTGGAATGTGAGAAATGCCACTTGTCCGGGAAAAAATACCGGGACGCGCCACTGGAATGCAATGCCTGCCACCGCAAAGATGACGTACACAAGGGGTCGCTGGGAGCGAAATGCGCCGATTGCCACGGCGAAAACAGCTGGAAGGAGGCCAAGTTTGACCATGACAAGACACGCTTTGCGCTGACCGGAAAACACAGCGACATCAAATGCACTGACTGCCACAAGAACAACAACTTCAAGGACACCCCGCGCACCTGTGTTGCCTGTCACCGCAAGGACGATGACCAAAAGGGCCACAAAGGCCAGTTTGGTGACAAGTGCGAGACCTGCCACAGCGCCAAGCTCTGGAAGTCTTCCAGCTTCACCCACGATGCGGACACCCGCTACGCTCTGCGCGGAAAGCACCGCAGCACATCCTGCGGTGACTGTCACACGGGCCCGATTTACCGGGTGAAGCTGAGCCAGGAGTGCTATGCCTGCCACAAGAAGGATGACAAGCACAAAGAATCACTGGGTAAGGATTGCGGCAGCTGCCACACGGAACGCAATTGGAAAGAGTCGCCGAAGTTTGACCATGAGGCCACTACCTTTCCCTTGCTGGGAAAACACGCAAAAGTCGAATGCAAGGATTGCCACAAGAGTGCCATGTTCAAAGAGGCGCCCAAGGATTGCTTCAGCTGCCACAAGAAAGACGACAAGCATATGGGCAACCTGGGTGAAAAATGTGCAGATTGCCATGTTGAACGCGACTGGAAAACCACGGCTGGTCGTTTTAACCATGACCGAACCAAATTCCAGCTGCGAAATGGGCATGCGGAGTCGAAAATCAAATGCGTTGCCTGTCACAAAGATGTGCGCAGCTTCCGGCAAACCCCGCTGGATTGTCTGAGTTGCCACAAAAAGGACGACAAGCACGAAGGCCAGCAAGGCGCCAAGTGCGACCAATGCCACAGCGACAAATCCTGGAAAACGACGCAGTTTGACCATGCGCTATCGCGCTTTCCCCTTACGGGGCGGCACACCTCCACCCCGTGCAAAGGGTGCCACGAAACAACTCGTTACAAGGATGCACCAAAGGACTGTTTCTCCTGCCACGAGAATAAAGACAAACACAAACAAAGATTCGGAATGCGCTGCGAAACCTGCCACAACACCCGTGCGTGGTCCATTTGGGACTTTGATCACGATCGCCGGTCGACTTATCGACTGGATGGTGCGCACCGCAAGGTTGCCTGTGAAAGCTGTCACAAGGAAACCGCTCCGAAGGGAAAAAATGCAGCGGTTGTCGGCAGTGCCTGCATCGCCTGCCACCGCACGGATGATGTGCACGATGGCCAGTTTGGAACCCGTTGCGAACAATGTCACGGGTCTGAATCCTGGAAGAAACTCAAGAACCGGGTGAGCGGCCCGGTTCTTTCTGGTGGAACCACCTTTGCGGCGCAAAGCTCACTTGCTGTTGGAGGTGTCCCATGAATAGAGAACTGGCCCGGTCTGGTTTTTTGCGTTCCATTGTCGGGATACTTTTTTCTCTTGTTCTGGCCTTGGGCAGCACATCACTGTGGGCGCAAAGCAATACCAAGAATTTTGACCACGTCAAAACGGGATTTTTACTCACCGGTTTTCATGCGAACGCCCGTTGCGAGTCCTGCCACATTGCAGGTGTTTTCAAAGGCACTCCCAGGGATTGCGCCAGTTGTCACGTGAACGGGGCTCGCCTGTCGAAGGCCAATGTAGTCAAACCTGCAAGTCACTTTCAGACCCAGTTGGGTTGCGAAAGCTGCCACTCCACCATTACGTTTACAGGCGCGAAGTTTGACCACTTGGGTGTAACACCCAGTTCGTGTGCAAGTTGCCACAATGGCTCCACCACGACTGGCAAACCCTCCGGACACATACCGACACAGGCAGCTTGCAGTACCTGTCACAAGACTTCGGGTTGGTTGCCTGCGACGGGCATGGATCACAGTGGAATGACTGCTGCAACCAACTGCGCAAGCTGCCACAACGGCAGTTCTGCCACGGGCAAAGCTGCAACCCATATTCCCACGGCGGTTAACTGCATCAGCTGCCATAGCACCAACGGCTGGAAACCTACGGCCTGGAACCACAGCCAGATGCCGGTTGCCAACCAGTGCGCCACCTGCCATAGCGGCAGCTTTCCACCGGCAGACGGGCCCACGGCTAACCATATTCCCTACAAATCCTTGAGCGGAGTCTCCGTAGCCAATTGCGATTCTTGTCACAAGGGCGGGTATGCGAGCTGGAATCCAGGACAGTTTCACAGCAATGTCGCCGTGTCTGGCCAATGTTCCACCTGCCACATGAGCACCAGCTTTGGCGTGACCGGTCGCCCGGCTACCGCCATCCACAGCGGCCAGTCTTCGTGCGAAAGCTGCCACAAATCCACCAGCATCTGGTCGGCGTCCAAGCCTGACCACAGTCTGTTTACTTCCGCCACCAACTGCTCCAGTTGCCACAACGGCAGTGGGGCGACCGGCAAGACGGGAACCCATATCCCGACGGCGGTGAACTGCATCAGTTGCCACAGCACAACGGCGTGGAAACCCACAAGCTGGAACCACAGCCAGATGGCGGTAGCCAATCAATGTTCCACCTGCCACAGCGGTGGTTTTCCGCCCGCCGATGGACCGACCGTCAATCACATACCGTACAAATCACTAAGTGGTGTTTCTATCTCCAACTGTGACAGTTGCCATAAAGGGGGCTACGCCAGCTGGAACCCAGGGCAGTTCCACACCAACGTATCGGTGACCACGCAATGCGCGACCTGCCACATGAGCACCAGTTATGGGGCAACAGGCCGGCCTGCGACCGCTATTCACAATGGCCAGACGGTTTGTGAAAGCTGCCATAAATCGACCAGCACGTGGCTCGGCTCCAAACCCGATCACAGCCTGTTCACCGCGGCTACGAACTGTTCGAGTTGCCACAACGGGAGCGCCGCGACAGGTAAAACGGCCGCGCACATCCCCACCAGCGTGAACTGTGTGAGCTGCCACAGTACGGCCTCCTGGAAGCCGACCAAGTGGAATCACACCCAAGTGACCGTTGTCAACCAGTGTTCTACCTGCCACAGCGGCGCATTCCCTCCGGCGGACGGCAAAACGGCGAATCACATTCCGTACACGTCACTGAGTGGAGTGGCCATCACCAACTGTGACAGCTGCCATAAAGGCGGCTACGCCAGCTGGAACCCAGGACAGTTCCACACCAATGTGTCGGTTTCCACGCAATGCGCGACGTGCCACATGAGCACCAGCTATGGCGCAACGGGCCGGCCCGCGACCGCTATTCACAATGGCCAGACGGTTTGCGAAAGCTGCCACAAATCGACCAGCACGTGGCTGGGCTCCAAGCCTGACCATTCGTTATTCACGGCAGCGACCACCTGCTCTACGTGTCACAACGGGAGCGCCGCTACCGGTAAAACGGCCACGCATATCCCTACCAGCGTGAATTGTGTGAGTTGCCATAGCGTCACGGCATGGAAGCCCACCAAGTGGAATCACAGCCAAATGCCGGTAACCAACCAGTGCTCCACCTGCCACAGTGGCGCCTATCCGCCGGCGGACGGCAAGCCGGTCAACCATATTCCGTACGTGGCACTCAGCGGTGTGGCCATCACCAATTGCGATAGCTGCCACAAGGCTGGTTACGCAAGCTGGAATCCTGGGCGATTTCATAGCAATGTCTCCGTTTCGACGCAGTGCGCGACCTGCCACATGAGCACCAGCTATGGGGCAACAGGTCGGCCTGCGACCGCTATTCACAATGGCCAGACGGTTTGCGAGAGCTGCCATAAATCGACCAGCACTTGGTTGGGCACCAAAGTCGATCACAGTCTGTTTACGGCGGCTACCAATTGTTCCAGCTGCCATAACGGCAGTGCGGCCACGGGCAAGACCGGATCACATATTCCGACTACCGTGAATTGCGTGAGCTGCCATAGTGTTACCGGATGGCGACCGACGAAGTGGAATCACAGCCAGATGCCGGTTACTAATCAATGCGCAACCTGCCACAGCGGTGCCTATGCACCTGCGGATGGCAAACCCGTGAATCACATTCCGTACACTGCGCTGAGTGGAGTTGCAATTACCAACTGCGATAGTTGCCACAAGGCGGGCTACGCCAGCTGGTTCCCGGGTGCCTTCCATAGAAATGTATCGATTGCCACGCAATGTGCCACTTGCCATTTGAGCGGTGCGTACGGCTTGACCAGCAAGCCTGCCACATCGACCCACACGACGATCACGGGAAATTGCGAAAGCTGCCATCGCTCAACCAGTAGCTGGCTGAGCGTGCAGTACACCCACTCAGCAGCCAATGCGGTGGGTACGGGTACCTGCGACACCTGCCACAATGGCAGCACCAGTGCGGTGTCCAAACCTGCTACCCATATACCGGTACCGGCAGGTACGGCCAAGTGCGACTCATGCCACAAGTCGCAGGTGAGTTTTGCTGCTGCTGTAACCATGAGCCACACGGTGGTGGCAACTGCCACGTGCAAGTCTTGTCATAACGGTAGCTATCTGTCAGCTGGAGCCCAGGGCGCATTGGCCAAACCGGTAAACCACATTCCCGAAGCGCAGTTGTTAAACGGAGCCGCGATGGATTGCAAAGCCTGTCATTCCAGTACGACGAGCTGGACCACAGCGCGAACGGACCATAACAGCAGCATGGGCAACGGTGCCGGTTGGTGCAAGTCCTGCCATCAAACGGGAACCAGCTACCTCGGCACTGCAGACAAGATGGCCCTCAACCACCGGAACAGAACGCCCGCCCCCACGGATTGTTCCCAATCGGGATGCCATCGTCCCCTGGGGAATACGGGTAGCAGTTACACCAAGTGGAACTAAGCCAGCGGTCCGCGCACTTTGAGTGAAAACCTTTTCTATGAAATCAAAAAGTATTCTTTGGCCCATGGCGATCTGTGCGCAACTTTGCGTTGCGTCCATGGCCCAAGCCCAGTTGATCGATAACGTTGAGGTCAGGCGTGAAGGCGCCAATGCCTTGATACAAATCCGTTTTATCTCGTCGGTTCAATTTCAGCGATCCGTCGCTGCAAAGTCGGGCGATCTGGTTCAGATTTTCTACAATATCCAGCCAAACGATCAAGCGGTGCTGACGGTCTCAGGCGAGCGGCGCGTGGCTGGAGGCCGAGGCCTGCCAGAAATCACGATCACTGACGAAGCGATTTCCCGTGACGACTTGTACAAGCGCAAATTGCTGGTTCGTTTCAGTGACGCCACGCGCTTCAAGGTGCGTGCCGGACGGACCAAGGAAAGCCTGGAAATTGTGCTGGAAGGATTGGGCTCCTCGGTGAGCGCGGCGCAACCGGTGAAGAACGCACTGGATGAGAGCAAGCGCTTTGCCATCATTCTGCAAAGTTCAGTTGATCCAGGTGATCAACTCAAAGGGTCGATACCCTCTGCCCTGCAGGACAGCGAAGTCTTCACTTCCCGGCGGGTCGCTGACGGCAAATCCCTTTACGACATCAATCTGGGTTACTTTGCTACTTTGGAAGAAGCTGAAAAGGCGCAAAGAATTCTGCTCAAACGGTTTCCCGGCGCGTCCGTAGTGCCGTTGCGTCAGGAACCGGTCCCCCAGCCGTCTCCGTCGGTTGTGACGGCTGCCGACCCGGGACAACCCGCCACATCGATTGCTTCGGCGCCCGAAGTTCAGGCAAGTGCTGCCAGGCTGATGGCATCTGCAGAAGCGGCCATTGATCGCGGTGACTATCAGGACGCCATCACCGCACTGGACACGCTGCTTAACTTGCCGCCCAACGCGTTGTCGCGCAAGGCGCAGGAGCAAATTGGATTGACCCGATTGAAAGCCGGAGACAACCAGCGAGCGCGCGGTGAGTTCGAAACCTTCCTGCAGCTTTACCCCGCAGGCGCTGATAGTGACCAGATTCGCCAGTATTTGGTAAACATTCCTGCTGTGACCTCCACCAGCAAAGTACGTACAGCGGCGGAGCCCACGTCAACCACCAGTGGTTCGGTCTCGGTTTTTTATTACGGTGGCCAGTCACAGACGCGCTCCCAGGATTTTGTAGATTCTCCCGTTGGGGGCTTGCCGGTGCTGCAGTCGGAAAGCAATTTGTCTGCCGTTGATCAGAAACAGGTCCAGACCAATGTAGACCTTAACTGGCGGTACCGCGATGCCGAAAAAGACATGCGGTTTGTGGTGCGGGACACGTACAGTGCAGACCTCCTGCCCAACCGTCCCAGCAAAAACCGCTTGTCTGCACTGTATTTTGATCAGCGGTCCTTTACCAATGGAACCAGTTTCAAGGTAGGTCGCCAGTCACCAACGGGCGGAGGAGTACTCTACCGTTTTGATGGCGCGCAGGTGGGTTACACCTTTGCACCCAAATGGAAAGTCAACGCGGTCTACGGCGTGCCAACCGATGCGCTGCTGGACACCCGCCGGAATTTTTATGGAGCGTGGGTTGATGCAGACGCGTTGACGCAGCACATGAGTGGTAGCGCCTACGTCAATCAGCAAACGATTGACGGCGAAATTGACCGCAGTGCGGTGGGCACCGAGTTGCGTTACTTCAATGAGGGCATCGCGTTGTCTGGCCAACTGGACTACGATCAGGTGCTTCAGGGCCTGAATATTGCCACCGTTCAAGGCTCGTGGCAGTTTCCCGACACGACGGTGTTCAACTTCCTTCTGGATCGACGGGCAACGCCCGTGCGCTCACTTGGTAACATTCTGTTTTTTCAGGATCCACTGGCGCCAGCTCCAGCCAAAACGATTCAGGAGTTGCTGGCCACCACGCCGATTGATCTGCTGCGCGATCGCGTGAATGGCATCACGTCTTTTCAGACGCAGGGCATGGTGGGCTTCACAACACCAATCGCCGCCAATTGGCAGGCTGGCGCCAACATCAACTACACAAACGTGGATGCCATTGCGCCTGTGGCGGTGATTTTGCCGACCGGACAAGCCAGCACGGGCGATCTCTGGAGTGTCGGATTGCAACTGATTGGTTCAAATTTGTATTCGGCGCGAGATACCCATGTCTTCAACGCGAGTTTTCTGACGGGACCCACGTATAACGGAACTCTTTTGTCCTATAACAACCTGACGGGTATCAACGAAGAATGGCAGGTGGAGCCTTCCTTGCGCTACTACACTCAAACGGACAATCTGGGTAACAAAATGAACCGATGGACACCGGGTATACGCATGACCTACCGTATCCTCAAGCAGGTGTCTCTCGAGACCGAATTGTCCGTTGAAATTGCCGATACCAAAGGCCCGACCCGCAACGAGGCATCAGAGCGGATGTTTTACTATGTCGGTGGGCGTTTTGATTTTTGATGCGGATGCCGCGGCCTTGTTAAAGGTTGAGCAACTCGGCTATCGCCGCGGAGACGAATGGCTGTTTCGGAACTTGAGTTTTGAAATCCGGCCCGGCCAGATGCTGTGGTTGCGGGGTCAAAATGGCCGCGGGAAAACAAGCCTGTTGCGGCTGTTGGTCGAACTGGCGCGCCCGGATGAGGGCACCGTTTCATGGGCACACGGACTCGCTGAAGAACCCCGCCGACGGCTGTATTTGGGTCATTCCAACGCGTTGAAGGAAGACCTTACGGCCTTGGAATCACTGCAATTCCTGGCCCAACTAGCCGGTTGTAACCGTTCAACAGAACAGCTTGTTGCTGCGATGCGTCGGCTTGCAATCCACCAGCGCCGGCATCAGCCGGTTCGTACCCTGTCGCAGGGACAGCGCAGGCGGGTGGCCCTGTCCCGTCTGGCTTTGGAGGATGCGCCTTCGCTGTGGGTGTTGGATGAACCATTTGAATCGCTGGACTCTCAAGGTATGGCAAGCGTCCATGCATTGATGCACGAGCATCTGGCTCGTAAGGGAAGCTTAATTTTGACAAGTCATATTCCCATCCATCTGGACGACGCAAACGTTGCGGTGCTGGATCTGGATAAAGTGGGCATGCAATGAACCACCATGGCTTCATGGCAATAGTGAGACGCGATCTGCAACTGGCGCGGCGTCGGCCGACCGAGGCGCTGTTGCCCATCGCTTTTTTTGTGGTTGCCTGTAGTCTGTTTCCCCTAGGGGTGGGGCCTGAACCGACGACCCTGCGACAAATCGCACCAGGAATCGTTTGGGTGTGCGCATTGTTGTCAGCCATGTTGTCCCTCAATGGCATGTATGCCGGTGATTACGCAGATGGTTCGCTGGAACAAATGCTTCTGTGCGAGCCCTTGCCGGTTGCGGTTGCTGCGGCCAAAGTGGTCGCACACTGGGTGATGACCGGGGTGCCCCTCATTCTGGTGGTGCCGGTGTTTGGGCTGCTGTTTGGCATGCAGGTGTCATCCATTGGTGTGCTGATGCTGGGACTGTTGCTGGGAACACCCACTCTCAGTCTGATGGGTGGCGTGGGTGCGGCGCTTACTCTGGGTCTTCGCAATGGTGCGGTACTCATTCTGTTGCTGGTTCTGCCCTTGTGCATTCCTGTGCTGATTTTTGGTGCGGGCGCGGTATCGGCTGTGGACGTAGGTTTGGACCCGCACGGACATCTTTATTTACTGGGAGCGCTATTGCTTTTGACCGCGCTGGGCGCTCCGTTCGCTACTGCCGCGGCTTTGCGTATTTCTGCATGAAGACATCCATCCGATTTTTTACCTTTGCAGCCCCTTCGCGGTTCTATGTGTTGGCCGGTTGGTGTATTCCGTGGCTCTATGGATTGGCGGCAGTGTTGGCCATTGTCGGCTTGTATACGGGGTTTTTCGTGGCCCCTGTGGACGCAACCCAGGGCAATGCGTATCGCATCATCTTCATCCATGTTCCTG
Source organism: Rhodoferax sp. GT1R46 (assembly GCF_056521285.1). Lineage (NCBI taxonomy): Bacteria > Pseudomonadati > Pseudomonadota > Betaproteobacteria > Burkholderiales > Comamonadaceae > Rhodoferax > Rhodoferax sp. GT1R46. The sequence continues at coordinate 77,601 of NZ_JBWMBC010000001.1, forward strand.
CCGCCTGGATGTCCATGGTGTTGTACCTTGTTATGGCGGGCTGGGCCGTGGTGGGGTGGGCCTTCAACGCGCGATTGGCGTCGATGGTCGCGCGTGCACTGGCGCCGACTGGCGCGATGTTCACTTTTGTGGCGCTGTGGACGGGTGCATTCTGGGGGAAGCCCACATGGGGTGCCTGGTGGGTGTGGGATGCCCGCCTGACGTCGGAACTCATTCTGCTATTTTTGTATCTCGGTTACATGGCACTTCTCGAGTCAATCGATGATGTTCGCCGGGCCGACCATGCGGGTGCGCTGCTGGCGCTTATTGGGGCCATCAATGTACCCATCATTTACTTTTCGGTGCGCTGGTGGAACACCCTGCACCAGGGTGCCACCATCAGCATGACTGCTGCGCCCAAGATGGCCAGCACGATGCTCACATCCATGCTGCTGATGACCCTTGCTTTCTGGGCCTATGCCTTCGCCGTCGTCTTCAGCAGAACGCGTGCCATTGTTCTGGAACGCGAAGAAAAGGCAACCTGGGTTCAGGCTTTGGCACAAACCAACCGGGCGATAAAGAAATGAACTGGAACAATGCGAGTGAGTTTTTTTCGATGGGCGGATACGGGCTCTATGTGTGGGGGTCCTACGGTGTTACTGCAATGTTGATGATGCTGGAGCCTCTGATGGTTACGCGGAGAAATCGCCAGGCCCTGCGCCAGGTCAATCAAATCACCCAAGAGGACAACTGAATGAAACCGCGTCACAAACGCATCGCAATAGCCGCAGGCGTGTTGGCCGTACTGGGTGCGGTCGCTGCATTGGTCCTGAGTGCTTTTCAGAGCAATCTGGTCTTTTTCTACACCCCATCACAAATCGCTTCGAATGAGGCTCCCAACGCCCGCACTTTCCGTTTGGGTGGATTGGTGGTTGCCGGTAGCGTGAAGCGCGAAGGGACCATGGTTCATTTTGTGGTGACCGATACCGCGAAGTCCGTTCCCGTGCAATTTGAGGGCATCCTGCCGGACCTGTTCAAGGAAGGCAAGGGTGTCGTTGCGCAAGGGCAGTTGCGCAACGGCCAGTTCGAGGCCAAAGAGGTTCTGGCCAAGCACGATGAAAACTACATGCCTCCAGAGGCGGTTGAAGCGCTCAAACAGGCCGCCAAGGCCAACGAAAAAACTGCAGCATCCATCGTGATGGAGAAAAAATAATGATTCCTGAAATTGGCCACTTTTCCCTGTGGCTTGCCCTTGGCGTAGCGGTGGTTCTTGGCATCGTGCCAATGGTTGGTGCCGCGCGGGGCAATGACAGCTGGATGGCGATCGCACGTCCATTTACTGTCTTGCTCTTCAGTCTTGTTGTATTGGCTTTTGGCTGTCTCGTCCTGTCGTTCATTCGCCACGACTTCTCCGTGCTGTACGTAGCATCCAACTCCAATACGGCGCTGCCGTTGCAGTACCGCATTGCCGGAGTCTGGGGCGGCCATGAAGGCTCCCTCCTGCTATGGGTCCTGATGCTGTGTGTCTGGATGGTGGCGGTGGCCCGGTTCAGCGCCCATTTGCCGCAACCCGTGCTTGCGCGCATCCTGTCCGTCATGGGTTTGATTGCGGTAGGCTTTCTTCTGTTCATGCTGGTGACGTCGAACCCGTTTGATCGGCTGTTTCCCGTACCTGCGGACGGACGCGACCTGAACCCTCTATTGCAGGATATGGGCATGGTTACGCACCCCCCACTGCTGTATATGGGCTATGTGGGGTTCTCGGTGGCTTTTGCGTTCGCCATCGCGGCGCTGATTGGTGGCAACCTCGACGCCAACTGGGCGCGGTGGACGCGCCCCTGGACCACTGTCGCATGGATGTTTCTCACCATCGGCATCGCATTGGGCAGTTCATGGGCCTACTATGAACTGGGCTGGGGAGGTTGGTGGTTTTGGGACCCTGTTGAGAATGCGTCGTTCATGCCCTGGCTGGTCGGCACCGCCCTGATCCATTCTCTTGCTGTCACAGAGAAGCGCGGCAGTTTCAAATCGTGGACGGTCTTGCTCGCTATTCTGGCCTTTTCGCTTTCATTGTTGGGCACCTTCATTGTCCGGTCAGGGGTCCTTTCGTCCGTCCACGCCTTTGCCACCGATCCCAAACGGGGCTTGTTCATCCTTGTGTTCCTGACGCTGGTGATCGGCGCTTCGCTGGCTTTGTACGCCTGGCGCGCACCCAGTGTGGGTTTGGGCGCACGGTTTGCCGTTTTTTCGAAGGAGTCTTTGCTGCTGGGAAACAATGTGCTCCTCATGGTTGCGGCATCCGCTGTATTGTTGGGAACCCTGTATCCGCTGCTGCTGGATGCCTTGGGTATGGGCAAGATCTCTGTGGGCCCTCCCTACTTTGATACGGTCTTCATGCCGCTGATGGCTCCCCTGATTTTTCTGATGGGCGTCGGGCCTCTGGCCCGCTGGAAGGCAGCAGAAATTCCCCCGTTGGTAAGGCGCTTGCGCTGGGCCATGGGAGTTGCCATCCTGGCCTCGCTGCTGACGGGCTGGATTGCTGGAGAGGTCCGGCTGGTTGCTACGTTCGGATTGGTCATGGCCTACTGGATCGTCGCCTCGTTGGTGGTTGATCTCTGGGAACGCATTCAACCCAACGGCAAGTCCTGGCTGGAAGCGGCTCGCAAACTTCGCCAGCTCCCCCGTGCCACCGTGGGCATGATGCTGGCGCATCTGGGTGTGGCGGTTTTCTGCTTTGGCGTTGTGATGGTCAAGGCCTATGAGGTTGAGCGCGACGTTCAAATGAACATCGGCGACACCACTACCGTCAAAGGCTATACCTTCAACTTTCGGGGAACACGCGAAATCACCGGCCCGAACTACAGCGCTGTTCAGGGTCTGATTGAAGTGACCCACAACGGCAAGAAGCTGACTGACATGCGCCCGGAGAAGCGCGTCTACCGTGTGCAGCAAAACCCCATGACCGAAGCGGCCATCGCGGTGGGCTTGACGCGGGATCTGTATGTTTCCCTGGGGGAGCCAACGGAGTCAGGAGCCTGGATTGTGCGGGTGTATGTCAAGCCCTTCGTTGACTGGGTTTGGGGTGGCTGCATGCTGATGGCTCTGGGCGGGCTGGTGGCCGTGTCCGACCGCCGGTATCGCAATAAGCAACGTCGTGAGGCACTTTTGGCGGACTCGAACGCCGTGGGAGCCGCTTGATGAAATACCTGCGATTTTTAATACCACTGGGCATCTTTCTGGGCTTGGTGGTTTTTATGGCGGTAGGGCTCAAGCTGGATCCCAAAGAGGTGCCTTCGCCCTTAATAGGAAAGCCGTCACCAGGCTTTTCGCTCACCCGCCTGGACAACCCTGAGCAGATCATTCGGCGGGATGACCTTCTGGGCAAAGTCTGGATGCTCAACGTGTGGGCGTCATGGTGTGTTGCCTGCCGGGAAGAGCACCCTCTCCTGGTGGCATTCGCCCGGGAGAAACTGCTCCCTATCTATGGCCTGAATTACAAGGATGAGCGCGCGGCTGGCCGGCGGTGGCTCTCCAATTTTGGCAACCCATACGACGCATCCCTGTTCGACAACGATGGCCGCGTGGGAATTGATTTTGGCGTGTATGGCGTGCCTGAAACGTTCATCATGGATCAGCAGGGTATCGTGCGTTTCAAGCATATTGGTGCGCTCACTCCTGAAGTGATAAAAACCCGTATCGAACCCTTGGTGAGGCAACTCAATGGCTAGACTCCTCGTGATTCTTTGGCTGGTGATAGGTGTGAGTAGCGTGTTTGCCAAAGAGGCTGCACCGGCGGTAGATGACCCTGTTCTCGAAGCACGCATGGTCAGTATCACTTCCGAGTTGCGTTGCCTCGTTTGCCAGAATCAGACGATTGCCGATTCGCACGCGGAGCTTGCCGTCGACCTGCGCAGACAGGTTCGGGAGATGCTGCAGCGCGGTGACAGTAACCAGCAAATTATTGATTACATGACTGCTCGCTACGGTGACTTTGTGTTGTACCGGCCACCACTCAAGGGCAGCACCGCATTGTTATGGTACGGCCCAGGATTGCTTTTGATTGGCGGGGTGGTCACACTTTTTCTGGTGCTGCGCCGTCGCAGCCGAATGCCACCCGACCGTTTTGATCCTGATGAACCCGAGAAGCCACAATGAACGACACCATCGCAAATATCAAGCGCCAGTTGCTGCAACTTCAGGAGTTGCATGCAAGCGGAGCATTGCCTGCGGCCTCGTATGAAGAAAGCAAGGCCTTGCTGGAGCGACGTCTTGTCGATCTGGTCCTGAATGGCAAGGTTGCTGCGCCGGCGTCCTCCCGCCGTCTGGTGGCAGTGCTCGCAGCGGTGGTGGTGGTGATCGCCGGCGCAGGCTATTGGTGGACGGGTTCTCCGACCCAATTGGGTTCCACATCCAACGTGGCGACGGGGGATGAAAGCGGCACTACTGCAGACAATGCGCCGCATGGCACCAACTCGGACCAGGTTGCCGCCATGGTCGAGAAGCTGTCCGCACGTCTGAAAGACATGCCACAAGACGCGGAAGGCTGGGCCATGTTGGCGCGCTCCTACAGTGTGCTGGGGCGGCATCCAGAAGCGTTGTTGGCCTACGAAAAAGCGATCGCCTTGCGCAAGGACGATGCGAATCTTCTTGCGGACTACGCCGACTCGCTGGCGGTCAAGAACGATCGTAATCTGGCGGGCGAACCCCTGAAGTGGATTGAACGGGCAGTCAAACTGGAACCGCACAACGTGAAGGCGCTGTCGCTTGCAGGGTCGGAAGCGTTTGAACGCAAGGACTACAAAAAAGCCGTGCAGTTCTGGCAGCAGGTGGTTGACTTTGGGCCAGCAGACAACCCGATGGTGCAGCAGGTGGCATCCAGCCTGACGCAGGCGCGTGAATTGGCGGGTCTTCCTGCCGTTGAAAAGAAGGCTGAAACAGCCAGTCCGAAGGTCGCAGCAACCGTCAGTGGCACGGTCACCATCGCCTCCACACTCAGAAGCCAGGCCAATCCCGACGATACGGTTTTCGTCTTTGCGCGTGCTGCTGAGGGATCACGCATGCCGCTGGCCATCTTGCGAAAGCAGGTGCGCGACTTGCCGATTCAGTTCACGCTGGATGACAGCATGTCCATGTCGCCAGCAGCCAGCCTGGCAACTGCCAAGAAGATCATCGTGGGTGCACGCATCAGCAAGAGCGGCAACGCGCAACCCCAAGCGGGTGATATTTCGGGGCAAACAGGTCCAGTGAGTGTGGGGGCAACCGGCCTCACACTGGAATTGAGTGAGCTCATCAAGCCCTGACGTGTCAGCGTCAGAGCGTATTTGAAGCGCTGTCACCGAACATGAACTACCTCTATCTTTACGCCGCAGCCATTCTGGTTGTGATGACGCTCTACATTCGGCGTCAACGCCGGGTCCACAAAACACACGCCAGCGAACTGCAGCACGCGATACAGAATGGGCTGGCTGAGCCCGCATCATTGCATCCGGTGATCGACCCCAGTCGCTGCATGGGGTCAGGCTCTTGCGCCAAGGCGTGCCCGGAAGAAGCGCTGGGTGTGGTCAATGGCAAGGCGGTTCTCAAAAACGCTGCGGCCTGCATTGGACATGGCGCCTGCATCGCCGCCTGTCCGGTCGAAGCGATCAAGCTGGTATTCGGGACCGAGAAGCGGGGTGTCGACATACCCAACATTACCCCCGAGTTCGAAACCAACGTACCGGGAATTTTCATCGCCGGTGAACTCGGTGGTATGGGTCTAATCCGCAAGGCCGCGGAGCAGGGTCGGCAGGCGATTGAGTCGATCCGCAAAAAGAGCAGTGGCAAGGCAGACTACGACGTTTTTATCGTCGGGTGCGGGCCCGCCGGTCTCTCCGCAGGGCTGTCCGCCATCCACCACAAGCTGAGATACAAGCTGATCGAACAGGAAGACTCCTTGGGTGGTGCGGTGTACCACTATCCCAGACAAAAAATTGCCATGACGTCGCCTATTGAACTCGATTTGATCGGCAAAGTCATGTTCAACGAAGTGCAAAAAGAAAAGCTCCTGGAATTCTGGCTCAACGTCGTGAAGAAAACGGCACTGAAAATTTCGTTTCGTGAGCGGATGGAATCTATTGAAAAGATAGACGGTCGCTTCGAAGTCCGTACCAATCGTGCAACCTACAGCGCCAGAACGGTCCTGCTCGCCATGGGGCGTCGGGGCACACCGCGCAAGCTGGAGGTTCCGGGGGAGGAGTCCCCCAAGGTGGCTTACCGACTGGTGGATCCGGCTCAGTACCAGGATCAATCCATTCTGGTGGTTGGCGGTGGAGACAGCGCGCTGGAGGCTGCCATTGCGCTGTCCGAGGAAAAATCGACTGACGTCATATTGTCTTACCGTAGCGCAGCTTTCTCCCGGGTTAAACAAAAAAACAGAATGCTGCTGGAGCAGCAGCAAAAGGCCGGACGCATCCGCGTTCTACTCAATTCGTCGGTCAACTCCATTCAGGAAAACCATGTCGAGATTGAGCATGATGGTGTCGTGCAACGGTACAAAAACGATGCCGTGCTGGTGTGCGCGGGTGGCTTGCTCCCAACGCCTTTGTTGCAGAAAATCGGCATCCAGTTTGACACCAAATTCGGGGTCGCCTAGTGGCTGTGCAAGCCCTGCCGGACTATCGGAAAGCCGGATGAAAAAATCGGCACTGGCATTCGTTCTGGCGATCGCAAGTGTGTTGCAGGGCGCATCTGCTGGAACTCCGGGGGAGGTTGCAGTGGGCAATGTCCTTCGCGAAGCGCAGATGAAGGGGCTCATAGGACCTGCCCGGAAGCTGTCGGCGTATCGCGGAAAGCCACTCGTAATCAATGTTTGGGCAAGCTGGTGTGGCCCCTGCCGGGAAGAAATGGGTTCACTGGAGCGCCTCAATCGCCGTTTTGGGGGGCAGCAGTTCAATGTGATTGGCATATCCACCGATGACTATGAGGACCGCGCCACCACGTTCATTCAGAAAACCAACATCACCTTCAGCAACTTTCTGGACAGCAAGTTGACTATGGAAAACATGCTCGGGGCAGACCACCTTCCTCTGACCCTTTTGGTTGACGCGCAAGGCCGGGTGCTGGGAAAATTTTACGGATCCAAACAATGGGATGGCCCCGAGGCATTGACCCTGATTTCCAGAACATTCCGGATCAAATTGTGAGGCAGGCTCTAGTCAGAGCATGTGCGGTTGGCATGGCGCTTGTGATCGCGCTGGGCACGGGCGGGTGTACCACGATCGTATTTGAGGCAGCTAAAAAGGCAAGAGAGGACCGCGTTACCGATCACCAGTTCACGGACACCAGGATAGGAGCCGGCATCCTTTCGGGATTGGCGGACAAACACAGAAATCTCTTTTTCGATGTGAATGCAGATGTGTGGGAAACACGGGTCTTGCTAACCGGGACGGTTGCAGACGCCAGGGCCCGCCGTGACGTCGTCCAGATGGTGCATGCAGACAAGCGCGTACTGAAAGTTCACGATGAAATACAGGTCGTTTCACATGAAGAGCAGGCTCGTCGCAGCGACGCAACCAAGAAGAAAAACGGCACTCCAAAAGAGGGCATAGACCGCGTGGTCAGTGATGTCTGGATTGAAACCAGAATCTCGGCCCAACTGATCTCCACATCTGATATCACTTCGGTCAACTACCGCTGGCGCTCGGTGCGTAGCGTGGTGTATCTCATCGGGCGCGCCCAGAGTCGCGGTGAACTCAAGGCCGTATTGGAGATCGTTCGTGCGACGGAGGGCGTGTCGCAAATCAGGTCATTTGTGGAGGTCAAGCCGGTGTAGTCGCATGACCAGCAGGCCGCTGGGTCTTGACTGCCCGCCAAGGGCTCACCACTTTTGGGTCGGCGTGTGCCGCACAAGCTGCCTGGCAAGGTGTTTTTTGACGTCTTTTGAAAACGCAAAAACTGAAATATTCTCTTCTGCTGCCAAATTTTTGATCCCCCGGGGCAGGGGTTCGCAATCCGTGTCGGGTATTTTCTGCCATGTCTTTTCTGCCAAAGCACGGCACATGTCGTAGCGACGCTTTTGTCTTTGTATTGTGGTCTCAACCAATGGGGGCTGGTACGCACCTGGGCCCGCTGGCGCACGCTCCGAAATCAACCCAACGATGCTTTCCAAACACATGCGAACCACCGTCTATTGAAGTCAGGTTTTGGGATGCCTTGGACACCCCGGACCCGCACAATAGAGTGATTTTATTAAGCGTCTCTTACGCTCGGAAACCCGTCAGGCGGCGGCAGCGGCCATGCCGGTTGCCAGATCGGGGTACAGATGCCTGGTGCCGATCTCGTCCACAAAGCCGCAGCGTGTCGCGATGTCCAGCGGCTGGTGGCTGAGTCCGCATACCAGCAGTTGCACGCCGTTTTTGCTGCAGGCGCGGGCCAGATCGTTCAGGGTGTCTGCTCCGGAGGAATCAATATAAATAACGTTTTTCAGGTCCAGAAGCAATGTCTGCATTGGCAATTGCTCCCGCAGATCTTCAATGAGCTTGACCGCACCAAAGAACAAAGCGCCATAGAGCCGAAAGCCCGCAACGTGCTGCGCTTGGGCGTTTACGGTCGGGTAAGCAGAAAAATCGACGGGTTCGCATCGCGACAGGCTCGAAATACGATAAATGAAGGTGATGCACGCGGCGACCAGACCCACTTCCACCGCCACCGTCAAATCAAAAACGACAGTCAGGAAAAACACCGCCAGCAGTGTGACCCGGTACGGCATGCGGTACTGGCGTAAATTCCAGAACTCCCGCCATTCGCCCATATTCCAGGCCACAAACATCAGAATAGCCGCCATGGCTGCCAGCGGTATGTCCTGCGCCAGCGGGGCTGCCAGCACTACCACCAGAAGCAGGGTCAGCGCATGCACGATGCCGGCCACCGGACTGCTGGCGCCGCTTTTGACGTTGGTTACCGTGCGCGCAATGGTGCCGGTTGCCGGCATTCCGCCAAAAAAGGGCGTGATGAAGTTGGCTATGCCTTGCGCCATCAGTTCCTGGTTGGGGTTGTGACGGTCGTCAATCATGCCGTCGGCCACACGGGCGCACAACAGCGACTCAATCGCGCCCAGCAAGGCCAGCGTCATCGCCGGTATGAACAGAAACCGCGCAGACTCCCATGAAAAATCAGGCCACACCAGAGCCGGAAGGGCAGACGGGATACCGCCAAAGCGGCTGCCAATGGTTTCCACGGGCAGTTTCAAAAGGGATACCACCATGGTGGCCACCACCAGCGCCACCACGGACCCGGGCACCACCGCAAGGCGTGCCGCCCATGAATGGGTTCTACCGAGCCGGGGCATGGCGACCTGCCACAGAATAATCATGCCCAGACACACCAGTGCCAGCAATGCGGCCAGAGCATTCAGAGTCGGCAATGCCTGGTTCAGCGTGCTCAGAATGCCAAAAAAGTTGGCAGGCATGGCAGGCACGCTCAGGCCCAGAAAGTCTTTGACCTGCGACAGCGCAATCAGCACGGCAATGCCGTTGGTAAAGCCAATGACGACCGCCACTGGTATGAAGCGGATCAGGTTCCCCGTTTTGAAAAACCCCATGGCGAAGAGAATCACACCCGACATGGCGGTGGCAAGGATCAGGTTGGCCAGCCCATAGCGCTCCACGATGCCATACACAATGACAATGAAAGCACCTGCCGGGCCACCAATCTGGACCCGGCTGCCACCCAGTAACGAGATCAGCAGGCCCGCAATGATGGCGGTGAACAGGCCCGCCTCGGGTTTGAGCCCACTGGCAATGGCAAATGCCATGGCCAGTGGCAGTGCAACCACTCCCACTGTCAGTCCGGCCCCTACGTCGCCGAGCAGCCGCTGGCGGTTGTAGCCCTGCAGGGCACTCAGCAGTTTGGGACGAAACTCAAATGCAGGCAGGCGCACGTGGGTCGCTCAGTGCACCCGCATTCCAGGCAAAGCCCCCGGCCAGGGGTTGAGGATGTAAATGCCGGGGTTGGCCTTCTCATCTGCATGGCTGGCGGCCAGTACCATGCCGTCGCTCATGCCAAACTTCATCTTGCGCGGCGCCAGATTGGCCACCATGACGGTGAGCTGGCCTATCAGCTCTTCTGGCTGGTAGGCACTGGCGATACCGCTGAAGACGTTGCGCGTGGTGGGTTCTCCCGCATCGTTGGTCTCGCCCACGTCCAGGGTCAGGCGCAGCAGTTTGGTGGAGCCAGAGACCGCTTCGCAGTTCACGATTTTGGCAATGCGCAGGTCGATTTTTGCGAAGTCGTCAATGTTGATGGTGGGCGCCAGCACCTCACCGCCGGGTGCACCATGGGTCTTGGTGTCGGTGGCTGATGCTACTGTTTTTATAGCTGCTTGCGCAGATTCCACGGGGGCTACAGCCTCAAACAATGCTTCAAGTTGCTTGATGTCGACCCGCTGCATCAGGTGTTTGTATTCACCAATGCGGTGACCCACTGGCAGCGCTGTGCTGGCAGCGGAAAATGCCAGTGGCCCGCTTTGCAGAAACTCTTCCACGTTCGCGGCCAACAGCGGCAGCACGGGCTTGAGGTAGATGGTGAGCAGCCGGAAGGCTTCAATGCAGACGGTGCACACGTCGTGCAAGCGGGCGTCCATGCCTTCTTTCTTGGCCAGTTCCCACGGCTTGTTGGCATCTACGTAGGCATTCACGCGGTCCGCCATCAGCATGGTTTCGCGCAGGGCTTTGGCGTATTCACGGGCCTCGTACATCTGGGCAATGGCGTCCTGACCTTCGCGCAAGGTGTCGAGCAAACCCGCGCCGTCGGGTGAAATGACACCCAGCTGGCCACCAAAGCGCTTGCTGATGAACCCTGCCGCACGCGACGCAATGTTGATGTATTTGCCCACCAGGTCGCTGTTGACCCGTGCCATGAAGTCTTCGGGGCTGAATTCGATGTCTTCGTTGCGGGGTGTGAGCTTGGTCGCCAGGTAGTAGCGCAACCACTCGGGGTTCATGCCCAGGCTGAGGTACTTGAGCGGGTCCAGGCCCGTGCCACGGCTCTTGCTCATCTTCTCGGCGTTGATGGTCAGAAAGCCATGGACAAAAATGGCGTTAGGCGTTTTGCGACCGCTGAAATGCAACATGGCCGGCCAGAACAGGGTGTGGAAGGTGATGATGTCCTTCCCAATGAAATGGTACTGCTCGGTAGCAGGATCGGCCATGAAGGCCTGGTAATCGGCCGCGCCTTGCTCTGCATTGCCGGCCAGCTTGGCAAAGCGATTTTGTAGCGAGGCGAGGTAGCCAATGGGTGCGTCCAGCCACACGTAAAAATATTTGCCCGGTGCATCGGGAATTTCAATGCCGAAGTAGGGCGCATCGCGGCTGATGTCCCAGTCGCCCAGCTCGCGTACGCCTTCGGCGTTGGGCGCCAGCCATTCCTTGATCTTGTTGTAAACCTCGCTTTGCAGGTGGCCGTATTCGCCTGTCCAGCTTTCCAGAAACTCCACACAGCGCGGGTCGGAGAGCTGGAAAAAGTAGTGCTCGGAATTCTTGAGCACGGGCGTGGCACCACTCAGTGCCGAGTAGGGGTTGATCAGCTCGGTGGGGGCGTAGACAGCACCGCACGATTCGCAGTTGTCGCCGTACTGGTCCATGGTGCCGCACTTGGGGCACTGGCCCTTGATGAAACGGTCGGGCAGGAACATGTTCTTTTCGGGGTCAAAGAACTGCTCGATCACCTTGGTCTTGATCAGTCCGGCCTTTCTCAGGTCGCGGTAAATGTCTTGTGCCAGCTGGTGGTTTTCTGGTCCATCAGTGGAGTGCCAGTTGTCAAAACTGATGTGAAAACCGTCCAGATAGGGTTTGCGCCCGGCCGCAATGTCGGCCACAAACTGCTGGGGTGTCTTGCCCACTTTTTGGGCAGCGATCATGATGGGCGCGCCATGGGCATCGTCGGCGCAAACAAAGTGCACCACGTTGCCGTGCATGCGCTGGAAACGCACCCAGATATCGGCCTGGATGTACTCCATGATGTGGCCAATATGGAAATTTCCATTGGCGTAGGGCAGGGCGGTGGTGACGAAGAGTTGACGTGGCATCGGGAATCGGCTTTCTAGAGACTGCCGCGATTTTAGTCTTGGGGCCAGGGCGTCCCAAACAGTCGGCTACCGCAGGCGCAGGGGGTCCCGGCGGCGCTCGATGCGCGGCGGCGCAGGCAGTGTGCTGATGGCGGCCGCGGCTTCCGGGTCCGTCCAGCCGAAAAAGGTGCACACCTCCGCCCGTTGGCGCTGAGCGTCGGCGTAGCCCAATGCCATCAATTCACTGGTGTAACCCGTCTCAAACAGCAGGTAGCTGGCCAGCGTGGCACCCTTGACATCCGCCTTGCGGGACGACACCCCCACGCCTCCCAGCATGGTGCGTACCGCATGCGGAAGGTCCCCCACGTGGCGCGATGCAATGGCGTCAATGCGCTGGCTCGGGGCAATCACCAGCAGCTCAATCGGCCGCAGGGCGCTGGCTTTGCGGGATTCTTCGGGTACCAGCTTGATGGTCTGGTTGATGCGGCGCACACGCTCCACGTCCACCGCCAGTGAATCCAGAAAAATGCTTGACAGGGCGTGTCCCGCAATCTGGGCCAGACTGGGGTAGGCGCTGGTCGTGTGCAAATGGGCTTCGTTCTTGGGTTCATGCATGCGCCCGGCGCCCACGACCAGAATGCGTTCAGCTCCCAGGTGGATGGCTGCCGCCACCGGCGCCGACTGGCGCATCGAGCCATCACCAAAATATTCACCTTCGCCATTGATGTGCAACTCCGTGGCGGGAAAAACAAAAGGAATGGCACTGGACGCCAATAGGTGGGCATGGGTAATTCTGTCGCGCACCGCCAGCCGCTGGCTGCGCACCCAGGGCATCAGCCGCTTGTCGCCCTCGAAAAACGTGATGTGGTCGCCGGAGCTGTAGCTGGATGCCGTGACCGCCAGCGCTTGCACATGGCCCGTGCGAATCAGCTCGGGCAAGCGGTCCAGTGGCACCAGCCGGGTGAGCAACTCGCCCAGCGGGGCGTTGTCCAGCAAGGAACGTGGCTTGATCCGGCGCCACTTGGCCAGCAGCCAGCCCAGTGACAGCAAGGTCATCCAGGTGGCACCCGAGCGCAGCATGCTCAAGCTGTCGGCCCGGTACACCTGCTCCGCATGGAAGTTCTTCCAGGTTTTGGCAATCAGCCGGACGGTGGCATCAAAGTGGTCAGCACCGCACGCCAACGCCGACGCATTGATGGCCCCGGCCGACGTACCGGTAATGATGGGAAACGGGTTGGGGGCGTCTGCCGCGCCGCAGGCCAGCCGAATGTCGGCAATAGCCTCCAGCACGCCCACCTGGTAGGCCGCACGCGCGCCACCTCCGGTCAATAGCAGGCCGATGGAGGGATGCTGGGATGCGACACTGGGCATGGACTTATTATGGAACGCCTCCGACGATCCGCGATGCCAATCGGCACCTATTCGAGCGGGGTTAACCCGCATCAGCCGTCGTCATTTGCGGTAATCCCGGTGCGGGCAAAGGGTCCGTCGGTGTTCGATAGACTAGGACGCTATTTTGGAGAAATTAAATGACAGTGACAGCCCAAGCGGTCAGCGATGCGCTCAAGAGCGTGATTGATCCCAACACCGGCAAGGATTTCCTATCCGGTAAAGCGCTCAAGAACTTGGTCGTTTTGGATGGCGATGTGACATTTGACGTCGAACTCGGCTACCCGGCCAAGAGCCAGATTCCGGGATTTCGCAAGGCGCTGATCGCCGCGGCAAAGGCTGTTGCCGGTGTGTCCAACGTGTCCGTCAATGTCACCACCAACATCGTTGCCCATTCGGTGCAGCGTGGCGTGCAACTTCTGCCCCGAGTCAAGAATATTGTCGCAGTGGCGTCCGGCAAGGGCGGCGTGGGCAAGAGCACCACGGCGGTCAATCTGGCATTGGCGCTGGCGGCGGAGGGCGCCAGCGTGGGATTGCTGGATGCGGACATATACGGCCCCAGCCTGCCCATGATGATGGGCATTGAGGGACGCCCGGAGTCGGACGACGGAAAGACCATGGAGCCCATGGAGAACTACGGTGTGCAGGTCATGTCGATCGGCTTCCTCGTGGCCCAGGACGAAGCCATGATCTGGCGCGGTCCCATGGCCACCCAGGCGCTGGAGCAGCTGCTGCGCCAGACCAACTGGAAAGACCTCGACTACCTGATCGTCGACATGCCCCCGGGCACGGGCGACATCCAGCTCACGCTGAGCCAGCGCGTCCCCATGACCGGTGCGGTGATCGTGACCACGCCACAGGACATTGCCCTGCTGGATGCCAAGAAGGGCATCAAGATGTTCGAAAAAGTGGGAGTACCTATTCTGGGGGTGGTTGAAAACATGGCCGTTCACGTCTGTAGCCAATGCGGCCACGTGGAGCACATTTTTGGCGCAGATGGCGGCAAAAAAATGGCCGCGGAGTACAACATGGACTACCTGGGTGCCTTGCCGCTGAACATGCAGATTCGTCTGCAGGCCGACAGCGGCAAACCCACGGTGGTGGCAGATCCCGATGGCGAGGTAGCGGGTATTTACAAGGCGGTCGCCCGTCAGGTCGCCGTATCGATTGCGGCGCGCAACAAGGACTTTTCGTCCAAGTTTCCCTCCATCACCATCAGCAAAACCACCTGACAGTCTTTGGCCATTCCTGTCCGTCCATTATGAGTTTCCAACGCCCGTCTGTTGAAATGGCTGTGATCATGCGCAAGGAGCGCATAGAGGGCGCCATGAGTCGATGGCAGGAGTGGCGCTGGGTACTCGACGACGTGGTACCCCATGAAGCCGGGTTTGGTTCGGAGCCACGCTTGCTCTATAAAAATGATAGCGTGGAGCGCTGGCTGCATGCGGGCTACAGCGTGGAATTGTTTGAAGATGACGCCGAAGGCTATCAACTCAACGCCAGTACGCCGAACCCATGCTGGTTTGTGTTGTGGCGCATGGAAGACGAGGCATCCGTGGCCGGGGAGCCGCTGGCCAGGCCGGTGGTTGTCAGCCTGAGCTACCATGATGCCAGTCGCTGGCTGGACGCCCAGGAAACGGTGGAGCAGCTGCCTGCCCCGCAAGCCGTGGTGGCCTGGCTGCGGTCTTTTATCGATGCGTTCTACCAGCCGGAGGTGAAGCGTCACAAACGCCCGGAAAGCTTCAAGTCGCTGACCGACCGATTTGGCAACCCGGTGTCCATCACCACAGAGAAAAAGAATGGCACTGGTGGCGGTGGAGGGCGGCACCATGGCTGAGGGTTTTCTGGGTCGCTGGGCGCAGCGCAAAGCGGATGCGCGCGACGGAAAGCCCCTGACGGAGCCAGTGCAAAGTTTGCCTGCAGAACAAGCCCTTGTTGCTGAGGCACCGAATGCGGTGGTGCCCGAAGATATCCCCAAGCAACCGACGCTGGAAGACGCACAGGCTCTGGGACTCGATTCGGACTTCAAGCCCTTCATCGCACGCAGCGTGGACCCTGCAGTACGCAACACCGCCATGAAGAAGTTGTTTACCGATCCGCACTTCAATGTGATGGACCGCCTGGACATCTATATAGACGACTACTCCAAGCCTGATCCACTGCCCTTGTCCATGCTACGGCAAATGGCCAGTGCGAAGTTTCTCAACCTGTTTGAGGACGAGGAAAGCGCCCCTGAGACGCAGGTTGTGCCAGCCCCGATACATCCATCCGCCGATACGTGCGATGCGAACCCGGCCACCGGGCCTGAAACGCCGACGCCCCCCCGGATAACGAGTGAAGACCATGCCAACACTGATTTGCGACTGCAACAAGACCATGCCGCTGGACCCCAACGCGTTGGGCCTGGCACTGAATGAGAAGCTGACACTGCACAGCACCCTGTGCCGCCGTGAGGCCGGCGCGTTCCAGCAGGCGCTGGCATCCGGAGATGACGTGGTGGTGGCCTGCACCCAGGAGAGCCGTCTTTTCCAGGAAATTGCATCACAGACTGCGGGTGCTGTTGGCGTGCCGATCCGCTTTGTCAACATCCGTGAGACCGGGGGATGGAGCAAGGATGCGGCGCACGCCAGCCCCAAAATGGCCGCGTTGCTGGCAGCGGCCCATCTGCCTGAGCCCGAACCGGTACCGACCGTTACCTACAAGAGCACCGGGCGGTTGCTGATCATTGGCGACCTGGATGCTGCCGAACGCCACGCCGAGCTGCTGGCCGATACGCTGGATGTCACCTTGTTCAGCCTGGGCGCTGGAACTGATGGGGGCTTGCAGGAGCGACGCTACCCCGTGCTGACCGGCCAGATCCAAAGCCTGGTGGGCTGGCTGGGCGCGTTTGACCTTCAATGGGTGCGTAACAACCCGATTGACCTGGATCTGTGTACCCGTTGCAATGCGTGTCTGGCGGTCTGCCCCGAGGGGGCGATCGGGTTTGACTACCAAATCAATGATGATCTGTGCAAGTCCCATCGGGAGTGCGTCAAGGCGTGTGGCGTTGCCGGGGCAATAGATTTCAACCGCAAGCCGGAAGCAATGCGCGAGACCTTTGATCTGGTGCTGGATCTGCGTGCCACGTCCGCGTTTACGCAGCATGCCTTGCCGCAAGGCTACTTCAGGCTCGAGCCAGCCCAGACGGCAAACATGCTGGACACGAGTCGTACGCATATGGCGCTGCGCTCGCTGGTCGGCGAGTTCGAAAAGCCCAAGTTCTTTGTGTACAAGCAAAAGCTGTGCGCCCACAGCCGCAATGAAAAAGTGGGCTGCAATGCCTGCATTGACGTGTGCTCCGCTTCCGCGATCAGCAGCGAGCGCGATCGCCAGCAAATCAAGGTCAATCCCAACCTGTGTGTCGGTTGTGGGGCTTGCACCACGGTGTGCCCCAGCGGCGCTCTGACCTTTGCTTACCCGCGCGCCAATGAGCAGGGCGCAAAAATCAAAACCCTGCTGACTTCCTACACACGGGCTGGCGGCAAAGACGCGGCCCTTTTGCTGCACAGCCAGGAGGCAGGTACGCGACTGCTGGGAGATCTGGGCCGTGCGGCCCGTGTTGACCCCGCCACCCGTGGTGTGCCCGCCCGGGTGTTGCCGGTCGGCCTGTGGCATACCGCCTCGACCGGTCTGGACTTGTGGCTGGCGGCGGTGGCCCACGGTGCCTCGCAGGTTTGGGTGTTGATGACGGGCGAGGAAGCGCCGCAATACCGGGAGGCGGTCAGGACGCAGATGGATGTCGCGCAGACCCTGTTGACGGGACTGGGCTACCAGGGCGAGCATTTCCGGATTCTTCACGCACGGGACGCCCGTGATCTCGCGGGGCTTGATGCGGAGTTGCAGGCAGTTCCAGCCCAGGGCGTAGCGCAGGCCGGTGGTTTTTCCGTGCAGGCCGACAAGCGCGCGACGCTGGAACTGGCCCTGGACCACCTGATCGCCCAAGCGAGTCTGCAGCCCGCGGTCATTGCGTTGCCCGCCAACGGCTCGCCCCTGGGGGCCTTGGCCATCAACAAGGACGCCTGCACACTGTGCCTGAGTTGCGTCAATGCCTGCCCGGCGGGCGCCCTGCAAGACAACCCGGAGCGGCCCCAGCTCAAGTTCATCGAGAAGAATTGTGTGCAGTGCGGCCTGTGTGTCAAAACGTGCCCAGAGAAGGCGCTCGCGTTACTGCCGCAATTGACGCTTGCGCCGCAGCGCAAGGAAGCGGTGGTCATCAATGAAATGCAGCCTTACGCCTGCATACGCTGCGGCAAGCCCTTTGGTACGCTCAAGGCCATTGAATCCATGCTGGGCAAACTGGCGGGCCACTCCATGTTTCAGGGGGCCGCTGCAGACCGCCTGAAAATGTGCGGCGACTGCCGGGTGATTGACATCCATTCGTCCAGCACCGAAATAAAAATTACCGATATCCGCTAAACAGGATTCATGCCATGACACCAGCCCCATTGACCTCCAGCAGTCTCGATGAAGAAACGGCGCGGGCTGAGCTGTATGGCTTGCTAGCCGCCTTGTACTATGCTCCGCCAGCTCCTGATTTGATAGCGAAGCTGCGTGTGGCCGCCACCGAGGCGCCCGCTGCCGGTGCCTTTCTGGAAGAACCCTGGCGCACGCTGGTTGGCGTGGCGCGCGAGATGCAGGATGACGCGATTGCCGACGAGTACAACACGCTGTTTGGAGGGGTGGGCAAGCCGGAGGTCTATTTGTTTGGTTCGCACTACCTCAGTGGTTTCCTCAACGAAAAGCCCCTGGTCAAATTGCGTGGCACCCTGGTGGGCCTGGGCCTGGAGCGGTTTGAGTCCATGCCGGAAACCGAAGACCATTTCGCCTATCTGTGCGAAGTCATGCGCTACCTGATTGCCGGGGATGATGTGGCGGTGGCCAACCTGACCCACCAGCGCGACTTTTTCAGTGAACATGTGCAGCCATGGGTTTCGCAGATGTGCGATGCGGTGGGCCAGCACCCCCAAGCCCGGTTCTACCGCGCCCTGGCGTCGTTCACTCAGGCTTTTGTCAGCGTCGAAGCGCAGGCATTCGATATGCTGGCCTAGAATGCAATAGACCTATCGTTTACCCCTATTTTTTGCAGGGGTCGCAAGTGCGACATTGTGGTGCAGGCACCCATGCCGCAAGTTCAGTCGCAACGCCGGAGGGCCTATCCCCGGAAGGCGCTCGTTGGAGATTTAAAAATGCAGGACAGTCAGCCAAAACCATCGCGCCGAGGTTTCTTTTTCGGCGCTGCTGCCACGGGTGCCGCCGCTGCGGCAATAGTGGCCCTCCCGCGCGCGCCAGCAGTGGAAGCAGCGCTCCAGGAGCCCAAGCCAGCGCCTGAAAAAGGGGGCGGTTACAGCCTGTCAGACCACGTCAAGCGCTACTACAAAACTGCGCGCGTCTAAGCGTTCGTCCCCCCCATTCTTACGGAGAGCTCCATGCTGCTCACGAAAAAACCTCTCGTTTCCCACAGCAACCCTGCCGCCCGCATGGGTTCTACGCGTTTTGTGCAAAGCCTCTCGCGCGGTTTGTCCCATGCGCTGCCCACCATGGACCGACGCGCATTCTTGCGCCGGTCCGGCATGGGTGTCGGTGTGGGGCTGGCAGCAACCCAACTGACCCTGGTAAAAAAAGCCAGCGCGGCGTCCGGTGCAGTGAGTGACGGCAGCGGAAAAATTGAAGTCAAGCGCACGGTTTGCACGCACTGCTCGGTTGGTTGCGCAGTGGACGCCGTGGTGGAAAACGGCGTCTGGGTGCGGCAGGAAGCGGTTTTCGATTCGCCTATCAATCTGGGTGCCCATTGCGCCAAGGGTGCGGCACTGCGCGAGCACGGTCATGGAGAGTTTCGCCTGCGTTATCCGATGAAGCTGGTGAACGGCAAATACGAGCGCATCAGCTGGGACACCGCGTTGTCAGAAATCAGCGACAAACTGCTGGAGTTGCGCAAAGCGAGCGGTCCTGATTCCATTTACTGGATCGGGTCATCCAAGCACAACAACGAGCAGGCTTACTTGTTGCGCAAATTCGTCAGCTTCTGGGGCAGCAATAACTGTGACCATCAGGCGCGTATTTGCCACTCCACCACCGTTGCGGGCGTGGCTAATACCTGGGGCTATGGGGCCATGACCAACTCCTACAACGACATGCAGAACAGCAAGTGCGCGTTGTACATTGGGTCCAACGCCGCAGAAGCGCATCCGGTGAGCATGTTGCACATGCTGCACGCCAAAGAAACCGGGTGCAAGATGATTGTGGTGGACCCACGTTTCACCCGCACGGCAGCCAAAGCCGACGAGTTTGTGCGTATTCGTTCCGGCTCCGACATTCCCTTCCTTTTTGGTGTGCTCTACCACGTGTTCAAGAACGGGTGGGAAGACAAGAAATACATTAATGACCGTGTTTACGGGATGGAGAAAGTCAAGGAAGAAGTGCTGGCCAAGTGGACGCCCGACAAGGTGGAAGAGGCCTGTGGCGTCAAGGAAGAGCAGGTGCTGCGGGTGGCAACCCTGATGTCCGAGAACCGGCCCAGCACGCTGGTCTGGTGTATGGGGCAGACCCAGCACACCATCGGCAATGCGATGGTGCGCGCGTCGTGCATTCTGCAGCTGGCTCTGGGCAATGTAGGCAAGTCGGGCGGCGGCACCAACATCTTCCGAGGTCACGACAACGTTCAGGGCGCGACCGACGTGGGCCCTAATCCGGATTCGCTGCCTGGCTACTACGGCATTGTGGAGGGTTCGTGGAAACACTTTGCCAAGGTGTGGGGCGTGGATTACGAGTGGATCAAAAAGCAGTTCTCATCCCCCGCGATGATGAGCAAGCCCGGCATCACCGTGTCACGCTGGATCGACGGCGTGCTGGAGAAAAACGAGCTGATCGATCAGGACTCCAACCTGCGCGGCGTGTTTTACTGGGGTCATTCGCCCAACTCGCAGACGCGTGGTCTGGAGATGAAGCGCGCCATGGACAAGCTGGATTTGCTGGTCGTGGTGGACCCCTATCCATCGGCTACTGCAGCCATGGCGGCCATGCCCGGCAAGCCGGAAGATGCCAACCCCAATCGGGCGGTGTATCTGTTGCCAGCAGCCACACAGTTTGAAACGACCGGTTCGGTCACCGCATCGAACCGGTCCCTCCAGTGGCGCGAGAAAGTGATTGAGCCGCTGTGGGAGAGCCGCAGCGATCACATGATCATGCAGCAATTTGCCGACAAGCTGGGGTTTGGCAAGGAGCTGTCCAAGAACTACAAGATGCAAAAGGTCAAGGGCATGGACGAGCCCGTGCCAGAGGACATCCTGCGCGAAATCAACAAAGGTGTCTGGACTATTGGCTACACCGGGCAAAGCCCGGAGCGGCTCAAGGCGCACATGCGCAACATGCACCTGTTTGATGTCAAGACGCTCAAGTGCAAAGGCGGCGTCGATAAGGAAACCGGCTACGACATGACCGGTGACTATTTTGGTCTGCCATGGCCCTGCTTTGGCACGGCAGAGCTGAAACACCCGGGTTCCCCGAACCTGTATGACACCTCGAAACACGTCATGGACGGTGGCGGTAATTTCCGCGCCAACTTTGGCGTGGAACGCGAAGGCAAGAGTCTGCTGTCCGAGGACGGTTCCCATTCCCTGGGCGCAGACATCACGACGGGTTATCCCGAGTTTGATCATGTGCTGCTGAAGAAGTTGGGCTGGTGGGATGATCTGACCGAAGCCGAAAAAACGGCGGCCGAGGGCAAGAACTGGAAGACCGACTTGTCGGGTGGTATCCAGCGTGTTGTCATGAAAGTGCATGGCTGCCATCCCTTTGGCAATGCCAAGGCCCGCGCAGTCGTCTGGAATTTCCCGGACCCGATTCCGCAGCACCGCGAGCCTTTGTACGGCATTCGCCCTGATCTGGTTGCCAAGTACCCGACGCACGACGACAAGAGGGCCTTCTGGCGCTTGCCCACGCTGTACAAAACCGTACAGGAGAAGAATATTGCGGACAAGATCCATGAAAAATTCCCATTGATCATGACTTCGGGGCGTCTGGTGGAGTACGAGGGCGGAGGCGAGGAAACCCGGTCCAACCCCTGGCTGGCCGAATTGCAACAGGAGATGTTCATTGAAATCAACCCCAAGGTGGCTGCAGATAAGGGCATTCGCAACGGTGAGCGTGCCTGGGTCTCCACGCCAACCGGTGCACGTCTGAACGTCCAGGCCATGGTCACCGAGCGGGTGGGGCCTGACACGGTGTTTTTGCCGTTCCATTTTTCCGGACGCTGGCAAGGCGCCGACATGCTGGCCTACTACCCCAACGGGGCCGCGCCGATCGTGCGCGGTGAAGCCATCAACACCGGGACTACGTATGGCTACGACAGTGTGACGATGATGCAAGAAACCAAGACAACCATCTGTAACGTGGAAAAGGCATAAGACCATGGCACGCATGAAATTTGTTTGCGACGCAGAGCGTTGCATTGAGTGCAACGGCTGTGTCACCGCGTGCAAAAACGAGCACGAGGTTCCGTGGGGCGTCAATCGCCGCCGCGTGGTGACCCTGAACGATGGTGTACCTGGTGAAAAGTCCATTTCGGTGGCCTGCATGCACTGCAGTGACGCACCCTGCATGGCGGTGTGCCCCGTCAACTGCTTCTATCGCACGGACGAAGGGGTGGTGCTTCACGACAAGGATGTGTGCATCGGCTGCGGCTACTGCTCCTATGCCTGTCCCTTTGGAGCACCCCAGTTCCCGTCTCAAGGAACTTTTGGTGTGCGTGGCAAGATGGATAAATGCACGTTTTGCGCAGGGGGGCCCGAAGCCAACGGCAGCCAGGCCGAGTTTGAAAAATACGGACGCAATCGCCTGGCGGAGGGTAAGCTGCCAGCCTGCGCCGAGATGTGTTCGACCAAGGCCTTGCTGGCTGGCGATGGTGATGTGGTTGCTGATATCTTCCGCACGCGGGTGGTTCAGCGTGGCAAAGGTGCAGAGGTCTGGGGCTGGGGCACTGCTTACGGTTCCAAACAGGCGGGCCAGCCACCCAAAAAAGGGACTCCGTCATGAAACATGTCGCGCTATTCGCAACACTGGTTGCGTGCCTGGCGGCCTGCGGCGAAAGACCGCAAACCATGGCCTTACCCCGGTCGGATGCGCCGTCTTACACCGGCGTCACCACGGGTTCCGCCGGGAGTAGTGCCTTCACTGCGCCGGGCTGGAAGCCGGGAGACAAAACGGGCTGGGAGCAGCAGTTGAAGGCCCGTCAGCAGAATAGTCAGAACGACTATTCCAGAATGAATTGACGGGAGGTCCTATGCGTCGGCCACTCTTTGCACTTTTGTTGTTAACGTTCGGTTTACTTGCTCACGCGGCTTCGACCGGCGCGGCACCGGCTGCGATTCAAAGCGCCAATATCATGGACGTCAAGCCGGATGCCAGCGCGGATCCCGACTACGCCACGCAGAGCAATGGTGAGCGCGCAAAAGTCCAGCCAGGCAACAATGCGCCGATGTGGCGTCAGGTGGGCTCAGGCGTTACCGGTATCAGTAGCCTCCCCAAAAGCGAGGCGCCCGAGGCCGGCAATCTGATTCAACCCACAGTGCAGTACCCAGGCTCGCGGTTGACCAGCGCGGGGGAAGCCTGGCGCGAAGTGCGTAACAAATGGATCATTCCGTACGGTGCGGCCCTGATCGCCATTTCTATTTTGGCACTGGGAATTTTGTACTTTGCCAAGGGTCCGCTGGGAAAAGACCATCCTGACACTGGGCGCCGCATCGAGCGATTCACCCCCTTGGAGCGCGCTGCGCACTGGTCTAATGCCATCGCTTTTGTTGCGCTGGCAGTGTCTGGCATCGTGATGGCGTACGGAAAATTTTTCATTCAACCCGTGATTGGTTCCACCCTTTTCGGCTGGCTCACGTATGCCTTGAAGAATTTGCATAATTTCACGGGCCCGCTGTTCGCCGTATCGCTGATCACCATCATTGCGATTTTCGTGAAGGACAACATCGCCAACAAGGCGGATTTCCATTGGCTTTCAAAAGCCGGTGGCCTGATGGGTGGCGAGCAGGAGGTGCCATCGCACCGATTCAATGCCGGTGAAAAAGGTCTGTTCTGGTGGGTGGTGACGATTCCTGGCATTGTGGTGGTGGCTTCTGGTCTGGTACTCGACAAAGTAGTCCCAGGTCTGGACTTTTTGCGCGGCGACATGCAGATTGCGCACATGATTCACTCGGTTCTGGCCATCTGGATGGTTGCCATGCTCCTGGGACATATCTACATGGGTACGGTGGGTACGCGAGGCGCTTACAAGGCCATGAAGACCGGCTATGTATCAGAAGGCTGGGCCAAAGAACACCACGAGTTGTGGTACGACGATGTCAAGTCCGGCAAGATTCCGGTTCAGCGCAGTGCGCCACCGGCTGCCAGTGGCGAAGGTACCCGTCCCGCCGCGCAGGCGTAACCCCCATGAACCAGTCAGCAGAGGTCACCATGAAGCCGCTATTTGTCTTTATTGCCAGTTGTTTATTCACTGTGGCTGCGCATGCCAAACTTCCGGCCCTGAGCGATGAAGCCAAAGCCAAGGCAGCAGAAACCACAGCCAAGACGGCCCACACCGGAAAGATGGATGGCTATTTGCTGTGCAAGTCGCAAGACAAGGTGGCTGCCCGTTATAACAAGGCGTTCAAACCTGTCGCGGCGGCTTGCGCAGATCCGGGTCCCTTTGTGTATACCCCTGCGCCTGCGCCGGTTGCAGCGGCTTCGGCTACAGCGCCCGTCGCTACCCTTGCCGATACAGCGAAGAAGACGCCCTGACGGCTTCGCGCAGTCTGCCCACGGGCCAGCGCTTTGTGGCCCTGGCTTTTTTTATTGCACTGTTGTCCCATGCTTCCATTTGATTCGCCCCACCTCACTGATGCTCGCGCACCGCTGACACGCGAGGTCACGGCTGTGAACGAGTTTGGTGAAGCAACCCGCACGACCATTCCGTCCGAGCGCGCGTTGACCGTCTATGTTGACAAGCGGGAGCTCGTAACCCTGATGACACTGGGTGCCCATCCCGAACTGCTGGTTCTGGGGTTTTTGCGCAACCAACGTCTGGTCCACTCTGCCCGGGAGATCGAGTCCATCACGGTGGATTGGGAAGTGGGTGCGGCGGCGGTCAAGACCCGCAAAGGTATTGACCAGATCGAGCAGCGCACAGCCAAGCGGGTGGTGACCACCGGGTGCGGCCAGGGCAGTGTCTTTGGGGGGCTGATGGACGATATTGAGAACATCGTGTTACCCCCCGCGCGTCTGAAGCAATCGCAACTCTACGGTATTGTCAATGCCATCCGCTTGCAGGAGAGCACCTACAAGGCCGCAGGTTCAGTGCATGGTTGTGCGCTGTTTCGTGGTGACGAGATGATGGTCTTTGTGGAAGACGTGGGTCGCCACAATGCGATTGACACCATCGCTGGCTGGATGTGGTTGCGCGATGACGGCCCCGCATCGGGCATGAGCGGGGGTGACAAGGTTTTCTACACCACCGGTCGCCTCACCAGCGAGATGGTGATCAAAGCGGCTCAGATGGGCGTACCTATCGTGGTCTCGCGCAGCGGCATCACCCAAATGGGGCTGGAGGTGGCCAAACGCGTGGGCCTGTGCGCCATTGGTCGGGCTACCAACAAACGCTTTCTTTGCTACAGCAGCGCAGAGCGCTTGGAATTGCAGCCTGAACTCGCGGGCCTGCGCCTGGCTGCAGCCGTCTGAAACCCCATTCGGGTGGTGTTTCTGGATATGCGCTAAGGTAGCCGCCATGCGTATTACATTTTGGCGCCTGGGATGGCGCACCCTCTGGCGTGACCTGCGATCCGGAGATCTGCGTTTGCTGATTGTTGCGGTGACTTTGGCAGTAGCAGCCCTCACGGCGGTCGGTTTTTTTGCGGACCGTCTCAAGGGAGGTTTGCAGCGCGATGCCCGCCAGCTGTTGGGTGGTGATGCGGTTGTGTCCAGTGACAACCCCACCCCTGCAGCCTTTGTGGCAAAGGCCCGTGCTCTGGGCTTGTCCGTAGTGGGCACGGTGGGTTTTCCCACCATGGCGCGCGCCAGCGACGATCAGGGCGGTGGTGCCAAACTCGTCGCCCTGAAAGTGGTGGAGCCCGGCTATCCTCTGCGGGGTTCGTTGCGGGTGACCAATAGCCTGGACGCACCGGACACCGTCACCCGGGACATCCCGGCGGCAGGCCAGGCCTGGGTCGACGCCCCGTTGCTGGAGGCGCTGGGTCTGAAAGTGGGCGACCCCTTGCTGCTGGGTGATGCCCGCCTGACCGTGAGCGCCGTCATTGTCATTGAGCCTGACCGGGGCGCGGGCTTCATGAATTTCGCGCCGCGCGTGATGATCAATTCCATTGACATTGCTGCCACCAAATTGATTCAGCCCGCCAGTCGCCTGACCTACCGCATGGCCGTGGCGGGAGAAGAACCACCCGTGCAAGCGTTTGTGAAATGGGCGGATGCACAGGTGAAGCCCGGTGCTGCAAACTCGGTGCGTGGCGTGCGTGTGGAGTCTCTGCAAAGTGGCCGTCCCGAGATGAACCAGACCCTGGACCGGGCTGACAAGTTCTTGAGTCTGGTGGCCTTGCTGGCCGCCCTGCTGAGCGCGGTGGCGGTGGCACTGGCTGCGCGAGCCTTTGCGGCCAGTCATCTGGACGACTGCGCCATGTTGCGGGTACTGGGATTGAGTCAGCGCACCATTGCATCGAGCTATGCTTTTGAATTTGCGCTGGTGGGCCTGTTCGCCAGCGGATTGGGTGTTTTGCTGGGTTATGGGGTGCACTACCTTTTCGTTATTTTGCTGGCGGGCTTGGTGGATGCGGCGCTTCCGGCGGCCACGATCTGGCCTGTGATGCTGGGCATGGGCATGGGACTCACGCTGCTGTTTGCGTTCGGCCTGCCGCCGGTTTTGCAGCTGGCGCAAGTGCCCCCCCTGCGCGTGATACGCCGTGATGTTGGCAACCTGCGGCCAGCCTCTCTGGGCGTTCTGGCCGTGGGTGTGGCGGGTTTTGCGACCTTGCTTCTGGTCGCCAGTAGCGACTTGAAGCTGGGCTTGATTGCCGTGGGCGGGTTTGCCGGCGCGGTGATTATTTTTGCTGTGCTGAGCTGGGTTGCCGTAAAGCTGCTGCGCAAAAGTGTGAATGAAAGCACCGCACCACGCTGGCTGGTGCTGGCTACGCGCCAAATGTCCGCCAGGCCGATCTACACCGTGGTGCAGGTCAGCGCGCTTGCCGTGGGTTTGCTGGCACTGGTGTTGCTGGTATTGCTGCGCACCGATTTGATTGGCAGCTGGCGCAAGGCAAGCCCACCGGACGCACCCAACCGGTTTGTCATCAACGTCATGCCCGAGCAGTCTGACGCCTTCCAGCAGGCCCTCAAGACCGCTGGTGTCGCCCAATTCGACTGGTACCCGATGATTCGCGGCCGATTGGTGGCGGTGAATGGGCGCACCATTTCTCCTGACAACTTTGAGGAGGACCGGGCCAAGCGGCTGGTGGACCGCGAATTCAACGTGTCTTTCAGCGCAAAAATACCGCAGAAAAATGACATCGTCGCGGGCCGCTGGGTGGACGAGGAGCAGGGCGCGGTGAGCGTGGAGGAGGGCATTGCCAAAACGCTCAATCTTCAGTTGGGCGACACCTTGCGCTTTGAGGTCGGTGGCATGCAGACCGAGTCCCGGGTGACTTCTCTGCGCAAGGTGGATTGGGGCTCCATGCGGGCCAACTTCTTTGTAATCTACCCGGTCAGTCGCCTCGACAACGTACCTGCCACCTACATGAGCGCTTTCAGAGCGCCTGTCACCAAGGGCTTCGACAATGCATTGGTGCGCGAATTCCCCAATGTGACCAATGTGGACATGACGACCACCATTAGCCAAGTCCAGCGGGTTCTGGATCAGGTAATTCGGGCCGTGGAGTTTCTGTTTGGATTCACGCTGGCGGCCGGTCTGGTGGTGTTGTTCGCGGCGGTAACCGCCACGCGCGAAGAGCGCGCCCGCGAGTTCGCCATCATGCGGGCGGTGGGTGCCCGCAGCAGCCTGTTACGCCAGGTGCAGCGCGCCGAACTGGCGGGTGTGGGGCTGCTGGCGGGCTTTTTGGCTTCCATCGTCGCCTCTGCCGTGGGCTGGTCGCTGGCGCATTATGTGTTCGCGTTTGAATGGTCCATGTCTCTGTGGGTGCCCCTGCTGGGTGCATTGGCGGGCGCCGTGCTGGCGCTGGCAGCGGGCTGGTGGGGTTTGCGCGATGTGCTTCGCCGCCCAGTGGTGGAGACCCTTCGCCGGGCACCCTCCTGACGGATAGTGAGGATGCTATTTTTTTGATAGCTGCTTACGCATATTATCCGGGGGCTAGGGGCTTATTTCGCTACCAATCAGTGCGACGCGATAGGCGCCTTTTGCAACAGGGGCATCACCAGTGAAGGGGGTGTCACTGTGGCATCAAACGGATGCATACGCTGCCCTCCGATGGATGCGATGATCTTGCGCACATACATCCGGGTTTCGGCATACGGCGGCACCCCACGGTAGCGCTCCACAGTGCGCTCGCCAGAGTTATACGCAGCCAGCACCAGCGACAGGTCGCCCTCAAAATACGCCAGCAGCCAGCGCAAATAGGCCATGCCGCCCCGTATGTTCTGGGTTGGATCGGTTAGGCGGCGGATGTTGAACCGGGCCGCTGTATCCGGGATCAACTGCATCAAACCCTGGGCATTCTTCGGTGATACCGCAATCGGGTTGAAGTTGGATTCTGCCGCCATCACCGCCAGGACAAGATGCGGAGCCAGCTTGTATTCCGATGCCACCAGGTTCACAAACCGAACAATAGGTTCCGGTGCGTTGGCGGGAGGGGGAGGCGGTGGCAATGCCGCTGTCTGGCGGAGGTTTCTGGTCTGGACCGGTGGCAGCGGCTCAAAATCCAGCGGACGCAGGCAGGGCGGCGGTTCACCCAGGGGAGTGCCCATCGCCTTGATCATGTTGATGGCCTGCGCCATGCCCTGCTCCGCCGCTGCGGCAAACATATGCGCGGCCTGCGCATCATCGCGCTCGATTCCGCGGGAATTGGTCAGCATCCAGCCCAGGCTGTATTGCGATTCGGCGTCGCCAAAGCGGGAGGCGCGGCAGTACAACTGTGCTGCCCGCACCGGATCACGTGGCACACCGTCGCCGTGCTCGTAGGTCTGAGCCTCCTGGCGCCAGCGCAAAACCTGAATGGGCAACACCGGTCCGGCCTCGCCAGGTGGCATGGCAGGCCGCGGCAAGGACTCCATGGTGAGTACTGGCACTTGGGCCATTGCCTGCGCATGTACGAGCAGCCAAACGAATAATAAAAAATTCAACCGCATTTGCTAAGTATCCCACCGGCGTCCGCTCACCTGCAAGTGCGTCCGTTTCTCCAAGCGTCAGACCCCCATCGTCGCCGCTGCCGCAGAGACGCTGCGCCGTGCGCCGTCCTGATAAAGGGGTTTTGCTACTATTTTGGTAGCGGCTTGTGCATAGTGCACGGGGGCTAATGGTCTGCTTGGCTCTGGATCGTAGCCTGCATACGCCTGCAACGCATCCGGCGAGTGGATGGTGATCTCGCGGTTGACGACCTCCACAATGCCCTGCCTGTCCAGCGTTGTCAGAGCCCGACTGACCGTTTCCAGCGTAATGCTCAGGTAGTTTCCGATGTCGCGCCGCGTCATGGGCAAGGTGAATCGCCGCGCTGAATAGCCGATGGCGGCAAAACAGGTCGACTGCAGCAAGAGAAAACGGGCCACTCGCATTTCTGAGGTGGCCGCGTGGGAAAGGGTGTGCGCGCGGTGGTCTTTGACGATGTCGCGGCTGATGGCCCAATAGGCCATGCGCTCCAATTCGTTGCTGCAATGTCCGGGAGAAAACAGCTCGGCAGCGGGCAGGCGTATCACTTCGCAATCGGTCAGCGCCACGGCCTCGGTGCAATAGCGGTTTTCGCAAACGCCGTCACTTCCCAGCAGATCCCCCCTCATGGAAAACGAAAGCACCAGTTCGCTCCCTGCGGGGTGGGTGATGACTGTTTTCAAGGCGCCGAGTCGAACCACATACAGTCCGTCGAATACCTGTCCCATTCCAAATACGGACTTACCGGCTTTGACACGACGGCGCTGAAACAACTGGCGTTGATCCGGCCCGCCGCCCTGTCCTTTGAACAGCAAGAGGTCCATGACCTCTTGCAGGCCCGACCAGCTGGGCTCGGTATTTGCATGGCGCACGGATGGCCGAGTGGGTGACCGCACAGAGAAGTCGTTGCGGTCTACGGTAAGTACTTTCATCTTGGTGCCTGCCCGTTTGCCAGATCCGGCACCCGGTGGGCGCAACGCTTGATCCTGCCACCGGACTTTAGAAAGTACCCCGAATTCCGTCTGTTCGTCAGCGCACCTTGCGCAGACGAGCGGCCCTATTTGGCCTGTGGCGAGCGCCCGAGCTTTCGGTAGACCGTGGCGCGACTGATACCCAGGGCCAGTGCGGCTTGGGCCACATTGCCGCGCGCCTCGTTTACCGCCTTGTAAATCAGAGCGGTTTCGATGTCTTTGAGCGGGCGGTTGTCGGTGCCGAGTGCGCGGCGGTCCGCGTATTGAGCCCGTGCCGCCTGCGCGCGCGCGACCGGCCAGGCTTGCAAGCGCAAACCCGTCCACAGCGGAATTTCCAGAACCGGGTCGATGCGGTGTGCCGCATCAAACAGCAGTTCAAAAGCAATTCCGAATACCTCGCTGACATGCACTGGCGGCTGCCCTGCAGTAGCCAGATTGGGGACCATCTGCCGTGCAATCGGGTTGGCAGCAGTAATCCAGCCATCGGCATCCAGGCAAATGATGCCGTCGGCTTCGCTGCCCAAGGTGTTGCCGGGCCAGTTCAAACGAACCATCAGACTGTGGGCCTGCGCCAGCACCAAGGCGTTTTCAATTTTGCTGGCGGTCTGGGCTACCAGGTGCTTGAGCTCAGGCCGTTCGACCGCCTCAATGCCCGTCAGGTCGAGCATGCCCACACAGGCGCCATCCGGACCAAACAGTGGCGCTCCCGCACAGCTGTAGACAGCCGTATTGGAAAAAAAATGTTCCCCGCGGTGCAGCCAGACCGGCTGCAGTTCGCTGAGCGCCGTGCCGATGGCGGTGGTGCCCACGCTGCGCTCGGACAGGTCGGTGCCGATGCGGGTGATCAGGTGGGCGCGCGGGTCCGAGTGGTCAATGGGGCCGCTGGTGTCCACCACGACTCCGTCGCGGTTGGTCAGGATGGCAAAGTAACGGGTGTTCACAATCGCGCGCCCCAACTTTTCCAGAATGGGGCGGGCGGTTTGTACCAGGCGCTGGTTGGCCTCCAAGGTGCGGGACGCCTGCTGGTGCGTGACGGTGTCAAAACTGGCGGGGTGATGTGGCTGCAACCCGTATTGCAGACAGCGCTGCCAGGAGCGCTCTACCCAGGGTGCAATCCACCCTGCCGGGAGCGCCTCTCGGTCCACCATCACGGCGCGGCGCGCACGTTCAATGCCATCCAGTCGCAAGGAATTGCCGGAGTCGACAGGAATCGAAGGGTTGGAAATCATGGTGTGTGGGTTGCCGTTTTCACTGTCAGGCGATTCTCGTGCACACCGGCCATTCGCGGTTTGTTTCAAATTGAGAATTTCGTATAAATCTCCAATTCCGACTAGGGTTATCCCTAGAGTGCGAATACAGCTTCGGTCAAACAATCGCTATGTATTTCATTTCATAGGCAAGGCATTTCATAAGTGCCACTACCCCAGGAGAGACACATGCAAAAGGTGTTGCACATCAACGCAGACAAGTGCACAGGATGTTTGCAGTGCGAAATGGCCTGTTCGTTTGAGAACTACGGCACATTCGCGACGGCCAAGTCCCGTATCAAGGTGTTTGATTTCCATCAGACCGGCAAAAAAGTGCCCTATACCTGTACCCAGTGTGACGAAGCCTGGTGCCTGCATGCGTGTCCGGTAGAAGCCATCACGGTTGACAAGCTGACTGGCGCGAAGGTGGTGAACGAATCCACCTGTGTGGGCTGCAAGGTTTGCACCATTGCGTGCCCCTTTGGCACCATCAATTACGTGCAGGAGACCGGCAAGGTGCAGAAATGCGACCTGTGCGGTGGCGACCCTGCATGCGCAACCGCCTGTCCCACGGGCGCCATCACATTCATTGACGCCAACTGGACCGGCTTGGGCAAGATGGAAGCGTGGGCAGACAAGTTGGGCAATCAGCCTTCAGCCAATTAAGGAGCATCACCATGTCATGGGCAGGAAAAATTCTTCGCGTTGATTTGACCGCGGGTACCGTCAAGTCCGAGCCGCTCAATATGGAGTGGGCGCGCAACTACCTGGGCTCGCGCGGTCTGGGATCCAAATATCTGGTTGAAGAGGTCGATGCCACGGTTGACCCGCTTTCGCCTGGCAACAAAATCATCTGGGCTACCGGTCCGCTCACCGGCACCATGGCGTCCACCGGTGGACGTTATACGGTCATCACCAAGAGCCCGCTGACAGGCACCATTGCCTGCTCCAATTCGGGCGGTTATTGGGGTGCCGAGTTCAAGATGGCCGGTTGGGACATGGTGATATTTGAAGGCAAGAGTGCCAAGCCGGTCTATCTCTATGTCAATGACGATGTAGCCGAGTTGCGTGATGCCGCCCACTTGTGGGGCAAGAGCGTCTGGGAAACCGAGGCGATGCTCAAATCCAGCCTGCAGGACCCGCTGACCCGCGTGTCCAGCATTGGCAAGGCCGGTGAAAACGGCGTGTTGTATGCCGCCGTGGTGAATGATCTGCACCGTGCAGCCGGCCGCTCGGGCGTGGGCACCGTCATGGGCAGCAAAAATCTCAAGGCCATTGCCGTGCGCGGCACCATCGGCGTAGGCAACATCCACAACCCCAAAGCCTTCATGAAGGCAATTGCCGAGAAGAAGAAGATTCTGGCCGACAACGCGGTCACGGGCCAGGGCTTGCCAGCCTATGGCACCCAGGTGCTGATGAACGTCATCAACGAGATGGGCGCGCTACCCACCCGCAACCACCGCGACAACGCCTTCGAAAGTGCCAAAGACATCTCCGCGGAAGCCATGGCCACGCCGCGCGCAACCGACGGCAAGAAGCAATTGGTGACCAACCAGGCCTGCTTTGGCTGCACCATTGCTTGCGGGCGCATCAGCAAGATGGACAAGGGCCACTTCACCGTTTCCAACAAGCCCCAATACTGGGGTGCATCGGGCGGTCTGGAATACGAAGCGGCTTGGGCCTTGGGCGCAGCCAATGGCGTGAAGGACCTGGAAGCCTTGCAATACGTCACCATGCTGTGCAACGAGGAAGGCATTGACCCCATCAGCTTTGGTGCCACCGTGGGCGCGGTGATGGAACTGTATGACATGGGCGTGCTGACCAAGGAGCAACTGGGCATTGACGCCCAATTTGGTTCGGCCGAGGCCTTGGCCTTTTTGGCGGAAGAAACCATCTATAGCCGTGGCTTTGGCAAGGAAATCGGCCAGGGTTCCAAGCGTCTGACCGCCAAGTACGGTCACCCTGACCTGAGCATGACCAGCAAGGGCCAGGAATTCCCGGCCTACGACGGTCGCGCCATTCAGGGCATCGGTCTGGCGTATGCCACTTCCAATCGCGGCGGCTGCCACCTGCGCGGCTACACGATCGCATCCGAAGTGCTGGGCATTCCGGTCAAAACCGACCCGCTGGAGCACGAAGGCAAGCCCGAACTGGTGAAGGCTTTTCAGGATGCCACCGCTGCATTTGACTCATCGGGCCTGTGCGTGTTCACGACCTTTGCATGGGGTCTGGCTGACCTGGCACCACAGATTTCCGGTGCGTGTGGCGACCAGTACACAACGGAAGAGTTGGAAAAGATTGGCGAGCGAATCTGGAACATGGAGCGCGAGTTCAACAACCGTGCTGGCTTCACTGCCAAAGACGACAGCCTGCCCAAGCGTCTACTCACGGAAGCTTGCAAGACGGGTCCTGCAACCGGCAAGGTCAATATGCTGGCCGAAATGATGCCAAAGTACTACGCAGTGCGCGGCTGGGATACCGAGGGTCGTCCCACAACGGCGACCAAGGAACGTTTGAGTCTCTAGGCTCGGACTGACAGCAACAAAGAAGCGGTCCGGGTGACCGCTTCTTGATTTGGAGAGATCACCATGACCCATCACGTCATTCTGGGTGCCGGTCCGGCCGGTGTCATTGCGGCAGAGACGATCCGCAAGCAAGACCCTCTTGCAGTCATCACCCTGGTGGGGAATGAGCACGAGCCACCGTATTCACGCATGGCCATTCCCTACCTGCTCATGGGCAACGTAGACGAGAGCGGCACCTATTTGCGCAAAAGTCCGACGCACTTTCAGGACTTGAAGGTCGATGTCGTGCAGGCCCAGGTCAAGCGGGTCGATGTCGCAACAAGAACGCTGGTAATGGACGGGGGTGAAACGATCAAGTTCGACACCTTGTTGATTGCCACCGGCTCACATCCTGTGGGCCCACCGATTCCGGGCATTGATAGTGTGGGGGTTCATCCTTGCTGGACGCTGGAAGATGCCCGGGCCATCATGGCGCTGGCCACCAAAGGTGCGCGCGTGCTGCAACTGGGCGCGGGGTTCATCGGTTGCATCATCATGGAGGCGCTGGCAGCCCGGGGTGTGCAGTTGAGCGTCGTGGAAATGGGTGACCGCATGGTTCCGCGCATGATGGGCCCCACCGCTGGTGGCATGATTCGCGACTGGTGCGAGGCCAAGGGCGTCGAAGTGTTTACCGGCACCCGGGTGGAGTCCATTGAGGCGGGTGCCCCTTTGAGCGTGCGTCTGTCCAATGGCCGACACGTGGCAGCTGATCTGGTCATCAGTGCAGCCGGCGTCAAACCTGCTATCGGCTTTTTGGAGAATTCCGGCATCATCTGCC
Source organism: Rhodoferax sp. GT1R46 (assembly GCF_056521285.1). Lineage (NCBI taxonomy): Bacteria > Pseudomonadati > Pseudomonadota > Betaproteobacteria > Burkholderiales > Comamonadaceae > Rhodoferax > Rhodoferax sp. GT1R46. The sequence goes on from NZ_JBWMBC010000001.1 coordinate 111,963, forward strand.
TGCTGGGTGTGTTGACCGATGAGCACCTGCAAACCAATGTGCCCGGTATTTATGCTGCAGGCGACTGCGCAGAGGCATTCGACAAAGTGTCTGGCAAGACCATCGTCAGCGCCATCCAGCCAAATGCCGCTGAACAAGCCCGCGTCGCGGGGATGAACATGGTGGCGTTTTCTCAGGGGAAGATGCCCGGAGCCAACCTCAAGGGCGTGACGCAAATCAATGTACTGGATACGCTGGGAATGATTTCCACCAGTTTTGGCGACTGGCAAGGCCGTCCCGGTGGGGACCATGTAGAGCTGACGGATACCAAAGCCGGGCGCCACCTGAGTCTGCAGTTTCAGGACGATGTGCTGGTTGGATGCAACAGTGTGGGCTGGACTGAGCATGTGGGCGTTATGCGCGGGCTGGTGGAGGGCCAGATCAAGCTGGGCGCCTGGAAAGAAACCCTGCAAAAAGACCCGACCAAGTTGATGGAAGCTTACCTGGCTTGTGCTCAGGCGCAGGAAGGCTGGTCGGGGGCGCAGGATGCGCGGCGCAGATAAATGAAAATTACTTTCAAGCTTTTTGCGACGTTGACTGACTACCTGCCGGTACAAGCCCGCTACTCCAACGTGGTGGAGCTGGATGTAGAGCCGCAAGCAACGATCAGCCAGATCATCGAACCCTTCGGCATGCCCCCAAACCTGGTGCATCTGGTGTTGGTGAACGGCAAATACGTAGCGCCCGTTCTGCGCCCGAGCCAGACACTGGTGGAGGGAGATGTTCTCGCCATCTGGCCGCCCATTGCCGGCGGATAGGGCTGTGTACAGGATTCATTGCTGATGCAATCTTTTTACGCAGAGCGCTTTGAGCGCGAGATGGGTTGCACCGAAGTGGAGTGGTTGCGCTGGCTCCCGGACGCCATCGGCGACCACCACTGGAAGCTGCAAGCCCAGTCTGCCGGGGTAAGGATTGGCGATGGCGCTTTGGGCGTCAAATGGCAGGTCGGTGAGCTTCGCGTCATTGCCCTCATGCGCCTGCCACGCCTGCGGGTGAGTTTTCGCTTTGCCGGGTTGGATGATGCGCAGCGTTACACCTTCATGAAACGGTTTGACCTGTACATGCAGCGGGGTGGCGGCTAAGCTTGTATTTGCCGCGCATTGCGGCAGCAGGCGCCGCTGTGCCGGCGACAAGGAGGGCGATGATGATTGCATTTGTACGCGTAGTGAGTGTCAAGCCGGGCAAGACAGCTGCGGCGATGGCGTTTGCGAAGGACATCGCGGCCTACATCAAGACCGTGTACGGGGTCGATCTGGAGGTGCTGCGCCCCATTGGTGGCAACCCGCAGCGCGTGGCGTGGTCCGGGCGCTATGCCAATCTGGCAGATTTTGAAGCCTTCAATGGCAAGCTGCTGGGTGACGCCAAATACTGGGAAAAAGTCAACACAGCCGCGGAACACTTTGTAGCGGGTTCTTTCTTTGACAGCATCTGGCAAACCGTGTGACCGGCGTGTTGGCTAGTCCTTGCGCACCTTGCGCTTCGAAAAATTCCACCAGGGCAGGAGCTCGTTGAGCGGCAGCACTTGCCCTGAGTGCGAGGGCCGGTAGCCCGCAATGCCGGCCAGCGCCTGTTGCCAGCGCGCACCTTGCAGCACCTCACGCAAGGCCTCAACAGCAGGCTCTTCCAGCGCCGACTTCAAACACACCAGGTGGTAGTTTTCTTGCACCAGCGGCACAAAGTCCAAGCCCTGTGTCTTTGCTGCAATGGCAATGCCAAGCGCCACGTCGGCCGAACCTGAAGCCACGGCATGCGCGGCGGCGGTGTGCGATGGTTCGCTGTGTTCGTAGCCTTGAAGTGCGTTGGCGGCAATCCCGGCATGTGCCAGCAATTCGTCCAGCACCACGCGCGTACCGGTGCCCCGTGCGCGGTTCACAAAGCGAGCCTGGGTGCGCTGCACATCCGCCAGCGTCTGCAGTCCCAAGGGGTTGCCGGCTGCCACCATCAGTCCCTGTGTGCGCTCGGCAAATCCGATGATTTTGTGCAAGCCCGGCTGCAGCAGTGGTTTGTAGATTTTTTCCGCCAACGAGCCGGGTGCCGGGTGCTGCAGGGTGTGAAATCCGGCCATCACGCAACGCCCTTCATTGAGCGCACGGATAGCGTCCACGCTGCCGCAAAAGCGGATGTCCAGATGCAGCTGCATTCCGTTGGCGCACGCCGCATCGGGGTGCAAGGCGTGTTCGCGCAATGCAGTCAGCGCATCGTCATGGCTGGCGTACAGCGTCACCACGTGGGCGTGCGGGTCAAACGCCACGGCAAAGGCCCGTTCCAGGTCGCTGCGCAAGGCTTCAATTTGCGGAGCCAGGCGGGCCTGGGCTTGGCGCTCGGCCCACATCAGCTTGGCACCAAATTCGGTCAAGCGGGCCGACTGGCCTTTCTCCCACACTACCAGTTCATTGCCCAATTCGCTTTCCCAGCGTTTGAGCTCGCCCCACACATGGCGATACGACAGGCCCAGTGCCCGTGCACCGGCCGAGATGGAGCCCTGCGTGGAGACCGCTTGCAGCAAATCCATCAAGGGGTTGCGCACCAGCGCCGGGCTGGCGTCGCGCGAGAGGGTGTAGTGGAATTGGAGCCTATGCACGGCAGTTCATATCGCTGGAGATTGTGTCGGTGGCTACGATACCGCATCCATGACCACTCTCACCGAAAGCGCGGCCACAGCGCTGCAACTCATCGTCTCGCTCGATCCCGGCCTGCTGGCCATTGTGGGTCGCTCCCTCTCCGTCAGCGCCACCGCCTGTGCCCTCGCTTGTGGCATGGGCTTGTTGCTGGGCGCCTGGCTGGGTGTAGCGCGTTTTGCCGGACGTGGCGCGGTGCTGACGTTGCTCAACACTTTTTTGGCCGTGCCCTCGGTGGTGGTGGGGCTGGTGGTGTATTTGCTGCTCTCGCGTTCGGGGCCGCTGGGGTTTCTGGGCTGGCTGTTTTCGTTCAAGGCCATGGTGGTGGCGCAAACCCTGCTGGTGTTGCCGGTGGTCACCGCGCTCACCCGCCAGTCGGTAGAGGATGCCGAGAGCGCCCATGGCGAGCAGTTGCGCTCCCTCGGTGCACAGCCCCTGATGCGCAGCCTGCTGCTGGCGTGGGACGAGCGCTATGCCTTGCTGACGGTGGTGATTGCGTCATTCGGTCGTGCCATATCCGAGGTCGGTGCGGTGATGATCGTGGGCGGCAACATTGACGGCTTTACCCGCGTCATGACCACGGCCATTGCGCTGGAGACCAGCAAGGGCGATTTGCCCCTGGCGCTGGGTCTGGGGCTGCTGTTGCTGGGCGTGGTGCTCATGCTCAATGTGCTGATTGCGCTGGTGCGCCGCTGGCGCGAGCGCGCCGAGGGTGGCGCCTGGACTGCGCTGGTCGTGGCGGCGGCACCATGAAGGCCGTATTTGGTTTGACGAATGCCAGCGTACATTTTGGCCCGGTGCAGCGCGGCGTGAGCGCGCTGAGCAACGTGACGCTCAGTGTGCATCCTGGCGAGCGTGTGGCTTTGGTGGGGGCCAATGGCAGCGGCAAGAGTACGCTGCTGCGCCTGCTGCACGGTTTGGCAAAGCCGACCGCCGGGCAGGTGGTGTGCGACCCCCACCTGCGCCAGGCCATGCTGTTCCAGCGCCCGCATTTGATGCGCATGCCGGTGCAAAGCAATATTGCGATGGGCCTGTGGTTGCGTGGTACCCGCTGGCGCGATGCCCGGGTGCAGGCACACGCCGCACTGGTGCGCGTGGGCCTGGCCGACCTGGCCCCGCGCAACGCCCGCACGCTATCGGGCGGGCAACAGCAGCGCGTGGCCTTGGCGCAGGCCTGGTCGCTGAATCCACAGGTGCTGTTGCTTGATGAGCCCACTGCCAGCCTGGATCCCCATGCCAAGCGCGAGGTCGAGGCGCTGATTCACGAATTCGCCTTTCAAAGTGCCGACATGACGCTGCTTTTTTCCAGTCACAACCTGGGTCAGGTCAAGCGCCTGGCGAGCCGGGTCATCTATCTGGAGCACGGCCGCGTGCTGGCCGATTTACCGGTTCAGGAATTCTTTGGCGGACCCTTGCTGCAAGCGCAGTACCCGGCCGCCCATTTGTTTTTAAAAGGAGAACTTGCATGAAGCCAGTGAAATTTCTTAAGCCATTTCGGCCCCTAGCCCCCGTGAAATATGCGCAAGCAGCTATTATTTTTGTAGCGTCTGTGGCGGCGGCGTCCGTTTGCGCGCAATCGATCGTGGTGGCGTCCACCACGTCCACCGAGCAGTCGGGCTTGTTTTCGGTCCTGCTGCCCGAGTTCAAGAAGTCAACCGGGATCGATGTGAAGGTGGTCGCTCTGGGCACCGGTCAGGCCATCGACATGGGCCGCCGCGGTGATGCCGATGTGCTGTTTGTGCACGACAAGGTGGCCGAAGAGAAAGTGGTGGCCGAAGGCTTTGCCGTGAAGCGCTTTGAGGTGATGTACAACGACTTTGTGTTGATTGGCCCCCAAGCCGATCCGGCAAAAACCCGTGGCAAGGATATTGTGGAAGCGCTCAAGAAGCTGGCTACGGCCAATGGTGATTTCATCTCGCGCGGGGACAAAAGTGGCACCCACGCCGCCGAGTTGCGTTTCTGGAAAATGGCGGGCCTGAGTGAACCAGCAGGAGCCAAAGGCACGGGCTACAAAGAGTGCGGCTGTGGCATGGGCCCGGCGCTCAACATGGCGTCGAGCACCGGCGCCTATGTGCTGGCCGACCGTGGCACCTGGCTCAGCTTCAAAAACCGGGGTGACCTGGCGGTGCTGGTCGAAGGCGACACCAAACTCTTCAACCAATACGGAGTGATGCTGGTCAACCCCGCCAAACATCCGCACGTCAAAGCGGCCGATGGCCAGAAGTTTGTGGACTGGGTCGTTTCAGCCCCCGGGCAGGCGGCGATTGCCAGTTACAAAATTGGCGGTGAGCAATTGTTCTTCCCCAACGCGGCCAAGTGAGCCTGTGCAGGTGGTTTTTTTCCCTTCACCCCAGTATTGCCGCACCCTTGACCTGCGCGAACACCGGCATGCCGGGTGCCAGTCGCAGCGCGGCGGCTGATCGGGTGGTGACGCGGGCCAGCAGGGTGCTTCCACCCACAGCCACCGCCACCATGAGCTGACCGGGGCTATTGGCGGCCAGTGCGGCGACGGTGCCGGGCAATATGTTCAGGATACTGGTGCCGGTCTGGTGCTGCAGCGTCAGGCTCACATCGCGCGCCTGCACCCGGATGCGCAAGGTGCGTCCTATTTCCACCGCCTGGCGGGGCACCAGGAGGGTGCCGCCGGCAAAGGTGGTGGAGGTCAGGTGATCTGCATCGTCATGTGCCTGCACCGTGCAGGTCAGCACCGCACCGGCGGTGTCACCGTGGGCCAGTGGCAGGTCCAGCCGGGTTAGCAGTTCAGTGGTCGGGCCATGGGCTGTGACGCGACCCGCATCGAGCAGCACCAAGTGGTCGGCCAGACGGGCAACCTCGTCGATGGCGTGGGTGACATACAGCACCGGAATGTCCAATTTCTTTTGCAGCAGTTCCAGATAAGGCAATATTTCTGCTTTGCGCGCCATGTCCAGCGAGGCCAGCGGCTCGTCCATCAACAGCAATTGCGGACTGGCGGCCAGTGCACGGGCTATGGCCACGCGCTGGCGCTCGCCGCCGGATAACTCGTGGGGCCAGCGTGCCAGCAGGTGGTCAATACCCAGCAGGTTCAGCGCGTGGTCCCATCCGTAGCGCCGCTCTGAAACCGGGGTGCGGTTGAAGCCGAATTTCAGGTTGCCTTCCACGTTCAGGTGCTCAAACAGACTGGCTTCCTGAAACACGTAGCCCAGGGCCCGCCGGTGCACCGGGCGACAGACGCCCCGTGCGCTGTCTTGCCATACCGCATCGCGCACGGCAATGCAGCCACGGGCCTGGGGCTCCAGCCCCGCCAGCACACGCAATACCGTGGTTTTGCCTGAGCCGGAAGATCCAAACAGTGCCGTGATGCCTTGACCGGGCAATTGCAGGTCGACATCCAGCGTGAAGCCGGGTCGCTGAAGGATGACCTGGCATTGCAGGCCTTTCATGCGGTGGCGCCTTTGTTGCGGCTGCCGTTGTAGCTGTAGAGCGTCAACAGCACTACAAACGAGAACCCCAGCATCATGGCGGCCAGGCGGTGCGCATCGGCGTACTCCATCGCCTCAACATGGTCGTAAATTTGCACCGAGATCACCCGCGTTACACCGGGAATGTTGCCGCCGACCATCAACACCACGCCAAATTCGCCCACCGTGTGGGCAAAGCACATCACAGCCCCGGTGACAAAGCCCGGTTTGCACAACGGGATCACCACACTAAAAAAGGTGTCAATCGGACTGGCGCGCAGACTGGAGGCAACCTCCAGAGGGCGTGGCCCCATTGCTTCCATGGCATTTTGCAGGGGCTGCACCATAAAGGGCAGCGAGTAAAAAGCAGAGGCCACTACCAATCCACCAAACGTAAACGGCAACGGGCCCAACCCAAGGGACTGCGTCCACTGACCCACGGGGCCGTGTGGCCCCATCAGCACCAGCAGGTAAAACCCCAGCACCGTGGGCGGAAGCACTAGTGGCATGGCGACGAGTGCGCTGATGGGTTTCTTCAGCCAGGATTGCGTGCGTGCCAGCCACCACGCCAGTGGCGTACCCACCAGCAACAGGGTGAACGTGGTGAGCGCAGCCACCTGCAGTGTCAGGCCAATGGCTTGCAGGTCGGACGCGGTGAGCAGAGGCAAGGTTAAATCCCGTATCCGTAGGAGCGAATCAGATCCTTGATGTTAGGGCTCTTCAGCAGCTTGACCAGCGCCTGGGCCGCCGGGTTGTTGGCCCCGCGCTGAAGCACCACGGCATCCTGCTGGATGGGGGTATACAGATTTTGCGGAATGACCCACATGGAGCCGCTTTTCAGCTTGCCGCCTTCGAGTACCTGTGACAGGGCCACAAATCCAGCGTCGGCATTGCCAGTGTAGGCAAAGGTAAAGGCTTGCCCGATGCTTTCCCCCTGCACCAGCTTGGGCGCCAGGGTGGCTGTCAGCCCCAGTTTGTCGATGACCTCCACGGCAGCAGCACCATAGGGGGCCACCTTGGGGTTGGCATACGCCACCTTGCGCAGGCCCGTGGTTCTCAGCACCTCTCCTTTACCATCCACTTTTGCCGTGTCAGCCGACCACAGCACCAGTTTGCCCGTGGCATAGGTGAAGCGGCTCCCGGGCTGTGCCAGCCCGTCTTTCTCCAGTTGAGTGGGTGTGTCGCTATTGGCTGCCAGCAGCACGTCAAACGGAGCGCCATTGGCAATTTGCGCATAGAGCTTGCCGGTGGCACCCCCAGTGATCTGAAGGGTGTGCCCGGTGGTCTTTTTCAATACCGCGGCAATAGCCTTGATGGGCTCTGCAAAGTTAGCTGCCACCGCTACCTGAGCCTCGTCCGCGAGGCAGGATGTGCAAAAGAACAAGGCCACCGCAGCGAGAGCAACATTCCTGGCAAACAACGTCATGGGAGCACCCCTTGTACTGAAAATCGCTATTCCATTTTAGAATAGCGAAAGTATAGCGCGATCAAAACGGTAACTGCACAATGGCCTCCATGAATCCCCAACCCCTTTTCCTGGATGCCCTGGGCCATGACACGGCCGACAAGCGCATGGATATCTTGCGCCTGATCGGTGTAACCGGCTCCATTTCAGAGGCGGCGCGTCAGGCGGGCATCAGCTACAAAGCCGCCTGGCAAGCCATTCACACCCTGACCAATCTGGCTGGTGTAGCGCTAGTGGATCGTGCAGTGGGCGGGGCGGGTGGTGGCGGTGCGCTGTTGACACCGGCAGGCGAGCAGTTGCTGGATGCCGCTGCGCAGATGGATGCCGCCCGGGGGGCGGTGTTGGCACGCTTCACCGGTGGAGCGGCACACGCACTGGCTGGCGCTGGCCTGCGCACCAGCATGCGCAACAACCTGCCGTGCGTGGTGACGCAGATTCAGGTGCTGGAGCCGGGCGACCCGATGGTGCGTGTGGTTATGCAACTGCCGCTTGGGGCAGAAATCGCGTCGACCATCACCCGCGAAAGTGCCGAGTTGCTGGCTTTGCGACCCGGGCTGCCCGTGTTGGCACTGTGCAAGGCCACTGCTGTCAAGGTGGATGCCGTAGCAAAGACCGCCGCACGGCCGCCAGGTGATGCACCCAATGAACAGCTGGTAAATCAACTGCTTGGCCGTGTACAGACACTGTCCCGCGGCAAGTTGCAGGACGAGGCGGTACTGACCTTGACCAGTGGCCTGCAGTTGGTGGGTTTCGCAAGGCAGCCCAACCGATTGCGTGTAGGCAGTCTGGCCGCTGCGCATATTGAGGAAAATGCGGTGGTGCTGGCGCGGGGTTGACGTGTGGCAGCAGGCAAGCAATCCCCTTGCTTTGCGATACGATGCAAGGCAATAACTAAAACGCACTTACTTTGTTTGACTTCACCATGATGTCCCCTGCTTTTGTTTCGCTCAGGACGTTTCCCCGCGAGCACAGTGGCCTGGGCTCAAGCCGACTGACCGGGGGACAGTACCTTGCCGTTAGTTCAAGCAGGGCTGCGCAGTGGAGCATAAGGCGTAGGATCGCACGCTATGTTCCAGTGTGGGACGTTCATGTTTCGGGCTGATAGATTTATGTTGTTGCGGGGAGTCATTGAGACCTTGCTGGGCCGATTGGCTGCGCTGGTGTTCCCAGGTATTTTGGTGGTCATTGCGGGTCTTGTGCTCGTTTGGCAATTGATTCAAACTGCTTCGCCAGATGGCTTAAGCATTCCAATAAAAGTTTGGGAGCAAACGGGTGCTGACGCCAGTCCCAGTCATACCGAAGTGTTGGCGGAGCTTGCATCGCTGCGTTCTGTGTTGTTTTTTGATACTCATCTTTCCACTAACCAGTATTGGATTTCATTCGAGGCAAAAACACCCAGTCCAGGAAATCCGCTGGTTATTGATTTTCCTTCGCGTCATGCCAACAGCCTGACGTGCTGGGATTCGCAAAACGATACGCTCTTGGGGAATGGCAATCGCTGGACCACTGACGGTAAGGTATCCCGCAGCCGTGCCGGATTTGCAATACCGCTACCTTACAAGCTGGGTGCCTCAGAGGTTCTTTGCAAAGCGGCATTTAGAGGTCCAGCCAAGATTTCCGCCACAGTCTGGACAAACGAAGCGTTGGATGTCGCTCAAGCGCTTCATCAAAAAACAGGCGCAATGATTGAGGCGGGTATTGGTGTTCTGGCCGTCTTTATGTTGCTTACTGCCATCGTAAACCGCAGCGGACTCTATTGGACATTCGCGGGCTGGCTCTTGCTGAATATGCGTATGGCCGCGGTATCGGCGGGTACTGATTTTGAGCTTTTTGGGCTGGCTCTGGATCCCTCGATATTGATCGTCTCGCGGCAATGGACGGTGTGCATATATTTCGCCATGACGATTGCGCTCTTCAGTATTCTGTTTAAAAGAGAGCTTGCGCAGATCCGGACCGGTCTGACGCTCACCACGTTGCAGTTTGCCGCGGTTTTCAGCATCGTAGCTTGTCCGTTTCTCTCATTCGAAAATGTGTTGGTTGGGCTCTGGCTTGGAACGACATCGGGTGTATTTATTATTCTCTTTTACCTGTACAAAATTGTTCGACGAACCAGGTCGCGGACTGCATTGTGGTACTCAGCATCTATCGTAGTTGCTTTGGTTGCAAGCATGAACGAGGTCATCGCCGCTGCGACGGGACAACGAAATCTATTGGGTGGATTGAATAGCGTTACCGCAGCTATCTCATCGGCGCTGCTTGCATCAGCGGCGGTTGCTGAACACATGCGGTCGGATCGACTTGAGAAAAATGAAGCCCAGCGCACACTCAAAGCTGCTTACCAAGACTCACCCATAGGGCTTTTTACCGTGACTGATGGGGATCGGATCATTAAAGCTAATCCAGCCTTTTGGGTCATGGTCGATGGCATTGGTCCCGCCAAAGCGACCCATCTTTCCCAAATAGTTGATACCAGTGTGCGCGATAGTATTGCTGCGATACAGGTCGCCAGATCGCGCACGTCCATTGAGCTGCAGGCGAAAGGGCAAAAAAATGATTCAGGTGTTGCTCACTGGTTTTCCATCAGGGTTTCCTCAGTTGACGGCGCAATAGTCGAAGGCTCGTTGCAAGACATTACGGTCAAGGTGCGGGCAACCGAACGCTTGGAGTTTCTTGCCAATCACGACCCCTTGACGGAATGCCTGAATTTGCGGGGTCTTGCGCGCAAATTTGATCGACTTTCCCAGCATCCGACTGCGCTCGCATATTTTGATCTGGACCGGTTCAAGCTAATCAACGATCTTTATGGTCACACCGCTGGTGACAATGTTTTGAAGCAGGTTTGCGAGCGCTTAAAAACTCCGTTGTCTGCCGACGATTTGCTCGCGCGGGTAGGTGGTGATGAGTTTGTGATCGCATTCCCAAAGGCAACGGTGAGCCAGGCGGCAGAGCGGTGCAGAGCGATCGTGGATTTGATCTCGGCGGAGCCTTACCAGATAGAAAGTCAGAGTTTTGCGCTGAGCGTCTCGGGTGGGCTAGTGGGAACCGAACGATTTGCGCAAGCGCCTCTGAAGGAGATTGTCTCGGCAGCCGATACGTTGTGTCGCATGGCCAAAAAACGCGCGAACGAACGACTTATTGTGATGGAGTCGGACGACAAATTCTTTCAGTACCACAAGGAGGAGCTTGATCTGATCGCATCGCTGGAGCGAGGCGAGACCCCCAAGGGGCTTTTCCTGGTCATGCAGCCCGAGATTTCATTGACTGATCCGTTTGGGTCGCTGAATTTTGAAGTTTTGCTGCGTTTGCGCAAGCCAGACGGGCAGGTGATTCCGGCCGGTGTCATCATAGAGGCGGCGGAGGCCCATGGCAAAACTGCCATCATTGACCGCTGGGTTGTAACCACCGCCATCACTTGGCTGGAGGTCAATGTGGACTCACTGCGCAACACTCAGTTCGTGGGCGTCAATCTCTCGGGCGGTTCCTTGAATGATGAAACGTTTACTGAAGAATTGTTCAGGCTGTTCGAGCAGCACCCGGTCGCCTTGTCCATGATCTGCATCGAAATTACGGAAACCGTGGCCTTAACGGATATGCGAAACATGCAGCGTTTTATTGACCGGGTTCGTTCCATGGGCGCGAAGGTTGGGCTGGACGACTTTGGCGCGGGCTACTCGTCTTTTGGCTACCTGAAGGGCCTGTCAGTGGATGCCCTTAAGCTAGACGGCTCGTTGGTCAGGGATGCGCCGAACAATCCTGCTGGAATGGCCATCATTCTGGCCATAGCAAGCCTTGTGAACAACCTCGGGATGAAGTCGATTGGTGAATTTGCTGAGAACCTTGACACCATCAAGGCGCTGGCTTCAGCCGGGGTTGACTACGCGCAAGGTTATGGGATCAGCAAGCCGGTGTTACCTGAACGCATTTTGACGGCTCGTTCAAGCGCGGACTTTATTGAAGACCCGGAGGTCCTGATCTTTGTCCAGCAACTGCAACAACAAACTGACAACGCCATGCCGCCCTTTGATATGCCTCCAGAAAATACACTTCATTGACGCAATAGAGGGTTCCTGATTCACGCAGCTAAGCTGAATGGGGTGGAGGCCCAATGACCAGAGGTTCTGGGGGTGCGTCGGCGTTCAGGCAAGTAAGTCACAACCGACCCGGTATCTGGGCAATCCCACTCGTGAATCAGACTGTGGGCCCCAGAGAGGTCGATGTCAGGGTGGCTCGTTTCAAAGACAAACTTATACAGCGGATGCTGGCAGGCTCCCCACAATGATCGGGCAGCAGTCGGTGAAAAACACATGACGCGGTGAGGTATGCCACCGGCGTGCGCCATAGGGTAGAACTCACCTGGCTGGTCCACATCATTAAAAAGCAGGCTGTCATAGATTCGGTCTACCGGCCGTCGCCCTGCAGCCATCATCCAGTCAACATCTTGCATGACGCAATACTGATGAAGCGCTTTGAACAGCGCGCTGCGCACGACTGATGCGCCAGGGTTACCCTTGACGCAGAGGCGGGTTGTCTCGACCATGCGGCTCCCCCCGAAACGCTGCGGCAGTTTTAGCGATGCCTGCAATGGTATGACGTTCGACACATTGGCATGGGTCCGAAGCGTCCCCAGCAAACTCCCATCCAGCTTTGATTTCGCCACAAAAACCTCACAACCCCGCTCAAAATCTGCAGGTTCTGGCTGTTGCAGCTTGGTTGCCAGCGCTGGAAGGTGCTTTCCATAGGTCGCCGAACGGAGGCTCGCCACCTCCATCAAATTCTGCCGGGAGGCAATTTCCACCCGAAAGGGCAAACTCTCGGACACCATGGTCATCTGATCTGTGTTGTTCAAAGCATTCACGGTGCACCTCCCAAATTGATAGAGGCGTTCAGTCTAGATGGCATAAACAAAAAACAAACAGTTGAAATGCGTGACTTTTTCACGCTTTCTCCAGCCTTATCGGTGGCCCGATTGAGTCCGAAGGTGCGAAATCGGCGGGTTTGTCTTAGCTGGTGTGCTGCTCAGCTGGTCCGCAAAGGCTGCAACAGCACCACCAAAGCCCCAGCTCCACCGTGCACCGGGCGGGCTTGCACAAACGCCACCACTTCCGATTTTTGCACCAGCCAGCGGTGGACCTTGTCCTTGAGAACTGGGGCTTTCCCCACCGAGCCCAAGCCCTTGCCGTGCACCACGCGCACGCAACGAATGCCGTGTTTGTGGGCATCACGAATGAAGTCGCTCAGGGTTTCGCGGGCCTCATCGCTGCGCAGGCCGTGCAGGTCAATCTGTCGCTGGATGGACCATTTGCCACGGCGCAGATTCTGGGCGACATCCGGTCCAACACCGGGCCGGCGAAAGCTCAGGTGTTCGTCGGTTTCAAGCAGGTTGCTGACATCCATCTCGTCACTCAGGGCTTCGCGCAGGGCGGCGGCCTCATCTGCCAGATGTTGTTTGGGTGTGGGTTCCGGTGGAGCGGGTTTGAGATCGGCAATGCGGGTATCAGGCAAGCGTTTGACCACGCCCACGGCGGCTTGAAACAGGTTGCGGGAGGCGGCCAGCCGTTTGGTCTCCAGTGCGCGCAGGGCTGCCGCCTGCACTTCGCGCTCGGCTTGTGCTGCAATTTCCTGTCGGACCTGTTTGAGGCCCGCCAGCGTGTCCACCTTGATGGATTTGACGCGGGTCACAACAAACCCTTCTCGGCCATGGATAATGCCTGCCCCGGCCCTACGATGATGTGGTCCAGAACCCGCACATCAATCAGCGCCAGCGCCGCTTTCAGGGTTTGCGTAAGGGCTTCATCTGCCCGTGACGGCTCTACGGTGCCACTGGGATGGTTGTGGGCCAGCACCACGGCCGCGGCCTGGTGGTGCAGGGCGCGCAGCACCACTTCACGGGGGTAGACGCTGGTTTGCGTCAGGGTACCGCGAAATAGTTCCTCCATTGCCAAAAGCCGGTTTTGTACATCCAGAAAAATCACGGCAAATACTTCATGGCCACGGGCTGCCAGATGGAGTTTCAGGTAGTGTTTGATGGTGTCGGGGTCGGCGAACACTGTGCGTTCTTGCAGCTGCTGCGCCATCGCCCGGCGCGCCAGTTCCAGTACCGCTACCAGCTCGGCCCGCTTGGCGGGGCCCAGTCCCTTGACGCGCTTCAAATCGTCTGCGGTGGCGTGCAATAGGCCTGAAATACCGTCAAAGCCCCCGTCCATGCTGGCTGAGGTGCTATCATTTTTGAGGTGGAGCAATTCGTCGGCCATCTGCAGCACGCCCTTGCCCTTGATGCCCGTGCGCAGCAGCAGCGCCAGCAGCTCAACATCGCTCAGGGCCGCTGCACCGCGTGCCAGCAGCTTTTCACGCGGGCGCGCGTCTGGAGGCAAGTCTTTAAGGGTCATGATGGGAGGGGTAAGCAGCGCAGACACGAAGGCCGGGTGCCCAGGTTTCTACAATAGAGGCCAGTTTATAGGGACTTTTATGATCTCAGCGCTTCCCCGTGTTCAGCCCGGCTCTTTTTTGACCCTGCATTACCGCCTGAGCGGGCCGGCAGGTGATGTGATCAACACCTTCGATGGCAAACCCGCCACGCTGACTCTGGGCACCGGAGAGTTGTCGCCGGCAGTCGAAGAACAGCTACTGGGCCTGGAGGAGGGTGCGCGTGCTACTTTTGAGTTGCCCGCAGGCGCCGCCTTTGGTGAGCGCAACCCCGCCATGCAGCAGTGGCTGGATCGCAAGGTGCTGACCCGCATGGGTGATGCCAGCGAACACTATGCCATTGGCGATGTAGTGCAGTTTCCTACACCGGACGACAAGGGACAGTTCGCTGGCGTGGTACTCCAGTTGCGCGACGACAAGGCTGTCCTGTTCGACTTCAACCATCCGCTGGCAGGCCAGCCCGTGACGTTTGAAGTGCAAGTGATTGGTGTCCTATGAATCCCCCTCAGGAAATTTTGCTGGCCGAGCCGCGAGGCTTTTGCGCTGGCGTGGACCGCGCCATTGAGATCGTCGAGCGCGCCATCAGCAAATTTGGCGCGCCCATCTATGTGCGCCATGAAATAGTTCACAACACCTATGTGGTGAACGACCTCAAGGCCAAAGGTGCTATCTTTATAGAAGCACTCGACTCAGTACCAGCGGGGGCTACACTGGTTTTCTCTGCACATGGTGTGCCCAAGTCGGTTGAGCGCGAGGCGCAGGAGCGCGGCTTCAATGTGTTTGACGCAACCTGCCCACTGGTCACCAAAGTGCATGTGGAAGTCGCCAAGCTGCACAAAGAGGGCTACGAGTTCATCATGATCGGCCACAAGGGGCACCCGGAGGTGGAAGGCACCATGGGCCAGCTGGAAAGCGGCATTCATCTGGTGGAAGACGTGGCCGATGTTGCCCGCATCCAACCAGGCCAGACCGACAAACTCGCCCTGGTGACCCAGACCACGCTGAGCGTGGACGATGCCGCGGACATCGCCGCCGCCGTGAAGGCGCGTTTTCCGAATGTGCGCGCACCCAAACAGCAAGACATTTGCTATGCCACGCAAAACCGCCAGGATGCCGTCAAGATCATGTCGCCGCAGGTGGACATCATGATCGTGGTGGGCAGCCCTACCAGTTCCAACAGCAATCGGCTGGCCGAACTGGCGCGCAAACTGGGCGTCACCAGCTACATGGTGGACAGTGCCAACGAACTGCAGACCGAGTGGTTTGAAGGCAAGAGCCGGGTCGGGCTGACGGCCGGGGCTTCCGCTCCCGAAATACTGGTGCGCCAGGTGATTGATCGCATCCGTGCGCTGGGTGCCATTTCGGTGCGCAAGATGGACGGTATTGAGGAAACCGTCAAGTTCCCGCTGCCCAAAGGTCTGAAGCTGGACTCGCCCGCTTAGCGCAGGCAGGGCCGCTGGCTTACTTGAGTTTGAAGAAGCTCACTTGGTCTGCTAACGGCTGGGCTCCCTGGTCCAGCGTATGGACCACCGCGCCCACCTTACCCACGCCAGAGCTCTGCTCCAGGGTGTCCTCGATGGTGCCGACAACCTGTGCAACGGCCGCGAGGCCGCGGGTGGCGGAGCCTGCGCTTGCGCCCGGCGCCGGTTTGGCGTTTGCAAAGGCACCTTACACAACCGGACAGATCACATTTGCCCTCTGCACCGACGACCGTGCACCTGAAACAAATGGATATAGCGACGTATCGTGTATAACCAACGCCTTATCTTGTCGATAGAAGAACCCAATTTATATTTGCACATAAATCTCAAACATGCGCTCAAAACGCCTTCATCTGACACGTATTCAAAAGGCTGGCCTGACACTCGTTGAACTCCTGCTCGTGGTGATGCTGGTCGGCGTGCTCGCGGCAATCGCGATGCCGATGTACACCAACTACCGTGAACGGATCAACCGATCCTCGGCGATTCTGGACATCAGGGTCATTCAACTGCTGATCACGGACTATGCTGCTAGTGGTGGATCGTTTCCGGCCTCGCTGGCGGATATCGGCAATGGCGGCAAGCTCGATCCTTGGGGTCATGTTTATCAGTACGTCGATTTGACCGCCGTCAACGGGCATGGACGTGCACGAAAGGATCACAAGCTCAACCCGATCAATTCCGACTTCGATCTCTACAGCATGGGCAAGGACGGGGTATCGAAGACACAGCTAACGCAAAAGGACAGTCTTGACGATATCGTGCGTGCGCGCGATGGTGCATTCGTCGGGCTGGCTTCGGACTTCTCGCCGTAATGACGACCAGCCCTGACGCCGGTTGGCGGTGGCCATGAGAATGCGCATTCGGGGAACGTTTCTGCGCAGTGCCGTCGCTCGTCGCGTGTTCTTCATGTTCATGCTGTCGGCCGTTGTCCCGGCGGCAATAATGGCGGCGCTGTCTTACAGCCACGTCCGTGGCGTCGTCACCGAATATGCGCAACGCCAACTGGCTCAGGCCGGTAGCGCGCACGCCAGAGCGCTCTACGATCGCCTGCTTGGTGCGCGTTTCATCCTGGATCAAATCCGTGCCGGCCACAAGGAAGCCGACGCGAACCAGCTTGCGCTGCAGCGGGCGTTCCGGCGCACTTATCTCATCGCCAATGACGATGTCTCGCTGCATTTTGGTCAACCCTTGGGCGACCGCCCGCCGCGGATCGATCCCCGTGCGGCAGCGCATCTGGCCAAGGGTGAGGTAGCCCTGCTGCTGCCTGGGCCTGCCGGGGCCTCCCCCTGGCTGGCGGTCGCGATTGATCAGACCCAGGCGAAACGGGGCGTCCTGGTGGCGGAACTCGACCCCGCGTATCTGTGGGGTGATCGCGAGGAAATGTCCTACTCGACAGACATCTGTGTCCTCGCTGAAGGCGCGGTGCCGCTGTACTGCTCGAACGACAAGGTCAGGTTAACTGCTGCCGAGGTCGCTTTGCACGGCGCCGATCGCAATCCCGGCAGTGCCGATGGCTGGTTGTCCGCCACCAGCGGGCTGTTTCTCAAGGCCGAATTCGGCGCTGCGGACTGGACTATTGTTGCGCTGCGCCCCGGGGGGCTGGCCGTTGCGTCGCTCACCCAGCTGACCCAAACATTTCTCGGCGTCACGCTGCTGATTCTTCTGCTCGTTGCGCTGTTGAGCGTGGTGCAAATTCGTCGCACCCTGGTACCACTTGAACGTCTGATTGAAGGTACCCAGCGCATCGCCCGGGAGGAATTTGACAAGCCGGTGCCTGTCGAGCGGGATGACGAGTTTGGCCAGCTGGCGCAGTCGCTCAATAGTATGGCCAACCGTCTCGGACGCCAGATGGGTGCGATGCGCGCTCTGTCCGGGATTGATCAGGAGATCCTGTCACACCTCGACATTGAGCAAATCATTGCGCGGGTGCAGGCGCGTCTGCTGGAAATTCTGCCCACGGCCGTGATTGGTGTGATCGTGTTCGATCAGGTTGGCGCCCACTTTGGAACGGCGTATCTGCGGCACAACGCCGACCTGCAGACGGTTCAGGCTCAGGTACCTCTCGAATCACCGAGCGTGGTGGACTTTGCCCGCTACCGCGATGGTACGTGGCTTGATGTCCATGGGTCGGAGGTTCCGGGCTTTATTTCCATGCAGGCTAGCTTTGGCGCAACACGCTGTTTTGTGCTTCCCATTTTCTGGCGCAGCGAAGTCCTCGGTACGCTGGTGATCGGCGTGGGCAATCAGCAGGCTATCAGTGACGAGTTGATCGAACAGGCCCGTGATCTGGGCAACCGGGTCGGTGTTGCCCTTGCGGCGCAGGCACGCGAGGCGCAGTTGGTATTCCGTGCGCACCACGACGATCTGACCGGTCTGCCCAACAGGGCGCTTCTGCGTGAGCGTCTGCAGCAGGAATTGGCGCACGCGCGCCGAGATGGCAGCCAACTGGCGCTGTTGTTTCTTGACCTCGACCGTTTCAAGAGCGTCAATGACACCCTGGGTCATGACGGCGGCGATCGGCTTCTGCGTGTGACCGCCAGCCGGTTGCGCGCTTGCGTGCGGGAATGTGACACGGTGGCGCGACTCGGTGGCGATGAGTTTGTCGTGCTGCTGACCGGTCTGCCAAGCCCCCAGCAGGCTGCCAAGCTGGCTGGGCAAATCCTGGCTTCGCTGGCCCAACCGTTCCAGATCGACGGTACCGAATGTTTCATCGGCGCCAGCATCGGTATATCGGTGTTTCCGGCCGATGGCACGACGGCAGAAGAATTGCTCAAGCATGCCGACATTGCCATGTACCGGGCCAAGGCCGCCGGTCGGGGCCGCTTGGTTTTCTTTGAGGACAGCATGAACGTCGAGCAGCGCGAGCGTGCCTGGATGGAGCACGAGTTGCGCCTGGCCATCGCGCGCAAGCAGCTGTCCATGCACTACCAGCCGCGCATCGACCTGCACGATGGCCGTTTGCTTGGTGCCGAAGCGCTGTTGCGCTGGCACCACCCGGAGTTGGGTCGGGTGTCGCCTGCCACTTTCATCCCATTGGCCGAGGAGGTTGGCCTGATCGACGAAATCGGTCCCTGGGTCCTGCGCCATGTCTGCGAGCAGCTTGCGGTGTGGCAAGCTGCCGGCTTCGCTATCGGCACCGTGGCGGTCAACGTTTCGGGGCGACAGTTCAAGACCAATAACTTGGTCGCGCTGGTGCAGCAGGCACTCGACTCCTCCGGTATTGCACCGCACACGCTGGAGCTTGAAGTGACGGAAGGCATTCTGATCGACGACGTCGATGCTGTGATTGAAGTGCTGGGCCAGCTCAGGCAGCTTGGCGTGTCGGTGGCACTCGACGATTTCGGTACCGGATATTCCTCAATGGCTTATCTCAGGAAGTTGCCGATCGACGTGCTGAAAATTGATCAATCCTTCGTCCGTGATCTGGCTCACGATGAGGGCGCCGGCACGGTTGTGCAAGCCATCATCGCTATGGCGCACGCGCTGCAAAAGTCCGTTGTGGCCGAGGGCGTGGAGACGCTGGCGCAGGCGACTCTGCTGCGCACATGGGGCTGCAACGAGGCGCAGGGTTATTATTTCAGCCACCCGATCGTAGCCACTGCGTTCGAGGCCATGATGAGCAAGAACCAGCTCCCAACGGACGGCACACCCGCTGTTGTCCGCGCCTGAGACAACGCCGGAGTAAGGCCAGCTGCCCGACGGTGCGGTCCACGCTGTGCCATTTTCCTAGGCCAAACAGGTTCACGCCGAATGTCATGAAGTCAGCTGGCTCGTCGCACCGCAGCGGCACGCCAGCAGCAGTTTGCAGGCCTCAGAAAAGTCTGGGATCAGACTGCGCGTGTACCAGTTGGTTTTCATCAACAACTTCCGGCAAGCCTGGCTGCTCCCCCTACAATTCCACCCATGCTAGACATCACCACCCTCCGCAAAGACCTCGATTCAGTCATCACACACCTGGAAACACGCAAGCAGCCGCAGACTTTTCTTGACGTGACAGCGTTCAAGCTGCTGGAATCCGAGCGTAAAACCATACAGATACGCACCGAGGAGTTGCAGGCCAAACGCAATGCATCGAGCAAGCTGATCGGGCAGCTCAAATCCAAGGGGGAGTCCACCGACGCGGTAATGGCAGAAGTAGGCTCCATCAAGGGCGAACTCGATGCATCCGCCTTGCGTCTCGATGCTATTCAGGCAGAACTGCAAACCCTGCTGCTGGCTGTGCCGAATTTGCCGCACGAAAGCGTTCCGCGCGGTGTGGACGAGTCGGGCAACGTTGAAGTACGCCGCTGGGGCGCCCCGCGCCAAATGGACTTTGAAGCCAAAGACCATGTGGATGTCGGCACGCCGCTGGGTCTGGATTTCGAGATGGGCGTCAAGCTTTCCGGGTCGCGTTTTACCGTGATGAAGGGGCCGGTAGCGCGTATGCACCGTGCGCTCAGCCAGTTCATGCTGGATGTGCAAACCCAGGAGCACGGATACACCGAGTGTTATGTTCCATACGCCGTGAACGGGGAGTCACTTCGAGGTACGGGTCAGTTGCCCAAGTTTGAGGGCGATCTGTTTGCAGCCAGGAAAGGCGGGCAAGAGGGCGAAGCCCAGCCCGACAATACCGCGCTGTACCTGATACCCACCAGCGAGGTGCCATTGACCAACTTTGTGCGGGATGAGGTCCTTGCCGAGGCTGACCTTCCAATCAAGCTGACTGCGCACACCCCGTGCTTTCGATCGGAGGCGGGCAGCGCCGGGCGTGACACGCGTGGCCTGATTCGCCAGCACCAGTTCGACAAGGTGGAGATGGTGCAAATTGTGCACCCGGACACCAGCTACGCCGTGCTGGAAGAGATGACAGGACATGCCGAAGCTATTTTGCAGAAGCTGGGTTTGCCCTATCGGGTGATGAGTCTGTGTACGGGTGACATGGGTTTTGGCGCTACCAAGACCTATGACCTGGAG
Organism: Rhodoferax sp. GT1R46; assembly: GCF_056521285.1. Taxonomy (NCBI): domain Bacteria; kingdom Pseudomonadati; phylum Pseudomonadota; class Betaproteobacteria; order Burkholderiales; family Comamonadaceae; genus Rhodoferax; species Rhodoferax sp. GT1R46. The sequence continues at coordinate 132,385 of NZ_JBWMBC010000001.1, forward strand.
GTCTGGCTGCCTGCGCAAAACACTTTTCGGGAAATTAGTTCGATCTCCAATTGCGAGGCCTTTCAGTCACGCCGCTTGCAGGCCCGATTCAAGAATGCACAGGGTAAGAATGAGTTAGTACACACACTCAATGGCTCTGGTCTGGCTGTTGGCCGCACGCTGGTGGCTGTGCTGGAAAATTACCAAAATGCGGATGGCAGTGTCACCGTGCCAGAGGCGCTTCGTCCTTACCTGGGCGGAATGGTGACGATGGTTGCCGTCGTGCGATAAGTACGTCTGAGGCCTGATAGAATCACGGCTCGATTCTGGAGAAGTGGCAGAGTGGCCGAATGTACCTGACTCGAAATCAGGCGTACCGTAAGGTACCGTGGGTTCGAATCCCACCTTCTCCTCCATGAATAAAGGCCCCGTAGCTACTAATTTTGTAGCACGGGGCTTTTTCTATGGCATTCGCTGTCGCATTAACAATTTGTCACAGCAGTATCGCAGGCCATGCTGTAAAGTGACCCCCATCTCTCTTGGGGGGTGTACAAAGATCGGGGAAATGGTGGCATGCGTTTAAGAGACAGTTTTTGGGCCTTGCTGGGTCACGATATTTCCGATACTCGCGAGTTTGTTGTCGAGCGGATTCGTAGCGGCATGCTGAAGGCACTTGACGCGCATTGCCACGATAGCCTGTACGACTGGCTGGATTCAAGAATCAGCGCAGCGCGGGATGTTTCGGAGCTCTGGTACCTACGGCCCGATCTGATGCATGCGATCTCGGCCTGCCGGGATGAGGCCGCAGCGCGGGAAGCGCTGGACAAAATAACACTTCTGTTCAAAGGGCACCACCCCAGCGCGAAGCCCTCGCGATTTGGCTCTTTGTAAGTGCCCGCCCCAACTGGCGGTAATTTCTACTTTTCGATAGCCAGCAGTTCCACTTCAAACGTCAGGGTTGCGTTAGGTGGCACCACGCCGCCGGCTCCACGGTCCCCATAAGCGGTAGCCGGCGGGCAGGTCAGCGTCGCTTTGCCGCCCACCTTGATTTTCTGCATGCCTTCGGTCCAGCAGGGCACGACACGGTTTAGGGGAAACGAGGCCGGTGCATTGCGCTTGTACGAGCTGTCAAATTCTTTACCGTCCGCCAGAGTGCCGCGGTAATGAACTTTCACCGTATCACTGGCTTTTGGGAATGCGCCTGTGCCTTGCACGGTGTGCAAGATCTTCACGCCAGAGGGCAGCGTCTCCGTCTCGGCTGCAAAAGTTTGCGGTCCAAAGGCGGTCAACGCGAGGAAGAGAGGAATGGCTTTTGAAAAAGGGGTCATGACAATCGGGTTGGATACAGCGGTATTGCTCAGTGGAGTCTAGATGGTTTGTCAGTCAATTTGAATGCAGACGCTATTGGTGTGAGGCGGTAGATTCGCTGCACAGGGAGCCAGAGAGGGTCTGTGGATACGCCAGCGTATTGCTGCATTAGGCGCCTGCGGTCAGCAAGGCCAGGGCGGCTCCCACCTTACTCGCGTCAACCGGGAGTGGTTGCAGTTGATCCGTCAGCCCGGCCAGGGCAGCGACCCCGTCACGCTGCAATAGGGCAATGGTCTGCGCCGCCAGTTTGGGCGATTCAAATCCAAGGCTTTGCAGCAACAAGTGGCCTTGTGCATCAACCAGCTTGAAGCGAAACTGGCCATCTGCCTCGCGGTATTGCTTGAAGCTGGGCAAGGCCGTCTTAGCCGCTTTTTTGGGCCCTCCAACAGGCTGGTCGCCGAGCTTGCGCAGGCCCACGGCGTGGCGCAGCGCACCCATGAAAGGTGTAGCGACTTGGCGTGCCTTGGCTGCACCAGCCAACAAAATCGCTTCAATTTTGTTGGGGTCGTTGATCAGTGCTTCATAGGATTCACGCATGGGTGCAATCTCGCGGTCGATGCGCTCGAACAGCACCTGCTTGGCATCGCCCCAGGTTATGCCGCTGGCGTAGGCCTGGCGCAGCGCTTGGGTTTCTTGTTCGCTGGCGAAGGCCTGGTAGATCTGAAAAAGGGCAGAGCCTTCCGTGTCCTTGGGTTCACCCGGCGCGCGGGAATCGGTAACGATGCCTGCGATGAGTTTCTTGAGCTGTTCGCGTGGTGCAAACAACGGAATCGTGTTGTCGTAGCTCTTGCTCATTTTGCGTCCATCGAGCCCCGGCAATGTGGCCACAGATTCTTCGATGACGGCTTGCGGTGGCACGAAGTGCTCGCCATACCGGTGGTTGAAGCTGTGCGCCATGTCACGCGCCATCTCGATATGTTGAATTTGGTCGCGCCCCACAGGCACTTTATGGGCGTTGAACATGAGAATGTCCGCGCCCATTAAAACGGGGTACATGAAGAGCCCGGCGTTGACGTCGGTGTCGGGGTCCTGGCCTGTGGCCGTGTTTTTATCCACTGCCGCCTTGTAGGCATGTGCACGGTTGAGTACACCCTTGCCCGTTACGCAGGTCAGTAGCCACGTGAGTTCGGGAATTTCCGGAACATCCGACTGCCGGTAGAAGGTGACGCGCTCGGGGTTCAACCCTGCGGCCAGCCAACTGGCGGCGATTTCCAGGGTCGAGCGTTGAATGCGCGCGGGTTCATCGATTTTGATGAGTGCGTGGTAGTCGGCCAGAAAATAAAAGCTCTCTACGCCGGCTGTCAGGCTGGCCTGCACGGCCGGCCGGATGGAGCCAACATAGTTGCCCAAGTGGGGGGTTCCGGAGGTTGTGATGCCGGTGAGAAAGCGGGTAGAACTCATGGAGTGGACAGCGTGTGAACTAGCGAATCAGGGCGGAAAAAGGTGTGAGCAGAATGTCCAGCAAGCCAAAAGTCAGCGCCATGACGGGCTGCATCCACAGGCTGCTGACCACACCGGCGATCACCAGCGCCATGACAATGAAAAAGCCCCATGGCTCAACACGTGACACCCACTCCGCCTGGCGGTGCGGCAGCAGACCCACCAGGATGCGTCCACCGTCCAACGGGGGCAGAGGAAACAGGTTGAACGCAAACATGACAACGTTCACCAATACTCCGCCCTGGCACATTTTGAGAAAAAAGGGCTCGGAAACTCCAGAGCCTTGCAGGACGAATAGCAGAATACCCCACAGCAAAGCCTGCACAAAGTTGGCCCCAGGTCCTGCCAGCGCCACCCAGATCATGTCGCGCTTGGGGTTGCGCAAATTGCCAAAACGGACGGGCACAGGTTTGGCATAGCCAAACAAAAATGCGCCCGATGTTGCGAAGTAGAGCAGCAATGGCATCAAAACGGTGCCCACCGGATCGATGTGGCGCATGGGGTTCAGGGTGACTCGGCCCAGCTTCCAGGCGGTGTTGTCACCGAAATGCCGCGCCGCATACCCGTGGGCTGCTTCATGAATGGTGATGGCAAAGAGCACCGGCAGCGCGTAAAGCGCTACGGTTTGGATGAGGTGTGCAAAGTTCATGTGTTTTAAAGTCCCAGCTTGGCCATGTCGCCGCGGCCCTGCCGAATAATCTGCGGCTCGCCGGTGGTCAAGTCGACCACTGTGGTGGGCTCCAGCGGGCAGGCGCCTGCGTCGACCACGCCGGCAATCACGTTCTCAAACCGCTCACGGATTTCCTGCGCGTCGTTCATCGGTTCGGTTTCACCGGGTGCTATCAAAGTGGTAGCTAGCAACGCCCCATTGTGGAGGGCTAGCAGGGCCTGGAGTGCTGCATGCTCGGGAACGCGCAGCCCGATGGTCTTGCGTGACGGATGACTGACGCGCCGTGGAACTTCCTTGCTGGCCTCCAGAATGAAAGTGAACGGACCCGGAGTGGCCGACTTGAGCAAGCGAAATTGCGTGTTGTCGACCTTGGCGTAGCTGGCCAATTCGCTCAGATCGCGGCACAGCAGCGTGAGGTGGTGTTTGTCGTCAACGCCCCGGATGCGGCGCATATTGTCAACCGCCGTTTTGTCGTCCAGATGGCAAACCAGGGCGTAGCTGGAGTCGGTGGGTACGGCCAGAATGCCGCCCTTCTCCAAAAGGGCCACCGCTTGTTTCAGTAGCCGTGGCTGGGGATTTTCTGGGTGTACTTCGAAATATTGGGCCATGCCGTTGAAAGGGTCTCGGTAGTCGGGAAAAGAGTTTATGGGAGGGGCTTATTGAATGCGCGAAGCCAGCGCTTCCCACACCGGAGTCAGGTTGCCTGGCAGGTAGGGCAGGGTGCCCAGTTCCGTGTGGCTCTCGTCCGGGCTGTGGAAGTCGCTGCCTCTGGAGGCAGCCAATCCGTACTCGCGTGCCGCATCGGCGTAAATGAGGTACTCGGCCGCACTGTGGCTACCCGTCACCACTTCAACACCCTGGCCGCCATGCGCCTTGAACTCGGTGAAGAGGGCGAACTCCTCGTTCGGCGTGAATTTGTACCGTGCCGGGTGTGCAATGACGGCCATGCCGCCAGCCCCGGCAATCCAGGTGACGGCATCCTTGAGCGACGCCCAGCGGTGCGGAACAAACCCCGGCTTGCCTTCAGTCAGGAACTTGCGAAACACTTCATTGGTTTCCTTGCACACACCACTTTCGACCAGAAAACGTGCAAAGTGGGTGCGGGAGATGAGTTCCGGATTGCCCACAAACTTGAGTGCGCCTTCATAAGCTCCGTTGATTCCCACTTTGGCCAGGCCATCTGACATTTCCATGGCCCGTTGCTCGCGCCCGCCCCGTGTCTGACGCAGCCCCTGCAGAAGGTCCGCGTCATCGGGATCAAATCCCAAACCGACGATGTGCACAGTCTGGCCCACGAAGGTGACCGAGATTTCAGTCCCTGTCAGGTAACGCATGCCTTCGGCTTTGGCTGCGGCCGCCGCACGGTGTTGTCCGCCGACTTCGTCGTGGTCGGTCAACGCCCACAATTCAACGCCATTTGCGCTGGCACGCGCGGCCAGGGCTTCTGGTGTGAGCGTGCCGTCTGAGACGATGGAGTGGCAATGGAGGTCGGCGTTGAGTATGGTGGTCACTTTGGCATTTTAGGCGCAGGGAAGCGGGCGTGCCGCTTCGTGGTCTTGTGGAACTGTTGGCCTCAAAAATCGGCCGGGCTTGCGAGTTGCAGCATTTTTCCATCGTGGGGGTGTGCGAACGCCAGTGCACAGGCATGCAACAGCAGACGAGGTGACCTATCGGCTGCCTCAGCCGGCCCGTACAGCATATCCCCCAAAATGGGGTGCCCGATGGCCAGCAGGTGAACGCGCAGCTGGTGGGTACGACCGGTCACCGGTTCAAGCTCGATACGGGTGGTGTTGTTCAAAGGGTCTGCGTGCATCACCCGAAAACGGGTCGTGCTCGGTTGCCCGTTTTGCGGATCGATGACCCGGCGCGGGCGATTGGGCCAGTCGACCCCAATGGGCAGGTTGATCACCTGCCATTCGCCATCGGCTGCGTCCAGGTGCCCGCTGACCACCGCCACGTAACGCTTGCGCACCAGACGGTGCTCAAAAGCACTGCTGAGGGCTCGCTGCATCGTGGCACTGCGCCCCATGACAATCAGGCCCGAGGTGGCCATATCCAGTCGGTGAACCACCAGCGCATCCGCGTACTGCGCCTGAACCCGGGCACTCAGACAGTCTTGCTTGTCGGGGCCGCGACCGGGCACCGAAAGAAGCCCAGCCGGTTTGTCCAGCACCAGGACGGCGTCGTCCACATGAACGTACCTGACAGGGTCGCCATCCTGCATCACATCAGGCTGCATCGCTACCGGTTACCAAGCGCTGCACGGTTTCACAGAACTCGTTGACGTCGTTGGGTTTGTAGATCAGCGCGCTGGCGCCCTCTTGTATGGCGCTTTGCTCCAGCTCCGGGGTGACATACCCGGAGGCAAGTGCCACGGGCAAATCCGGGCGAATCCGTTTGGCGTCACGCAACAGGTCGATTCCGCTGTAGCCAGGCATGTTGTAGTCGCTTACGAGCAAGTCAAAGGCCTCCGGGTGGTCCTGCAATGCCGCCTTGGCTTCCAGAGGGTCGCTGAACGTGGTTACTTTGAAGCCCTTTCGCGTGAGCACCCGAGCAATCAAGAATACCAGCGCTTGATCGTCATCGACATACATCACGTGACGCCCATTGCCCTGCACCGGTTCTGTGTGAAGGGGTTCCATGACGGGGGCTTGGGGTTGTTCTTCGGTGGTCGGAAAATACAGTGTGAAAACACTGCCGTGGCCCGGCGCACTTTGTACGTCGACAGCGCCTTGGTGCGTTTGCATGATGCCGTGTACGACGGACAGCCCGAGGCCTGTTCCCTGCCCGACCACGCGGGTGGTGAAAAAGGGTTCGAAAATGCGCCCCATGGTCTCAGAAGACATTCCCCGACCGGTGTCCGTGACTCGAAGGGTGACGTAGCGGGCGGTAGGCAATCCGACGCGGCCACTCAGGGGCTGACCCAATTCGCAACTCGCCAAATCGATAGTGACTGCACCCTTGGCACTGCCGATGGCAAGAATAGCGTTGGTACACAGGTTCAGAAGTGCCTGTTCCACCTGGGTGGCGTCGGCCAGCACCGGGAAGCTGACTTCGTCAAGGACGACTTTCAAATCCACCAAAGGAGGAAGGGTGACCCTGACCAGTCGTGCCGTCTCCTGCACAACCTCGGCCAACTGGATCGGTATGCGTTTGGGCGCCTCATTGCGGCTGAATGTGAGAATTTGCCGCACCAGATCGCGGGCGCGTCTTCCAGCCTTTTCAATTTCCTGCAAACTGGTCCGTGCCGGGGCACCTTGGGGAGTGTCCTGTTTCGCCAGGTCGACGTTGCCGAGAATGGCGCTCAAAATATTGTTGAAATCGTGGGCAATTCCACCGGCCATAGTGCCCATGGCCTGCATCTTTTGCGATTCCCGCAGTTGGGTTTCCAGGGTCACCCGGCGGGCCTCAGCCAGCTTTTTGGCAGTCAGATCGCGGGCAAAAATGGTGGTGACCGCGCCCGGGGGACTGTATTCGCTGCGCAGCTCTGCAGTTGTCATCGACGGCTGAATCAAGGGCGACCGGGCGCGCAATCGCCTTTCAAGCGACACGCTGATTTCAACAAATATGTCCTTGCCCAGCAGCGTGGTCGCCTGGAACTCACCGAGGGTCGTCTGCGACGACGAAATTCCGGCGAGCAGCGCGTTTTCTACGTGCGGCAAAAACCGCCCGAGCTTGCTCCCAAAGGCCATTTCCGCAGGACACTCGAATAAGGTGGTGGCTGCGGGATTGAATACGGTAATGCACTGATTTTCATCCACGCACAAAATAGCGTCCAGTGAGGAGTTGATGATCGCCGCCATGCGTTTTTCGCTCAGCAGCAAGTCTTCGTTGCGTTGGCGCAGCACCACTGCGCTCTCCTGTAGTGCATGCCGTTGTGCAAGCAAAGGTCGCTGATCAATGATGGCGCAGATGAAATGGGCCAACTCATCCAGCGGGTTTTCAATACGGGCGATATGCAAATCGCCCGTGAATGTGCCGTTGGAGCCTGCGAGAAATACCACTTCGTTGACTTCACTGGTTCGCTCCGCTTTTGCGCTCAGAAACGCCACAGCCACTTCGTCGGCATGTCCTTCTGCAACAAAAGGCAACAAAAAATTCAGCGGCGGATCGTTCTCCAGTGGCTGCAGCAGCTGCAGAGCCATCGCATTGCTCGCCAAGACAAGACCTTCTTCGTCAACCACCATAAGTGCCAGCGGTACGTTGGAAAAAAGCGTGGCAAATCGCTCTGATGCGCCTTCTGCTTCCTGCTGGCTGTACCGCAGGGCCTTGTTCTGTACTTCCAGTTCGGACTGGTACTTGCGCAGGTCTTCAATCATCTGCCCCGGGGCATAGCCGTCAACGAGCAATGCCTGCGCTGCGCGTCCCGCTTTGCCAGACAGGTGAGCTGGTCGTGGAATCACACGGAATTTTTTACGGCGTGCGGGGTTGTTCATCGGTCAGTGCGGGTCACGCTGTTGCCTGGCTCAAAGGCGGCTGCCCTCAAGGGGCTGTTGGACGCAATAAAGCTTCGCAATACATCTGCATCAACAAAGCCGGTGTTCACAAAACTTTTATGCGCGTCCATTCGGGGGTAGCCATCACCTCCCACCGCCATGAAGCTGTTGATAGCCAGGCGGTAAACCCTGGCAGGGTCGATAGCGTTGCCTTGAATGCGGGCATCCCGGATGCCACCCGATGTGATCGTCAACGCAACACCGGAAAACTGGGGAAATGCACCAGAGCCAGCGCTCATTTTTGCTGCAGTAGCGAGGTAGTCCAGCAGTTCTGCGCCGCTCAAGTCCAGCGTGACCACTGTATTGCCAAACGGATGGACTTTCAGCACATCCTTGTAGTTGATCCGCCCTCCCGGCAATGAGTCGCGCACGCCACCCGCATTCACGATAGCAAGATCGGCCCCGGTCCTGGCCATCATCGCTTGTGCGACCAGTACGCCCAACGTGGTTGGTTGGCTGCGTACCAAGGCACGGTCACCTTCCAGGCGCGCGTCACTGTTGCCCACATCAACCAGTAATTTTTGCTGACCGAACGCGCGGTAAGGCCGCAGCAGCGCCAGCATGTCCTGGTCTTCTGCGATTTCGGGCGTGTAGTTCACCAAGGCTGCAGTCCCATCAGCGCCCTTGACCGGCCTTTTGAGGTTGATGGGAATAAGCGAATATTTGACAAGCCTGAATTCGCCGTTGCGGTACTGAAAATCAGCACGCCCTACGTACTTGCCCCATTCATGGGCTTGCACGATCCAGGTGCCGTTCTGGCGATCGGGCGTGCAAGGTGCCCCGGGAACGTAGGCTCTGTCGAGGTTGTTTTCAGCCTTCATGCAGGCGGGGTTTTGCGTGTGCCCGCCCACTATCAGGTCAATGCCCGTGACCGCGCGGGCCATCTCCACGTCGCCGGGGGCCTGGGTCCCGTGGTTTCCGTTCTCGTAGTGGCCCATGTGGGTGGCAGCAATCACCACGTCTGCCTTGCTGCGCACCCCGGGTACCAATTGGGTCGCTTCCTGGATGGCGTTTCTGAACTCAATGGCGCGGATGTTGTCCGGATTTGCCATTTTTCGGGTGTCGTCAGTGGTTAAGCCGATCACGGCAACACGGACCCCGCCAAGGTTGAACACCTTATAAGCATCAAATAAACGCGTTCCCTGTGAATAGATGTTGGCCGACAGCATGGGAAACCTGGCCAGAGACCGCTGCATTTTCAATACCGCTGGACTTTTGTCGAACTCGTGGTTGCCTACCGCCATGGCGTCATAGCCCAGCAGGTTCATGCCCTGGAAGTCGGGAACCGCGTCTTGCAGGTCTGATTCCGGTACGCCGGTGTTGACATCACCGCCGTCGAGAAGCAGGCTGTAGCCCCCTGACGCCGACACTTCGCGACGGATGGCGTCGATCACGGTCTTGCGAGCCGACATGCCGTATTCACCATCGTCGTTTTGCCAAAAACGGCCATGGTGGTCATTCGTGTGCAGCACGGTGATGCCGTAGGTTTTGTCTTTTTCCGGCGCGGTGGCTACCAGGCTGGTACAACCAGCCAACACGAATAGGACCAACGCACCAAAAATGGTCTTTGCAGAGTGCATGGGCATACCTTAACGGGTTGGGGCGGGGCGGAGTCTGTTTATATCAAACTCGCTGACCGCGCCGCCCGTGTTACCCCACGCAGTGCGGATGTATGTCAATACCGCTGCCAGTTCCGGATCACTGAGCCGCAACTGGAACGGCGGCATGCCAAAGGGTCGTGGATTGCCCGCAGTGGCAGGCGCAAAGCCGCCATTCAACACAATCTGGACCAGGTTGGTGGGATTGACCAGATTGACGGCACGGTTGCCGGCCAAAGCGGGGTAGGCCCCAGGCTCTCCCTGGCCCTGCTTTCCGTGGCACTCGGCACAGTACTTCTCGTAGCTCTTTGCGCCCAGGCCGGCGGAATCTGCGCGGCCTGCCTGGGGGAGGGCGGCCGCAGGGGTGGCCGAGCGAAGGGATGGCAAAGCCTTCAAATACACGGCCACGGCGTTGGCATCGGCATCCGACAGGTATTGCGTGCTGTTGAGCACGACTTCTGCCATGGGGCCGCTGGCACGGCCACCGCCCGTGGTGCCGATTTTCAGCAGTGCTGCGATATCGCCGGTGCTCCAGCCAGAAACGCCGGCTTCATGCTGGTCGAGCAGCGAGGGGGCATACCAGTTGCTTGCAGGCACTGTTCCGCCGGCCAGCGCCTTGCTCTCATTGATTGCGCCCAACGCATTGCGGCTTGAATGGCATGCACTGCAATGGCCAAGACCCCGCACCAGGTAAGCACCACGATTCCACTCGGCCGTCTTGCCCGCGTCGATCGAAGACGAGACCGCTTCAGGTGCCGCAGAAAAGCTCAGCGCCCGCCACGCGGTGAGTGCCAACTGGGTGCTGTACGGCCAGCGCAGGGCATGTGCCATGTTGGGTTTGTTCACGGGGGGCAGGCTTTGCAGATAGGCGTAAAGGGCGTCCGAGTCTTCCCGGGTGACCTGGGTGTAGTTGGTGTAAGGAAACGCCGGGTAGAGCAGGCGCCCGCCTTTGGACTCGCCATAGTGCAGGGCCCGCCAGAAGTCCTGGGCAGACCACGAGCCTATGCCTGTTGCCGGATGGGGCGTCAGGTTGCTGGAAAATACCGCGCCAAAAGGCGTGTCGATTCGCTTTCCACCGGCATAGGGCGCACCACCCCGCTCGGTGTGACACAAAGCGCAATTGCCAAGGCGTGCAAGGTAGGTACCGCGGGCGATCGTCACACTGGCGGCTGCAGCTGGTGCTTGTACCTCTTTTAGCACTTGCGCTGCAGCGCTGCCACAGGCAAGGGCCGGCGCACCTGCCGCCTTAGGGGGGGGCTTGTCCGCCGCGCGGGAGCGGGACGGCACCGGCTGTGACGATAACCAGTGCGCGAGGGCATTGACATCGGTATCACTCAATTTTTTCGCTACCTGCGCCATGCAGTCCGGCGCGCTGGCGTGGCGCTGCCCGGTTTGCCATCCACCCAGCTGGGCGTTGAGGTAGTCACGCGGCAGCCCCAGCAGGCCTGGCACGTTGGGTGCCACGCCCGTAAGTGCTGTGCCATGGCATTGCGCGCAGGCCGGAATCCGTGAAGCTGCATCCCCTTTTTTTGCCAGCACTTCGCCGCGGGCCAATACTGCTGCGCTCGCGGAGGTTGGCTTGGGCTGGGGGTAGGGCAAGTCAAGCGAAGAGAAATAGTCCGCAATCTCTCTCAGATAGGCGTCATTGAGCGGGTCAATCAGCCCGGTCATGAGCGCGTAGTGGCGCCTGCCGTCCCGGAAGTTGACTAATTGGTTGTACAGATAGCCCGCTGGCTTGCCAGCCAACCGGGGGTAATAGCCATCCGGTCCGGCACGGCCCTGATCGCCGTGGCAGGCGGTGCAGGCCAGCGTGCGCTGTGCCATGGTGTCTTCAAAACTGGCCGCCTTGCTATCCGGTGCGGCTAGCGTCAGGGTCAGGAGTGTGGCGAGGAAAAATCGTCGGTGCAATGCGGACATGCCGCAAGCATACCGCTCACGGGTTAACCCACACCACCGGTTTGCCCTGACTCAACCAGGTTTCGTACTGGCCGGCATAGGCCTCTTCCAGACGGGAGCGTTTAACTTTGAGCGTAGGGGTGACGAAGCCGTTCTCCGGGGTCCAGGTGGTTGTGACGACGGCCAGGCAGTCCAGCTTTTCATGGGAATCGAGTCGCCCGTTCACCGCCTTGAGGTGGCGCTCAATGGAATCGGTCAGTTCACGCTTGCTTTGCGCAGTCGCCGATCGCACTACCGCATCCTGGGAGAGCATCACCAATGCAAAGGGTTGCACAAAGTTGGCACCGGTGACGGCACACGCTTCGATGTCCGGGTGCAGCACCAGCAGGTCTTCAATCGGCGCTGGGGCAATGTACTTGCCCTTGCTGGTTTTGAAAATGTCCTTGACACGACCGGTGATGCTGAGAAAACCGGCTGCGTCGATCCTGCCTTTGTCACCGGTGCGTAACCAGCCGTCGGCTGTGATCGCCTCGGCTGTTTGCTCGGGCTCTTTGTAATAGCCCTGCATCATCGCCTTGCAGCGCACCTGTATTTCGCCGGTTGCAGGCGCGATGCGGCTTTCGACTTCGTCGTACGGCAGGCCGACCGAGCCGACTTGGCGTGAGCCCGGCAGTGTGGAGTGCGAAACGCCGCAGTTCTCCGTCATGCCATAGACCTCAATCAGATCCAGCCCCAGGTTGCGATACCACTGCAGTACATCCGCCGGCATCGGCGCGGCACCGCCAGCGGCCAGGCGGCATTTGTCGAGCCCAAGGCCCTTGAGAATCTTGCGGCGCACCAGCCAGCCAACTCCCGGTATGCCGAGCAATTTTTTCAGCTTCTCAGCGGGCATTTTGGCGTGAACACCCTGCTGAAACTTGACCCACAAACGGGGTACCGAGAAAAAGATGGTGGGGCGTGCCCGCTGCAAATCCTGTAGGAAAGTATCCAGTGCTTCTGCAAAAAAAACATGACCCCCATAGCGCAGGGACGCCTGCTCAATGAGCATGCGCTCGGCCACGTGGGCCAGCGGCAGGTAGGAAATGTAGCGGTCGCGGGCATCCATGCGCACACGCCTGGTGGCGCTGGTCACCCCCCAGGCCATTGACCGGAAGGTATGCACCACGCCCTTGGGCTTGCCCGTCGTGCCGGAGGTGTAAATGATGGTGCAAATCGCATCCATGTCCGGCGCAGGTGCGCCTTGCAGAGGTGCGCTTTTGGCGATCACATCGTTCCACAGTGGCGCATTGATATTGGGTGCGAGGGGCAGGGCAATCAGCTGCACCCCGGACGGGATACCCGACTGCAAATTGTTGGTGTCATCCATTTTGCCGACAAAGCAGGCGCGCGCCTCGCTGTGCTGCAGGATGTAGGACAGCGCTTCGCCATTGAACGTGGGGTAGATGGGAATGGACACATAGCCCGCCATCAGGATGGCCAGGTCAGCCAGTATCCAGTGGGCACTGTTTTTCCCCAGAATGGCGACCCGGCTACCGGCGGGCCATCCTTGCGCCTGCAGCCAGCTCGCCATGCGACGCACCTCGTCGGCGGCTTCGCTCCAGGTGATGTCTTTCACGGCTCCGCCACCGGTCGGCTGGGTCAAATAAATCTGGTTGCCGCGCTCACGCTCCCATCGGTACAGGCATTGCAGCGGCAAATCTCCGGGAGATACGGTGATGGGAGCGGTCATTGAGGGGTCCAGTCAAAAGAGGTGCCCATTCTTGATGGGATGCCTGTGCCAGACAATAGTGTTGACCCTAGGTGACGTGAAGAGTTGAACCCGGCTTGGCCAGCGCTTGCTCTATCACCAGATCCGATTGCGCATGCGAAACACAGGGCAAAAAATACCCTTCCGACTTCTCTTCTGCGCTCACGCCCGGCCATTCAATCTGGTATCGGATGTGCCCCTGCGTCAGGCGGCACAAGCACGTCCGGCAGGTGCCATTGCGGCATGAACTGGGCAACTTCAGCCCTGCGAGCAGCGCCGCTTGCAGAACCGTCTGTGGTTCGCTCGCAGTGAATTGCCAGTTTCCGGGCTCCACGGTGATGCGGTAGGTCTTGCTGTGATGGGGCATGGTGGAAGAATCGGAGAAGCGTGCGCATTGACCGTGCGAAAGGTCTGCGGCCGGTTTGCAGCGACAATCCAACTCCATTTTCCAATTTTCGCTTCAGGTTAACGCTCAGACATGTCCATCACGACTACTTTTACGGTTCGTCCCGCTACCTTGCGCGATGCCAAAGGCATTGCCGATCTTCACAACGCCACCGTGTGCGAGGCCTTCAAGTCCGTCGTGCCCGACGCACCCGTTCCAGTCGCCGCCCTGGAAAAGACCCAGGCCCACTGGCGTGAGGCCATTGAATACGCAGAGCCCCAGGTGCATGTGGCGGTCCTTGGCGACAGAATAGTCGGCTTTGTGGGTTTTGACCGTTCGCGCGACAAAGGCACGCCCCCCACCACGGGTGAGATTTGGCACATTTACGTGGACCAGGACTATTGGGGCCTAGGAGCCGGCCTTGCCTTGTGGGATGCCGCGCGTGACGGCTTGCTGGAAGAGGGTTGCACCAACGTGACCGTATGGGTGCCCATTGCCAACGACCGTGCGATGCGCTTTCACGAACTGGCTGGTTTCAAGCGCGAAATGAACAGCGCCAAGACGGTGCCCATTGGCAATGTGAAAGTGGAAGAGATTCGCCTGAAACGCGCCCTAGCGTAATCAAATTTTCTTGACCACCGCGCTGCCAATGGAGTAGCCCGCCCCGAACGAGCAGATCACGCCCACTTCGCCCGGCTGGAAGTCGGCCTTGTGGCGGTGAAACGCAATGATGGAGCCGGCGGAGGCAGTGTTGGCGAACTCATCCAGAATCACCGGTGCTTCTTCCCGCGTGGCATCGCGCCCCAGCAGCTTGCGACCAATAAACTGGTTCATCGACAGATTGGCCTGGTGCAGCCAGAAACGGCGCACGTCGGCGGGAGCCAGGTCCAGTGACGCCAGATGGCCGGAAATATGCTCAGCCGCCATGGGGCACACCTCTTTGAACACTTTGCGGCCCTCTTGCTGAAAGAGTTGATCACGGTCTTCCGGGTTGCGGTCTTCGGCACGGGACATGAAGCCGGCGTTGTTGCGGATGTTGTTGGAAAACGTGCTGAGCAGGCGGGTGCCCAGGATCTCGAAGGCACCGGCCGGGGCGAGGTCCAGCCGCTCGATCAGGATGGCGGTGCATACGTCGCCAAAGATGAAGTGGCAGTCGCGGTCTTTCCAGGCGAGGTGAGCGGACGTGATTTCGGGGTTAACTACCAATACCGCGCGGGCGGAACCCGTGCGCACGGCGTTTACCGCCATTTCCAACGCAAACGTGGCGGATGAGCAGGCCACGTTCATGTCAAACGCATAACCCTGCACGCCCAGCGCAGTTTGAATCTCCACGCCCATGGCGGGATAGGCGCGCTGCATGTTGGCACTGGCGCACATCACTGCATCTACATCGGCGGCGGTTTTGCCGGCGGCGGCCAGAGCGTCCTGGCAGGCTTTGACGCCGATTTCGGCCATCATGGAAATTTCGGTATCCGGGCGCGGTTTGAACGAGGGGCGCATGCGCCGGGGGTCCAGCACGCCGGACTTGTTCATGACATAGCGGCGCTTGATGCCAGACGCTTTTTCAATGAACTCCACATTGGAGTCGGTCAGGGCAGTATGGGTGCCCGCAGCGATCTCGGTCGCGTACTGGGCGTTTTCCAGCGCTGCGTACTGGTTGAATGCGGCTACCAGTTCTTCGTTGGTAATGACTTCGGGCGGCGTGAATAGGCCGGTGCTGCTGATGGCGACGCGATGCATAGTGAATAGCTCTTGTTTTCTGGCGAATGGGGAGGTGCGCATTGGCCAAGTCCAATGCCGCGGTGATTATGCGCCGGGTTGACGCAGTCGCAGGCGTTACAACCGCGCCCCCGATGGGGCGCCAAAGGGCGTAACCTCGCCGCTATTTGAGGATGGACAACATGACTCTCTTCCGTGGATGGGCAGCTACACAGGCGGGCAGTGCTTTGGAGCGACTGGATTTTGACCCCGGTGCCCTGCACCCAGAGGACGTGGAAATTGCCGTGGAACACTGCGGTGTGTGCCACTCCGACCTGGCCATGGTTGACAGCGAGTGGTTCCCGGCCGCGTATCCGCTGGTGCCCGGTCATGAGGTGATCGGAACCATTGTTGCAGTAGGCGCGCAGACCAAGGGTCGCAGCGTGGGCCAGCGCGTGGGGGTGGGCTGGCACAGCAACAGTTGCTGCCACTGCAACTTTTGCATGGGCGGGGAGCAAAACCTGTGTGCCCGGCGTCAACCCACCATCGTGGGGCGGCACGGCGGCTTTGCCGACAAGGTGCGCGCGCACTGGAGCTGGAGTCTGCCCCTGCCAGAGGGCCTGGACCCGGCGAGCGCCGGGCCGCTGATGTGTGGTGGCGGCACCGCCTTTTTGCCGTTTGTGATTCATGGCATCCAGCCCACCGACCGGGTCGGCGTGGTCGGTATCGGAGGTTTGGGGCATCTGGCGGTGAAATTTGCCCGGGCCTGGGGCTGCGAGGTCACCGCGTTTACCTCCACGCCGTCCAAACGCGAAGAGGCCTTGCTGCTGGGCGCGCACCACACGGTGTCCAGCGTGGATGTGAATGCGCTCAAGGCCATTGCTGGCAGTCTGGACTTTCTGCTGGTGACAGCCGGTGCCAGCCTGGAGTGGGATGCCTTGCTGGCCACACTGGCTCCCAAGGGCCGGTTGCACATGGTGGGCGTGGTAACCGAGGCCATGAAGGTGCGCACGGGCGGCTTGCTGTCCTGGCAGCGCAGTATTTCGGCCTCGCCCACTCCATCGCCGACCGTACTGGCCAAAATGCTGGCGTTTTCTGCCCGCCACGGTATTGCACCGCAGGTGGAGCACTTTCCCATGAGCCGGGTCAATGATGCGCTGGACCACCTGCGCGCAGGCAAAGCCCGCTACCGGGTGGTGCTCGACGCTGATTTCAGCTCAGTGGTGGTTTAAGCCTCGCCACCAAAGCGCTGGATGAGGTTGTCGATGTAATGCTCGGTCAGCCTTTCGAACTCGGCCTCCACCAGGGGCGAAACGACCATTTTCGTCAGGGCAGGCAGTGGAACGGTAAGTTCACCTTTCACCGTGAGAACCACGTTGGTGGACTTTTTGTTGCTGGTGATCTTCCAGCTGCCTGACACCAGCGCGTTGCCTTCGCCTTTGACGGGTGTCCAGACGACAGTGCCTTTGGCCTTGTTGGACACATATTTGGATGCATAGATGGTTTGCAGATGGATCTGTGCAATGCCGATTTTTTCCATTTCCCAGCGATAGGCTCCGCCGCCCAGATCTACCAGCTGTTCGACATGCGGGTAGAAGCTGGCCGATGTGGGCACATCGGCCAGCACCTCGAATACCTCTTTGGCCGGCGCCTTCACATCAAACTCATAGCCCAGTTCAACATCAACGGTCATGGTCATGGCGGGTCTCCTCAATCAGGTTTTTGATGGGTAACCATCGTACTCCGCAGTCGCTGCAGGGTGAGTTGCAGCAGACGGGCGTCGGAACTGGCGCGGTGGCGTTGCGCGCCACGCTCACTGCCAATTTGCGCCTTGATGCCATGCCACTGGTTGGCTTCACTGTCGCTTAGCAAGGCGCGCAGGTTCTCCAGCTTGAATCTGGGTGTCATGTCTGCCGCATCAAAAAGGGCCCCCAGCCAGCTGTAATCATTGATCCAGCCGTCCGAGTACACCGTCTGGCCGCCGAGCTGGAGGTTCATCGCGCGGGCCACTTCCTGCACCGGGAGGCCGCGCTCCAGAACAATGGCGCGTGGAATGCGGTGGGTCGCTTCGGCCTGTGCATCCCAGTGCGTCCAGTGCGCTTCGGGGCGTATCAGGGTGCAATAAGCGTGGCCATTGGGGAGCACAAACCCCACTTCAATGGGGTAACTATTGCGACCAAAACCTGATGCTTCAACGTCCAGCATGGTGGGGGCAGGGGAGGTTTGCGGAGGGTCGATACGCATGGCTGTTAAATTAGTACCTTATGCCAAGCAGCTTACTCGCCCTTTTAGATGACATCGCCACCATTCTGGACGATGTTGCCGTTCTCTCCAAAGTGGCCGCCCAAAAAACGGCGGGTGTGCTGGGAGACGATCTTGCGCTCAACGCCCAGCAGGTGGCGGGTGTCACCGCAGACCGGGAGCTGCCGGTGGTGTGGGCGGTGTGCAAGGGCTCGCTGCTGAACAAGCTCATTCTGGTTCCTTCGGCCCTGGTGATCAGCATCGTCATTCCCTGGGCGGTGACGCCCTTGCTGATGGTGGGCGGCGCCTACCTCTGCCTGGAGGGCTTTGAGAAACTGGCCCACAAGTTCTTTCACAGCAAGGACCAGGACCAGGCCCATGCAGAGGCCCTGCTGCAGGCGGTTGCTGACCCGTCGGTGGACCTGTTGGCTCTGGAGCGCGACAAGGTGAAAGGGGCCATTCGTACCGATTTCATTTTGTCGGCTGAAATCATTGCCATCACGCTGGGCACGGTGCAAAACAGCCCGTGGACCACCCAGCTGGTGGTGCTCAGCGGCATTGCGGTGGTGATGACGTTCGGGGTGTATGGCTTTGTGGCGGGTATCGTGAAGCTGGACGACGCCGGGCTGTATCTGAGCCGGCGCCCGGGTGCGGGGCTCTGGACCCGGATGCTGCAAGCTGTGGGAACCGCCTTGGTGCACTCCGCTCCGTGGTTGATGAGAATCCTGGCGGTGGTCGGTACGGCCGCCATGTTTCTGGTGGGCGGTGGCATCCTGGTGCACGGGCTGGGGCCTTTGCACCACGGGGTGCAGGCGCTGCTGGAGAGGGCCGGTTCATCCGGCGTGGTGCAGGCGGTGCTGCCCCTGTTGCTCAATGCTCTGGTGGGCGTGGTGGCGGGCGCCCTGGTGTTGCTGGGCTTGACTGCGGTGCAGCGCGTTTCCAAACGCATAAAACAGGAGGAAAAATAATGGCTTCATCCGCGAAAACCGCAGCGAAAACTGCAACAAAACCCGCTCCCAAGACCACGGCCAAGACTGCGGCCAAGACAGCGGTCAAGTCGCCCGCCAAGGTTGCCGCGGAGCCCTTCATGCGCTTCTACCATTCGGAGGCGCTGCGTGTCAAAACCGACGCAACACTGGGTGCGCTGGAGGGAGCCTCTAACCCCGAAGCGCACCGCGACCGGCTGGCTGATCTGGTGGAAGAGCTCATTGAGAGTGGCATGGACTACTACTTCCTGCGGGCGCTCAAGCTGGCCAAAATGGGTTTTGTGGCTGAGCAGTCAGCGCGCCTCGGTATGTCGGGTTCGGTGAAACTCATTGCTTCGGTCAGCCGCAAGTTCATTGCGCGCATGGATGGGGCTCAGCTGGTTATTGTGTCATCGCACATCCGTACACTCACCTCCTGATGGGTGGGATGTCTGCACCGGAAGTTTAAGTAAAAAGTGGCTCTAGCCCCCGTAAAACCTGCGCAAGCAGCTACCAAATCAATAGCACCAGGACTGCTGCTGGCCACCTTGGGTGCCATTGCGTTCAGCGGCAAGGCCATCATCGTCAAGCTGGCGTATCGCCATGGCGTGGATGCGGTCACGCTCATCATGTTGCGCATGCTGTTTGCGCTGCCGTTTTTTCTGGGCATGACCTGGTGGGCCAGCCGAACCCGCAATGGCCGCAAGCCGCCACCGCTGACGCGCAAAGACATGCTGGGCATTCTCTGGCTGGGCGTCACCGGCTATTACCTGGCGAGCTTTCTGGACTTTGCCGGGCTGCAGTACATCACTGCGTCGCTGGAGCGGCTGATTCTGTATCTCAACCCCACGCTGGTGCTGATGCTGGGGTGGGCGCTGTTCAGGCGGCGTATCGGGCGGCGCCAGGCCGTGGGCATGGCGATCAGCTATGCCGGTGTACTGCTGGTGTTTGGCCATGAGGTCACGCTGCAGGGCGCCCATGTGGCGCTGGGTGCGGTGCTGGTGTTCCTGAGCGCCGTGAGCTACGCGCTGTACCTGTTTTACAGCGGCGAGCTGGTGCAGCGCCTGGGCTCTATGCGTCTGGTGGGGCTGGCGACCTCGGTGGCCTGCGTGCTGTGCATTGCGCAGTATGTGATTCTGCGTCCGCTGGACTCCGTGCTGGCGGTGGCACCCGAGGTGGTCTGGCTCTCGGTGCTCAATGCCACCCTGTGCACCGTGGTGCCGGTAATGATGGTGATGATGGCCATTGAGCGCATAGGCTCCGGGTTGGCGGCCCAGGTCGGCATGGTGGGGCCCATGTCTACCATGATCATGGGAGTGGTGTTGCTGGGCGAGCCGTTCACCGCGTGGCTGGTGGCGGGCACCGCACTGGTGATTGCTGGTGTGTTTGTGTGCAGCCGGGCAAGAGTCTGAAATAAAATCTACCGATGCCTACCCTTGCCGCGTTTTTTGAGTCTGCACGCCTTCCCGTCATGTCCGAGGTCGCCCGTGCGCTGGTTCGCACGCTGAACGAAGAAGGCGCTACCGCTGGTGAAGTGCAGAAAATCATCGCCCAGGACCCGGCCCTGACTGCCAATCTCTTGCGTCAGGCCAACAGTGCATCTTTCGGTCTCAGCCGCCAAGTGGAGTCACTGGATCGGGCGATCGCAGTGCTCGGGATGTCGCAGGTCAGGGCGCTGGCGCTGTCCACCAGTTTTCGGGGCAGCTTCCCGGTGGTCGAGGGATTGAGTCGCGTCGGGTTCTGGAAGTCCAGCATGGCCTGCGCCGCCTACGCCCAATGGTTGGCGAAGCGTGCGGCGCTGAATGGCCAGCAAGCGTGGCTGATTGGCATGATGCTGCGGCTGGGGGAGTTGCTGATTGGCCAGCGGTCGCCAGAGTTGTTGGCTGAAATCGAGGCACTGCCCCACCGGGCGCATGTGCGCTGGGAGCGCGAGCAGCACCTGCTGGGCTTTGATGAAGGGCAGGTTACCGCGGTCCTGGCACGCCGGTGGAATTTTCCGGAGGCCATCGTGGAGGCTCTGCAAAGCGCTGGCAATCCCATGGTGGCCACGCCATTTGATGGCCTGGGTGCGGCAGTTCATCTTGCCGCACTGCTGGCCGACAGCCCCCACGCTCCGCAAGCGGCAGTGGATGAACTGCCGCAGGATGTCATTCTTGCGCTTGCGCTGGACCGCCAGTGGATGGTGGCGAACTTTCCGGGCAAAGAGTCCTTTCTGGACGTTTCTGGTTCCTGAGGCAGGCGACCGGCCAGGCTAAAACCGCGAGTCCGTATCATCCGCTGTGACAGTTTGATACGGCAACAACAGTACAGAGGCAAGAACATGGATTTGGGACTTCGCGGTAAGTGGGCTTTGGTGTGCGGCGCCAGCCGGGGTTTGGGCCTGGGCTGTGCCCAGGCGCTGGTGCAAGAGGGCGTCAATGTGCTCATCGTTGCCCGGGGTGCTGAGTCGCTGGAGAATTCTGCTACTCAATTAATAGCGGACTACGCAGGTTCCATCGGGGCTAGCGTCCTTTTTTGTGCGCAAGATATCACCACCGAGGCAGGGCGCTCAGCGGTGTTCGCCATGCGCCGCGACTTTGACATCGTGGTCACCAACGCAGGCGGCCCCCCTCCTGGAGATTTCCGCGATTGGGATCGCGAAGCCTGGATCAAGGCGGTGGATGCGAACATGCTCACCCCCATCGAACTGATCAAGGCCACGGTAGACGGCATGGCGGCGCGTGGCTTTGGGCGCATTGTCAACATCACCTCCAGTTCAGTGAAGGCCCCGATTGATGTGCTGGGCCTGTCCAATGGCGCGCGCAGCGGCCTGACTGGCTTTGTGGCTGGCTTAGCCCGCAGTGGGCTCGCGGCCCAGGGCGTAACGATCAACAACCTGCTGCCCGGGGTTTTTGACACCGACCGTATCAAAACGATGATGCAGACGACTTCCCAAAAGACCGGTCAATCGGTTGAGGCGCTGCGCGATGCCCGTCGCCAGGGCATTCCGGCCAAGCGCTTCGGCACGCCGCAGGAGTTTGGCGCCATCTGCGCCTTTTTGTGCAGCGTGCACGCCGGCTATATCACCGGCCAGAACGTGCTGGCCGATGGCGGTGCCTATCCGGGCACCTATTAACGGGTCCCCCAACCCGAACACCATGCATATGGCGAAAAATCGGCGCTATCGCCTTGCGGCACTTGCGGTCACGGTCTGGGCCCTGTACGCCAGCGCGGTGATGGCGCAAGTGCCGGTGCCGGCAACCGGGCCAGTACCGTACAAATTGCGGGTGGTCGGTGGGCTTGCAACACCGACCCAATTTACGCGTTGGGAGGAGCCGTTCTGGTCCAAGGAACTGGCGCGTATCAGTGGCGGGCGGTTCAGCGCCGATATTGTGGCCTTTGACCGCGCCGGTATTCCCGGCCCCGAGATGCTGCGGCTGTTGCAGATGGGTGTGGTGCCTTTTGGCACCACACTGATGAGTTCCCTCTCGGCCAAGTACCCGCAGTACACCGCACCCGACCTGGCGGGCCTTAACCCGGACATGGCGAGTTTGAAAACCAGTCTGACCGCCTTTCGACCCTATCTGGAGAAGGCCCTGCGAGACCAGCACGGAATCGAAGTACTGGCCATCTACACCTATCCCGCGCAGGTCATTTTTTGCAAAAAACCGCTCACCGGTCTGGCCGACCTGTCGGGGCGTCGCATTCGCGTGTCCTCTGTCGGGCAGGCGGACTTTGTTGGCGCTCTCGGCGGTGTTCCCATCAATATTCCGTTTGCGCAAATCGTGTCGAGCCTGCGGGAGGGCAACATTGAGTGCGCCATTACCGGCACCATGTCCGGCAACACACTGGATCTTCCTGCCATGACCAGTCACCTGTACCCGATGCCCATATCCTGGGGACTGTCCATTTTCGGTGCCAATCGGGCCGCATGGGAAGCGGTACCACCTGACTTGCGGGCGCTTTTGCGCCGGGAGTTGCCCAAGCTGGAAGCGTCCATCTGGGCTGAGTCCGCCCACGACACGGAGCAGGGAATTGCTTGTAACAGTGGATATCCCAATTGCCAACTCGGGACCAAGGGCCGGATGGCGATCGTCCCGGTACCGCCTTCGGATGAACGTCGGCGCCAGGAACTATTCCTGTCAACCGTATTGCCGAAGTGGCTGCAGCGCTGTGGCGCCTCCTGTGCGGAGGTCTGGAGCCAAACCATCGGCCCGGCCCGCCATATTGCAATTTCGCCCGCCCAATGAAGCTTGCCCCTGGCGTTCGCATCAAGTGGGTGGTCTGGGGCCTGGTCAGCACTTTCCTGGCGGCGATCATCGCGGCAGCGTCTTATACGGTGTGGGATGCCCGGTTGAGCGCCCTGGCAGAGAGTGGGGTCCAGGCGACGCGCTTTGTGTCGGGTGCCGAGTCCGCACTCAACCGGTCGTTGCTGGCGATTGACGTGTTGCTCGCTGGAACAGATGATTCGCTGACCCTGGCAGGTTCCATGATCGACTGGATTGATGTGGATGCAGCCAGCAAAATGCTGCGCAGTGCAGAGCGGCTGAATTTAATGGTCAGCTTGGTCGCCTTGCTGGATTCTCAGGGCCATGTGATTGCATCTTCTGACCCGGCCAATGTCCGGTCCAATGTGGTGTTGCCCGCGGGATTTATGGAGGAGGCACTGGCACAGCCAGTGTCTACGCTGATTGTCAGCGCACCAGGCAGCAGTTTGTCCAGTTCCGATCGGGTGGTCTATTTCGCGCGTTACATCCGGATGGCCGACGGTGCCAAACTACTTGCCATTGCAGAGGTACCTGTTGACATGATCACTTCCCTGGTCATGCAGGGCGTTGATATTCCCGGACTGCAAGTCACGCTGGAGCGCGGCAAGGGTCAGTTGCTGTTGGGCATGCCCACCGGTGCGTCACACGAAGGCGGAATGCTGACGCCGGCATTGGCCGATCTGGCGTCTGCCAATGAAGAGTGGAACGCCACAGCCCGTTTGAGCAAGGTTCCCGCCCTGGTGGTGAGTCGGCCTATTTTGTTTCAGGATCTCTGGATCTCCGCCAGCATTCCCCGTGAATCTGCGTTGAAGGGGTGGCGCAGCACACGCAATGCCGTGTCGGGTGCAACCCTGGTGTTTGCGGTTTTGGTGCTGCTGGCGGGCAGTTTTTTCGTGACCTATTTGAACCGTATCAACACTGCGCGGGCTGACCTGCAACGGTCCAAAACTGCGCTTGATCAGGCGCTGGAATCAATGGTCAGCGGATTCCTGCTTCTTGATGCGGAGCAGAGGGTGGTCCAATGGAATCGCCAGCTTGAGGAGATATTCCCCTGGCTGGTACAGACGCTGGTGCCCATGGTGCCCTATCGCCGTGTTCTGGAGGTTACGGGCAGGCACCTTCTGCAAGGCGCCACTGAAGAAGAACACCAGCACTGGGTCGACAGTCGGCTGCTGGCGCCGCTGGATGCAGGCAAAGCCCATGAGCAAGTGTTGCCCGATGGATACCACATGCAGATAACGGAGCGCGTCACACCCGATGGTGGGCGCGTGATTACTTTTCACGACGTGACCGCTATCCGCCGTGCCAGCGCTGAAATTGAAAGTCTGGCCTTTTACGATCCACTGACGGGTTTGCCCAATCGCCGCCTGCTTCTGGATCGTGTCAATCAAGCCATGGTTTCGGGTGCGCGTTCTGGCCGTGTGGGTGCACTGCTGTTTCTGGATCTGGATAAATTCAAGACCATCAACGACACCCTGGGCCACGAGGTGGGGGATCAGCTCCTGAAACAGGTGGCTGAGCGCCTCACAACCTGCGTTCGGGATGCCGACACGGTGGCGCGCCTGGGTGGGGATGAGTTTGTCGTCATGTTGAAAGACCTGTCCGGCGAGCGCCAGCACGCCGCTGCATTGGCCCAGCACATAGGCGAGAAGATATTGCGCAGCTTGAATCAACCCTACACTCTGAACGCAAAGCCGTATCGCAGCACCTGCAGCCTGGGCGCCACGCTAGTTGACCAGACGATGCTGAGCGCGGCAGAGTTGCTGACGCAGGCCGACATTGCGATGTACCAGGTGAAGGCCCAGCGCGGCAATGCCCTGTGTTTCTTTGATCCGAAAATGCAGGCAGACATCAGCCACGTCGTCCAGCTGGAGGCCGATTTGCAGACCGCGCTGGCGCTTGGTCAATTCGAGCTGCATTACCAGCCTCAGTTCACGCTTGCGGGTCGCATCGTCGGCGCTGAAGTGTTGTTGCGGTGGCGCCATCCGCAGCGGGGGCTGGTTTCGCCCGCAGAATTTATTGCGGTGGCGGAAGAGCGAGAACTGATCATTCCCATGGGCCTGTGGGTGCTGCGGACCGCCTGTCAGCAGTTGGCTGCCTGGCAGGGCGATGAACGATTCAGTGAATTGCAGTTGTCTGTCAACGTGAGTGCCCGTCAGTTTCGCCAGCCTGACTTCGTCGCGCAGGTCACCGACGTGATCCTGGCCACGGGCATCAGACCCCGGTTGCTCAAGCTGGAGCTGACCGAATCCTTGGTGCTGGATAACGTGGACGATTGCGTTGCCAAGATGGAGCAGCTCAAAACCCGCGGCGTGCAGTTCTCGGTCGATGATTTCGGAACCGGCTATTCCTCCTTGGCCTACCTGACGCGATTGCCATTGAATCAGCTCAAGATTGACCAGTCCTTTGTGCGTAATCTGGGGGTGCGGCACACCGACAGCGTCATTGTGCAAACCATCATCGGCATGGCCCGTAATCTGGGGCTGGAGGTCATTGCAGAAGGGGTGGAAACCACTGCGCAGAAAGAGCTACTGGCCCAGCATGGATGCGAGCTTTACCAAGGTTACCTGTTCGCCCGGCCTGCGCCGGTGGCCGTGATGGAAGCGCTGCTAGCGGCGTGATGACAGCACGATGCCAGAGACAATCAGCACAAACGCCAGCGCATGAAAGAGCTGCGGCGTTTCGCCCAGAAAGGCCGATGACAGCAATGCGGTGAACAAGGGCGTGAGGTTGATGAAGAAGCCCGCCACGGCAGGCCCGGCGCGGGAAACTCCGGCACCCCAGGCCCGGTACGCAATCACCGCAGGGCCCACGGCGATGAAAAGTAATGCGCCGATCAGCGGCCAGCCCCAATCGATGTGTGCACGGGTCAGCGTCCACTCTGCGCCGGTAAACGCGGCGGACCACACCAGACCAAAAACAATCTGCGCCAGCAAAAATGCCGCCCAATCGGCGCGTATCGACGCTGACTCCTGCGTCGGGTGCGCCAGCATCCAGCTGTAATAAGCCCAGCCCATACTGGCTATCAGTACATACAGGTCACCCGTGACCAGATGCAGGTTCTGCAGCAACGCCCATTGACCACGGCACAGTACGAGCAACACGCCGCCTATCGACAGCACGGCGCCCAACAGTTGCCGCCCGGAAATGGCTTGCCTGAAGAAGAGGCGACCGATCAGTAACATCCACACCGGTGTGCTGGCCCCGACCAGCGTGACGTTGATGGGTGTAGACGTATTGAGTGCCAGGTACAGCAATGCGTTGTACCCGCCAATGCTGAACAGGCCCAGCAATGCAAAACGTCGCCATTGCTTCCACAGCACGCTGCCCGGTTTGAGCACATGGCCGGCCAGTGGAAGCAGCAGCAAAAAGGCCAGCGTCCAGCGCAGCAGGTTCAGCGTCATGGGTGAGATGAGCGGACTGACGACGCGCCCGATCACCGCATTGCCAGACCACATCAGAGGCGGGATGATGAGCAGCACGATGGCTGTGGGTGTGAGGCGTTGGGTCATGCGTTGACTGTACCAAGGCCAATGGCCGCGCAAGCACGCCAAGGCCTATTTCATGGCACGATGGCAACTGTTGTGCGCGAAATGCGCACTTCCAATGACAACAACAACGGAGACACAGATGACCCAGATTCAGTCAAGAGCCATTCACATCGATCAGCACGGAGGCCCCGAGCAACTCAAGCTGGTGCAGGTTACCGTAGGAGACACTGGACCGGGTGAAATTCGCATACGCCACCACGCAGTGGGTTTGAATTTTATTGATGTGTACCAACGCAGCGGGCTGTATCCGATGAGCCTGCCGGTTCAGCTCGGCATGGAAGCGGCGGGCGTGGTGGAGGCGGTGGGTGCGGGTGTAACCCATCTGCAGGTCGGCGACCGTGCCGCCTATGCCAGTCAGCCCCCAGGCAGCTATTGCGAAGTGCGCGTGATGCCAGCCAAGTGTGTGTGCAAGCTGCCCGATGCGATCGCGTTTGAGACCGGTGCCGCCATGATGCTCAAGGGACTGACGGCGCAATACCTGCTCAAGAGAACGCTGCCGCAGGGTGGCCTCAATCCTGGTGACTTTGTCTTGTTTCATGCGGCGGCCGGCGGCGTGGGGTTGATCGCGTGCCAGTGGGCCCGTGCCCTGGGGCTGCAGCTGATTGGCACGGCCGGTTCGGATGCCAAGTGTGCGCTGGCGCTGGAGCACGGTGCCAGCCATGTGATCAACTACGCCAAGGAAGACTTCCTGGCCCGGGTGAAAGAAATCACGGGTGGCAAGGGTGTCAAGGTGGTGTATGACTCGGTGGGCAAAGATACCTGGGACAAGTCTCTGGATTGCCTGGCTCCCTTCGGCTTGATGGCCAGCTTCGGTAATGCCTCAGGCCCGGTGGCGCCGTTCTCGCCGGGCATTCTCGGACCCAAGGGCTCCATCTATGTGACACGCCAAACGCTGTTCACCCACATCGCTACGCGCGAAGGCACCCAGGCCATGGCCGATGAGCTGTTCGAGGTGGTGCTCAGCGGCAAGGTCAAGATCCGCATTGACCAGCGCTATCCGCTGGAGAACGTGCAGCAGGCCCACCGCGATCTGGAGGCACGCCTGACCACGGGCTGCTCTATTCTGACGCTTTAGGGTTTGTACTGATAGGGTTTCTAGGGTGTTGATAAAATCAATCCCCTATGAATACAAGTATTTCTCGCTTGACTCGCACGATCGTTGGTTGCGCAGTCGGTCTCCTGGCCTTATCGGCCATTGCTGCCCCATCCACTCCCACCGGTTCGTTGGCCCAGGGTGCATCAATCCAGTCTGATGCACCCGCAGTTCCTGCCAAGGCTGCGGCCCAGAAAGATGCGGAAAACTCCAAGCGCTGGTCGGTGTATTGGGGCTGGAATCGCGCAAGCTACTCCCACAGTGATATCCACTTTACGGGTTCCGACCACGACTTCATGCTCAAGGATGTGGCAGCCAATGACATGCAGTCCGAGGCCGGCATTCAGGGCATTGCCAAGTACTACCTGAACCCGGCAGAAATCACCATCCCGCAAACCAATGTGCGCATTGCGTACCAGTGGGACTCGAACACGGCCATTGCCCTGAATCTGGACCACATGAAATACGTGGTGGCACAGGACCAGTCCGTGCCGATCTCCGGTCAGATCAATGGAGCAACTCAGTCGGGCCAGCAGGTCATTGCGGACAACTGGCTGAACTACGAGCACACCGACGGACTGAACGTCGTGAGCCTGGAAGTTGAGAAGCAGCGTCCGGTGGAGTGGTTTGGTGACAACCACCATGCCAAAATATTTGTGCTGGCTGGTTTGGGCGTGGTGCTTCCCAAAACCAATGTCACCATGCACATGATTGGCCAGGTGCGCAACGACCAGTTCCACCTGGCGGGCTATTCCGCCGGTGTGGGTGCCGGTCTGGAAGTCGATGTCTACAAGGATGTGTTCTTTCGCACCGCCTACAAGTACGGCTACGTCAACCTTCCTGATGTGCTGACCAGCGCGCGGGGTGACAAGGCCTCGCAATTTTTCACCTACAACGAACTGCTGATCGCTGTAGGCATGCGCTTCTGACGCTAGCGGCCTGGGCGGACAAAATTGCTCGTGTCCCCCGGCCTGCGGCCTCCTCCTTTACCTCGCCATTTTGTCCACCCAGGCCGCTGGCTTCCTCGTTAGCTGCGCTTTACGCGGAGTAATTCGTCCAGTATCAGGCACACCGCACCGATGGTGATGGCGCTGTCGGCCACATTGAAGGCGGGGAAGTGCATGCCACGCCAGTGAAAGTCCAGAAAATCGATTACATAGCCGTGTGCCATGCGGTCGATGACGTTGCCAATGGCACCGCCCAGAATGCAGGCCATGGCAAAGCTGAACAGGCGCTGGCCCGGATGGGACTTGAGCATCCACAGGATGACCGCCGCCGCCACGACCCCCAAGACGGTGAAGAACCAGCGCTGCCAGCCGGAAGCTCCGGCCAGAAACGAGAACGCAGCCCCGCTGTTGTGCACCCGCACAATGTTGAAAAAGCTCGTGACCGTGGTGCTGTCACCCAGGTGGTAGTAGCCCAGAATCAGAATTTTGGTGAACTGGTCTGCCAGCAGCAGGATGAAGGCCAGGCCCAGCCAGTACAGCATGCCGCCGCCAGACTTGGCGCCGCCTGATTTGATTGCGCGCGCCATCAGGCCACGCGGCGGATTTCGCCCGCGCCATAGAGGTTGGTGGTGCATCGGCCGCACAGGGTGGGATGTGCGGCGTCCACGCCGATGTCATCGCGGTAATGCCAGCAGCGCTCGCATTTAACGCCGTTTGAGGCGCTAGCCCCCGTAGACAGTGCATCACCAGCTATCAATTCAATAGCGGACGTGATAAACACAAACTTCAGGTCATCGCCCAGACTGGCCAGCAGGGCGTGGTCCTGTGGCCCCACGGTCAAAGCCACCTGCGCCTGCAGGGACGAGCCGACCTGGCCCGCCGCACGCAGGGTTTCGATATCCTTGTTCACGGCTTCGCGAATCTCGCGGATGCGGCCCCACTTGGCCAGCAGTGCGGCGTCGGGCTCGGCCAGTGCGCAGAAAGTGTCCAGAAAAATCGACTCCGATGTGGCTGCCGGGGTTTTGCCCTCTGCCGCCAACACCGCCCAGGCTTCCTCGGCGGTGAAGCTGAGGAACGGGGCCATCCAGCGCAGCATCGCCTGGGTGATCTGCCACAGCGCAGTTTGCGCCGACCGGCGGGCCAGCGACTGCGGGGCTGTGGTGTAAAGCCGGTCCTTGAGCACATCAAGATAGAAAGAACCCAGGTCTTCACTGCAGTAAATCTGCAGTTTGGACACCACGGGGTGGAATTCAAACACCTCGTAGTGCGCCAGAATATCGGCCTGCAACTGGGCGGCACGGCTCAGGGCGTAGCGGTCAATCTCCAGCATCTGGTCGATGGGTACGGCGTCCACGGCCGGGTTGAAGTCGCTCACGTTGGCCAGCAGAAACTTCAAGGTGTTGCGTACCCGGCGATAGGTGTCCACCACGCGGGCAAGGATCTTGTCGTCAATGCCCAGATCGCCCGAATAGTCGGTGGAGGCACACCACAGGCGGATGATTTCGGCACCCATCTTGTCGCTCACCTCTTGCGGCGCCACGACGTTGCCGTCGCTCTTGCTCATCTTGCGGCCTTTGCCGTCTACGGTGAAGCCGTGGGTCAGCAGGGCCCGGTAGGGCGCGCGGTCGTACATGGCGCAGGCCGTCAGCAGCGAACTGTGGAACCAGCCGCGGTGCTGGTCGTGGCCTTCGAGGTACAGGTCGGCCTCGGGGCCGGGCTTGCCGGTGCGCGGATCGATTTCTTCATGCGCCGCACCCGCGTGGGAGCCCTTGAGCACCGTGGTGTGCGTGGTGCCGGAGTCAAACCAGACCTCCAGAATGTCGGTGCTCTTGGTGTACTGCTCCGCGTCCTCACCGCAGCCCACTTTGGCCAAAATGGATTCGGTTGTGGCCTTGCTCCAGGCCTCGATGCCCCCTTCGAGCACCATGTCAGCGGCGATGTCCATGATCTCCAGCGTACGCGGGTGCAACTCGCCCGAGTCCTTGTGCAGGAAGAAGGGTACCGGCACCCCCCAGCTGCGCTGGCGGCTGATGCACCAGTCAGGCCGGTTGGCGATCATGTCGCGCAGACGGCCACGACCGTTTTCGGGGAAGAAATCGGTCTGTTCAATGGCGTGCAAGGCCAGTTGGCGCAGGCTTTTGGGGGCCTTGTCCACGGTGAATACACCCTCACCCTCGTCCATGCGCACAAACCACTGAGCCGCAGCCCGGTAGATCACCGGCGTCTTATGGCGCCAGCAGTGCGGGTAGCTGTGGGTGATGGTACTGGTGGCAAAAAGGCGGTCGGACTCGCTTAATTTGTCGATGATCAGCGGGCAGGCTTTCCAGATGTTCAGGCCGCCGAACAGGGGCAACTCGGGCGCGTAACGGCCGTCGCCCTGCACCGGGTTCAGGATGTCGTCATAGGCCATGCCGTGGGCGACGCAACTGTTGAAATCCTCGACACCGTAAGCGGGTGCCGAGTGCACGATGCCGGTACCGTCGTCCGCCGTCGCATAGTCGGCCAGATAGATCGGGCTCAGGCGGTCGTAACCCGCATCCACATGGGCCAAGGGGTGGCGGAAGTGGATGCCGCCCAGCTTTTCACCCAGCGCGGTGGCAATTGTTTTGCCCTCCAGTGCAAAGCGTTCCAGACACTTTTCGACCAGGCTCTCCGCCAGCACCAGCAAGCCGCGGGGCGTGTCAACCAGTGCGTAGGTCAGTGCCGGGTTCAGGTTGAGTGCCTGGTTGGCAGGGATGGTCCACGCGGTAGTGGTCCAGATGACAGCCAACGCGCGCTGCGGTTTGCCGTCGGGTCCATGGGGCAAGGCGGACATGCCAAATGCGCTGGCGAGCTTGTCGGGCTCGGAGCACAGAAAGCCCACATCCAGTGTTTGCGACTTCTTGTCAGCGTATTCGATTTCAAACTCGGCCAGGCTGGAGCCGCAGTCAAAGCACCAGTACACCGGCTTCAACCCCCGATAGACAAAGCCACGCTCCACCACGCGCTTGAAGGCGCGGATTTCCAGCGACTCGTTGATGAAATCCATGGTGCGGTAGGGGCGATCCCACGCACCGAGTACGCCCAGGCGTTTGAAGTCGGTGCGCTGCTGGTCGATTTGCTCGGTGGCAAAGGCGCGGCTTTTGGCCTGCATCTCGTCGCGTTGCAGGTTGCGGCCATAGAGCTTTTCAATCGCGTTCTCGATCGGCAGGCCGTGGCAATCCCAGCCAGGGATGTACTGTGCGTCCATGCCCTTGAGCTGACGCGTCTTGACGATCATGTCCTTGAGGATTTTGTTGGCAGCGTGGCCAATGTGGATCTTTCCGTTGGCATAGGGGGGGCCATCGTGCAACACGAATTTGGGCGCATTCACGCGGGCATCGCGCAGTTTTTTGTAGATGCCCTTGTCTTCCCAGGCCTTGACCCAGCCCGGCTCGCGCTTGGGCAGATCGCCGCGCATGGGGAAGGGGGTGTCAGGCAGGTTCAGGGTGCCACGGTAATCAACTTTTTCAGTCATGGGGAGCATCAATCTCGGAAATCTGGGAGGACCATGCCTGCTACCCGGAAGTGGCAGGCGGAGGGACAAACGGAACAAGACGCGGGGCAAGGTGCGTCAGCGACCATGACGGTCGGCCCGGTCAAATTCGGGTGGCGAACCAGGCACGCGCGTCATCACAGTCCTTGTGAATGCCCTGTGTGAGGGATTCCAGACCGTCGTATTTCAGCTCGTCGTGTAGTTTGTGCAGCAGTTCCACCCGGATGATTTTACCGTAGGCCCCTTCAGGCCCCAGGTCAGCGGGCCAGTCAAGGCAGTGGGTTTCGAGCAGGACCCGTCCGCCATTCACATCAGTGGGGTCTATCGACGGGCGCACACCCAGGTTGGCCACGCCTTTGAGCGGTTCGCCCGCCAAGCCATGCACCAGTACCGCAAAGATGCCGCTGGCGGCGGGTTTCCAGTGTGCAAAACGCAGGTTCAGTGTCTTGAAGCCCAGTGTGCGGCCCAGCTTGCGGCCATGCACGACGTGGCCCGAGATGCAGTAGGGCCGGCCCAGCAAACGGGCGGCGTCCTGCATGCGGCCCTGGCCCAGCGCATCACGCACGGCGGAGCTGGAGACCCGCAGGCCGTGTACCTCGTAGCTGTTCATGCGTGCCACGTCAAAGCCCTGTGCATCGCCTGCTGTGTCCAGAAGCGCATAGTCACCGGCGCGTTGGGCGCCAAAACGAAAATCGTCTCCCACCAGTACATAGCGGGCGCCCATGCCACGCAGCAGCACCGTTTCAATAAAGGTTTGAGGTGACTGGGACGCCAGCCGGGCATCGAAGGGCAGCACCACGGTTTGGTCCACACCGCAACTGGCCAGATCGCCCAGCTTGTCACGCAGGGTGCCTACGCGTGCCGGGGCCAGGTCCGGCTTCTTGTGGAGCGCGGCAAAGTAGTCGCGCGGATGCGGCTCAAACGTCAGCACGCAACTGGGTACGCCGCGCTGTTGCGCTTCGCTGCGCAGGAGAGCGAGCATGGCCTGATGCCCCCGGTGCACGCCATCGAAATTGCCGATGGTCAAGGCGCAGGCAGGCGCAATGCCGGGATGTTTGAAGCCGCGAAAAACCTTCATGGATTTGTTATCTTTTTGATAGCAGGCTGCGCAGGGCGTACCAGCGCCCAAAGCTAATTTGTCACAGAAACAGGGTATATTGTGACGCAGCAGCGCGCCACGTCCTTATCGGCGCACGGCTGCAGAGATGTGCATTCCAGGTGGGTGGTTGAAGTAACCGTTACAGGAGGCGTGTTTTGAAAGTCTTGAAACTGTCGGCCCAAGGGCTGCCGCAATCATGGATATCGCTGGAACAAGCGGTTATTCACTACGCGTCCGACGAAGTGCGCTGGGAGTCTGGCGGCGAGGTTGCGGTGTTCCATGGCGGGCACAACGCGGTGACAGGTCTGCAATCCATCATCCGGATCAATAGCATTATTGGCACTCGGGGGGTTCCCAATATCAACCCCTTCAATCTGCGCCCCGGCCTGACGAACAGCAAACTGTTTGCCCGTGATCGCAATGTGTGTGCCTACTGTGGCGATCATTTTCATGAAGAAGACCTGACACGCGAACACATCATTCCATTTGCCAACCACGGTGTGGATACCTGGATGAACGTGGTCACTGCGTGCCGGCCCTGCAACCACCGCAAGGGCCCGCGCACGCCCGAAAAAGCCAACATGCCGCTGCTTTACGCACCCTATGTTCCCAGCCTGTGGGAAGACTTCATTTTGCGCAATCGCCGCATACTGGCTGACCAGATGGAATTTCTGATGGCCCACGTTCCGAGGTCTTCCCGTCTGTTGACTTGAGGGCTGGTTCACGCCTAGCGAGCTGTTTACAGTTCTTTACATTTTTGTTGCCTTCCGGGTGCCAGTTTGGCACGGCCGAGGGGAGGTGCAGGGCCTTGCAACCGGACGAAATGAACCACAATCAGGGCTGAGGTTTTTCATTTTTTGACGCGCCCGCACGGGGGTGCAAGGACTATCCAACAGGCTGTATGGTGATTCGCGAGCAATCGTTTACGACGGGTGGGCACACGAGCCTCGCGCAGCATGGCTTGACCACGCGCATTGCGCGCACACTCATTGCAAGGACCCTGGCTTATTTTGCAGAGCATGAGGCAAAAAGCCTCACCCAGGTGCGCTCACACCTGCTCGAACTGCTCGATGCCAAACC
Organism: Rhodoferax sp. GT1R46; assembly: GCF_056521285.1. NCBI lineage: Bacteria > Pseudomonadati > Pseudomonadota > Betaproteobacteria > Burkholderiales > Comamonadaceae > Rhodoferax > Rhodoferax sp. GT1R46. The sequence goes on from NZ_JBWMBC010000001.1 coordinate 166,399, forward strand.
CTCATTGGGTCAGGGTCAGAATCTGCGATCGGCTTACGTCCTGTTGGGGCGTTATGGCAGTGAGTTCAACCGCACGCTTCACAAAGCGCTGGCGGATGGTCTCGTCGCCGAACTCGCGGTGAGCTTGCCGGCACACCACACGCCTTCAACAAGCCGGACCAAGTCGGATGATGCACTGGATGGCATGAGCTTGAGCCTGATTGACATTGACGAGGTCGAGCGGATTTTGTTGCTGGACCGGGTCGCGCAACGGTTTAACACCCGTTACGAGGCTGTGCTGGAGCCGCTGACCCAGCGACTTGGCGTCCTGTTTGGCCGCGAAAGCAGTTCTGCGCAAGACAACCCGTTTCAGCCATTGGTCCTGTTGCGCGCCTTCTTGACTGCATGGGACAAATGCGGTCTTGATCCGAAGGCCACGGATGACCTGCTGCAGTCTCTGGAACCTGCGTGCTGGCTGGATATGGCGCCGCTCTATGAAGAGTTGAACGACGCACTCAAGAAAGCGGGAGTCCCTGCGAAGCGCGAGTTGCTCATCAAGCGCAGCACCAGCAATTTCGCCCCATTGGGCGACAGCATGCGAGGGTCCCTGGGGGCGGGTGAGTCGGTGCGCTCAGGGTTCATGCCGGTGGACTCGGCGCCGCGTTCAGCATGGGCCGCACTGGCACCTGCGGGGCGCAGTGTGGCGGCCCAGGCGCGCCAGTTTTTGAATCGATTGGGCCTGGGTGCACGGATGGATGAAACTCATGCATCCAGCAATCCAGTCGGGGCCGGTGTGGCTCATCCGGTGTTTGAGCAAGCGGACCCTGTCTTCATGGGCTACCTGGGTGATTTGCAGGCGGGCGCCAGTGATGCCGCGTCGGCCCGTTGGGTTGAGGGGCAGGACCCCGCAGACCAAAACGTGCTTCGCCAGATGCGTGACAGTGACGAGGTCCGCAGGGCACCTGAACTTGATCGGGGCACGGTGGATGCTCTGGCGGAAGTGTTTGATTTTGTTTTCGCGGATCAGGCGATCCCAATCCAGATGAAAGTGATCATCGGGCGCCTGCAGATTCCGGTCCTCAAGGCGGCCATGATCGATCGCGATTTCTTCTTCTCTGACCAGCACCCGGCCCGAAGACTGGTCGATACGCTGGCTGGCGCCTCTGTGGCATGGGCCCCGGAGAAAGGCGAGAGCGATCCGCTTTATGTGCGCATCGAGACGACGGTTCAGCGTGTGTTGACCGAGTTCGAGGATGACCTGGAGCTGTTCGTCAATTTGCTGCGGGACTTCACGGAGTTCCTGTTCGAGTCCGAGCAGCAAGCACAAGCCCGGGTCGAGCCAGCTGCCCAGCAGGAATTCAGGAGCGAAAGCCGTGAGCAGGCGCTTTCGCAAGCGGATGAGCTGATTCATGAACGCATTCGTGCACTTCCTTCAGATCAGCTATTGGCGCCGTTTCTCGTTCCCTTTTTGACCCTGCCGTGGCGCGATGTGGTTGCGCGATCGCTGCTGGGTGAGAGTCCTTCTGCAGCGGCCTGCCAGCAAGCACTCAAGACCATGGATCAATTGATCTGGTCCACCCGTCCCAAGACCACCGCTGATCAGCGGCGCGAGCTGGTTTCCATCCTGCCTGACCTGGTGCGGCAACTGAACCTGGGGCTGGACGCGATTGAGTGGGATGGCAACGCGCGCGCGGTGTTCACGCGCCGCCTGATTACTACGCACACGCTTGCCATTCGCATGACGCAGTCCGCTGCGGTCGACACAGGCATGGCCGAGCTTGAAGTGCGCGAGGGTCAGGTCGCTATGCAAAAGCTCGATGATCGGCTGGCCGCACGGCAATTCACATCGGAAGATGAGTTTGACGGTCAAGCCCAGTCGTTCTCGCGCGGCATGTGGTTCGACGTCACGGTGGATGCGGGCACACAGGCGCGATGCAAACTGAGTTGGGTCAGCCCCATGCGGACGCGTTTGTTATTTACAAACCGCGACGGTTTTGATGCCTTTGTGCGGTCCGAGCGTGAGGTCGCCGCCATGCTGCGTCTGGGCCAGTTGCGGGTGCTCGATCAGGACCCGATCGTGGCGCGCGCGTTGGATCAAATCATGGCTGGGCAGGAAATGGAACTGGCGGCATGAGCGGTCATTGCGGCAACGCTTTTTCTTACAATTCTAAAAACTCATCGACTTGTAACTATGCCAATTCGCATTGCGCTGATCGCCCATGACCACAAAAAGCACACCATGATATTGCTGGCTCGGGAATTTGAACCCTTCCTGAGTCGATGTGATTTGTGTGCCACCGGAACCACCGGCGCCCGGCTTGCGGCGGACGTGGGCTTGCCTATTGAGCGCATGTTGAGCGGCCCATTGGGTGGTGACCTCCAAATTGGCGCTCGGCTGGCGCAGGGCGAACTGGATGCCGTGATTTTTTTGCGGGACCCCATGACGCCACAACCCCATGAGCCGGACATCAATGCCCTGGTCCGTGCGTGTGATGTGCATGATGTTCCGTGCGCCACCAATCTGTCGACGGCCCGTCTGGTGTTGGGTCAACTGGCGCAGCGACACGCCACCTGATGCGCAGGGGGAATAGGGTATGGAACAGAAAACCAGTTTAGTCACCATCGTCGCGCTTCTTGCGGGTGTCTTGTTGTCGGCTTGTGCCACAACGGGTCCTAATAGCCCGCGCGCCAGGCCTGTGCTTTACCCAAACAGTGCGTTTAACGCGATGGGCGAGCTTCGTGCCAGCGATGAGGTGAACGCCTGCACCGCCAAAGCCCTAGCGGCTGGTTTGACGCCCGACGAGAAAGACAACGCAGTCGCTCAAGGCGCTGCCAAGGGTGCCACCGTGGGCGGGGTTGCCGCGGCAGTCGGTGCTGCAGTGCGCGGACGCAGCATGGAGCATGTGGTCGGCTCAGGTGCTGCCGGCGCAGCAGTAGGTGGCGCTGCCGGCGCGACCGCCGGCGCCTTCCATGACAGGCCCAGTCAGACTTACCGCCACTTTGTTCAGCGCTGCCTGCGGGACAAAGGTCTGGACGTCATCGGCTGGAACTGACCTCAGGCGAAGACGCCTGCCGTATCCTGCATGCGCGCCGACACTTCACCCAGGTGGTGCAACGTGTCGCCAAACGTCATTTCCATCTGTGTCAGCTTTTTGAAGTAATGGCTGACGATGTATTCCTCGGTCACACCAATGCCACCGTGCAGTTGCACCGCTTGCTGGCTCACAAAGCGCATGGACTGGCCCAGCTGGTACTTGGCTCGGGCCAGCGCCGCACGACGCTCAGGTGCCGGTGCGTTGAGCTTCAGGCTGGCGTAATAGCTCATGGAGCGCGCCAGTTCCAGTTGCATCTTCATGTCGGCAGCACGGTGGCGCAGGGCCTGGAAGCTGCTGATGACGACGCCGAATTGCTTGCGCGTGTTCATGTATTCGGTGGTGATGGCCAGAGTCTTGTCCATCACGCCAACGGCTTCGGCGCAGGTGGCTGCAATGCCGATGTCCACCGCATGTTCCAGTGCGGTTTGACCATCTGAGGTGATCAGGGTGGCGGGTGCATTCTTGAAGCTGACTTCCGCAGCACGGCTGCCGTCTTGCGTACCGTAGCCACGGGTGGTCACACCGGAGGATTGGCGTTCAACCAGGAACAAGGCGAGCTGGCTGTTGATTTTGGCCGGCACGATGAAGGCATCGGCCTGGTCACCCACGGGCACTACACTTTTTGTAGCATTGAGTACATAGCCACCGGGGGCTTGCGTGGCTTTTGCTTCACAAACATCCAGCTTGTAGCGGGCAGCGCGTTCCTGGTACGCCAGCACCACCAGCGCTTCACCGCTGGCAATCTTGGGTAGCCAGGCTGCTTTGACCGCAGCGTCTGCATAGCCCGCCAGAACGCCGCCGGCGATGAGCGATTGGGCGAGGGGTTCGAGCACAATGCCGCGCCCCAGCTCTTCCATTACCACCATGCCTTCAACCGGGCCCATGCCCAGGCCACCATCGGCTTCGGGCACATACAGGCCGCACAGGCCGAGCTCGGCTACTTCATTCCAGGCGTCGCGCGAAAACCCACCCGATTTTTCGATGCCACGGCGGCGGTCAAAGGTGTAGCCTTTGTCGACCCATTTGCGTACGGCGTCGCCGAGTTGTACCTGATCGTCAGAGAAGTCAAAATCCATGATATTTATTCCTGTTAGCCCAGTACAACCTGGGACACGATGTTGCGTTGCACTTCGTTGCTGCCACCGTAGATGGTGGTTTTGCGCATGTTGAAGTAAGTGGATGCCAGGGGTGCGCAGTGCACTGCGCCGACGGCGTCTCCCTGCCAGCCGGCTTCCATTGCTTCGCGAATCAGCGGCAGGGCAAAGGGCCCGGCGGCCAGCATCATCAGCTCGCTGTAGCGTTGCTGGATTTCACTGCCACGGATCTTGAGCAGGCCCGCGATGTCGAGTGACTGCTTGCCCGATTTTTCGGCGGCCAACACCCGCAGCACCAGCATTTCCAGTGCCACCACATCCACTTCCAGCTTGGCAATCTCGTCACGGAAACGGGTGTCGTTGTAAACGCCTTCCGCCTTGGCGATGCGCTTGAGGCGTTCCAGTTCGCGCTTGGACCGGTTTACGTCGGCAATGCCGGTGCGCTCATGGGCGAGCAGGTGCTTGGCGTAGGTCCAGCCCTTGTTTTCTTCGCCGATCAGGTTTTCAGCGGGTACTTCGACGTTGTCAAAGAACACTTCATTGACTTCGGCCTCGCCATCCAGCAACACGATGGGGCGCACGGTGACGCCGGGAGACTTCATGTCGATCAGCAGGAAGCTGATGCCGGTTTGTGGCTTGCCTTCGGAGCTGGTGCGTACCAGGCAGAAAATCCATTCGCCATACTGCCCCAGCGTGGTCCAGGTTTTCTGGCCGTTAACGATGTATTTGTTGCCCTGGCGCTCTGCGCGTGTTTTGACTGACGCGAGGTCGGAGCCGGATCCCGGTTCGCTGTAACCCTGGCTCCACCACACTTCACCGCTGCCGATGCCTGGCAAGAAGCGCTGTTGTTGCTCGGCATTGCCGAACGCCATGATCACGGGGGCCACCATCACGGGGCCAAACGGAACGATACGCGGAGCACCGGCGAGTGCGCATTCCTCTTCAAAAAGGTGCTTTTGAATCGAGTTCCATCCGGGGCCACCAAACTGCTTGGGCCAGGCATAGCCGAGCCAACCTTTTTTGCCCAAAATTTTTGCCCAACCCTGCATATCGTCGCGGGTTAGTTGCAGCGCGTTGTGCACCTTGTGTGCAATGTCGGCGGGCAAATTGGAGGCCACCCAAGTGCGGATGTCCTCGCGGAATTGCTGTTCTTCAGGGGTAAATGCCAGATCCATTAAAAAATCTCCAAATAGACGTTTCGCTTTTTAGCACGATCGTTCGATTATGTCTGTCCAGGTGGTGACACGCCCAACTCCGAGCACAGGCGTTGCACGGTTTCCTGCAACTGGGCTACTTCATTTTCAAGGCGGGCTACACGCTCTGTCAATGCGCTGGTCGTGCTGCTTCCAGGTGGCACGGCGGTGCCATGCGATAGCGCATCCAGGTCCACCGGGCCGCACAGGAGATGTGCCCATCGCTGCTCACGGGCTCCAGGGGCGCGAGGTAGCTTGACCACCAGCGGGCCGCCTTTTGCCTCTGAGCGATCCTGCAATTCCTCCAGAAAGCCCTCGACGGACGAGATATCGGCAAACCGGTACCAGCGCTCGGCGCTGAGTCGCAGTTCCCCTGCGGTCTGCGGCCCGCGCAGCATCAAAAGGCCCAGCAGTACGGCGGACTGTTCCGGCACGCCCACCCCGCGCTGGAAATTGTGCTCGTAGCGGGCCACACGACTCCCGCTGGATTCGCGCACCAAGCCCAGCGGCATCAGGTTGTCGAGCGCGCTGGCGATTTCCGCCTCGGTCACGTTCATCAGGGGATCGCGGGTGGTCTTCTGGTTGCAGCCCAGCATCAGGGTGTTGAGCGACAGCGGGTAGCTGTCGGGTACGGTGCGGGCTTTTTCCATCAGGGTCGCCAGGACCCGTGCCTCGGTGGGGGAGAGCGTGAAGGGGGCGGGCGGTGGTGCAGTTGGCAAAGTCATAATCATGGGCTAGTTATATGAAAAACATTGTCATTTTGATCTCTGGCAGTGGCTCCAACATGGCGGCCATCGTTAAAACTGCACAGCGCGAGGGTTGGCGCAACAAGCATGGTGCGCAGATTGCCGCCGTGATCAGCAACAAAGCCGATGCCGAGGGCTTGTTTTTTGCTCGGGCCCATAGCATTGCTACCGAAGTGCTGGACCACAAGGAATTCACTTCGCGTGAGGCGTTTGATGCGGCCCTGATGGCACGCATTGACAGTTTTGATACCCCCGAGCAACCGGCTCTGGTGGTGCTGGCCGGGTTCATGCGCATTCTCACACCGGGGTTTGTGGCGCGGTATGCCAACCGGCTCATCAATATTCACCCGTCCTTGTTGCCCGCGTTTGGGGGTTTGCAGACGCACCAGCGTGCGCTGGACGCCGGCTGCCAGTTTGCCGGTGCCACCGTGCACCAGGTTACCGCCGAGCTGGACCATGGCCCGATTCTGGCGCAGGCCGTGGTGCCTGTGCTGCCGGGCGATACGGCCGCTGCGCTGGCCGCCCGGGTGCTGACCCAAGAGCACCTGATTTACCCCCGGGCGATTGCAAGGATGCTACAAAATTAATAGCTGTCTACGCTTATTGGACGTGGGCTACAGACTGATTTAATCTGAAATCCGGGCGAAGCGGGGCTGCCGCACGCCAGCGATCACGACCTCTTCCTCAAACATCGCGGCAGGCCGCACCCAGAGGCCTTTTTCGCCATAGAGGGCGCGGTACAGGGTCATGGGTTCCAGTGTTTCGCTGTGGCGAACGGTGTCAATCACCTGGTACAAATTGCCTTTGTAGTGGCGGTACGTTCCGGGTCGCGTGGTAACCAAAGGGGGCAGTTTTTCTTCACTCATGGGACAATCGTAGGCTATGCATCCAAAAGCCCTGTTAGAAGCCTGTTCCGAGTTGGTCCGGCTCACCCTCAAATTTGACCACCCTGCGGACGCGACCGTGTCCCGCTTTTTCCGCGATAACCGTGGCATGGGGCCGCGCGAGCGCGCCACTCTGGCCGAAACGGTCTATACCGTGTTGCGCAAAAAGCTGCTGTTTGACCACCTTGCGCCCTCCGGTAGCGGCCCCAAAGAGCGTCGTTTGGCGATTCTGGGCTTCTATGGCCCTGGGGATTTTCTGCGCAGTGCGTTGACCGAACAGGAAATCAACTGGCTCGACGCCTGCGAGAAGGTCAATCCCGCGGATTTGATGGATCGTCATCGCCACAATTTGCCCGAATGGCTGGTACAGCCCCTCAAGGAACAGTTGGGGGACGAGTTCTGGCCTTTGGTCGAGACCCTGAATCTGGGCGCCGGGCTGGATTTGCGGGTCAATACCTTCAAAGCCAAGCGTACCGACGTGCAGAAAGAATTGGCCAAATCCGGTATCAAAGCCGTGAATACGCCGTATTCCCCCTGGGGTCTGCGCATTGCGGGCAAGCCGGCATTGAACAAGCACGAGTCTTTTGTCCGTGGCGATTTCGAGGTACAGGACGAAGGCTCCCAACTGCTGTCCATGTTGCTCGACGCCAAGCGCGGCGAGATGGTGGTGGACTTTTGCGCGGGAGCCGGCGGCAAGACGCTGGCGATCGGTGCTGCCATGCGCAGCACCGGGCGTTTGTATGCGTTTGATACCTCGGCCCACCGGCTGGACGCCTTCAAGTCACGTCTGAAGCGCAGTGGCCTGTCCAATGTGCACCCGGCGGCGATTGCCCATGAGCGGGATGACCGTGTCAAGCGACTGACCGGAAAAATTGACCGGGTTCTGGTGGACGCACCGTGTACGGGTCTTGGTACGTTGCGTCGCAATCCAGATCTGAAATGGCGCCAAAACGAAAAAGCGGTGGAAGAGATGGCGGTCAAGCAGACCGGCATTCTGCAAAGCGCTTCCCGTTTGCTGAAGTCGGGTGGCCGGCTGGTTTACGCGACCTGCAGCGTTTTACCCCAGGAAAACGAAGCCATCGCCGAAGCCTTCAGCGCCGCCAATCCGGATTTCGAGCCCTTGGCTGCTGGAGAAGTGCTAACCGACCTCAAGGTCGAAAATGCGCCAAAACTGTGCAGCGGCGGCGAGAATGGTCAGCTTTATCTTCGTTTATGGCCCCATCGGCATTCGACCGATGGTTTTTTTGCGGCAGTTTGGCAAAAAAAGTGAACATTTTGGCAAAAGTTAACTGCTTTTGACTTGCAATCTAATTATGTAGCCAGATATTCTCTTGGCATCTAGAATCGTGGGCAGTCAGCGTACTTTGCGCTGGACGCTGCGACAAATAATTACTCGTTGGAAGGTGATTGGAATATGTTGTTACCGGATTGGGCTGTGTTGAACGCGGCCATTGAGTGGCTCGCCCATGGCGTGTGGGATCTGCAATGGTGGCAGATCGTTCTGTTTACCCTGGCGGTGACACACGTGACCATGATCAGCGTGACGGTGTTTTTGCATCGTCACCAGGCGCACCGCGCGCTGGACCTGCATCCCATTGCCTCACACTTTTTCCGTTTCTGGCTGTGGCTGACGACCGGCCAGGTGACCAAAGAATGGGCTTCGATCCACCGCAAACACCACGCCAAGTGCGAGCAGGCGGATGACCCCCACAGCCCCCATGTCTACGGCATCAAAACCGTGTTGCTGCAGGGCGCCGAGCTGTATCGCGCCGAGTCCAGGAACAAGGAGACGATGGCACGCTACGGCCACGGTACGCCCAATGACTGGATTGAACGCAACCTGTACACCCGTTTCTCCTGGCAGGGTGTGGGTCTGATGCTGATCCTTGACCTGGCGCTGTTTGGCGCGGCTGGCTTGTCCGTGTGGGCCGTGCAAATGGCGTGGACGCCCATCATGGCGGCCGGCATTATCAATGGCGCAGCCCACTTCTGGGGTTATCGCAACTTCGAAGCACCGGATGCCAGCACCAATATATCTCCTTGGGGCATCCTGATTGCAGGTGAAGAACTGCACAACAATCACCATACGTATCCCACGTCGGCCAAGTTGTCCGTCAAGCCCTATGAGTTTGATATTGGCTGGATGTATATCAGCCTCATGCAGATGGCTGGTCTGGCCAAGGTCAAGAAGACGCCACCCAAGGCCGCCTATGGCGATATCCGCCCCGTAGCTGATGAGAAGACGCTGGAGGCGCTGATTGCGAACCGCTACGAAATTATGGCCACCTATGCCAAAGGTGTGCGTCAGGCGGCGCGCGACGAGTTGGGGGCCATGAAGGCACGCAGCGCGGATGCTGCGGTGATCAAGGCAGCCAGGCACTGGATGCACCGGGATGTGGAGAAGGTCCCTGCCTCTGCCGCATCCGAACTCGCCAAGGCCCGTGCAGTGTCCCCCATGCTCGACAAAATGGTCACGATGCGTGAGGAGTTGCGCCAGATGTGGTTGAACACCACGGTGTCCCGCGAACAGTTGACGGCCGATTTGCAGGCCTGGTGCCACCGTGCGGAAGAAAGTGGCATTGCTGCATTGCGTGAGTTCTCCCTGAAGTTGCGCGCAGCCCGGGTTTGATTCTCGTTTTCGTGCGCTGACCGCGCACAAAAAAGCCCGCTGTGAAGCGGGCTTTTTTATGGCCAGAAAACTGAATTACTTCAGTTTCATTTCCTTGTAGTCCACATGCTTGCGAGCTTTTGGATCAAATTTCTTGATCAGCATCTTCTCGGGCATTGTCTTCTTGTTCTTGCTGGTGGTGTAAAAGTGACCGGTACCCGCTGTGGATTCCAGTTTGATTTTCTCGCGTCCGCCTTTGGTTGCCATGGTGCTGCTCCTTATGCCTGGCCACGTGCGCGCAAGTCTGCGAGCACGACATCAATACCGTTTTTGTCGATCAGACGCAAACCTGCGTTGGAAATCCGCAAACGGATCCAGCGGTTTTCAGTCTCGACCCAGAAACGGCGGTATTGCAGGTTCGGCAGGAACCGGCGCTTGGTTTTGTTGTTGGCGTGGGAAACATTGTTCCCAACCATCGGGCCTTTGCCCGTGACTTGACATACGCGTGCCATGAGGACACTCCGATACTTTTAAACGGCCGTTGCTGGCGATCAAGTTTGCCTGTTATTCACAGAACAGCCTGATCTCGCTGGCCTCACCTCGCCAATGAAAAGGGTGGCGGTAACCCCCCGCCAAGTGAATGGCGGTTGCTCGCTGCTGATCCGAACTCTTGCAAGCCGATTTCAGCAAAGCCTTGGATTATAGCGGGTTCGCGAAAGTTACCCGCAACCGGCTGGTGGCTACGCCCTATTCCTGTTGTTCAAGGAAGCGCTGCGCATCCAGCGCCGCCATGCATCCCGTGCCTGCGCTGGTGATGGCCTGGCGGTAGACGTGGTCCTGCACATCACCGGCAGCGAATACGCCGGGGACCGAGGTTTGCGTGGCAAAACCTTTGAGCCCGCCCTGGGTGACGATGTAGCCGCCCGCCATTTCCAGTTGCCCCTGAAAGATTTCCGTGTTGGGCGCGTGACCAATGGCAATGAAGCATCCTGCCAGCGTGATGTTCTCGGTCGAGCCGTCTTTGACACTTTTGACGCGGATACCGGTAACACCCGACGCGTCGCCCAGCACCTCATCCAGCGTGCGGAAGGTTTTGAGTTCAATCTTGCCTGCAGCGACTTTCTCCATCAATTTGTCAATCAGGATGGGCTCTGCCTTGAATTTGTCGCGGCGGTGAACCAGGTAGACCTTGCTGGCAATGTTGGACAGGTAGAGCGCCTCTTCGACAGCGGTGTTGCCTCCGCCTACGACGCAGCAGATCTGATCGCGGTAGAAAAAGCCATCGCAGGTGGCGCAGCCCGATACACCGCGGCCCATAAAGGCTGTCTCGGACGGCAGACCCAGGTATTTGGCAGACGCTCCGGTGGCAATGATCAGCGAATCACAGGTGTATTCGCTGTCGCCCTTGAGCGTGAAGGGGCGCTTGCTCAGGTCGACTGCGCTGATGTGGTCAAACAGGATTTCGGTTTTGAATCGCTCTGCGTGCTCCAGAAAGCGTTGCATCAAATCTGGTCCTTGTACGCCGTGCACATCGGCGGGCCAGTTGTCGACCTCGGTGGTGGTCATCAGTTGCCCGCCTTGGGCAATGCCTGTGACCAGAACCGGACTGAGGTTGGCACGCGCCGCATAAACGGCGGCAGTGTATCCAGCGGGGCCAGAGCCCAGAATCAGGACCTTGGCGTGCTTGCTTTGGGACATTGTGTAACCTTTATTTGGGTAGAACGGAAGCTGGGCCGTGTACATTTCGGAACGGTACAGACCATTTGAATCGGGTGCGCCCATCGCAACCCCGGAATTTGCACACGTGCCTGATGGCTAGATTGTAAGAAACACCGATCTGTTATTTCTGGGAACGATTTAATGTCAATGCTAACTAACCTGGATTTGATCCGCCGAGTGTCGCTTTTCGCGATGTTGACGCCCGCTCAAGCGGAGACCATAGCGAATGCCGTCTCAAAGCAACGCTTCAAGCGGGGCGAATGCCTGGTTGCACAGGGCGATATTTCTGACGCCTTGTACATCATATTGTCCGGACGCACCCGCGTTTTAATGACAGATAGCAAGGGCCGCGAGGTCATTTTGGCCACCCTTCGGACAGGTGACTATATCGGGGAGATGAGCCTGATCGACAACGAAGCGCATTCTGCAACGGTCACTGCGGAGGTGCAGACCGATGTGCTGGTGCTCGGGCGTGAGGCGTTTTCGCGATGCCTGGGTGAGAACATGTCGATGGCCTACGCCATCATGCGTGGTCTGGTGCATCGCTTGCGCGGAGCAGATCAGAAAATCGGGTCTCTTGCGCTAATGGGCGTCTATGGGCGGGTGGCCACGGTGTTACTGGAAAACGCTGTACCGGGGGAAAATGGGGAACACCTCATTCGCGACAAGATCTCGCGGCAGGATCTGGCCAAGATGGTGGGCGCGTCCCGCGAAATGGTCAGCCGCGTGATGAAAGATTTTGAGGAAAATGGTTTTATCGAGACACTTGAAAGTGGGATTATTTGCGTGCACGAGCGCCGCACCAAGCCCCGTTAATTTTTTACATGACCTATTCCCTGCATACGCTTCGTTCCTCTTCTTCTGCGGCCAAGCCCGCTCCAGAGCCCACCGGCATGGGCCGGTTTGCCAATGAAATTACCCTGATTGCCGGCTTTGTGCTGCTGGTGCTGTGGCTGGTCGCATTGCTGACTTATTCGCCACAGGACGCTGCCTGGTCCACTTCGGGGGCAGGTGCGTCCGTGGTTAACCGGGTTGGGCGCCTGGGTGCCTGGATCGCCGACGCCAGCTATTTTTTGCTGGGTTTTTCTGCATGGTGGTGTTTTGCCGTTGGTGCGCGCCTCTGGCTGGCGGTGCTGGCGAACCGGTTGCGCAGTGACCTCAGACCCCATCTTCTTCCGCGCCGGTTCGTTTTTTGGGTGGGTCTGGCCTTGTTGCTGTATGCCAGCACCACGCTGGAATGGTCCCGCCTCTACAGCCTGGAGTCGCATTTGCCCGGTCATGCAGGTGGCGCGCTCGGTTACCTCTTGGGCCCCTTGAGTGTGAAGTGGTTAGGCTTTTCCGGTTCAGGTCTGGTGTCCATTGCGCTGGGTGTTATCGGGGCTGCGTTGGTGTTTGGTTTTTCGTGGATGCACGTTGCCGAGCGCATTGGCTCATGGGTCGACGCCAAAGTGCAATCCCGCCGCGAGAAAATGGAGCAGGCACAAGACCGCGAAATGGGTCAGTTGGCGGTGCGCGAGCGTGAGGAAATCCTGCTGGAGGAGCGCGAGGAAATCGAAATTCACCATCCGCAGCCGGTGGTCATTGAGCCAGTGATGGTGGAGTTGCCACCCAGCGTGCGGGTTGCAAAGGAGCGGCAAAAGCCGTTGTTTTCCGAAATGCCGGACAGCAAACTGCCGCAGGTGGCGTTGCTCGACGGCGCTCTACTGCGACAGGAAACCGTAGCTCCCGAGACGCTGGAAATGACCAGCCGCATGATTGAGAAAAAGCTCAAGGACTTTGGAGTGGAAGTGCGGGTCGTGCTGGCCCAGCCCGGCCCCGTGATTACCCGTTACGAGATTGAGCCCGCTACGGGCGTCAAAGGCTCGCAAATTGTCGGTCTGGCCAAAGATCTGGCTCGCTCGCTCAGCCTGGTGTCGATTCGCGTGGTGGAAACCATCCCCGGCAAGAACTTCATGGCGCTGGAGTTGCCCAACGCCAAGCGCCAATCCATCAAGCTGTCGGAAATTCTGGGCTCGCAGGTTTACAACGAAGCCAAATCCTTGCTCACCATGGGCCTGGGCAAGGACATTGTTGGCAACCCCGTCGTGGCCGATCTAGCCAAAATGCCCCACGTATTGGTAGCGGGTACCACCGGTTCAGGCAAGTCGGTGGGTATCAACGCGATGATTTTGAGCCTCTTGTACAAGGCCGAGGCCCGCGATGTGCGCCTGCTGATGATCGACCCCAAGATGCTGGAAATGTCGGTCTACGAAGGCATTCCCCATCTGCTGGCGCCAGTGGTCACCGACATGCGCCAGGCCGCCCATGGCCTCACTTGGTGCGTAGCCGAAATGGAGCGACGCTACAAGTTGCTGAGCAAAATGGGCGTGCGCAATCTGGCGGGCTACAACACCAAAATCGACGATGCCACCGCGCGCGGTGAGTTCATCTACAACCCGTTCAGCCTGACCCCCGAGGCCCCCGAGCCGCTGGACCGCCTGCCGCACATCGTGGTGGTGATTGACGAGCTGGCCGACCTGATGATGGTGGTGGGCAAGAAGATTGAGGAGCTGATTGCCCGCCTGGCACAAAAAGCCCGTGCTGCCGGTATCCATTTGATTCTGGCCACCCAGCGCCCCAGTGTGGACGTGATCACCGGCCTGATCAAGGCCAACATTCCTACCCGCATTGCGTTCTCGGTGGGCTCCAAGATCGACAGCCGCACCATCCTCGACCAGATGGGTGCGGAGGCTCTGCTGGGCATGGGCGACATGCTGTACATGGCCAGCGGCGCCGGCTTGCCGATTCGGGTACATGGTGCCTTTGTCAGCGACGAGGAGGTCCACCGCGTTGTAAGTTATCTGAAGTCGCAGGGGGAACCCAATTACATCGAGGGTGTGCTGGAAGGCGGCACCTTGGATGGCGAGGGCGAGCCCGGCACGGACGGCAGCAACGGCGGTGGGGAGAAAGACCCGATGTACGACCAGGCTGTGGAAGTGGTGCTCAAGAACCGCAAGGCCAGCATTTCGCTGGTGCAGCGCCACCTGAAAATTGGTTATAACCGCGCCGCCCGGCTGGTGGAAGACATGGAAAAGGCCGGTCTGGTCAGCTCCATGAGCACCAGCGGTCAGCGTGAAATCCTGGTGCCTGCGCGCGCCGAATGACGAAAGATGGTGTGAAAAAATACTTGACTGCTACGTTTTTAATAGCTGCTTGCGCACTATCGGCGAGGGCTGCAGGCCTGGAAAGCCTGGAAAGCTTTATCAAGACGGTGAAAACTGCCCGTACCGAATTCACCCAGGTGGTGACTGCGCCCGCCAAGGAAGGGCAGGCAGCCCGTGCCAAAACATCGAGTGGAACGTTTGAGTTCTCCCGCCCCGGCCGGTTCAAGTTTGTCTACAAGAAACCCTTTGAGCAGATCATTCTTGCCGATGGCCAGACGCTGTGGCTGTACGACGTGGACCTGAACCAGGTTACGGCCCGCAAGCAGGCCCAGGTGCTGGGGTCTACACCCGCCGCGTTGATCGCCTCGGCGCCTGATTTGCGTGCCCTGCAGACGGATTTTGTGCTGGTGTCCGAGGCACCGCGAGACGGGCTGGAGTGGGTGCTGGCTACGCCCAAAGCCAAAGACAGCTCCCTGCAAAGTGTGCGCATTGGCTTTCGGGGTACCGAGCTGGCCATGCTGGATATTCTGGACAGTTTTGGCCAGACCTCCAGCCTGCGCTTCCAGGCGTTTCAGGCCAATGCGCCGCTGGAGGCTTCCAGCTTTCAGTTCAAACCACCGGCGGGCGCGGACGTCATACGGCAGTAGCCCGCATGCACCACCACTTCTCGGAAACGACGGGTCACCAGCGGGTGATGTATGGCGTGGCCGTTGGCGTGGCGGTAGGCATGATCCCCCTGCCTCTCACAGCGCAGACCCATGCGTTGCTGGCGTGGTGCGCGGGTGCGCTGACTTTTCTGCTTCTGGCCTGGTGGCTGGCTGTGGAATTTGATGCCGCCAGAACCCGGGAGCGTGCGCAGGCCCAAGACCAGCCGGGGCTTTTGCTCTTCACTTTGCTGCTGCTTTCCGTGTTTGCCTGTGCGGGCGCCATTGCGCTGATGCTGCAGCACCTCAAGGACCTGTCCACCGTGCAAAGACTGGCGCATCTGGCGCTGTCCATGCTGGCCCTGGCGACCTCGTGGCTGCTCATGCAGACCATTTTTGCCTTCCGGTATGCGCATCGCTATTACCAGTCCGAGCTACGCGGTCACCCCGCTGGGGCCGGTCTGGAGTTTCCCGGCAAACTGCCGCCGGATTATTTTGATTTCTTGTACTACGCCCATGTCGTGGGCATGACCTCGCAGGTGTCAGACGTGGTGGTCACCTCCCGGCACATGCGCCGCCTCACGCTCCTGCACAGCTTGACGGCCTTTGCCTTCAACATGCTGGTGCTGGCATTGAGCATCAACGTGATGGCAGGTGCCTTCCAGTCGTAACGTTGCCGGCGGCAGATGCCGATAGATAGTGAAACGACACGCAGCAAAAAAGACAGCAGGCCAAATGCCCCTGCCTTGCGCTTGAATCTCTTTCATGAATGGGAACCCCCGGTATTTGCGGAGATACTGTGGACTTGGGTTGCTGACAGCAACCGAGCGGCAAGATCCGATTCATACCGACAGGCGCACCGGATTTGATGCTCTCAAAAAAAATACCTGGAGGCCCAATTGCACCGGGGCCTCCAGGTAGTGAACAGAATGACGAATGTCCACAGGAACCGCAAACCCGCGGGAAAGCGTATGCCTCAGGCCACCAGCAGACGGCCCTTGAGCCCCTGGCAGATTGCGGTTGCAGGAATGACCTCGTTGGCTGTGGCAATGGGCATTGGACGCTTCGCGTTCACCCCTTTGCTGCCCATGATGCTCGCCGAGGGCAAGGTCACCCTGTCACAGGCCAGTTGGCTAGCCAGCTCTAACTACCTGGGCTACCTTCTAGGCGCACTGCTGTGCATGCTCCAGCCCTGGATCTGGCGGCAGTTGGGTATTGCCGCCATACCGAGTGCACCTTCCATGGTTCAGGGTGGTCTGGTAACAACGGTGGCGCTGACACTGGGCATGGCATTGCCCTGGGCCGATGCCTGGCCAGTGCTGCGCTTCTGCGCCGGCGTAGCCAGTGCGATCGTCTTCGTCTATACCTCCGGCTGGTGCCTCACCCAATTGGCACAACTGCAGTTTTCCAGCATGGGCGCACTGATCTACATCGGCCCCGGAGCCGGCATTGTGATCAGCGGCCTGGCCGCCAGCGCCATGGTGGCAACACACTGGTCGGCCTCCAGTGGATGGCAGATTTTCGGGCTTCTTGCCGCGCTATTGACTGCCGGGGTCTGGCCCATCTTTGGCTCGGGCGTTTCGGCAGTCGGAGCAACTGCCACTGCGCCTGCCGCGCAGTTGCCGCTGCCCGGCGTGTCGTTTGAACTTCCACTGTTTACCCTGGCATACGGGCTGGCGGGGTTCGGCTACATCATTACAGCCAGCTTTCTGCCTGTCATCGCACGCCAGTCCCTGCCGGACTCGCACTGGCTGGATCTCTTCTGGCCTCTCTTTGGCCTGGGCGTCATGGCGGGTGCTCTTCTGGCCTCCCGCATCCGCGGCGTGCAGGACCTGCGCTGGCTGCTCATCGGGAGCTATCTGGTACAGGCGATCGGTATCGCATGCAGCCTGATCAGCCCCAGCCTGCCTGGCTTTACCCTGGGTAGCCTGTTGCTGGGCCTCCCGTTCACAGCCATAACCTTCTTTGCTATGCAGGAGGTGCGACGCCTGCGGCCCGCGCAGGCGGCCAGTTTCATGGGACTCGCCACCGCGTTGTATGGCATTGGCCAGATCATGGGGCCACCGCTGGCTACCACGCTGCTGGCGCACAGCGACTCCACGACCATGGGCTTCACGCGGTCACTGGAGATCGCCGCGTGCTCACTGCTTGTCGGCGCGGGGATTTACGCCTGCCTGATATTCTTGTATCCGAATGTCCAACCGAGAAAATAGGAATCTGGGTACACCGGTGGGTAGCAAACCTCAGCCCACCGGCGACCCGCCCCACAGGTCTTGAAGAGAAAAACACGGGCGGCCACGCATTGAACGTTTCGTTGCTGCCATGTCCCGCCGCTCGCGAAGGGCAAGAATGCTGCGATAGCGGGTGTTCAGGTTCGGAAGTTGTATGTCGGGAATCGAGCCAGCAACCGACATTCGCTGTTTCAAATTGGTTGACCGGTCTGCCATCGATTGCAGCCATTGGCGACGGCAAATCCTACTACCCCTATGGGCCAGGTGCTGACATTCGCGAATGACCGGTATCTGGCAAGCAATTTGGCATCAGATACCGGTTCGATGAAGATCAAATTTCAGTCTGCTCGGAAAGTTCCAATGCGTCCTCGACCTCTATGCCAAGGTATCGCACCGTGCTTTCCAGCTTGGTGTGCCCCAAAAGCAATTGCACAGCCCGAATGTTTTTGGTGCGACGGTAGATCAGCGATGCCTTAGTCCGGCGAATCGTGTGAGTGCCGTAGGCCGTTGGATCGAGACCGATTTCCTCGATCCAGGAATCCAAAATGCGCGCGTACTGCCGTGTTCCCAAGTGAGGCGAATCGTGAACACGACTTGGAAAAAGGTAGTCCTCAGTCGACAGTTCTGCCTTCTTGATCCATTCCGTAACTGCCTCTCTAGTCGGAGGCGTGATTTCAAATTGGACTGGTTGTGAAGTCTTTTGCTGCATGACGATTGCGCGTGTTGAGACGCGATCGCCATGACAAATATCCCGAACACGTAAACGGACGAGGTCGCATGCCCTGAGCTTGCTGTCCAACCCTAGATCAAAGAGCGCAAGCTCTCGGGTCCGGTGTCCAAGTTGCAGTCGTATGCGGATTGCCCAGATGTCTTTGAGCTTGAGCGGAGCCTTTTGTCCAACGATTTTTCCTTTATTCCAAGGAAGTTTGGCAGCTGTATCGGTTGCAGTGTCCACAATGATCTCCAAGAAGTTGAGGGGAGAGCAACTGTGGACCGGCTGTGCAAATAGTCAACTCGTGCTGACTTTGGAAATGCCTGACTGCAGACGTTGGCAGTGGGCACATCAGTGCCCATAGCAGTCACACAGGGCAGTGAGGTAGTCGGATCTTGGGCAGCGTTGCCGGATATAGAAAGAATCGAATTGCCCGCCAGATACCGTACGTTCACAAATGACACGCAATTGTGAGTGCACCTCTCCAATTGCAAATTTTGGCGCCCTGAACAGTTTGGACAACTGCCCGTTGATCAGCTACAGAAAATCCTGCGCCCATTGAAGACTACAGATTACAAGTCACGGCGTTAACCCTTGGCGGCTGTCGTGACTACTGCTTCAGCGAGATTTTTCAATAGGCCAGAAAGAAAAATACTCCGCATAAGCAACCATCAGAGGGAATGTAATAGCCAGCATGGCCGAGGCAATCCACAACTCCAAGGTGTATTGCGGCGGGCCGCTGACCAGGCCAAATCGTGTGACTGCTGCAGCCTGGTAGAGCGCAAACAGGGCCATGGAAAGCAGGGCAGCGCCGCCACACAAAACCAGACCGCGCAGAGGCTGTGGCAACTGCAAAACGGGCAGGTTCTTGAACAGGACCAGCACTATGAATATCCCGAAAATCGCTGCCACACAGCCCCGCACCATGAAGACCACCAGGTCCCAACGGGCTAGGCCGACAAAGCCAACCCAGGCAAGAGCCATCAGCAAGGAAACCATGGCACTGAGCACCAGGCCGCGCCAGGGTTGAAGGTTTAGTACCGGTGCCCATCGAGCCAGCTTCTCCATCGGCCAGAAGTCCAATAGCACCAGCACCAGAATGCCTGCCACGCCGCCGACAAGGGCGGTCATCGGTTGCCATGCTGTGAACAGACCCTGGTGATCGAGGCTGGCGCGATAGAAGGGCGCGTCGCGCAGAAAGCCGAAGTCAAACAACAGCACATCCACCGCCATCGCGAGCGAATAGGTGGCAATCAGTATCAGCACGCCTTGGAGCAGCGTCGACTGCGTCCATCGAGTAAAAGGCCAGGCTTGAAACAGAACGATCTGCGTCAGGGCCAGCGGAATGGAAATGATCAGCGGCATGAGGATGAACGGGGTAGGCTGCCACTCCGCTCCGCCCCACACCAGCACGGCCAGCGCGGCGACCGCTACCGCCACCAGGAGATTCACCAGTGTCAGCAACAAGCCACGCAAGGGCTGGCGCACGCTGCCCAGCCGGACAGGGTATTTCCCGTGCCAGAACAGCGTCATAACCATTTGCGTGGGCACCATCGCGTTCAGGAGAACGCTGACCCAACCCATCTCGGCCTGCACCGGCAGGCCCAGTGCGATGAACAGGGCCAGCCCTATCACCAGCAGGGAGGCCAGCAGGCCCCCGCTGATTTGCTTAAGTGGGCTCAACGCCCCAGGTCCTTGGCGCTGACCCCAGCAATGCCCCAGTTCTCCTTGGGCACATCCTGTATCCAGACACGCACATTGGCGATCGGTGCGCCGGTGGCCTCCACCAGGGCCGCGCTGACTTTTTCAATGACGGCGCGCTTTTGTTCTTCGGTGCGGCCTTCAATCATGTAAATCTGTGCGAATGGCATAGGTTCTCTCCTTGAAGGGTTCAGACGAAATGGATGCTGGTGCTGCCCATGCCCTGCACGCGCAGGGTCACGTTGTCACCAGCGGCCACGGACACGGCCTCGGTGATGCCGCCCGACAGAATCAGCGTGCCAGCCGGTATGCACTCTCCGCGCTCGGCCAGGTGGTTGGCCAGCATGGCAATGGCTGCGGCCGGATGGCCCAGCACGGCCGCACCGGCACCAAAGGCCACCGGCACACCGTTCTTCTCCAGCACGATGCCCACGGTGCGCAGGTCCACACCTTCCACATTCATGGGCTGGCCGCCAACCACGAAGCGCGCGGCCGAGGTGTTGTCGGCCACCACGCTTTTCAGGTCGAACTTGAAGTCGCGGTAGCGGCTGTCGATCACCTCGATGCCGGGCATGACAAAGTCGGTGGCCGCCAGCACGGCGCCGATGTGGCAGCCGGGCCCGCGCAGTTCGGCTTTGGTGACAAAGGCAATCTCGGGCTCAACCTTTGGATGGATCAGTTCGCTCACGTTGCATTCGCCGCCATCGGGCACGGCATAATAGTCGGCCATGAAGCCGAACACCGGCGTGGTCACGCCCATCTGCTTCATCTTGGCGTGCGAGGTCAGGCCGGCTTTGAGGCCGACGATGCGGTTGCCACGGGCGATCTTATTGGCCTTGATGGTGTTCTGGATTGCGTAGGCATCGTCCCAATCCATGTCCGGGTATTCATCGGTGATCTTGGTCGTGTCGTGTGCCTGCAGTTCGCAGGTCTCAAGGCGCTCGGCCAGTGCGGTGATGGTTTTGCTGTCGAGTTTCATGCTGCCACCTTTTGCGCAATGCCACGTTCACGGGCCATGGTCATGGCGGTGTCTTCAATCATGTCTTCCTGGCCGCCGACCATGCCGCGGCGTCCCATCTCCACCAGGATGTCGCGGGCCGACACGCCGTATTTTTTCTCGGCGCGCTTGGCAAACAACAGGAAGGAGGAATAGACGCCGGCGTAGCCCAGCGTCAGCGAGTCGCGGTCGATGCGGATGGCGTGGTCCATCATGGGCACCACCAGGTCTTCGGCCACGTCCTGAATCTTGTACACGTCCACGCCGGTCTCAATGCCCATGCGCGTGCAGACGGCCACAAACACCTCCATGGGCGTGTTGCCCGCGCCGGCACCCAGGCCGGCGGCGGCGGCATCAATGCGGTTGGCACCGACCTCAATCGCGGCAATCGAATTGGCCACACCCATGGCCATGTTGTGGTGGCCGTGAAAGCCCAGTTCGGTGTCGGATTTCAATGCAGAGCGCACCGCACCCAGGCGGGCACGCACATCGTCGGGCAGCATGTAGCCGGCCGAGTCGGTGATGTAAATGCAGTTGGCGCCATAGCTCTCCATCAGCAGCGCCTGCGTCGCCAGTTTCTCGGGGGAGGCCATATGGGCCATCATCAAAAAGCCCACGGTGTCCAGGCCCAGCGCGCGAGACTTGCCAATGTGCTGCTCGGAGACATCGGCCTCGGTGCAATGCGTGGCCACGCGTATGGTCTTCACGCCCAGGTCCTTGGCCATGAGCAGATGGTCCACCGTGCCGATGCCGGGGATGAGCAGCGCCGAGACTTTTGCCTGCTTCATCAGCGGCACCACGGCACCCAGGTACTCTTCATCGGTGTGGGCCGGAAAGCCGTAGTTCACCGAGGAGCCGCCCAGGCCGTCGCCGTGGGTCACTTCAATCAGCGGCACGCCTGCGGCGTCCAGGCCACAGGCCACGGTCTTCATCTGGTCCAGCGTCATCAGGTGGCGCTTGGGGTGCATGCCGTCGCGCAGAGTCATGTCGTGGACGGTTACTTTTCTACCTTGCAAGTTCATGTGTTTCTCCTGGGGGTTTAGACGGTGGCAGCTTCGACAGCGGCGGTAGGGCTCAGCACCAGCGTGCCGGCAAGGATTTCTTCGGCAAACATCTCTGCCGTGCGGGCGGCGGCGGCCGTCATGATGTCCAGGTTGCCGGCGTACTTAGGCAGGTAGTCGCCCAGGCCTTCCACTTCCAAAAAGACGGAAACGCGGGTGCCGTCAAACACCGGGCCGTTGACCAGCTTGTAACCGGGCACGTATTTCTGCACTTCCTTGATCATGGCGTGGATGGAGGCAGTAATCGCCGCCTGGTCCGGCTCGGTTTCTGTCAGGCAATGAACAGTGTCACGCATCATCATGGCCGGCTCTGCGGGGTTGATGATGATGATGGCCTTGCCCTTCTTGGCGCCGCCCACTTTTTCGACCGCAGCCGAGGTGGTGCGGGTGAATTCGTCGATGTTCTTGCGCGTGCCGGGGCCGACCGAGCGACTGGACACGGTCGCAACAATTTCGCCATAAGCCACGGGCTGCACACGGCTCACCGCTGCGACCATGGGGATGGTGGCCTGGCCGCCGCAGGTGACCATGTTCACATTCATCTCGCCTTTGCCGACGTGCGCGGTGAGATTAACAGGGGGCACGCAGAACGGGCCGATGGCCGCAGGCGTCAGGTCGATCATCAGCACGCCCAGCTCGTTGAGCTTGCGGCTGTTTTCTGCATGCACGTAGGCGCTGGTGGCGTCAAAGGCGATCTGCACGCCATCGGCCAGCACGTGGGGCAGCAGGCCGTCCACACCGTCGGAGGTGGTCTTGATGCCCATCTCGCGCGCACGCTTCAGCCCGTCGGACTCGGGGTCAATGCCCACCATCCAGACGGGCTCCAGAAAGGGGCTGCGCTGCAGCTTTGCCAGCAAGTCGGTGCCGATGTTGCCGGGCCCGATCAGGGCGCATTTGATTTTTTTCATAAAGTCCTCAGTAGTAAAGTAAAAGTCAGATCAGTGAACGCACCACGCCGCCATCCACGCGCAGCGCAGCGCCGTTGGTGGCCGCACTGCGCGGGCTGCACACATAGGCCACCAGCGCGGCGACCTCTGCGGGTTCGATAAAGCGTTGCAGCAGCGAGGTGGGTCGCGCATGCTGGAAAAAGTCGATTTCGGCCTCAGCCAGGGTCTGGCCCGCCTCGCTGGCCAGCTTGGCAAAGAAGTGGCCCACTCCCTCGGTGCGGGTGGGTCCCGGCAGCACGGCATTCACCGTGACGCCGGTGCCTGCGCAGGTCTCGGCCAGGCCGCGCGAGACCGACAACTGCGCCGACTTGCTCATGCCGTAATGCACCATGTCGCCCGGCGGACAGATGCCGGACTCGCTGGAGATAAACACGATGCGGCCCCAGCCGCGCTGCTTCATGCCTGCAAGCTGGCCGCGCGCCAGGCGCACACCGCTCATCACATTGACCTCGAAAAAGCGCAGCCAGTCTGCGTCCGAAATCTGCTCAAACGCCTTGGGCTCGAAGATGCCCAGGTTGTTGACCAGGATGTCCACGTCGCCGGCAACCTTCAGCAGTTGCTGGCAGCCTTCCGGCGTGGACAGATCGGCCTGCACCGCATCCAGAGTGGCACCGGGAAGCTCAGCCTGCAGTCGCTGCAGCGCCTGCTGCAAACGCCCTGCATCGCGGCCGTTGAGCAGCACCTGCGCGCCCTCGGCGGCGAGCTCACGGGCAATGGCAAAACCGATGCCGGAGCTGGAGCCCGTGATCAGGGCACGCTTGCCCTTGAGTTGCAAATCCATGTGTCTTCCTATCGTTGCTGTGACGCCGGTGGTACCGGGTACAGCCAAGGTTTAAGCAGCTGGGTCAGTTGCGGTGCCACCAGCCAGGTCATGGTGATGACCACCAGCAATGTCAGCAGCATCACGCGTGGCAGAAGCGGCCAAGGTGCCAAAGCCTCACCCAGCAACAGGAACAGCGCATACACCGTGGGGCAGATGCCAAGCCAGGTGACCACGGCCACCTTCCAGCGCGGGGGCGAATTCTGCTTGGGGCCAGTGGGCGCAGCAAACCAGTGGCCCAGGCCGCTGACCTGGCGCACCGTCTGGCCTTCGATGTGCGGCGCAATCGCGGCCAGCGCCAGCGAGCGCACGGGGGAGTCCTGCCAAGCCTGCAGGTGCGCGGCCGTGTCAAAGGCAAACACCACGTTGTAGAGCGTGGCATCCGTGCTGCCACTGTCGTCCTGCGGGCGCACCAGTTGTCCGCCCAGGTAGCCGGGAAAGCTGCGTGCGGCGGCCGTCATGTCGTTCGACGCCTGCTCAAATGCCGCCTCATGGCAGGGCGTGACCCGGCGCGTGATCAGCACCGTGACTGCACCGGTAGCTGGCTGCAGCGATGGGATGGCAGGGACCGAGGACATCCGGCTGTGCGATGGTTAGTGGAAGCGCACCGAGCAGCTGCCGAGCCCGCCAATCGAGACGCGGAAGTTGTCACCGGCCTTGGCCGGGGCCATGGCGGCCAGCGCGCCTGACAGCACCACTTCACCAGCCTTGATGCCAATGCCCAAACGGCCCAAGGTGTTGACCAGCCAGGTGACGGCATTCACGGGTGAGCCTAGTGCGGCGGCACCGGCCCCAGTGCCAATGATGTCGCCATTCTTCTCGAACACCATGCCACAGGTGGACAGGTCGATACGGCGCGGATCGACGGCGCGGTCGCCCAGCACGAACACGCCACACGAGGCGTTGTCGGCCACGGTGTCCTGGATCTTGATCTTCCAGTCACGGATTCGCGAGTCGACGATCTCGAAGCAGGGCATCACGCATTCGGTGGCGGCCAGCACATCGGCATTGCTGATGCCGGGGCCCATCAGGTCTTTCTTCAGGATGAAGGCAATCTCGCCTTCGGCCTTGGGTTGGATCAGGGTGCTAATGTCAATGCTCTGGCCTTCGTTGTAAATCATGCCGTCCAGCAGGTAACCAAAATCCGGCTGGTACACGCCCAGCATGTTCATCACGGCGGCGGAGGTGACGCCGATCTTTTTGCCGACCACGCGCTCGCCCGCATTGAGGCGACGCTGCAACATGCGCTGCTGAATGTGATACGCGTTCTCGATGGTGATGTCGGGGTGGCGGGTGGTGAGCGGATCCACCACGGTGCGGTTGGTCATGGCCTGGTACAGCTCGTCGCCCAAGTTGGTAATCAGTGTGGAATCCATTGCAAAGTCCGGTTGGGTTGTTAAAAATCGGGGGCGGCGCGTCAGTGGGTGGCCTGCGCTTCGCGGGCCTTTTCGGGCTGGGCTGTGGGCTTGCTGGCGGCCTTTTTGGCGACCAGCGCATCCGCTTCGTCCAGGAAGTTGCCGACCAGTTGCGTGAAGCGCGCGGCGTGTTCAATCTGCGTCCAGTGGCCGCAACGGCCAAACACATGCAGCTGCGCGCGTTCAATCCAAGCGCTGAGCGTCAGCGAGTTGGACAGGGGCAGCACTTTGTCTTCGCGCCCGTGGATCACCAGCGTCTCGTGCGGTAGCGCGCGTATGTCTTCCTCGCGGCTGGCCAGCGACTCGACACCGGTCTGTCGGGGTGCAGGGAACATGCTCTCGAACGCATCCTGAAAGCCGGGCTGGATGCTGGCCTTGTAGCGCAGCTCGGCCAGTTCGTCGCTCATCAGCGTGCGGTCGAAGGCGAAGATGTCGAGCAGCTTGAGCATGTTGGCAATCGAGGGCTGGTAGCCCCAGACCGCGTCCAGCCCTTCGGTGATCGGAAACGACACGCCGGCCGCACCCATCAGCACCAGACGCCGCACGCGCTTCGGGTGCCGTATTGCCAGCGCCAGCGCCAGACCGCCACCAAAGGAGTTGCCGACCAGATCGGCCTGCTCAATCTTCAGCGCGTCCAGCAGGCCAATGGCCTGCGCCACCCAGGTGTCGAGGTTGTAGCGAACGCCTTGTGGACGCTCGCTGAAACCAAAGCCCACCATGTCGGGCGCTATGACGCGACGGCCTGCGGCCAGTGCCGGAATGGTCAAACGCCAGTTGGCCCAGGCGCTGACACCGGGGCCAGAGCCGTGGATCAGCAGCACTGGAAAACCGGTGCCCACATCGTGGTAGTTGGTGGTGATGCCGTTGGCAAGAATGCTCTTGCCGATTTCGGGGTTCTGGCTCATGCTGGGCTTTCAGTATTTGATCATCACGTTGCGAAGTTCGGTGTAGAAATCCAGCGAATGCACACCGCCCTCGCGGCCGATGCCGGACTGCTTGCTTCCGCCAAACGGCGTGCGCAGGTCGCGCAGGAACCAGCTGTTGACCCAGCACAGGCCCACTTCGATTTGCGTGGCGACGCGACTGGCGCGGCTGATGTCCTGGGTGTAGATGGAGGTGGCCAGCCCGTACTTGGTGTCATTGGCCATGCGCACCGCTTCTTCCTCGGTGTCAAAGGGGGTGATGTGGCAGCAGGGGCCGAAGATTTCTTCGCGCACCACGGTGGCGGTCTCGGGCAGGCCGGTCCAGATGGTGGGTTCCACCCAGCAGCCGTCCTTCAGGTCGTCCGGCATATCGGGCACGCCGCCGCCGAACACAATCGTTGCGCCTTCTTCCTTGGCCTTGGCGTAATAGGACAACACCTTCTTCTGGTGGATCTTGCTGACCAGCGGGCCGATCTTGGTGTCGTGGTCAAAGGGGCGGCCGGGCTTCATGCCCTCGGCCTTCACCTTGAGTGCAGCAACAAACTTGTCGAAGATGGGGCGCTCCACATAGACGCGCTCGGTGCCCAGGCAGACCTGGCCGCAGTTCTCAAAAACGGAGCGGGTGACGGTGTTGATGGCGTTGTCAAAATCGCAGTCGGCAAACACCACGGCGGCGTTCTTGCCGCCCAGTTCGAGTGACACCGGACGGATGCCATCAGCACCGGCCTTCATGATGGCCGTGCCGGTCTTGGTCTCGCCGGTGAAGGTGATGCCGTTGACGCCCTGGTGCGCAGTGAGGAAGGAGCCGGCGGAATTCACGCCAAAGCCGTTCACCACGTTGTAGACGCCGGGCGGCACGCCCACCTTGTTCATGACTTCGCCGAGCAGCGTTGCGGTGCTGGGTGTGGCCTCCGAGGGCTTGACGACGACCGTGTTGCCACAGGCCAAGGCCGGGCCGCATTTCCAGGTCATCAAGAGCAGCGGCAGGTTCCACGGGCAGATGATGGCGATGACGCCGCGCGGGGTGCGCACACCGTAGCTGCGTGCGGTCTTGCCGTCGGGGGTGCGCATCTCGAAGGATTCAGTGGACACGTTCTTGATGGTGTCGGTGAAGATCTTGAAGTTGGCCGCACCGCGCGGAATGTCGATGTGCGAGGCCAGATGGCCTGGCTTGCCGGTGTCGGCCACTTCAGCCTGCAAAAAGTCGTCAAAGCGGTGGTTGATCTCCGCCACCACCGCATCCAACATGGCGCAGCGCTCCACCACCGACAGCCGGCCCCAGGGTCCGTGCAGAGCGGCGCGGGCGGCTGCCACTGCCGCATCCACCTCGGGCTGGCCTGCCTCATGCACCATGCCGATCAGGCTGTTGTCCACCGGGTTGCGCTTCTCATAGGTCTTGCCGCTGGCGTTGCTGACGTATGCACCGTTGATGAAGTTTAGGATCTGTTTCATGGCTGTTCGCAGGAGTTGAAAAATGGGTTGGTGTGCATCACACCAAGGGGAGGCTAAGCGCTGCCAGACCGGCCTGGGCAATGGCCTGGTCTTGCGCCTCGCTGCCACCGGAGACACCGATAGCGCCTACGCGCGCACCGGCCTCGACAATCGGCAGTCCGCCGCCAAAGGCGACAAAGCGCGGGCGCAGCACGATGCCTTCGCGCACCGCGGGCGAATGGCCTTGCAGGGCCTCTGCCCACTGGTGCGTGGGCAGGCCGAAGCTGACCGCCGTGTAGGCCTTGTCGATGGCAATTTCCAACGAATGCAGGGGCGCGCCGGGCATGCGAAGAAAAGCGGCGAGCAGGCCGCCGGCGTCCACCACCGCGACATTGACGCAGGCGCCCATGTCCAGTGCGGCCTGCACGGCTGCACCTGCGGCCGCATGGGCGGCACGCCAGTCGATGCTGCGCAGGCTGACGCTCACAGCAACCGCGGGGGTGTTCGCTGGGCGGCTCATGTTTAGAGGAACTTCACAAACGTGAAGCGCAACAGATTGCCCATGGGCTCAGCACCGGTACCTGCCTGGGACTGGTACTCCTTGTAGGCGGCCGCCTTCAGGATCACACCCGAACTCATCAGCGGCAGAACCACTTCGGCACCCACGGCGTGGCGCTCGGACTTGTTGGAGGATGCACCGGTGCCGCTGTCGTTGCTCACCTGCATCTGGTCATAACCGACCAGGCCAACCTGCACCGTGCCCAGCATCTTGCCAAAGCCCCATTCCAGCGAGACCTGATCACCGGGCTTGAAGCCATTTGATTTGCTGTGGTTGATTTCATAGCGCAGCAGGGCCGAGCCGGAGATCGTCTTGTTGGCATCAAAGTAGTAGGTGGCGCCACCGGTCAGCATGGTGCTGGCAAAGCCCTTGCCAGCCGAGGCGGGCGAGGAGCTGTCAGCCGACTTGAGCCAGAAACCTGCTGCGCCCACGGCGTCCCAGAAGGCACCATGCCAGCCCAGCACCACGGGGCCCAGATAGACATCACCAAAACCGCTTTGCGTATCGGACAGGCCGGCGGCCCTGATGGTCAGCGAGGTGGACTGCACCGGCACAATGGTTTCCATGCCGAAGTCGGCACCCAGCACCTTGGTGTTGGAGATCCAGGCCAGGCGATTGGCCAGGGCAAAGATGGTGGCCTTGTTCTCGCCGGGCAGTGCGGTGCTGCCGCCCGGTACCTTGAATTGTTCGGCGTTGTAGTTCGCCATATAGCCCAGGTAATAGAGGCCGGGGGGAGGCACGCTGGCGGCTTGCATGCCTTCCACTCCGGGCACGTAATGGCCTTCGGCGTGGGCACTCACGAGTGCGGTCAGGGCAGCGGCTGCAAATAGTATTTTCTTCATGGGGTGTGATTCATTCCAGGAAAATTTTTCCTAAAACAGGTGTACGACTTTCAAAGACCTCGCGCGCAACAAGTTGGCTGCGCGCGCGAGGTATCAGTGCTTGCAGGGCTCAGGTGTACACATCCGTGAAGGACGCAACCATCTCACCGGTGTGGTAGAAAATTCCGGTCCCCAGCTTGTCTTCGGTCCAGGTGGTCACAGGCCGGTCGCGCTGGGCCAGATAGCCCAAGCCGGCAAAGGTTTCGTTGCGGTTGCCGCTCGGGTCGAAGAAGTAAATCGTCTCGCCACGGGTGATGCCGTGGCGGGTGGGCGCCACGTCAATCTTGGTCTTGGTCTTGGCCATCACGTCGGCAGACTTCAGGATGTCGTTCCACGAATCCAGGAAGTAGGCAATGTGGTGCAGGCCCATGCGCGGTCCGCCGACAAAGGCGATGTCATGTGGCGTGGTGGTGCGTGCCAGCCAGGTGGCAGCCTGCATGTCGCCGTTGGGGCCGACCAGGATTTGCTCGGTCAGGAAGAAGTCCAGCACTTCCATGACGAACTTGGTGTTCTCAGCCACCTTGTTGACGCCGGTCTCGGGGTTGAGCTCGCACATCAGCAGGCAGTGGTCCAGCCAGTGCGCGCCGGCACCGGTGATGTTGTCCGGCCACGGATCGGGGTTGGTGGTGCCGACCTCGGTGCCCACATATTCCTTCATGGCATAGAGGCGCATCTCGTGGCCGCTGGGCAGGTTGAACTGCAGCATGCGACCTGTGGAGGGCATGGCACCTTCGGCCAAGACCTTGGTGGCGATGCCGTAGGCTTCGATCTTCTTTTGCAGCGTATCCAGATCGGCATCGTTCTCGACCTTGTAGGCCACGTGGTTCAGGCCGGCCTGGTCGGAGGGCGTGAGCACCAGCGAGTATTTGTCCCACTCGTCCCAGCACTTGAGGTACACGTTGCCGTGCTTGTCTTCCATTGTCTTTTTCATGCCCAGCACTTTTTCATAGTGCTTGACAGCTGCTGCCATGTCCATCACCCGCAGGCTGGCGTGACCGATTCGTGCAATACCCATTTGAAGTCTCCTCTTGGTTGAAATAACTTAAGTGCTTGCCTTAGCGGCAAACCCTTTTTTGAATGGCTTCTCGAACTTGCCCACCACCTCCAGTTGCACTGGGGTGAGGGGTGCCACACGGCAGGCCAAAGTAAATCCGTGTGCTTCCTCTTCCGCACTGACGTGCGCGCGGCTGATGGGGCCCAGCGACTGGCATTGCCCCTCCAATACGTGAACCTTGCAGACGCCGCAACCACCGTTGACGCAACCCACCGGTATGCCCTTGCGGCCCAGACGCAACATGCCCTGGAGCAGGCTCTCGCTGGTGGCGCAGACATAGGTCTCGTCGGTTTGCGCGATGTGCACGCTGACCTTGGGGCGGGTGTCAAAGAACATGGTGGTGCTTCCCTAAACCCGCTTGAACAGCGGACTGCGCTGCTGGTTGGTGTCGGCGGCCGACAAAAACTTCTCGGTATAGATATCGCGCTCAAACAGGCGGCCTTGCATCAGCGTGGAGATGCAGGCTTCGATCATCACGGGCGGTCCGCACAGGTAGGCCTGGTGGCCGGCGAACGTGCCGTCGAAATGGGCCTTGGCCACGTCGTGCACAAAGCCGCGTGCGCCCTGCCAATCCGAGCCTTCGGGTTCACCCGAGAGGGTGGGAACGTAGGTGAAGTGCGGGTACTTTTCCGCGAGTGCGCGAAAAGCCTCGTCGTAGTACAGCTCGTCCCACGTGCGCTGGCCATAGACCAGGGTCATGGGCTGCGCGCTCTTGTCTTGAAGCAGGTCGTGAATCATGGCGCGTGGGCTTGAGAGGCCCGAGCCACCGGCCATGAAGACCATGGGCAGCCGGGCAGACTTGCGTACCAGGAAGCGCCCGTAGGGTCCGGATATTTGCAGGCTGTCGCCCACCTTCAGGCTCTGGTGCAGCCAGGTCGTGCCGGCACCGCCTGCGACGATGCGCACATTCAATTCGATCTCGCCGCTGGCTTGCACCTCGGCTGGTGCATTGGCAATCGAGAAGGCGCGGCTGCCTTCAATGCCGGGTATGACGACCTGCACATACTGGCCGGCCTGAAAATGCAGAGGGCTGTCGAGCTTGAGCCAGATCGCCTTGATGGTTGGAGTCAGAGACTCGATGCGCGCCACCGTGGTGTAGAAGTCGCGCACAGGGATCACTTCGGCATCCGGGTCCTCGTCAATATCGGCTTCTATACAGGCATCGCTTTGCAGCGTGGCGCAGCAGGCCAGGGTCTTGCCGGCGTCGCGCTCGAAATCCATCAGCGCGAACGGGTTGGCGTGACCGTGGTCCACTTCGCCCTCACTCACCTGCACCTTGCAGGTACCACACAGACCATGACCGCATGCGTGGGGAATATAGATGCCCTGGCGCAAGGCAGCATCCAGCAGCGTCTGCCCCTCTTCCACCTCGATGATGGCGCCCAGCGGTTCAATCGTCAGTTGGTAACTCATGGTCTTCTCAAAAACGCTTAGTTGCAGGAGCCGTTCAGGCCCGACAGTCCGGGGGTGCGAAAGCGGATCACGTCCTTGTGCTGGAGGCCGTTGTCGGCCAGCGACTTGGCCGGGTCCGGCTTCCAGGGCTTGCCCGATTTCGTCCACTCGACCGTGTTCCAGTCGATCTTGGCGAAGTCGGGGTGGTAGCCGTAGGTGCCGGGCAGCACGCCCGGGCCGACGGCGCCAAACGGGGTGTCGGGCGGCAGGGGTAGGGCGATGGGTGCGCCAAACATCAGGTGGTCTTCCCAACCGATGAAGAGCAGCGGTGCGGGAAAGTTCTCGCGCACATCCTTGGCAGGAAAGCTGTAGGGCTTGAGGGAAACGACGCTCATTTTTTTACTCCATCCACGGTATCGCCGTTCCAGGCGGCAAAGTTTTTCTGGTCTTCCGAACCATCAAAGTCGAAGTTGTCGCTGCCGACTTTCATGTTGTAGTAATCCAGCACGGCGAGCAGCGGATCAAAGCCTTCCCTGGTCGGATCGACATCGGGTTTGAAGCAGTTGCCCTGGTAAATCTGCTGTGGTGGCAACCAGGACTGCACGTACTTCTCGGGCTCGTTGTCGAAGATTTCCTTGCAGTGGTCGCTGCAGCAGTGGTACTTGTTGCCCAGGTAGTCGGACTCGCGGTAGGCGATCTTGGTGGCGTCACCCGGCTCGGTGAAGATCATCGGGATCTGGCAGGTCTGACACAGCATGGGCAATGTCTTCTGGTAGAAGCGGTTGCCCTTGGCGGCCTCGGCGCGCCAGAAGTCCCAACGCGGCTTGTAGACCGTATCGAACGTCTCGGGGTACTTCTCCGACAACCAGGCCATTTCTTCCTCGGAAGGAATCCAGGTGTGGATGGCGGCAGCAGCGTTGTAGTTGTAGAAGACGGCAAAGGTCTGGTGGCTGATGTGGTCCTTGCCTTCGCAAGCCTGTATCCAGCCCTTGGGCTTGCGGATGCCGTAGCGCGCCAGGTCCTTGAACAGGGCTTCGCCGTTTTCTTCCACATACATTTCCCAGCTTTCGCGCCAGCTCATCACGCGCTTGGGCAGCATGTAATCCTGCATCATGGCCACAATGCTGAGCAGGCGGTAACCGCGCCAGAACCATTTGTCGATCCAGCCCTGCACGATGGGCACATTGCCTGGATCCTGCTCCAGCATGAACTTGATGCACTCAATGCCCAGCGTCATGTGGCGCGACTCATCGGACTGCGCGCTGAAGCCGAAGGTCACCGTGGACATGTCGCCGTTATGCGCCGCGCCCGACATAAAGGGCACGAACAGCAGATTGGTCAGCACGTATTCAAAAGAGAAGCTCACGGCCGTGAGGAACTCGAAGGGGCCACCGGTGTAGGCATCTTCAAAGAAGGACTTGGGCACCGACAGGTACCAGACCCGGTCGAACATGTGCTGCGGACTGTGCAGGCCGTTGAAGTACTTGTTGTAGTGGCTCAGGGCGTGGGTTTCGGTCTGGTAGTGTCGCAGTTCGTCAATCGACTGCATCTGGCATGCCACGCGGGCACCGGCGCCGGTGAACTGGCGACCGGCGTGCGCAAAGCCGCGGTAGGCGTAGTACTCCAGCGGCGTCACGCCGGTGAGGAACAGCTTGAGCGCGTTGATGTAGCGCGCGTCCGTCACGCCGAGCTGGCCGTTGTTCTGGGCAAAGGCCTCGATCACGGCGTAGAGCTTTTTCTCTTTTTCGCCCTGGTACTTCCAATAGGCGTCCATGGTCAGGCGGAAGGGGTCTTCCCACTTGTCCCAGTCGTGGATCTTGATGCCTTCGTACTTGTCGTAGGGGAAGACCTTTTCCATCGGCTGGTAGGTGGTGTCCCAGGCGAGGTCGCGGGTCATGGCGGCGTAGCGGTCTTTCAGACCGAGCTTCTTCTTGATGACGCGGGTATCCATTTTTTGTCTCCTAATGGGGTTCGGGGTTCAGTGGGTCCAGCTCAGCGAGAACTGGTCGTCGTCTTCGTCGATGTGGCCCGAGAGGGTGACCAGGTTGACGTGGATCTGTTGCAGATTGAAGGAGCGGCCGATCAGCTCTTCAATGCTTTCGCGTTTGATCACCAAGCTGTTGGGCGCAATGATCTTGACCAGGCCGGTGGGATAGGTGGCTTCGGCTTCTGAGTTGTCGGCCAGGATGGCGTCGATGATGGGACGCGCGTCTTCGTTGTCCTGGAAGGCGATAAATACATTCGACATGGGGCTTGTCTCCTTGGTGTTGTGTAGTGAGGCTCAGGCGGACAGGCCGGCCTTTTTGCCGCGCAGGTCCAGCGCAGCGCGGGCTTCCAGCAGGGCTTGTGCGCCTGCAGCGCCCAGTGCGAGTTCGGCCAGCGGTGCGAGTGCGGTTTGCGCACGGTCGGCCCAGGCCTGTACCCAACCGGCAATCAATTGCTTGTTGTCGGCGGATTCGGCGGTGGCGACCTTGAGCACGGCGTCGATCCAGCGCGCGCTGTCGCTATGCCACTCGGGCATGAAGGCGGTGAGCATGGCCACGGCGGTACCGCCCTGGGGCACGATGTGGTCATCGACAAAGCTGCCGAACATAAGCGGATACAGCTGGCCGTCCAGCGCAAAGTTCTGGGCGATGAAGAGTTCAAACGGGTCCGACAGCACCAGCGTGTCTTCCACGTAGTGGCGCAGCGGCTGCCAGCGGGCGTCGTTGAGCCAATCGTTCTTGCCAGCCTGCAGCACACCGGGCTCATCCAGCGCCAGCCCCAGGCGAGTAATGAACTGGGCAGCACCCAGCTGGTCCATGGCATGGAACATGGCGGGAGCGGTAAACGGCGTGCCGTAACCGTAGGCGCCGATCGAGCTGTTGTTCATATTGCCGCCCCAGGCCACATGGCGCAGCGGCATCAGCACCTGGCAGACCTTGGCGCGCACGGCGTCGGGCATCTTGGAGACCAGCTTGCGTGATTCCACGAATTCGTAGCTGGCTTCAATGGCGTCCTGCTGGCGGGCGCGGGCCATGGTCCAGGTGGCGTAGTAATACTGGCGCGGGTCGCGCAGGCAGTTCCAGTCGGCCAGCTTGATGGCGGAGCGGGACGCATCAAAGATCTCGTGTTCCGGATCCCAGGTCGGGCGGTAGTGGAAGTTGGCCGTGGGCTGCGTACCCAGGGTGGCCTCCTGGTAGCGCGAGGCGGGCTTGTCGTTGCCCACGTAGTGCGCGGTGTGCGCAAAGGTATTGCGCAGGGGCTTGATTTCACGGGTATGCAGATCTACAGACATGGGAACAATCCTTTGTGGGAGTGAGGGGCGCGGGGATTCAATCGTTCAACAGCAGCACTTTTTGACGCAGGCAGAAATCGTCAAAGGCAGCGCGGGGCAACATCAGGTCAACAAACAACTCGGGCCAGCCAATGGCGAACTCGAAACACACCAGGCCGTCGGCACGGACCTGCTTGATGCGCACGAACTTGGCGGACACATCGCAGATGCGTTCGTCCGGGGTAGTCGGTGCTTGGGGTAGGGTCAAGGTCTTGGGCATGGTTTGGCGGGTAGGTGCCTCATGACTTTGCAAGGACCCTGCCAAAAACGGCCACACCCGCCAAAATCTCGATATTTCTAGGGATAACCCCTAGAAATAGGACCCGACAACGCGCCACAGGCATCGGAATTTGGCATGAACTAGGGCTAACCCTTAGCCAATAGTCCACCCATTCGCCTTTGAAATACTGCATTTGATTCAGGCGAAACGGCTAAAATTCACCAAATGATCAATTTTCAAAAGTCGCGCCGGCCGTTCGGTGACCTGGGTCATGGAAACTAAAAATATCGAGAAAATGGCATTCAAGCCTTACCGCGAGACAAAGCACCCATGAGCCTGAAATACCCCCCGGACAGCGACCTGCGCCGCCTGCTGCGCTTCGAGACTGACAGCGGAGCCATCTGGCTCGGAGACCGGCGCATGGTGTTGATGCACACCAACGCCCTGGCCGCCCTGCGCCAGGATCTGATCACCTCCGTCGGCCCCGAACATGCGCGGCGCATCCTGACGCGCATGGGGTATGCCTCGGGCCTGTCGGATGCCGAGTACGCCAAGAAGACGCGGCCGGGCGAGGCCTTGCAGGACAGCTTTATGGTGGGGCCGCAACTGCACATGCTCGAAGGCGCGGCGCGGGTCACCCCGGTCAAACTTGCCTTTGACATTCCAGCGGGCCAGTTCTTTGGCGAGTTCCGCTGGGACCATTCCTGGGAGGCCTATGCGCACCGGCAGAAGTTCGGCGTGGTGGAAGACCCGGCCTGCTGGACGCTGATGGGATATGCCAGCGGCTACACCAGTGCCTTCATGGGGCGGCTGATCCTGTTCAAGGAGACGCAATGCGCCGCCTGTGGTGCCGACCATTGCCAGATCATCGGTCGCCCGATCGAGGAGTGGCCGGATGGCGAGGCACATCGTGTGTACTTCACCGACGACTCACTGATGGAGAAGATGGAGGCCCTGCAATCGCAGGTCGAGGCCCTGAAGTCCACCCTGGAGCCCGCCACCCAGGGCGGCCAGCTCATCGGCAACTCCAGCGCCTTTCGCAAGGCCTACACGCTGATGCAAAAAGTGGCCGCCACCCAGGCCACCGTGCTGCTCACCGGCGAGACCGGCGTTGGCAAGGAACGCTTTGCGCGTGCCCTGCATGAGCTCTCCAGCCGCGCAGATAAACCCTTTGTGGCGGTGAACTGCGCCGCCCTGCCGGCCGAGCTGATCGAGGCCGAGCTGTTTGGCGTCGAGAAGGGGGCCTATACCGGCGCCCATGCAGCGCGCGCCGGCCGCTTTGAGCGCGCCGATGGCGGCACCCTGCTGCTCGACGAAGTGGGCGAACTGCCGATGGCGGCGCAGGCCAAACTGCTGCGCGTGCTGCAGGAGGGCGAGATCGAGCGCGTGGGTGGCGAGAAGACGCGCAAGGTCAACGTGCGCCTGGTGGCCGCCACCAATGTGGACCTGGAAAAGGCCGTGGCGGCCGGGCGCTTCCGGCGCGACCTGATGTACCGCCTGAATGTCTACCCCATCTGCATTCCGCCCTTGCGCGAGCGCAAGACCGACATTGAGCTGCTGGCCCAGGGCATGCTGGCGCGCTTTTGCGTGCTGCACAGCAAGCGCGTGCTGGGCTTTGAAGAGCGCGCGCTACAGGCGCTGCTGCAACACGACTGGCCAGGCAATGTGCGCGAACTGGAAAACCTGGTGGAGCGTGGCGTCATTCTTGCAAGCCAGTCGGGCATGGTCGAAGTGGAGCACCTTTTCCCCAACCAGCCGGACGCAGCCCAAACCAGCCTGGATGCGCATGGCCATCTCGCCCCATTGCCCAGCGCGCAGGACGACGACCTGAGTAGCCGCATTCTGGACAGCGGCAGCACGCTGGACGAAGTGGAGGCGCGCGTGCTGGACCACGCCATGGCGCGCGCCCGCGGCAACCTCTCGGAAGCGGCACGCCTCTTGGGCCTGACCCGCCCGCAAATGGCCTACCGTCAAAAGCAACGCCAACAACGCGGCGCCGCGGCGCCCTAAACCAAAAACGCACAGAGCGGGATCAACTCCATGTCAACCATTCAACACAACCCGGCCACCGAGTCAGACCCCGATGCCGTGGTGCCGCGCACGCTGGTCGAGCGCGCGTATCTTAGCCTTCGCCACGACGTGGTCTGCGGCAAACTCGCCCCTGGCGAGCGCCTGCGCGTAGAGCACCTGAAGGACCAATACGAAGTCGGTTCCGGCACCCTGCGTGAGGCTTTGTCGCTGCTGGTGTCCGATGCGCTGGTCACGTCCGAAGGCCAACGCGGATTTCGTGTCGCACCCATTTCCATGGCCGATCTGGAAGACGTGACCAACACCCGCGTGATGCTGGAGACCGAAGCCCTGCGCCAGTCCATACGCCACGGCGACGCAGAGTGGGAAGCTTCACTGGTACAAAGTTACGAACTGCTGTGCACCACCGAGCGGAACCTGGCCGAGACCGGTTCCGTACGCTGGGAGCGGCGCAACAAGGCCTTCCACGAGGCGTTGATTGCCGGCTTCAACTCGACGTGGAGCAAATACCTGCTGTCCATCCTGTACCGTCACGCCGAGCGCTACCGCAACATCAACTTCCGTCTGACCGCCGCCCACGCCAGCGGCCGCGATGTGCACAAGGAACACGAAGCCATCTTCCGTGCCGCGGTAGACCGCCAGGAGGCCCGCGCAGCCCTGGCGCTGGAAGCGCATATTCGGTTGACGCATGACATCGTGCGCTTGCAGGCTAGTCGGGTGGCAGTGAAATAAGGAGGGTGGCAGCACGGGCCTTCGCCCCGCTCAAGCCGTGAGGTCTAACCCCACGACTTTCAGTTTCTTCGCGTACGAATCCCTGCGCTTCTCTGCCTTGGCAGCAATTTCGATGGCGGTTTGAGTGGTCCTCGGCCCCTTTTTTGCCAGCGTCTTTATCAAGCCTAATTTGTGAGCGGCTTCTGCCTTAGCTCTGCGGAAGGCGGCGATGAGTTCGGCGTGGGCAACGGATTGATTCACAAGGATATCGTTTTCAACGAGCGCCATTTCTGCGCCTTTATGGTGCGCTCGTTGCCATTGAAGACGAGGCGACGCAATAGGCTTGCAAGTGACTGCCCGAAAGGTAGAAATGGGCGGTTGAATAGCAGTGCGGGTTTTTAGAAAAACCGGTCGAAGTGGATCTGCTCAAACGGTACACGGTATTCCACCATCAGCATCTCCTGCAAACCCTGCGTCATGGGTGGTGGGCCGGCAAAGTAAAACTCGTAGCCCTGCATGGCTTCACCAAAGGTGCGCCGCACCAGTTCATGTACGAAGCCGGTTTCACCACGCCAGGCTGTACCGACATCCTCGCCCGGCAGCGACACCACCGGATGAAAATGGATGCGCTCGCGAAAGCCGGGGAGTTCGCGCAGCAAGCTTTCGCCACAAATGTCTTGCGGCGTTCTGCCTCCATAGAAGAAGTGCAGCTGGCGCGTCTTTAGCAGGCCGGCTTTCGCGGCGCCACGGGCAATGGAGACCATGGGCGCCAAGCCGGAGCCGCCCGCTACGCAGACGATGTCGCGCGGCACCTCGGGGCGCAACCAGGCCAGGCCATACGAGCCGTCGATCTCTACGCAATCGCCGACTTGCAGATGTTCAAAGAGTCTTTCTGTGGCCATGCCCTTGGCAACCCGGCGGATCTGAAAATGCCATTCGCCTTGCGCATTGGCCAGGTTGGACATGGAATAAGCGCGCGGCGTGCCAACCCCGGGAATCGCCAGCATCGCGTATTGGCCCGGCAAGAATTCAGCGGCCTCTTCACTGACAAAGCGGAACTCGCTGATGTCATGCGTGATGGCGTGCGAGCCGGTGAAGCGGGCACGCAGGCGCCGGGGTCGAATGGGTGGCACGCATTCCGGGGCGGTGCGCACCTTGATGCGCAGGTCGGTCGTGGCTACGCACTGGCAGGCCAGGAGCTTGCCTTTGCGGATATCGCGCTCGGTGAGGCCCGGCGCTTGCGGCCAGAGGTTTTCCACCTCGCCGTCCAGCAATTCAAACTTGCAACTGCCACAGCCGCCCGAGTTGCACTCGTAGGGAAAGCCCAGGCCCGCGCGCAGGGCGGCACGCAGGAGGGTGTCTGCACCCAGTTGCTCAAAGGCGCTGTGCTCGGGCTCGGTCATTACTTTTTTGGATGTCATGGCATGTTTATGCAAAGGGATGCTAGTTGCACGGCAGGCGCTTGACGGGTTGTCCAACGCCTACCGTGGGGCTGCTTGGATTTACAGACCCAGAGACTTGCGGAAATCGCGCGTCGCCTGCTTGGCCGATGCGGCTGCACCGGGTACATCGGCCAGTGCGCCGCAATAGGCGTCAATCGCCTTGTCGGCCAGCGGCTCCCACTTGGCAATCCAGCCCTGCAAGACTGCTGCATTGCCCGGCCTCTCCAGCGCCATCTTCGCCAGGGCCGTGGCCCAGCGGCGATGGCGCGCGGCGTCCATCAGTTGGGCGTCGTTGAGCAGGCCCAGCAGCATGTCGCCGTTGTGGCGTGCGGACTCACCGAGCTTGCGCAAAACGGCCTCGTCAATGGCCGGTTTGGCGATCAGGTTCAGGGCCACAAAGCCCTCGGCCCAGTCCCAGGTTACCAGCACGTTTTCCATCAGTTCGCGAAAGCCCTGCCAGGCGGCATCGGTTTCCCAATAGCCACGCTCATCGGTCGAAAAGCCCTTGTCGGCAAAGGCCAGCGAGAGTTCCTTGGTGCGGTAGGCGGTGTGGCTGAGCCAGCGGAACGAGTCGGCCATCTGGAAGTAATGGCAGTTGGTGATGGTGCTGGCCGGTGCCACCTGGCCCACATAGGCCGAGGCCATCTGCAGGGTGTGGAACAGGTAGCGTGCGGGTGTGTAGAGCCGAGCCAGCGTGCCGGCCCAGCGCGGGTCCAGGGACTCGTCGTGCTCACGCGTGTTGAACTGGTCGAACAGGCCAAACACATAGTTTTCCTGGCCGTCCTGCATCATGTTGTAGCTGCGGTAGACCACTTCCTCCGGGTCGCGAAAGGCGTTCCAGTCGTCGTGCTGCAGCGCGCTGCCGAAGGTGTTTTTCTTGTACCACTTGTTCATGGCCAACTCGGGGTCCAACTCGTAGGGCGCGTTGGCGTCGCGGTTGTTGTAGTGCAGATTGGTGCTGACGATTTCGTATTCGCTGGGTTTGCGGCGGCGTCCGGCCAGGTGGCTCCAGGTCTTGAGTGGTTTGAGTACCTGGGTTTGGGCTTGTGCTTGTGACATGGTGGGTTTCCTCTGCGGTGTTCGTTTTAAAGATGCGTGACGAAATAGAAACGCACCTGGTCTGGCAGCGTCTCGATACGCCCGGAGAAGGAACTGAGGTCCACTTCCAGATCGTTCATCTTGAACGGGCGACCTAGCGCGGCTTCAATCGTTTCACGCCGCAGGATCAGTTCGTCATCGGTGTCTATGCGCAGATAGGCGCGCTTGTCGTCTACGCGGATCACGCGCCCCGGGTTGTCTTCGCGCGCGGCTTCGGCCACGGCCTGGGCCAGTTCGCCGGCGCGCATCACCGGGCCGACCCGGTTGTTGCTGTGCTTGTTCACCACTACGGTTGCATTGCTCATGTTGGTCTCCTGATTTTTTGTTGATTTCACGTGTGCGCAAACAGGGCCTCGACGCCACTGGTTTGCACCATCACGTCCTCCCCCTCGACGCGCACCGGGTACTCGGCCAGCGCGCAATCGGAAGGGTTGATACCCTTGCCGGTGCAGGCGTCGAACTGCCACAGATGGGCGCGGCAGATCACCGTCTTGCCATCGAACTTACCTTCGGATAGGGGGATGTCCTGGTGCGGGCACATGCCCTGAAAGGCCTTGATCACACCGCCCTCGGCACAGACCAGCAGGATGTCTTTGCCATCGACCTCGAAGGACTCCATGTCGCCTTCCCACAGGTCATCAAGGGTGCATACTTTTTGGAATGTCATGTTGCGGTCTCCGGCTTAGAGGCTGGGGGCTTGCCAGACCACCTCGATGGTTTCGGTCGGCTTGAAGCCTGCCTCTGCCACCTTCAGGTTGCGCGGCAGCAACTCGGTGCTGCCCTGGCGGCGGATGCGCAGGATCTGGCCGGGGCGGGCGCGCACACGCCGGCCCACCGAGTGGTGGGCGGCGGCGGCAGCCACCTCGTCCATGGTGTTTTCGGTATCGACCGGCAGCAGCTGCAGCACGAAGTCACCTTCAAAATTGGAACTCAAGGGAAATAGGGCCATGGGGCTCTCCTGTATCGGTTGGATTCATGGCACCGGCGCGGTGGCCGGCGACGTGATGGGTCAGTGGTGTGAGGGCTCAGCGTTTCAGCTGGCTTTTTTCTCGGCCCGCATGGCCTTGTAGATTTCGGCCCAGGCATAGTTGTGCGCGTCGTCGCCAATCTCGCCTGGTGCCAGGCCCATGTAGTTGAGCGCGCCACCCAGGTCCATGGGCTGGATCATTCCGGCCAGGAAGCGGTCCACCAGGCTCAGGTGACCGGCATAGCGTTCGGGCTCCTGCTCAAAGCACCAACGGTCCTGCTCGGAGCCGAAGTGGTACAGGCGGCCCTTGTATTCCAGCGGAAAGTCTTTGACGTTCCACTGCTTTCCCGGCGTGTAGTTGATGGGCAGGTTGCACATATTGCAGACCATGGGCAGGGTCTCGGGATAGGTCATGGCCATGTTTCCCTCGACCACGTTGTCGATGATCACGTCCCAGCATTCGCCCCAGGTGTCGTTCCAGCCGGGGTACTTTTCTTCCAGCCATTGGCGCTCGGCCGGGGTCACGCCAGCCGCCGGATTCCAGAACATGGTGGGGCGCCAGAACCAGGATCCCAGGTGCATGCCGTGGTGCTGCTCGCTGAGCTGCTCCAGGAAGTGGTCCCAGTACCAGGGCAGGCTTAGGCCCAGGTCGGTCAGGGCGCGCTCAAACTGCGCCACGATCCACTCTTCCATGAACTCCTTAAACGACTGTTTGCGGTGCTCCAGCGGCGTGTAGTAGTCCATGATCGGGCCGGTCAGCACCGAGAACAGTTTCCAGGCGCGCCAGAAGGCGATATCGACCTTCTTCTGCGCCACGTCCTTCTTGCCATTGTCAATCAGCACCTGCAGCGCCGGGCCGCCGATCTGCGCGTGGCGCGACTCATCGGTCTGGATGCTGGAGATCAGGCTGGCAAAAGTGTGGTCGCCGGCCTCGGCCGCGTCCGCTGCCAGACCCAGGAACTGCATGTTGGTAAAGCCGGTCTCGAAGCTGAAGGTCAGCATGATGGAGACGCTGATGGCGTCACGCGTCATCATGATGTCGTCGAAGAAATGGCGCGCGGCAATCATGGCCCACTCGTTGGTGTCCAGCGCCTTGTGCGCCCAGTCCATTTGCCGGTCTTTGGACACATGCTCGTGCGGGAAGTACAGCTGGATCTGGCCGTGGCGCATTTCGTCCAGGCAGCCCAGCGTGGCCATGTTGCGCATGCCGGGTGCCTTGGAGAAACGCATCATGCGCGCCTCGGCACTGGCGGCGGCATATTCGAGCCGCGCCAGCGCGCCGTAGTGCGCCTTGATCACCGACTTCCAGCCCGGGTCGGAGTTTTCAAAAATGTGCGAACGCTCCAGCGCGGCCTTCACCGAATAGGCGCCGGCGTCTTTTTCGCGCTGCACCTTCACGTATTCGGGATAGGTCTGCTTGTAGGGTTCGTCGTATTTTTCCCAGGCCTCCTGCGGCAGGCCGTAGTCGCCAGCCATCTCGGCCGGAAACAGCTCCAGTTCGGTCACGTATTTCGGTGACCAGTTGGTGGCCCTGGCAATGTCGTACCAGTCCATTCGATTCAGCAAAGCCATTGAAAGTCTC
This sequence comes from Rhodoferax sp. GT1R46, assembly GCF_056521285.1. Classification (NCBI taxonomy): domain Bacteria; kingdom Pseudomonadati; phylum Pseudomonadota; class Betaproteobacteria; order Burkholderiales; family Comamonadaceae; genus Rhodoferax; species Rhodoferax sp. GT1R46. The sequence goes on from NZ_JBWMBC010000001.1 coordinate 208,992, forward strand.
CTCGTTTTAGATGGGCGAAGTGGCCTGCAGGAAATGGCAGGTCTTGCCTGGCTGACTTTGCAAGCTCCTTGCCAACTTTGTCTTGGACGTCATAAATCTCGAGATTTATAGGGATAACCCCTAACTACGGTAAGCGTTTTCTGCACCGATTGGGTTTTTTAACTGCGGCGCAATAGGGCTTTCCCTCGGATTGATCTCCGAGCTTTCAAGGTTATATTTACCAATAGGACAAGCGTTAGGCGCCAGATTTGTTTGGATGATCAAAAGCCGGCAGAAGCCCCCCTATCGCACCTTGGCGATGGTCAAAAGATAAATATCGAGAAAATGGCTATACGCCACCACCACAAGGGATATGCCAATGAGCTTCAAATATCCACCCAATGACGACTTGCGGCGCCTGTTGCGTTTTGAGCCGGATAGCGGCGCCATCTGGCTCGGTGACCGGCGCATGGTGCTGATGCACACCATGGCCCTGACTGCCTTGCGCCAGGACCTGATCACTTCCGTCGGCGCCGAGCACGCGCGGCGTATCCTGACGCGCATGGGCTATGCCGCAGGCATGTGCGATGCCGAGTACGCGCGCAAGACGCGGCCCGAAATGTCGCTGAACGAATGCTTTCTGGTGGGCCCGCAACTCTTCATGCTCGAAGGTGCGGCCCATGTCACGCCGGTCAAGCTCAACTTCGATATCCAGGCCGGCCAGTTTTACGGCGAGTTCAATTGGGAGCATTCGTGGGAGGCCTATGCGCACCAGCAGAAATACGGGCTGGATACCGACCCGGCCTGCTGGACGCTGCTGGGTTATGCCAGTGGCTACACCAGCGCCTTCATGGGCCGGCTGATTCTTTATAAAGAAACCATGTGCGCTGCCTGCGGTGCAGAGCATTGCCAGATCGTCGGGCGCCCGATTGAAGAATGGCCCGATGGCGAGGCGCACCGCGTTTACTTCAACGACGACTCGTTGATGGAAAAGATGGAGGCTCTGCAGTCGCAGGTGGATGCCTTGAAGTCGACGCTGGAGCCCTCCACGCAGGGCGGCCAGCTGATTGGCAACTCCAGCGCCTTTCGCAAGGCCTACACGCTAATGCAAAAGGTAGCATCCACCCAGGCCACGGTGCTGCTCACCGGCGAGACCGGCGTGGGCAAGGAGCGCTTTGCACGCGCCCTGCATGAACTCTCCAGCCGTGCCGACAAACCCTTTGTGGCGGTAAATTGCGCTGCCCTACCCTCCGAGCTGGTGGAGGCCGAACTGTTTGGCGTGGAAAAGGGTGCTTACACCGGCGCCCACTCCATGCGAATAGGCCGCTTTGAGCGTGCCGATGGCGGCACCCTGCTGCTCGATGAAGTGGGCGAGCTGCCGCTGGCAGCGCAGGCCAAACTGCTGCGCGTGCTGCAGGAGGGCGAGATTGAACGCGTGGGTGGCGAGACCACCCGCCGGGTGAATGTGCGCCTGGTGGCGGCCACCAACGTCGACCTGCAGCAGGCAGTGCTGGCCGGGCGCTTCCGGGCGGATCTGCTGTACCGCCTGAATGTGTACCCGATCTGCATTCCACCCTTGCGCGAGCGCAAGACCGACATAGAGCCACTGGCCCAGGCCATGCTCACGCGCTTCTGCGCGCTGCACAGTAAACGAGTGCTGGGCTTTGAAGAGCGCGCGCTGCAAGCGCTGCAGCAACATGCCTGGCCCGGTAATGTGCGCGAGCTGGAAAATCTGGTGGAGCGCGGCGTCATCCTGGCCAGTCAGTCCGGCATGGTTGAGGTGGAGCACTTGTTTCCGAACCAGCCGGAGGCCGCGCAGACCAGTCTGGACGCGCATGGGCATCTCACCAAACTGCCCAGTGCGCACGACAATGACTTGTGCGCACGCATCTTGGACAGCGGCAGCGCTCTGGAGGATATCGATGCGCTGGTGCTGGACCTGGCGGTGGGGCGCGCCCGCGGCAACCTGTCTGAAGCCGCACGCCTGTTGGGAATGACCCGCCCGCAACTGGCCTACAGGCTCAAGCACCGCCAGCTTCGCGGAGTCTCTGCCACCGCCACGGACTTGCAGGGTGGAATCTAACCCTGTAATGGCGCGCATGCCTCAGCCCTATACAAAAAACCAGACGCTGAGCGGGTACCTAGCACGCTTACCAAACACCTCTATCGGATCTACCACATGGACATGGCATCGTGCCACTCTAGGAGATTCAAGGAAAAGTGAAATATTCATACAGCTCCGGACAATTTAAACACTATTGCCCTCATTCCGACACTGCTGCGACCATCAGTTAATCGCATGTCAAATTTCAACAAATCACGGCTCAACTGTACTTTCGCCTGGCCGCCAGTAACTGGACTGTCGTGTGCGCCCGCTTCGTGCCTTGACTTGCAACAGCGGCGATCGGATCGTATGACCGCTTCTGGTCATCACGTGAAGTTCAACAATCGGATTGAGCTTCCCTGAAGCGGAAATTTGAAGCCAGGAATCGTGTGCGCTTGAATGACTGCTTTCAGGCGATCATTTGAGTAGTCGCAATGTCAGCAGTGGGTCGGATCCTGAGATCTGACGGACCCACTTGAGTGACCGCTGTACCAGCGTCACCATCCATTGGCAGATCCAAGTCATGCGACTGCCGTGGGCCCGCTGCCGACCGTGGTGATCAAACCGGAAGCCCCGGCTATCTGCCACAAACAGTCACTGGCAGAAATTCTTCGGCTACCAGCACTTGCTCGTTGGAGTCTCGCCGTTGGGATGAAAGAACAATCGCCAGCGGACCAAACTGGTAATTACCTGGGCAGGCGGACGAGCCCGGTGGACAGGCTGGTGCCCAGCACGATCACCAGCCCGCAGCCCACCATCCACGGTGTGACCACCTCGCCCAGCAGCACCACGCCGTACAGCACTGCGAATACGGGGATGGCAAACGTGACCGACAGCGCGCGGGCCGGGCCCGCATGTTCGATCAATCTGAAAAACAGGATGTAGGCCACGCCAGTGCACAGCACACCCAGTGCCACCACAGCCAGCCAGGTGTTGACTGGGACCGGGTGATTTGGCCAGAACCACCAAGCCAGGGGCGCCAGCCCGATGGCTGCCCCTATCTGGCTGCCGGTGGCGGACACCAGCGAGGGCAGGCCGGTCATATAACGTTTGGTAAAGCTGGCTGCGGCGCCATAGCACAGGCAGGCCAGCAGGCACGCCATCACGGCCCAGCCGGTGGAGCTGCCCGACGCATCGGGCTTGAAGCTGGCTTTGTTCCATGCCAGCAGTGCCACGCCCAAAAACCCGATCAGCAAACCCAGAATGCGCGAGCCGTTGGGCCGGTCTTTCAACCACAGCCAGGCGATGACTGCGCCGAACAGCGGCACCGTGGCATTCAGGATGGAGGACAAGCCCGTGGTGATGGACAACAAGGCATAGGTAAAGCACGCAAAGGGAATGGCCGAGTTCAGGATGCCAACCACAAAGGTGAGCTTCCAGTGCTGGCGCAAGGCCGGGCCATGTCCCCGTAGCAGCAGAATGGGCAGCAAAAAAACCGCTGCAATGCCCACGCGCAAGCCGGCGGTGGGCAATGCGCCCAGCTCCACGGCGCCCAGCCGCATGAACATGAACGACGACCCCCAAATGGCCGCGAGCAAAATGAACTCAATCACCCAAGTTCTGGACTGGGCAGATGGGGCCGATTGGGTGGACGTGACGGCGTTGGCAGGGGAGCTCAATAGTGGCTTTCAAGTTGTAACAAGGCGACCTTGCGGTCCAGCCCACCGGCGTAACCTGTCAAGGCGCCCTTGGCACCGACCACCCGGTGGCACGGCACGATGATGCTGATGGGGTTGCGGCCAATGGCGCCCCCCACCGCGCGCACCGCACCGGGCTGACCCATTTGCAGGCTGATGGCGCCATAGGTGCTGGTGGTACCCGGCGCGATGCCCAGCAGGCTTTGCCATACGCGCTGTTGGAACGCGGTGCCGCCGTGGAGGTCCAGCGGCACATCGAAATGCGGGCGCTCGCCCGCAAAGTACGCCTGCAACTGCTCTGCCGTCCTTTGCAAAATGGGATGGCTGCTGGCCACTGGCCAGTGGTGGGTGTCGACTTCGTGTGCCTGGCCGTCAAATCCGGCCCAGACCAGTGCGTCGTCATGGGCCGCCAGCGTCATGGTGCCCCAGGGGCTTGACAGGGTGCAGCGAGCGGGAGTGGGAGTGGGGTTAAATTTCATCGTGAATCAGGCTCTAGCCCCCATTCTAATTGCGTAAGCAGCTATAAAAATCATAGCAAAACAGGCGACTGGGCGAGCCTGGCCCAGGCGCGCACAACGGCGTAGCTGCGCCACGGCTTCCAGCGCTCGGATGCCAGTTCGGCTGCCTGCTGCGGATTTTGGGCGTCTCGCACGCCCAGTGCCTTTTGCAGGGCCACATCGCCCGCCACAAAGGCATCGGGCCAGCGCAGTGCACGCATGGCGATGTAGTGGGCGGTCCATAGGCCAACGCCAGGCAAGGCCTGTAGCGCGGCCAGGGTGGCGGGTACATCCGCACCCGGATGCAGGGCCAAGGCACCACTGGCGACTGCCTGCGCCAGCGCCTGTATGGCCCGCTGGCGTTGGCGCACGATGCCCAACTTTCCGAGATCCTCGCCCAGTGCATTCGCAAGGGCCTGTGGCGTGGGGAACAGCCGGGTCAATCCTTCCAGAGGGGTTACAAGTGGGGCGCCATAGCGTTCCACCAGCCGCGCACCCAGGGTGCAGGCGGCGCGCACGGTAATTTGTTGCCCCAAAATCGCGCGCACGCCCAGTTCGAACCCATCCAGGCTGCCGGGCACGCGCAGGCCCTCGGCACCCGGAAAATCACCGCGCATGCCGGCGTTGATGGCCCAGGGGTCGGCATCGAGATCGAGCATGGCCCGCAGCCGCGCCAGCACGGTGGGCAGCGCAGCGCTCAGGGACTCGCTGATATGAAAGACAACCGTACAACGGTCCGGCTCAAACTGCACATGGACCCAGCCGCTGAGGGCGCGTCCGGCCACGTCCAGCGAAAGACTGCGCATCAGGGTTTGCTGCGTAACGTCCACCACTTCCATTCCGGCGATCTGGCGCGTGGCAAAGAAGCCCAGCATGGCGGCGACGTCATAGGGCGGCCGGTACGACGCTTTGAGCGTGATGCCCGACCCGGCGGGGCTCTTGTTCGCTGGGTAGTCGGTCTCGCGCAATTGGCGGGGCTGCAGCCGGTAGTGTTCGGCGAAGGCCGCATTGAAACGCCGGACGCTGGAAAAACCGCTGAGGCCCGCTACTTGGGCAATGGGCAGGCGGGTATCGGTGAGCAGTTGCTTGGCCATCAGCAAGCGCCGGGTCTGCAGATATTGCAGGGGTGAGACGCCCCAGTGGGCCTCGAAAATACGCCGCACGTGGCGGGCGCTCACCCCTATCCGGGTCGCCAGGCCGGCGATGCTGGGCGGGCTCTCGCGCCACAGATCGGGTGTATCCAGCAGCTGTGTGGCTTGTTGCGCCAGGATGGATGCGGCGTCCTGCAGGGACCACGGCACGCCGGAATCCATCAACGAGCCGCCGGATGGCAGGCCCCCGGGTGCGCGCTCGGGGCGGCAGCGCAGGCAGGGGCGAAAGCCCGCCGACTCGGCCTGGGCGGCCAGCGCAAAGAAGCGGCAGTTCTCGCGCTTCGGTGCGCGTACCCGGCAGACCGGGCGGCAGTAAATGCCGGTGGAGGTCACGCCGGTGAAAAATCGGCCATCGAAACGCGCATCCCGCGCCAGGAGCGCCCGGTATTGGGCGTCGCCATCGGGGGCTGTGGGAATTGCATCGGCTGCAGTGGACATGGTGGGGATAATACGCACGATGCCGCTGCAAAGTAGCCGTTTTCGGACCTGTTGTTCCTACCGCCCGCGCCTACAATGCCTTCGACAGGGTACGGGCGAGGGCGTCACCGTAGCAGCAAAAAACATTCGCACAGGGAAATCCAGTCATGCAAATCTCAGCCAGCATTTTCAAAGCCTATGACATTCGCGGCATTGTGCCGAGCACCATCAACGAGGAAGTCGCGCGTGGGCTGGGTCGTGCTTTCGGTTCGGTGGCACGGGCCGAGGGCGAGACCACGGTGGCCATCGGGCGTGATGGACGCCTGAGCGGCCCATCCCTGGCCGACGCATTGATGCAGGGCCTGCAGGACGCGGGTATCACGGTAATCGACGTCGGCATGGTGACCACGCCCATGCTCTACTTTGCGGCCAACACCCTGTGCCGCAGCGGCATTCAGGTCACCGGCAGCCACAATCCCAAGGACTACAACGGCTTCAAGATGGTGCTGGCCGGTCGCGCTATTTATGGGGATGAAATCCAGGCTTTGCGCACCATGATGGAGACCGAGAGCTGGACCTTGCAAGCCGGTGGTTCCCGCCAGTCCGCTGACGTGCTGGAAGCCTACCGCGCGCGCATCGTCGGTGATATCAAGCTGGCGCGCCCCATCAAGATCGTGGTCGATTCGGGCAACGGCATTGCCGGTGCGTCAGCGCCCGGCATTCTGCGTGCAATCGGTTGCGAGGTGACGGAGCTGTACAGCGAAGTCGATGGCAATTTTCCCAACCACCATCCGGACCCCAGCAAGCCCGAAAATCTGCGCGACCTGATCGCCGCCCTGAAGGCCAGCGACGCTGAGCTGGGCCTGGCTTTTGACGGCGACGGCGACCGCCTGGGCATCGTCACCAAGGACGGCACCAATATTTACCCGGATCGCCAGATGATGCTGTTTGCGCGCGACGTGCTCACGCGCGTACCCGGGGGCACCATTCTGTTTGACGTGAAGTGCTCCCAGCGCCTGGCGCCGACCATTGAAGCGGCGGGCGGCGTACCACTGATGTACAAGACCGGCCATTCGCTGATCAAGGCCAAGATGCGCGAGATCTGCTCGCCTCTGGGCGGCGAGATGAGTGGCCACATTTTCTTCAAGGAACGCTGGTACGGCTTTGACGATGGCACCTATGCCGGTTGCCGCTTGCTGGAGATTGTGAGCCGGGTGGCGGATGCCAGTGCCCTGCTCAACGCGTTGCCCACCAGCTTCTCGACACCCGAACTCAACGTGGTGTGTGCAGAAGGCGAGCCGCATGCATTGGTCGATCAACTGGTGGCCGAAGCCGCCTTTGCGGCGCCCGCCACGATCAATACGATTGATGGCATTCGCGTGGACTGGCCCGATGGGTTTGGACTGATCCGCGCCTCCAACACCACCCCGGTGCTGGTGCTGCGTTTTGAAGGACATACGCTCGAAGCGCTGGAGCGCATCCAGTCGGACATGCTGCAACTGCTGCGCTCCGTCAAGCCTGATGCCAGTTTTGCCGAGGCAGCGCATTGAAACCACCCGCAAGCCAGGTCGCGCTGAAAGTACTGATCGTCAAACTGTCATCCCTGGGTGACGTGGTCCACGCGATGCCTGCGGTGCAGGACCTACGCAAGGCGCTACCGGGTGTGCACGTGGATTGGGCCGTGGAGAGCGCTTTTGCGCCGCTGGTTGCCCGCTGCGAAGGCGTTGGGCAGGTGATCACCTGCGACCTGCGTCGCTGGCGCAAAGCGCCATTCAGCGCCCGCACGCGCCAGGAATGGCGCGCCTTTAAAGCCGCGCTGCAATCCACGGCCTATGACGCCGTAATTGATCTGCAGGGGCTGACCAAGTCGGCGCTGGTGTCGTGGCTGGCGCGCACCACACCGCAGGGGCGCCGCTTCGGCCTCGCCAACCAGACGGATGGCTCCAGTTTTGAAGCCCCCGCCCGCTGGGTGGCCGACGTGGCGATTGCGCTGGAGCCGCATGTGCACGCAGTGCAGCGCTCGCGTCTGCTGTGCGCTGCTGCTCTGGGGTATGCGGTTCCCGAGTCGGTCCGTTTTGGGCTGGCACCCGGCAATCTGGCTGCACAGGCACCGGTGCCTGCCGGGTTGGCTGTCAACTCCTTTGCACCCCGCACACCCTGCGTGGCGCTGGTGCACGGCACCTCGCGCGCCGACAAGCAGTGGCCTGTCGCGTCCTGGGTCGAACTCGGCCAGCGGCTCAACCACAGCGGTTTTGCGGTTGCGCTGGCGCATGGCAACGCAGCAGAAAAAGCCACCAGCGAGGCCATTGCAGCCCAATTGGTGGATGCGTGGGTCTGGCCGTCGATGGGGCTGGACGCCCTGACCGACACCATGGCGCATTGCGCGGGCGTGGTCGGCGTGGACAGTGGCTTGAGCCACATTGCCGTCGCCCTGGGCCTGCCGCATGTGCAGATCTACAACTTCGACACCGCGTGGCGCACCGGGCCACAACCCGGTGGGCCCAAGGCGGCTTCGCAGGTGTGCGTGTTCGCATCGCCTCATCCCACGGTCGATGCCGTCTGGCAGGCCTGGGAAAGTCTGGCGACACCGGTTTTTTGTCGATGACGCGTGGGTTGTATTCGCTGGTGATGTGGCTGTTGCAGCCGCTGGTGCGTGCGAAGCTGCACCGCCGCGCCCAGGCGGAGCCCGCGTATGGAGAGGCCATCGAAGAACGCTTTGGCTACTACACACGGCCAGCCGCCAACGTGGGCTCCAGCAGGAACGATTTTTATGTCTGGGTGCACGCCGTATCGCTGGGCGAGACACGGGCGGCCGAGGTACTGGTGGCGCAGTTGCGCCTGGCGTTGCCTGGCATGCGGCTGCTTCTGACCCATGGCACCGCCACCGGTCGCGAACAGGGCCGCGCGCTGCTGCAAAGTGGTGATGTGCAGGTGTGGCAGCCGTGGGATACCCCGGGGGCAGTGCAGCGGTTTCTGGCGCATTTCCAGCCGCGCGTTGGCCTGCTGGTGGAAACCGAGGTCTGGCCCAACATGGTGGCGGCCTGCGCAAAGGCCCACATACCCCTGTGTCTGGTCAACGCCCGCCTGAGTGACAAGTCCTTGCGCCAGGCGCAGCACGTGGCCTGGCTGTCGCGCCCGGCCTACCGTGGCTTGCGCGCCGTATGGGCCCAAACCGATGAAGACGCCATGCGCCTGCGGCAACTGGATGCCCCGGTGCAGGGTGTCATGGGCAATTTCAAATTTGACGCCACCCCCGATGCGGCGCAACTTGCCGTGGGCCAAGCGTGGCGCACCGAGCAGGCGCGGCCGGTCGTGATGTTTGCCAGCTCGCGCGAGGGTGAAGAGGTGATGTTGCTGGAGAAATTGAAGCAAATAAGGGCTCTAGCCCCCGTCCATGCTGCGCAGGAAGCTATGAAAAATATAGCAAATGAAAGCGCATCGACGGGTGTGCAGTGGCTGATGGTGCCCCGCCATCCCCAGCGCTTTGACGAGGTTGCCCGTTTGTGTGAGGCCTATGGGTTTACCGTTTCACGTCGCAGCAGCTGGGCGCAGAGCCCTGAAGCGGCAGACGTCTGGCTGGGTGATTCGCTGGGCGAGATGGCGATGTACTTCGCCCTGTCCGATGTGGCCTTGCTGGGCGGCAGTTTTGCACCGCTGGGGGGGCAAAACCTGATCGAAGCGGCGGCCTGCGAATGCCCGGTGGTCATGGGGCCACATACCTTCAACTTTGCCCAGGCCGCTGAACTGGCACAAGCGGCAGGCGCCGCCTTTGCGCAAGCGGATATGTCGCAGGCGGTGAACAAAGCCCTTGCGCTGGTGCAGTCGCCAAAAGCCCTGCAAAGTGCCCGCGATGCCGCCCGCAACCTGGGGCTGGCACACCGGGGTGCGGCCCAACGCACCTCCGAAGCGGTGCAGCAGCTATTACGGGGCTAGCTGGCTGTTGATGGGCTGCAGGTCGTCCGCCTTCAAGGTGCCGCTGGCCTGGCGCAATTTGAGTCCCCCCACCAGCACGTCGTAACGCGCCTTGGCCAGCTTGGCCTTGGTGTCAAACAACTGGCTTTGTGAATTCAGCACATCGATGTTGATGCGCACGCCAACCTGGTAGCCCAGTTTGTTGGCGTCCAGCGCGCTTTGGCTGGAGGCCTCTGCGGCCTGCAGCGCGTTGACCTGTGCCTGACCCGATTGCACACCGAAATAGGCTGTGCGGGTGGCCTGCGCCACGCTGCGTTTGGCGTTTTCCAGATCGGCACGGGCTTTTTCTTCCAGAGCAATCGTTTCCTTGATGCGATTTTGCGTCGAGAAGCCGGCGAACAGGGGTAGGTTGAAGCTCAGGCCGATGGTGGCGATATTCGCTCGGCTATCTGCCGTGGAAGGGCCGTTGGACGTCCCGTTGCTGGAGTTCGAGGCGGTGTAACCTCCTGTCAGATCCAGCGTCGGCTTGTGGCCGGCCTCGGCCTTCCGGGTTTCGAGGCGGGCCACGTCGAGTGCGATGGCGGCCTGCTGAATGCTGGGGTGATTGGCTTCAGACTGAGCGACCCACTGCTCCACATCCGGCGGCTCCACAGGCGCCAGAACCACCGGTGCCTTCAAAGGCTTGGGCGTGGTGCTTTGCTGCCCCACCAACTGGTTCAATGCAAGGCTTTTCACCAGCAAATCATTTTCAGCAGCCAGTTCCTGTGCCACCACCAAGTCAGAGCGCGCTTGCGCTTCGCGTGAGTCGGTGATGGTGGTAGTGCCAACCTCAAAATTGCGCTTGGCTGAGGCCAATTGTTCGCCCACTGCAGTTTTCTGGCTCTTCACAAACGTCAGGTTGTCGCTGGCAGCCAGCACGTCAAAGTACGCTTGAGTGACACGCACGATCAGGTCTTGGTCGGCAGCAGCGAGTTGGGCTTGCGCCAGCTCTGCTTGCTTCTTGCCCTGTTCATAGGTGGCCCAGTTGGCGGGACGGTACAAGGGTTGTGAAGCAGCAATCGTTGCAGATTGGGCGTTGTAGGTGTAGTTGACGGATTTCGGGGACAGAACGTCCTGATTAGTCTGGCTGGCACCCGCCGACAAACCAACCGTGGGCAAAACGCCCGCCTTGGCCTGATCCGCCTTGGCCAAGGTCGCATCAAATTGCGACTTGGCCGCCTGGTAGGTGGCGTCATATCCGCGTGCGGCGGAGTACAGGTCGACCAGGCTCTGGGCCTGGGCCGAGAAAGACAGGGTCGCTCCCAACGCAAGCATCAGGGGAATCAACCGGAAATTAGGCAGGTAATGGGGGCTGGACATGGTGGTCTTTCTCAGGCTCATAAAAGTAGGGGGCACAGGGTCAATAGCGCGGAATGGTCGGGTCGAGTTCGGCAGACCAGGCATTGATGCCGCCCGCGATGTTGGCAACATGCGCGAACCCCCGGCTTTTCAGAAAGTGGGCGACTTGCATGCTCCGACCGCCGTGGTGGCACAGGCAGGCAATGGGTTGCTGCGGATCCAGTTCAGAGAGCCGCGGTGGAATGACACCCATTGGAATGGCCACCAACGAGAAACCATTTTCCTTGACGCTGGCGGTTTGCAGTTCATACGGCTCGCGCACATCCAGCACCACGGGCTTGCCGTGCGGGCTCGCATCCGTAAGCCATTGGGCCAGATCGCGGGGGCGGACTTGGGCAATCATGCGGGACTCACAATCAATAAAAATTAAAACTTGAAGCGTGACGGCTCAGGGAAATTTTGCAAACGGGGGGCGACCGTGTCCCAACTCTGAACCGTACGGAAATTGGTATCGCTGGTGCGCGTCACGATGGTGGCGCGCATGACGGGCTCACCCCCGACGATGGCGGCCAGCCGTCCGCCGACCTTCAACAGCGCCAGCAGGTTGTGCGGCACTTCTGCCACAGACCCGCTGAGCAGGATCGCTTCATAGCTGCCCTCGGCTGGCACAGGTTCTGCACCATCGGCCAAACGGACTTCCGCATTCTGGATGCCTGCATTGCGCAGGTTGTCCCGGGCCATTTTTGCCAGTGCTGGGTTGATCTCCAGTGACACAACCCGGTGTGCCTTGTGCGCCAGAAGGGCGGCCATGTAGCCCGAACCCGCACCAATTTCCAGCACGGTGTCGGTTGGCTGAAGGGCCAGGTCTTGCAGCAAACGCGCTTCCAGGCGCGGCGCCAGCATGCATTGACCCAGACGCATGGCGTCTTCGCTGGGACTGAGCAGCGGGATTTCCATGTCGACAAAGGCCATACCCTTCAGCGCAGCAGGGACGAAGTCTTCGCGCTTGACCACGGACAACAGTTCCAGCACGGACAGGTCCAGCACGTCCCAGGGGCGGATTTGCTGCTCGATCATGTTGAAGCGGGCTTTTTCGATGTTCATTTTTAATACTCCACGGGGTATGTTAGCCGAATATGGTAAATTTTACCGGGAAGGGGCTTTTGTTCCACGCCAAAAGCGTCCCGCCCATTGCGCCAGATCATCCATGTAGCAGTAAACCACCGGCACCACCACCAGAGTCAGCAAGGATGAGGTGATGACCCCGCCAATGACCGCCTGGCCCATGGGGGCGCGCATTTCGGACCCCTCGGTCAGGGCAAATGCCAGTGGCACCATGCCAAAAATCATGGCCAGTGTGGTCATCAATATGGGGCGCAACCGCACCTTGGCCGCCATTAGCAGGGCGTCGTGGCGTTCCATGCCGTCTTCACGCGCCCGAATGGCAAAGTCCACCAGCAAGATCGCATTTTTAGTGACCAGGCCCATCAACATCACCACACCGATGACCGAGAACATGGATAGCGTGGAATTGAACAGCATCAGGGCCAGCACCACGCCAATCAGCGTCAGGGGCAGGGCGGTCATCAGCGCCAGCGGTTGCAGGAAGCTCTTGAACTGACTTGCCAGAATCATGTAAATGAATACTACGGCCAGTACCAGCGCCGAGATGGCGTAGCCAAAGGCTTCGGCCATGTCCTTGGTGGAGCCGCTGAACTTGTAGCTGTAGCCCGGTGGCATGGCGATGCTGTCCATAGCCGTCTTGATATCGGCCGATACCTCGCCCGCCGATCGACCCGACACGTTGCCGCTGATGGCCACTTCGCGGGTCAGGTCGCGGCGGTTGATCTGGTTGGGTCCGGTGGATTCGCGCACATTCGCCACCTGGTTGAGCCGAACGATGCGCGCGCTGCCGTCGGCATTGGTGCCCACGGTGAACGGTAGTTGGTCCAGGTCCTGCGGGCTGTTGCGGGCATCGGGTGCCAGGCGCACATTCACGTCATAGGTCTGGTCGTCCGGTGCCCGCCAGTTACCCACGGTTTGCCCGGCTACCAGCGTGCGCAAGGCAGAGCCAATTTGCGCTACGCTCAGCCCCAGGTCCGATGCGACGTCGCGTTTGACCTGCACGTCAAGCGCAGGTTTGTTGGGCTTGACGCTCGAGTCCAGATCCACCAGCCCGGGAACCGTGCGGATCTTTTCCATGCTCAGTTGGGTCAGCCGTTCCAGCTCGGCGGTATCAGCCCCTTGTATGGAGAAGAGAATCTGCTTTTGTCCCCCCACGGAGTCCAGCAGGCCCACGTGGGTGACGGCAATGCCCGGTACCTGTTTGAGGCGTTCCCGCAGTGTGACCGACATCTGGTCCACACTGAGCTTGCGCGCTTTGCGGTCCACCAGCCGGATGTAAATGCTGGCGTATATCTTGCCCTGCGCGTTGCCGGTGTTGATGGTGGTCAGCGTGTAGCGCACCTCGGGAAACGCGCGGATGATGGCCTCCACCTGGCGCGCCCGGGCCTCGGTAACCTCCAGCGACGAGCCCACCGGCGTGTTGAAGCTCAGCGTGGTTTCGGAAAAGTCTGACTTGGGTACAAACTCGGTTCCCAGCAGCGGCACCATGAAGATGCTCGCTACAAAGATGCCAATCGCCAGCCCCACCGTGGCCAGCTTGTGCACCAGGGCCCAGCGCAGAATCGTCTGGTAAGCATCCACCAACCAGTCAGTGGCGTGGTCGAACCACCCGGTGACACGGCCAATGGTCTTGTCGTAGAACGTGACCGGTGCGTGGTGTTTGCCATGCTCCTCAATGCTCGGGTCGTGCCAGATGGAGGACAGCATGGGGTCGAGCGTGAAGCTCACAAACATCGAGATCAGCACAGCCGCCACGATGGTGATGCCGAATTCATGGAAGAACTTGCCAATGATGCCGCCCATGAAGCCAATAGGCATGAACACCGCCACGATGGATAGCGTGGTTGCCAGCACAGCCAGACCAATCTCCTGCGTGCCGTCGAGCGAGGCCTGGTACGGCGTCTTGCCCATCTGCACATGGCGCACGATGTTTTCCCGCACCACAATCGCATCGTCAATCAGCAGGCCCACACACAGGCTCAGCGCCATCAGTGTGATCATGTTGATGGTGAAGCCAAACATGTTCATGAACAGGAACGTGCCAATCAGCGCAATGGGCAGCGTGAGACCCGTGATGACGGTGGAGCGCCAGGAGTTCAGGAACAAAAACACGATCAGCACGGTCAGCCCTGCGCCTTCAATCAAGGTGCGGCGCACGTTGTCTACCGACACCCGAATCTGCCGCGAGCCATCGGTAATCTGCTCCAGCTTCAGGCCTGGAGGCAATTGCTTTTGCATTTCGGCCAGCGTCTTTTGCAGCCCGTCGACCACAGCGATGGTGTTTTCATCCTGGGACTTTTGCACGTTGAGCACCAGCGTTCGCGCGCCGTTGTAGAGCGCCAGGCTGTCAATCTCCTGCGCACCATCAGCGATGCGGGCCACCTGGTCCACGCGCACGGGAACACCATTCTTGCGCGCCACAATGATCTTGCCAAAGTCTTCTGGTCGCTGCATGCGTGCTGCGATCTGGATGACGCGCTCCTGCTCCGCTGAGCGGATGGAACCCACGGGCAGATCCTGATTTTCATTGCGCACTGCGGCGACCACCTGGTCCGGCGTAATGCCAAGAGATTCCAGTGCCTGCGGGTTCAAGTAGACATTGATTTCGCGCTTGGTACCGCCGACGACGGTGACGGAGCCCACGCCGCGTACGTTTTCCAGACGCTTCTTGAAAGTTTGTTCCGCCCAGTTGGTCAACTCGACGGCGCTCAGGGTTTTGTCTTTGCCCACGGTGGTGTCGGGCAGAACGGCAACCGACCACACGGCCCGCGCGGACGGGTCAAAGCGCAGAACACGCGGCTCTTTGACCTCGGCACGCAGTGTGGGCTTGACGGCGGCCACTTTCTCGCGCACATCGTCGGCGGCCTTGCGTCCATCAATATGTAGGCCGAACTCGATCACGACGACCGACTGGCCTTCGTAGCTGCGTGAAGTCAATGCATTGATGCCGGCGATGGAGTTGACACCTTCCTCAATCTTTTTGGAGACTTCGCTCTCCACAATTTCGGGCGAGGCGCCGGGGTAGTCGGCGATGACCACCACCACGGGAAAGTCGATGTTGGGAAACTGGTCAACCTGCAGCCGCTGCAGGGAGAAAATGCCCAGAACGACCAGGGCCAGCATGACCATGGTGGCAAAGACCGGATTTTTAAGACTGACGCGGGTGAACCACATGGCTTACTTTGCGCCTGCGGCTATCTTGACCAGCGTGCCTGCGCGGATGCTGCCCACGCTTCCACCCAATACCGTGGTGCCTTCGGCAACGCCTTGAATGCCCACCATGGTCTGGCCTTCGAACTCGCCACGCGCGCCCATCACCACCGTCTGGTGCACCACCTGGCCATTGCTGATGAGTTGCACATAGGGTTGCGGCTTGTCGGTGCGCACCGCGCTCAGGGGCACGGCGGGGGCCTGTGTCATGCCGGTGGCCAAAATGCCCTGGGCAAACAGGCCCTGGCGAAGACCCGGGTTGGGCTCGATCGCCAGATAGGCCAGCACGGCACGGCTGGATGCCGCCGCACTCGGGTTGATGCGCACGACCTTGGCTTGCAGGGGTTTGGACGCGCCCTCAATCGCCAGTTGGGCAGTCTGACCTACTTGAACACCCAGCGAATCGGTTGCGCTCACGCTGGCTTCCAGCTCCAGGCGGCTGAGGTCCACAATTTCCACGATGCGTGCGTCGATGGCGACGCGCTCCCCCGGCTGCGCCAGGCGCTGCGCAATCAGACCTGAAATGGGTGCGCGCAGTACGGTGTCATCAAGCGACTTGGACGCTACATCGGCACCTGCCCGAGCGGCTTGGTAATTGGCTTCAGCGGAGGACAGTGTGGCGATCGAGGAATCGAGCGCTGTTTTGGAAATAAAGCCCTGATCCACCAGGGAGCGGTTGTTATCAAAGCTGCGTTTGGCAATCTCGACCTGGGCCTTGGCGGATTCCGCCTGCTGTTGCGCCTGGCGCACGCGCGCCTGAAACTCGGTGGAGTCCACCCGGGCGATCACCTGGCCACTTTTGACCACGTCGCCCTCGCGTACCGTCAGTCCTTGCAGTTCACCTGCAACCCGCGCTTTGACAAACGCGGAATTGACCGCCTTGAGGGGGCCGGAAATGGCCAGGCCCTGCACCAGCTCCAGTGTCTTGACCCGCACCACATCCGTGGGCGCCACTTCAATCGCCGTCTGCGTCTTTTGTGAATCCTGTTGGGCTTGAAGTGCTTCTTTTTTTGCCTTGCGGGCCGACAAAGTCCGCAGTGCGCCCAGAGCTAGAACGGCCACGATCAGGCCTATGACAATCCATTTCAACCAGCGTTTCATTGTGCTTATTTCTTGTTAGAAGGGGAGGGGGCCGGTTGCGCGCTCAGGCCGTACAGGATGGTTTCGATTTGCACAGCCAGGTATTCTTCGGGCACCAGTTGTGCGGCCGCTTTGCTACAGGTGCCGAACGAATGCTTCCACATCGCCAGAAACATCATGGGTGCCAGCACCGTATAGACGCCGTATTTGAGGTTGATCGGGCGAAATTCGCCGCGGTCCATGCCACGCTGCAACACCCGCCGGAGCAATTGGTTGCCGGGCTCTATGACTTCAGCCTGATAAAAGGCGGCCAGTTCAGGAAAATTGCCCGCCTCGCTCATCATCAGTTTGGTAATGCCCGAGACTTTGGTTGACCCGATTTGGGCCCACCAGGCATTCATGCTGTGGCGCAGCAGGTCAGCCGTGCTGCCCTGAAAGTTGTCCATCTCGGCATGCCACTCTCCCAAGCGCCCTGAAATATTCTCGCGCACCACGGCTTTGAACAACTCTTCCTTGCTGGAAAAGTAGAGAAACAGGGTGCCTTTGGACACCCCGGCGCGTTTGGCCACCTCTTCGGCACGGGTGGCTGCAAAGCCCTTCTCGACAAAAAGCTCCAGTGCGGCGTCCAGGAGTTCCCCCGGGCGCGCATCTTTGCGCCGTTCACGCTTGGCGCGGACCGTAGCGGCAAGTCCACAGAGGTTGAGGGAAGTGGGCATTTGGTTAATGACTGATTGGTTAGTAATTTAACCAATTGTTCCTGTTCGGTCAAGTCCAGGGGCGGGGCTGGCGTGCCAAGTCAATACCAATTATTCAGGCAAAGTTCGGTAAAGGCATATCCGAGTGAGTTTGTAAGAAGTTGCGTACCGGTTGACCACGATCAACAGACGCGAAGGCACAGCGGGCTATCTTTCCAAGCATTGCTTTTGCCACCCATACCTGAGCACCATGTACCACGGCGAGCGCTTCAACAGCATCACCCACTTGGCGGGCGCCTGCTTGGCGGTGGTGGGCGCTGCTGTGTTGATCGTGGTGGCAGCGCGCATGAGCGATCCCTGGAAGCTCATCAGCTTCAGTGTGTATGGTGCCACGCTGGTGACGCTGTATGTGGCCAGCACGCTGTACCACAGCGTGCGCGGGCGGGCCAAAAATATCTTGCGCAAGGTGGATCACTGCTCCATCTATCTGCTGATTGCCGGCACTTACACTCCGTTCGCGTTGGTGTCACTGCGCGGCGTATGGGGCTGGTCCCTATTGGGTGTGGTGTGGGCGCTGGCCTTGTTTGGCGTCCTGCAGGAGATCTGGTTTGCCAAGGGCGCTCGCGTGCTGTCGCTGGTCATCTATGTACTGATGGGCTGGCTTGCATTGTTCGCTGTTTCGCCGCTGTGGGACGCGCTGACACCCCGTGGCTTTGGGTTGCTGGCCATGGGGGGAATCCTCTACACCGTGGGCATCGTTTTTTATGTTGCTGACCAGCGGGTGCGCCATGGCCATGGCTGGTGGCACCTCTTTGTACTGGGCGGCAGCAGCAGCCACTTTTTTACCGTGCTCTTCTTTGTCGCTTGAGTTTTTTGGTACGCCAGCGCACAGAATTCCCTTTTTCCCGGGCGTAGACTGCGGCCATGAATACACCTCTTCCAACAATCCAGCATACGGCGGTTGCGGGTGGCATGTTCATCCGCGGCATTGGTACCGCCACCCCCCCGACGAGATACACCAAGGCTGACTGCCTGGTAGCCTTCGAGAAATCCGACTGGTACAACCGGCTGGACACGCGGTCCCACCTGATCGCGCGTACCGTCCTCAAACGGGACAACGGCATTGACGCGCGGCGGCTGGCGGTCAACACGCTGGATGAAGTGTTCCACATTGATCCCGACACGCTGGCCCAACGCTTCCTGGCACACGCACCCACTTTGGCTGCTGCTGCGGCCACCCAGGCACTGGATGCCGCCGGACTCCGTGCGCAGGACATCGGGGCTGTGGTTGTCAGCACGTGCACCGGTTATGTGTGCCCCGGGCTTACGGGCTATGTGGCCGAGCGCCTGGGTCTGCGCGGCAACGTGCAGGCTTTTGACCTGGTAGGACAGGGTTGCGCTGCGGCATTGCCGAACATGCAAATGGGTCGGGCGCTGCTGGCATCCCGTGCTTGCGAACATGTGCTGTCGGTCTGTGTAGAGGTCAGCAGCGCCGCGATGTACCTGGACAATGACCCCGGTGTGCTGATCAGCGCCTGCCTTTTCGGCGACGGCGCTGGGGCTGCCGTGCTCTCTTCATCGGCGGGTTCCGTTGGACGCCGCATCGAATGGATGGACAGCAGCTCGCTGATGGAGCCTGCGCAACGCGACGTGCTCAAGTTTGAGACGCGCGGGGGAATGCTGCGCAACGTGCTCACGCGCGCCGTGCCAGAACTGGCCTCGGACTATGCCCTGCGGGTGCTGCACACCGTGCTGCAGCGGGCGGACCTGCACCCTGACGATGTGAGTACCTGGATCCTGCATGCAGGCGGGCGTGACGTGCTGCAAGCCGTGGAACGGCGCTT
This sequence comes from Rhodoferax sp. GT1R46, assembly GCF_056521285.1. NCBI lineage: Bacteria > Pseudomonadati > Pseudomonadota > Betaproteobacteria > Burkholderiales > Comamonadaceae > Rhodoferax > Rhodoferax sp. GT1R46. Next base: position 227,981 of record NZ_JBWMBC010000001.1, read on the forward strand.
CGAACTGAATGACACTGATCTGCGCTACAGCGCCGCAATGTTGCGCGAATACGGCAACCTCTCCAGTGCATTCGTCTACTTTGTGCTGCAGGCGGCACTGGCTGACGACGCGCCGGGTGGCTGGTGGTGGCTGACGGCGTTTGGTGCCGGTTTTAGCTGTCACGGTGCTTTGCTCCAGGTGGGCTGATGGAGCCGATTTGATCGCAACAGTACCCTTGGCTTTTCCCAGAAAAGTGGTCCCTGAGCTTCTGGACGGCATGGACGCGCACGATGCCGCCGCGAAGCGCTCACGCCGCGACCTGCAGCGCATCCACCGCGCGATGGGTACCCGCGCCACCGTGCTCAGGGCATTGCGCGCGCTGCCCGGCTTGCACGCGCGGAAGTCACCGCTGCGATTGCTCGAACTGGGTGCTGGCGACGGTAGCCTGATGCTGGGCGTCGCACGCGCTCTGCAGGGCCAGTGGCCTGCTGTGGAGCTGACGCTGCTGGACCGCCAGGACCTGCTGCTACCTAGTGCCGTGGCCCATTACGCCGCAGCCGGCTGGTCCGTGAAAACGCAGGTGGCCGATGCGCTGGATTGGGCTGATGACGCTGGTGCTGTGCCGCATTGGGACGTGATTGTTGCTAACCTTTTCCTGCACCATTTTGAGGGCCCTCAATTGGCCTTGTTGCTGGCCGCGGTGGAGGCGCGCACGGACTATTTCTTCGCCTGTGAGCCACGCCGTGCATGGCTGGCGTTGGCGGGCAGTCACCTGGTTGGTGCCATAGGGGCCAACGCGGTTACACGCGTAGACGCGGTGCTGAGTGTGCACGCCGGTTTTCGTGGGAAGGAACTGCAGGCGCTCTGGCCCGCACAGAACGCTGGCTGGACGCTGGCCGAGCACTCTGCGGGTCTCTTCAGTCATTGTCTTGTTGCTGCGCGTGCAGAACGCAAGCGTACAAATGCACGCTGATGCAAACCCGATTTGATGCAATCATCATCGGCGGGGGTCCCGCCGGCTCCAGTGCTGCCATCCTGCTGGCCACGGCAGGGTGGTCCGTGTGCGTGATTGAGAAGCAGGTCTTTCCGCGACGCAAGGTATGCGGAGAATGCCTGGCGGCCACTAACCTGCCGCTACTTGAAGCGTTGGGTATTGGTGCTGATTTTCTGTCCCAGGCCGGGCCAGAGCTCCACCGGTTGGCGTTGACGCGGGGCGCGCGCACCGTCGAGACGGATCTGCCACCGGCGGTAGGCTCTCCATACCTGTGGGGTCGTGCTCTCGGCCGGGAAGTGCTCGACACCTTATTGCTGCAACGTGCCCGCTCAGCAGGTGCGGTGGTGCTGCAGCCCTGGGCGGTACAGAAAATCAACCGTGTCGGCGGTTTTCACGATTGCACGGTGCGCGAAGCGGTGTCCGACCGGTTGATGGTTCTGCAGGCCCCGGTGGCTATCCTCGCCCACGGGTCATGGGAGCCGCTGCCGCAGGAGCGCGCGATTCAGCGCCGGGCGCGCAGCGGTAGCGATCTGCTCGCCTTCAAGGCGAACTTTCAGGGGGCCTCACTGGCCGCCAGGCTTCTATCTGTACTGATGTTCAACGGCGGCTATGGCGGAATCGTGCTGGCAGATCACGGCATTGTTACGCTGGCCTGCTGCATCCGCGCCGACCGTCTTGAGGTGCTGCGCCAGGCAGAGCCCGGCAGGTCCGCGGGTGAGGTAGTGGAAGCCATGCTCAAGCGTGAATGCCAGGGTGTGGCCGATGCATTGCAGGGTGCACAGCGGCTTGCGCCCTGGCTGGCGTCAGGCCCGATGGCGCCGGGCATACGATTTCAACCGGACGAAAAGGTCTTTCGCATCGGAAACGCGGCCGGGGAGGCGCATCCCATCATCGGCGAAGGCATGAGTATGGCCTTGCAGTCGGCCTGGCTGCTATGCGCAGGCTTGGTACGCGCCCGCCAGCGGCATGGCTCGGGCGCCGGGACGGCATGGCAACGTGGCGTGCGTGAACAGTACGTTGCTGAGTGGCGGCGCCACTTTGCACCACGCCTTCGCCTGGCCGCCACGTTTGCACAGCTGGCCATGCGGCCAACCACCTCAGCGGCGTTGATGGCGCTGGTCCGTTGGCGGCCAACGCTGTTGACCCGGGCTGCCACATGGAGTGGCAAGGTCCACTTTGCGGCCGACACCGCCATGCTGGCGGCCTTGGCATCCAGCGCCAGTGGGGGTGTTGGCCTGAGCCGCGCGCATCTTCGCCAGGATTTTAAACTATTACCAGGAGAAGTTCCATGACCACTGAAGCACGTATTCGCGCCTTGCTTGTGAAGGACTACAAGCTCGATCCTGACAGACTCACACCCGATGCATTGATCGAAGACTTGGGCATTGATTCCATTGGAATGGCCGAGCTGATATTCAATATCGAGGACGAATTCAAACTGGAGGTGCCCGATCAGGCGGTGCAACTCCTGACCCTCGGCGATGTCGTCCAGTTTATCGAAAAGCTGGTCGCAGCCCAGGGCGTTGAAGCGGGTCATTCCACTGCGGCGACGGAGCATTCGCACCCAGCGACATGAAGCGGGTCGCCATCACGGGCGTCGGCGTTGTTTCGCCCCTGGGTCATCATGCGCAGGAGGTGTTCGAGGCCGCGCGCTCGGGGCGCTCAGCCATACGCAGGCTCGACATCCCGGGCGTGCACCGACTGGCGGTGCCACTGGCGGCCACGGTGCAATTCGACGGTGCCGATCACTTCGATCCACCGCAGTACCGTCTGATGGATCGCGTGAGCCAATTCGCGGTGGTAGCGGCCAGGCGGGCCATCGCTGACGCGCAATGCAAATTGACGGATATCGAGCGTGAGCGTACCGGCGTTTTTCTGGGCACCGGAATGGGCGGCACCCTGAGTATGGATGAGGGTTACCAGACGCTGTATGCGGAGCAGTCCGACCGCATCAAGCCGATGATGATCCTCAAAGGCATGCACAACGCACCCGCGGCGTGGATCGGCATCGAGCATGGGCTTCTCGGGCCCAATATGACTTATTCCACGGCCTGCTCCTCGTCCAGCGTAGCCATTGGCGAGGCCTGGCTGCGTCTGGCCTGCGGCGCACTGGACGTCGCAATCGCCGGGGGTTCCGAAGCCCCGCTTTCGCTGGGCTCGCTGAAGGCATGGGAGGCCATGCACACGCTGGCTAGCATGGACGCCGATGACCCCGCCACCTCGTGCAAACCATTTTCCAGGAATCGCAGCGGCATGGTTTTGGGAGAAGGTGCGGCACTGGTGGTGCTGGAGTGCTGGGATCGCGCTAAGGCACGCGGCGCATTCATCCACGGCGAACTCATTGGTTACGGTCTCACCACCGATGCAAGTCACATTGCCCGACCCAGTGTGGATGGTCAGGCGGCCGCCATGCGCGCAGCGCTGACTGCGGCGGGCATCAGCGCTCAGGAGGTGGACGCCATCAATGCGCACGGTACCGGAACTCCGGCGAATGACGGCGTAGAGACTGCAGCCATCAAGCGTGTCTTTGGCGAGCGCGCGCGCCACATTCCGATCAGCGCCACCAAGGCGTTGCACGGCCACCTGCTGGGCGCAGCTGGTGCACTGGAATTCGTGCTGACGTTGCTGGCTTTGCAAAACAACGTAGCCCTTCCCACCATGCACCTGCGTGTGCCCGCCCCGGAATGTGATCTGGACTATGTTCCCAACATCGCACGCGAGGGCGCGGCGGGCCGCACGATGTTGTCCAATTCGTTCGCCTTTGGCGGAACGAATGCGGTTCTCGCGTTGCGCGCTGCGCCCTGACTGGATACCCGAATTCCGCTATGTTGGGAAGCGCACAGATTCAATCGTTGCTTTTGATTAATTTCTGTGTATCGACACGACGAACGGGTTGTGCGATCCGTAGGCTGAACCCCATTCAGGTGGGGTATCAGATGTACACCTCACAAACAGGAATTCACCATGAACAAAGACCAAGTTAAAGGCGCTGCCAAAGACATCGCCGGGAAAATCCAGCAAGAAGCGGGCAAGCTGGTGGGTAACCCAACCCAGCAAGCCAAGGGCTTGATTCACCAGGCAGAAGGCAAAGCACAACAACATGTTGGCAACGTCAAGGAACTGGTCAAGGACGCCAAGAAAATCTAAACTTTGGCGGTTTCACGCCAATGGAAAAGTGGCCGCAGTTTGCGGCTATTTTTTTGTAGAAGAAAACATGGCAAAACGTGCAGGCAACCTTTTTTTGAGCAGGGCGTTCCAACGGACCCTCTCGGCCATGACCCGGTCCGCAATGCGCACCGGTACCAAGGCGATGACCCAGACATTGCGCGCCAAGCCCGCCAAGCCCGCCAAGCGCGTACCCGCTGCACAGGGGCGTTCTGGTGTTGCCATCAGTACCACGGGAGCACGCCGCTACCGGCTTTTCAAGCCGCTTGGTGTGCGCCGCAACGAACAACTGCCGCTGGTCGTAATGCTGCACGGCTGTGGACAGGACGCTCATGGTTTAAGCGCCAGCAGCCGGATGAACCGTGTTGCCGAGCGTGAACGCTTTCTGGTGCTCTACCCGGAGCAAGACCGAATGGCCAATGCCCAGGGCTGCTGGAACTGGTACGACACCCGCACGGGCAGAGCCCAGGCTGAGGCCGACTCCATTGACGCTGCGATCAGCCAGGTCTGCCTGACGCAGCCTGTGGACCGCAACCGCATTGCAGTGGCCGGACTCTCGGCGGGCGCTGGCATGGCGGCGTTGCTGGCGATGCGCCATCCGGAGCGGTTCAGGGCGGTCGCCATGCATTCGGGTATTGCGCCAGGCGTTGCCCATTCATCCGCCACCGCGCTCAGTGCCATGTTTGGACGCAGGGTAAAGGCAGTGCCTGCCGCGCCGCTAGCAGCCGGCATTCACCTGCCTGCGCTGCTGGTTATTCAGGGCAGTGCTGACCACGTCGTCGCACCCCCCAACGGCGCTGAGGCCGCGCGGTCGTGGGCCGCCAGCGAAGGGGCGACGTCAGCTGCGGCGGGCGCCACGCGAACTGTGCAGCGCGGTGCGCGCTATTCCATGAAGGTCACCGACTATCGGGTCCAGAGGCGGCTGGTGGCGACGCTCTGCGAGGTCATGGGTCTCGGTCATGCATGGAGCGGAGGTGCCGCCGGGCAAGCCTATAGCGACCCCAATGGCCCTGACGCGTCACGCATGATCTGGGCGTTCATAGCCAGGCAATTCGCCGCGGTGCGGGCGTAGCCCTTGATGGGTAGCCGAAACGACAGCTAGACCAAAGGGCGCTGTGGCGGGCGACCATCGCCGTACAGGTCGGCGAGTCGCGCGAGCGCCTTGACATCGTTCAAAAACAAGCGCCCATCAATAATGCGATGCAGGCCGCGCTGTTCCAGCTTACGCAGCGTCTTGTTTGTGTGGACGAGCGACAGGCCCAAGCCATCTGCCACATGCTGTTGTGTCAGCGGGAACGGCACGCCTGCGGCACCGCCATCCGCTTGGAGAGCCGCCGCACGTTTGAACAGCAGAATCAGCAGCGTGGCAATGCGCTCCTCGGCGCTACGCCGCCCAACGGACAACAATGTGTCGTCCACCATGGACTCTTCATGCGCCGTAAGCCAGGTCACGTTGAATCCCATGGAAGGGGACTGCCGGTGCAGTTCCCACAGGGAGTCCCGCTGGAAGACGCAGAACAGGGTGTCCGTCAATGTGATGACACCGTGGGCGGCGGCATCGCCCATCTTCTGTTGCACGCCGATGAAATCACCCGCAAGAAGGAAGCTCAGGATCTGGCGGCGTCCGTCGCTCAAGGTCTTGAAGCGAAAGGCCCAGCCGCTGTGCAGCGTGTAGAGCGGGGCATCGGTCTGCCCTTCTTGAATCAGTGTCTCACCGGCGCCCAGCCGAACCTCGCGCCGCTTCAATGACTGAACCAACTGCAGTTCGTCGGCACTGTGCGCAAAAAAAAGTGGAAGCGCCCGGAGAGGGCACGCGCTACAGTGAATTTCATGCATTTAGTTTCCTTTTTGCCTCATGACGACTTGTGCGCGTTGTGTGATGTCTTTTTACATACGAAAAGTCGAACAAAACAACTACAGTGCGACCGCGCGTGCCGTATGTCGGCACGCGACTGATCTTACCCAGTGTGCTCAAACCCAGGATTTCCAGATGCCGCCTTCGTTCGAACTTTTTTCCCCTGGCGGGAAGGTGGACGCATTTATGGGAGACGGGGATTGGCTTGAAACACCGATGGGTCTGCCGGAAACATGGCCATCAAGCTTGCGAACGACGGTTCGGTTCATGCTCGATGCGGACATGCCCATGTGGTTGTGCTGGGGGCCGGACCTGCTCCTCTTGTACAACGATGGGTACGCAGAAGTCCTCGGCCCACGGCATCCGGCAGCCCTGAAACAGCCCTTTCGGTATGTCTGGTCCGGGGTGCCCAATGACTTGGTTTCCGCCGTGGAGCGTGCATTATGTGGCGAAGCAAGTCTCTTGCAAAACGTTGCCCAGGACGTGCTGCGTTCTGGACGCATGGAACAGACCTGGTTCACGGTTTCCGTCAGTCCTATTCGCGACGACGATGGGTCCGTAGTTGGCGTCTTTGGCTTGTGTGCGGAGACGGCCAACCCGGTGTGGCTGAAGCGGCGCCACACCTTGGATCGGGAACATCTGGATGGATTGTCTGCGCAGGTTCACCGCCTTGAAGCATTCGAGAGGCGCAATAGGTTTCAACTGGAACTGGCTGAACGTTTGCGTCCCATACGCACCCCCGAAAATATTGTGGCGGCGGCATGCGCGTTGCTGGGCGAGTACCTGGGCGTATCGCGTGTGTTTTTTTGCGAGGTGGATGACGCCAAAAGCACCCTTTCCATCCGCAGCGACTGGACATGCAATGGCTTGGTCAGCGTAGCAGGCGAAACCCGATTACTGGATAGTTTTGGCGCAGCCAGCCTAGCTGAGCTGCGCTGCGGGAATGTGTATGCAAATGATGACGTCGCCGTGGACCTCCGGACTGCCACACCTACGGATTCCGATGCCAAGGTCAATATACGTGCAAGTCTCGCCATACCGCTGATCAAAGCAGGTGAACTCACGTCGATTCTCAATCTGCATCAAATTGAGCCTTACCACTGGACTGACGAGGACATTGTTCTGGCGCAAGACATGGCCGAGCGAACCTGGTCAGCGGCAGAGAGCGCTCGGGCGCAGGCCGAACTGAAGGCCGAGCGCGACCAGAGTCGTTACATTTTTGACAGCATGGAAGACGGCTTTGGTCTCGTTGATCGCCACTGGTGCGTACAACAAATGAATGCAGCGGGCTTGCGCATCGGCCGACGCACCGCCGCGGAAGTGATCGGACGCAATCATTGGGAAGTTTGGCCGGAAACGGTCGGCACGGAAGTTGAAGCACTGTATCGGCGCGTCCGCGAAAGCGGAAACAGCGAATCGCTGGAGATGCATGTTCAAATTTCAGACGAGCACGCCGCGTGGCTGGAAGTACTGACCCACCGAGTGCTTGACGGCGGTTTGGCGGTGTTTTTTCGAGATATAACGCAACGCAAAAACATCGAAATTGCGTTGCAACTGAACCAGATTAGCTCCGATGACGCATTGGAAATCGGACAGATCGGAACCTTTGACTGGAGTATTCTCGACGGTCGGGTGCAGTGCTCGCAGCGGACCCGCGAGATCTTTGGGTTTGCCTCTGATCAAGGTCTCTTGGCGACAGACTATTTCGATCGCATCCTGCCCGATGATTTCAGCCGGGTTCAGGCAGAGATTGGTGTGGCACTGGCGGGCAACGGCCTTGTCAATACCGAATACCGAATAGAACGGCCAGATGGCAAGATCCGGCACGTCCTTAGCAGAAGCGCATGCCAGAGAAACCCCAAAGGCGCCTGGGAGAGGCACGTCGGGGTGTTTAGCGACGTTACCGATAGCAGGCAATTCGAGCAAAAGCTGCAGAGCGCGAATATTGCGCTGGATGCCGCCCGGGTGGTCGCTGAAAAAGCCAATCTGGCGAAGTCGGAATTTCTCTCAAGTATGAGCCACGAGTTGCACACCCCGCTGAATGCCGTGCTGGGTTTCGCGCAGCTGATGGCGGCCGGGACACCGCCACCCACAGCGGCGCAAACAAAAGCCATAGACCAGATACTGCGTGCGGGATGGTATTTGCTGAGCCTGATCAACGAAATTCTTGACCTTGCGCTGATCGAATCCGGCAAGATGTCGCTGTCGCTGGAACCCCTGTCCTTGCCGGATCTGCTGAGTGATTGCCAGACCATGATGGAGCCGCAGGCACAGCGCAGTGGCATCCGCATTTCCTACGCCCATCTTGATCACCTTTGCTTCGTCCATGCCGATCGCACCCGGATGAAGCAGGTTCTGGTCAATCTTCTATCCAACGCGATCAAATACAACCGTGTCGGTGGGAGCGTTCAGGTAACTTACAGCGAGCGCCCGGGTCAACGGTTGCGCATTCACGTGCAGGACAGCGGTGAAGGCCTGTCCCCGGAGAAGCTGGCGCAACTGTTCCAGCCGTTCAACCGTCTCGGACAGGAGGACGGCATTGAGCAGGGCACCGGCATTGGTCTTGTCGTGAGCAAGCAGCTGGTTGAGTTGATGGAAGGCGAAATCGGCGTGCAAAGCACGGTCGGTGTGGGCAGTGAGTTCTGGCTTGAACTCAACAGTGTTTCCGCACCCCAATTTGACGCGGGGCCAATGCAGGAGTTGATTGCGTCGCATCCTGCGCCCGATCAGCCGGGTGCAACGGTACGCACGGTGCTGTATGTCGAAGACAACGAGGCCAATATGATGCTGGTTGAGCAATTGGTTGCGCGTCGCCCCGACCTGCACTTTCTGAGCGCGAGGGATGCTGAGCGTGGCATTGTGCTGGCGCAGACCCATCAACCGGACGTGATTCTGCTGGACCTCAACCTGCCTGGCATCAATGGATTCCAGGCACTGAAAATCCTGCATGAAGATCCGGCTACCCAGCATATTCCCGTTCTGGCCCTCAGTGCCGATGCCATGCCACGCGATATCGAAAAAGGCCTGGCGGCAGGGTTCTTCCGCTATCTCACCAAGCCCATCAGAATTAACGGGTTCATGGATGCGCTGGACCGCGCGCTGGAGTTTTCACAGACGCAAGGGGCCCGTGACAATGCTGGCCCCATAATCAAACGATGACTGAAGAAATTCTTCCAGAAGTGCCGCTCGCCGAGCCTGCACCGGTCGTCGTGCAGGACGCCGAGCGGGTGCTACTGCATATGCCGGTTGATATTCGAAGCATGTCACTGGTGATACTGGCTTTCTTCGCCAGCCTCTTTGTACTGCATTGGGCCAAGGCCGTTTTTATACCCGTGATGCTCAGCGTGCTCTTCAGTTATGCGCTCTCTCCCTGGGTTAACTGGATGGAGTTCAAACGCGTGCCACGCTGGTTGGGCGCAGCCGTGCTGTTGGTGGCAATCTGTGGCGGGATCGGGTCAACCGCCTACTCGTTCAGCAACGAGGCCACGCAAATGGTAGAGGCGCTTCCAGCGGCCGCACAGAAGTTCAGGCAGTCCGTCAAACCACGCGGCGACCAACCCGCCAGCGCTCTGGATACCGTGCAGAAAGCAGCGACGCAGATTGAGCAGGCTGCGCAGGAGAACGGGGCACCACCCAGTACGAGTCGCGGTGCCATGCGCGTGGTGGTTGAGCCTGCGCGATTCAATGTCAAAGACTATTTGTGGTCGGGCACTATCGGTCTGGTGACCTTGATCGGACAAGGGACGGCTGTCGTTTTTCTCACCTACTTTCTACTGCTCTCTGGCGATACCTTTCGTCGCAAGCTGATCAAGCTCGCAGGCCCTACATTAAGCAAGAAAAAAATCACATTGCAGGCACTCAATGAAATCACCGGCCAGATCCAGCGTTATCTGCAGGTGCAGTTGCTCACCAGTGCGCTGGTGGGGGTGTTGACCGGGCTGGTGCTCTTTGCCATCGGGCTTGAGAACGCTGCGGTCTGGGGCATTGCGGCAGCGGTCATGAATCTGGTTCCGTATGTGGGTTCCCTGGCTACCTCCGCAGCGGTGGGGCTGGTCGGATTTTTGCAGTTTGGCTCTCTCAATATGGCCTTGGTCGTAGCGGGTGCGTCATTGGGCATCCACACCATCGTCGGTAACCTGCTCACGCCGTGGCTGACCAGCCGCGCCAGCCGTCTGAGTCCGGTTGCGGTGTTTGTGGGTCTGCTCGCCTGGGGCTGGCTATGGGGCATTTGGGGCCTGCTGCTGGGCATCCCTATTCTCATGATCGTCAAGTCCACCTGTGATCGGGTCGACGACCTGAAGCCAATCGGAGAGTTTCTGGGATCCTAGTCTGTCGTGCCGGATTGGGCATGTCCCCCGTGTTCTGACAGTCGACAGCGCGAGGTGGACAATGCGTCCATGGACTTCGCACATTCTCCCCGGGCGCAAGACCTGCGCCAACGCCTTGAAGCGTTCATGCAACGCTATCTGCTGCCCTACAACGCAGCGTGGCACGCTTCTGTGCAAGACGGTGTGTACCCGCCGCCATTTTTGGAAGACCTCAAAGCCCTCGCGCGCGAAGAAGGGCTGTGGAACCTGTTCCTGCCCAGCCTGGGTGCCGACGAACCCGGCACGCGCCTCAGCAACCTGGACTATGCGCCTCTGGCCGAAATCATGGGCCGCCTGCCGTGGGCCGCGGAAGTCTTCAATTGCAGCGCACCCGACACCGGCAACATCGAGTTGTTGCATCGCTTTGCCACACCCGCACAGCGTACGCAATGGCTGGCACCTCTGCTGGAAGGGCAGATTCGCTCGGCCTTTGCCATGTCCGAGCCCGATGTGGCGTCCAGTGATCCCACCAACCTGCAAACCACGGTGCGCCGTGATGGCGAACAACTGGTGCTCAATGGCCGAAAGTGGTTCATCACCGGGGCGGCGCACCCGCACTGCAAGCTACTCATCGTGATGTGCCGCAATGCGGCTGAAGGCGAGGGCACTGCCCACCACCAGCACAGCATGGTGCTGGTGCCGCAGGACACCCCCGGCGTGCAGGTGGTGCGCAACATTGCCGTGGTGCACCACCATGCGCCCGAAGGGCATTGCGAAATTGTGTTGCGCGATGTGCGCGTGCCCGCAGCCCATCTGCTGGGCGCTTGGGGGGAAGGCTTTGCCATGGCGCAAGCACGGCTGGGGCCGGGGCGGGTGCACCACTGCATGCGCACCATTGGCCAGTGCGAGCTGTCCCTGCAGCTGGCCACCGAGCGCACGCTGGAGCGACAGGCCTTTGGCAAGTATTTGTCCGATTTTTCCAATGTGCAGGACTGGATTGCCGAGTCCCGCATCGAGATCGATCAGGCCCGGTTGCTGGTGCTGCAGGTAGCCTGGGCGCTGGACCAGAGCACGCGGGACCCCGCTCAACCGACAGCGCAGTTGCGTGCACAGGTGGCCGCCATCAAGGTGGTGGCTGCCCGATTGCAAACGCGCGTGGTCGAGCGCGCCATGCAGGCTTTTGGCGCCATGGGCCTGTCGCCCGACACCCCGCTGGCCTATTTCTGGACCTGGGGCCGTGCCATGCACCTGATGGATGGGCCCGATGAAGTGCACTTGCGCACCGTGGCGCGCCACGAGCTCACACAGGCGCGCAGCCGCATGGGCGCCACTGCTGCCTACTTCACGACGCCTGAGCAATTGCGGGCCTTGCCGCGCATTCGATAGCCCCTTTGCCTGACACAGGCAGGTCCGCCGGGTTACATTGGGTTCCAGTAAAACCGATTGTCTGGAGATCTCTCATGTCCAATTCTGTTGAAACCATCACCCTGGGTGGAGGCTGCTTCTGGTGCACCGAGGCGGTGTTTGTGCAGGTGCGCGGCGTAGTGGACGTCGAGTCCGGCTACAGCAACGGCCAGGTGCGCCAGCCGAGTTATGAAGACGTCTGCACCGGCACCACCGGCCACAATGAAGTGGTCAAGCTGGTCTATGACCCCGCCGACATTTCCACCCGCGAGGTGCTGGAAATTTTCTTCGTCATCCACGACCCCACTACCTTGAACCGACAGGGTAATGACGCGGGCACCCAGTACCGCAGTGGCATTTACTTCTCCAATCCCGAACACGCAGCGGTGGCCCGGGAGGTAATAGCCGAGATGACCGCCAGCGGTGTCTATGACCGACTTATCGTCACCGAGGTGGTGCCGCTGGACAACTATTGGCCCGCTGAGGACTACCACCAGGATTTCTTTGAGCGCAATCCGCACCAGGGTTACTGCATGGCGGTGGCCGCGCCCAAGGTTGCCAAATTCCGCAAGACCTTTGCGCGGTTCCAGAAGGGGTGACTACACTTGGGGGCTACTGAAACACCCTCTGAAGTTGCAATGGATATTTTGATATGGGCGATCCTGATCGCGGTTGGCGGCTATCTCCTCAAGTCACGGGACGAAAGCAGGCGCATTGCCCTGCTGGGCAGCTATCTTGGCAAGTACGAGATTGAAAAACTGATGGAAAGCCTGACCCACGGCACCATGCGGGCGCTGGGGGAGTCGGACCCGGCGCGCCAGGAGCAGGTCTGGAACCTGCTGGACCCGTCCGGGCTCAAGCTCTCGGAGCAGTTCAACAGTTTTGTGGCCGAGTTCGCCAAGGTTGACGCGGCGGATGCACGCGTCAGCACGCTGCCGCTCCCCATCCCCATTCCGTATGCTGCCAAGCTGTTTCCGCAAGCGACGTTTGATGTGCGCAAGGTTTTGGCCGTGCATGCCAGCGGCATCGCCAATGCCGCAAAAAACAGTCTTAACCGCTCACCCAAGGACAAGGCGTTCACCCTGATGGCCGAGCTGTTTCTGATGCAGCACACCTGCCACTGGTATTGCAAATCCAAAACCGTGGCCTCCGCTCGCTTGCTGGTTCGCCACCAGACCGCGTATGCGTTGGTGCTTGACTCCGTGGCCCCCGACACGCGCAGGGCCTATCTGGCCCTGACCCAGAAGTGAGCAAAACCATACGCTACACCCTGCTGTCCTTGCGGGACTTGGCGGTGTCTGCCGGCCCGTTTGTGGTGCTGGCCATCGCACTGCTGGTGGTGGCTTATGCGTGGCTGGACCCCAACCCACCCAAGCGGGTGACGCTGGCCACCGGCCCGGCCCAAAGTGCGTATGAAGAGTTCGGCAAGCGCTACGCCACTATTCTGGCCAAAGAAGGCATCACCGTGGTGCTGTTGCCGTCCGAGGGCTCGGCTGCCAACCTGCAACTGCTGCGTGAAGGCAAGGCGGACCTTGGTTTTGTGCAGGGTGGCACCAGTGAAACCCGTGCAGAAGGCGAAGCGCCGCTGGAGTCGCTGGGCAGCTTGTTTCTGGAGCCGGTGTGGCTGTTCTACCGCGAAAGCGCGGCGCCAAATGCGGTGCTGAGTTCGCTCACACAGCTCCAAGGCCTGCGCGTCAACGTGGGAACGCCCGGCAGCGGTGTGCCCAACCTGATGGCCAAGTTGCTGGAGAGCAACCGCATTGAGCGCAGCGCACTGAAGATTTCAGAGCTGGAGCAAACGCCTGCCACGGTGGCCTTTCTAGGGGGTGAGCTGGATGCCATTGTGTTTGCCTCGGCCCCTGAATCGCTGATGGTGCAAATGCTGCTGCAAACGCCCGGCGTCAAGCTCATGGACTTTGCGCAAAGCGAGGCCTATTCACGGCGGTTTGCGTTTCTGAGCCCAGCCGTGCTGCCGCAAGGCGTGGTTGATCTGGCGGGCAACATTCCACCCCGGGACGTGCACCTGGTGGCGCCTACCACCACGCTGCTCACGCGCACCGCCACGCACCCGGCATTGCTGCAGCTGTTTGCGCTGGCAGGCAACGAGATCCATGGAAGCGCCGGCTGGTTCAAGCATGCCCGCGAATACCCCAACGTCAACAACAACGAGTTGCCGGTTTCCAAAGAGGCCGAGCGCGCCATTCAAACCGGCGCCCCGCTGCTGCAGCGGTACCTGCCGTTCTGGGTGGCCAATCTGGTGGAGCGCATGTGGCTGGTGATGGGCATCATCCTGGCGGTGCTGCTGCCTGTGTCGCGCGTCGTGCCGCCGCTCTATGAGTTTCGGGTGCGGTCGCGCATTTTCAGGTGGTATGCCCAGCTGCGGGACATTGAACAGCGGGCCGAGGGAAATCCCGACACGCAGCCGCTGCTGGATGAACTGGACCAGATGGAGGGCCACGCCGAAAAGATCAGCGTGCCGCTGTCGTATACCGATGAGCTGTACGCGCTGCGCAGCAACATCCAGTTGGTACGCAAGAGGTTAAATAGGGTGTAGCCCTCGTGGAATATGCGTAGACAGCTATTTTTTTGATAGCAGGTTGCACTCAGTTCCGTTTCATTCCCGCCACCAGTTGCGTCACGTTGTGGCGCATCATGTGCAGATACGTCGCGCCGGGCTTGTCGGAAGCGGAGAGGGCGTCGGAATACAGGCTGGCGCCCAAGGTGACACCTGCGTCCTTGCTCAGTTGGGCCAGCAGCTTGGGGTTGCTCATGTTTTCCACAAACACCGCCTTGATCTTTTCGCTCTGGATCTGCCGGATGAGCTGCGCCACCTGTTTTGCGCTGGGCTCGGCGTCGGTGTTCAGACCTTGAGGTGCCAGAAACGTGATCTGGTAATGCGCTGCCAAGTAGCCAAACGCGTCGTGCGAGGTGATCACCTTGCGCTTGTTCGCGGGGATGGCGGCAAACTGCTCCTTCGCCCATGCGTCAACGGTTTGCAGTTCTTTCACATAAGCCGCTGCGTTGTCCTGGTAGACGCCTGCGCCGGACGGATCCGCTTTTGTCAGGCCGGCAGCGATGTTGCGCACATACAGGACCACGTTTTCGGGGTTCTGCCAGGCATGCGGATCGCCTTCGATCAGCCTCTTCTCTGCGGTCAGGGTGCGGCCCTTCACGTCTTTCACGCCGTTTGACGCGACAACGGACTCGCCTTGGTAGCCCGCTGACTGGGCCAATTTGGTGGCCCAGGGTTCAAACCCCAGTCCGTTGGTCACCCACAGCTTGCTGGCCAACAGGGTCCTGGTGTCGGAGGGTCTGGCTTCGAACACATGGGCATCTTCATCGGGGCCCACCAGCGTAGTCACCGTCACCCGGTCGCCGCCGACCACCCGCGTCAGGTCGCCCAGGATGCTGAAGCTGGCGGTAACGGGCATCTTGTCGGCCGCGTGCGACGCGCCCGATAGCAGTGCAGTTACTGCAGTGCTTGCCAGAAGGAATTGGCGAAAGAGAGGGTACATGGGTAAGCCTTGAGAAAGATCGGGCAGTTCAGGCCACCCGGTGGGAGGTGGCCCAAACATGGGGCAGCCAGCCGCCCGGCGCGACCAGCAGCGACGTGAAATACAGCGCACCTGCGCAGCCGATGATGGTCGGGCCCGAGGGCGTGTCCAGGTGGTAGGACAGCAGCAGCCCGGCCACGCTGGACAGCATGGCCTGCACGCTGGCGTTCACCAGTTGCGCGGGCAGGGTGTTGTGCCACAGGCGGCTGGACACAGCGGGCAGCATCATCAGCCCCACTGCCATCAGCGTGCCCAGGGTTTGAAAGCCCGCCACGAGGTTGATGACGACCAACATCAGGAAGCCTTGCTGCCAACCCCAAGTACGCCAACCACCCCACCCGCGCCGCCCGGCAGCACCCAGAAACACCGGGTCAAAACTCTCCAGCACGAGGCCACGGTACATGGCCGCCAGCAGCAGCACGCTGACCGTGGCTACGCTGGCCACCATCAGCAGGCCGGCCGAGTCCACGCCCAGCGCACTGCCAAACAGGATGTGCAGCAAGTCCAGTTGCGTGCCGTGGCCCGAGATCAGCATCACGCCCAGGGCCAGTGCGACCAGATAAATGGCCGCCAGGCTCGCGTCTTCCTTGAGGGCCGTGAAACGGGTCACCAGCCCGGCGATGCCCGCCACCAGCATGCCGGCCAGCACACCGCCCAGCGCCATGGCGGTGAGCGACAAGCCGCTGAGCATGAAGCCCATCGCCACACCCGGCAGGACGGCGTGGCTGAGCGCATCACCCAGCAAGCTCATGCGCCGCAGCGTCAAAAACACGCCCAGCGGTGCCGCGCTGAGCGAAAGCGCCAGCGTGGCCACCAGTGCGCGGCGCATGAAGGCGAATTCGGCAAACGGGGCCAAGATTGTGTTCCACAGTTGGGCAGCAATGTCCATCACGCCACCCTCTTCTGTGCGCTCGCCGGGGGTGCGGGTGTGTCGATGTCGCACCGCTCGGCGGCTTCGTCCCAGGCCTCGGCCATGGCGCGCGCGCGGCGCAGCGTGGGCTCGGTGAGGGTCTGATCGGTGGGGCCCCAGCCGACCAGTTCGCGGGCCAGCAGCAAGGTCTGGGGAAAGTGCTGCCGCACCAGGGTGTCGTCGTGCAGCACGGCGATGATGGTGCGTTGCTGGCCGTGCCATTGCTGCACCAGCGCGAGCAGGGCTGCGGTGGTTTTGCTGTCGACGGCGTTGAACGGCTCGTCCAGCAGAATCAGCTCGGCGTCCTGCACCAGCAGGCGGGCGAACAGGACCCGCTGCAGTTGCCCACTGGAGAGGCTGCCTACATTGCGGTACCCAAAACCTTGCAGGCCCACGGCCTGCAAGGCTGCATCCACACCCTGGAGCATGGCAGCAGTGACCGCGCCCCAGGCTCCGCTGGTGCCCCAGTGGCCCAACAGTACGCAGTCGCGCACAGCGATGGGGAAGCTGCGGTCAATCTCTGCCAATTGGGGCAGGTAGGCGATGCGGTTGCGCGGTATGGGGGTTAGCAGCGCGCCACCAGATAAGGGCAACAACCCTGCGATGCTTTTGAGCAAGGTGCTCTTGCCCGCGCCATTGGGTCCCACCACCGCAGTGAGCGAGCCGCGTGCAAAACTGCCGCTGATGTGGTGCAAGGCCGGGTGCTGGCGGTAGCTCACCGTGAGGTTGTTGAGCGTGACCGCGGGTGCGCGCATGCCAGCTACCACGGTGCCACCTCCACGCTGGCCCAGGCCACCGCCAGCCATAGCAGGGCGATGGCTGGCAACACGGCCAAGACCCGCCGCCAGGCAGGCCAGGCCAGCACGCTGGAGGGGGCGCTGCGGGCGCTTGGCCCGCCCGGCCGAGGGGTCGTCTTTACAAAAAGCATGGAATGTCTTTACAAAAATGGGATGTCGCAGTCCGCAAGCTCGGTAATAATGCAATCCTGTTGCGATTGAGTATAACGCAACCAAGTTGCAATAAATAACATTAGCCCATGGCATCCCTCAAACTGGCTGAACTGGCCGCTGCCGACCCCATTGATGCGCTGCTCTCGGCCCACGGCCTGCGCCGCACGGTGGCTGCACGCTTGGTGCTGGGCTGGCTGCTGGCCCACCCGGACACCAGCTACACCCATGCGCAGTTGCAGGAGGCTCTGGCTGGCGACAGTTCGGCGGTGTTGGACCGCGTCACGCTGTACCGTCTGATTGACCGTCTCACGCAGGTCGGGCTGCTGCTGTGCCGCGTGGATGCCAGCCGGGTACGCCGCTACCAGGCCATGCCGTCCAGCGTGCACGCCATTCCGCACTTTGAGTGCCAAAGCTGCCACCGCGACAGCCCCCTGGCGGGCGCGCTCAAAGCCAACGCGCAGGATCTGGAGCGCGCCGCGCAGACCGCGCTGGAAGCCCTCAAGGCGCTGGGTTACCAGGGCCTGAGCATGGACTTTGCCGTGCGCGGCGTGTGCGTCGACTGCGCGACCTCGCCCCCTGTTGCTGCTGCCGCGGCTGGAGACGCGGCGTGATTCAAACGCGCGGTCTCACCTACCGCTACCCCGATGGCCCCGCGCTGGTGTTTCCGGATGTGGACGTGGCCCAAGGCGCCGTGCTGCTGCTGAGCGGCCCGTCGGGCTGTGGTAAATCCACCTGGCTGGCCTTGGTGGCGGGCCTGGTGGCTCCGGCCTCAGGCGCGTTGACGGTGGCAAACCAGCCGCTGGCTGCTCTTAAAAAGATAGCTGCTGACGCCTGGCGGGCGAGGGCTATCGGGTTTTTACCCCAAAAATTGCACCTGAGTGCCGCGCTCACCGTGCAGCAAAACCTGGCGCTGGCGCAGTGGGCGGCCGGGCAGCCTGAAGATGCCGTGCGCATTCAGGCCGCCTTGCAATCGCTGGGAGTGCAAGAATTGGCAGGGCGCAAACCCGGGCAGCTCTCGGGTGGGCAGGCGCAGCGGGTGGCGCTGGCCCGCGCGGTCTTGCTGCAGCCCAAGGTGATTCTGGCCGACGAGCCCACTGCCAGTCTGGACGACGAAGCCGCTGCCGATGCGGTCGGCCTGCTGCTGAGCACCGCAAAAACCCACCACGCCACGCTGGTGATTGCCACCCACGACGCCCGGATTGCAACGCTCATTCCTGCGGGTATTGATGGCCAAATGGGCTTCCAGCCCTTGCGCCTGCTGCGCAAGTAGCTATGAAAAAAATAGCATGAAGGCGCTTGCATGAAGACCTTGTCCTTTGCCTGGCGCTACCTGTGGGCCCGTCCCCTGGGTGCGGCGCTCAATGTGCTGTTGCTCAGCCTGGGGCTGGCATCCATTACCTTTTTGCTGCTGGTGGGGCACCAGCTCAGCACCGCGTTTGACCGCGATCTGGCGGGCATTGATGTGGTGGTGGGGGCCAAAGGCAGCCCCATGCAGCTCATTTTGAGCGGGGTGTTGCATATCGACGT
Organism: Rhodoferax sp. GT1R46; assembly: GCF_056521285.1. Taxonomy (NCBI): domain Bacteria; kingdom Pseudomonadati; phylum Pseudomonadota; class Betaproteobacteria; order Burkholderiales; family Comamonadaceae; genus Rhodoferax; species Rhodoferax sp. GT1R46. The sequence goes on from NZ_JBWMBC010000001.1 coordinate 246,627, forward strand.
GCCACCGGGCAATGTGCCGCTGGCCGCCGTGCGTGCGCTGGAGAAAAACCCGCTGGTAGCCCGCATCATTCCCATCAGCCTGGGCGACAACTTCCAGGGTTATCGCATCGTGGGCACGTCGCACGACTACATCAGCCATTACCAGGCGACGCTGGCGCAGGGTGCCTTGTGGACGGCTCCCATGCAGGTGGTGCTGGGTGCCACCACCGCCCGCAAGCTGGGCGCGGCGCTGGGCAACACCTTTGTCGGCACGCACGGTCTGGGCACGGGCGGTCATGCGCACGGGGACAGCACCTACACCGTGGTGGGCATTCTGGCGTCCAGTGGCAGCGTGCTGGACCGCCTCATCCTGACCGACACGGCATCGGTGTGGAAGGTGCACGAGGACTACACCGCGGTGGACGCCGAAGACCGCAAGGTCATGGAAGAAGAGCGCGAAATCACCATGGCACTGGTGCAATACAAAACCCCCATGGCGGCGTTGACCTTCCCGCGCTATGTGAACGCCAGTACCGAGATGCAGGCTGCCGCCCCCGCACTGGAAATCTCGCGCCTACTGAACATGCTGGGGCTGGGCACCGACGTGCTGCGCGCCTTTGCTGGCGTTTTGCTGCTCACGGCGGGCTTAAGCGTGTTCATTGCGCTGTGGAGCGCGGTGCGCGAGCGCCGCGCGGACCTGGCGCTGCTGCGCATGCTGGGTGCGCCGCCGGCCAAAGTGGCCGCCTTGCTGCTATGCGAGGCCTTGTGGCTGGGGCTGCTGGCAGCCGTGCTGGGGCTGGCGCTGGGCCAGGCCTTTACGGCGGCACTGGGCTGGTTTTTGCAGTTGGATAATTCCTTGCTCATTGGTGGCACGGTCTGGCCACCGGAGCTGGCCGTGGTGCCTGCGTTGGCACTGGGTGTGTCTCTGGGCGCGGCGCTGCTGCCGGCAGTGGGAGCCTACCGTGTGAGCGTGCTGGAACTTCTTCAATCCCGATAGATCAAAGACAAGCGTAAATTTATGAAAAAACTGCTTCTAGCCCACGTATTCATTGCGCTGATAGCTACCATTTCCATAGCAGCCGAAGCACCTTTGAGCGCCGATGCCAAGCAGGACATTGCCCGCCACCGTGCCATGGCCGCCGCCCACGAGGCCGCAGCCAAATGCATCGAGGCGGGGAAAAAAGACGACGTGTGCGAGAAAGAACTACAGGCCGCCTGCAAGGGCTTGGCCATTGGCAAGTTCTGCGGCATGAAGCACGAGCACTAAGAACAGAAAGATTGAGGAATTTCCCATGAAACGCCGAACCCTATTCCGCAGTGCGGTTGTTGCATCGCTGTGCGCCTGCCTGCTTCCCTTGGGCGCGCTGGCGCAATTGAGCTCGCCCATTGCAGGCGGCGTTCCCGCGGGCACGGGTGCGGGGGTGCACAGCCCCAACAGCCCGTTTGCGCCGCTGCCGCAGCGTGGCGATGTGTTGCCCTGGTCGGTGCTGACGGCGGTCAAGACCAAAGTGGACAAAAACCGCATCCTGCCGGTGTTCCCCAGCGACATTCAGGCGCTGAACAAAAAGAGCCAGCGGGTGCAGGGTTTCATGATGCCGCTGGAGCCGGGCGAAAAGCAGAAGCACTTTTTGCTCAGCTCTGTTCCGCTGACGTGCTCGTTTTGCACACCCGGCGGGCCTGAGAGCATGGTGGAAGTCAAAACCAAAACCCCGGTCAAGTATTCGCTGGAGCCGGTGGTGGTGGAAGGCCAGTTTCTGGTGCTGGGCGATGACCCCTACGGCCTGTACTACCGCATGACGGACGCCGTAGCCGTCAAGTAAGCCGGGCATCCGTTGGTTCTGCCTCTGGACCATCCAGTCGTCTCTTCGCTGCTGCCCGTCGTCTTTCTGATCCTGACCGGGTGGGTTGCCGGGCGCGCCCGGCTGATCCGGGCCGAGGCGGTGCGCGATCTCTCCAACCTCGTGTTCCTGGTGCTGACCCAGGCGTTGCTGTTTCGCACCATGAGTTCGGTGCATATCGAGCAGCTCGATTTTCGGCCGGTGTCGCTTTACTTTGCGGTGGCCGGGGTGCTGTTTGCGGCGCTGGTGGTGGCGCGGGGCCTGAGCAGCCGCTCCGCCATACTCGCACTGTCCAGCATTTTCAGCAACACCATCATGATCGGCATTCCGCTGATCGGGCTGGCCTATGGCGAGAGCGCCCTGGTATTGCTGTTCACCCTCATTTCCCTGCATGCGCTGGTGTTGCTGACCGCCGCTACGGTGGTGATGGAACTGCTGATGGCGCATGAGCAGGCCGCCACGGGAACCGGCCCGCGCCGCCACCCGGTGGCCACTGTGACGCAGGCGGTGCGCAGCGCCATCATCCACCCGGTGCCCATGCCCATCATTGCGGGCTTGCTGTTTGCGCAAACCGGCTGGACCCTGCCGGGCGTGGTGGACCGCCCGTTGCTGTTGCTGGGTAACGCTTTTGGCCCGGTGGCGCTGGTGCTGGTGGGGGTGACGCTGTCCTATGCCGCCATTGGCAAGGAGTTCAAGGGCGCGCTGGTGATTGCGGGCATCAAGACGCTGCTGCATCCCTTATTGATGGCGCTGGCGGGCTGGGCCATGGGGTTGCGGGGGCCAACGCTGGCGGTGCTGGTGGTGGCTGCATCGCTGCCGGTGGGGGCCAATGTGTTCCTGTTTTCCCAGCGCTACCAAAAGGCGGAAGATCTGGTGACTGCCAGTGTGGCCGTGTCCACGCTGCTGGCATTGCTCAGCGTCACGCTGGTGATGACGCTGGTGCCGTATCTGGGGTGAGCGCTCAGGGCGCCAGCCGTTCCCGCACCCACTGGCCATCCGCCGCCAGCGTGTAGCGCAGCCGGTCATGCAGGCGGCTTTTTCGACCCTGCCAGAATTGCCAGTTGTCCGGTTTCAACCGGTAGCCGCCCCAGTGCGGTGGGCGTGGGGGTTGCAGTAAAAACTGCGCGGCGTATTTGGCGGCATTGGCCACCAGCACACCCCGGCCTGAAATCACTTCACTTTGTGGCGAGGCCCAGGCGCCCAGGCGCGAGTCCAGCGGGCGGCTGTGATAGTAGGCATCGCTTTCTTCTGCGCTGACTTTCTCCACCACGCCTTCAATGCGCACCACGCGCTCCAGCTCCACCCAGTGAAACTGCAGCGCGGCAAAGGGGTTGCCCGCCAGCTCGTGGCCCTTGCGGCTTTCGTAGTTGGTGTACCAGGTGATGCCCTGTGCGTCATAGCCCTTGATCAGCACCACCCGGGTGGAGGGGCGCAGGTTGCTGGCCACGGTGGCCACGGTCATGGCGTTGGGCTCGGGCACCTGGGACGCAATGGCTTCTTGCAGCCATTGGTCGAACTGTTGCATCGGGTCGCTGTGCGAGGCGCTCTCGTCGAGTTCGGCCCGTTCGTAGCTTTTGCGGAGGTCGGCGATGTTGGTCATCGCGCAAGTATAGGCAGTGGCTAACCCGGAGTACGACTCAGGGTTTCGCTGTAGCGGCCTTGCGGTCGGCGAGCACCTTCTGCGCGGATGGGCGCTCGCCAATGAACTTGACATAGGCCTTGTAGTCCACGCCGCCCGCGATCAACAGGTCTTCACCATAGATGGCTTTGGTGGCCATACCCACCAGTGGCAGATTCACAAACGCGGAGCAGTCGGCCTGCGTGAAGGTGTCGCCCGCTGCGAAGGGTGCAAATTTGACCAGGCGTTTGAATGCGGCAATGTTCTTTTCCAGCTGTTTGCGAACGCGGGCCTGCGCGCTTTCACTGACGGTGCCGCCGAAGAAGGCCTGGGTGTACAGCTCGCGGGCCACCAGCTCCAGGTGCAGATCCAGAAAAGTCGTCAGTTCGCGCACCTTGGCCGCGGCAAACAGGTTGGCGGGCAGCAGGGGCGGGTTGGGGTAGGCGGCATCGATGTATTCCAGAATCGCCTGGCTCTCGCACAGGCCGCCTTCGGGTGTGCGCAGAAAAGGGATTTTTCCCAAGGGGGAGGCGGCCAGAATGGCCTCATCGGTGCTGTGGGTGGCAGCATGCTCTTCGGTGAACGCCACGCCCTTTTCCAGCAGAGCCAGCTTGACCTTGTTGTAATAGTTCGAGATGGGAAAGCCACAGAGTGTCAACATGGGTAAATCTCCTGAGTAAGAATGGGGCAAAGTCTAGGGGGAGCCGGCTGCCGGTCGTGGCACACGGGAGACAGGCGCTACCATGCGACACCCACCCGGACGCCATGCCCATGAAAACTCCCCGCTTCATCCAGATTTACCAGGACAACGCCCAGGCGGTTCAGCAGGAACTGGTGCAGGGCCTGGCTTCCAACCCGGCGCATGGCGGGGCGACTACCTCGCCGAAATTTCTGTACGACGCTTTGGGGTCACGGCTGTTTGAGGCGATCACCGAGCTGCCGGAGTACTACCCCACCCGGACCGAGGCGGCCATTTTCCGCATCCATGGGGACGCGATGGCGCGCCAGATCCCGAAGGGTGCGACCCTGATTGATCTGGGGGCGGGCAATTGTGGCAAGGCAGCCAGCCTGTTTGATCGGTTTGCACCCACGCGGTATGTGGCGGTTGATATTTCGGTGGACTTTTTGCGGGGATCGCTGGAATGCCTGCAGCGCCAGTACCCGGCGCTGGACATGGTAGGTGTCGGGCTGGATTTTTCCCGGACGCTGGAGCTGCCCCCAGATGTCGGTGCAAAGGATGGCAGTCCGCGCCTGCTGTTTTACCCGGGCTCCAGCATTGGCAATTTCACGCCGGATGAGGCGCTGGTCTTTTTGCGCCAGGCGCATGCGGCCTGTGGACCGGTGCCCGGCAGCGGCTTGCTGATCGGCGTGGATCTGGTCAAAGGCAAAGTTGAGCTGGAGGCTGCGTACGACGATGCCCTGGGCGTGACAGCCGCCTTCAACCGGAACCTTCTGCTGCATATCAACCGCTTGGTGGGCAGTGACTTTGCCCTGGCCGACTGGTCGCACGTGGCGCTGTACAACACCGCCCAGTCGCGCATCGAAATGCACTTGGAAACGCGTCGTGCCGTCACGGTGACCTGGCCCGGCGGCCACCGCGCCTTTGTGGCGGGTGAGCGCATGCACACGGAAAACTCCTACAAGTGGACGGTTGAAGGCTTTGCCGACCTGCTGCAGCAGGCCGGGTTTGCAACCCCCAGCGTGTGGACCGATGCGCAGACTACCGCGCGGGGCCGCTTCGCCGTGATGTGGGCTCCCGCTCAAACGCTTTGATGCTATGGTTTTTATAGCTTTTTGCGCAATGCAGACGGGGGCTGGAGCCCTATTTCGTCATTATTTTGCAGCTGCGAAAGCCTGCAAAAATATCGTTGCGCTCCGCCGTAAAGTAATTACGGTAGCGCGGATGAACCAGGTGCGCAGCGGTTGCCCGACTGGCGCCCCGCAGCACGGGGCGACTGCCAAACCAGGGTTGCGAGTAGTCGCGGTACGGGTGGGCTACAAAGCCGGGAAACGCAGCAAACGTGCTGGATGTCCACTCCCACACGTCGCCCCAATGAAAGTCGGGTCGGGTCATGGCGGCGCGTTCCCATTGCGCTTCATCGGGCAGGCTTCGACCGGCCCAGCGGCACCAGGCCTCGGCCTCGTAGGCGCCGAGGTGTACGGCGGGGGCATTCAGATCCAGCGGCAGCCATTGACCAAAATACTGGCATTCCCAGCCCGGCTCGTGGTGGCTTCGCCGCAGGTAGCGGGGGCACTGGGCGGCCTGGGTTTGCAGCCATTGCCAGCCGGCAGGCGACCAGAAATGCGCCTCGGCGTAGCCGCCGTGTTCCACAAAAGGCAGGAACTGCTCCCAGTTCACAGGCAGGCTGTCGATCTGGCACGCGGGCAAGTCGACCGGGTGGCTGGCGCATTCGTTGTCAAAGGCAAAACCGCCGCCCGGCCAGCCCAGTTGCCACGCGCCTGCATCGATGTCCAGTACCTGTCCGGGTCGGCCGTGGTTAGCGGCTACTGCGGGAAAGAGGGCGTCGGACAGGGCGTCGGGCAGGGCAACGCCCAGAGCCTGCGCCATGTACACCGCCGCTTCACCGTGCATGGCTTCATGAAACAGCACGAGGCGGTAGAAGTAGAGGCTGGCGTCGTCTTCGGGGCTCAGCGCGAGTGCCGCAAGGGTGTCCTCCAGCGTGGCCTGCAAATAGGCTTGCGTTGCCGCCACATCGGGCAAGTCCAGGTTCCAGCGGCTATCGTGCGGCACCTGGCTGGAGTCGTACAGGGCGTCGGCCTGCGGCAGGCGCGAGGGATGGCGTGCATGCGCCGGGTCGCATGCCACGCCGCGTGTGCGCTGCCGGTTGCGGCCAATCCAGGTTTCCTGAAACCAGCCGATATGGCCCAGTTCCCAGAGCGGCGGATTGCATTGCGGCGACAGGGGCACGCGCAACTGCGGGCCCAGTGCCGCCTCGTACGCGGCCAGCCAGGCCTGTGTGCGGGCACGGGTGGCGCGCAGCAGGCCAGCCAGCGCCTCGGCACCCGCAGTTCGGGCCGCCTGCGCAGCCTGCCAGCGCGGGCCCGATCCATCGGACAAAAGTTGCACGTCACGCTGCGTCATTGCAAGGCCCCATGAAGAAAAGAATAGTCATTGTCAGCCCCGCGCTGGCCGATGCCAACAATGGCAACTGGCAAACGGCGCAGCGTTGGCAGCAGATGTTGCAGGCGGAATTTCAGGTGCGCATCGTACGCCAGTGGCCCGATGGGCCTGCGGCGCAGGACGATGCCTGCATGTTGGCCTTGCACGCCAGGCGCTCGGCTGATTCCATCGCCGCCTGGGCGTACGCGCGGGGTACCGACGGGTCGCTCGCGCCGGGTCTGGCCGTGGTGCTCACCGGCACCGACCTGTACCGGGACATCCTCAGTGACGCGTCGGCACAGGCTTCCATCCAGATGGCAGCGCGGCTGGTGGTGCTGCAGGAGAGAGGGCCGGACGCACTGCCACCCGCATTGCGGGAGCGTGCCGTCGTCATCCTGCAGTCCACCAGTGCGAGACCGACCCTGGCCAAACCGGAGCACCAGTTTCGCGCGGTGATGGTGGGGCATTTACGGGAGGAAAAATCGCCGCAAACCCTGTTCGCCGCAGCGCGGCTACTTGATCCGCACGAGGGCATCTTTATCGACCATATTGGCGAGGCGCTGGACCCTGCTTTGGGCGCAGAGGCCGAGGTAACCGCACGGGCGTGCCCTCATTACCGCTGGCTTGGGGCGCTGGCCCACGAGGAGACCCGTCGGCGCATCCAGCGCGCGCACGTTCTGGTGCACACGAGTCGCATGGAAGGGGGAGCCCATGTGGTGATGGAAGCGGTTCGCTCGGGCACGCCCGTGCTGGCCTCAAGCATTGCCGGAAACATCGGTATGCTGGGTACTGACTATGCGGGCTATTTTGACTGGAACGACGCCGTGGGGCTGGTGCACTTGCTGCGCCAATGCCGCAGTGGGCCCCTCTACCCGCAACTGCAATCCGAATGTGCCGTGCGTGCCCCCCTGTTCAGCCCAGAAGTCGAACAGGCCAGGCTGCAGGCGCTGGTACATGACCTGTTACGTGACCCGCTTTTGAATTCCTGAACCTGATGCAATCTTCTTCCCAACCCATTGCCCGGGATATTGTTCTGATTGGCGGCGGCCACAGCCATGTGGGTGTTCTCAAGCGCTTTGGCATGCAGCCCGAGCCGGGCGTGCGGCTCACCGTCATCTGCACCGATGTGCACACACCGTATTCGGGCATGTTGCCGGGCTACATCGCGGGCCATTACAGCTATGACGATGTGCACATTGACCTGAGCCGTCTGGCCGTGTTTGCCGGTGCGCGCTTGTACCGCGATGAGGTGATCGGCATTGACCGTGCAGCGGGCACAGTGCTGTGTCGCAATCGACCGCCGGTGGTCTATGACCGGCTCTCCATCAACACCGGCTCCACCCCCCAGCTGGGCGGGGTGGCGGGTGCTGCCGAGCATGTGGTTCCAGTCAAACCCATCACCCGGTTCAACGCGCGCTGGCTGGCGCTGCTCGACCGGGTGCAGCACCACACGACGGGGCTGCTGCGCATCGCTGTGGTGGGTGCGGGTGCTGGGGGTGTGGAGTTGTTGCTGGCCATGCAATACCGCCTGCGGCGAGAGTTGCAAACGCGGGGGCGCAACCCTGAGCTGCTGCAGTTTCACTTGCTGAGTGCGGACGACACAGTGCTGCCCACCCACAACCCCGGGGTGCGCCAGCGATTTGCCAAGGTGCTGACCCAGCGGGGTGTCGTGGTGCATTTGGGCGCAGAGGTGACGCAGGTGAACGCAGGCCAGTTGCTGTGCGCCAATGGCTCGTTTGTTGATGCCGAAGAAATCATGTGGGTGACCCAGGCCGGTGGCGCTGCGTGGCTCAAAACGACCGGTCTGGCGTTGGATGCCCGTGGCTTTGTGGTTGTCAATGACCAGTTGCAAAGCATCACCGACCCCGCTGTTTTTGCGGCGGGTGACGTTGCAGCCATGCAGAATTACCCGCTGGAGAAAGCCGGCGTATTTGCCGTGCGCCAGGGCCGCCCGCTGGCGGATAACCTGCGCCTGAGCGTGCAGGGGCGTGCGCTCAAACCCTACCGTCCGCAGACCCGCTGGCTGGCACTCATCAGCACCGGCGACCGCTACGCCGTGGCCTCACGCGGCGCGGTGGGTTTTGCGGGACAGTGGGTCTGGCGCTGGAAAGACTGGATCGACCAGCGCTTCATGCGCAGCTTCTCGGAGTTTCCGGCTATGTCGGCCAACACGGTGTCTGCGCCCGGTGCATCGCCCAGCCAGCTTGCGCTGAGCCAAAGCGAATCGCTGGAGGCCCTCTCGGCCATTGCCATGCGTTGCGGTGGTTGTGGCGCCAAGGTGGGGGCCACCGTGTTGTCGCGCGCACTGGGAAGCCTGCACGTGGTCGATCGGGAGGACGTGCTGATTGGCCTGCATGCCCCTGACGATGCCGCGGTCGTGCGCGTGCCACCAGGCAAGGCGATGGTGCACAGCGTGGACTTCTTTCGATCCTTTGTGGATGACCCCTACCTGTTTGGCAAGGTGGCGGCCAACCACGCTCTGGGTGATATTTTTGCCATGGGTGCAGAGGCCCAGTCGGCCACAGCCATTGCCACGGTGCCCCCGGGGCTGGACGCCAAGGTGGAAGACCTGCTGTTCCAGATGATGACCGGTGCGGTAGAGGTGCTCAATGAAGCCGGTTGCGCGCTGGTGGGCGGGCACACGGGCGAGGGCGCCGAGCTGGCGCTGGGCTTTGCCATCAACGGACTGATTGATGACAACCCGGACGCCATCCTGCGCAAGGGCGGCATGCAGCCCGGCGACGTGCTCATTCTGACCAAACCCATTGGAACCGGAACGCTGTTTGCGGCGCACGCCCGGCTGGCGGCCAAGGGGCGCTGGATCGATGCAGCCCTGACCAGCATGGTGCAGTCCAACCGGCAGGGCGCGCAGTGCCTGCGCGATCACGGTGCCACGGCCTGTACCGACCTGACCGGTTTTGGCCTGCTGGGTCATCTGGTCGAAATGACACGGCCTTCGGGTGTGGATGCGCAGATCAGTCTCTCGGCCTTGCCACTGCTTGATGGTGCGGTGGAGACGGTGGCGGCGGGCATTGTGAGTTCGCTGCAGAGCGCCAACGTGCGCTTGCGCCGCGCGCTGCGCAACCAGGCAGATTTTGTGAACCACCCGCGTTACCCCCTGGTTTTTGATCCGCAGACGGCGGGTGGGCTGCTGGCCAGCGTGCCGGCGGACCGCGCACAGGCCTGCCTTGGTGCATTGCACCTTTGCGGTTACCCGCAGGCAGCCATCATTGGCCGGGTGCTGCCGCAAGCCGACGCGCTGGAGCCGGTCACTCTGGCGGCATGATGGCGTCGGTGTCTCTGTGGCGACAAGCGGCTGTCTCAATTTGAGAAAACGATATTTTTCTAGGGCTTACCCGAATAGGCTTTGTTTGACTTGGATCTAAGCTGCGGTCCTGCGGTTGTGGTTGCAACCCGATCGTTTCACTTTCCAGGAGTCACCCATGAGCGTCAAGTTTCAAGTCAATGGCAAAGCGGTTGAAGCGCATGCCGAACCCGATACCCCGTTGTTGTGGGTGATCCGCGATGAGCTGGGTATGACCGGCACCAAGTTCGGTTGCGGTGCGGCCCTGTGCGGCGCGTGCACGGTGCATGTCAATGGCACATCGGTTCGCTCGTGCCAGACGCCATTGGCCTCAGTCGCTGGAAAAAAAGTGTCTACCGTGGAAGGCTTGTCGCGCGATAACACGCACCCCCTGCAAGTGGCATGGATCAAGCACGATGTGCCGCAATGCGGCTATTGCCAGTCGGGTCAGCTCATGAGTGCGGCCGCTCTGCTGTCCGCCAACAGGAACCCCAGCGACGCCGACATCGACTCGGCGATGAGTGGCAATATTTGCCGTTGTGGGACCTACCCCCGTATCAAGGCTGCCATCAAGGATGCAGCCATCATGATGCGCAAAGCCTGAGGAAAATAACCATGACCACATCACGTCGCGACTTTCTCAAAACCACTACCCTGGCTGGCGGTGGCTTGCTCATGGGCATTGCCCTTCCGGGTGTTCTGCAGGCTGCAGGGACCGTGTACACGCCCAATGCCTGGGTGCATATTGCCGATGACAACACCATTACGCTGATTTCTGCGCGCTCCGAGATGGGGCAGGGGGTGTACACCTCCATGCCCATGCTGATTGCCGAAGAACTCAACGTGGATATCAAGAAAATCAAGGTCGAGAATGCCCCGGCCAACGCCAAGCTATATGGCAATCCTTTGCTGGGTGGCCCCCAGTTGACCGGCGGCTCGACGTCGGTCCGCGATGGCTGGGAGAAGCTCCGTATCGGGGGTGCCCAGGTGCGTGAGATGCTGATCAGCGCTGCGGCTGCCAAATGGAATGTGGACCGCAGCGAGCTCAAGGCCGACAACGGCATGGTGCTGGGCCCCAATGGCAAGAAGGCCACCTATGGTTCGCTGGCGGCAGATGCATCCAAATTGCCAGTACCTGAAAAAGTGACCATCAAGGACCCCAAAGACTTCCGCATTGTGGGCAAGCGCACAGCGCGTCTGGACTCACCTGCCAAGGTCAATGGCAAGGCCGAATTCGGAATTGACGTCAAGTTGCCCGGCATGGTCTACGCCGCGCTGGAGCAGTGCCCGGTGATTGGCGGCAAGGTCAAGTCGGTGGATTCGACCAAGGCCAAAACGATGCCCGGCGTGATCGCTGTAGTTGAGATTCCGGATGGTGTCGCGGTGGTCGCCGACAGCTGGTGGCGGGCCAATATGGCACGCAAGACACTGGTGATTGCCTGGGACGAAGGCGCTGGTGCGTCACTGACCGAAAAAACCATGCTGGAGAGCATTCGCGTGGCGTCCCGAACGGGAACGGCGCTTCCGCTCAAGGCCGTGGGTGATGCCGATGCGGTGATTGCAGCATCACAAAAAGTCGTGCGCGCCGAGTATGTGAGCCAGCTGCTGTCGCACTCGCCTCTGGAGCCCATGAATTTCACCGCCCACTACAACAACGGCAAGGTGACCCTCATTGGTGGCACCCAGTGGCAAGACGCTGCGCAAGGTCAGATCGCGGCGGCGGTGGGGGTCAAGCCCGAAGACGTCACGGTGAAGACCACCTTCCTGGGTGGCGGGTTTGGTCGACGGATCGACATCGACTTCATCATCCAGGCCGCGCAGATCTCCAAGGCGGTGAACAAACCCGTCAAGCTGGTGTGGTCGCGTGAAGACGATATGACGCATGACTTCTATCGCCCGCAGGCCGTGAACACCCTGGCGGCTTCACTGGGCGCCGATGGCAAGCCTACCGCCATGACATACCGGTTGACTTCGCAGTCCGTCACCGGTCGTGTGTTTGGCCTGCCTGGACCGGTGCAGGACCCGTTGATGACCGAGGCTGCCGTGGCTCTGTACGACATCCCCGCGACCAAGCATGACATCGTCAAACACGATGCCGGACTGCGCGTGGGCTACTGGCGTTCGGTGAGCCATGCGCTCAATGCGTTTGCCAATGAAAGCTTTATGGACGAGCTGGCCACGGCGGCGGGCAAAGACCCGTTGGCCTACCGCCTGAGCCTGCTGGAGACGCAGCCACGCATTGCCAACGTGCTCAAGCTGGCGGCCGAGAAAGCCGGCTGGGGCAAGCCACTGGCGGCTGGTCGTGCGCGCGGCATTGCGATCATGGAAGGCTATGACACCTACATGGCACAAGTGGCCGAGATCAGCCTGGAGGGCGGCGATGTCAAGGTGCACCGTGTCACGGTCGCTGCCGATTTGGGGCGCATGGTCAATCCCGACACGGTGGAGGCGCAAATCCAGTCCAGCATTGTGTTCGGCATGGGAGCCGCCGTCATGCAGGAAATCACGCTGGACAAGGGCCGCGTGCAGCAAACGAACTTCAACAGCTTCCCGATTGTGCGCATGAACCAGTCGCCCCAGATTGACATCATTCTGGTCGAGAGTACCGAGAAGCCCGGCGGCATCGGCGAGCCTGCTACGGCCCTGATAGCGCCGGCTATTGCCAACGCCGTGGCTACCCTCACCGGCAAACGGGTTCGCAAATTGCCCATCACGGGTGACGCGATCAAGCAGGCCTGAATGGACAGTCTGGACCTTCGGGTACTTGCAGACGCCCTCGCCTGGAAGCAGGCGGGGCACGCGGTGAGCCTGGTAACGGTGGTGGAAACCTGGGGGAGCGCTCCGCGCCCACCTGGCGCTCTGCTGGCCGTGCGGGATGATGGTGTGGTCAGTGGTTCCGTTTCGGGAGGCTGCGTGGAGGACGATCTGATCGCCCGCACCAAGGCATCCTTGAATCGGTCTGGCGAGTCCGCATCCGAATCCGAATCCGAATCCGAATCCGCAAAGCCTGCCATGCTGGCCTATGGCGTATCGAAAGAAGAGGCCACGCGGTTTGGCCTGCCGTGCGGCGGCACCCTGCGCCTGGTGCAGGAGCCGTTGCTCGACACCGCCTGGGTGCAGGCTGTGCTGGACCGGACTGCGAATCACCAGCTGGTTTCGCGGACATTGACACTGGCTACGGGAGTCGTGACTTTGGGGGATGCCGTGCGCGGGCAAGCCATGCAATTTGATGGGTCTACCCTGACCAGTTTGTTTGGACCGCGCTGGCGTTTGTTGCTGATTGGCGCAGGGCAGTTGTCGCAGGCGGTGGCAGCCATGGCCACTGCGCTGGACTTTGAAGTGCTGGTGTGCGATCCGCGGGAAGAGTACGCATCGACATTGGAAGATGCGTCCATGCGGGGCGTGCAGCGCGTGAAGGGCATGCCGGACGACGTGGTGCGGGAGTTGCAGGTGGACGCCCACACCGCGGTGGTTGCGCTGACCCATGACCCCAAGCTGGACGACATGGCACTGCTGGAGGCGCTGGCGTCTGACGCGTTTTATGTGGGCGCACTGGGTTCGCAGCGCAACCAGGACGCACGCAAAAAGCGCCTGGCGGAGCATTTTGATTTGAGTGTGGAACAGCTCTCGCGATTGCATGGGCCCGTGGGCCTGCGCATTTCGGCCCGCACGCCGGCAGAAATCGCCATTTCCATTCTGGCGCAGATCATTCAGGTCAAAAACACGACGGCGACTCCGGTGGTGCGGTCTTCCACCTCCAGCTGTGCCGTTGGCTAGACCTGTGCTGCCAAGGCCTTCCGCTGAGGAGGCCGAAGGGTTGCCAGTCGTGCTGGTATTGGCATCGGGCCGCGGCGAGCGGTTTCTGGCCTCAGGTGGAACCACCCACAAACTGCAAGCGGACCTTGGAGGCATGACCGTTCTGGAGCGCACCTTGAACGCTGTGCGCGCCAGTGGCTTGCGCTGGCATCTGGAGGACGCAGGCCACCCCGGTATGGGTGACTCGATCGCCGCCGCGGTGCGGGCGACCCGTGCTGCGCCGGGATGGCTGGTATTGCCCGCAGACCTGCCACTGATACAAGCCCAGACCCTGCGTTACATGGCCAGGGAGCCCATGCTGGCGGACGTGCTGGTACCGGTTTTTGAGGGTCAGCGTGGACATCCCGTACGGTTTGCTGGCAGCTGTGGCGATGCGCTGGCTGCTTTGGAAGGAAATCAGGGCGCAGCCCCCGTCGTTGCTGCGCGATCAGCTACCAAAATGATAGTGAATGACCCGGGTTGTGTGATGGATATCGATACCGTCGACGACTTGCAGCGTGCCCGGACGTTATTGTTGACCGGGCAGTGATTCGTACCCGGTTGGTAACTGCGTATCGACGCAAGAGGGGGTTTCCCAGTTACCATCCGCCATGTAATAAAGTTACATAGAAGGTTACAGGCCACCATGCAAACCCAAACACCCATCCATGCCGTTGTGCAGGCGGTTACCCGCCGCATCACCGAGCGCAGTGCCGCTACCCGCAAAGCTTACCTGGCGCAGCTGGACGCGACCGCCAACCGGGCGCCCGGGGCCGAGCGCATGGGCTGCGCCAATGTTGCCCACGCGTTTGCGGCCATGCCCGACGGCGACAAGGCCCGCGTCACCGGCATCGACAAATTCCGTGTGGTGGCCGAGAAGGGCCCCAACATCGGCATCGTCAATGCCTATAACGACATGTTGTCAGCCCATGCGCCGCTGCAGCATTACCCGGACCTCATCAAGACCGAGGCGCGCCGTCTGGGAGCAACCGCCCAGGTGGCTGGCGGTGTGCCAGCCATGTGCGATGGCGTGACCCAGGGCACGGCGGGCATGGAACTCAGCCTGTTTTCACGCGACACCATCGCCATGGCCACAGCCGTGTCGCTGAGCCACGATGTGTTTGATGCGGCACTGATGCTGGGTGTGTGTGACAAGATCGTGCCCGGTCTTTTGATTGGTGCGCTGCATTTTGGCCACTTGCCGACCGTGTTTGTGCCCGCAGGGCCTATGACATCGGGCTTGTCGAACAATGCCAAAGGCAAGGTGCGAGAGCTGGCCGCCCAGGGTCTGGTGGGCCGGGCCGAGTTGCTGGAGGCCGAGTCTGCGGCTTACCACGCCCAAGGCACCTGCACTTTTTACGGCACTGCCAACAGCAACCAGATGCTGCTCGAGGCCATGGGCCTGCATGTGCCTGGTACGGCGTTCATCAACCCCGGTGCCGACGTGCGTAGCGAGCTCACCCGCGAGGCTGTTCGCACCGTGCTGGGTATCACCAAAGCCAGGCGTTTTGCACCGATTGGCCGTGTGGTGGACGAACGGTGCATCGTCAACGCCATGGTGGCTTTGCTTGCCACAGGCGGCTCCACCAACCATTTGATTCACTGGGTGGCGGTGGCCCGCGCCGCAGGCATCGCCATTGACTGGAACGATTTTTCGGATCTGTCCGATGTCGTGCCTTTGCTGACCCGCGTGTACCCCAATGGCAGCGCCGATGTGAACCAGTTTCAGGCGGCAGGTGGCCCGGGTTATGTCATTCGTGAGCTGCTGGACGCTGGCTTCATGCATGCCGATGTGCTGACAGTGCGGGCCGGCGGGTTGCGCGAGTTCACCGGCATTCCGGCGGCGCGCGCCGAGGGAGGGCTGCAATGGGCCGATCCTGGCGCCAGCAAGGATGATAGCGTCGTGCGTCCCGTCAGTGCACCGTTCAGCGCCAGCGGGGGCTTGAAGCTGTTGCAGGGCAACCTGGGGCGCAGTGTGATCAAGGTGTCCGCGGTACCGGATGACCGCCACATCATCGAAGCGCCGTGCCGGGTGTTTGATTCCCAAGAGGCACTGCACCACGCCTTCAACGCCGACGAGTTGAATCAGGACATCATCTGCGTCGTGCGCTGGCAGGGTCCGCAGGCCAATGGCATGCCCGAGCTGCACAAACTCACGCCGCCACTGGCCGTGTTGCAGGGCAAGGGCTACAAGGTGGCGCTGGTGACGGATGGCCGCATGAGCGGTGCTTCCGGCAAGGTGCCAGCCGCCATTCATGTGTCGCCTGAGGCAGCTGCAGGTGGCCCACTGGCCAAAGTCATGAACGGCGACCGTATTCGACTCGACGCCAATGCCGGCACGCTGCAAGTGCTGGTGCCAGAGACTGAGTGGAATGCGCGCCTGCTGTCCCCCATGCCCGATGAACTGCGCACCGCCAACGGCATTGGCATGGGTCGCGAACTGTTTGCCAGCATGCGCCGCAATGCCCTGACCGCCGAAGAAGGCGCTTGTACCTGGCTGTAATTCCGGAGATTTTCATGACCACGAAACCAACTTTTACGTCCCTGCAAGTCATGCAGGATGCCCCTGTCATTCCCGTCATTGTGTTGAACGATGTGGCCCACGCCGTGCCGATGGCGCGTGCGTTGGTGGCCGGTGGCATTCGCATGCTGGAGGTGACACTGCGCACCCCCCAGGCGCTGGCCTGCATTGAGGCCATTGCCCGTGAAGTGCCAGAGGCCGTTGTCGGTGCGGGCACCGTGCGCAGCAAGTCGGATGCGCAGGCGGCCGCCATGGCTGGCGCATTGTTTGCCGTGAGCCCGGGCTACACCCGCGCGGTCGGGCAGGCCTGCCGTGATGCGGGCCTGGCTTTGCTGCCCGGCGTCGCTACGGGTAGCGAAATCATGATGGCGCAGGAAGATGGTTTTGCCGAGCTGAAGTTCTTCCCGGCCATGCAAGCCGGTGGTCCCGCCCTGCTCAAGGCCTGGAGCGGCCCGTTCTTTGATGTGAAGTTTTGCCCAACGGGCGGTGTCACGCTGCAAAACGCCCCTGATTTTCTGGCGCTGCCCAATGTCGTCTGCGTGGGTGGTTCATGGCTGGTGCCTGCCGATGCATTGGCGCAGGGCGACTGGGCGCGCATCACACAACTGGCCCGGGATACGCAAGGTTTGAAGCAGTAGACTGGCGCCTTTGATTCTCCTTTGGAGGTGCCCATGGCAGCTTATCTGGTCGTTGATACCTTGCTCGACAACCCTGCTTTGTACGAGGAATACAAAGTGCAGGCCAAGCCGCTGGTGGAGCAATTTGGTGGCGAGTACCTGGCCCGCGGTGGTGAGATGACGATCAAGGAAGACGACTTGTGGACGCCAACGCGCATGGTGTTGGTCAAGTTCCCGGATGCCGCGTCGGCCAACCGTTTCTATGATTCGGCACCGTACCAGGAGTTGCTGAAGATCAGCAAGCAGTCGGCTCGCAGAACCATTTTTGTTCTGGACGGTTTGTAGACGGGGCTTACCAGCTCAGCGGGTCCACTTTGTAGTAGCCACTCAGTTCGCGGTACAGCGCCGGGTACGCTTCTGCGAGCGCGTGGGCTTGTTCAAAAAACACTTCGGACACAACTGCAAAAAACTCTGCGGGATCTTTTGCGCCATAGTGGCTTAGCAGGCCTTCGTGTCCCCGGTGCAACTCGTCCTGCAGCTGCGCATAGGCCGCATGAAATACCTGGGACCAGCGCTGTGCGCTGTAGTGCGTGTCTCCGGGAGCCGGGGGCGGAGCGCCGTGGGCCGCGCCGTTTTCCTGATCCAGCTGGTGGGCAAACTCATGAATGACCACGTTGCGCCCGTCATCGGCTGCTGCGGCACCTTCCAGCGTGTCCTGCCACGACAAAATGACCTGTCCCTCGGACCACGATTCACCCGCCAGCGCATGGCGGTGTTCCTGTTGCACGCCGGCACCGTCCGTCGTGGTGCGCTGAACCACAAAGGCGCCTGGGTACACCAGAATTTGCCGCACCTGGCCAAAGTAATCGGTCACCCGATTCAGCAGCAGCAGACAGGCTTGTGCAGCGATGACCACCCGCATTTCATCCGTAATGCGCAGACCCGCGCAGCCAATGAAGGTCTTTTCGGCAATGAAAACCTGCATGTGTTTTTTCAGCTGCAGCTGCAAATCCGCAGGGAGCTTGCGCACCAGTGGCACGCGGCGCTGCAGAATCTTGCGCCAGGCTGCGGGAAACGCCTGTCCACCCACACGACCGCGACGGTAGGCCAGCCAGCGGGGCTGTCCCAGGAGCCCCAGAACCAGTAGCAGGGCAAAGCCACAAAAGAGGTAAAAAGCCAAACGCCGGGCCTTAACGCAGACCCGCGCCAGGAGCGTCTTCGGCGCGCTGGATTAACTCAATCTTGTAGCCATCCGGATCGGTCACGAAGGCGATGACGGTGGCCCCGCCCTTGACCGGACCTGCCTCCCGGGTCACATTGCCACCGGCGGTTTTGATTTTTTCGCAGGCGGCATAGGCATCTGGCACGCCGAGCGCGATGTGGCCATAGGCGGTACCCATCTCATACGATTCCACGCCCCAGTTGTAGGTGAGCTCCAACTCGGCATGGTCCGGGTTGTTGCCGTAGCCCACAAACGCCAGCGAGTATTTGTATTCGGGGTTTTCCGATGTGCGCAGCAGCTTCATGCCCAGAATATCGGTGTAGAAATTGATTGAGCGCTGAAGATTGCCAACGCGCAGCATGGTGTGTAGAAGTCTCATGCGCCAGATTGTGCCTCCACTGCGCAGGTTCATGGGTCTATCTTTTTGCAATCCTGCACACCGGAGTGGGGAATAATCCAGCCATCTCAACCAGGCAAAACCGATGACACCGTTTACCAAAGTAGTCTTGTTTACCGACACCGATGGACGCGCGCAGTTCCGCGAGGAAATTGTGCCGCTCGAACAGGGTTCACCGCAAAGCAGGCTGTCCGGGCTATTCCCCTCGGGCGGCTACCAGTTGCGCACCAGTCCGGTGGGTTTTCGTAGCCCGTTCCATTGCTCCGGTTACACCCAGTGGGTGTTTATTTTGGGTGGGCAGATGGAGATTGGCATTCAGGGCGGCGTCTCGCGCGTCTTCAAGCCGGGTGAGCATTTTTATTCGGCCGATTTGTTGCCCGAGGGCGCGACGTTTGATCCCGCCATCCACGGCCACTGGAGCCGACAAGTGGGGCCGGACCCGCTTGTGACGCTGTTTTTGCGCGCTTAGGCAGGCTGCATCGCACCCGATAACAGGGTGTGTACGCCAGGTTTGCCCTTTTTGAGGGCCTGCACCAGTGCGTGGGCTACGTCTCTGGCTTCAATCGCGCGGTAGTTGGAGGGAATGAGGGGTTTGAGGCCCTGCATGAGCCATAAACCGATGCGCTCACCCGGACGCGCGGGTTGGTCCAGCGCTTCCCGGTGACCGGCCAGCATGGAGGGGCGCGCAAACGCCAGAGTCTGAAAACCCATGGCAGACAGTGCTGCTTCCATCTCGCCTTTGACGCGGTTGTAAAAAATGGAGGATTCGGGGTCAGCCCCCATGGCGCTGACCACTCCTGTTTTTGTAGCGCCTGTCGCAAGTGCGGCGCGGGCTACAGCCTGAACGGCTTCAAAATCAACGGCCCGAAAGGCCGCCTGGCTGCCAGCCACCTTGATGGTGGTTCCCAGCGCGATGAAACAATCATCGACCTTGGGCAAAGCCGGCATGGCCTTGAAGTCAACTATGTGTAGTACCAGCTTGGGGTGCTGCATCGGCAGCGAACGTCGGCCCACGCTGTGGACCGCGCTATAAGTTTTATCGGCTAAAAGGGCCGCGAGGATTTCCCGACCCACGAGGCCCGTTGCTCCCGCCACCAAAGCCACCCGACCGTGAACCGCCGCCATTGCCGCCTCCGTTGCCTGAGCCACCGCGGTTTCCACCGCCGAAATTGCCACGGCGTGCGCCGCGTTCAGCCATCATATCGACACTCGTGCGCATCGGGTCAGGTTGACCACCGGGTGCCGAGCGGGGTGCGCGGGGCTCGCTATAGCCGCCGCCAGCAAAGCCGCCCGCGTGGCTGCGTGGCTGTGCGTCACCGCGTGGTTGTGCATCACCCATTGGGGGGCGTGGACCACGTCCTTGGCCTTGACCTTGGGGACCGCGTGCACCTTGCGGGCGGGGCGCTTGTTCGCCACCACGACCACCGCCACCGCCAGCACGTTGACCTTGACCACCACGACCACCCCCGTTGCCGCCGCCATTGCTGGGGCCGCGTCCCGCAGGTTGACCCTGGCCGGCGCGGTTGTCACGTACGCGTTGCAGCATTTCGGTGCGGGCGGCCTTGGCGGCTGCCTGCATCACGTCGCGGCTTGGCGGCTTGCCCGCGCCGCCCCAGATGGTCTGGCGACCCATGGCGATGGGTTCACCCACTTCGCCTGGCTCAGGACCAAAACCGTCCACGATCTGCACAGGAATATTTTGCTTGGTGAAGCGCTCGATGTCCTGCATGAAGCCTTCTTCGTCCAGGCACACCAGATTCACGGCTGCGCCGTCGTTGCCCGCACGACCGGTGCGGCCGATGCGGTGCACGTAGTCTTCGCTGACGTTGGGGATTTCGTAGTTGACGACGTGTGGCAGGTCATCAATGTCAATACCGCGTGCCGCAATGTCGGTCGCAACCAATGCGCGCACGTCACCGCTTTTGAAGCCGGAGAGGGCTTGTGTGCGGGCGGCCTGGCTCTTGTTACCGTGCAGGGCCATGGCGGTGATGCCGTTCTTTTCCAGAAATTCGGCCACGTTGTTGGCGCCAAACTTGGTGCGCGTGAACACCAGCACCTGGCTCCAGTTGTGCTCGTTGATGATGTGGGCCAGCAAGGCTTTCTTCTTGCCGCGTCCCACGGGATGGATCACCTGGGTGATGCGTTGCACCGTGGTGTTACGTGGGGTGACCTGCACGCTTTGTGGGTCTTTGAGCAGGCCGGCGGCCAGTTCGCGGATTTCGTCGCTGAAGGTAGCCGAGAACAGCAGGCTTTGCTTGTCTTTGGGCACCACGGCCAGCACTTTTTTCACGTCATGGATGAAGCCCATGTCCAGCATGCGGTCGGCCTCATCCAACACCAGCATTTGCACCTGGCCCAGGTCCAGCATGCCTTGTTGCAGCAGGTCAAGCAGACGGCCGGGTGTGGCCACCAGAATGTCCACGCCTTTTTTGAGCTTGGAGATTTGGGGGTTCATGCCTACACCGCCAAAAATCACGGTGCTGCTGAGTTGCAGGTATTTGCCGTAGGTGCGAACGGATTCTTCCACCTGGGCCGCCAGTTCGCGGGTGGGGGTCAGCACCAGGGCACGGATGCCGACGCCGCCGAATTTGTTTTGTGCGCTGCGACTCATGGAGAGGCGGTGCAGCATGGGCAGGGTAAAAGCTGCGGTTTTACCGGTGCCGGTCTGGGCTCCGCCCAGCAGGTCGCGGCCCTCCAGCACGAGGGGGATGGCCTGCGCCTGAATGGCGGTAGGCGTTTCGTAACCCTGCTCGCGCACGGCCTTAACGATGGCCGGGGCCAGGTTCAATTCTTCGAAGTTCATGAGTATGGCGCCCACCCAGGGCGCTAGGGATATCGGCCTGTCTGAGGGCTTTCGCCACCAGTCAGTCAAAGGCAGATAGATGCAAAAGTAGGACGCAGAGTGTCTCTCTGGCCCCCAGCAAGGTGCTGGCGTAGCGGGCAACTGACGCACCGCAACTCCGAGTATTGTCGCACGTTGGACGCTTGCGTGCAAAAAAACGGTTTCAGCGGTATTTTTTGGGGAGGCCGGTCGGTAACAATGTGTCAGTGCGGTGGTCATAGACACAGACAACGGGGACAATGTTCACACAATGAAAAAGTTCATGCTGCGGCGTTTTGGTGTGGCCCATGAGGCGGGTAGTTTCAAGCCTTCTTTGCAGGATTGCCTGGAGGCCGTTCTTGACCAGAGCGATACCTTGGTGAGCGAGGTAGTTGCAGGGCTGCAAGCGTCGCTGTTACCTGTGAAGAATAAGAATCTTCGTACGCCGACCCATGCCGGTGCGAAGGCCGCTATTGAGCATCTCTATGCGCATCAGGATGCGCTGAAAAAGACGTTTGCCGCAGCATTGCGTGAGGCTGTGTATAGCGGCGATGCGCTTCGCAAGCAGGAAAAAAACCTGGTGCGCTTCGATGATTTTCAGTTTTTGGAAGAAGAGCAGATTGATGCCAACATCGAATTTGCACTGACGCAGCAAGAGGTTGTTCTGGCAGTGAATGATGTTTTGCCAGCCCTTAACGCCATGATCAGCAGCCTGATGGGGTGGGTTACGGTCCAAGGGCATTTGAATCCACTCAAGCCGGACTCCTTTGTACATGCCTTGCGTGAAAGTTTGCAGGAGCATGTCGGCAGTGAAGAAGCCCGATCAGCCCTGATGGGGCCTGCGGCGGGCTTGCTGGGCGTGAGCTTGCGGCAGCTGTACAAGGAGGTGACAGACTGGCTGCGTTCCCAGGGCGTGGAGCCCGTGGTCCCTGCAGGCACGTTGGTGGGCGGTTTCGGCGCACAGAAAAAGCCACCAGAAAATTCAATCACCCGCACGATGCTCACGCTCGACAAATTGCGCCGACTGCTGTCGGGTGAACTGGACCCGGGGCCCCAGGCGGGGGGGGGCAAGGACTTCATGCACACCGTGCCCGCCTCCTTCGAGGCGCTGGAGGACATGCACTTGATGGAGCCGATGATGAAGCGCCTGACCGAGCGGGCCACGCGGTCGGTCGCTTCACAAGCCGGGACGGCAACGACGGTTCGGGGTGATATGCCCGCTCTGCGCAAACAGGTCAAGAGCAAAAGACTGGGTCGCGAATTGGGTGAGGAAGTAGTCCGCCTGATGCTCGAGAATCTGATGCAGGACCGGCGCCTGTTGCCTGCGATTCGCAAGAATCTCAAGGAGATGGAGCCTGTACTGATCGCGCTGTCTCAATCAGATCCCCGGTTTTTCAGCGAACGCAAACACCCAGCCCGCCTGTTTCTGGATCAAATTACCAGCCGCAGCCTGGCTTTTTCTTCTGAAGATGAGCCGGGCTATGCCCGATTCCAGAAGTTGTTCGACAACGCCATCAGCATTTTTGCCAGCGGTGAGGGTGATGCGGCTGCCTTTGCGCGCGTCTTGCGCAAGCTCGAGGAGGGGTGGGCTCGTGAAGAGCTCGACCAGCGCCAGCGCGCCGAAGAGTCCGCCCGCGGGTTGTTGCATGCGGAGCAACGCAACCTGCTGGCGCAGCGCCTGGCGCAAGACTTTGGAGAACGAATTCAAGGCAAAAAGGTACCGGAAATCGTCGCCACATTCCTTCGGGGTCCTTGGGCTCAGGTGGTGGCGGAATCGCAGCTCCTGTGCGTCGATGGTACCGTGGATGCCGACGGATATCTCGGACTGGTGGACGATCTGATCTGGAGCGTGCAGGTGCGGCTGGCCCGGCGCAACCGTGCACGGCTGGTTGAAATGGTGCCTGGCATGCTCGTGAAGATGCGTCAGGGGTTGAATCTGATTTCCTACCCGCCAGAGCGCATACCTGTGTTTTTTGATGCGCTGATTGCGGTTCATGAACAGGCATTTGAAGGTGCCCGAGCCGTACCGGTTGAAGATGCAGTCAACACAACAGCCGGGCAGGATGCGGAGGCAGTGGAGAGTGAGGTCGACGTCTCTCCTGACGCATTCTGGATGGCCGATGATGAAGCGGCCGATGCCGCTTACCTCAAAGGTTCAAAGGAACTTGCGCCGGATTTCATCGAAGAGCCGGAGACCCCCGATCCGGTGGACCAGCAGGCTTGGACGTCGCAAAGCCTGACCACCGGTTCCTGGGTCGATCTGGCCTTGGGTGGCGTTTGGGTTCGAGCCCAATTGACTTGGTCCAGTCCCCACCGCACTCTGTTCATGTTCATTTCTGCGGGAGGAATGGCCCACTCCATGTCCCGGCGCACCATGGACCGGTTGCGCGGGATGGGGCTGATCCGGCTGGTCTCGGACGGCCGGGTCATGGACAACGCCCTGGATGCAGTCGCCCAGACCGCCTTGCGGAACGACCTTGCAAAAGCAGGTGGCCTCTCCTAATTGTGGGCTACCAACTCCCGCTCGGGGGTGCTGCAGTCGATAATGGGGTATTTACACCCACCTAAATTAGCATAGCAATGGCCCAATACGTTTTCACCATGAACAAGGTCGGCAAGATTGTGCCGCCCAAACGTCAGATTCTCAAAGACGTTTCCCTGAGCTTTTTCCCCGGTGCCAAGATCGGCGTCCTGGGCGTCAACGGTTCCGGCAAGTCCACCCTGTTGAAGATCATGGCCGGTCTGGATACCGAGATTCAGGGCGAAGCCACCCCCATGCCGGGTCTGAACATCGGCTACCTGCCGCAGGAACCCAAGCTCAACCCCGAGCACACGGTGCGCGAGAGTGTGGAAGACGGCATGGGCGAGGTATTTGCGGCCAAGGCCAAGCTGGAAGCGGTGTACACCGCCTACGGCGAGCCTGACGCCGACTTTGATGCCCTGGCTGCCGAACAGGCCCGCCTGGAGGCCATCATTGCCACATCCGGAACCGACTCAGAGCACCAGCTCGAAATTGCGGCTGACGCACTGCGCCTGCCACCGTGGGACGCCAAAATTGGCGTGCTGTCCGGTGGTGAAAAGCGCCGTGTGGCCTTGTGCCGCATGTTGCTGTCCAAGCCCGACATGCTGCTGCTCGACGAGCCTACCAACCACCTGGATGCCGAATCGGTGGACTGGCTGGAGCAGTTTTTGCAGCGCTACCCCGGCACCGTGGTGGCTATCACCCACGATCGCTACTTCCTGGACAACGCCGCCGAATGGATTCTGGAACTCGACCGCGGCCACGGTATTCCGTGGAAGGGCAACTACAGCTCCTGGCTCGACCAGAAGGGCGAGCGCCTGGCGCAAGAGCAAAAGGGTGAAGAGGCCCGTGCAAAAGCCCTGAAGAAAGAGCTGGAATGGTCACGCCAGAATCCCAAAGCCCGCCAGGCCAAGAGCAAATCCCGCCTGGCACGCTTTGAGGAGCTGTCCGATTTTGAATACCAGAAGCGCGTGGAAACGAACGAGATTTTCATTCCGGTAGCCGAGCGACTCGGTACCCAGGTGATCGAGTTCCACAATGTGAGCAAGTCCTTTGGCGATCGCCTGCTGATCGACAATCTGAGCTTCACCGTTCCCGCAGGCGCGATCGTCGGCATCATTGGTCCCAACGGGGCCGGTAAATCGACGCTGTTCAAGCTGATTGCGGGCCGTGAAAAGCCCGATAGCGGCGAAGTGGTGATTGGTTCCACGGTCCGGATGGCGTTTGTCGATCAGCACCGTGACGACCTGGCCAACGAAAAAACAGTTTGGGAAGACGTCTCTGGCGGCCTCGACATTCTGAACGTGGGCAAGTTCCAGATGCCCAGCCGTGCGTATTGCGGCCGATTCAACTTCAACGGCGGCGACCAGCAAAAGCGGGTTGGCACACTGTCGGGTGGTGAACGTGGACGCCTGCACCTGGCCAAGACCCTGATTGCGGGCGGAAACGTGCTGATGCTCGATGAGCCATCCAATGACCTGGACGTGGAAACCCTGCGCGCCCTGGAAGATGCCTTGCTGGAGTTTGCCGGCTCGGTGATGGTGATCAGCCACGATCGCTGGTTTCTGGACCGCATTGCCACCCACATCCTGGCCGCCGAAGGCGATAGCCAGTGGACCTTCTTTGACGGTAATTACCAGGAATATGAAGCCGACAAGAAGAAGCGTCTGGGCGAAGAAGGCGCCAAGCCCAAGCGCATGCGCTTCAAGGCGCTCAAGTAACACGCTCCGAAGACGCCCGGCCGATGACGCACACGCAGCCCCCTGCCCGATACGCAACCCTGTATCGGGCCCTCATTGATGAGGCCGCTGCGGGCGGCGGTATTTTGATGGGCAAGCTGGTGGCCGCTACCGGCATGGCCTTGCATGCCCGTGAAAAGGCGGCGCGTGACTTACGGGAACGCGATGCACTGGCCGCTTCCATCAAACTGCTGCAAAGCAAACAAACGGAGCTGCGTACCCAGTACCCCAAGGCTTTGCTGGCCGCTTTTTCCAGTCCTGAACGGGCGGTCAGGATTGTGCCTTTGGTCGTGACCGAGTTGCATTTTGACCAGCTGGAACTGATGGATGAATGGCAGGTCCAGGAAAGCGTGACCCTGGCCCGCGCGCAACAGGTGGCCTTGCTGGCCGCCGACGCCAGCCTGGCGGAACTCAACACGTTGATCAGTACCGCATTGGGTCTGGCGACCGTTCGCCCTGAGCGCAATCCCTTGCGCCCAGAGGTCTATGTCAATGCCCTGAAGGACGTTTTGGAGCAGATGCAGGTCGCTCCGGCAATTCGTCTGGACTGGATGGCCGTGATGAGCGCGACTCTGGGACCGGAGCTGCGGGATCTCTACCTCAATTTTTCAGCCCGATTGATCGGTGAGGGTGTCGCCGCGGCCGGTTATGCGGTGGTGCAAACGCCGAGCAGTGCCGCTGTACGTGCGTTACAAGGCGATACGCGCCCTTCGCAGCCCGTCGCCGCGAACCGGACCTCCCGCCCCCTTGCTGCCGAGGGCGCAGGCCAGGGCGCCTTTTTTACGCTCGACAAACTGCGCAGCCTTCTCGCTGGCGAGTTGGGTCAGGATGCCCCACACGGTAGCCACCTGGAGTCGTTCGCCCGCCAGTTCTCGCGTGAATTCGAAGGGGGACCGGGCGCCGCCGAGGTGCCCGTCTCTGATTTTGCAGCCACGGTGCCGGCAGCGTTTGAAGCACTGGCCGAAATGCAGCAGGTGGACCAGGTGGTGCAACGCCTGGAACAACGCAGGCGAATGGCGCCCAGTGAGGCCATCGCGGGTGACACGTCGATCGATGCCGTGCGGCAGTCCCTGCGGCGCAGTGCCGGCGGAGTGGCTCAGGCATTGAGTCTTGAAGTGGTGGAACTCATGGTGGACAACATCGCGATGGATCCGCGTTTGCTGGAACCCGTGCAAAGGCTAATCAGAAATCTCGAGCCTGCGATGCTGCGTCTGGCGCTCGTGGACCCCCGGTTTTTCTCTGATAAAGGGCACCCCGCGCGCGCGCTGCTGCAGGAGATAACGCATCGCAGCCTGGCCTACGGTTCGGTGCAGGCCCGCGGTTTTCCGGATTTTGTCCGCGAACTCGAAGAGGCTTTGGCGGTCTTGGCCAGCGCAACACTTGAGAATTCCGAGCCGTTTGAGCAAGTCCTAGGGCGTCTGCGGGCCGCATGGAGTCGTGCCGAGACGGTCAAGGCGCGCGACCGGGAAGCCGCTGTCAAAGCCCTGCAGCATGCCGAGCAACGCAACATCCTGGCCGAAAAAATTGCCCGTGAAATCGATGCCCATCCGGATGGAGCGCGCGTGCCACCGGTAGTGATTGATTTTCTGTGCGGACCGTGGGCACAAGTCGTAGCGCAGGCGCGCATTGCGGGCGGAGCGGGCTCCAGTGCGGCGGACAAATACCAGGCGTTGATTTCTGCCCTGCTGTGGAGTACCCACCCTGAGCTCACGCGCAAAAACATTGCCAAGCTGACGCGGCTGGTTCCGCTTCTATTGGGTACCCTGCGCGACGGCCTGGAAACCATCCAATACCCGTCGGTGAAGACCAGCGTCTTCCTGGAAGCGCTGATGGGTTTCCACCAGATGGCGTTCAAGGCAGCGCAAAGGCCTGCCGAGGTTCCGGTGGCGCCTGTGCTGGACGCCGTTGCAAGCCCGCGCTCGCACCGTGTGGAGTCGGGTGACCCCTGGGTCGCTCCCGAAGAGGCCAAAGCCTCCAACTTTATCGAATTGCCTGATGCCTCGGAACAGGAAGTGTCTCCTTCCGTTGTGCCGGCGGAGCGCCCGGTGTCTGCTGAATCGGCGACTGCAGTGGACGCAGTTGCAAGTCAGGTACCGCAGGGCGCTGCGAGCGATCTGCCACTGGGATCCTGGGTGGAATTGCTTGCCAATGACCAGTGGGTTCGCACCCAGCTCATTTGGGCGAGTCCCCATGGCACGCTATTTTTGTTTACCAGTGTTTTGGGGGCCAGCCAATCCATGACGCGGCGCTCCCTCGACAAGTTGGTCGCAGCAGGCAGCTTGCGCATCATCTCGGGCCAGCCCGTGGTGGACGGGGCGCTGGACGCCGTGGCCCAAATTGCCATGCGCAACAGCATGGACAACGCACCCTAGCGGAATTTATAAGCCATTCAGGCCTCTAGCCCCCGTAGAACCTGCGCAGGTAGCTACTTATTTGATAGCGGACCGGGGCGGCGGTTCACCAGCACAATGCCCACGGCTACGAGCGCCAGGGCCGCGAGCAGCGCCGGCGTGACGGCCTCCCCCAGCCACAAGGCGCCAAACAACAGCGCAAAGACCGGTGTCAGAAATGCAAATGCACTGACCTTGGTCGCGGGATAGCGCCCTAGAACCCACATCCACACCAGATAACTGGCAAATGCGCCGACGGCCATTTGCAGCACCAGCGATGTGGTGGCAAAGGCACTGAAGGTCCAAAGCCAGCGCTCGCCCATCGCCAGCGAAATGAGTGGCAACGCCACGGTGCTCAAGGCAACCTGGTAAAAAAGCAGCTTTTCCGGGGACGTGCGCGACAGCGAGCTGCTGCGAATGATGACTGTGGTCAGTCCCCAGAACATGCCTGCGACGAGCCCCAGCAGGTCTCCGAGCCACTGCAGGGGTTGGCCCGGTACAACAAAACCTTCCCGCAGGGTGAACACGATCGCGCTGAAGGCAAATGCCAGACCCAGCCACTGCACTGGCGAGAGTCGCTCGGATTTCACGACCCAGGGCAGCACCAGTGCCACCCACAAGGGTGAGGTGTACAGGAACACGGTCAGTCGCGATGCCGCGGAATACTGGAGACCGACAAAGAGACAGGCAAATTCCAGAGCAAAGAGCGTTCCCGCCAGAAGCCCGGCGGCCAGCGTTCCGTCGCGCTGAAACAAACGCACCCCACGCCAGCGACACCACCCGGCCAGCAGTACCGTCGCCCCGGCAAAACGCAGGGCCGCCTGAAACACGGGCGGCACCTCGGCCAGGGTTGCCTTGACCAGCACTTGCTGAAATCCCCAGAACGCAAAGCAGGCCAGCAGCAGGCCGATCGCAAGGGGGTCCAGATGCTCCTTGCGCTGGGTCATGGGGCCGCCAGCCGTTTGCTCACAGCGGATGTTCCGCGTAAAACTTGCCCCCATGAAACAGCAGGGGTGCAGCGCCCGGTCGGTGCGTACAGCGTTCAACTTCTCCAACAAAGATAACGTGGTCGCCTTCCTCGTAGCGGCTGCGGTTGAAGCATTCAAAAGTGGCCACTGCGCCCTCTATCAGAGGGGCCCCGCCACTGCCGGGAATGAAGCGCACGCCGGCAAACCGGTCGCCGTCGCGTGACGCAAACTGCCGAGCAAGGTCCTGCTGGTCCGCACCCAGAATGTTGATGGCGTAATGCGACCCGGTGCTGAAGGCCGCCATGGACCCGGCGGCGCGCGCCAGGCTCCACAAAACCAGCGGGGGTGTCATGGACACCGAGTTGAACGAATTGGCGGTGAGCCCAACCAGCGTGCCATCGGCGCTACGGGCCGTCACGATGGTGACGCCGGTGGCAAACATGCCCAAAGCCTGTCGAAATTCGGTGGGGGAGAAGTTGGGGGGGAGGGCCCGATCGGGGCTGGCTTGCAAAGACATGCTTTGAATTTACCCGAAATAGATGACACAGCCAGTCGCCTGCGTGAACAACCCGCACTAAGGCCGGGTCGCCCTACAATCGGTGCATGGTATTTCGATCGTTTCTCTGTGCCCTTGTTGCTATGCTAAACATAGCTGCACAGGCAGATTCCATAAGGGCTTGCCGGGACTTTTCTTCAAAAATACCGAATGTCCAGCCGGTTTTGTGCAATGCCGCCCAGTTGCAGGATACGCATGCCCGCTCGGTGCTGGGGCGCGCCATCTGGAGCCGCGACATCCACCCCGCTGGTGCACGTCTGCGGGTGCTGGTTTTGGGTGGCATTCATGGTGACGAGATGTCATCGAGTTCACTGGTGTTTCACTGGATCGCCCTGGCCCAGGTGCCAATGGCGGTCATGCCCGAACCGATTCATTGGCGCTTCATTCCGGCGCTTAACCCCGATGGACTGTTTGCCCGACCCGCGCGTCGCGTCAATGCCCACGGAGTGGACCTGAACCGCAACTTTCCCACGCCCAATTGGGCGCGTGATGCCAAGGTCTATTGGGAAACCCGCACCCGTCGGGATCCGCGCCGCTGGCCGGGCAACAAGCCTCTGTCGGAGCCGGAGTCGCGTTTTCTGCTGGAGCAGATGGAGAGTTTCAAACCCAACCTGATCGTGAGTGTGCACGCCCCCTACGGCGTGCTCGATTTTGACGGCCCTTCGACACCGCCCAGCAAACTGGGTCGCCTGTATCTGGATCAGGTGGGCATCTACCCGGGCTCACTGGGCAACTACGGTGGCGTCCACAAGGGGGTGCCGGTGGTCACCATCGAGCTGACCAGCGCGTCGCGAACGCCGCAGGATGCCGAAATTCACCAGATGTGGTTCGATCTGTTGCGATGGACATCCGACCGTCTGGGGCCCGGATTTTCGACCGCGTCACACGAGTTACCCAAGTAGCATCAAGGGGCTTGGGCGCCCACGGGTGCTGTGTTAACTTTGCCCGATGAAGCAAATTGATGTGGCAATTGTTGGTGCGGGTTTTGGTGGTTTGTGTGCCGCCATCCGCTTGCGCCAGAGTGGTGTGGATGCACTGGTCATTCTGGAGCGCAGCACCGAGGTGGGCGGTACCTGGCGTGACAACATCTATCCGGGGTGCGCCTGCGATGTGCCCTCGCACATGTATTCCTTCTCATTTGAGCCCAACACGCGGTGGACACGGCCTTACCCCCAACAGCAGGAGATTCAGGACTACATCCTGCGCGTGACCGACACCTATGCGCTGCGGCCCCTGATCCGATTCAACTCCGATGTGCAGGCCCTGCGCTGGCTGGTAGAGCAGCAATGCTGGGAAATTGAACTTCAGGGGCAAGCGCCCCTGCTGGCGCGCCACGTCATTCTGGCAACCGGGCCCTTGAACAAACCGGCTATCCCCGATATTCCCGGTGTGGACCGCTTTGCCGGCCAGTCGTTTCACTCTAGCCACTGGCGCCACGATATTGACCTGAAAGGCAAGCGCATCGCCGTGGTGGGCACGGGTGCGAGTGCGATCCAGTTTGTGCCCGAGATTGCACCCGATGCGGCGCATGTGGACGTGTTCCAGCGCACGGCGGCATGGGTGTTGCCGCGCTGGGATCAACCCTATGGCGCGGTGCGCCGGTGGGCCTATCGCTTTGTACCCGGGTTGCAGCGCCTGAGCCGTTGGCGGGTGTACTGGTTCAACGAGTGGATCGGCATGGGCTTCATGGGGTCTGCGCGTATGCAATCCATGCTGCGCCGTCTGTCAGGGCACCACCTGCGCAGCCAGGTGGCGGACCCTGCGCTGCGTGATGCATTGACCCCGGATTTCAATCCCGGTTGCAAGCGCCTGCTGATTTCGAACACCTGGTTTCCCACGCTGCAACGCCCGAACGTCAGCCTGGTCACCCAGGCTGTGGGCAGCATTGCACCGAATGGGGTTGTGGGGGCAGACGGCACGCTGTACCCCTGCGATGTGATCGTGTGGGGTACCGGCTTCAAAGCAACCGAGTTTGTCGCGCCCATGAAAATCCATGGTGAACCGGCTAAAGGCGCTGGCGCCGCGGCCCCGGTGCCCGAGCTTGGCGCCTGGTGGCGCAGCAACCCTGCCGCAACCCGTCTGGGCATTACCGTGGCCGGATTCCCCAACCTGTTCATGCTGGTGGGGCCCAACACGGGGCTGGGGCACAACTCCATCATCTTCATGATCGAGTGCCAGGTCGACTACATTGTGCGGGCTCTAAAAGCACTACGAAGCCGGGGTCAGACAGCGTTGCGCCTGCGTCCGGATGTGCAGCGTGACGACTATGTACGGATGCAGCAAAAGATGCAGGGCACCGTGTGGTCTTCCGGCTGCAAAAGCTGGTACCAGAATGCCGATGGTCACATCGACACCCTATGGCCCGGTTACACGTGGGAATACTGGCTCAAGACGCGCCGTTTTCAGGTCGGCGACTACCTGTAAGCCTGCGCTGGTTCAGTGCCCCAGGATCTTTGACAGGAAGTCCCGGCTGCGTTCGTTCTGCGGGTTGTTGAAGAAGTCGTGCGGGTTGTTCTGCTCGACGATCTGCCCCTGGTCCATAAAGATCACCCGGTCGGCCACGGCTTTGGCAAAGCCCATCTCGTGCGTTACGCAAATCATGGTGATGCCCTGGCTGGCCATCTCGATCATCACGTCCAGCACTTCCTTGATCATCTCGGGGTCCAGTGCCGAGGTAGGCTCGTCGAACAGCATGATCTTGGGCGTGAGGCATAAGGCACGCGCAATGGCCACGCGCTGCTGCTGACCGCCGGAGAGTTGCAGCGGGTATTTGCTGGCCTGCTCGGCAATGCGCACGCGCTTGAGTTGCTCCATGGCTCTTTCTTCGGCCTCTTTCTTGGGCATCCTGCCCACCCACATGGGCGACAACGTCAGGTTTTCCAGCACGGTCAGGTGGGGAAACAGGTTGAACTGCTGGAACACCATGCCGACTTTTTTGCGAATGTCGTCGATGGCTTTGACGTCATCGGTAAGTTCCACGCCATCAACCGTCAAGTGGCCCTGCTGGTGCTCTTCGAGCCGGTTGATGCAGCGGATCAGGGTGGACTTGCCCGAGCCCGACGGGCCGCAAACGACGATGCGTTCGCCCTTGGCCACCGACAGGTCAATGTCGCGCAGCACATGGAAGTTATTACCGTACCACTTGTTGACTTTGTCGAAAGTAATGATGGGTTCAGACATATTGGGATCTCAGCGAAGTTTGCTTTTGTTGACTTGTTTTTCTACCCACTGGCTGTAGCGCGACATGGAGAAGCAGAAAACAAAATAGATGAGGGCAATGAACAGATAGCCTTCAATTTTGAAAGGGCGCCAGTCAGAGTCCGAATTCAAGGCCAGTGACAGGGCGCCCGTGAGTTCGTAAAGGCTCACGATGGTTACCAGCGAGGTGTCTTTGAACGTCGAGATGAAGTTGTTCATGATGCTGGGCACCACCATGGCCAGCGCCTGCGGCAGCACAATCTTGCGCTGGGTTTGCCAGTAAGACAGGCCCAGTGTGGCTGCTGCTTCAATTTGCCCCTTGGGGAGGGCCTGAAGTCCGCCACGTATCACTTCGGCCATGTAGGCGGCTGCAAACAGGGTGATGCCCACGAGTACCCGCACCAGCACATCAATGTTGAAGCCCTGCGGCATGAACAGCGGGAACATGAACGACGCCATGAACAGCACCGAGATCAATGGCACTCCGCGGATCAACTCGACGTAAATGGTGCAAAACGTGCGTATGGCGGGGAGTTTGGACCGCCGCCCCAGCGCCACCACCAGCGCAATGGGGAAGGCCATAGCCATGGACAGGGATGCCAGCAGAAGGGTCAACGGCAAGCCACCCCAGCGGTCGGTCTCCACCTTGCTCAGGCCCATTGTGTTGCCGTACATGAGCGCAAAAAACACCGTCAGCACAATGGCCCACAGGATCACCAGCCACGAACGCCAGAAGGCCCGCATGCAACTGGCGATCAACAGGCTCAACATCAACCCGGTGGCCACCAGCGGGCGCCATTGCTCTTCAAAGGGATACCGTCCGAACAAAATAATGCGGTACTTCTCTGCCACCACGCCCCAGCAGGCGCCCACGCCTTCCACACGGCAGGCATCAAAGTTGGGCTGCCAGGAGGCCCGGAAAATGGCCCAGCCGAGAAATTGCGGGATCAGGTAGAGCAGGGTGCCACCAATGACAACGGTCATCAGCGTGGTCACCCAGTCGGCGAAAAGATTGAAGCGCATCCACGCGACAAGGCCCTCGGTTTTGACCGGTGCCGGTCGCGCGGCGATAGGTTGGAATGTTTGTGCAGTCATGGTGTGGCCGTATTCCGATCAACGTTCCTGAATCGCGGAGCGCGTGTTGTACCAATTCATCAGCAGGGAGGTACTCAATGAAGTGGTCAGATACACCAGCATGACGATGGCAATGCATTCCACTGCCCGCCCGGTCTGGTTCAGCGCGGTGTTGGCAATGGACACGACGTCCGGGTAGCCAATCGCGACGGCCAGTGAGGAGTTCTTGGTCAAATTCAAAAACTGGTTCG
Organism: Rhodoferax sp. GT1R46; assembly: GCF_056521285.1. Taxonomy (NCBI): domain Bacteria; kingdom Pseudomonadati; phylum Pseudomonadota; class Betaproteobacteria; order Burkholderiales; family Comamonadaceae; genus Rhodoferax; species Rhodoferax sp. GT1R46. The sequence continues at coordinate 280,557 of NZ_JBWMBC010000001.1, forward strand.
TCATGGGCGGAATGATGACGCGCAAGGCTTGCGGCAGCATCACCAGTCGCATGGACTGGCTCGGGTTCAAGCCCAGCGCAGCCGCTGCCTCGCCCTGGCCACGCGCCACGGATTGAATGCCGGAGCGAACCACTTCAGCAACAAACGCAGCCGTGTAGACCGTGAGGCCAATCAGAACCGATAGAAATTCCGGCGTCAGCGAGCCTCCGTTTTCGATGGAGAAATCACCTTTAATGGGAGAGTCAAAAGTGCTTGGCGCCCCGCCAGCCAGCCAGCCCAGAACGCCACCTGCCAATACGATCGCCAGAGGAGTCCAGAACATGCTCCTGAGTTGACCGGTGGCTTCAAATCGCTTGAACGCCCATTTGCGGTATAAAACAGCCAGCGCGCAGCCAGCGACCAATCCGAACAGCGCCCACAAGTGGCCAATCGCCCAGACGGGTACCGGAAAACTCAGACCGCCCTTGCTCAAAAAGACAGGGCCTATTACCCAGGCGTCGGCAGAGGCGGGCAGGACTTCGGTGAAGAGCAGGTACCACATCAGAAGTTGCAGCAACACGGGCACGTTGCGAAACAGCTCGACATAGCCGTAGCAAACACCGCGTACCAGGGCATTGCGCGAAAATCGGCCCACACCCAGCAGTGTGCCCAAAATGGTGGTCAGGATGATGCCAAGGATGGCCACCCGCAGTGTGTTGGTAATACCCACAAGAAAAGCTTGCCAGTAGGGCTGGGCCGAATCAAACGGATACAGGCTTTCCCCGATATCAAAACCGGCGGGGCCGCTCAAAAAGTCAAACCCGCTCTGGATGCCGCGGATCTTCATGTTGTTCAGTGTGTTGTGCGCCAGAAACCAGACGACCGCAACAATCAGCCCGATGGCGACGGCCTGGTAGATCAGGCCTCTGAATGCCTCACTGCGCCAGGACCAGTTTTTCTTTTTGGGTGGGGACTTCTGCGTCATGGTCGTGCCGTGTCAAAAGTGGACTGGATCAGTCAAAAGGACAAAAAAAACTGCTGCCAGTACAAACGATTTGTACCAACAGCAGCATTCGCCCCGGCTAGCGTTCAGCGAAGAATCAACGCACCGGATAGGCGTACATCAAACCACCCTTGTTCCACTGGTTGTTCAGGCCACGTGGCAGAGCCAGCGGTGACTTGGGGCCTACATTGCGCTCGAAAATCTCGCCATAGTTGCCGGTCGCTGCAATAGCGCGTGCCAGCCATGCCTTGTCCAAGCCCAGCAGTTTGCCGGTGTCTTCATTGCCGCCACCCAACAGACGTTGTACGACGGGGTCGGTGCTGGCTTTCATCTGTTCCACGCTGGCCTGTGTCACGCCATACTCTTCGGCTTCAATCAGGCCATACATGACCCATTTGACAACGGCAAACCACTCGTCATCACCCCGGCGAACCATGGGGCCCAGTGGCTCTTTGGAGATCAGCTCAGGCAGGATCATGTGCTCTTTGGGGTCCTTGGCAACCTTGTTGCGGGTGGACGCCAGACCGGACGCGTCGGTGGTGTACGCAATGCAACGCCCTGTGAAGTAGGCGTTTTCTGCCGCTTCCAGTTTTTCAAACACCACCGGCTTGATCGCCAGCGCGTTGGCCTTGGAGTAGTCGGTCAGGTTTTTCTCGGTGGTCGTGCCGGACTGCACGCACACGGTTTGGCCTTTGAGCTGCTTGGCGCTCTTGATCTTGCTCTTGACGGGCACCATGAAACCCTGGCCGTCGTAGTAGTTGGTCACGGTGGAACTCAGGCCCAGTGACGCATCACGGGTCAGGGTGAACGTGGTGTTGCGCGCCAGAATGTCCACTTCGCCGGACTGCAGAGCCGTGAAACGCTGTTGGGCGTTCAGGGGCACGTATTTGACCTTTTCGGGATCGCTCAGGGTCGCCGCTGCCAGTGCACGGCACACGTCCACATCCATGCCAGACCACTTGCCAGCAGAGTCCGCTGCGGCAAAACCGGCCAGACCGGTATTGACGCCGCAAACGACTTGCCCCCGCGACTTGATGGCGTCCAGCGTTTTGCCTGCGTGCGCGGGCATGGCCAGCAGTGCGCCCAAAGATGCGACTACTGCGGCGGCCAATTTGGCTTGTTTCATGGTCATGAATCGTTCTCCAACTTCAATGTTCATATTAGGAAATAACGCCAGCCATGTTTCGGCCGGGCGTCAACTCAGGCAGGATGTTAGTCCTGCATTGTCGCGGCGCCCCCCCGGGTTTGCACGGGGATACCATGCGGAATTTGCATATCTAAATACGAAACTCCCAGTTCCTGTTGGAGCGACCCAAGTGACTATGCACAATCCGTGCCATTTTCGTGCGCAAACATCTTGCATGTCCCTTGTGAAATACGGGTTTTCCGGCGTCGCACACGCGACTTCAAAGGTGGGTGCGTTGGGGCCGACCCGGATGCGGCCCCGGTCGGTGCGCGATACCCTTGCAGGGTTCATTCGTTTCAGGAGTCTTTGTGCGCGCACATTTCAAGTTTTGGCCAAAACGGCTGCCCCACGCCATCACGGTCCCGGCCACGTCCTTGTGGGACAACCTGGAGACGAGCGCACGGCGTTACCCGGACAAAGCGGCGCTGGTGTTCTTCGGAACGGTTTTGACCTATGCCGGTCTGCTACAAAAAGCAGAGCGCCTTGCGCAGTGTTTACGGGGGCTAGGGGTCGAAAAGGGTGACAGGGTCGTGCTGAGCATGCAGAACTGCCCACAGCTCATCATTGCCCACTTTGCGATTCTGCGGGCCAACGCAGTGGTGGTGCCGGTCAATCCGATGAACCGCTCCGAAGAACTCAAGCACTACATCACCGACCCCGATGCCAAGGTGGCCATCACCACTGCGGACCTGGCCGCCGAGCTGGCCCGTGCCAGTGACGCACTGGACGCGAAGGACCGCCTGGCCCATCTGATCGTCACGCATTTCACGGATGCGTTTGACGCCACCGTGTCGGGCGCCGATGCGCCGCCAGCCGCCTGGAACGATTGGTTGCTGACCCGGCACACACCACCCGCACTGCTGGGGGGACAGGTGCTGGACTGGCATCAGGCAATGGCGGCAACCGGAGCCTTGCCCGCGTTGCTGGTCGGCCCTGCCGATCTGGCTATTCTTCCCTACACCAGCGGCACCACCGGCCTCCCCAAAGGCTGCATGCACCCGCACAGCAGCATCATGCACAACGCGGTGGCCAGCGGTTTGTGGGGCAACGGTACGGCTGAAAATGTGGTGCTGGTCGTGGTGCCCATGTTCCATATCACTGGCATGGTCAGCGTGATGCACACCAGCATCCGCAGCGGCGCGACGCTGATCGTCATGCCGCGCTGGGACCGCGATCTGGCAGGCCGCCTGATCTCGCGCTGGCGGGTGACCCACTGGACCAACATCCCCACCATGGTGATTGATCTCATGGGCAGCCCCCACTTCGGCAGTTACGACCTGTCCAGTCTGGTCTACATCGGCGGTGGCGGCGCAGCCATGCCGCAGGCGGTGGCGCAGCGCCTGCTGGAGCAGTTTGATTTGCGTTATGTGGAGGGCTATGGCCTGACGGAAACCGCCGCCCCCTCGCACAGCAACCCGCCCGACGCGCCCAAGCAGCAGTGTCTGGGTATCCCCTTCATGAGCACCGACGCGCGAGTGGTGGACCCTGACACCCTGCAGGAGATGGCGGTAGGCGAGCAGGGTGAAATCATCCTGCACGGCCCCGAGGTGTTTCGGGGTTACTGGAAGCGGCCCGAGGCCACGGCGGCTGCATTTGTCGAGATGGATGGAAAGTCGTTTTTCCGCTCGGGTGACCTGGGCCGGGTCGATGAAGATGGCTACTTCTTTCTGACCGACCGCCTCAAACGCATGATCAACGCGTCGGGCTTCAAAGTCTGGCCCGCCGAGGTGGAGGCTCTGATGTACCGCCACCCGGCCATCCAGGAAGCCTGCATCATCGCGACGCAGGACAGCTACCGCGGCGAGTCCGTGAAGGCGGTGGTGGTATTGCGGTCCACACACCAGGACCTGGTAACCGAGCAGGACATCATCGACTGGTGTCGTGAGAACATGGCGGTCTACAAAGTGCCGCGCCAGGTGCAGTTTGTGCAAACCTTGCCCAAGAGTGGCACAGGCAAAGTCATGTGGCGTACCTTGCAGGAAGCAGAAGGAAAGTAATGGCAGTTTCGTTTGAAGAGGCGCTGGGCAAGCCACTCGCCGGCTGGCGGCTGCGCCTCTACACCATCATTTTCGAGGCTGACACGCGGGCGGGGCGTCTGTTTGACCAGTGGCTGATCGCGATCATTCTGGCCAGTGTGGCGGCGGTGGTGCTCGACAGCGTGCAGAGCCCTGGCTCCGGGTTTGACAGGGCGTTTGCCATCAGTGAGTGGGTCTTCACCGTCGCCTTTACGCTGGAGTACGTGGCGCGCTTGTTGTGTGTGCGCCATCCGCTGCGCTACGCCCGGAGCTTTTTCGGGGTGATTGACCTGCTCGCGCTGCTGCCCACCTACATTGCATTGCTGGTGCCTGAAGTGCACGCGTTGATTGATGTGCGGGTACTGCGCCTGCTGCGGGTGTTTCGGGTGTTCAAGCTGACAGCGTATGTGTCGGAGTACCAGTCTCTGGGGCGCGCCCTGAGCGCCAGTCGGCGCAAGATTCTGGTGTTTTTGGCAGCGGTGCTGATGATCGTGCTGGTCATGGGCACGCTGATGTATGTGGTGGAGGGCCCCGCCAATGGCTTCACCAATATTCCGACCTCGGTGTACTGGGCCATCACCACCATGACCACGGTCGGGTTTGGCGACATCACCCCCAAGACTGACCTGGGTCGCCTGATTGCCTCGGTCATGATGCTGCTGGGCTGGGGCACTCTGGCGGTGCCGACCGGCATCGTCACGGCCGAGATGACCCTGCGCCGCGCCAACGAGCCGTCCACTACACGCACCTGCCACGAATGCCTCACCGAGGGCCACCAGGCAGAGGCCAATTTTTGTCTGCATTGCGGCGCCAAGCTGCCGCAGTACCAGCGCGACGCAACCCATACCAACCAACCGGAGTCCCCCCATGTTTGAAACCGCTATTGCCGGCAGCCTGCCCAAGCCCTCGTGGCTGTCTGAAACCGAAAAACTCTGGCCGCAGTGGACGCTGGCCGGAGCCGAATTGCAGCAGGCCAAGGCCGACGCCACGCTCCTGTGGATCAAGGCCCAGGAGGACGCAGGGCTCGACATCGTGGGCGATGGCGAGCAAAGCCGCCAGCACTTTGTGCACGGCTTTCTGGAGCAGGTCGAAGGCATTGACTTTGACAACAAGGTCACCATGGGCATCCGCAACAACCGCTACGACGCCCAGGTGCCGCAGGTGATTGCGCCGCTGCGCTTCAAAGGCCGGGTGCACGCCTTTGAAGCGCAGCTGGCCCGCGCCCACACCAAAAAGAAACTGAAGTTCACGCTGCCCGGCCCATTGACGATTGTGGACACGGTGGCCGACCGCTTCTATGGCGACAAGCAGAAGATGGCATTCGCGTTTGCCGAGTTGCTCAACCAGGAAGCGCTGGCGCTGCAGGCGGATGGCGTGGACATCATCCAGTTTGATGAGCCCGCCTTCAATGTCTACGGGCAGGACGCTGCAGACTGGGGCGTCAAGGCACTGGAACGTGCAGCGCAAGGCTTGACCTGCACCACCGCCGTGCATATTTGCTACGGCTACGGCATCAAGGCCAACACCGACTGGAAAGAAACCCTGGGCCAGGAGTGGCGCCAATACGCGCAAGTGTTCCCCGCGCTGGCCAAAAGCAGCATCCAGCAGGTGAGCCTGGAGTGCTACCACTCGCATGTGCCGCCCGAGTTGATGGCGCTGCTGGAGGGCAAGGACGTGATGGTCGGCGTGATTGATGTGGCCAGCGATGTGATTGAAACCCCTGAGCAGGTGGCCGACACCATCGGCCTGGCACTGCAGCACGTACCCCGCAATCGCCTGTTCCCCTGCACCAACTGCGGGCTGGCCCCGATGAGCCGCGAAGTGGCAGTGAAAAAACTCGAAGCCCTGGCGCAAGGCGCGGCACTGGCCCGCCAGCGCTACGGCCAACTGGGAGCAGGCGCTTGATGCAGCACCACACACCCTTGCCTGATGGCCAACCTGAAACCGTGGGTTTTTGCCCAGACCGCACCGCCAACCTCATGCGCGTGCTGCAGACCGAGGTGGACAGCCAGCGCCTGCCCGGTGCTGTCGCCCTGATTGCGCGCAAAGGCCAGGTGCTGCTGAACGCGCGCGTGGGCCAACAGATCCCGGCAAACGCGACGACAGGGGCCACGCCCATGGCGCTGGATTCCATTTTTCGCATCTACTCCATGACCAAACCCATCGTCTCGGTGGCGATCATGATGCTCATGGAGCAGGGCAAGCTGCTGCTCAGCGACCCGGTCGCCCGGCACCTGCCCGAGTTTGCCGGTGTGCAGGTCGCCCACCATCAGGGCGGCCACAGTACGCTGCATAGCCCCAAAGCGGCCCCCACGGTGCAAGACCTGCTGCGCCACACTTCCGGCTTGACCTACGAGATTTTGGGCAGTGAGCCCATCCAGCGCCAGTATGCGCAGGCGCGCCTGGGTTCGCGTGAGCACACCAACGCCGAGTTCTCCCAGGCGTTGGCCGCCATCCCGCTGATGTTTGAGCCCGGCACCGTGTGGGAATACAGCCGTGCGACCGACCTGCTGGGCGCGCTGGTGGAAGCGGTCAGCGGCCAAACGCTGGGCGTGTTTTTGCACGAGAACATCCTCGGCCCGTTAGGCATGGTGGACACGTCGTTTGTTGTGCCACCCGACAAGCACCACCGCATCGCCGAGCCGTTCGAGAAAGATCCCGATGGTGGCGTGGCCATGCGCCTCATGGACATTCGCAAACCCGCACCGATGGAAGCCGGTGGCGCCGGTCTGGCATCCACCGCAGCAGACTACGCGCGCTTTTTGCAGTGCCTGCTGAATGGGGGTGCGCTGAACGGCGTGCGCATTCTGGGCCCGAACACCGTGCGCTACATGACGGCCGACCACCTGGGGAGCATCGGCGTACACCGCGCCGGGCGTTCCGGTGAGTTGCTGGCACCCGGCCACGGCTTTGGTCTGGGCTTTGCAGTGCGCCTGGAGGACGGTGTGGGCGCTGCGCCTGGCACCAAGGGCTTGTACTTCTGGGGTGGTATTGCGGGCACTACGTTCTTTGTGGACCCGGCCAAAGACTTCTTCGCCCTGATGATGATCCAGGCCCCCAATCAGCGCGACTACTACCGCCCGCTGTTCAGGAACCTGGTGTACGCGGCGCTGCTGGAGTAATTGCAAGCCAAATCGGGCTGTAGCCCTGGTGGAATATGCACGAGCAGCTATAAAATCAATAGCAATTCGCGCATTCCGTCAACCGGATACAGTCAGGCTTTCGCTACTTCCAGCACCAGCTTGCCGAAATTCTCGCCGTTGAACAGCTTGAGCAGGGTTTCGGGGAAGGTCTGCAGGCCTACCACCACGTCTTCCTTGCTCTTCATGCGGCCATCCTTGATGTAGCCCGCCATCTCGGCAATGGCCAGGTGGTAGCGGTCGGCGTAGTCAAACACCACAATGCCTTCCATGCGCGCGCGGTTCACCAGCAGGCTCAGGTAGTTCTTGGGGCCTTGCACGGCGGTGGTGTTGTTGTACTGGCTGATGGCGCCGCAAATGATGATGCGCGCACCACGGGTGATTTTGGCCAGCACGTCGTCCAGAATTTCGCCGCCCACGTTGTCAAAGTAGATGTCCACGCCTTTGGGGCAATGTTCCTTCAAACCCGCGCGCACCGCACCGGGCCCGGCCTTGTAGTCAATGCAGGCGTCAAAGCCCAGCTCTTTCACTACCCATTCGCACTTGGCAGCGCCACCGGCGATGCCGACCACGCGGCAGCCTTTGAGTTTGGCAATCTGGCCCACAGTCTGACCCACGGCGCCCGCGGCACCGGACACCACCACGGTTTCACCCGCTTTGGGCATGCCCACGTCCATGAGTCCAAAGTAGCCGGTCATGCCGGGCATGCCCAGCACGTTGAGCCACTGGGTGAGGCTGCCCATGCGAAGGTCGATCTTGGCCAGGCCATTGCGCTTGATTTCATCCTTGGCAATGGTGGTGTATTCCTGCACGCCGAAGCTGGCGCTCACGTAGTCGCCCACGGCAAACTGGTCGTTTTTGGACGCAATCACCTGGCCTACACCGCCAGCGCGCATGACTTCGCCAATGCCGACGGGGGGGATGTAGCTCTTGCCTTCGTTCATCCAGCCGCGCATGGCCGGGTCCAGCGAGAGCGCCAGGGTTTTCAGCAAAACGCCACCCTCAGCGGGTTCAGCGACCGGCTCCGAGGTGTGGCTCCAGTCGCTGGACTTGGGCATTCCCACCGGGCGGGCGGCCAGACGGATTTGGTGGTTGACGAGGTTGTTGAGGCTGGCAAGGGACATTTGAATAACTCCACAGTGGGGGAAACAGCCGCGCATCGTAGCGCGGTCGGCATTTTTGGGGCGTTGCCAACGCGACAGGCCTCGGGTGGTACCGGGTTTTGATTGCGTCTATGCTCCGTGGGCTCTTTGAAGGAAACACCCCATGGCCGCAAGCAAACGATCCCGAAAATACGATGTGGTTCTGTACGGTGCCAGCGGCTTTGTGGGGCGCCAGACGGCAGCCTACTTTGCCCGGCATCCTCAGGTCAGAACCATGGGTGTAACCTGGGCGCTGGCGGGTCGCTCGGCCGACAAACTGGAGGCGGTGCGCAGAGCGTGCGGTGCGCCCAGCGTGGGCATGGTGGTGGCCGAAGCCCATGATGCCGCGGCCATGGATGCACTGGCGCGCAACGCCACGGTGGTACTCAGCACCGCCGGGCCCTTTGCGCTGTATGGCAGCGAACTGGTGGCGGCCTGCGTGCGCCACGGTACGCACTACGTAGACATCACGGGCGAGACCCCGTGGGTCAAAGGATTGATTGACCGCCACCACCAGGATGCCGAGCGCACCGGTGCGCGCATCATCCCGTTTTGCGGGTTTGATTCCATCCCGTCCGACCTGAGCGCCCGACTGGCCCAGGAGGCCATGTGGGCGCAGCATGGCGAGGCTTGCAGCAGCGTGAAGACGGCGTTCAGTATTCGGGGTGGTTTCAATGGCGGCACGGTAGCATCCATGCTCAATATGTTTGCATCGGGGGAAGCCAAGGCGGTGGCCGATCCGTTTTTGCTCAACCCCGACCGAATGCGCCCCGCCAACGCGCAAGTCCATGCCGACCCCATCGGCCCGCGGCATGACGCTGATTTTTCTGCCTGGCTGGGGCCGTTCTTCATGGCGCCCATCAACACCCGCGTGGTGCGCCGCAGCGCCGCTTTGCTGGGCTACGGCGAAGACTTTTCGTATCAGGAATACCTGCGATTGGGCAAAGGGCCTGCAGCGGCCGTGGCGGCCACGGTGCTGAGCGCGGGCTCGCTGGCATCGCAGGCGGCGCTCCAGTGGTCACTGGTGCGCAAGGCGGCGGCACGGTTTGCTCCGGCGCCCGGCGAAGGCCCGTCAGAAGACAGCATGGACAAGGGATCGTTTCGCTGTCAGTGGGTAGGCCACAGCGCGGGCGGGAAAAGGGTAAAGGGTTCCATTTCCGACCAGGGCGACCCCGGTAACCGTGCCACCACCAAGATGCTGTGTGAATCCGCTCTTGCGCTGGCACTGCAGCTGGACGACCTGCCGGGTGGCCGCAGCCACGGTGGCTTGCTCACACCCGCCAGTGGCCTGGGCGATGTGCTGGTGCAGCGCTTGCGGCTGGCGGGCATGACGCTTAAAGTTGATGTGCCCACCAGTACCAACCGCTGAATCACCATGCCAAAAAAAAATCCAAGCAAACCGGCCACCCAGACCGCGCTGATCACCGGTGCATCGTCAGGCATTGGGGAGGCCTTGGCCCATTGCTTTGCTGCGGCCCACTTTGATCTGGTGCTGGTTGCGCGCAGCGAAGATAAATTGAACACGCTGGCCCAAGCGCTTACAGAGCAACATGGCGTAGCCGTGCGTGTACAGCCCGCAGATCTGTCGCAACCCGGCGTGGCGGCCCGGTTGATGGCCGCCCTCAAGCGCAAGGGTTGCCAAGTGGACGTGCTGGTGAATTGCGCGGGTGTGCTGGAGCAGGGTGCCTTTACCGCCATACCGCAGCGCAGTCACCAGCAAATCATTGACCTCAATATTTCGGGTCTGACGGCCATGCTGTCGGTGTTTGTGCCACCCATGGTGGAGCGCGGCGGTGGACGGGTGTTGAACGTGGCGTCCATCGGGGCCTTTCAGCCGGTGCCGCTGCTGGCCAGCTATGCGGCCAGCAAGGCGTATGTGCTGTCGCTCTCCGAATCGCTGTCCGAAGAGCTCAAGGGCACCGGGGTCACCGTTACCGCGCTGTGCCCCGGCATTACCGCCACCCACATGCTGGACAAAGCAGCCACCGCCAACGCCAAGGTCACCCGCATTCCAGACTTTTTGGTGGGCGACGTTGGTGACGTGGCTGCCAGCGCGTTTGACGCCTGCATGCAAGGCGATGCCATCTGCGTGCCGGGGGTTATCAACCAGGCGGCCATGATCGCCTCGCGTGGAGCGCCAAAATGGCTGATTCGCCGTATTGGCGGCCTGCTGGGTCGCAAAGCGTTGTAGTTGCCTATTTTTTTGAAGGACCAGCTTATGAAAGCCATGTGGAATGGCGCAGTCATTGCGCAAAGTGACGATACCGTTACCGTGGAGGGCAACCACTATTTCCCCGCGAGTTCTCTCAACCGGGACTTCGTGCAGTTCAGCAACCACAAGACCATGTGCTCGTGGAAAGGGCAGGCCAGTTACTACTCCTTGCTGGTGAATGGCGAAATGAATGTGGATGCCGTCTGGTACTACGCAGACCCCAAGCCAGAGGCCGAGAGCGTGCGGGATCGTGTGGCATTCTGGAAGGGCGTTACCGTCTCGCCATGAGTCAAACAGCCGGTCGGCCGCGTTAAGCTATCGGGCATGAAGATCCTGCCCCCGACCGACAACCTCTCTCCCCCCTGCGTTGCACCTGCCGACCTGATCGCCACACTGTGCGGCCAGGGCTATGCCGTGCTGGACGCACAAGCCGTGTCGACTCTTTCAGGCGTTCCCCTGAGTGACCTCTATGCGCTGGTGCCTAGCTGGAACGCGCTGCCGCCGGATGAATACCTCAAGGATGGTGGTCGCTACCGGCGCAGGCGCCATTCCTGCTTTGTAATGAAGGACGGCACCGCAGAGCAGGTTCCCCACCGAGCCCATTGGCAGCCTGTGGATTACAACGCCTTGCATGGCGGCATGCAGCGGTGGTTTGAGCCCATGGACTCCGCTACGGTTTTCAGCGCAGCATGGCCGAAGCTGTTGCTGTCGCTGGCGTCGGTGTGTTCGCAGCTCAAGGGTGCGCAGACGTGGTTTGCGGAAGCGCACCAGTTTCGTATTGACACCACCGACGGCATTGGCCGGCCGACTCCCGAAGGCGCACACCGGGACGGGGTTGACCTGGTGGCTGTTTTTATGGTCGACCGCCAGGGCGTCAAGGGTGGTGAGACCCGCGTGTTCGATGCAGCCGGACCCAATGGACAGCGCTTTACGCTGAGCGAGCCGTGGTCGGTGCTCCTGCTCGACGACGCACGGGTAATTCACGAATCGACGCCGATTCAACCATTGGCCGAAGGTGGACACCGCGATACGCTGGTCGTCACCCTGCGTGCAGGTGGGTTTCAGAGCGAAACCGCGGCCTGATAAACCCTGCTGTTTGCGTTAGCCACAAGGAAAAAAATGTCTTGCTCTCCCGTAGAACTCCAGAAAAAAAGCGACGAATTCCTGACCAAATGGGAATCCGGTAAAAACCAGCTCAGTTTTGACGGGTTTGTCGAGTTTGCGGTCACCGTCTCCAGTTTCACGGCATTTCTGGACAGCAAGGGCCTCTCTGGTCTGCACCAGCTTGCGCACGCCCTGGAGCAGAAAGTTTTGTCGCTGTTTGACAATCAAGAGCCCGGCGGCGCGATGCCTGTGGCCGCGCTGAATGAGCTGGATGTCCATATTACCGATTTGGGCGCCCGCGTCGCCACCTTTTTACGGGGCGTTACACAACCTCTTGTGGAGCGCCGCGCCCGCCAGGAAGGCGATGCGGTGATGGAGTTGCTGCAGGCCAAAAAAATCTGGGTGCTGACGCCCGATCCCGCTGAGTGGAAAGATCTGGTTCTGCAAGCGGGACACTTCAATATTCGGGCGGAACTGCGCCGTCCGGACGATGACCAGGCGGATGCGCTGGAGCCCGCGATTGTGCTGGTCGACGCCGTTTCCCTGGAGACTGCGGCGTTCGTCGCAACCGTGCGGGCGTTGCGCAGCCGTTTTTCTGCGAGCAACATCATCGGTCTGAACCTCACATCCGGTTTTGAAACCTTCACACAGGCGCTGGGTGCTGGATGCGATTACTGTTTCCCGGCCGATACGCCGCTGTCCGTGGTGATGGCGCGCATCGTCAAGCTGTGCGGCCATGAAGAAGAGTTGCCCTACCGTGTGCTGGTGGTGGAAGATTCCAGAACCGCAGCCCGCATGATTCAGCGTACGCTGTCGGAGAGCGGCATCGAGTCTATGGCCATTGCCAAGCCGCAAGAGGTGCTCACCAGTCTGGTCTCGTTCCAGCCGGATCTGGTGCTGATGGACATGTTCATGCCCGGGTGCACGGGTGTGGAGGTCACGCGGGTCATTCGCCAGCACGAGGAATTTCTTTCCACGCCCGTGGTGTATTTGTCGGGTGACAGCAGCATTTCACTGCAAGTGGATGCGCTGCGCCTGGGTGGCGACCACTTTCTGACCAAACCGTTCAACCCGGTGATTCTGAATGCCGTGGTGAAAAGCAAGATTGACCGCTACCGCATCCTGCGCCGGTCGATGACTCTGGACAGCCTGACCGGGCTGCTCAACCACACCACCTCCAAGCAGCGGCTCGACACAGCCGTGCAGTCTGCCGTAGCCAGTGGCGCGCCGCTGTGTGTGGCCATGATCGACATTGACCATTTCAAGAACGTGAACGACCGGTATGGCCATCCGATGGGTGACCAGGTCATTCGCAGCATTGCCTGGCTTCTCAAGCAACGCTTGCGTAAGTCCGATGCGGTCGGGCGTTACGGTGGGGAAGAATTTTTGGTCATTCTGGCCCATGCTGATGTATCACGGGCACACCAATTGCTCGAACGCATCCGGATTGACTTTTCGCAGTTTCAGCATCCCGCTCAGGACACTGCGTTTGCCTGCACCTTCTCGGGTGGCATAGCCCAGCTAGCTCCAGGCCAAAGCGTGCAAGCCCTGATCAAGCGGGCCGATGAAGCCTTGTACCAGGCCAAGCGCCAGGGGCGTAACCAGATTGTCGGCGGGGGCGACTGAACGGCGACGCAGTGCTCACGCAGTGCTCACGCAGTGACTTCTGAGGGCTGCGTGAGTGCAGCAGATTCCGAATCGGGTGTCGAGCAGGTGGAGCCACCGCAGCCGTGGATTTCAGCGGTAGGTAACGCATCGGGTGAGTGCACGACGCCAGTGACCGGGTCGTAGCCCACGCGGCGCAGGTGCAGTGCCAGGGACGCATCCATGGCCTGCGCGTGCTGCGGAAACCACAGGGCCAGTTCCCGGGCCATTTGGCGAACCATGGCCAAGTTGCCAGCCTGGCCGCCCACGGCGCCTTCTTTCATGACCTGCAGCACCACCTTGTGCTGCACGCTATGACAGTTGCCAGAGGCGAAACGTGTCTCTGCCATCCAGCGGTCTTCACGGCCAAAGTGGTCTTCGGTATGTTCCACCAGCTGTTGCCAGGCGGGCATCAGGACGGCGTCCGATGCGGCTTCCACCACCGCCAGGAGCTCAACGAATTCCTGGTGGGTGTCGTCCATCAACGGCAGATCAAGCGACAAAGCGTCAGACCAAACGAGAGCGGGCATGCGGGGTTCTCCTGGGAAATGTCCAAACAGGAGGCCGAGCTTACGGGCGCTTGCGCCCCCGCAGCTTGACGAAGGTCATGGAATGCCTACAAGGCGTGCGTCACCAGCTTGAAATCAGCGTCCTCAGGAAATGACTTGACGGCAAACCCCAGGCTTCTCATGAGTTTGAGCATGCCGGGGTTGTTCGCCAGCACCAGGCCGTCCATTTCGGTCAGCCCTTTTTCGCGCGCCACATCCATGATGCTCAGCATCATGCGCGAGCCCAGGCCCTTGCCCTTGAAGTCGTCCGCAATCACCAGCGCAAATTCACAGCTGGACTGGTCGGGGTTGGTGATGTAGCGCGACACGCCCACGATTCGTTCGCTCTCGGTGGTTCCGCGATCCGGGCCTGCACGGCGTTCCTTGACCACGGCTACCAAGGCCATTTCGCGGTCGTAATCAATCAGCGTGAAGCGTGCCAGCATGGTCGGCGGTAGCTCGGTGATGCTGGAGACAAACCGGAAGTAACGGCTCTCGGGTGAGAGGTGGTGCATCAATTCCTGCAGCATTTTGGCGTCATCCGGGTGGATGGGTCGCACGGTGTATTCGCCACCGCCCGGCAAGGGCCACACTTGCTCAAAACGTGCAGGGTAGGGCAAGATGGACAGATGCCCGTAGTTGTTGGCGCGTCCGCTCGATGCCTGGGGTGCGTTGTCGATGACGATGCGTGCATCCACCGCTACCGCGCCCGATTCGTCCACGATGATCGGGTTGATATCCATCTCGCGCAACTGAGGCAATTCGCACACCATTTCCGACACCCGTAGCAGCACTTGCTCCAGGGCGTCCATGTCCACCGCGCTGGCTCCACGCCACTCACCCAAGGTTTCCGCCACACGCGAGCGCTCAATCAGCCGGCGAGCCAAAAACTGGTTGAGTGGCGGCAGCTCCATCGCCCGGTCGTTGATGAGTTCAATCATGGTTCCGCCAGCGCCAAACGCAATTACCGGACCAAACGGATCGTCGGTCACAAGGCCGATGTAGATCTCGCGGCCCCGCTTGTTACTCGCCATGTTTTGCACCGTCACGCCATTGATGCGCGCTTTGGGTTGCAGGCGCGTCACGGTTTGCACCATGTCGTTGTATGCGTCGCGCACGCCGGCCGCATTCGTGATGTTGAGCACCACACCCTGCACATCGGACTTGTGGCTGATATCGGGTGAATCAATCTTCAGGGCAATCGGGAAACCCAGTTGCGTAGCGATCATCATGGCCTCATTGGCACTGCGCGCAAGGATGGTTTTGGTGACCGGAATATGAAAGGCTGCAAGCAGCGTTTTGGATTCCATCTCGGTCAGTACCTTGCGGCGCTCTGCCAGCACACTTTCAATCACCAGACGCGCACCCTCAATATCCGGTTTGGCTAGCGTGGACAGCGGCGGTGGCGTCTGCAACAGCAGTTGCTGGTTTTGATAGAACGAAGCAATGTTGCCAAAGGCTCCGACGGCCGCCTCGGGCGTACGAAAGCTTGGAATGCTGGCTTCGTTCAGAATATTGCGTGCCTCGCCCACGGAGGCATCGCCCATCCAGCATGAAAGTAAGGGCTTGCCCATGGTGCGTTTGACCTCGGCCAGCGCGCGCGCGACGTTCGATGCGTCGGCTCCGGCTTTGGGTGAGTAAATGGCCAGAACGCCGTCAATTGCACTGTCTTTTGCGGCCGCTTCCACAGCCGCCTTGTAGTGCTCCGGGCCTGCGTCTTCCGACAAATCAATCAGATCCGACAGGGATGCAAGCTCGGGTAGCAGTGGTTTGAGCGCGCGCGCGGAATCGGCGGAGAGTTTGCCCAGATGCAGAAAAATTTCATTGACCCAATCGGCTGCGAGCACACCCGGCCCACCGCCGTTGGTCACGATGGCCAGTCGCTTGCCCACCGGGCGATAGCGCGAGGCCAGGCACTTGGCTGCCGAGAACAACTCCACAAACGAGCGCACCCGCACCGCACCGGCACGGCGCAGGGCAGCGTCGAACACATCGTCGCTGCCGACGATGGTTCCGCTATGGGTTTGTGCGGCTTCGTTTCCTGCGGGTTTGCGGCCCGCCTTGAGGACGACGACCGGTTTCGCATTGGCTGCCGAGCGCAGTGCACTCATGAAACGCCTGGCGCTGGAAATGCCTTCCAGATACACCACGATGCTGTGGGTCTGTGCGTCGTTAGCCAAAAAATCCAGCACTTCGGCAATGTCGACCGAGGTATTGGGCCCCAATGAAACGACGCTTGAAAAGCCCACCGCGTTGTTGCTGGCCCAATCGAGAATGGACGAGGTGAGCGCCCCCGACTGTGACACCAGCGCAAGTGAGCCCGGCTTGGCCAGCGGTCCGGCTGCGCTGGCATTGAGCAAGAGCCGCGGGCGTTGCAGCCCCAGGCAATTGGGACCCAGCAGGTGAACGCCTTCTCGGCGGGCGATTTTCTTGAGCTCAGCGGCCAGCTCGGCATTGATCCCGCTGGAGATGATGAGCGCCGTGCGACAGGCCATACGACCCGCGATTTCCAGTGCGGCGGCCACATCTTGTGGCGGCAGCGCAATGATGGCGAGGTCGGCCCGTGTCTGTGCCAGGTCGGCCAGCGTACCGCTGGTGTGGATGTCCAGAAAAACCAGTGTGCCGGTGTAGCGCTGGGCGCGCAGGGCCTCGTGCAGCGCTTTGGCCTGCGTGGTTTGCGTGGCCGGGTCGTCCGCCTGGCCAGCAAAGACGACGATGGACTCGGGGGAGAAGAGGGGGGTGAGGTAGTGTTTGTCCATAGAATTTTCAGTCGGCGCCAATCAGCACCTTGACATGGGCCGCAGCGCTACGGGCCAGCGGGCTGAGTACATAGCCACCTTCCAGGCAGGAGATGACGCGGCCCTGGCAGTGGCGCCGGGCAACCGCCATCAGCTGCTGCGTGACCCATTCGTAATCGGCCTCCACCAGGCCGAGGTTGCCCATATCGTCCTCGCGGTGGCCATCAAAGCCGGCCGAGATGTAAATCAGCTGGGGCGCGAAGGTATCGAGCGCGGGTAGCCAGTGGTTGGTAACGGCTTCGCGAAACTTGTCGCTGCCCGAGCGCGAGGGCAAGCCCACGTTGACCATGTTGGGTCCGGTGGCGTCCTCGCCGGTGAAGGGGTACAGCCCCTGCTCGAAGATGGAGCACATCAGCACACGGTCATCGCCCCGAAAGATATCTTCACTGCCGTTGCCGTGGTGAACGTCAAAATCAATCAGCGCTACGCGCTCCACGCCATGCACGGTCAGGGCATGGCGCATGCCAACTGCCACGTTGTTGAAAAAACAGAATCCCATGGCCGCGGCCCGCTCGGCATGGTGGCCCGGGGGGCGCACGCAGCAAAAGGCGGTGGGTACCTCGCCCGAAAGCACCAGGTCCGTCGCAAGCACAGCCGCACCAGCGGCGCGCAGGGCCGCTTTGATGGTGAAGGGGTTCATGTCGGTGTCGGGATCCACCTTGTGGTAGCCCTCCGTGGGTGAGGCGTCCATGAGCTCACTCACATAGAGCGACGAATGCGCATGGGCCAGCTGCTCGGGGGTTGCCAATGGCGCGTCGTAGCTGTTCATGTAGTCCAGCAGCCCCTTGACCAGCAGCAGGTCATTGATGGCACCCAGCCGCTCGGGGCACTCGGGGTGATGGGGACCCATTTCGTGGCGGGCGCAATCGGCGTGGGTGATGTAGGCGGGCAGCAAATCAAACTCCTTGTGCAATTCCAGTAACTATTGGCAAAGGCACCGAACGAGTCTAGACAGATCGGCGACGCGCGGTCTTGATCTAGAGCAATTCCAGTGCAGCCTTCTGGCACCCGAAGAGATATAAGGGTTTACCCTTAACCGCACGGATTTGCCTGCTAAGATTTGGCGCGCCTTTGTCGCGCGCCAGCGTCATGATTCTCCTTGCCTAACCTTACCCGAAGCTGTTTATATGCCTATTGCCGACCGTGTACAGAACCCCATCCTGAAATCCCGGATCATGTCGGCCGAAGCGGCTGCCGAGCTGATTCCGGCCGGCGCCAATGTCGGCATGAGTGGTTTTACGGGTGCGGGCTATCCCAAAGCGGTGCCCAAGGCGCTGGCGCAACGCATTGCGCGTCTGCACGCGCAGGGCGAGGACTTCCGCATTGGCCTATGGACCGGCGCCTCCACGGCGCCCGAGCTGGATGGCGAGCTCGCCAAAGTGGACGGCATCTCCATGCGCCTGCCCTACCAGTCGGACCCGACGGTGCGCAAGCAAATCAATGCCGGCCAGATGCAATACACGGACATCCACCTCTCGCATGTGGCGCAACTGGCCTGGTTCGGGTTTTTAGGTCCACTGGATGTGGCTGTGGTGGAGGTGGCGGGCATCCTGCCCGATGGGCGCCTGATCCCCTCGTCGTCGGTCGGCAATAACAAAACCTGGCTGGACCGGGCGGACAAGATCATTCTGGAAGTCAACTCCCTGCAAAGTGCGGGCCTGGAAGGCATGCACGACATTTATTACGGCACACGCCTTCCGCCCTTGCGCCGGCCCATTCCATTGGTCGGTCCTGGCGACCGCATCGGAGAGCACTACCTGCATTGCGACCTCAGCAAAGTGGTCGCCGTGGTGGAGACCAATCAGCCTGACCGCAACTCCGCCTTTGCCGCGCCGGACGAGACATCGCAGCGCATTGCGGGTCACATCATCGACTTTCTGCAGCAGGAGGTGAAGCTGGGCCGCTTGCCAGCCGATTTGCTGCCATTGCAATCTGGCGTGGGCAACATTGCCAATGCCGTGCTGATGGGGCTGAACGAGGGACCGTTCGAGAA
Organism: Rhodoferax sp. GT1R46; assembly: GCF_056521285.1. Taxonomy (NCBI): domain Bacteria; kingdom Pseudomonadati; phylum Pseudomonadota; class Betaproteobacteria; order Burkholderiales; family Comamonadaceae; genus Rhodoferax; species Rhodoferax sp. GT1R46. The sequence continues at coordinate 299,321 of NZ_JBWMBC010000001.1, forward strand.
CCTGACGGCCTACACCGAGGTGCTGCAGGACGGCATGCTGGACATGCTGCGCTCGGGCAAGCTGACGATGGCCTCGGCCACTGCGTTGTCATTCAGTCCTAAGGCGCTGGCCGATTTCAACGAAAACATCGACTTCTACCGCGAGCGCATCGTGCTGCGCCCGCAAGAGGTCAGCAACCACCCCGAGGTGATTCGCCGTCTGGGCCTGATTGCGATGAACGCCATGATCGAGGCCGACATTTATGGCAACGTGAACTCCACGCACGTGATGGGCTCGGGCATCATGAACGGCATTGGCGGCTCGGGCGACTTTGCACGCAATGCCTACCTGTCGTTCTTCATGACGCCCTCAACGGCCAAGGATGGCGCCATCTCCTGCATCGTGCCCATGGTCTCGCATGTGGACCATACCGAGCACGATGTGGAAATCATCGTCACAGAGCAGGGCTTGGCGGATTTGCGTGGCCTGTCGCCGACACAGCGGGCCCGTCTGGTGATTGAAAAGTGCGCCCATCCGGATTTTCGTCCGGCCTTGCGTGATTATTTTGAACGGGCCCTGCGCGATGCGCCGGGCAAACACACGCCGCACTTGCTGAACGAAGCCCTGTCCTGGCACTCGCGCTATGTCGAGACCGGACAGATGCTGCCCGCAACTGCGGTGGTAGCGGCTTAAACGCGTTCGAAGATGGCGGCAATACCCTGGCCGCCGCCAATGCACATGGTGACCAGCGCGTAGCGCCCGCCAATGCGCTCAAGCTCATACAGGGCCTTGACGGTAATCAGCGCACCGGTCGCACCAATGGGGTGACCCAGCGAGATGCCGGAGCCATTGGGGTTGACCTTGGCAGGGTCCAGCCCCAGGTCGCGCGTTACGGCACAGGCTTGGGCGGCAAAGGCTTCATTGGCCTCAATCACATCCAGATCCTTCACCGTCAAGCCCGCTTTTTTCAGTGCGAGTTGCGTGGCAGGCACGGGGCCGATTCCCATGTACTTGGGGTCCACACCCGCATGCGCGTAGGCCACCAGACGGGCCAGCGGCTTGAGGCCGCGCGCTTTGGCGGTGGCGGCTTCCATCAGCACAACCGCTGCTGCTGCGTCGTTGATGCCCGACGCGTTGCCAGCCGTCACGGTGCCGTTTTCTTTCAGGAAAGCGGGCTTGAGCTTGGCCATGTCAGCCATGCTGCAGTTGGGGCGGAAGTGCTCGTCGGTGGCATAGGACACATCGCCCTTTTTGCTCTTGAGGATCACCGGCATGATCTGGCTCTTGAAGTAGCCCGCCTCGGTAGCGCGCTGGGCACGGTTGTGGCTCTCGACCGCAATCGCATCTTGCTCTTCACGGGTGATGCCCCACTTGGCCGCGATGTTTTCAGCGGTCACGCCCATGTGGATGGTGTGAAACGGGTCGTGCAATGCGCCGATCACCATATCAATCATCTTGGTGTCACCCATGCGGGCACCCCAGCGGGTGTTGAGGCTCGCGTAGGGGCCCCGGCTCATGTTCTCGGCACCGCCGCCGATGGCGACGTCGGCATCGCCCAGCAAGATGCTCTGGCTGGCCGAGATGATGGCCTGCAGGCCCGAGCCGCACAGGCGGTTGACGTTGAATGCCGGTGTGCCCTCCGCACAGCCGCCGTTGATGGCCGCTACGCGGGACAGGTACATGTCTTTGGGTTCGGTGTTGACCACATGGCCAAACACCACATGGCCCACATCCTTGCCGTCCACGTTGGCACGGACCAGCGATTCGCGCACGACCTGGGCGGCCAGTTCGGTGGGGGGGATGTCTTTCAGGCTACCGCCAAAAGTACCAATAGCGGTGCGCACAGCGCTGACAACAACAACTTCACGGGACATGAAAAATCTCCTTTAATTAGACAAAACAGTTTTTACCAAGATAGGTCGACCAACAGTGTGCGCCGTAAAAGCTGCACAGGCCTTACGGGTATTTTGATCAAAACAGGGGGCTATCCGCGCACATCTGCGACAGCGTCAGCGCCGAAATCTGGCCGTGCCAGATAGGCCAGCACGCGGTGGGCTGCCTCCGTGGGGCTGGTGAGCTGGCCTTGCTGGTGCATCGCCGCAAAGGCGCCACGGTCCGGGAAACCGCTTGCGTCTTCACTGCGCAACTGTGCCTGCATGTCGGTATCAATAACGCCGGGCGCGAGCGAGCAGACTTTTGCACCATTGGGTTTGAGTGCTTCATCCAGCGCCATGCAGCGGGTGAAATGGTCCATGCCCGCTTTGGCCGCGCAGTAGCCCGCCTGGGACGCCATGGCGCGGCGGCCCAGCCCCGACGAAATGTTCAGCACCTTGCGTGGCAGTGGCCAGCTTTCAGTAGCACCCAGAAAGGCAGCACACAACTGCAGGGGCGCCTCCAGCCCCACGCGCAGGGCGTGGGCCAGGTCAGTGGGGTCCGACTGGCTCAGAGGGACCAAGGCCGGAATGACGCCCGCATTGTTGATCAGAGTCGCGCTGTCCAGCATGCCAGGAGCCTGTATCTGCAGCCATTCCGAGAGGCGGGCCGCCGCTGCGGCACCATCGGCCAGGTCCACGGCCCATTGCTCCAGCGTGGCGCCGCTTTGCGCCGCCTGTTCAGCCAGCGCTGCGTTGGGTTGGCGGGAGAGGCACACAACCGCAACTGAGGGCGACAGCAACTGCTGCGCCATAGCCAGCCCCATACCGCGTGAGGCACCGGTGAGGATGAACAGATCACGTTTCATATCGATGCCCCTTCCACCAGAAACCGCACCCGCCGCACGCCATTCCACTCGTCCGCATCCAGCCGGAAGGCCAGCGTTACTTTGGCGGGTAGCGGTTCGGTGTGGCCAAACCAGATGCCGTCCACGGGCTGGCCCTGGTGCTTGAGTTTGAGGGACAGGTGTTTTTCTCCCACCAGCCGCTGCGAGATCACTTCGACCTCTTCACTGAAGGTGGGTGCAGCAAAGCCCTGGCCCCATACCTCTTTGTGCAGGGCATCGACCAGTTCCACACGGCGGTATTCGGGAGCCAACGGGCCGTCGGTGTCCATTCGGCGGGTAAGGGTGGCAGCATCCAGCCACTCTTGTGCCACCTGAATCAGGCCCTGCTCAAAGTCGTCCAGGCCCTCTTCGGTAATGGTGCAGCCCGCGGCCATGGCGTGGCCACCAAAACGCAGCAGCACGCCGGGGTAGCGCTTGGCCACCAGGTCCAGCGCGTCGCGCAGGTGAAAGCCGGGAATGGAGCGGCCTGAGCCTTTGAGTTCGTGCTCCTTGCCCGGTGCGGCACTGGCGGCAAACACAAAGGCCGGGCGGTGCAGCTTGTCCTTGATGCGCGAGGCCACGATGCCCACCACGCCCTCGTGGAAGTCGGGGTCGAACACGCAGATGGCGGGTGGTGGCGCGTCACCCTCTTCAAACAACGACTCGGCAATCAGCATGGCCTGCTCGCGCATGTCGCCCTCGATCTCGCGGCGCTGGCGGTTGATGCCGTCCAGTGTTTTCGCCAATTCATCGGCCCGCGCAGGGTCATCGGTGAGCAGGCATTCAATGCCCAGGGTCATATCGCTCAAACGCCCGGCGGCGTTGATGCGGGGGCCCAGTGCAAAGCCAAAGTCGAAGGTGGTGGCGACCGCAGCCACACGCCCAGCTGCTATAAAAAGGCTAGCTAGTCCCGCAGGAAGGGCGCCGGCGCGCACGCGTTTTAGCCCTTGGGCGACAAGGCGGCGGTTGTTGGCGTCTAGCTTGACCACATCGGCCACGGTGCCCAGGGCGACGAGGGGCAAGAGGGTGTCCAGTTTTGGTTGTGTGGCCGCGTCAAAGACGCCGCGGGTGCGCAACTCGCTGCGCAGTGCCAGCAGCACGTAAAACATGACGCCGACTCCGGCGATGGATTTGCTCTCGAACGGGCAACCCGGCTGGTTGGGGTTGACGATGACGTCCGCATTCGGTAGTTCGGCTGCAGGCAAGTGGTGGTCGGTTACCAGCACCTGCAGGCCCAGCGCGCGGGCGTGGGCCACACCGTCCATGCTGGCAATGCCGTTGTCCACGGTGATCAGCACGTCGGCGCCGGAGTCTTTGACCCGCTGCGAAATGGGTGCCGTCAGGCCATAGCCATCGATGATGCGGTCGGGCACGATGTAGCTGACGTGTTGCGCGCCCAGCAGCTTGAGCCCGCGGATGGCCACGGCGCAGGCGGTGGCACCGTCGCAGTCATAGTCGGCCACGATGCACAGGCGTTTGTTTTGCCCAATGGCATCGGCCAGCAGGGTTGCGGCCTGGGGCAAGCCCCGCATGGTGGAGGGCGGGAGCAGCTTGGCCAGTGCGTCGTCCAGTTCCTCGGTGCCGGTCACGCCGCGCGCCGCGTACAGGCGGGCCAGCAGCGGGTGAATGCCAGCTTGCTCAAGCGCCCAGACGGAGCGGGGCGGAATGTCGCGGGGGACGATGTGCATAGATTTTTTAGAGAATTTTCAAGAACGCAGCGGGTTGCGGTGCTGCAAAGCGCTGGCGGATGCGCGCCCACCAGGAGGCGGGCAGGCTGTCGAGTGTTTTTGCCTGCAAGTCGCCGCAGAGGGTGAGTTGCACCGGGTGGCCGCTTTGCAACTGCACCAGCAGGTCGGCCAGGGCGGTGCTGTCCAGCGTTTGCCAGGCGCGGGCCCAACCGGCGCCGTCGTCGTGCAGGGCCGGTTCACGCAGCGTGTGCAGGATGGTGCAGGGTGGGGCCGCAGTGTGGGGCTGGGGGGTGGCATTGCCGGTGCCGCTCACCCAGAAAGAGTTCACCGTGGGCTGACCTTGTGCGTGGCGCGCGTCGATGACCGGGTGGGTGTAGAGCAGCATCTGCATCTCGTTTTGCAGGCGGCGCAGGGTCTTGGCCTGCGCCTGGCGGGGCATCCAGGCGTCCACGGTGTGTCCGGCCACGCGGTCCAATGAAGCGGTGGGCAGATCGCGAAAGATGTCGCCCTGTGCCAGCCAGGTGGTGTGGGCATGGCCCAGTGGGTGGGGGAAAAGGGTGATGCCGTCTTCAGCAAAGTAAGGCTGCATGGCGCTGTGCAGCGCATCTGCCTCTTCCGGGGTCAGGGCCAGGTGCTGTGGCTCGGCCATCTCGACGTGGTGGGTGTGAATCTTCCATTGGCAGGGGGTGATCCAGGCCCAGGCGTCGCTGCCATGCTGCGCGGTGAGCCCGAGCCGGGTGGCATCTGCCGCGGCCCAGGGGATCAGGCCATCCGCTGCATCAGCGAGCCCCAACTGGCGTGCCTCTACCTGTTCGTGCAGTGGCGTGAGCTGGTCAGGGTGGCCATGCAGGGTGGCGGACAGGCTCATTTGGCGCAGCAGTTGCACCAGGTTGGGAAGCTGAAGCGCGGAAAGCGTTTCCACAGACCGGGGGCCGGAAGGTGCCGCGTGGGTAATCACGGTGTGAACAGGGTGCAAAACGTGGGGCATGGCGTGATTGTCCCGCATGGATGCCACAATCCGGGGATGATTCATATTTCTCAGGTTCCGTACGAGCTGTTGATCGGCTGGCGGTACACCCGGGCCGGCAGAACCACCCGGCGCAACGGCTTCATTTCATTCATTTCAGGCGTTTCCATGCTGGGCATTGCGTTGGGGGTGGCCGCACTCATCATCGTGCTGAGCGTGATGAACGGCTTTCAAAAAGAAGTGCGCGACCGCATGCTGGGCGTGGTGTCGCACATCGAGGTGTACGCCGCAGGCGGCCAGGCGCTGCCCGATGTCAACCTGACCCTGAGCCAGGCACGGGCGAATCCGCAGGTGGTCGGTGCTGCACCTTTTATAGCAGCCCAGGCACTGTTGGCGCGGGGTGAGGACATGAAAGGCGTGATGGTGCGGGGCATTGACCCGGCCCAGGAGCATGAGGTGACTGACCTGGCTGCCGGTGCGCAGTCCGCAGTGCTGGCGCAGTTGGTGCCAGGCGGTTTTGGCGTGGTGCTGGGGTCGGAACTGGCCCGCTCCATGGGCGTGCGCACGGGAGACAAGGTGACCCTGGTGGCACCGAGCGGCCAGGTCACGCCGGCGGGCGTGGTGCCCCGGCTCAAGCAGATGACGGTGGTGGGCACCTTTGATTCTGGCCATTTTGAATACGATTCCACTCTGGCCATGGTGCATTGGGAAGACGCGGCCAAAATCTTCCGGCTCGAAGGCCCATCGGGCATCCGGCTCAAGCTGCGCGACCTGCACCAGGCGCGCCAGGTGGCCGATGAACTCAGCCGCGCGTTGACCGGCGACCTGTATCTGCGCGACTGGACGCGCCAGAACCGCACCTGGTTTGCTGCCGTTCAGGTCGAAAAACGCATGATGTTCATCATCCTCACCCTCATCGTGGCCGTGGCCGCCTTCAACCTGGTGAGCACGCTGGTGATGACAGTGACCGACAAGCGCGCCGACATTGCGATCCTGCGCACGCTGGGCGCGAGCCCGGCCAGCATCATGGGCATATTTGTGGTGCAGGGCGCCATGGTGGGCGTGATCGGCACGCTGGCGGGTTTGCTGCTGGGGCTGGGTGTGGCCTTCAATATTGATGTGATCGTGCCCGCGCTGGAGCACTTGCTGGGAGCCACGTTTTTGCCAAAAGACATCTATCTGATCAGCCGCATGCCGAGTGATCCGCAGCAGGCCGACATCCTGCCGATTGCAGTGATTGCCCTGGTGATGGCCTTTGTCGCCACCTTGTACCCCAGCTGGCGCGCCAGCAAGGTCAACCCGGCGGAGGCCTTGCGCTATGAATGATGTTGTATTAAAGGCCCAGGGTCTGACCAAGCGTTTTCACGAAGGCAGTCTCGACGTCACGGTATTGCAGGGTGTTGACTTGCAGGTGCACCGCGGTGAAACGCTGGCCATCGTGGGGACCTCTGGTTCCGGCAAGAGCACGCTGCTGCATTTGCTGGGTGGGCTGGATGCCCCAACCAGCGGCTCGGTCGAACTGTTTGGCCAGAATCTGGCGGGTCTGAGCGCGGCCCAGCAGGGCCGCCTGCGCAACAGCCATTTGGGTTTTGTGTACCAGTTTCACCATTTGCTGCCCGAGTTCAGCGCACTCGACAACGTGGCCATGCCATTGACCATTCGACGTTTAGCCCCCGCAGATGCTGCGCAAGCAGCTATGAAAATGCTAGCAAGTGTGGGGCTGGAGAGTCGCGTGAACCACCGGCCGGCGGAACTGTCTGGCGGTGAGCGCCAGCGCGTGGCCATTGCCCGTGCGCTGGTCACCCGCCCCGATTGCGTGCTGGCCGATGAGCCGACAGGCAACCTGGACCGCAGCACCGCCGACGGCGTGTTTGACCTGATGCTGGAACTCGCTCGCGTGCATGGCACGGCGTTTGTGCTGGTGACGCACGACGCCACCCTGGCTGCGCGGTGCAGCAGGCAATTAAAGCTGGTGTCGGGCAAGCTGAGCGAGGCGGGTTAGCCGGCGACGGACCGCAGAGTGAAACCGAATGCCCCTGCGCTGGATCGACACCCATTGCCACCTGGATGCCGCCGAGTTCACCGCGGATAGCGGCGTAGTGCGTGCACGCGCCCGCGCGCTGGGTGTGGCGCATTGCGTGATTCCTGTCGTTGAGGTCTCCAACTTCGACGCGGTTCGCAATCTTGCCCATGCGGGTGGCGATAGTTATTGCCTGGGCATTCACCCGGTGTTTGTAAAGCATGCCAGGCCGGCGGACCTGTCGGAGCTGGATGCGAGTCTGCAGGCCCATCGCGATGACCCGCGGCTGGTGGCGGTGGGCGAGATCGGTTTGGACTACTTTGTTCCCGAGCTGTGCGAGAGCCCGCTGCGCGAACAGCAAGAGCATTTCTACCGCGAACAACTCAAGCTGGCGCGCAAACACGGGCTGCCAGTGGTGCTGCATGTGCGCCGCTCAGCGGACCGTCTGCTCAAGCATTTACGCGAAGTGGGGCAGAGCGGCGGTGCATGGACCGGCATTGCCCACGCCTTCAATGGAAGCGAGGCACAGGCGCAGGAATTCATCAAGCTGGGGTTCAAGCTGGGTTTTGGAGGTGCGGTCACCTTTGAGCGGGCCTTGCAGTTGCGCCGCCTGGCGCAGACGCTGCCGCTGGACGCGATTGTGATGGAAACGGATTCACCGGACATGCCACCGCATTGGCTGTACACCACCGCGCAAGAGCGCGTGAAGGGTGCCGGGCAGGGGCGCAATGAGCCGGGTGAATTGCCCCGCATCGCCAGCGTGGTGGCGCAGCTGCGTGGCATGACCCTGGAGGCGCTGGCGCAGGCCACCACGCACAACGCCTGCCAGGCTTTGCCGAAGCTCTCGGCACTGCTGGTATAAATCCCCATGGCAAGAAACCAACCGATCACCCTACCCGAAGTCAATTTTTCCGACGAAGGCCCCATTCGCCACCTGCATCTGGACAGTATCTGGATCCAGGGCTCCATGATGGTGGATGCACCCACGGTGCTGGTGCACGAGTACATCCAGCGCATGATGGCCTGGCTGCTGTTTGTGGACCCTGCAAGCGTGTCGAAACGCCAGGCTCTGCAACTCGGGCTGGGTGCGGCATCACTCACCAAGTTTTGCCACAAAGTGGTTCGCATGAAAACGACTGCGGTAGAGATCAACCCCCAGGTTGTGGCGGCATGCCGGGGCTGGTTCAAACTGCCCCAGGACAATGGCCGCTTGCAGGTGGTGCTGGCGGATGCCGCCCAGGAAATCAAATTGCCCCGCTGGCAAGGCGCTGTAGACGCCCTGCAGGTCGACCTGTATGACCAGGAAGCGGCTGGTCCCGTGCTCGACAGCGCAGAGTTTTATGCCGGCTGCCGCAAGGTGCTGACCGACGATGGCTGCATGACCGTGAACCTGTTTGGCCGCTCATCCAGTTTTCAGAAAACCGTGGACAAGCTGGCCGAGGCCTTCGGCAAGGAGGCCTTGTGGGCTTTCAAGGCCACGCGTGAGGGTAACACCGTGGTGCTGGCCCAGAGAACACCGGTGCGGCCCAGCCGTGCGGTGCTGATGGAGCGGGCCGACACCATCCAGCGGCAGTGGGGTCTGCCTGCGGACAAGTGGGTTCGCGTTTTTAAACCGGTGTCTCCATGAGCACGCATTCGAAACTGGCGCCAGTCTCCAAAGCTCTGCACATCGGCCCGGTGGACTGGCGCAGGCTCGTGGAGTGGTTGCAGGCGGACGGCGTCATTTCGGATGAGGAAGCCCTGCGCACCGTGGGGCGCTGCTCGCAGGCCGAGAGCGCGCAGCACCCGCTGGTGCGTCTGGCCAGTGTGTCCATGCGCCGTGCGTCGGATGGCAAGCCGCTGGATGTCGAATCCCTCACGCAATGGCTGGCCGGGCGTGCCGGACTGGATTACTTGCGTATCGATCCCTTGAAGGTCGATGTGGGCAAAGTGGCTGACTCCATGGGAGCCGCCTATGCCGAGCGACACAAGATATTGCCGGTCATGGTGACCGCCATTGAAGTGACGGTCGCGACCTCGGAGCCATTTATTACCGGGTGGGTGGAAGAAGTGGAACGGCAGTCCCGCCGCAGTGTGCGCCGGGTCGTGGCCAGTCCGCAGGAAATCCACAAGTACACCGCCGAGTTTTACGCGCTGGCCAAGTCGGTGCGCGCGGCCAGCAAGGCCGGCACCAACAACGGCGCGAGCTTTGAGCAGCTGGTGGAACTGGGCAAAACCAATAAGCAACTCGATGCCAATGACCAGGGCGTTGTGCAGGTGGTGGACTGGCTGTGGCAGTACGCCTTTGACCAGCGCGCCAGTGACATCCACATGGAGCCCCGGCGTGAGCAGGGCGTGATCCGTTTTCGCATTGACGGCGTGCTGCACCCGGTGTACCAGATGCCCATGGGCGTGCTCAACGCCATGACGGCCCGCATCAAGCTGCTGGGGCGCATGGACATTATTGAAAAACGCCGCCCGCAGGATGGCCGCATCAAGACCCGCAACCCGCGGGGTGACGAGATCGAAATGCGTATCTCCACCCTGCCCACGGCGTTTGGCGAAAAGATGGTGATGCGGATTTTTGACCCTGACAACGCAGTGAAAGATCTCGATGCCCTGGGCTTCTCCAATCACGATGCCGTACGTTGGGAGGCATTGGTCAAGCGGCCACACGGCATCATTCTGGTGACGGGTCCGACCGGTTCAGGCAAAACGACCACGCTCTATTCCACGCTCAAACGGGTGGCGACGGAAGAGGTCAACGTCAGCACGGTGGAAGACCCTATCGAAATGATAGAGCCCGCCTTCAATCAGACGCAGGTGCAGCCGCAGCTCGATTTTGGGTTTCCGCAGGGGCTGCGCGCGCTGATGCGCCAAGACCCCGACATCATCATGGTGGGAGAAATCCGCGATCTCGAAACGGCCGAGATGGCCGTGCAGGCGGCGCTCACCGGGCATCTGGTTTTCTCCACCCTGCATACCAACGACGCACCTTCGGCGGTGACGCGGCTGATGGAGTTGGGTATTCCTCCGTATTTGATCAACGCAACGCTGTTGGGTGTGCTGGCACAGCGGCTGGTGCGAACGCTGTGCAAGCAGTGCCGTGTGCGCGACGAGGAAACGACCCGCGAGGCGCTGGGCGAGTTGATCAAGCCGTGGCAAATCAACGGGGGCTACAAGCCCTACAAACCCGTGGGTTGTGTGGACTGTCGCATGACCGGCTTCATGGGGCGCATGGGCCTGTATGAGTTGTTGGTAGTGTCAGAAGGTTTCAAGGCGCGGGTCAGCGCCGATCCCAGTATCGATGCCTTGCGACGCCAGGCGATTGCCGATGGCATGCGTCCATTGCGGCTTGCCGGCGCGTTGCGCGTGGCCGAAGGCATGACGGTCATGGAGGAGGTTCTGACGTCCACGCCGCCCATGAGTTGAATGGTTGGGTGCCCCTTGTTTGCGTGCAGAATGGGAAACCTTTTTTTTGAGGTTCGAGGAGACAAATAATGAATATAAAAAGTCAAAAAGACTTTTTCTCTGGACTCATGTTCATGAGCGTTGGAGTGGCATTTGCTTGGGGTGCCAGCAGCTACGCCATCGGAAGCGGTGCCCGCATGGGACCCGGTTATTTTCCGTTGGCTTTGGGAATCTTGCTGGCCATTCTGGGTGGCATCATCACGTTCAAGGCATTGGTCGTAGAAACCGTAGATGGTGACAAAGTGGGCAAATTCGCATGGAAGCCCTTGTTCTTCATCATCGCAGCCAACCTGGTGTTTGGTGCCATGATTGGTGGCCTTCCCAGCCTGCACATGCCACCGCTGGGTCTGATTGTGGGCATTTATGCACTGACGTTTATCGCCAGCTTTGCGGGTGACGAGTTCAAGCTGAAGGAAATCATCGTGCTGGCGACCGTGCTGGCTTTGTTGAGCTATCTGGCTTTTATTGTGCTGCTCAAGTTGCAGTTCCCCGTCTGGCCTGCCTTCATTGCTGCTTGAGGATACACACCATGGATCTATTCAACAATCTGGCACTTGGCTTCGGTGTGGCGTTTACGTCGCAGAACCTGATGTATGCGTTTATCGGCTGCCTGCTGGGAACCCTCATTGGCGTGCTGCCCGGCATTGGCCCCTTGGCCACCATCGCCATGCTGTTGCCCGCCACGTACGCGCTGCCACCCGTGGCCGCGCTCATCATGCTGGCGGGCATATATTACGGCGCGCAGTATGGCGGCTCCACCACCGCCATACTGGTGAATCTGCCGGGCGAATCCTCCTCGGTGGTCACGGTGATTGACGGCTACCAGATGGCGCGCAACGGCCGGGCGGGTCCGGCGTTGGCCGCAGCCGGTTTGGGTTCATTTTTTGCGGGTAGCGTCGGCACGCTGATTCTGGCCGCTTTTGCCGGACCACTGACCGAGCTGGCATTCAAATTCGGTCCGGCAGAATATTTTTCCCTGATGATTCTGGGCCTGATTGGTGCCGTGGTACTGGCGTCCGGCTCGTTACTCAAAGCCATTGCGATGATCGTCCTGGGATTGCTTCTGGGCATGGTTGGGACCGATGTCAATTCGGGTGTCGCTCGCTTCAGTTTTGATATTCCTGAGTTGACCGATGGCATTGGCTTCATCGTCATTGCCATGGGCGTTTTCGGCTACGGTGAAATCATCAGCAATCTCTCCAAGCACGAAAGCGAGCGCGAGGTGTTTACCGCCAGCGTGACGGGATTGATGCCCACCCGGGAAGATTTCAGGAATATGATCCCGGCCGTTTTGCGCGGTACCGCGCTGGGTTCATTGCTGGGAATACTGCCGGGTGGCGGTGCGGTTATGGCTGCTTTTGCAGCCTACACCCTTGAGAAGAAAACCAAGCTGCGCCCGGGTGAGGTTCCCTTCGGCAAGGGCAATATTCGCGGTGTAGCAGCGCCTGAGGCGGCTAACAATGCGGGTGCGCAAACCTCTTTCATTCCGTTGCTTACCCTGGGCATTCCGCCCAACGCCGTGATGGCCTTGATGGTGGGTGCGATGACCATCCATAATATTCAGCCCGGGCCGCAAGTAATGACCAGCAACCCGGAACTGTTCTGGGGCCTTATTGCCTCGATGTGGATTGGTAACCTGATGCTGGTGATCTTGAACCTGCCCTTGATCGGCATCTGGATCAAGTTGCTGAGCGTGCCTTACCGGTGGTTGTTTCCGTCCATCGTGCTGTTTTGTGCCATCGGCGTGTATTCCACCAACAACAACACCTTTGACATCTGGATGGTGGGCCTCTTTGGCTTCATCGGTTACCTGTTTATCAAGTTGGGTACCGAGCCTGCACCTTTGTTGCTGGGCTTCATTCTTGGACCCATGATGGAAGAATATTTGCGCCGTGCGCTGCTGTTGTCGCGTGGTGACTGGAGCGTATTCCTGACCCGGCCGCTTTCCGCCGGTCTGCTCGCAGCGGCGGTCCTGTTGCTGGTTATCGTGCTGATGCCCTCCGTCAAATCCAAGCGCGAGGAAGCTTTCGTCGAGGATTGAGTGCGGTGAGTGGTCATAGGATTTAACAATCCGATTGATTGGATCAATCAACCCAAAGCATGGTGTGAAGCGCCTAAGATGCAGGCTGTTCATTCGCAGAACAGCAACTTCACGAGGAAAAACACCATGTCTTTGATCAACACCGAAATCAAGCCCTTCAAGAACGAAGCCTTTCACAACGGCAAGTTCGTGACCGTCACCAACGAAACCCTCAAGGGCAAGTGGAACGTGTTCATTTTCATGCCTGCAGCCTTCACCTTCAACTGCCCCACCGAAGTGGAAGACGCTGCTGACAACTACGCCGAGTTCCAGAAGGCGGGTGCCGAGGTCTATATCGTGACCACCGACACCCACTTCGCCCACAAGGTGTGGCACGAAACGTCACCTGCCGTTGGCAAGGCCAAGTTCCCGTTGATCGGTGACCCCACTCACTCCCTGACCCGCAGTTTTGACGTGCATATCGACGAGGAAGGTCTGGCACTGCGCGGCACCTTTGTGATCAATCCTGATGGCGTGATCAAGACGATGGAAGTTCATTCCAACGAAATCGCCCGCGATGTCAAGGAAACCCTGCGCAAGCTCAAAGCGGCTCAATACACTGCGGCGCATCCCGGCCAAGTGTGCCCTGCCAAGTGGAATGAAGGCGCCAAGACCATCACACCTTCACTGGACCTGGTCGGCAAGATCTAAATCCGCCGGTATGCCAGAGGGCGTTGCCGCGCAGGCGACGCCCCCCAGCCGGACAGTGCCGAGGTGCCTTGCGCCTCGCCGTCCGGCTTTTTATATGCCAAATCGGCCCCTAGCCCCCGTAGATAGTGCGCAAGCAGCTATCTAAATAGTAGCAAAACAGGATCCCGCCATGCTCGACCAAGAACTCAAAACCCAACTCGCAGGCTATCTGGAGCGCGTGTCGCAGCCTTTTGAGATGGTGGCGTCAACCAACGACACGGAGACTTCCCGCGAGATGGTCGACCTGTTGCAAACCATTCAGAGTCTGCGTAGCGACAAGATCACCTTGCGCACCGATGGCCAGGATGCCCGCAAACCGTCCTTTTCGTTGCAGCGTGCGGGCACTGCCACCAGCCTGCGATTTGCCGGCTTGCCGCTGGGCCATGAATTCACGTCCCTGGTGCTGGCCCTCTTGTGGACTGGCGGGCATCCCCCCAAGGTTGAGCAGGACGTGATTGACCAGATCAAGGGTTTGGAGGGTGACTTCAACTTTGAGGTCTACATGAGCCTGACCTGCCACAACTGCCCGGACGTGGTGCAGGCGCTGGCACTCATGGCCATCGTCAACCCCCGTATCAAGACCACGGTGATCGAAGGCGGCGCCTTCCAGCAGGAAGTGACCGAGCGCGAAATCATGGCCGTGCCCATGGTGTTTCTCAACGGCCAGATGTTCAGTTCCGGCCACATGCTGGTGGAAGAGATCGTCGCCAAGCTCGACACCGGTGCTGCGGCCAAGGACGCTGCCAAGCTGTCTGGCAAGGAGCCGTATGACGTGCTGATCGTCGGCGGGGGCCCCGCTGGCGCGGCCGCTGCGGTGTATGCCGCCCGCAAAGGCATTCGCACCGGTGTCGTGGCTGAACGATTCGGCGGGCAGACGCTGGATACATTGGCTATTGAGAATTACATATCGGTACTGGAAACCGATGGACCGAAATTTGCTGCGGCGCTGGAGCAACAGGTCAGGCACTACGGGGTGGACATCATGAATCTGCAGCAAGCGGCCAAGTTGGTGCCCGCTACCGAACCCGGTGGTTTGATCGAGGTGCAACTGGTCAATGGGGGCTCGCTGAAAAGCCGCTCCGTTATCTTGTCCACCGGTGCCCGCTGGCGTGAGGCCAACGTGCCGGGTGAAAAACAATACCGCAACCACGGCGTTGCCTATTGCCCGCATTGCGACGGCCCCCTGTTCAAGGGCAAGCGCGTGGCGGTCATCGGTGGTGGCAACTCCGGCGTGGAGGCCGCCATTGATCTGGCGGGTGTGGTCGCCCATGTCACCCTGCTCGAATTTGCGGAAGCCCTGCGCGCGGATGCTGTGCTGGTCAATAAACTGAAGAGCCTCCCCAATGTGGATATTCACACGCAAGCGCTGACGACCGAGTTCACCGGAGACGGAAGCAAGGTGAACGGGCTGACCTACACCGACCGCGCCACGAATGAGATCCACCATATCGGGCTCGAGGGAGTGTTCGTGCAGATCGGTCTGGTTCCCAATGCGGAGTGGCTTAAAGGCACATTGGAGCTGTCGCGTCACGGCGAGATCGTGGTTGACGTGAAAGGCCAGACATCGCTTCCCGGCGTGTTTGCGGCCGGGGACGTCACGACGGTGCCTTTCAAGCAAATCGTGATCGCGGCTGGAGATGGCGCCAAAGCAGCGCTCAGTGCCTTTGACCATCTGATCCGTTCACCGGCACAGGTTGCCGCCTGAGTGACCATTCTTTTGGCCCCCATGGAGGGGCTGCTGGACTTTGTGTTGCGCGACATCCTGACCCGTGTGGGCGGGGTGGATCGCTGCGTGTCGGAGTTCATCCGGGTGACCGACACCCTGTTACCGGAGAAGGCCTTCTTGCGGGTCATCCCTGAGCTGGCCAATGGCGGGTTGACCCCGTCGGGTACACCCGTACGCGCGCAGCTGCTGGGGTCTGATCCGGTTTGCCTGGCCGAAAATGCGGCCCGTCTGGCGGCTATGGGCCCGCACGGCATTGACCTGAATTTTGGCTGCCCGGCCAACGTGGTGAATCGCCATGGGGGGGGTGCCGCGCTGCTGGAAGATCCTGAGCTGTTGACCCGCATTGTGGCAGCGGTGCGCAGGGCCGTGCCGGCCCACATGCCGGTTTCAGCCAAGATGCGTCTGGGTTATCACGACGACGCGCGCGCGGTGGAGTGTGCGCAGGCGATTGAGCTGGGGGGTGCCAGCGAGGTGGTGGTGCATGCCCGCACCAAAGCCGACGCGTACCGCCCGCCCGCGTACTGGGAGCGCGTGAACGACATCCGGCTTGCTGTGTCCATTCCGGTGGTAGCCAATGGCGAGATATGGACCGCGCAGGACGCGCGTCGCTGCCGGCAGGCCTCAGGCTGCAACAGCATCATGGTGGGGCGCGGGATCGTCGTGGACCCAGGCCTGGCCTTGGCGATACGCCAAGATAAACACAGCGATGCAACCCAGGTTGCTGATACGGTGACATGGCAAATGCTGCAACCTTTGCTAGGGGAATTCTGGGTGTTGGTGTGCAGCCGCCTGGAGCGTCGTCAGCAGGCCGGGCGACTCAAGCAATGGCTCAATTTCCTGCGGCGCCGCCATGTTCAGGCAGAGCGGGCTTACGTGGAACTCCGCACTCTTCACGACCCCATTCTGGTTACCCAGTGGCTGGTGCGCGAAGGCATGCTTTCGCCTCACAGTCCGGTGGCGCGCAGCAACTCCGGACCTGACATGCGCTGACCGGCATGGTGGCTGGCCAGGAGTTCACACATTTTGGTGTTGACCGGAGTGGGCACTCCAACCTGTGCTGCCAGCCGAACTGCGGCACCGCACAGATCATCAATTTCCGTGGTGCGCCCCTGCTGAACGTCGTCCCACATGGAAGACCGGGCATTTTCATCCATACGCAGCATGCGCGCCGCTACGCGCTTAAATAGCCAGTTGGGCAAACGCAGGATGTAAGGCAGGACATGGGGCGGAGCCGTCGCAACCTTGGCTGGATGAATGCCTGCCGCTTGCAATGCTGCCAATGCTTCGAGTTGCATGGCCGCTACGACACGGCGGTAATCCCGGTTCATCAGTTGCGCGCGCAATGGCATGTCAGACAGTGCGTTAACCGGATTGTTGAGGTTCAACAACAGTTTGCCCCACTGAATGGGGCGCATGTCGTCCGGCAGTTCCACCGGCAAGCCGGCTGCGATGAGTGCGGGCCGAATCTGCTCAGTCGTCGGGTTGCGTCCTAATTGCAGCGGGCCCGTGGTGCCACGGTGCACATGGTTGGCTTTCAGCATCACGACATTGAAGGGAACCATGCCTGCGACTGCGCTCAATTGGGGTGCCGCTGTTGCGATGCGTGCGACATTGGCCACACCGTTTTGCATCGACAGGACCATGGTGTGTGCAGGACATACCGTCGCCAGCTCCTGAACGGCCGACACGGTGCCGCCGCCTTTGACGCACAGCAGGACGACGGTCGGCGACGTGAACATGTCCGCATCCACTGTCGTTGCCAGACGCATTTTGTCGGGGTGAACTTGCGCTTTGAAACCGTCCAGATCGGTCACGGTCAGACCGTCCCGGCCTATGGTGTCGATGATCTTTGGACGACCAATCAACGTGACCTGTTCACCCGCTGAAGCAAGACGCGCGCCCAGATAACAGCCGATGGCGCCAGCGCCAAGAATGACGTAATTCATGTAAATAGTGCCTCAAAACCCTCAGCAGGTTCAAATCGCTTGTTGCGGTACGACAGCCGCGTGGGGCCCGGCATAGCCCGCGTGCTGACCGGGTGGCGGGCGTCGCCGGGGTAACAGATCACCCTTTCTCCACCGTCGTTGAAAGCCTCTGGCAGGATCAGCGGTGGGGAACTGCTGCGCGCACCTTGCATGACGCTATCCACGGTGCCGAAGCGCGACAGGTGGGCAAGGGTCATGATTTGTGGCGGCGCCAATTCGATCCGGCTGTTCCAGTATTGCTCCAGGGCCGCGCGCGGGCGCAACCAGACGCTCTCGGTGGCTTCGTGGTTATCGTGGCGCGCTTCCTGATCGGGTGGAACGGCAGCGACAAAAAAGCGGGTGTCAAAGCGTTTGCTGGTAACCGAGGGCATGCGCGGGGTGATCCAGCGGGACCAGGGCAACACATGGCTGGTTTGCAGGCGCAGGGACAGGCGGCTGAGCATCTCGTTAAAGGGCAGGTCCGGCTGCTGCGCTAACGCTGTGTGTGCCGTGTGCGCATCTTGCGCGAACAACACGCGAGATTCTTCAAAAGCCTCTCGCAGGGCTGCAACGTAAAGCCCTGTTGCCGTACTGACCGGCGTATCAGGCTCTCCCAAGGCGGCATACAGTTGCTCTGGGTGCTGATCCAGGTGGGCCAAGGTGTCCAGCCTGGCGTCACTGTCGTCCAGTTTTCCACCGGGGAACACATAAGCACCCCCCAGAACGTCAGACAGACCATGGCGCTTGACCAGGAACACTTCCATGCCTAGCGGCGTGTCGCGCAGCATGATCACGGTAGCTGCATCACGGGGTGGAGCAGTCGGGATTTCAGAGTTCAATTCCATGGCACTGTCGCTTTGGGTAATGGGAATGGCAAACGCCTGAATTACAGTACGTGTGGATGCGCAAAGGCTAACAGATGCCTTGCGTTGTGTTTGTCTCTCATATTGCAGGAAAAACGTATGACTATCGAATTCAAGGGGCGTGTTGCCATTGTGACGGGTGCCGGAGGTGGTTTGGGTCGCCAGCACGCATTGGCCCTGGCAGCGCGTGGTGCGAAGGTCGTTGTGAATGATCTGGGTGGCGCCCGTGATGGATCCGGCGGCTCCGTCTCCGCAGCGCAATCGGTTGTGGATGAAATCAGGGCCGCAGGCGGTGAAGCCATTGCCAACGGTGCTTCGGTCACTGACTGGGATGCAGTGCAAGCGATGGTTCAGCAGGCCGTAGATGCATGGGGACGAGTTGACATTCTTGTCAATAACGCGGGAATTTTGCGAGACAAAAGCTTTGCAAAAATGGATATTGCCGATTTTCGCCTGGTGATGGATGTGCACCTCATGGGCGCAGTGCATTGCACCAAGGCGGTCTGGCCCCATATGACCGAGCAGAAATATGGCCGCATTTTGATGACTACGTCCTCTTCTGGCCTGTATGGCAATTTTGGGCAGTCCAATTACGGCGCTGCCAAATTGGCCCTGGTCGGACTGATGCAAACCCTGTCCATCGAAGGTGCCAAGAATGACATCCGGGTCAACTGCCTGGCGCCCACAGCGGCAACCCGGATGACCGAAGATCTCATGCCGCCAGCGGTTTTGGCAGCACTCAAGCCAGAGGCGGTGGTGCCCGCTATGCTGGTGCTGGTCTCAAGCGATTCGCCAACCCGAACCATCTTGTGTGCCGGTGCAGGTAGCGTTGAAGCGGCCCATATCACTTTGACGCAAGGCAGCTGGATTGGGCTGGACGTTGAGTCGCCTGAGCGATTGGCGGCGCAATTACAGCAAGTGTGTGATCGAACAGACGAGACAGTACCCCAAAGTGGCGCGGCGCAAGGCACGCACGAAATTACCCGTGCAATGGCACAACTTGGGTCAGTCTGAGCTGGCGTTGCTCACCGAGCGCAGTGCCATTCGCTCGGCCCGGTCAATCACGGCGGCCGGGTCAGCGCTCGCTGCGATGACAGTGACGGTCCCGATGCCAAAGTGGGGGGTAAATACATAGTGACCTTCATCCACGCCGACCACGCTCAGGGGTTTGTTGGTGAAGTATGTCAGCCGCTGCAATACGCGTTCAGTCAGTTTCGGCTGTTTGACGGCCGACAAAACCACAACAAAGCATCGCGGGTGGTAGAGCCCCACCACATTTCGAAAGCCGACGGCTCTGCGAATCCGGGCCGCCATTGCTGACAGTATCTGTTGGTCTACTCCATGACCGGCAACCTCGCCAAGCTCATAGAGGTTGCGCAAATGCAGGCACACCACCGTGCATTCACTGTGGATACGCGCACTGCGCCAGAATGCATCATCCACTTTGGATAGCAAGACTGAGCCTTTGGGCAAGCCGGTTGCCGGGTCTGCCCCTTGGGCAAAACCTGCGAGGCGTTTAAGGCGGCGATTGAGACGGTTGCGGCGAATGCCCAGTCCCATCACGATTTGAAAATACGCCACGGTACAAAATGCTGTCAGGGCGGACATGCCTAGTCCGATTTTTCCCCAGCGCAGGTTGTGCCCATATAAGCCTGCCACCATGCCCGCCATGAAAAGGCAGGCCAGCACCATCCATCGGGCAAGTCGGTCGCCCAGCATCGCCGCACGAACGGATGCCACTGTGACCAGCGCCACAGAAATGCTATTGACCAGCGCTGTCAACACGTTCAGTCGGACCGTGGCTTCCAATGGATCAAGTAGCGCCAAAGCAGCCGTTAGTAGGGCGGTCAATACCAGTGCGTAAGAGCCCCATGCAATGGTGTAGTGGACGAGCGGGTCTTCGGCTGCGACACCAAGCCACAGACCCAGGTAGGTGAGCGCCAGCGCGCCACTCAGGGGTCCCAGACTGGACTGGAGAACCCGGACCGCTGTGGTTGGCAAATCTGGAATCAAAACCTCCAGCAAACCCGTCATGAGCACGCAACTCGTGCCGGTCAACACAATGAATACCAAACCACGCCACGACGAGATGTTGCGATTTATCACGACGTCTGCCATGGAAGTCGCGGCCAGCGTCAGGAGTCCGCCCAGCATGGCCGACCAGACTACGATTTGGTAGGTATTCACGTCAGCATTATTGCGCACGTGGTTCCTGCAGGAAATCCCGGGCTGTGTTACCTTTGCCACCCACGAAAAAGTATTAGGGCCACAGGCATGGATAGTTTTAAAGAGGCCCTCGGTGCGCTGACGCCTCAGCGGCTTCAAGGCATACGCCGCGGGGTTGAAAAAGAGAGTTTGCGGGCAGAGCCAAGCGGTGCGCTGGCCATGACGCCGCATCCTGCGGCGCTCGGTTCTGCGCTTACCCACCCTCACATCACGACTGATTTCAGCGAATCGCAGGTTGAGTTGATCACGGGTGTCCACGCAGGGGTGCAGGATTGCTTTGATGAGCTTATGCAGGTGCAAAAGTTCACTACCGAGGCCTTGGGCAATGAAATGCTCTGGGTTTCCAGCATGCCCTGTGGGCTGCCCGCAGATGACGCGATTCCGATTGGTCAATATGGAACATCCAACGTCGGGCGTTCCAAGAGCGTGTATCGCATGGGGCTGGGCAACCGTTACGGTCGGCGTATGCAGACTATTTCGGGTATTCACTACAACTGGTCTTTGCCCGATGTATCCAGCGAGGCCTACTTTGGGCTGATCCGCAACTTTCGCCGGCATGCGTTTTTGCTGCTGTACCTGTTTGGGGCTTCACCTGCAGTCTGCTCATCGTTTGTTGCCGGGCGCCAGCATCAGCTGCAGGCGCTCAACGCGCACACTATGTACCGGCCTTATGCCACGTCGCTTCGCATGGGGCGTTTGGGCTACCAAAGTGATGCGCAGGCTTCGCTGGCGGTGAGTTACAACAGCCTGAAGGGTTATGGTGACTCGCTGCAGGATGCATTGACCCGACCGTATCCGCCGTATGAGGCCATTGGTGTTCGGGGGCCTGGGGGAGAGTACCGCCAACTGGCTACCAGCCTGCTGCAGATCGAAAACGAGTTTTACGGCACCATTCGCCCCAAGCGCGTGATTTTCCCGGGCGAGCGGCCTTTGCACGCGCTGCGGGAGCGGGGTGTGGAGTATGTGGAAGTGCGCCTCATGGACCTCGACCCGTTTGAGCCTGTCGGCATCAACAGCCAGACCATGCGCTTCCTGGATGTATTCTTGCTGCATTGTCTGATTTCTGAGAGCCCACCTGACACACCACAGGAAATCGTTGCCCTGGCGCACAACCAGCACGGTGCGGCCGAGCGGGGACGCGAGCCAGGGCTGGAGTTGGAGCGAGGCGACGGCATGATTTCCCTCACCGATTGGGGGCTTGAGCTGGTAAGTCAGTTGGCGCCCATTGCACGCCAGCTGGACGCAGCCCATGCCAGCACCGATTATTCTGCTTCGGTGGATGCTGCGGTCCATGCGCTCCACAACCCGGACACCTTGCCATCGGCTCGCGTACTGCGGGAGGTGACAGAACGTTTTGACGGATCATTCGTGGCTTTTGTCAAAGCGCAATCTGCACTGACAAAAAAGGCCATGCTCGACAACCCGCTTGAGCCCGCCTTGCGACAGAATTTTGCCGAACTATCGCAGGTATCATGGGACGATCAGCGCAAAATTGAGGCTGCAGACACCATGCCATTTGACATTTACCTCCAGGAATATCTGTCTCCGAGAAGGCTGGCCACAGGCAAGACGGCGAACTAGCAGGCGATTTGTTCGGGAATCAAAGTAGATGTGAACGGGGGCGAAAAGGCCTACACCGCGCAACCTCTGGCTATTGATTCAGCAGGCGCTGGACCAGGGGGTGCTGGACTTTCTTTTCAGTGCCAATTGCAAAGAACTGCTCCAGCACACCCTCACAGGGCCCCAGTTGATGGACCGCATAGTGGGACGTTAATTCGTCATCGACCATCGCTGCAGCGGGAAAGACGCCCATGCCGCTGGCGCCGAATGTTTTTAACAGCGCGCTGTCTTCGAATTCCCCCACTATTTTTGGCCTGACTCCGAGCTTCTCAAACCACATATCCAGTCGATCCCTGACTGCGGTATGGCTGGTTGGCAGCAATACCGGAACCGTTGCCAATGAGTCCGGAAACCCCGGTCGTGCCGCCTCCAGCAATGATGGCGATGCGTACCACGCCACCGCGGAAGAACCCACTGGGTGGCTGTATAGCTTGAGACTCGGGTTGGGTGGTGCCGGCCGGTCTGCCAGCACAACGTCGAGTCGATGCAGGGCGAGGTCCCCGAGGAGGTCATCGAACGCCTTCTGGTGGCATAGAAGCCTTAGATTCGGCTCTTGCACCACGGGCTGCAGGAGACTGCGTACGACCAGTTTGGAGAGCCCGTCCGAAATCCCTACGGCAAGCCGAACCGTGGGCGTGCTGTTTGCATCGCGCACGAGGGCAGGAAGCTGCTCTCCCAGTTGGAAGATCAGATCTGCCTGCCTCAACGCGGCCACACCTGCATCGGTCAGGACAAGTCCGCGACCCGCAGGCTTGAGCAACGCATAGCCCAGAGATCTCTCCAGTTCCCGTACCTGGGTGCTCACGGTTTGTACGGCCATGTCCAAGCGATCTGCAGCACGTGCCATACCGCCTTCTTTGGCAACAACCCAGAAGTAGTAGAGGTGTCGGTAGCTGAAGGGGATGTTCATATTCAGATAATTCAGAACTATTTATTCTGAATTATCTGCTTTTTCAGAATATTGAAGACGTCTATGCTGAGGCCATGCAAAGCTTTCTAGACCCCGCCATACTCTTCTTCATATTCGGAATCGTCGCCGGATTGTTGCGTTCCAACCTCGAAGTACCGCCGCAGATTTCCCGATTCCTGTCACTCTATCTTCTGATGGCACTGGGGCTCAAGGGCGGGTTTGCACTTTCAAAATCAGGGCTGACGAATGACGTGGTGGTGAGCCTTTGCGCCGCCATGGCATTGGCCATCATCGTGCCCTCCCTGGGCTACTTGTTGCTGCGGCGCTTTTTGAGCGGTTATGACGCAGCAGCCATCGCAGCCACTTATGGCTCTGTTAGTGCAGTGACGTTCATCACGTCGGTGCAGTACCTCGACACCCATGGAATCACCTATGGCGGGCACATGGCCGCGGCCATGGCATTGATGGAGTCCCCGGCAATTGTGATGGCTGTTTTGCTGGCCAACCTGGTGCGCCGTCAGGACCCTGCAATCGACAGGACCAGCGCCAAAAGCCCGACGGTAGGACGTATCCTGCATGAGTCACTTACGGACGGTGCGCAGCTGTTGCTGATGGGCGCGATGCTGGTCGGTGTGATCACCGGTCAGTCCGGTGAAACTGTGATGAAGCCGTTTTCCGTGGATCTGTTCAAGGGCATGCTGGCCTTCTTTTTGCTGGATATGGGCTTGCTCGCCGCGCGCAACATGGGGGAACTCAGGGGCAAGTCAATATGGCTGCTCGCGTATGCCGTCATCGGTCCTCTTGCGCACGCATCCATTGCGCTGCTGCTCGGCTACCTGCTGGGTATGTCCAGCGGTAACGTGGCCTTGTTGATGGTGCTGGCGGCCAGCGCTTCCTACATCGCCGTACCCGCGGTGATTCGGCATGCAATCCCGGAAGCAAACCCTTCGCTTTACTTCGGGATGTCGCTGGGCCTTACGTTTCCGTTCAATATTCTGATCGGCATTCCGCTCTACGTTCAGATTGCACAGAGGGTTGTGCCGTAAACAAAAAAAGCGCCGACCGCTCCCGCGATCGACGCCTCGTCAGCCTGGCGCGCAAATATGTGCGCGTTAAGCTGCCTTGCGCACGCGAGGCACTTTTTTGGCCACGGTGCGCTTGGCGGCAGCAACCTTTACCTTGGCTTTTCTGCCGGCAATCTTGTTTGCCAGTGCGCCGGACTGGGCTTCCAGCTTGGCTGCGACTTTGGTCACAGCCTGAGCCGCCGGAACAACGGCGACAGCTAGCGTCTCCAGCTTCACGCCAGTGGCTTTTTCGAAACGGCTCGCATTGGCCGACATTTGGGACACACCCTTGCCAGCCAACTCAACCGCCTTGTTGACTGCGACATCAGCGCCGTCAGAGGTCAGCTCAACACCCTTGGCGTAGAGTCCCGTGATTTTTTTCTGTGCCGTCACCGCGTTGCCACGTACTTCAGCGCTCAAGCGGGTACCCGTGCGGGCCACAGCAGCGGCCCAGCTGTGGTTCATGAAGCCAACTGCGCGCTCGTTGCCGACGCGGTAAGCGTTGATGACGTTTTTGGCCGTGTTGCCGTAGGACGCAATCAGTTCGTTGGTGACAGTCGCGAGTTTTTGTGCAGCCATGAAAATTCTCCTGAGAAAGTTGAAAAGAATAAGTAATGGGTCGAATTCTCTCGGTTCACGCTAGTGGCGGCACCTTAATTCGAGGTGTTTTCCTAGAGCGAGCTGTCTACATGACTCGCTGTCCCTGAGGGTGTTCTGGGAAAACTGCCCGACAATGCGAGCTTCCTATTTCAATGCGAAGGCTTCAAGGCATGGCAATTCAGTGGTTCCCGGGTCACATGCACCTGACGCGCAAGGCGATCGAAGAGCGCATCAAGGAGATTGATGTGGTCATTGAGCTGCTGGATGCCCGTCTGCCAGGCTCCAGCGCAAATCCCATGCTGGCGCAGTTAACGGCCGGCAAGCCGGCTTTGAAGGTACTGAACAAGCAAGACCTGGCCGATCCCGCGCGCACTGCGCTGTGGCTGGCGCACTACAACGCCATGCCCGGTACGCGGGCGCTGGGGCTGGATGCGAGCATGACCGCGCCTGCCAAGGTACTGATCAAGGCGTGCTATGAGCTGGCGCCCAACCGCGGCACCATGGTCAAGCCCATGCGTGTGTTGATTTGCGGCATTCCCAACGTCGGTAAGTCGACCCTCATCAACACCATGAAGGGCAAGCGCGCCACCCTCACGGGCGACGAAGCCGGTGTGACCAAGCTCGAGCAGCGCATTGTGCTGGCCGATGGCTTCTACTTGTTTGATACCCCGGGCGTGCTGTGGCCCCGGATTATTGTGGCCAAGAGTGGCTACAACCTGGCTGCCAGTGGCGCCATTGGCCGCAACGCATTTGACGAAGAGGAGGTGGCGCTGGAGCTGCTCGACTATCTGCGCCAAAACTACTCGGCCGAGGTGGAAGCCCGTTACAAAGTCACTGGCGTGGCCGCGATGACCGACGAGCAGGTGCTCGAAGCCATTGGCCGCAAACGGGGCGCTATCCAGAGCGGTGGGCGCATCAACCTGCAAAAGGCCGCTGATATCGTCATCCACGACTTTCGCCATGCCGTCATGGGCCGGATGACACTGGAAACCCCTGAAGAGTTTGCAGATTGGCTGGCCCGCGGTCAGAAAATGGACGCCGAGCGACAAGTCAAGAAGGATGCCATTGAGCTCGATAGGGCAATCCGCTTTAAGAAGGTGCCCCGGCCACCGCGCGTACCGCCGCCTGACGAAGAAATTTCAGACTGATTCATCCTGTTGACGGTTGTCAAAACTTGCACGAGATCTCTCTGACACGATGAACCTTTGGGTTCAAGCCCTCAGGAGACGTTCATGACCACGAAGCGGATTTTGCTAGTACAGGGCCACCCAGACCCTATCAATATCCATTTGGGCCACTTGTTGGCCGATGCGTATGCCGACGGTGCGCAGAAAGCTGGTCACACGGTGCGCCGTGTGGACGTAGCCGCGCTGGAATTTCCGTTGCTGCGCACCCAGCAAGACTGGGAGGATGGCGTTCTGCCTCCCTCTCTGGCGCAGGCGCAGGCGGATATTGAATGGGCCCAGCACCTGGTACTGTTTTTTCCCTTGTGGCTGGGCGACATGCCCGCGTTGCTCAAAGGCTTTCTGGAGCAGGTTGCCCGACCCGGCTTTGCCTTCAAGGCGGAGGGCG
Source organism: Rhodoferax sp. GT1R46 (assembly GCF_056521285.1). Lineage (NCBI taxonomy): Bacteria > Pseudomonadati > Pseudomonadota > Betaproteobacteria > Burkholderiales > Comamonadaceae > Rhodoferax > Rhodoferax sp. GT1R46. The sequence continues at coordinate 325,499 of NZ_JBWMBC010000001.1, forward strand.
ACAACCCCATGGGGCAGAAGGGTCTTAAAGGTCGCTCTGCGCGCGTTGTCGTCACTATGGGAATGCCGGCCTTGCTATACCGCTGGTATTTTCGGGCCCACAGCGTCAAGTCGCTGGAACGCAATGTGCTGGGATTCGTCGGCATTGCGCCGGTCAACGAAACGCTGATCGGCATGGTAGACAAGCTGGGTGTGGAGGGGGTACGCAAGTGGACCGACAAGCTGCGCAAGCTGGGTGCGGCAGCAGAGTAGTTTTTCGGCGGGCGTTGACAGGCGACAATGGAGCCCATGAAGACACTACTCCCTCTGCAACTGTTTGTTCACCCTGAAAAGTCCGACCCCAATCCACTGGTTTTGTACCATGGTCGGAGTTGTCCTGATGGGTTTGCCGCTGCACTGGCTGCCTGGTTGTATTACGAAGGCAAAGCCGAGTTTTTGGGGCTGGACCACGGTGACATCAAATCCGTGGAAGACTTGCCCGCGCTCAGTGGCCGTGCGGTGTACATCCTTGATTTTTCATTCTCTCCCGAGATTCTTCGGGGCATTGAAGAGCGTGCGACCAAGCTGGTGATGCTGGACCACCACAAGAGTGCTGCCGAGAAGCTGACTGGTTTTTCTTGCCGCTGCGGTGTGGTGCACTTTGACATGAGCAAGTCGGGCGCACGCCTCGCCTGGGAATTCTTTCAGTCGGACAAGCCCGTGCCTGATTTGGTGCGCTTTGTGGAAGACCGCGACATCTGGGCTTGGCAATACCCCGAAAGCAAGGGCTTTTTGGCGGCACTGGATATGGAACGGTTTGACTTTGTCCGCTGGGCGGAGATCGCCATGTTCAGTCCCGTCCAGCTGACCAGTTTCATGGCGCGGGGCGCGGCCATGGACGAAAAATTCAGCAAACTCGCAGCCGACATCGCCGAGGGCGCGCAACCCATCGCGTTCAATGGACAGCACGGTCTCATGGTCAATGCGCCTGGCGTGTTCCACAGCCTGGTGGGCGATCTGCTTTCTGCAAAAAGCGGTACCTTTGCGCTCATGTGGAGTGCCGGCAAGGGGGGCGTCATCAAGGTCGGCCTGCGTTCGCAACCCGGTTTTGACTGCATTCCTCTGGCAGAGAGCATGCAGGGCGGTGGTCACGCGCAAGCTTGCGGCTTCAAGATGCCAACCGACCGGTTGCCCGAGTTGCTGAGCGGCGTGTTCGACGCTACCGGTTCTTAAACGGGTAGATGACCCGGAAGCGCCTCGCCCCAATAGTGAAATGTGAAGGGCCTGGGGCCCGGCAGGTACCGCGTTTGTGTGTCTGGCTGGATAAAACCGGCTTGGTGCAACAGAGCGGGAATGTCGCGCCCCAGATGGCAGCCACCCGCCAATGGGCCCCACAGTGGCTGCAACCGGTCTTGCCAGCGTTGTACCGATGCATCGGGTGCGCGACCGTGTTCGCAAAATAGTAAACGACCATGGGGCGCCAGTACCCTGCGCATCTCTTTTAGTGCTGCCAAGGGGTCAGGAATGGTGCACAGCGTATACGTGATGAGCACCGTGTCAAAGCTTGCGTCGGGCAGGGGGATCTGCTCGGCTGAGAGTCCCACCAGATCCACGTCCAGCCCGGATTGCGCAATGCGCTCGCGCGCCAGGGGGTGTAGTTGCAGGGCAGGGTCCAGCCCCGTGATCCGGGTCACGCGCGTCTTATCGTAGTAGCGCATATTGAGTCCGGTACCAATACCGACCTCGAGGACACGCCCCTGCGCCAAGGGAACCACCAGCTGGCGCTGGCGGCCTACCATGGGCAAACCGCAAGCGAAATCCAGCATGGGTGGCAGGATGTGCCTGTCGTACCAGGATGGGGTCATGCGGCCCTGATCCGTTGCCCGGGAGGCATGCCCATCAAACCGGTCACTTGGTCTTGATTTTTCCGCGTGGCATCACCGTAGTCACGGGAGCCATGGGGCGGTCCGACGTGGAGTTTTTTGGCTCCGAATTGTCCTTCTTGGGTTTCTTCGACATCTTTTCACTGCGCTGGTCACCTTTAGCCATAAGTCCTCCATATTCGGCCCCGAAATGGAGCCCGATAACCAGATATTACGGCACAAAATGGCTCACTTGCTACTCTGCAAGTGTCAATGGAGCCTGTTTGGGGCAAATGCATCAAAACTGACATATGTCAAGGAATTCAGCGTGCCGTGGGTGCAGCATTCGCAGGTACACATTTCTTTTACGAGGTATTCACATGTTCAAACATATTCTGGTCGCCACCGACGCATCTCCGGCATCCGAGCACGCCGCCAAACTGGCGGTCAGTCTGGCGCGCACCCATGGCGCCAAGCTCACGGCTGTGTATGTCGTCGATCCCTATCCTTACATTGGCGTGGGTGAGATCAATCCCATGGGCTTTCAGGCGTATATGTCTGCGGCTCAAGATCTGGCAGCCCAGGCCCATGCGCAAGTTGAGGCGCTTTGCAAGCAGGATGGCGCGCCCATCGCTTTGCAGGCACGCCTGGTGGAGGATGTCACCGCTGCCAGCGGCATTGTGCAAACGGCCCAAACGGAAGGCGCAGATCTGATCGTGCTGGGTTCCCATGGCCGCACAGGTATTGCACGGCTGATGCTTGGCAGCGTGGCGACCAAAGTGGTGGCTGAATCAACCGTGCCGGTGCTGATTACGCGCTAGCAGGGAGCGGGCCGCATCGAACTCAGGCTTTTTTGCCTCGCGGCCAGAAATGCCCCATCAAGGGCTTGACGCTGGTGCCATGCAGAAAAATCGACATCGTCACCACGATCAGGGTCAGCTGAATCAACTTCAGTGCCAGTGGCTCAGGCAGGCCTTGCTGAATGGCGTACATCAGGTAATAGAGCGAGCCAATGCCTCGCACGCCAAACCAGCCAATCATGCCGCGCAGGGGCTGTGCGGTGCTGCTGCCCCACATGCCCAGCAATACGCTCACCGGTCGCGCCACGATAAACACAAATAGCGCCAAGCCCACGGCCTCCCAGCTCCATGAGTCGAGGAAGAGCGAGCCGCCAACCAGCAGAATCAGCATCAATTCGGAGAGTCGCTCCAGGTGTTCTTTGAAGACCAATGCGCCTTCGCTCACCTTGGGTACCGGCTCGGCTTCTCCACTGGCATCCACCGGCGTGCGGGTGGCCTTCGCCAGCTTTTGTTCCGTCTGGCGCAGCGCCACGGCGGCAAAAAAGACCGCCAGAAACCCCCAGGCGTGCGCCATGACGGTCAAGCCATACACCGCGCCAATCAGGCCCAGGCCCAAAAAGTCGTCCAGTAATTCATGCTGGTGGGGCGCACGGCGAAGCTTCCAGCCCAAGCGGGCCAGTGCAACACCCGCTGCGACGCCAATGGCGATGCTGGCCAGCGTAGCCCACAACACGTCAACCAGTAGCCAGTTCACGCCATAGTCGCCCAGATCATGCAATCCCAGCAAACCCAATCCCAGCATCACAAACGGGAATGCGCTGCCATCATTCATGCCGGCCTCGCATGTCAGGGTGAAGCGCAACTGGTCGCGGTCACCGGGATGGCGAATCTGCACATCGGTGGCCAGCACCGGATCGGTAGGCGCGAGAATGGCACCGAGCAGCACTGCGGCACCCAGCGGCAGGTCCAGCGCAAAATACGCCAGCGCAGCCACCATCGCCACGGTAATCGTCATCGAAACGGTGGCCAGCAGAACCGGTGTGCGCCAGCGGACCGCGCTGAAGGGCACCGGCATCTTGACGCCTGCAGAAAAGAGCGAAATCAGCACCACCACTTCCGTCAGCGTTTCCAGTAAAGCAGACTCCTTCAGCGGGTTGAAGTGGAACAGATTGAGCCCACTGGGCCCCACGATCAGCCCCACGGCCAGATAAATGATGGCTGCCGTGATGGGCAAGCGCTTGAGCACGGTGTAGGTCAGCCCCATTACCAGCAACAGTGCACCGACCAGCATGAACCACTGCGGGTTAGTCATTAATGGAGTCCGGATTCATAGATCACTCGCTTGTCACTTGCTCAAGGGCGGGCTTGCATCATAGGCCCAGCCCACTGGTCAATTACAAGGCACTGTCGGCAAAGCCAGTCGTGGTGCGGGTTTTGAGGCTTATAAACATAGTTATCCACAACGTGGCCCACAGGAATCGGGGGTAACTGGGGACTCCTACGTGTTGCATTGCAGCAGATTGACCATCACTATTTTTTGCTATCACACATTTCCTTCTCATTGGCAAATCAGTCAAAAAATCTACGCGTGCATAAGCTGACATGCTTAAATAATAAGCAGGGGCTGCAAAGCCAGCACTGGTGCGGGGTTGGGCCCTTGTCAGTCTAGTTATCCACAACCTGGCCCACAGCTCGCAGGGGTAACTATTTTATGAAATGGCCCGTCGTTTCACTGGCTGAGCACAATATGGGCGATCAGGCCAGTGGCAATCGCGATCAAAACAAAGTCCGGCCCCACCTGCACCCACTCATGGCCTCTAGGGGGTGGGCTCAGGCGGTAGGCGCGGTAATCTGTCACCACATAGCGGTGGTTGTGGAACTCGCGTGGCACATAGCCACCGCGCCTGAATTCCGGGCCACGGGCGTTGTAATAGGCGCGGCGGTCGTTGCGGCGGTCGTCGTAACGGTCGAAGCGCCGATCATCCCAGCGCCCGGTGCGACCTTCATCACGACGTTCATAGCGCTGGTGTCCCCTGAACTGATCTTCCCGCGGGCCGTGCCGGTCATTGCCCTCCGCGACAGAGAGTGCACTGAACCCCAGACTGGCTGCGGCGATGGCAAAGACCATAGCAGTGGATTTCATGAGTAGCTCCTTGTGTTGAAAGAGCCTCCATCGTGTGGCTTCCATGTGTACCCGGTGTAAACGGCTGGGGTTTTTGTGCAAAGAAGGGTTGCAGGGTGTGCAACGCTCTATTTGCACCGCCGCCCGGCATCTGCGATAGTGCGCCTCAGGGCAGGGGCTAAACAATCGGCAATACAACACATGCTGAATTCGGTGTTAACCAGTCATCGCTCCTCACTACGTCGCAATTTGATGCTGCTGGTCATCGTCTGCGTGATTCCTGCCGCACTGGTTAGTGCCACATTGGCCTATTCCAACTACCGGTTGCAGCGCGACCACGTTGAGCAGCAGACAGTGCTGATGGCGCGTACCATCCTGGCTGATCTGGAGCGTGAAATTGCGACCATTGAGTCCGCTCTCAAGATTCTGGCCACCGCCAACGAGCTTTCGGCCGGCGACTTGCGCAGCTTCCACCAAAGGGCCGTCGATGCGTTGGCGCCCGGCATCGCGCACAACTACATCGTCACTGACCGCAGGGGACGACAGATTCTGAATACCCTCCAACCTTATGGTGAGGCGCTGCCCACAACCGGAACACCGCCGCAGATCGCGCGCGTTTTTACAGACCATGCGACCGTACTGACCGATATGTTCACGGGACAACTCACCCAATTGCCCGCCATTGCCATTGGCGTTCCAGTAGAGGTTCACAAGCAGATTGCCTACAGTCTGAACATGGGTCTTGACCCCAGGCGTATCACCGCTATTCTCAACCGTCAGAAATTGCCTTGGGGCTGGCTGGCCGCAGTGAGTGACAGCTCTGGCACGATCGTCGGGCGCTCGCGCGATGCCGAGCTTTACGTCGGGAAAAAGGCGGTCCCCGAGCTGGTGGAAGCCATTGCCCAAAATGGGGATGGCCAGATCCAGGTCCGCAACCGGGAAGGAATTGCCATGTTTGTGGGGTATGCGACCTCCGGTGCCTGGCGATGGAGTGTGGTGGTGCGCGAGCTCAATGACGCGGCCCTCTCGCTGAGCAAGGGTGAGGATGTGCAACTGCCCACCATGCAATTGGAAGAGGCCGAGGCTGTGGGGCACGCCATGCGGCAGGCTGCACAGGCCATGAAAAAGGTCAAATTTCTGGCCCAGCACGACGCCTTGACCGAGCTGCCCAATCGCCTGCTGTTTGACGAGGTGGCAGAGCACGACCTCGCATTTGCCTCACGCCGAGGTCAGACCATGGCCTTGCTGGCCGTGGATCTGGATGGCTTCAAGGGCGTCAACGACACGCATGGCCACGCCGCAGGTGATGCGGTGTTGAAAACGGTGGCCCAGCGTATTCAGGAGGTCATTCGTGCCTCTGACATTGCGGCCAGAATTGGCGGAGACGAATTCATCATCATGCTCACGGATGTGAACCAGGAAAGCGCGCTGGAGACAGCTGAACGCATCATCGCACTGCTCTCCATGGCCTATGCCGACTGCCAGGTGTCCGTGTCCGCCAGCGTGGGTGTGGCGCTATACCCGGAGTGCGGCGACACCCTCAAGACGCTGACTGCTGCCGCAGACCAGGCCATGTACCTTGCCAAGCAATCGGGCAAACAGCGGGTCGTGCTCGCGCCGCCGCGGGCGAGCTGAGTCCTGCGCTGCACTCAGGCCTTCTTGGCCCACACCAGTAATAGGTTGTTGGAGGGCATCGTGTGCCGCTCAAACAGATGCAACCCCGCCAGCCTGGCTTCTTGCTCCACGTCCTCACGCCGACGAATGCCCCAGGCCGGGTTTTGGGCACGCAGACTTTGGTCAAACGACTGATTTCCGGGGGATGTGGATACATCGTCTTCCAGATAGGGGCCGTAGGTAATCAGCACGCCCTTGGTCGCAAGGTGCCGAGCCGCCCCGTGCATCAAGGCCGCGCAGGTGGCCCAGGGCGCAATGTGCAGCATGTTGGCGCAGTAGATGGCATCAAACACGATGGGGCCCCGTTGGGCGTCTTGCGGCAGCCAGCGCGGTGCCATCACATCCAGCAGCAGCGGTGCACGCACATTCTTCAAGTGCTGTTGGGCTACCCAGCCCGCAATGCTGCTCAGCCCGCCCGGCTGTGCGTCAGTGGGCCGCCAGGTCCAGTGCGGCAGGCCGGCCGCAAACCACGCCACATGCTGGCCGGTGCCTGACGCAATCTCCAACGCGCTGCCCTGCGCCGGCAAGACTTGCCGAAGCACTTCGAGGATGGGCTGCTTGTTGCGGTCCGCTGCGGGGCTGAAATCAGGTGGTGGCATGGTGAAATGGGCAAAACCCGGAGTCTATAGATAAAAACGGCCGCTAGCCCCCGTGGAATATGCGAAGGCAGCTATCTATTTGATAGTGAAATGGTCGTGTGAGCCATGCGCGCTTGCGCGCACAGGTCTAGCCGCGCCCGTTTGGGCGATGCACAATGAGATAGACACCCGGCCTCATTCCACTTCGACAAGGAAACCCGCCATGGCATCCGGAAAAATACTCGTCGCCCAAGGGGGTGGCCCCACTGCGGTGATCAACCAGTCTTTGGTGGGTGTAGCGCTGGAAGCGCGACGCTTTGGTGGAATTGAGCGCATCTACGGCGCCTTGCATGGCGTACGCGGCATCGTGGATGAGAACTTTGTCGACCTGACCCAGGAAACCAGCCACAACCTGGAACTGGTGGCTAACACACCGTCCAGCGCGTTGGGCTCCACCCGTGACAAGCCCGACCTGGCCTACTGCCAGGAAATCTTCAAGGTACTGCGTGCACACGAGATTGAGCATTTCTTCTATATCGGCGGCAACGATTCAAGCGACACCGTACGCATCGTCAGCCTGGAGGCGCAAAAAGCGGGCTATCCGCTGCGCAGCATTCATATTCCCAAAACCATTGACAACGACCTGGTGGGTAACGACCACACCCCGGGCTACCCCTCCGCCGCGCGTTTTGTAGCGCAGGCCTTTGCCGGTGCCAACCTGGACAACGCCGCGCTGCCCGGCGTTTACGTGGGCGTCGTCATGGGCCGTCACGCGGGGTTTTTGACGGCGGCCTCGGCTTTGGGCAAAAAATTTCCGGATGACGGCCCGCACCTGATCTACCTGCCCGAGCGCACCTTTGTGCTGGAGCAATTTCTGGCGGACGTCAAAGCCACCTACGCGCGCTATGGCCGTTGTGTGATTGCCGTATCAGAAGGCATTCATGACGCCAGTGGCGCGCCCATCGCCACGATGCTGGCCAAAGACCTGGAGCACGACGCCCATGGCAACGTGCAGCTCTCGGGCAACGGTGCGCTGGCCGACCTGCTGTGCGAAGAAATCAAAGCCAAGCTGGGCATCAAACGCGTGCGCGGCGACACCTTTGGCTACCTGCAGCGCTCTTTCATCGGCTGTGTGTCGGATGTGGATCAGCGCGAGGCACGCGAGGTGGGCGAGAAGGCCGTGCAGTACGCCATGTGGGGCGGGCGCGATGGTTCAGTAGCCATCAAGCGCACCGGTTTCTACTCGGCGGATTACGAGCTGCTGCCGCTCGACGCCGTGGCCGGTAAAACCCGCGTGATGGACGACGAATTCATTGCCCCCAGTGGCACCGATGTGACCGATGCTTTTCGCATGTACCTGCGCCCATTGCTGGGCTCGGGCATGCCCGACGCGTTCCGGCTACGGCACAACCCGGTGGCCAAGGTCCTCAAGGTCTAGCCCCAACATTCCAGCCGTGGCCATGCCCAATCAGGGCTTGTGTCGTGCCGCTGCTCATTTGCAAGGCACCCGGCTTAAAGCCCCTGCTGGCGCGGGTTTGGTGGCTTGTGAACATTGTTATCCACAGCGTGCTCCACAGAAATCAGGGTTAACAATGGGCCTCTGCGGCCGGCAGGGTGCCCTATGCATTGCCGCTATAACTGCTATCACAAAAAAGTGCCTCATTCGAGAAACGACTAAAACTTGATCACGCTGATGCGCATGGTGATTAATTATTAGGCATGGTCTGCCAAGCCAGTACTGGCGCGGGTTTGGCGGCTTCCCAGTGCGGTTATCCACAGCGTGGCGCACAGTCTGCGGGGGCAACTATTTTTTGGCCTCGATAATCAGCAACCCAAGTTGCACGCACCGCGTGATGACCTTCTCACTTCCGTTAACCCTGCATGCACACCCTTGAACAACTGCGTAGCGGCGCGCTGGCAGGCACGCGTCGCCTGGACCTGTCTTGTGGCCTGAAGGCAGTGCCCGCCGAAGTATTTGCCCTGGCAGACACCCTGGAGGTACTCAACCTGTCGGGCAACCAGCTCAGCAGCTTGCCAGACGATCTGCCACGCCTGCACCGGCTGAAGGTCATTTTTTGTTCGGACAATGCTTTCACCCAGTTGCCGGAGGTGCTGGGCGCTTGCCCCGCTTTGCAAGTGGTGGGCTTCAAGGCCAACCGCATCGCCCATGTACCTGGCGCAGCGCTGCCGCCCCTGCTGCGCTGGCTGATACTCACCGACAACGCCATCACCACCCTGCCACCCGAACTGGGCGAGCGTGCTGCATTGCAAAAGCTGATGCTGGCAGGTAACCAGCTGCGCAGCTTGCCGCAGGGGCTGGCGCAGGCGCGCCAGCTGGAGCTGATACGCCTGGCGGCCAACCAGTTGTCGCAATTGCCAGGCTGGCTGACTGAACTGCCGCGCCTGAGTTGGTTGGCGCTTTCGGGCAACCCCTTGGGCTGGCACCGCGCCGCGCCCGCGCCCATGGACGCCATACCGTGGCACCAGCTGCAAGTGGGCACCCTGCTGGGCGAGGGCGCGTCCGGGCTGATTTATCGGGCGCAGCACCGCAGCAGCGGGGAGAGCCTGGCGCTCAAGGTGTTCAAAGGCGCGGTCACCAGTGATGGCCTGCCCGAGCACGAGCTGGCCGCCTGTCTGGCCGCCGGCCAGCACCCCGCGCTGTGCACCCCCAGCGGCGAATTGGTGGGCCATCCGCAAGGCGCGCGCGGCCTGCTGCTGCCGCTGATACCGCCCACCCACATCAACCTGGCCGGGCCGCCCAGTCTGGAAAGCTGCACCCGCGATGTGTATCCGCCCACCCTGCGCATTCCAGCCAGCAGCGTGTTGAACGTGGCAAGGCAAATGGCGGCTGCAGTGGCCCATTTGCATCAGCAGGGCGTAATGCATGGTGACCTGTATGCCCACAATATTCTTTGGAACCCCGCCAACGGCGAAGCCCTGCTAAGCGACTTTGGCGCCGCAACCTTGTTGCCGCAAGGGCAGTCCGGCCAACGGCGCGCTCTGCAAGCGCTGGAAGTGCGCGCCTTTGGCTGCTTGCTGGACGAGCTGGCTTCGCATGCAGAGTACGACGTCGACCATGCAGGGCTCATGAATGAATTCAATGTTTTGGCGCAGGCATGCCTGAGCCCCTTGCCGGCTGACCGGCCTGACATGGGCGAGGTGGTGCGGCAACTGTGCCGCTAACTTTTTTTCGGGTGTCTGGCTGCAGCCGAGCGTTTATCGGCAGCCGTGGTCGGGGCGCCTCCCCAAGCGCGTAACGCTCTGAGTAGGGGCCGCTTCTTGGCCTGATGCCCGCCCATGCGCTGCAAAATATCGTCCAGCGAGCGGATCGCGTCGGTAATGTAGGGGCCTTTGTTGAGCATCACGCACTCGGCGCGCACTCCCAAGCCGGCATCTGAAATCTCGGCCCTGGAGGGCACGCCGGTTTTGGCCAGCGTTTCCAGAACCTGCGTGGCCCAGATCACCGGCAAGTGTGCCGCCTCGGCGCACCATAAAATTTCTTCCTGCACTTCGGCTAAACGCTCATAGCCGCATTCCACGGCCAGGTCGCCGCGCGCAATCATCACGCCGGCGGATGACGCTGCCATCGCGGCCAGCATGAGTTCCGGAAGGTTCTCAAAACCCTGTAGCGTTTCAATTTTCAAAATAATGCCCATGTCTTCGCGCTCCAGGCGCTTCAGGTGCTCACGCAGCGCATGAATGTCTGCAGGTTTTTGTACAAATGACAAACCCACCATGTCCGCGCAACTGGCAACGGTGGCCAGGTCCTCCAGGTCTTTTTCAGTCAAGGCGGGCAGATCAAGCTGGCTGTCCGGCAGGTTGATCCCTTTATCGGCGACCAGCCGCTCGCCCCCCGGCCGGGCCTGCGTGATCTCCACCTCCAGCCACTTTTCGGACACATGGCGAATCACGCCACCGATGCGGCCGTCGTCAAACCAGATGCGCTCGCCGATGTGAACCTGGCTGAAGATTTGCGGCAAGGTGCAGGCAATACGCGCAGTTTCCAGAATCTCGTCCTCGGCACCGTCTTCCCGCACGGCGGAATGCCCCAACCCGTCTTTGGTCAGGCGCAGAATCTCGCCACGGTGCAGCTGCACCACCCCGGGCGCATCGTCCATGGCGCCCACTATCGTCTGGAACTTCTTCTTGCCACCGCTGCTGGTCACCGTCAGGGCGGTATCCGGCGTGAGGTAGGCCGTCTGGATGCTTTCAGCAATGACCAGTGCGTCGTCCCTGGACACCACCATCAGGTGGCGCCTTGCCCCGCGTGCATCGGCGTAGTCAATTTGCGACCCCACTTTCAAGCGATTCAGCCATTCTGGATCCACCGCAATGCAGGCATCCACATCGTCTACTGCCCCCGGTAATTCGCCTGAAAAAAGTCCAAGCCGCGCAGGGTGATACACCCTGCCGAAGTCGTCGCGGTGCGGGCGCAGGCGCAGCACCGCCGGGCGCGGTTGCACCTCGCCCGTTCTGATTTTTGGTCCCCCCAGATCCATCAGGATACGAATCTCGCGCTGGGCCGACTTGGCCGCGCGTTTGACGTGGGTCGCCATGGCCAGCCACGCCTTCGCATCGTCATGCGCGCAGTTGATGCGGGCAATGTCCATACCTGCTTTCACCAGATTGCGCACCACTTCGGCGTCATGGGCGGCCTCGCTCGGCAGTGTGACCATGATGCGCACCGGTCGGCCGGCGTTGGGGGCACCCAGCAACGCGGCGCTGTGCCGTTGCAGGAGCTGGCGGCCGCTGACGCTGCCAATTGGTTCCTCGGGCGACCGGTCGTGCCAGGGTTGACCCGTCAAACGGTGCAATATCCCCAATACCTTGTCCAGGTTTGCCAGCACGTGCGATTCAGACCGCCCCAGTGAGGACAATCCCAGCCAGGCCAGTTTGTTTTGCAGGTCGCGCATGTCGACGCTGCGCATGGCCAGGTAATGAATCAGGTTTCTGGCGCTCTGCTGGTATCCGGGCTGCACCTCCTGCAACTCGGTTGCAAAGACAGGTTCCAGGTCCAGCATGGTCTGGCGCAGGGTCCATAGACTCTGGATCAGCGAAAGGCACACCTCCTGGCTCCAAACCTCATCAGGCAGTACTTTGTCCGGGGTATGTTGGCTGGAATCTTTGCTATTGCGCATGGCGCAATACTGCGCCTGATTCATGACATTTTGATGAATCTGGCTGGCGTGGGGGGTGTTTGCCTTTGGCCCGCTATTGTCTGTTTCGAATGACCAGGGCAATACCGCCCAAAATGGCGACAGATGCCAGCACCATGGAGAGTGCCAAGGGTTCGCCCAGCAAGACGACTCCGCCCAGAGCCGCAATGACCGGCACACTGAGTTGCACGGTGGCAGCGTGGGTGGCCTGAATCACGGGCAGAACCCGGTACCAAACGGCATAACCCAAACCGGAAGCCACTGCACCCGATGCCACGGCAAGAGCAACGCCTTTGCCGTCCAGCGACTGATGTCCGTGCATCACCAGACTCAAGCCCAGAGCCATGGGCACGGCGCGCAAAAAGTTGCCGGCGGTTACCTGCGTCGGGTCACTGGGTCGGGCGATTTGCATGTGTTTGCCGCGCAGCGAATACACCCCCCAGGCCACGCCGGCGAGCAGCATGGACAGCGAGCCGCTCAGGCTGGGCGTGGCCAACCCCGGCAGCATCAGCACCACCAACCCGGCCAGAGCCAATGCAAAACCGGTTACCTGAAGTGGACGCATGCGCTCGCCCCGGGCAACACCATATCCAATCATGGTGGCCTGAACTGCGCCAAACAGCAGCAAGGCGCCTGTGGCTGCGGACATGCCCACATAGGCAAACGAAAACCCTGCGGCATAGGCAAAGAGTGCCAGAGCCGAAAGCCAGTCGCCACCACGCGGCTGGCTACTGCCGCGACGCAGACGCACCAGCAGCCACAGCATGAAGGCGCCTGACGCAAGCCGTACCGTGGTGAAGCTGGCAGCATCAATCGTGGTGTGCTTCAGCGCCATGCGACACAAGAGTGAATTGCCTGCAAAGGCCAGCATGGCCAGTGCAATCAGCAGGGGGGTGCGGGGCACCATCAAGGCCGAATGTAGCTCCAGCCCTGCTTTTGGCGCGTCATCAATTCGACGACGCCCGCAGGCACATAGCCAATGTCAGCGTTCATGTCCGCCTTGGTGAGCTTGGCGCCAGCCATCGTGTTTTCGCACGCAACAATGTTCACCCCGCTCTTGACCGCGGCGCTGACGCGGTTGGCGATGGGTGCCTCCGCCTTGAGCATGCCGATGCCGGGCCCATAAACGACGATTTCGATGTCCACATTGGCGGCGCCAAAGCTGTCCTGCACGTTCTTTGCATTGTTCAGCGCCAGGTTCCACTTCTTGGAGTCGTCATCACTGACCTGGAAAACCACGCGGTCCCGGGTAGGTGGTGTCGTGGCGCAGCCAGTAACCAGTGCGCCAAGCGCGAGAAGGCCTGCGAGGATAAATGAATTGCGACGCATAGTTGTTGTCTCCGATTGTCATGGTTCGTATTCTCTAAAACGCAGACCCTGGCTCGCTCAAAAAAGCGATTTCCAGCGCGCTGGAGGTGCGCCCCAGGATCTGGTTGCGGTGGGGGTAGCGGTCAAAGCGCTCGATGATGGCCTTGTGTCGCAGTGCAAAGCTCAAGTTTCCTTCCAGTCCGGGTTGCCTGAACAGGTGCACGGACTCCTGGTGTATCAGTCGTGACTCGCTGTGCATGTGGGGCATATAGGCGAATGCGCGGTGCTCTGTCGCTAAATCCCTGTCATGCCGCCCAGCCACCAGTTCCTGGGCCAGCACCAACGCCAGCGGGTCTTGTGCAAATGCGCGTGGCGTGTCGCGGTAGATGTTGCGTGAAAACTGGTCCAGCACCAGTATCTCCGCCAGGCGGCCTTCTGCAGTGGCGCGCCACGCAAACAGTTCGCATCGTTCCGCCGCCTCCAGGGTCGGCCCGAATCGGGCGCGCATCGACGCGTCCAGCGCCGGGTCTTTGATGAAGTGATCCTTGTCGCTCAGCTCTTCAAACCAAAAGTGGAGGATATCTGCGGCCTGCATGGAGGTGCTCTGGCAATCGGCTTGATGGATGGTTTAGTGGGTGACGAACTCGTACGCCACGGCCTCGCTCTCCACCATGTCCAGGATGTCGTTGAGCACGTCTTCATCTTCGGTGCTGCTCCAGGTCTCTTCCGGGTCGGTGGTGAACAGCGGCTCGATGGCCATATCCATGAACTGGCCATTGGGCAGCTTGACTACGGGAGTACCTTCAGAGGTTTCGGCCAACTCCCAATCGTCCGGCACGGACATTTCCAGCTGGATGGTGACGTTGAGTTTTTTCATGGTGATTTCTTTCGTTTGTAGGTGGGGGAGGGTAACCGAAGTCTGCAGTGTCATGGGCTGAGGTCCGACGTCCGCTGACCGATGCGCAGGATCATGAACTCGGCGGGCTTCATCAGCGCCACCCCGATCAGGCAGACGAGCCGCCCGTTGTCCAGGTCGTCCTGGGTCATCGTCGTGCGGTCACAGCGAACAAAATAGGCCTCAGGCGGCTGGCTGCCGATCAGCCCGCCGTTTTGCCACTCGGTAGTGAGAAAGTCAGAAACCGTCTGGCGCATGGCGGCCCACAGGTTTTCGCCATTGGGCTCGAACACCGTCCACTGGGTGCCGCGGCCGGTACACGCGCGCAGGCAGTTCACGCCCACCGGGTTCAGTAGTTCGTGTTCGCTCGTGTTCAGCTCGCGCTCGAAGCGCAAAGCGCCCAGCACTTCTTCATTTGCAGGTGAGTGATGCACGCCGCGCTCGATGTCGCTGCGTGCATAGGTTCCACACACGAAGCCCGAGGGCGCAAGCGCAATCTCCGCAGGCTGCCTGCTTTTTGGGCCTGCGAGCGGGTTCGCCGTGATGACCCACGGGTAGTACAAGGCGGCGCGTGTGGAGTCAATGAGCCCAGGCAACGCTTGCATCTCGGTCGGCGTTGCGCCAGGTGGCGAGTCCAGTACCGCCATGCGGTAGCGCAAGGGGTCAGCCACATGCGCGAGCATCGCTGTCTGAATGGCGCGGTAGACCGCCCCTCGATTCAGGTCAGACAAAGCCGAATAGCCCGGTGCTGCGACGATGGAGATATCGCCAAGCCCTTCCAGGCTGGCGAAGGCCGCGGCGTATTCGTTGGCGTCCGGGAGCACGACGCCTTTGCCGGTACGAAAGCCCGCCACCACGCGCACAACATGGAGCCGCATGCCGCCGTTGTCGAAAAACGACCGCGCCGCGTGGGCGAGGTAGTTGCGGCGGTGTAGCGCTTTCTTGTCAGTGGCAAACGGAAGGTCCTTCACGCCGCCATAGATGCGCTCGTAGTCAGCAAAACTCGTCAAAGGCCCCGAGGCAACGCCCACCGGCCCTTTGGTGGTGGGGCCGACGAAGGCGCAGGTGCTGGTCAGCACGCCGTCGATCTTCCTGGACCGCGCACCCGTTTCCTCCACGTGGACGCCGGGTGCAATGTAGTTGGGCATGGCACACCTCCTTCACAGGGATTTTTGCAGAAATGGGGTGGCTCTGCCAGCTATTTGCTTTTGCGAAACGCATAGCGGTTTCAACGCAGCGCCGCTGCCATGGGCAACCTGGATTTGCAACGCGGGTAGTTGCTGCAGCCCCAAAACTCCGAGCCTCCCTTGCCCGGCGTGCGCTTCACCATCTTTACGCCGCAGCTGGCACAGGTTGGCCGCCAGTATTCCCCTTCAAAGGCAACATCCAGCAAGGTTTGCTGCTGCTCGGGCGTGCGTTTGGCAATCAGCGCCAACAGCGCTCTGCCGTCCATTGCATTGATGCCGTTGTCTTTCGCAAATTGTGCCGCGTCGGCTGTGTAGGTGGACGTGGTGGCGTAGGTTCCGCGCTTGAGCTTGTGCGACGCCATCACGCCCAAGAACCCGCGCAGTTCTTTTACGTTCACGGCTTTGCCTTGCCAGTGCTTGCACTGCACGACCGCTACCGGCCCTCTAGCATGGCGGCTGTGCAACCAGATGTCCACACCGCCATCGGCACCGTGCGATTGGGATCGGGTTTCAAACCCGGCCTGCCCAAAGAGCGCCTCACACACCGCTTCAAACCGGCGCCACTCGATGGCGGCAAATGTCGCAGGGCTCCAGTGCGTGCTGCGCACGCGGGGTGCCGCAGTTTGCACCTTGGGTGTCTCGGATATTTTCGTGAGCTTGTGTGGGGGCGCGCTCGCTGTCAGGGATGAGAACGAGGACGCCTGGGTCGCACCGCTGCGCCTGCTGCCTTTGGTTTCAAGACTTGGTGCAGGGCGAGCAGGACCGCGCCGAGCAGCAAAACGATCCCGCCCAGCGGTCGAAGCATGCCAGCCAATGACCGGATTGCAGGTGTCGAGCCAGCCAGAACGGGGAGCAGCAACAGCCCGGCACCTATCGCAAGGGCAGCAAAGCCTTTGGTCTGCAAGTCGAGAAGCGCGCGGTTCTTCCGCTTGCCGGTGTTTGGCCTGGTCATCTGTTTTCCCTGTTGCTATTGCCGCATTTTTGCGATCTGATTACAGTGTAACTTTAAGCAAAAACAGGCCCCATTCCCCGTGCTGTATGCGCAAGTAGCTATATAAAACATAGCAGAGCCATTTCCGGATGCATTCAGCTGCGTGCCAGCGCCAACAATGCCCCTGTTCGAATCCAGGGATCTATCGCCGTTTGTAGTCGACTGGTCTACTTTGGCTAGAATTCGGGTATGACAGTCGATCAACCCACCGCCAAAGACCACATCCTCGATTGCGGCGAGCGCCTGATTGCGAACAAGGGTTTTGTGGGCGTCGGGCTGGCTGAAATTTTGACGGCTGCGGGCGTTCCCAAGGGCTCCTTCTATCACTACTTCAGTTCCAAAGAGCGCTTTGGCGAGGCGCTGCTGGTGCGCTATCTCGACCAGTATCTGGCCCGCCTGGATGGGTTGCTGAAGACCGATGGCACCTCTGCGCACGCGCGCTTGATGCGCTACTGGTCTTACTGGAATGTTTCGCAGTGCGGCATTGCCCAAGAGGGTTGTACCGAGTCCGCCGGGAGCTCCAAATGCCTGATCGTCAAGCTCAGCGCCGAGGTGGCCGACATTTCGGAAACCATGCGCCTGGCCCTGCGCGATGGTACGGACCGCGTGGTCCAGCGCATTGCCCAGTGCATTGAAGAGGGGCGCGCCGATGGCTCCATTCCCCGTGCCCTGCAAGCCGACGACACCGCGCTGACCCTGTACCAACTGTGGCTGGGTGCCAGCCTGCTGGCCAAGCTGCGCCGGGATGCCAGCCCGTTTGAACACGCCACCCGCAGCACCGAGTTGCTTCTCAGTTAGTCACCCAATTGAAAACTTTCTACAACCTTAATTTATTGATTTACTAGCCGACCGGTCTACTTTTTATTGATTTGAACCACAAACCCTCAACCCAAAGGACTCTCATGCTGAATTTTGACTTTTACAACCCCACGCACATCGTTTTTGGCAAAGACCGAATGGCCGACTTGGCGACTCTGGTCCCGGCCCAGGCCAAAGTGTTGATTCTGGTGGGCGGCGCCAGCGCCGAGAAGAACGGCACGCTCGCCGAAGTGCGCCAGGCTCTGGGTGCGCGCCAGCACAGCACGTTTGCCGGTATCGAGCCCAACCCCAGCTTTGATAACGCAATGAAAGCCGTTGCCCAAGTCCGCGAAGGGGTCTTTGACTTTCTTCTGGCCGTGGGCGGTGGTTCGGTCATTGACGCCGCCAAGTTCATCGCCGCAGCGGTCCCGTTTGAAGGCGATGCCTGGAACATCCTGCTGCAGGGCGGGCGCAACATCACATCGGCCCTGCCATTCGGAACGGTGCTGACCTTGCCAGCCACGGGCTCCGAGATGAACAACGGTGGCGTCATCACCCGCCGCGACATTGGTGCCAAGCTGCCGTTTCGCAGCCGATTCGTGTTTCCCCAGTTCTCGCTCTTGGACCCAACCAAAACCTACACGTTGCCTTTGCAGCAACTGGGCAATGGCGTAGTCGATGCGTTTGTGCACACCGTCGAGCAATACCTCACTTACCCCGTGAACGCGCCCGTGCAGGACCGCTTCGCCGAAGGCCTGCTGCAAACGCTGGTTGAGATCGGCCCGCGCCTGCTGGCGGACCAGGAACCCAACTACGACGACCGCGCCAGCCTCATGTGGGCGGCCACCCAGGCCCTGAATGGCCTCATTGGCGCCGGTGTGCCGCAAGACTGGGCTACCCACATGATTGGCCACGAGCTGACGGCCCTGCACAACATCGATCACGCCCGCACGCTGGCCATTGTGTTGCCCGCCATGCTCAACGAGCGCCGGGTTCAAAAACACGACAAACTGCTGCAGTACGGCGAGCGCGTCTGGGGCATTCGCTCGGGAACCGATGACGAACGCATTACTGCCGCCATTGATAAAACCCGCGACTTCTTTGAGCGCATGGGCATTCCCACCCGCCTCTCGGCCTACGGGCTCGGCGCAGATGCCATTGACGTGGTGATCAAACAGCTGGAGGCCCATGGCATGACGAAGCTGAGCGAACACCGTGACGTCACACCCGCCGTCAGCCGCCGCGTGCTCGAAGCCGCGCTGTGAACCTTTCCCCAATCCATTTACCCACAACTGAAAGAAACCCCATGAAAAAAATCCTGATGGTGCTGACCTCGCACGACCAACTCGGCAACACCGGCGCCAAAACCGGCTTCTGGCTGGAAGAATTTGCTGCCCCCTATTACGCGTTCAAAGACGCAGGTGCCGCCATCACGCTGGCATCGCCCCTGGGTGGCCAGCCGCCGCTGGACCCCAAGAGTGACGACGCCGCTTCGCAGACCGATGCCACCCGCCGATTCAAAGCCGATGCCGATGCACAAGCGCTGCTAGCCAGCACCCACAAACTCAGTGACATGAGCGCGGTTGAATTCGATGCCGTGTTCTACCCCGGTGGCCATGGCCCGCTGTGGGACCTGGCGGAAGACAAAAACTCCATTGCCCTGATTGAAGCCATGCTGACCGCGGGCAAACCGGTGGCCGCCGTGTGCCACGCGCCTGCCGTGTTGCGTCACCCTAAAGTCGATGGCAAATCAGTCGTGCACGGCAAGTCCGTGACCGGCTTTACCAACACCGAAGAGGCTGCAGTGGGCCTGACCGACATCGTTCCCTTTCTGGTGGAAGACATGCTGACCGGCAACGGCGGTCACTACTCCAAAGGTGCTGACTGGCAACCCTATGTGTTGACCGACGGATTGTTGATCACCGGACAAAATCCGGCATCTTCCGAGCCGGCAGCGCATGCGCTGCTGGACTTGCTCAAGACGCTGTGAGATAGGGCGCAAGCCGGGCGTTGACGTCCGCTGCATCGGGCTGCGCAAACACCGTGTTGTGCTGGTCCGTCAGCGGGCCGCCACCGGGCTCCACGGCACCAGCGGCGTCGTAGCCCACGGCCTTGAACTTCCACACCCCGCCCACGCGCTTGAGGTTGCCCACATGCGCACCATCTGGCAGATGCACGCTTTGCACATCGGCGTTGACCGGGGTGAGGGTGAGGGTTGTGGGCATTGGTCAAGTTTACTTCCAGCCCCCGTGGAGCAAGCGACCACCCTTTGTATTGCAGTCACGGTTGACAGGGAACGGGTGCGCACGCGAACAGGCCTTGCTGCACCACGTTTGATGTGGTTGAATTTCCCTTCAATAACGATCTTGTTTTGGGGGGTACGCTCATGTCTCAACTGTTCAGAACCGCCACCTTGTTGGCCCTGCCTCTGGCAATCATCGGCTGCGCGCCACTCAACCCGAGTTTGAAAATTGACGATACCCCCGTTGGCGGCGCTGCCAGCGCGGAGTCTGGAATCAACAGCAACACCGCCACCATTCTCGGGTCCAGCTTGCTCATCACGGGACCGGTGGACCCCAACCAGGCAAACAATCGCATCCGCCTTTCAAACCCCGGTTCGCCAGCGGACTTGGGCGTGCTGCCGCCGGGCCGGTATTTTGGAAATATGCAGTGGTCTTATCAACGCATTTTTTCTGGCACGCCTGAGACCATCAATGCAAGCTCGGTGGACTTTCAAGTGCTGGAGCCTGACGGTTGTTTCACGTTTAATTTCGGCGCACCGCCACCCGGTGCGGGTGCCTGGACGCCCAGCACGCAGGGTTGGTCGGCCTCACAGTTTTTTGTAGGCGACACCGATGTGCTGGCCAGCCAAACGGCCATTCCAGGACTCTCCCCTTTGAACAATCAGCTTGATCTGCTGATTCACCCCAACGCCTTGGGCGCCAGTTCTACCGTGCCGCTTTGGAGAACCGATGTGCAGTCTCCGTCACTGGAAAAAAATGCCGCGTGGCAAACAGCCACCGGCATTCAATACTGGATCAGCGCCAGCCGGTACACGAATCTGAATTTGCAGGTGCAGTCCATCTTGCGCGTGCGCAAGGCCGACGGCACCCTCGCCTTGTTTGCAGAAGGCATGCAAGGCAACCGCGTCTTCTACCCCATCAATACGTGGAGTCCGGTCGTCAGTCCCATTGCATTGCCAGCGGGGTCTACTGTAGTCGGGGCCATCATCCGCATTTTTGGTTTGCTGCCTCTGCCAGCCGGGCCGGATATCAACATCAAGCTGGGCAGTATCTGTCCGAAGCCGTAGCGAAGAACTTAGAGTGTCGGGTAGTCGGTGTATCCCTTGGCGCCCGGCGTATAAAACGTGCTCGCATCCGGCACATTGAGCGCCGCGCCGGCGTGGATGCGCGCCGGCAGATCCGGGTTGGCCAGGAAACTGGTGCCAAAGGCCACAGCGTCAAGCTTGCCGTCGGTAATGGCCTGCTCGGCCTCCGCAGACGTGTAGCCCATATTGCCAATCAGCACGCCCTTGTATTTTTCGCGGACCACTGTCATCACATCGCCTTTTTGCACCTGGTAAAAGTCCGAGCGCATCACGTGCAGGTAGGCCAGGTTGAAGGCGTTGAGTTTCTCGGCCAGGAAGCCGATCAGCGCAAGGGGGTCGCTGTCGATCATGCTGTTGTAGCTGTTCAGGGGCGACAGGCGCAGGCCGACACGGTCAGCACCAATGGCTGCAGTCACTGCAGTCAGCACATCAAACAAAAAGCGTGCGCGGTTCTCCATGGAGCCGCCGTAGGCATCGGTGCGCTTATTGGCCCCATCACGCAAAAACTGGTCGATCAGATAGCCATTGGCGCCATGCACCTCCACACCGTCAAAGCCCGCAGCAATCGCGTTCTTGGCGCCCTGCACATAGGCGGCCACCACGGCGGGAATCTCGTCCGCTGTGAGGGCGCGCGGCGCGGCATTGGGCAGCTTGCCTTGCGGGGTTTGCACCTCGCCTTCGATGGCGGTGGCGGTTGACGAAACGGTTTCTGCGCCGTCATTCATGGCCGGGTGCGCGGCGCGGCCCGCATGCCATATCTGCATGAAGATGCGCCCGCCCTGGGCGTGCACAGCAGCGGTCACCGGCTTCCATGCCTCCACCTGTTCTGCGGAGTAGATGCCGGGCTCATTGATGAAGGCCGACGTGCCGGGTGCCACCATGGTGCACTCGGTGATCAACAGGCCACCGCTGGCGCGCTGGGAGTAGTACTCGGCCATCAACGCATTGGGCAGGTGCCCGGCGTCTGCGCGGGTGCGGGTGAGGGGAGCCAGAAGAATACGGTTGGGAATGTTCAGCGCGCCGACTTGCAGGGAATTAAAAAGCATGGGAATCCAGTTATTGAAAGGTGACGCAAGGTATCACCCTACGAATACACGTGGGTGGGCGGGGTCTCTGAAATGCGCGCCCGCGATAGCCCTTACCACACGCTGTAGCAGTAAAAACCGCGTTGAGTCACCTTGCTTAATAAAGAGGCGCCCTCTGCAAAGCCATGGCTGGCGGGGCTTTTGTTGCTTGTGAACAGGCTTATCCACAAGGAAGCCCACAGACCGCAGGGGCAAGTATTTTTTGGAAATATTCGCAAGCGGTTTGCTTAGCTTGCGCCAAATTTGGCGTAGTACTGCACCACCGCCGGAATGTGCGCAATGCGCTGCACATGGGCACTGACATGGGGTGCCACCTTCTCCACCAGATCGGTAGGCACGTGGTCCAGCTTGCCGGAGGCAAGCCCGCGCACAAAAACAAATACTTTCAGGTCGGCAATGGTGAGGCGGCTGTCGGCAAAAAACGCACCGCCATGGGCTTGCAGTTGGGCTTGCAGCCAGCTCAGAACCATGGGCAACGGCCCTTCCACCAGCGCGGTGCGGGCCTCTTTGAGCGCGTCGCCGGTGAGGCCAAAAGTGGTGCCCAGCTTCACGTTGGCGTCTTCCAGCACGTCCAGCACTTCGTCGCACAGCAGGGCCTGGTAGGGGTCAAGCGGGTACAGGCCGGTGAGCTTGCCCACATAGCGCGTGATGGCGTCGCTTTGGGTGACCTGCACGCCGTCCACATGCAGCGTGGGAACCTGGCCAAAAGGAGTGGTCTTGCGAACCTCGGCAAACTCGGGAAAGGCAAAGCGGCGGTCTTCAAACGCAATGCCGCCGATATGCATCGCCAGCCTTGCAGGTTCGCCACGGCCGCCGTGCATATCGAAGTAGGTGAGTTTGAGTTGGGTCATGTTGATGTCCTTCCGGTGGTGAGCGAACCGCTATCAATAGCGCAGCAATATTGTGCCGCTAAAATCATTTTCAAAATATAGATAGCGCTGGCCCACAGGGTCCGCGAAACGGGAGTGACAGATATGGCATTGAGGTTTGATGGCACCTTGAAGAAGTTGCACGCCGACCGCGGCTTTGGGTTTATTGCTGCGGACGATGACGGGCAGGAACTATTTTTCTACATTTCAGTGTTTGCGCGCGATCGACAGTTGCCCCTGATCGGCGATCGACTGTCGTTTGAAGTGGAGCCCGACCGCGAAGGCAACAAGCGTGCGGTGCGGGTGCGCCGCGCCAGCGCTGCGCATGTGGCCAGTGCACCGGCGCCGCTGCGCAGCGTGCAGCGCGATCGCCGGGAGGTGCAGACCTCAGGCTACCTGGGCAAGCTCATCAGCGTTGCACTCATCGGTGCGATGGCCTGGTATGGCTACAACCACTATGCGACGCGCTCGGTACAGTCTGAATCCGGACTTCCAGCGCCTTCAGCAATCCTGCCCAACGCTTGACTGCTGTTTCTTCATTCACGCTCTCTGTACCATTGGGACATCCGTCAACAAGACCCCTATGGCAAACACCACACCCAACTCCGCCCTGCAACCCGTTTTTATCCAACACCTGTTGGTCAATGCCCCGCACCAAGCCGGTGGACAAGCCCACCCAAGTCACCTGAGCGCGGCCAGCGGTCTGGTGCGCCGGGGGCGCCGCTTTGTGGTGGTGGCCGATGATGCCGTACATCTGGGGTTGTTTGAAGAAGCCGCCGACAGCGCCAACCCGGAAAATCCAGACAACCAAGCCGCACCGGGCACCCTGCTTCCCCTTCTGGGGAGCCCTCTGGACACTCTGGCCCGGCTGCCGCCGCTGCCGGGTTGCCCCGCGGGCGCGCTGCTGGCGCTGGGCTCTGGCATCACACGCAACAACGACACCGGTGTGCTGGCGGTGCTGGACGTGCAGGGCGCGCCCAACGGCCGCATGGCCAGCGTTAACCTGGCCCCGCTCTATGCGCCCTTGCGCAAAAAAATGGATGACCTGAACATTGAAGGCGCACTGGTTGTCAGCGACGAACTGATCCTGCTGCAGCGGGGCAGCAGAGGGCAAAGCACCTGCATTCGTTACGACTGGAACAAAATGGCCCCGTGGCTGGCGGGCCTGCAGCCACTGCCACCCCCCGCCAAAAGCGTGCAGAAGCTGCCGCTGGGCAACGTCAGCGGCGTGCCCCTGAGCATGACCGATGCTACGGCGCTGGAAGGCGGGGCGTGGATGTTTTGCGCCGTGGCCCAGCGCGTGGAGGCCAACGGCCAATACGGTCCCTGCATCGGCTCTTCCATTGGCCTGGTATCCGCCGAAGGCGAGTTGGGCACCGTCTACCAATTGCAAGGAGCCCCCAAGGTGGAAGGCATTGCCGCGCAGGCCGACGGTGCGCAGTGGCTGGTGACGCTGGTTGCCGACCCGGCTGACCCCGAGCTGCCCGCGCAGGTGCTGCGGGTGCGCGTGCCGCGTAACTGAAACAACTTGTCGCTATAACCCGCGCTGCGATGCGTGGCGCAATGGGGCCGATTGCGGGCTGTCAATGGCATGCTGCACCTCGGCCAGCAAACGCGCCTTTTCAGCACCCAGCACGCCCTTAAGCGCCAGCCAGTTGGACGCATGGTCGCTGCGAAAGACCGTACGCTCCAACTCCAGCGCCTGCAAAAATTGCGCTGTTTCAACAAATAATTCGGCTTGATCCAGCGGCTCCCACTCGGGGAAGTTTTGCCGAAAACGCGCCTCGCCCTGCGGAAAGCTCACCACCAGGGTCGCCAAAAACTCGGGCTGCGTGGCGTTGATAAGCCGGGCCGAATTCTCCGCATGTTGATGGGAGAGTTCACGGCCGCCCAGCCCGTTGAGCAGCATCACCGAGCGGGTAATTCCAGCTGCGCGCAGCTTGTCCAGCGCCTCAAAGGTGGACTCAAAGGTTTCACCTTTGTTTACCCGCTGCAAAACGGTGTCGTCACCCGACTCGGCGCCGATGTAGGCCAGAGTCAAACCCGCTTCATGCAGCTCCGTCAGCTCTTGCACCGTTTTGTTGCGCAGGTTGCGCGGCAGGCAGTAGGTTGAAACCCGCCGCACCGCGGGCAAGTGGGTTTTGATGGCTTCCAGTACGGTCATCAGGCGCCGTGTGGACAGCGCCATGGCGTCGCCATCGCCCAGAAAGACACGTTGCAACTGGCCCCCGTACAGGGCTGCACAACGCGCAATGGCATCCAGGGTTTCTTGCTCCTCGCGCACCGCAAACTTCTTTTGCGGCTCGGTGTACATCTCGCAATAGGTGCATTTGTTCCACGAGCAGCCGTTGGTCACTGGAAGGATCAGCGACTGCGCCTCACTGGGCGGGCGAAAGACCGGGTTGATGTAGCGGATGGGGATTTCTTGTGGCACGGGTGGACTTGCAGAGTGTGGTTCCAGAGGGATGCGCCATTTTGCACTGGGGTTGCTGGCCCCTACCACAAGCCAACGCGACAAAAGCCGCACTGCACCGTGCTGCTTAAAAACAAGGCAGCGTCTGCAGAACCAAGGCTGGCGCGGGTTTGGCGGCTTGTGAACATGCTTATCCACAACAAAGCCCACAGAGTGCAGGGGCAAGTATTTTTTGGAAATATTTGCAGTCGGTGAAGTCAGCAGGTCGCTGCGGGGCGCAACACGGCACGCTTCGTTGTACCCTTGAGCAAGCTCATCAGCCTGGAACTGATGTGATTTTTCGGGCATTCACCCGGCACGTTTGGGGATTTTTTGATGAACGAATTTGATCTGGTAGTCATTGGCGGTGGTTCTGGTGGCGTGCGCGCGGCACGCATCGCGGCAGGCTACGGCGCCAAAGTGGCCTTGGTGGAGGAATACCGCATGGGCGGCACCTGCGTTATTCGGGGTTGCGTGCCAAAGAAGTTGATGGTGTATGCCTCGCGCTATGTCCAGGAGTTTGAAGAGGCTGAAGGCTTTGGCTGGACCCTGGGGGAAAAACGTTTTGACTGGAGCACCCTCAAGACCCACCGCGATGCGGAAGTGGCGCGCCTGGAGGGCATTTACCGCAGCAATCTGGTGAAAGCCGGGGTCCACATTTTTGCAGGTCGCGCGCGTCTGGCCAATGCCACCACCGTGGCACTGTCTGACGGGCAGCAACTATCCACACGCCACATCCTCATTGCGACTGGCGGCAAGCCGGTGAACGGGCCTTCGTTTCCGGGCAGCGACTTGACCATCGATTCCAACGGATTTTTCGACCTGGAGCACATGCCCAAACAAGTGGTGGTGCAGGGGGCCGGATACATCGCACTGGAGCTGGCTTGCGTGTTGCAACTGTTGGGCGCCACGGTGCATGTGGTGGTGCGGGGCGACCAGATATTGCGGGGGTTTGATGACGAAACCCGCAAGCACCTGGCCGGCGAACTGATAGCCAATGGCATGCATTTTCACTTTGGGCGCGAAGTGCACGCGGTGGCCAAGTCCGCCGCGGGACTGGAGGTGCTGCTGGACAACGGCGAAACGCTGCCTGCTGACTGTGTCTTGCGTGCCATCGGGCGTGCACCCCTCACGCAAGACCTGGGTCTGGAAAATGCCGGCGTCGCCCTGAATGCGCAGGGTGCCATTGCGGTCGATGCGTTTTCGCAAACCACGGCGGCGGGCATCTATGCGGTGGGTGATGTGACCCACCGGTTCAACCTCACCCCCATGGCCATTCGCGAAGGCCACGCCTTTGCCGACACCGTGTTTGGCAAACGCCCGCGCTCGGTGGACTACACCTTGATCCCCACGGGCGTTTTCACCACCCCCGAGGTGGGCGTGGTGGGCTTGACGGAAGAGCAGGCGCTCAAGCGCTTTCCACAGCTTGATGTGTACAGCACCAGCTTTCGCCCGCTGAAAGCCACCTTGTCAGGCCACCATTCCAAGACGTTTTTGAAGCTGTTGGTGGATCGCGCAACGGACCGTGTAGTGGGCTTTCATAGCGTAGGCCCCGACACCGGTGAAATGGCCCAGCTCATGGGCGTGGCGCTGCAAATGCAGGCTACCAAAAGCGCGCTCGACGCCACCCTGGCCGTGCACCCTACGGCAGCCGAAGAACTGGTGACCATGCGCACGCCGACGCGGCAGCACAATGTGTAGGCAATGGGCCTCCAGCCCGCTCTAAGCCGACCTTAGGCCGACCTTAGGCCTGCCACACGCCAAACCCCGCCGAGCGCAGGTCGATGCCGATTTCGATCTCCTTGTCCACGGCATCCTCATAGCACATGGGATTGAAGGCCTCATACAGATCGGGCAGCAACCGCAGACCGTATTGCTGCGCATAGCGGTTGGCCTGGATGCCCGCCTTGTGCTTGTCAAAGCGCACGTCGGGGTCCAGCCCGGTCATGCCCACGTACACGCAGG
Source organism: Rhodoferax sp. GT1R46 (assembly GCF_056521285.1). Lineage (NCBI taxonomy): Bacteria > Pseudomonadati > Pseudomonadota > Betaproteobacteria > Burkholderiales > Comamonadaceae > Rhodoferax > Rhodoferax sp. GT1R46. Next base: position 352,547 of record NZ_JBWMBC010000001.1, read on the forward strand.
GCTTGCCTTCGATGTAGCCCGGGTTGCTCTTGCGAAAGCGCGGCTCAAAGAGTACGTCTGGGGAGAGTTCGACCACATAAACGTGGTGGTGCTTGCGGCGGGGCATGGTGTGGATAAATTATGCAATAGATAGGCCTCTAGCCCCCGTGGAATATGCGCAAGCAGCTACAAAAAATGTAGCAAAAATCAAAACGCAAGGTTAGAAGGAAACCTCATCAGCCGCAAGGGTGCGGCCCCTTGTGGCGCTGCGGTGGGTTCACTACTTTGCAGGCGTGATCTGCTTCTGGCGCACGTATTCGTTGTATTCCGCCAGCGGCATCGCCGTCAGGCCTGCGGCGCCGTTGGTTTCGGTCCAGCTAAGCGTGGCGCTGTCAGCACTCAGGTCCACCTCCACCGGGCCGGGTGGAATGACTATCGGAGCGCCTTCGCCGGGACGGTAGGTCACGTGTTGATGGATTGTGGCGTGCAGGGACATGGCGGGCTCCTAAATCTGCATTGCACGCCTGAAATGTGCCGTCGTCTGTGTGGTGGCACACCCGTGGGGGGGTTGCCAGGGCTCGCGCGCGGGAAAATATGTGTCAAATAAGCCTCTATCCCCCGTGGAATATGCGCAAGCAGCTACTAAAAAAGTAGCAAAACTAGCCCGCCACACCCACCACTTGCCGCTTCACTTCGTCCAGCGTTTTGCCGTTTGCCGCCTTCCACTCGATCCAACCGTTGGCGGAGCGACCCATCACCGCCATGGCGGCCATGCTGGGGCTGGTGAACAGGTGGTCACGGGTGAAAACCAGCAGGCCGTTTTGCGCGGAGAGGATGCCGTCCAGCACTAACTGGTTGCGCAGTCGCTCGTTGGATGTGCCCTGAATGGAGGCGACGATTTCGGCGCGGCCCTTGGAGCCCTTGTGCACCACAAAGCCCTCGGTGGTGTACTCGCCCACGCCATCTGCGCCAGAGCCTTTGCAATAGAACAATTCCTTCTCGCCCTTGGCGGTGGGCGCATTGGTCAACGGCTCGAAAATGGGCTGGCCCAACGTCGCCAGCAGGGTGGCGGCGGTCTCATGAATCTCGTGGCAATCTGCCTCCAGCGGGGCGGGCGTGTGGGGCCGTGCGCCGGTGTTGCCGTTCTCCAGGCTGTAGCGCCCGGTCTTGGTGGCCTCTGCAATGGCAAACCACTCCAGAAATAGCGCATGCGTTTGCGTCATGCTGTTGGTGAGCGAGATGACCACCATCGCGCGGTTCCAAAAGTCTTTTCCCTGGTTGTGCTGCACCAGCCGGGTGCCGACGTTGCCAGACTGGCCAATGTAGGCGCGTGGCAAGCCAGCCTCCGACAATTCGCCCAGCAAAAAATACACACCCACTTGCTGCGCCTCCGGCATCTTGAGGAAGTCTGCCAACTGGCTGCGCGGCACTTCGATCACGCGAACAATCCGCGTTGTGATCTCGGCCACGCGCATGCCACGCGGGTCACCGGCAGGGAGGAAGATTTGGATTGTTTGCGGGCGGGACATGCCTAAATTTACTCATCTGCCTTAGCTGTTCAAAGTGCACTATCCCATGGGTCGTAAACATCGGGCTTTCCGTTTGCGTCGACTTCGATATCAACTTTTTTGAATTTGCTACTGCCTTCACTTCTTTCAACCGTATAAATGGCTAAGTCATTGGGGGACAATCGACCAGCCCGAATTTCGTCCAAAAGACCCAAAAACAATTCTCTCGAGTGTGTTTCCGCGACGATGTGTAGTTCTTTTGTCTTTGCCGCTTTGACAAATACGCCTGCCAATAACTTCGCGGCGGTGTGATTCAAGTGAAGCTCTGGTTGTTCAAAGAGTAGAGTTGCCTTGGCTGGGGCGAAACTACACTGCGCCAAAACGGGCAATACTTGGGACATACCGTACCCCAAATCTGCAATGGGGAGGTTTGCGTCATCTGCCAGTGTCACCGTGACATCAAACAGATCTGACTTGCCGACACGTGAAACATCAACTTTTTTTGCCAACCCCATCTGATTTAGCCAACCGCCGATTTCCTTTAAATGCGGGCGCCCCTTGGTTTGCACAAATTCGTTAGCCAAAAGAGTTATCGCGTTTTCCCCTTGTGCGCCGACTTCAGTAGGACTCGATCCCCGAGTTGGGTAACGACGCAAGGGTGACTGGCGAAATGGACCGAGATACAAAACACTGCCTAATTCTGCAGAAACGATTTGTTTGCAAGATTCGTTGTAGAGAAATGCTTCGAAGCCCCCTTCAGATTTCGCAGATTTTGGAAACAAGCTTGCATATAGAGCGCTGTCGTAGGCTGAGCCCGCTACCACTGCTTTGCCGTTGAAGTCGACGATGTAATTACCTTTTGTCTTATTAAGTTTGAAGTTCAACTTGCTTGACGGGGACGAGTAAGAAAGTCTGTCCAAGTAAATATCTTGCGTTCGTTTGGTACTTTTGAAACTGTAATCAGCCGCAAAAATATCGCTAGAAGCAAGTTTTTGTTGTTTGCCAAGACCTCGAAATGTATGGCGAAGATTGGTGCTTTCAAAACCTATTCCAATTGCATCAACGTAAGACTTGGAGTGAATAACTTCAATAAATCGACCTAGATGAACCTGCGCATATTCATCATCAAGCACGAGCGGGCGCCCTGAGCTTGGCAATTTTGACGTTTGTGCTAAGGCTGCCAAGGCGTGAATGCAACTACTTTTCCCCGAAGAGTTAGGGCCAATAAAAAGGGTTATAGGTTTGATATCGAATTCGACCGCCTCGTTTACGCCTTTGAAATTTTTGATTTTTAGTTTGCTTATTGTCATTTTCTCTCCTGAATTTTTTGTATTGAACGGCGGGTTTGCTTTTTCTAAACTATTAGAACTTTAAGCACTTAATGGAGGAACCGAGTCTTTTGCTTCAACGATCGAAAGGGCTGACCAAAATCAAAATCCCATCACTTTCCCCAACTATCCTTCAACCCCACAGCCAAGTTAAACACTGGCTTCACTCCCTGCACGTGATCCACCCGATCCGCCACAAAGTACCCGTGCCGCTCAAACTGAAACTGCTGTCCGGCCTGTGCATTCGCCAGTGACGGCTCAACGATCGCAGTCACCACTTTTAAGCTGTTCGGGTTCAGGCTCTCAATAAAATCTTTGCCACCCGCATCCGGCTGGGCGTCTAAAAACAGGCGGTCGTACATGCGCACTTCGGCGTTCACGCCGTTGGCCACGCCCACCCAGGTGATGGCGGCTTTCACCTTCACCAGGTCGCTGCCAGGGGTGCCGCTCTTGGTGTCGGGCACCACGGTGGCCAGCACTTCGGTGATGACGCCGTTGGCATCTTTGGTGCAGCCGGTGCACTCGATTACGTAGCCGCCTTTCAGGCGCACCTTGTTGCCGGGGAACAGGCGCTTGTAGCCCTTGGGTGGCACTTCTTCAAAGTCTTCGCGTTCGATCCACACCTCTTTGCCTATGGTGAAGTGGCGTGCGGGTGGTGGCTCCAAACCCTCGGGCGGGTGGGGCAGGGCGGGCTGGGTGCAGGGCTCCAAATGACCGGCCCCCATCACGTCGTCCCAGTTGGTCAGGATGAGCTTGACGGGGTTGATCACGGCCATGCCGCGGTGGGCCTTGGCTTCCAGGTCTTCGCGCAGGCAGCCTTCCAGCGTGCTGTAGTCGATCCAGCTGTCGCTCTTGGTCACGCCAATGCGCTCTGCAAACATTTGCAACGCTGCAGGCGTGTAGCCACGGCGGCGCAGGCCGACGATGGTGGGCATGCGCGGGTCGTCCCAGCCGTTGACCTTGTAGTCGTACACCAGTTGCGCCAGCTTGCGTTTGCTGGTGATCACATAGGTGAGGTTCAGGCGGGCAAACTCATATTGCTTGGGTGCGGGGGCGGCCAGCAGGCCGCCTTCAATCAGGCGCTCCAGCAGCCAGTCGTAAAACGGGCGCTGGTCTTCAAACTCTAGCGTGCACAGGCTGTGGGTGATTTGCTCCAGCGCGTCCTCGATGGGGTGCGCAAAGGTGTACATGGGGTAAATGCACCAGGTGTCGCCTGTGTTGTGGTGCGTGGCGCGGCGTATGCGGTAGATGGCCGGGTCGCGCATGTTGATGTTGGGGCTGGCCATGTCGATCTTGGCGCGCAGCACCATGGAGCCGTCTTCATGCTTACCATCGCGCATTTCACGAAAGCGGGCCAGGTTGTCGGCCGGGGAACGGCCGCGAAAGATGCTGTCGATGCCGGGCTTGCCAAAGTCGCCCCGGTTCAGGCGCATTTCTTCGGCGGTTTGCTCGTCCACATAGGCCAGGTCGGCTTGAATCAAATGTTCCGCTGCGCGGTACATAAAGCCAAAGTAGTCGCTGGCCTGGTAGGGGGCGGCGCTGTAGTCACCGGGGCTGCCGTTCCAGTCGAAGCCCAGCCACTTCACCGCGTCGATGATGCTGTTCACATACTCGGTGTCTTCTTTTTCGGGGTTGGTGTCGTCAAAGCGCAGGTGGCACACGCCACCGTAGTCGCGCGCCAGGCCAAAGTTGATGCAGATGCTTTTGGCGTGGCCAATGTGCAGGTAGCCATTGGGCTCGGGCGGAAAGCGGGTGCGGATTTTGGCGGGGTCTGGCTGGCCCGCAGCGTGGTGCGCGGCGTCGCCGGGGCTGCCGGCCCAGCGGCGGGTGGCGTAGGTGCCCTCAGTCAGGTCTTTTTCGATGATCTGGCGCAAAAAGTTGCTGACTTTGGGGGCGGTGTCGGGGGAGGCAGGTATTGGGGAGCTCATCCTTACGATTCTAGACGGCCAAGGCACCGGCCTGCAGGGCCCAAACGGTATGATCATTCGAGGGATTGAGGACTAAAAATGAGCCAAAGAGAATTCAACGACACCGCGCCGGGCGTGATTGACCTGCGCCTTCAGGACGTCAAGGACGCGGCCCTTGTGGGCATCGTCAGCCAGCAGCAGGCGCTGGACCTGTGGCGCTGGCTGGACCAGCGGGACCACCAGCGCAGCAGCGCCCCCGGTGCGGCCGCCAGCGCGCCTGTGCATGCCACCGGGCCCCAATTTGGCTTTGTGAACGTGCTGTATTACTTTGGCGGCATGGTAGCCATCAGCGCCATGACGCTTTTCATGACGCTGGGCTGGGAGTCGTTTGGCCCGGGCGGGCTGCTGGCTATCAGCCTGGCCTATGGTTTTGCCTGCCTGAAGGTGGCCGACCACTTCAAGGCGCGCAGCCTGCCCGTGCCCGCTGGCATATTGGCCACCCTGGCGGTGTGCCTGGTGCCGCTGGCGGTGTGGTGCGTGCAAAACCTGATGGGCCTGTGGCCGCCGGGTGGCCCCAGCAGCTATTCGGCCTACCACACGCACATTGACTGGCGGTGGATGACGCTTGAATTTGCCACGCTGGCCGCAGGCGTGGTGATGCTGTGGCGCTACCGGCTGCCCTTCATGGTGATGCCGATTGCGGTAACCGTCTGGTACATGAGCATGGATGTGGCCAATGGCCTGATGCAAAACACCGGGTTTGACTGGCAGTTCACCCGCGATGTGTCGCTGGTGTTTGGCCTGGGCACCTGCGCGGTGGCCATGTGGGTGGATGTGCGCAGCCGCCAGGCCCAAACGGCCGCGTGGCGGCAAGACTACGCGTATTGGCTGTATATGTTGGGCGCCATCATGTTCTGGTGCGGCCTGAGCCTGCGGGACAGTAGCGACGAGCTGGGCAAGTTTTTGTTTGCGGTGCTGAACGTGGCGCTGGTGCTGCTGGGAGCAGCCATTGGGCGGCGGGTGTTTACCGTGCTGGGCGCTTTGGGTGTGGCCATGTACCTGGGCTACCTGTCGCACCGGGTGTTCAAAGACAGCCTGATGTTCCCGTTTGCGCTGACGCTGCTGGGCTTGGCTGTGGTGTGGCTGGGAGTGTGGTGGCAGCGGCACGAAGCCGCTATCAACGCCCGCTTGGGGCGGTATGTGCCAGCAGGCTTGCGGCCTATTCCAGAAGGGTTTGCGCAAACGCGTTAATGGCTTCCACATTGCCCGGCAGGGCGGTGTAGCGCAGGCCTTCGCGGGTCAGTATGCCGCGCAGGCCGCGGTCAATGCCCTTGGCCTGTTCTTCATCCTGAAAACGGCCGGTGTGAATGTATTTGCGATCGCCCCGCTCCACCAGCACGTTGACGTTGTTGTGCTGCTTGTACCAGTTAAGAATCTGGGTGCGGGTTTTGCCGATGTCGCAAATGTTGTCGGCGTAGTTTTCGTTGTAGTACAGCACCTGGGGCAGGGAGCACTCGGTAATCAGGAACTGGATTTGCCCGTCCAGCAGGTTCAGCATTTCGTACTGGCGCTGCGCAATGAAATACTGGTTTTTGAGCACTTCAAAGTTTTGCTGCCACACCAGGGACTTGGCGTAATCAGGTATCACCTCAACGGTTTTTTCATGCAGCTTCAGGTACAGGATGATGGCAGAGGTGACCAGCGATTTGTCGCAACCCGGCCCGCCAATGACGTTGATCACCTTGGTGGGATACAGCCGCATTTTGTTCTCGGGCAGGTGGTTGGCCACCGAGGTGTATTGAATCGCCATGCTGGTCTCTTTCTTTTGAAGTCTTTATAGGCACCATCGTAGTGTGCACCAGCGCTTCATGCAAAGTAAACCTGGTTAGACCCCCGTGGCTACATGGCCCGAAACAGGTGCGCGTAAAGGCGGCTCACGGCCAGCTTCTCGGCGCGGTCCCGCAGGCTGACGCTGGTTTTGCCGGCCTCGTCGCGGTGCACCGAGGCAATTTGCTCCACGCGCACCACGGTGCCCCGGTGCACTTGCCAGAACAGCTGGGGATCGAGCTGGGGCAACAGTTCCTTGATGGGGGTGCGGATCAAATACTCGTGCCCGGCGGTGAGCACGCGCAGGTATTTGTCGGCGGCTTCAAAGTACACCACGTCGTCCAGCGGCACCATGCGGATGGCACTGCCCACGCTGACCTGAATCATTTTCAGCAGCGCTCTGGGGGCTTGTGGCGGCGCAAGCAGACCGCGCAGCTGGCCCAGTGTTGCTTCCAAATCCATAGCAGCCTGCGCAGGTTTGGCGAGGGCTAGCTGCAGTTTTGCCACTGTTTTCTGCAGTCGCGCAACTTGCACGGGCTTGAGCAGGTAGTCCACCGCCTGGGCCTCAAAGGCCTGCACGGCGTATTGGTCATAAGCGGTCACAAATACCAGTGCGGGGAAGGGCCGCGCTGGCAAGCCAGCGGCGGGCGCAGTGGGCCACAGGTCGGCCAGCTCGGCAGCGGCCTCCAGCCCGCCCATGCCGGGCATGCGAATGTCAAAAAACAACACGTCAGGTTGCAGGGCCAGCGCCTGCTGCACGGCCGAGGCGCCGTCGCCCACGGTTGCCACCACCTGCAGCGCCGGCCAGGCGCGCGCCAGTTCGGCCTGCAGGGCCGCGGCCAGCAGAGGCTCGTCTTCAGCAATCAGGGCCGTGGGGGCTTTGGGTGTCATGGTTTGTAAGGAAAAGTGATGCTAGCCCTCGTGCCACCTGCGCTGCCAGCTATTAAATTGATAGTGGCTTCTGTGCCGTAGGTGGTGGCCAGGCGCTCGCGCACCTGGCTCAGGCCAAAGCCCCGGCCGTCCTGCGTGGCACCGCCTGCGCCCGCACGGGTGGCATCAAAACCCAAGCCGGTGTCTTCTACCTCCAGCGTCAGCCGGTTGCCGCTGCGCCGGGCGCGCACGGTGATGCTGCCGCCGGCTACCTTGGGCTCCAGGCCGTGCTGAATGCTGTTTTCCACCAGCGGCTGCAGCAGCAAGGACGGCAGGGGGTGCTGGCGCAAGTCGTCGGGTAGATCCAGTGTGAACTGCAGGCGCGGCCCCATGCGGATGGTCATCAGCTCCAGGTAGTCTTGCAGGCGTTCAAACTCGCGCTCCAGCGGGTGCGTGCTGGAGCGCGATGCGCTGAGCGTGGCGCGCAGGTAAGCCACCATGTGGTCCAGCATGGTCTGGGCGCGGGTAGGGTCTGTGCCGATAAGCGCACGCAGGTTGGCCAGCGTGTTGAACAGCATGTGGGGCTCCAGCTGGGTTTCCAGCAGCTTGAGGCGCGACTCCATGGCCTGGCCGCGCGCTTCTTCCACCCGGCGCTGCAGGTAGCCATGCCGGGTCCTGGTGTAGAAGTAATACGAGGCTGCGGTGCCGGCCAGCGCGGTGATGATGATGGACGCGGGCAGCTTCGAGCCCGCCTGAAAGCTCCATGACGACCAGCCAAACACCTGATCACCGGCCAGGGTGCCCAGCACATAGCCCACCACCGTGGCAACCAGGGGCAATGCAAACCCGGCCGCGCCCTGGGGCCAACCGGTCTCTGCTGCCGAGGGCACCAGATGGCGCCCAAAGTCGGTTAGCGCCCAGATACAGGTGCCGATGCAGACCGAATAGACCAGCGCAATCTCATAAGCCCACTGCGGCTGAAACGCGAACTGAATGGCCGACACTGCCAGGCAAAACGCCATGGTCTGCAAAAAGTATTGCAGCTTGTTCAGCCAGTCAATTTTCATGGCGGGTCAGCGCTTGTCTTGCTCGCGTTGCAGGCGTTCGCGTTCGCGCTGCACCAGGCCTTCGCGCAGGTTGCCGCCAGCACCCAGAAACCACACCGCAATGCCATGCAGGCACAGCCCAAGGCCCCAGCCCAGCAGCGGCTTGATGGACCAGGCGCGGGTGCCAAACGCGTATTCCGACAGGGAGAACACAAACAGGTTCACCAGCACAAACACGCAGGCATGGGCATACCAGCCCAGCTTGGCGCCTGCGCGCTTACGGGCCAATTTTTCAAGGGCTTCAGGGGTGAGAGGTGTTGTCATGAGAAGTCAATTCTGCCTTAACAGGGGTCATTCGGGTTCAATGAAGTGAGTGCGTTCTCCGGTTTTGCTGCGATGGAACGAACTCTGCCTGCAGCCTTTTATGACAACCACCAATTTGTGACGAAATGCCGGAATCGTGGAGTGAAGTTCGGCTAAGTGCGCCTCAGGCGGTACCTTTTTTTGCGTCGATAGGTCACAATTTCGTTCTCGATTTCCTATTCATCCAACCTCGGAGAAAAACCATGGGCTTACTCGATTCAGTGCTGCAATCGGTCTTGAACAACAATACGCAAACCGAGGGCGCGGCCGCTGGCGGACTCGGCGGCCTGATGGGCATGGTTGCCAGCAACCCCCAAATCCTGCAGGCCATTACGGGCATGCTGGGCAACGACGGCGCGAGCGGCGGTCTGGGCGGGTTGATGGCAAAGTTCCAGCAGGCGGGCATGGGCGATGTGATCGGCTCGTGGGTGGGCAGCGGCCAGAACCAGCCCATCTCGGCAGACCAGATCAGCGACGTGCTGGGTAGCGATGCCATCTCTGGCATGGCCGCCAAGATGGGCATGGACAGCAGCGAAGTGGCGGGCCAGTTGTCCAGCATCCTGCCGGGTCTGGTGGACAAGCTGACGCCAAACGGTCATGCACCTGAAGGTGGTTTGGGCAACGGTAGCGACTTGATGGGCATGCTGGGCTCGCTGATGCGCTGATGCGCTGATGCGCTGATGTGCTGATACCAGGACACTCAGAAAAAGCGGGGGCCTGTGCCCCCGCTTTTTTTGTTTCGGCTGAGGGGCTCGATTTCTACGGCACCCTCGTTTTTCACGTCACCTAGGGTCAACACCAATGTGGGTGAGGGGTGATCGTTTCAATAATCGCGATCTGTTGGAAGGGCCCCGCAACCTACTCTCTGGATGAATGACCGACCCGATGGACTCCAATTCAATTGCTGATCTGAGCTGGTACAAAACGCTGTGCACGGGTTTCAACAATATTGGGCTCGACGGTGCGGCTTTGTGTATTGAGGCGGGTATTTACAGTGCAGTGGTCGACCAACTACCGGCAGGTGGTCTGAGTGATGCGATGAGCGTGGCCTTCGAAATCGCCGTCGCCAGAACTGGCGACCCCCATATCGGGCTGCGCATGGCGCGCCACCCGCTGGGTGCCCTGGGCGTGCTGTCGCATATGTTGTTTGCGTCGAACAACCCGCAGGAGAGCCTGCAGTTTCTGGCACGGTACCTTCCGCTGTTTTGGCCGATGGCAACCGTCGATTTTCAGACTTCATCAGACCGAAGTCTGCTCGTCTTGGGAATTGTTCCGGGCAGACGTTGTATTTCTTCTTCGATATTCGATTTCTTTGCATCCATGGTGATAGCAGGCTCCCGTATCGTCTCCGGCAAGCGCGCAAAAATCTTGAAGATGTACCACCCGGGAGATGCGCCATTGAATCCACTTATGTGGCATCAATCGTTTGGTGATGTGGTGGAATTTGGTGCGCCGCGCTGCGCGATTGAACTGGTTACCGCCAGCATGTTGCTACCCATCCCCACGGCCAACCCAGCCATTCTGGAGCTGTCTGAGCGCATTGCGGAGCAGATGCAGCGGCGCACGGTGGGCGTGACCAGCGATCGTATTCGCAGGGAACTGGTCAAGTCCTTGCACAAAGGCGAAGCGCATCGCAAGGAGATTGCTACACACCTGGGCATGAGCGAGCGTTCCCTGTGCCGTCGCCTCTCGGAGGAGGGGACAACCTACCTCAATCTTCTCGATTCCGTGCGCCGTGAGATGGCGGAGTCTTACATCCAGCAAGGTGGATTCAATCCCACCGAAATCACGTTTGCATTGGGGTTCTCCGACCCGAGTAATTTCTACCGTGCATGCAAGCGCTGGTTTGGGCATACGCCCACGCTGCGCTAGCCAGGTCGGGCAATACCAGGGACATGCTGGTCTGGTTTTGGCGTCATAGGGGTATTCCCTTGAAGCCAATTCTTGGCCCAGGAAGCCAATAGTTTGGCCTGCGCAGTCAGTGACGAATGGGGTTCTGAATCTGACACTAGCCCCGTACTGACAACAAAGCGCCGGGTGCGCAAGTCAGCACAAAAAAACTTTACCAACTCAGGAGAAACCACCATGAAAACTTTCAAATTGTCTGCTGCTGCCGCACTGCTTGCTTCCTTTGCTTTTTCCGCTTCGGCGATGACCCTTGTGAACGACGAAGGTCTGGCGCAAGTCAGCGGCCAGGACGGTGTGTCCATCGTGGCGGATCTGCATGTGGGCATCGGCTCGTTCACCTACTCCGATAGCGGTAACACCGTGTCCTTCAACAACATCGGTATCACCGGTGTGATTGGTGCCTCCATCGACGTGATCTCTGGCGCTCAGTTCCAGGGCGACCTGGCTGGCGCATTGGTGGCCGCTGGCACCGCACCGGCAAATGTCCCAGCCGTGTTGGGTTCAGCCGCCCTCCAGTTGGGCTTCACCGGCCAGGACGTGATCCAGTTTGCTATCCCTGCCGTGGCTAACACCGGCGGATTGAACATTTCTGTTGCCTCCATCACAACCGGCAACGGTGGTGCTTCCATGGGCGGCATCGCGCTGTCCAAGCTGGATGTGGGCGGCACCAAGGTCTGGATGTTTGGCCACAACTAATGCGACAGAGGTGACGCTCTCTTAGGGAGGGGGCGTTGCTTTTGCATTGCGCCAGGATCTCGTGGCTTTGGCTGCGGGATCTTTTTTTGCATTCGTTCGAGATCATCACCATGCACCACTGGATCATTCGTGTCGCAGGGCTTGTCGTTACATTGGTGTGCGCCGGTGGCGCGCGCGCGCAGGGCATTGCGCTGGACGACGGGCATCTGTCGCAGGTATGGGGTCAGGCCATGATCGAACTCGTCAACACCAGTTCACTGGGGTACGACTTCACGCGCATGACGCTCAATGCCGACGTCACCCTGAGCGCCAACTTCAAAGACATTCGGCTGGGGGAATATGCAGCAGCCCGCAATGGCCCCGCCAACGGTTTGGGTGCGGGCGCTGATATGGACATCGGGGCGTTGCAGTTGGGTCGCTATGCGCTGGGCGATGGCGAGAGTGCGCGCTATGTGCGTGCCACCAATCCCTATTTCGAATTTGTCTACAAGCAAGGCACCACTGCCGCAACACGTGAGGTGGTGGGCATGCGCATGGGGTTTGAGGGTCTGCAGGGCCTGGTAGGAACCCAGGTTCGGGCACTCAGTGGCTCATTGCGTGCGGACATTTCGACCGCCGGCGGCATAGTCAATTTTGATTCGATGAGCGGTGCCACCATGGAGTCCGCAGATGGCAAGCGCGCAAACGGCCTGGGCTTGCTGCCAACCGTGGGTACCTTCAAGCTGGGTGATGCCAGCAGGCCCACGCGTGATTTTTTTCTGGCGGTGCAGTCCCAGAATGTGACGTACCCGTCCATTGCCGGACTGACCTCGCAACAAGCGGCAGCGGGCTTCTGGCTGAATTTGCGTGACCGTGTCAGTGGGGTAGTCGGTGCCATGCCCTCCAATCTGGCTGTGCCCAAGTAAGCACCATGACGCAGCGGCCGTGTGCCTTGTCGATCGGGGTGTTGCTGGTGCGCTGGATGGTGCTGGCCGGGTGTGTCTTAGCACCGTTGTCCGCGTCGGCGCTGACGCTGCTGGAAGACGCAGAGCTTTCCGTCGTACGTGGCGCGGGCGTGGCATTCAACCTGCGCAATTACTCCCTCTCCGGGGACTTGTCGCTGACCTATGTGGGCAGGTCCACCGGGCTGAACGTACCGGCCCAAACTTTTACGTGGAGCCAGCTTGCACTGTCGCGGTCGGACGATCCGGCGGCGACGTTTTCCGACCCCTATAGCCTGTCCATTGTTGCCCGGCCAGGTCTGCCAGATGTGATTCAGTTGTCGGAGCCACGCAATGCCAGCGGACTCCTGAAGTGGCAATGGGCCGCTGACTGGACGGTGGGCACCGCAGACGGCATCTTTCAGGGCGGGGCGGTGCTGGTGCAAGACCTCACGAGCTACGGCGGCACGCTTTCCATCACGTCACCCGTCACGCCGGGGGTGGAGGGTGTCGTCTTTGGCAAGACTATCCATGCCGACCTGAGCGCATTCGTGCTGCGGCCGCGGGGGCGTGAAGACGCCAGCCATGAGTTGCGCCTGAGTGGGTTGCATGTGAGTGCTGCGGACGGCGTGTCTCCCTGGGTGCTGGCGGACGTCACCACACAGCCGGGGATTTTCAATGCCATCACGGAAGGCGGGCGCTCGTACCTGCACTTGGGCATTGGCTGGGCGCTGGACCCCACCGCCGAAGTGCCGGCTGCCAGAGTGGTGGTGGACAACATCACATTCAGGAACGATCGGGCGACCTTTACCGACCCCGTGTCACAGCTGGCGACTTCCACACTCAACCTGGGCGCCAGCCGCATTGCCAGCATGCAGTTGCAGTACATCGACATCAAGCTGCGGGCCGGGCTCTGACATGACGTTTCGATCCTCTATTGCGGCATGTCTCGTCCTGGGTATGGGCGGTGCATCGGCGATGGCTGGGCCGGCCGTCCTGAGCAATGACGATCTTGCCGAGGTGGTGGGGCAAGAGGGCATCAGCATGGTCCTGCACCTGCAAGTCAATACGTCGGACGCGGGCAGCCAGGCCCTGGGAGCCAGCTTTACTCACAGTTTCAACGTCAACGGAACGACCACCTATGCCACGGCCCAAGGTTTGAAGGGGGTGATAGATCTGGTGGGCCTGACGATCGACGTGGCACCCCGTCCCGATCTTGCGGGTGGAAGCTATATCGATATCGGCCTGCCGGGCGTGGTTGCGGTGAACCAGTTTGGGTTCCGGTCGTTCGGTGTGCAGACCGACGCCCAGGCGGCGGTACAGCCGGATCAGAATTTTGGCAGCGTCTTGCTGCACGGTTTGGGTACCCAGACAGGGCACCTGTACCTGTGGGCGAAGTAGCGCGTCGGTAAAGGACTTTGAGTATGTGGCCCATTGTTTACCTGGTGATTGCGACCGGCATTAGTGGCTTTGGAGTAGCCACGCAAGTGCCTCCTGTAGAGCAACCGGCAGATCAGTTTGCATTGCCCATGGTGCTGGCCGGTGGTGGCACGCCACCTGAGCGGGTGGGTATTGAGCCCCAGTCGGTCGCCAAGTTTCGCAACATCGTTCACCAGACCTACGACTACAGCTGCGGCTCTGCCGCGCTGGTCACGGTTATCAACAATTACCTTGGCATCCCCGTGACAGAACAGCAGGCGATGGAAGGCATGCTGGAGCACGGGGAGCGCGACAAGATCATGGCCCGCCGGGGCTTCTCGCTATTGGACATGAAGCGCTATGTCGCCACCCTGGGCGTGGAGGCCAACGGATTTCGGGGAACGATCTCGGACCTGATGGAGTTGCAAACCCCGGCCGTCGTGCCCATTGATTACGCCGGGTTCAAGCATTTTGTGGTCTATCGCGGCACGCGCGGAGGGCGGATCTACATTGCAGACCCCTCGGCGGGCCATGTGGTCTTTTCGGTGGAGGAGTTCACCAGCCTCTGGGATCGCAACACCCTGTTCCTCCTGAATCCACCCAAGGGAACGACCACGCTGGCGCTGCTCGCTCTGGGCGAGCGCGAGCTGGGCGTGATCGACCGTGACCTGATTCGCGCAGATGCCACGCTGCCCCAGCTCGACCGCACCGAAGCGCTGCAACGCGCCGTCATGTCCAACCTCGGAAATTTTTCCTTACGCAAATAGCAGTGATGCAACCACTTGATATGAAAGTACCCATGAAAATCTATTCCACGAAACGTCACCGAGCGAGTCTGTCTACCCTGGGTGCCCTGGCACTCCTTTCCGCGTTGACTGTGTTGCCCTCGACGCAGGCGTTTGCGCAGGCGGTATCGACGGAGGCAGCCAAGGATGCGTTGGCCAAGCGGGAAGGTGATGCGGACAGTGCCACCGTGCTGAAAGAAACCTTGTCCGCCACGGACAAGCAGTATTCGCTGTTGCGCGAGGGCAAGCGCGCGATCACCTATGACCTCACCTATTCCTACATTGGTCAGCAACTGATCAACGCAAATTTTGCGGACGCGAAGTTGACCAACTTCAGCATTCAGAATACGCGGGGACACACGGTGACCAACACCTTCTCCGGAGATTACGGGCTGAAAGACAACCTGACCCTCAACCTGACCGTGCCGATCGTCAGCAAGTTTTCGCAGTCCGACACCAACGACCAGGTGGTGAACGGGTTTGGTGACGTTTCCATCGGCGCGCGGCTACAGCCTTTTCCGTTGTCCCGCACCCTGCCGTCCATCACGGTGAATGGCACGGTACGGATTCCCACCGGCCGCAGTCCCTTTGAGGTGATTGAAGGACAAGGCCTGTCCACAGGCGCCGGTTACACCAGCGCGACGCTGGGGTTGAATGCTTCGAAGGTGATTGATCCGGTTGCCATCTTTGGCTCGGCCAACGTGACGTTTGGATTACCCGCCAAGAATCTGGACCAGAAGAGCAATGGCAATACCCTGTACGAAGTGTCGCCTGGGCAGACGGTGGGGTTTGGTGTTGGATTTGCCTATGCCATGTCGTACAACATCACCACCACGCTGTCTTTTCAGGAATCCATCTCTGGCAGCACGCGTTTGAAGTACATCGATGCAACCGGCAAGGCGGTGGAAAACAAGACGGCCAGCCAGACCTCCGCAATGATGAATCTCGGGCTGGGCGTGCGCGTCTCACCGCTGACGACGGTGAACTTTTCGGTGGGAATCGGTCTTACCTCAGACAGCCCGGATTTCACGTTTGGCATGAACATGCCGCTGAATTTCTAGATTCATCGTGATGCAACGCGATGAATGTCGGGCGGTGACCCGAGGGTGGGGGGCTTTTGCTGCCACCACCGTGCTGGTGGCACTGGGCGGATTTTCTCATCGCTCCCATGCGGCGCTCTCCGAGAACCTGGGCACCAGCGTGGTGGCCATGTCGCTGGGCAATGCGGTCACGGCGGATCCGCCGGGGCTGGACGCCATTCACTTTAATCCGGCGGGCCTGACCCGGATGAAAGGCAAATGGTTCTCGAATTCGGTGTACGGCGCATCCCTGTCGCCTACGGCCCATTTCACGGCGCCCGAAGGTTTTGATGTGGGTGGATTTAAAGACGATCCGGTAGCCGGTACCAGCACCGGCAATGTCAGCGCCGCAGTGTATCTGCCTGGTATCGGCCCGCTAAAAGCCCCTTTACCTGCGGCAGTGGGGGGTAGCCTGGCCTTCAGCATCAACGATCCGGGTTCGCCCTGGACGTTTGCCACCGGCACCTACGTGACGCAGGGCGTGGGGTTCAATCGCACTGACGAGGACGACCCAGCCCGCTTTGACGGACGCAAGGTGATCATGCAGCGCCTGGTGTACGTGTCACCATCTGTGGCCTACAAGGCAACGGACACCTTGAGTTTCGGCGTGGGCATTCCTGTTGCACACCAGGGGTTTGCGCTGGATACCGATATGCGCATGCCTAACAAATTTTTAGGCATTGTGGGCAAGCTGCAGGACGCGTGGTGTGGCGACAGCGGCAACGCAGTCGATGTGTTTTTCCTGGGACTTTGCGGCGGCGGTCAGGAGGGGCGGCTTCGCCCCTTCAACAAAATAGCCTCAGCGAGCTTCGAAGCCACGGCGCCCATGGACCCCACCATCAATCTGGGCGTGTTGTGGGAGCCCAATGAGAGTTTTGCTGTGGGGGCCGTGTACCAGGGTGGCTCGGATACCGTGCTCACCGGGCGCTATACCTTTCGCGCCGAACCCATGCTCAACAATTTTGTGCAGGGCATGTATGCCAGTCTGTTCGGCCCTATTGCGGCGTCGATTGTGGGACTGCCCACCTCCATTCCCGCAGAGCAGTCGGGCCATATGACCATGAAATTGCCTTTTGTGGAGCATGTGCAGGTTGGCGTCAAGATCAAGCCCGTCAAGCGTGTCCAGATCAATCTGGACGCGGGATGGAGCAATTGGGAGAAGTGGGACAAGCTGACCATGCAGTTTGACCAGAACATCAACATGCTGATGATGGCGCGCATGTTTGGCCTGGAGGACCCGAGCAAGTTGACCCTCAAGCGTGGCTATCGCAACACCATTTCCTATGGCGTCGGGCTGCAGTTGCAGTTGACCGATGCACTGACCGTTCGCGCGGGGTATGAGCAACGCCCCAGTTCCATTCCTGGTTCTGCCATGGATCTGATCGCGCCCTTGCCGGACCTAGCCGTAAAGAGTCTTGGGCTGGGCTACGTGACGCGCAAGGGGCTGCGCATTGACGCAACTGCCAGCTATGCCGAGGGCAATTTCAGTGTTCCGGCGGATAGCAGTTGCAATATGAATTGCAGCGGTTTTCTCAACGCCATTTACAACCCCTATGCCGGGCTGGATGTTTCCGGGGGCATCCGCATTCGCTATTTCGGCATCCAGTTCACCCAGGCCTTTTAGACCCTTCCAAACGATGAAAAAAATACTTCAATCCTGTGCGCTGGTATTTCTTGCGTTGGTGGCTACCAACCTGGTACATGCACAAAGCTCGGACGATGCAAAACAAGCCCTGGTGCAGCGGGTCCTTGCGCTGTGGCACATCGAAGATGCCGCCATCACCATGACGCAAAGGCCTGCAACCGATGCGCTGTTGCAGGCCCGGGTTGCCCTGCAAGGGCGTGTCAATGCGGAGAAGCAGGAGGCCACACTCAAGGCCATTGTTCCGGATGTCCAGAAATACATCAATGAAGCGACACCCATTGTGCGTGCAGAAGCCTTGCGATTGAAGGGACCCACCGTGGGCCCCTTGCTGATGAAAAACTTCAGCGAAGAGGAACTGCGCGCGCTCGTTGCGCTGTTTGAGTCGCCCGTGAAAAAGAAATTTGAGTCCCTAGTCCCGCAATTCGAGCGCGCGTTGGGTGAAAAGGTGGTGGAAAGCAGCCGTGAAGCCATTGATCCCAAGATTCAGATTCTCACCAAGGACATTGGCCTGAAATTGCGCGCTGCGGTAGTGGCGCCGTAACCAGCGCGGGCGCTTGCCAACAAATCAGCGAATGAATCGGCCAATCCAGGACAGATCGCAGCATTCAGAAAAGCGATCCCCCATTAGCCAGACCAGTAATCCACAAAAAATCACTGCGGCTCCGCAGACCAACAGCAGCCGCCCGAACCGGGGTGTGATTTCCTTGCGTGGATTGGGGTCCTGGGTTTCGCTCATTGCATGGGTCTGGTGGCTGGTAGGGTGCTCATCGTAGACGATGAATGCGTCTTTACCCGTAATTTACACAGAACGGGTTCCCTGGCTGGGGTGTCCTTCTTTACAATCCCACCCATCTCAACTACCGGCCAATTCAATGGACTCAGATAGTTCCTGGCCTCCGGTTAGTCTGATTTGCGCGTAGACACCACTGTCGCGACCGCTTGTCTGACTCGGCACGGAGGCTTATGCCCAACGTGCCTGGCAGGCAACACGAACCCCATGGGCTATTGCCCTGAAGTTCGGTTCCATCCCAGGCTTTTCAGAATAGGCGCTCCCACGGGCGCCATTGCCGACGCTTGCATGTGCGTTGGAACAGGGGATCTACCATGGTGACTCAAACCGCAAAAAATTTCGTCCGTCGTCTCGGGCCAGGCCTCATCACCGGTGCAGCCGACGACGACCCAAGCGGCATTGCCACTTATTCTCAGGCCGGCTCGCAATTCCGCTTTGCGCTGGTCTGGACGTTGCTGATCACGACGCCGCTGATGATCGGTATCCAGATGCTGTCCGCCCGCATCGGGTGGGTGACTGGCGAGGGTCTGGCCGCCAACATCAACAAAATGTGTCCACGCTGGTTGACCACCACGCTGGTGGGATTGCTGGTGATTGCCAATACCATCAATATTGCAGCCGACATCGGCGCCATGGGCGAGGCCGTTCGCCTGCTGGTTGGCGGGCCACTGTCGCTTTACGTCGTGGGCTTTGGCGTGCTGTGCATCGCAACGCAGGTTTTCTTCTCCTATGAGCGCACCGTGCGCATACTTAAATGGCTGACCCTGGGCCTGTTTGCCTACGTGGCCGTCATCCTGACGGTGCAGGTGCCTTGGCGCCAGGCTATTTCGGAGTCACTTCACCCTTGGTCATTCTTTCCCAAGGATGCTTCGTTTAAGGACTACGCCGCCATGGTGGTCGCCGTGTTGGGCACCACCATCAGCCCATATCTGTTTTTCTGGCAAGCATCGCAAGAAGTGGAAGACAACAACCGCAGGCCCGAGGCACAGTCTCTGCGGGAGCATCCGGAATATGCGGCAGAGCATTTGTCCCGCATCAAGCAGGACACGATTGTGGGAATGACGTTTTCCAACGTGATTGCGCTGTGCATCGTCGTTGCCACCGCGGTGACCCTGAATCTGCAGGGCATCACCACCATTCAGACCTCGTCGCAAGCAGCCGAGGCGCTCAGGCCGGTGGCGGGTGAGTTTGCATTTTTGGTATTTGCGCTGGGAATTATCGGCACCGGTCTGCTGGCGGTGCCCGTGTTGGCAGGCTCTGCGGCCTATGCTGTCAGTGAGCTCTATGGCTGGAAGGCGGGGCTCTCGCATGGGTTTCGTGAGGCCAAGGGTTTCTACCTCATCATCGTGGCGGCGACTGGCATCGGCACGGTCATGGGTTATCTGGAACTGGATCCCATCAAGGCGCTGGTGTGGAGCGCGATTGTGAATGGCGTTATCTCCGTGCCGATCATGGCGGCACTCATGTGGATTGGGCAGTCAGAGCGGTTGATGGGACAGCACACCATCACGGCGCGCCATCGGTTCTTTGGCTGGACTGCGACAGCGGTCATGGCGGTTGCCGTCGTCGTTATGTTGGCAACCAGTTTCTAGGCGTCTCATGCACAACGTTCAACAGTTGACTCTTCTATGAATCCCAAAAAATTTGATGTAAAAAAACTGGTGACGAGCGGCGCTATCATCCCGGCCGTCGTCATTACCGCCATCACTGTGGTCGTGATCAGTGTGATTGGCTTCATCGTGGTGAAGTCTGTTCGAAACAAAGGATTTTTGCCGCAGCCAACCCAGCTCATAACGTACGAATGCAAAGGCATTGGACAACCGTTTGCGATGCGGTTTCGCCATGGAATGGACGTGGTTGAACTGCGCTCGGATTCGGTAGCGTTGACCGGTGAATTGTTGAACGGAAAAATTGTGTGGTCAGGTTCGCCCAGCCAGGTTGGGAGGCTGGGCTTTATGCCGCCAACTGAAATTGTGTACGACGATTCCAAGAGCATTCGCCTGCTCGACGGAAGCCAGATCGAGCGCACGTGCGAGCGCCAACCGTGACACGGGCTTTTTGCTGGGGCGCATCAAGAATTACTTCTTGGCCGGCGCGGCTACCGGTGCAAGCGCAGGAGCAGCAGCCTTGACGGCACTGTGTATCAATGGGTTACGTGCCAGAAACTGGCGGGAGTCTACAAATGGAAATTGATACGTTGGAGATGGTGGAGTCGGCCAGGGCGGAAGCCGGGCGCGGCAAGTCAAGTTGGCTCAATCCTGCTGTGGCGATCACGGTCGCCTTGTTGGCGACCTTCATGGGGATCTGCAAGGTCAAGGACGACAACATTGTGCAGGCCATGCAGCAGGCACAGGCGGACAAGCTGGACCACTGGCAGTTCTATCAGGCACGCAATATCCGCGAGGAAATTGCCAAGTCATCGTTGGTGCAATTGCGGTTGCAGTCTATGGCAGCGCCACCCAGGATGGAGTCAGCCTACAGGGAGCAGATCGCTATTTATGAAGCGCTTGCCAAAGACCAGAGCCAGAAGAAGGATGAATTGAAAACCCAGGCCGAGAAGGATCAGACCACTTACGATGCACTCAATTTTCGTGATGACCAATTTGATTTGTCGGATGCGCTGATCGCGATTGCCATCTCGCTACTGGCAGTTGCGTCACTGACGCAACTGCCGTGGCTTTATGCGCTGGCTCTGGTTCCATCGGGTTTTGGCGTGCTGATGGGTTTGTCGGGTCTGATTGGGTGGAGCATTCATCCCACCGGGCTGATCCAGTTGCTGAGTTGAAGGTTCGCGCGGGTGACATAGGCAGCCACTAGAATCCTCGCTACGCCCAACCTGAAAGATGCAAATGACCCCTGTGCCCGCAAAAAAATCCGCCATTTACTACGTCGTTGCAACGCTCGTGGTGATCGCTCTTGTGGCTGCGGCCTACGTGTGGGTTGCGCTGAGCTGGAGCTATTCCAGTGGCGAGCGGGCCGGGTTCATGCAAAAAATGTCACACAAGGGCTGGCTCTGCAAAACGTGGGAAGGCGAACTCTCCATGGTGGCCATGCCTGGAACGACGCCCGAGAAATTCCTCTTCACTGTACGCGACTCTGCCGTGGCCGCCGCCATCGAGAAGACCATGGGCTCGCGTGTCACCCTGACGTACGAACAGCACAAGGGATTGCCTACATCCTGCTTCGGCGAGACCGAGTATTTTGTGGTGAATGTGAAGCCGTCAGCTCCCTGATCGTCTTTGCGGAATCTGATGAAAAAATCGTATGTGGTTGCCGGCGGCGTTGCGATGCTGCTTCTGGTCGGTGGTGGGTGGTGGTGGTGGTGGAAGCAACAAGCGGCAAGTGATGCCGTGCAGTACCGCACTGCACCCCTGACCCGCGGCAGCTTGCAGGCTGCAGTTGCCGCCAGCGGCGCCGTGAACCCGGTGTCCCAGGTGTCGGTGGGCACACAGGTCAGCGGCCAGATACGTGATCTTCTGGTGGACTTCAACTCCGAAGTCAAAGCCGGGCAGTTGCTGGCGCGGATTGATCCTGAAACATTTGAATATCGCGTGCGATCTGCGCAGGCCGATGTGGATGCAGCCCGTGCCGCCGTGTTGACGGCGCAGGCCAACCAGATTGCCGCGCAAGCCCAGGTGTCGCGCGCCCAAGTGGATCTGATGGAGGCACAGCGCGACCATGAACGCAAGCAAAGCCTGGTCGAAAAGCAATTCATTGCCCAAAGTGAGGCCGACAAGTCCCGCGCATTGGTAAACACCAGCGTGGAGGCCGTCAAGGCGGTGCAGGCCCAGGTGGGCGTAGCGCAAGCCCAGGTCAAAACGGCGCAGGCCAACGTGGCCCAGCGCGATGCCGCGTTGGCGCAAGCCCGCATTGACCTGGACCGCACCCGCATTACCTCGCCTGTGAATGGCATCGTCATCAAGCGCGCCATTGAACGTGGCCAGACCGTGGCCAGCAGCCTGCAGGCGCCCGAACTGTTTGTGATTGCCCAGAATCTTTCTGACATGCAAGTGGATGCCAGTATTGACGAAAGCGATGTGGGTCGCTTGCGCGCGGGGCAGAAAGCCAGTTTTACCGTGGACGCTTTCCCCGGACAAACTTTTGAGGGGGACATTCGTCAGGTGCGCAAGGCCGCACTCAACGTGGCGAATGTGGTGACCTATGTGGCGGTGGTGGGCTTCTCCAACGAGGGCGGTCGCCTGCTGCCCGGTATGACGGCGAACGTGCGCGTGGTGACCGACCAGCGCGAGAATGTGCTGAAGGTACCCAATGCCGCCCTGCGCATGCGCATCGCGGGTGTGGAGCCCGCTCAGGCACCACAGCCTGCCGTCTCTGCTTCGGCTTCGGCCAGTGTGCCAGCCAAGGCTGCCAGCCGCACATCCACCCGTGGGCGCATTTTTGTGCTCGATGGCGAGGGCAAGCCCAAGGCCTTGAACGTGCGTCTGGGTATTAGCGACGGCAGCACCACCGAGCTGCAGGTGGCGGGTGATGGCGCACTGGCTGGCGAGTTGAAAGAGGGCGCAGAGATCATCATCGGTACGAAGACGGCGGGGGCGCCGGCTTCTGCGGCGCGCCCTGTCGGTACCACCCCGCGGCCCCTCTTTTAAAAGGCTATGGAGCCCAGTGGCAGCGCCCTGATTCAGGCGCGCAACCTCACCAAGACCTATTGGATGGGCACGCCCGCGCAGCATGCCGCAGGTGGCGGGCAAACGGTGCACGCCCTGCGCGATGTGTCGCTGGAGATCGAGAAGGGTGATTTTGTTGCCATCATGGGGGCGTCGGGTTCGGGCAAGTCCACGCTGATGAACATTCTGGGGTGCCTCGATTTGCCAACCGAGGGCCGCTACTGGCTGGCCGGTGAAGAGGTCGAGAATTTGGCGCCGGACGAACTGGCCTCTATTCGCAACCGGCGTATTGGCTTTGTGTTTCAGCAGTTCAATTTGCTGCCACGCACCAGTGCGTTGGAAAACGTCGAGCTGCCCATGGTGTACGCCGGTATCAAGACGGTTGAGCGGCGCGTACGTGGGCAGGCCGCGCTGGAACGCGTGGGCCTGGCGGAGCGCGGCCAGCACACGCCCTCCGAACTGTCGGGCGGGCAGCAGCAGCGCGTGGCGATTGCGCGGGCGCTGGTGAACAGCCCGCAATTGATTCTGGCTGACGAGCCCACCGGTGCGCTGGACTCCCAGACCAGCAACGACATCATGACGCTGCTGACCGAGCTCAATTCCCAGGGCATGACGGTCGTGCTGGTCACCCATGAAAACGACATTGCCGCCTGGGCGCGCCGCAAGATGGTCTTCAAGGACGGCCGGATCGTCGAGGACCTGCGGCAATGAACCTGTGGGCACCCGTCCGGCTGGCCTTGCGCGCGCTGGCAGCCAACACCTTGCGCAGCATTTTGACGATGCTGGGCATCATCATTGGCGTGGCGGCCGTCATCACCATGATTGCCGTGGGCGGCGGTGCGACGCAGCGCGTGCAGGAACAGATGAAGGGGCTGGGCTCCAACATCATGCTGGTGCTGCCCGGTGGGGTTTCACAAGCCGGTGTGCGTCTGGGTGCACAAACCCGCCAGCGCCTGACCGAGGAAGATGCGCTGGCCATTGCGCTGGACATTCCCGAGGTGCAGGTGGCCGCGCCCACCTCGCGCACCAGCGGTCAGCTGGTGTTTGGCAATACCAACTGGGGCACCAGCATCATCGGCGTCAACAACGAGTATCTGGAAGCGCGGGACTGGCCCCTGGCCAGCGGGCGCCTGTTTGATGCGGCCGAGCTGTCGGGATCGGCCAAAGTGGCGTGGATTGGCGCTACCGTGGCGCGTGAGCTGTTTGGCGATCAGGACCCGGTGGACCAGATGATTCGCGTGCGCAACATTCCAATGACCGTGATTGGGGTGCTGGCGGCCAAGGGGCAAAACTCGATGGGCCAGGACCAGGATGACGCCATCATGATTCCGCTGGGGACTCTGCGCAACCGCATCTGGGGCGGTGACGCCACCAGCCGTCTGAAACGGGTGGGTGCGATCTCGGTGAAGGTGCGTGATGGGCAGGACATGAAGGCCGTGGAAGAAAGCATCAAAGACCTGCTGCGCCAGCGCTTCAAGGTGCAAAGTGGTGGCGAAGACCCGTTTCAGGTGCGCAACCTGACCGAGATTTTGCAGGCCCAGGAAGAGTCCAGCCGCATCATGACGCTGCTGCTGGCCGCCGTGGCCGGCATCAGCCTGGTGATTGGTGGCATAGGCATCATGAACATCATGCTGGTGAGCGTGACCGAGCGCACCCGCGAGATCGGCCTGCGCATGGCGGTGGGTGCAAGGGGCCGCGACATCCTTGCGCAGTTTTTGGTCGAGGCGGTCACGCTGAGCCTGATTGGCGGCGCGCTGGGTGTGGTGCTGGGCGCGGTGGCAACCTGGGCTGTGGGCAACTTTGCGGGCTGGCAGGTGAGCCTGAGCGCCAACTCGGTTGTGCTGGCCGTGGGCTTTGCTGGATTTGTTGGAATTTTCTTTGGCTACTACCCCGCACGTCGGGCGTCAAAGTTGCTGCCGATTCAGGCTTTGCGCTATGAATAAGTGAGCTGCTTACGCAGATAATACGGGGGCTACGGCCCTTTTTAACCTGGAGAATTTGTTTTGGAAACTGTTTTGCTGATCAAGGCCGCCATCATGGGCATCGTCGAGGGCCTGACCGAATTTTTGCCCATCTCCAGTACGGGCCACCTCATCCTGGCTGGCGCTTTGCTGGGCTTTGATGACGAGAAGGCCAAGGTGTTTGATATCGCCATCCAGACCGGTGCCATTTTTGCTGTGGTGATGGTGTACTGGCAAAAGATCCGTTCGACGCTGGTGGGTTTGCCCACACAGAAGTCGGCACAAAAACTGGCACTGAATGTGCTGATCGCCTTCATTCCAGCCGTCGTGCTGGGTCTGTTGTTTGGCAAGGCCATCAAGGCGCATCTGTTCACGCCGGTCGTTGTGGCCACGACGTTCATCCTGGGCGGCTTCATTATTTTGTGGGCTGAAAAACGGCAGGCGGCGGGTGGCAATGCGGTGCATGTCACCGACGCCGATGACATGACCTGGAAAGACGCCTTGAAAGTGGGTCTGGCGCAATGTCTGGCCATGATTCCAGGTACGAGCCGCAGCGGTGCAACCATCATCGGCGGCATGTTGCTGGGCCTCTCGCGCAAGGCGGCTACCGACTTTTCTTTCTATCTTGCCATTCCCACGCTGATTGGGGCGGGTGTGTACAGCCTGTACAAGGAACGCGCTTTGCTCAGCATGGCCGACGTGCCGCTGTTCACCGTGGGACTCGTGTTCTCGTTTCTGAGCGCCTGGCTGTGCGTGCGCTGGTTGTTGCGCTTTATCGCCACCCACAGCTTTATGGGCTTTGCTTACTACCGTATCGCCTTCGGTGTGGTGGTGCTGGCTACCGCGTGGAGCGGCGCCGTGCAATGGGTGGCTTGAGAAACTTCAAACGGCAGTGTTGCCCGCCATATTGAGGATTGAGGCCTCAATGGCTGCTGCGGTGGCCACCGGATTTTCCATGGGAAACAGGTGGCTGCCGTCGAGCATCATGGTGCGGCCTTTGGTGACTTTTTCGGTCATGGCCATGCCAACCTGTTTCATCTCGTGCGAGGCGCGCCCACCGATGAATGATACGGGACACTTCACCGGGTGGCGGGCCAACAGTTGGTCCAGGTTGTCGGGCAGGGTGTTGTAGAACTGGGTCTCCACATGGCGGTCAAAGCTCAGCACCCGCTTGCCATCCGCCTCCACGGTTCCGTAGGTCACGTAGTCCATCAAAATGGCGTCGCCCCACTTGGCAAAAGCCTTCTTGTGACGAAAGTGTTCGTAGGCGGCCTGCACCGTGGGCCAGCTGTTGCGTCGGGCGCGGCTGACTGCACCGGGCGAGAATGAGCCCATCATCTGGGTCGTCTTCATCACCCCGACGGCGGTGGAGCGCCAGCCGCCCAGAATGGGCGAGTCAATCAACACGACGCCCTTGGCCAGCTCCGGATTGCGGGCAGCAGCCATGAGGCTCAAAAAACCGCCCAGCGAGTGACCGACCAACCAGGCAGGCTCGCCAGCCTTGGTGACTGTTTCCTTTGTGAAGTCGATGAGCTGCTGCACCACGTGGGGCCAGTTATTACTGACCGGGTAACGCGGGTCATGGCCCAGTTTCTCGATCGCCTTGACGGTGAAGCCGCGCGAACGCAGGTTCTTGAAAAGCACTTTGTAGGTGCTGGCGGGAAAGCTATTGGCGTGAGAGAAAACGATCAATGTCATGGTGTGCGCAGTTAGATCAGCTTTTCTTGCGGTGTGGTAATTTTCTTCAAGGGCAGGCTGCGGTTGGAGGGCACCATCAGCGGCACGTTGGTCTGGCCACCATCCCACATGGGGTCTTCAATGCTGTCAAACACTTCACGCAGCTTCTGCCCCCAGCTACCGTGCAGCATCTGGAAGTAGGGGTTGTGCTCGTCAATGCACACCACCTTGTCGGTCTGAAACTGGTTGACCTCGTAGACCACCATATCTAGCGGCAGACCCACTGACAGGTTCGATTTGAGGGTCGAATCCATGGACACCAGCGCGCATTTTGCGGCTTCGTCCAGTGGGGTATTGGGGGTGATGACCCGGTCCAGAACGGGTTTGCCGTATTTGGACTCGCCTACCTGGAAGTAAGGGGTTTCCGGCGTGGCTTCAATGAAGTTGCCCGCGGAGTACACCTGAAACAGGCGCATGGCCTCACCCTTGATCTGGCCGCCGAAAATCAGCGATACATTGAAGTCGACTCCCGCCTGCTTGAGCGACACGGCGTCGCGGTCGTAGACTTTGCGGATGGTGGAGCCGAGCACACGCGCAGCGTCGAACATGCTCTTGGCGTTCCAGATGGTGATGCCTTCGTCTTCGTCGTGGTCCTTGAGCTTTTCAACCTGCAGGATTTCACGCACGGCCTGCGAAATGCTGAGGTTGCCCGCCGACAGCAGGACCATGAAGCGGTCATCGGACTTCTCGTACACGATCATTTTGCGGAAGGTGCTGATCTGGTCGAGGCCGGCGTTGGTGCGGGAGTCGGAGAGGAACACCAGCCCGGCGTTGAGTTTGATGGCGACGCAGTAGGTCATTTTTTGATCAGTAGGTGCAAACCCTAGAGTGTATCGGGGTGGGGGTGTGTCTTGCGCGGGGCGGGCTGGGGCGCGCAGGCCGGGGGCTCATGCGCTTCGCTTTTTAAAATCGCCCCCGCTCCCCCGGAGAAAATCCCCCAAGCCGTCAGACCTTACCAGCCAGAGCCTTGAGCTGATACAAAGCCTCCAAAGCTTCCCGTGGGCTCAATGCATCAGGATTTAGCGCCGTAACCCAGGTATCTATTGCGCTCGCAGCTATGGTTTCTGTAGCGGGTGCCACAGCAAACAGATCTACTTGGCGCTGTGACTCCGAGGCTTGCGACTCCAATGCCTCCAGTGCACGGCGGGCCTGGTTCAGCACGGCAGCTGGCATGCCAGCCAGCCGGGCGACCTGAATACCGTAGCTTTTGCTGGCTGGGCCGCTCTCGATGGCGTGCAAGAACACAATGTCGCGGCCCGACTCGGCGGCGCTCACATGCACATTGACCGCGCTGTGGTGCGTGGCGGGAAACTCGGTCAGCTCAAAGTAGTGCGTGGCAAACAGCGTGAAAGCCTGCGTTTTGTCATGCAACTGGGTGGCAATGGCAGAGGCCAGCGCCAGGCCGTCAAAGGTGGATGTGCCACGGCCAATTTCGTCCATCAGCACCAGCGAGTTGGGCGTGGCAGCGTGCAAGATTTGCGCGGCCTCGGTCATCTCCATCATGAAGGTGGACTGGGCGTTGGCCAGGTCATCGGCCGCGCCAATGCGGGTGTGGATGGCATCGATGGGCCCCAGGCGGCAGGCTTGTGCCGGCACGTAGCTGCCCACACTGGCCAGCAACACAATCAGCGCCACCTGGCGCATATAGGTCGATTTGCCGCCCATGTTGGGGCCGGTGATGATCTGCATGCGCTGTTTAGGGCCCAGTCGCGTGTCGTTGGCAATGAAGTTGCCGCTGCTCAGGCTGGCCAGGCGCTCTTGCACGACGGGGTGGCGGCCCTGGGTGATGTCAATGCAGGGCTCCACTACAAATTGCGGCGCGCACCAGTTCAGCGTCAGCGAGCGCTCTGCCAGCGTGCACAACACGTCCAGCGCAGCCAGCGCGCGCGCGGTACGGGTCAGCATGGGCACAAAGGGTTGCAGGCGGTCCAGCACCTGCTCAAACAGCCATTTTTCACGGGCCAGGCCGCGCTCTTGCGCGCTCAGGGCCTTGTCTTCAAAGGCTTTGAGTTCGGGGGTGATGAAGCGCTCGGCGTTTTTCAGGGTCTGGCGGCGGCGGTAGTCGTCGGGAACTTTGTCCACCTGGCCTTGCGAAACTTCAATATAGAAGCCGTGCACCCGGTTGAACTGCACCCGCAGGTTGGCAATGCCGGTGCGGGCTTTTTCGCGCACTTCCAGGTCCACCAGAAAGGCATCGCAGTTGGTCTGGATGGCGCGCAACTCGTCCAGCTCGGCATCAAAGCCGGTGGCAATCACGCCGCCATCACGCACCAGCGCGGCGGGCTCGGGCGCTATGGCCTGCTGCAGCAATTGCGCACATTCGGCGGGCGGATGCAAGTCTTCAGAAATAGTAGCCAAATAGGCCTCTAGCCCCCGTAGATGCTGCGCAAGCTGCTCTGTTTTTTGTAGCGTTTGCACCAAGGCGACAAGCTCGCGCGGGCGCACCTGGCGCAGCGCCACGCGGGCGGTGATGCGCTCTACATCGGCGCTGCCTTTAAGTTGCGCGCGCAGCGTGTGCCACAGGGCCGGGCGCAGGGTGGCAATGGCTTCCAGCCGCTGCTGTGCCTGAGCGCGGTCCCGCCGGGGTTCCAGCAGCCAGTTTTTGAGAAGGCGGCTGCCCATGCCGGTCATGCAGGTGTCCATCAGCGAGAACACGGTGGGCGCGTCCTCGCCGCGCAGCGTCTGGATCAGCTCCAGGTTGCGCCGGGTGCTGGGTGGCAGGTCCATCAGCTCGTCGTTGCGCTGCACTTGCACGGTGCTCACGTGGCTGAGTGCGCGCCCCTGAGTGTGCTCGGCATAGCCCAGCAGGGCGGCGCAGGCGGCGTGGGCCTGGGTCAGGTCCTGTGCGTTCCAGCTCGAAAGGCTAGCAGCGCCCAGCACGTCGAGCAGCTTGCGCTGGCCCAGGGCACTGTCAAACTGCCATTCGGGGCGGGCGGTGGTGTAGAGCGCATTGCCCACGCCAGCGTTCGTGCGCAAGCGCTTGATGCGGTCCTCAAACGCCTGGGTGACCCCGGCGCTGTAGGTCAATTCGCTGGGGCTGACGCGTGCGATCCATGCGGTCAGCTCATCGGGCGCGCATTCGGCCAGATGCACCACGCCTTGGGTGACGCTCAGCCAGGCCATGCCGCAACGGTTGCGGGCACCCTGGTGCACGGCCATCAAAATCGATTCGGTTTTCTCGCTCAGCAATTCGGAATCGGTCAGCGTGCCGGGGGTCACCACGCGCACCACTTTTCGCTCGACCGGCCCCTTGCCGGTGACCTCGCCCACCTGCTCGCAAATGGCCACCGATTCACCCTGGCGAATCAGCTTGGCCAGGTAGCCTTCCATGGCATGAAAAGGCACCCCCGCCATCACCACGGGCTCGCCACCCGACTGGCCGCGCTGGGTCAGTGTGATGTCGAGCAGGCGAGATGCTTTTTCAGCGTCGCCGTAGAACATTTCATAGAAATCCCCCATGCGGTAAAAAAGCAGTGTGTCGGGGTAGTCGGCTTTGAGGCCGAGGTACTGGGCCATCATGGGGGAATGTGGCTTGGTGGTCGCTTCTGTCATGCTGGGGAGTCTATCAATTCCAGGAACGCCACGTGCTCCGGACGCTGCACAGCGGGGTACTGAATGCCTGGGTTCAAATCAGCCGCGAAGGTTGGGTTTACAGGGCATCAAACGGGCGCCTCAGACCAGTCGGTCCGCAACCTCAAAGCGGAGTGATAACGCTCCTCTTTGGCTTAGGGCTATCGTGAACAAGTATCGCCAAGGCGCCAACACGATTGGATGGTGCCTGATGTTGTGAACTTGGGGCCAAATGAGCCCCGTTTTGCAGCCCTGGGAGTCGTTTTCCGGGCCCGTTGGCCCCGTTCTCGCCCCTATGGACGCACCCCGTTCAGTTCAAGTGGTTAAAGCAACGTTCCACTTTGTCACAACGTTGCCGGTGTTGCCCTTGAATCCTCGGGCCTGCAGTTCCTGCCCGACCCTGGCAAGCAGGCCCTCGCTCACGCCCCAGATCCATTCCCACAAAGTTGCGCAGACTGGCGCTGTTGTACAGCGCCTCCCCACACGCCAATTCAGCCAGGGTGCACCAATGCGGGATGAAATGAATCCGCAACATGCGCTCAAGCCCGATGGGTGGGCGGACACTGCCCGCTTTGGGGTAATGCGGCTCAATGACTTCGCACAGCGCTGACCACGGAACGACAGCCTCCATGGTCTTGAGAAATTCGTCACGCCGCGTGGGTTTACGGTAGTTCTCGAAGGTCTGGTCTGCTGCTATGACAAGGGTTTATTGTTTCATCGTCTGCTTTCGCTGGTGATGACTCCAAGCATGCAAACCACGCGCCAGCTTGAGACTTAATCGTCATTGCCGCTATGCACAAAGGGAGCGGCCCCACCCGCAACAGTGTGTCCGTCCAGTCCATCCGCCTACCGCCGCGCGCCAAGGTATCAGACGGCTGAAAGGGCAATGCGTTTGTACAAAGCGGCCACTGTGTCGGTGAGCGTAACGATTCCCAGCACCCTGCTCTTCCCATCGACAATGGGAATATGCGGAAGACTCTGTTCAATCATCTGATGCACAAGTTCCGAGACAGGTGTGTCAACACCAGCGCTGTGCACCTTCGATGTCATGATTTGGCCCACCACTTCGGCTTTGTCTGAGCTATCGCCTGGAGTAGGCCGTAATAAGCCTTGCAGGCGTATTGCCAGTCCGGCCGCCGAAGTCGTGTCCATTTGGCGAAGATAGTCGGCAACGGTCACTATGCCAATCAATCGGTCAAAACTATCCACCACAGGCAGTGCCCCTACCTTGTGCAGCCGCAAGAGGTTCCAGCCTTGCTCCAGCGCAGTGTCGAAATGCAGAGTGACTACATCGGTGGACATGATTTCTCTGCATGTCAGTCCAACATGGCGTTCAAATGCATGGTCAACTGCAAGGTTATAAAGTTGAACCAGCTCAGCTTCCTGCACATCGACAAACGTGTCCAGTGTTCTGACTGCACTCTCGAGATCGGCGTGATTAAGGCTTGTACGACTCAAAGGCGTGGAATCGCGTGTTTTATGTGTACTTGCAATGCTTGCCATGGCGCTGTAGGGATAACGGCGTCGAAGTACGAGATTGTTAATCAGCACGGCGGCCAGTAAAAGTGCCGCTACGTTTTGTCCAACCAGAAATATGGTCTGTTCAATTTGCGTGAATGAGTGCGACCCATCGAGCGCAATCATTATCGCTACAGCGCCAGCTGGGGGGTGAATACAGTTGAATTTGGCCATGATCCAAATGCTGGTGGCAACCGCAACTGCTGCTGCCACCAATGGAATGGGAATCGTATTCACACTAAGCAGTCCGGCCATCGTTGCAACCACATACCCGCCAATGACTGACCATGGTTGTGCGAGGGGGCTGTGGGAGATGGCAAAGAGAATGACTACGCTCGCCCCTATCGGGGCGATCAGCCAGTGTGAATCGACGTGCGATAAATGGACTAACCATCCGCACAGGCCAATGCCCAATAGGGCACCGACTGCAGATCGCAATCGTTCGTTGGAAGAAAGTGATGTCACGTTAGCTAGGAAAAGGGCTTAAATCAAAGTGCTGAGCGCAAGCTGTTCATCATAAATCCGCCATTCAATGTGCGAGAGGGCTTTGGTGTACCGGTCGCCACAAATGAGCGTAAATTGACTCATTGCCTTCCTCTGGTCTCTGCCCGCCCGGCTCCAGTCGGCTGTAATGTTTCTCAAAGCCAGTCATGTGACTTGGTCGTCGCTACGGTTCACAAATAGGGCTTGAGCCAGCCGAGTCCGGCCGACGTACCGCCAGGCTGCATGCCAGCACGGGGGCGGTATTCGCAGCCGATCCAACCCGAGTAGCCGAACGCGTCGAGCTCGGCAAACAGGTAGGGGTAATTCAACTCGCCTGCATCGGGTTCATGCCGATCGGGAACGCCCGCAATCTGGATATGGCCCACATTACCGGTGGGCAGGTATTGGCGCAGCTTCATGGCCAGATCGCCTTCCACGATCTGGCAGTGGTACAGGTCCATCTGCACCTTGAGGTTGGATGCGCCAACGTCCTGGACAACCGCGTGCGCCTGGTCCTGGCGGTTCAGAAAGAAGCCGGGTATGTCACGGGTGTTGATCGGCTCGATCAGCACATCCACCCCCTGTTGGGCCGCCTCGGCAGCGGCCCAGCGCAGCCGGCTCACGTAGGTCGGGTACTGCGCTTCGCGGGCCATACCAGAAGGCAGCAGTCCTGCCATGACATGAATGCGCGGGCATTCGAGCGCAGCGGCGTAAGACAGTGCCTGGCCGATGCCGGTGCGAAACTCGGCCTCCCGCCCGCTCAGGCAGGCAAGACCCCGCTCGCCCGCATCCCAGTTGCCGGGCGGCGCATTGAAGAGCACCTGCTGCAGGCCGTGTGCCTTCAGGCGGGCGGCGATTTCACGGGCCTCGAATCCATAGGGGAACAAGTACTCAACCGCTTTGAAGCCGTCCTTGGCAGCCGCTTCAAAACGATCCAGAAACGCAAGCTCCGGGTAGAGCATGGACAGGTTGGCCGCAAATTGGGGCATAGGATTCGTAAGAGTCGCTTACCGGTAAAAGGCTTCCACTCGGCCCTTGAGTTTGATCAGCAGCGGTTTGCCCTTGCGGTCCAGTGTCTTGCCTGCGGGGACCTTGACCCAGCCCTCGCTGATGCAGTACTCCTCCACATCCAGACGTTCCTTGTCATTCAACCGGATGCCAATGTCGTGTTCGAATACCGCCGCGATGTGGTGCGGGCTGCGCGGGTCAATGGACAGGTGGTCGGGCAGGGTGGGGCGTTGAGCGGCTTCGGTCATAGGAGTCATTTTTTTGAGTAGTGCGAATCGGGGTCAATTATCGGGTGTTCGGCGGACGCTGGGCGGCATAATGCCCCATGACCGACGGCGCAACCCCACCCCACAAGCGCCGCGTGCGCTACAGCGGCACCCACCCGCGCCAGTTTGAAGATAAATACAAGGAACTCAACCCCGGCGCCCATGCGGACGAGGTAGAGAAGGTCATGCAGCGCGGGCAAACGCCAGCGGGCATGCACCGGTCGATTTGTGTGGACGAAATTCTAGCCATACTGAACCCGCAACCCGGCGAGTGCGGGCTGGATGCCACGCTGGGTTTTGGTGGCCATACCCGCGCGTTGCTGCCCAAGGTGTTGCCTGGCGGACACATGATCGGCCTGGATGTCGATTCGATTGAGCTGCCCCGCACCCGCGAGCGCATGCAGGCACTGGGCTTTGAGCCTCCTGCGCTGGTACTGCACCACAGCAATTTTTCTGAACTGGCGCGGTTTGTGCCTGAG
The DNA here is from genome assembly GCF_056521285.1 of Rhodoferax sp. GT1R46. Taxonomy (NCBI): domain Bacteria; kingdom Pseudomonadati; phylum Pseudomonadota; class Betaproteobacteria; order Burkholderiales; family Comamonadaceae; genus Rhodoferax; species Rhodoferax sp. GT1R46. The sequence continues at coordinate 386,264 of NZ_JBWMBC010000001.1, forward strand.
GGCCGGAAAGGCTTTGACTTTGTGCTGGCCGACCTGGGCGTGTCGTCCATGCAAATTGACAACCCGACGCGGGGCTTTAGCTTCAAGGCCGACGGGCCCCTGGACCTGCGGCTGGATCCCGGCCAGGGTCAGTCTGCCAGCGAGTTGTTGCAGTCGGTCACCCGCAAGCACCTGGCTGAGCTGCTGATCGAGAATTCCGATGAACCCTACGCCACGGTGCTTGCTGCGGCCTTGCAGGGCCAGTACCTGGAGACGACGCTGCAGCTTGCGGATCTGGTGCGCGCCACGCTGACGCTTGCTTTCAAGAAAAGCATGCCAGAAGATGAGCGGTTGGCCGAAACCAAGAAGGTGTTGCAGCGCACTTTTCAGGCGCTGCGTATCGAAGTCAACAACGAATTCGGGGTGCTTGACGCGCTGCTGGGGCAATTGCCCTACTGCCTCGCCCCCGGCGGGCGTGTAGCGATTCTGAGCTTTCACTCGGGCGAAGACCGGCGTGTGAAGAAAGCCTTCCAGACCGGTGAACGCGATGGAACTTACGCCAGAGTGGCGCCCGATCCGATTCGCGCTTCATTCGAGGAGCGCAGGGCCAACCCCCGGGCTACCTCGGCCAAGCTGCGCTGGGCGGTACGCGCAGGCTGAAGCAAGGGCGGGGAGAGACCCTCAGTTGTCCCAATCGCCGCCTCCGCCCAGATCAGCACTTGCACCGTCGTCCCAGGAACTGGCGTCGTTCACGCCAAAATTTGCGCCACCCATATCCGGGTTGTCGTTGATGGACTGGTAATCGTTTTTACCGGACCCCTCAAGCGGGTTTTGTGGCTGGCTGTGATTACCCATGAGGTTGCGGCCAATGGCCTCGGCAGCCATTACACCGGCACCCACCGCCAATCCGGTGGCAACGCCTCCCATGATGCGACCGCCGATTCCACTGCCGCCTTGCTGGGGATAGCCGGCCTGTTGCGGGTAACCCGGCTGCATGGCAGCTGCACCGTTACCCATGCCAAATGTCTGCGGACCACCCAAACCACCCTGGCCGCCACCCTGACCGGAATAGATGGGCTGCTGGGGCAGGGTCTGCGGGTTTCTACGGCGAAAGATGAAGTAGCCAGCAACCATCACACCACCTGCCAACAGCAGTGGCAGTGTCCATGAAGAAGAGGAAGCCGTGTTGGCCGGAGTCGCATAACTGACCGGAGCAGTGTTGACGGACTTCGGCGTACTCTTCGCCGCGAGTTGTGCACGCAAAGCCTGTACCGCGTCCGGCTTGGCAAAGGCCAATCCGGGAGACAGCTTTTCGGCCGTGGCCAGCGCTTCCCGGGCCAGCTTCAGGTTGCCCTGGCGCGCAAAAAGTTCTGCTCTGACGAAATGCGCCTTGGAGCTCTTGGGGTGCGAAATCAGTACCTGCTGAATCATGGTCTGCGCCTCATCCAGCTTTCCAGCCTGCGCTGTGGCATAGACCTGATTCAGACTGGGTTCGGGTTGCGCCATGGCGAATCCGAATGCCAGCAACGAAACGACAACGAGCCATTTTCCGGCGCGCTGGACGAGAGATGTGTGTTGCATAGATCTTGCGGCTAGAGCCGAATGGCTCCTTTGCCCCAAGCTTGCGCCAACTTGTCCGAAAGCAAGTGGCGCATGACGATTGGCTGTGTAAAGTTTGTCGTCGCCAAAAATCCCGGTCATCCGGGGAGACCCGTGTTCAACAGCGCGGCAAACTGGTCGGCACCCAGTGGGCGACTGAAAATGTAACCCTGTCCTTCGTCACAATGGTGTTCCTTCAGAAACGCCAGTTGAACTTTGTCTTCCACGCCCTCGGCAATCACGCGGTGCTTGAGTTTGTTTCCCATGCTGATGACCGCGCTGACAATGATGCCGCTGTTTTCCACATCCGCAATGTGGCGCACGAAAGACTGGTCTATTTTTAGAACATCAATCGGGAACTGCATCAAGTAGCTCAGACTCGAATAGCCTGTGCCAAAGTCATCCACAGCCAGTTCAACGCCCATATCTTTCAGTGACGCAAGCACTTCAGCGGTGCACACGACATCCCGCATCAAGACACTTTCCGTTATTTCCAGCTGCAAGGATCCTGGCGCCAGACCCGTTTCACGGATGATTGAACGCACGCCTTCAACGAAGTCCCTGTGCCGGAATTCCAGCGATGAGACATTGACCGCTACCGTGCCAGGGTTCAGGCCTGCATCTTTCCACCGCTTGACTTGTTCGCATGCCTCGCGCAGAACCCATCTGCCAATGGGGACAATCAGACCACAGTCCTCTGCGATCTGAACAAAGCGCAGCGGCTGTGTCATGCCCCATTCAGGATGGCTCCAGCGCAGCAACGCTTCCGCGCCGGTAATGCGGCCGGTATCGAGGTTGACCTTGGGCTGGTAATGCAACAGAAATTCCTGGCGCGCCAGGGCGTTGCGCAGACTGCTTTCCACCACTTGGCGCTCGATTGCGCGCGCATTCATGTCTTCCTTGAAGAACTGATAGTTGTTGCGGCCATGCTCCTTGGCCTGGTACATCGCGGTATCGGCGTTCTGCATGAGCGTCTCCGGGTTGTCGCCATCACCCGGAAATATGCTGATGCCGATGCTGGTCGTTATATGGAGTTCATGATCGCCAATGGTGTGGGGCGAAGCCAATGCGGTGATGATTTTTTCGGCAGCCAGCGATGCGTCGACCGCGCTATGGGCTTCTGACACCAGGATCAGGAACTCGTCACCGCCAATGCGGCTTACGGTATCCGAGCTGCGCACACTGTCAGACAAGCGCTTGGCAACAGATTGCAGCAGCTTGTCGCCCATCTCGTGGCCGATGGAGTCATTGATGTGCTTGAACTTGTCCAGGTCCAGAAACAAGACTGCAAGCGTCGAGCCACGACGTTTCGCGTGAACGATTGCCTGCGCGATACGGTCGTTCAGCAAAACCCGGTTCGGCAGATTGGTCAGAAAATCATGCTGGGCCAAATGCGCCATTCTTTTGACGATTACCTGGGAGGCCGTAATGTCGTGGAATACCATCACTGCGCCAGCAAGCCTTCCGCGGGCGTCATGAATCGGCGCATTCGAATCCTCAATGGCTGCTTCACTTGCGCCGCGCCGCAGAACGATGGTATCGGCTGCCAAACCGATCGGCTTATCCAGTTCAAGCACCAATTCGAGTGGATTGCGCATGGGTTCACGCGTCTCGCCGTGGATGAGCGGCATGACTTCGCTGACGTGATGCCCGCGCGCCTCTTCCTTTGACCATCCGGTCATGCGTTCCCCTGCAGTATTCAGGTAATCGACATTGCCCTGCAGATCGGTCCCAATGACCGCATCACTGATCGAATTGAGGGTAATCTCCGCGCGCACTTTTTCCAGATGGAGGGATTGCGAGACGGCCATGCGTTCAATAATATTGCGCAAGGATTGCGGTACCAGGTAGCTGGAGAAATGCCCCTTGGAAAGATAGCCTTGCGCGCCGCGCTGTACTGCCTCTTTGGCCATCGCCTCATCTTCCTCGGCGCTCAGCGTCAGGATCGGTATTAGCGGATCCGCTTTGGACAGCTTGTCGAATGTTTCAATGCCCTGACTATCGGGCAGCATCAAGTCGACCAGGATCGCATCGATGTCGCCCACTGCTATGCGTTCGAGAGCCCTGGAGAGTCGATCAAGCCATTCAACCTTGAAAGGTCCATCGGTAGCGTCTCCAAGCGCCTTCTCCAGACAGTCCGCGTCAGACCGGGAACTAGTCACGAGGAGAATTTTCTTTTGCATATTATTCTTTGCCTTGGTGAGCTAACGGACGGTTTCAATGGCGAGCTGGTGGTAGCGCTCAGCCAGTACAAAGGGGACGCGATGGATCGCCGCTAATACGCGCTCAGCTGCCGGCTCGTCGAGGGTAGGAAGAATCAGGAAGTGGGCCCCTTTTTTGGCGGCATCCAGAAAAGCCTGGACTGTCGTGAGGCTGGTACCGAGATTCGCTATCACTCCCGCTTCGGCCAGGTTCCTTTCGGCAAAGTCAATCATCTGCTGCGACGAAAGTTCCATACTCTCGCCAGACTTTTGCCCTTGCTCCATCAGGTCCTGTAAAACCATCTTTGCATCTGCCGGGTCATTGAATCCGACGACCATGTAGCCCGTAGGATAAAAAGCACCAAAGTCCTTTTTAAGTTCGTCCAGAGTTTTCATAGCGTGTCCTTTGTGATCAGATTTCCATCGTAGTAAGAGGCCGCTGTTAAGTCTGTTCGCTGGCGCACGGGTGCGCCTATGTTCGGCGGCGAACATACGAAGTGACGTGTTTCATCTACTGTCACTCACGTATGAAAGACGAGCCCCTCTTACCTGCCGCTTTCGCCCATCCGAACCCACAGGAAATAACCCTGTCCGGGTCGTGGACTGCGCGCGGCCTAGGCGTCATGGAGCCGGGGCTGGCTTCACTTCAGGTCGCTGGCACCAGCGCAGTCGCGGTGGATGCGTCCCACATCGATGCGCTGGACACGGCTGGAGCCTGGGTCGTGCAAGGTCTCTTGTTGCGTTTGCGGGGCGCAGGCGTGGTCGTGACCCTGCGCGGCATGAACCCGGCCTTCTCCCGCCTGCTGGAGGTCGTCGGTCAACACGTTTCCGAGCAGGCGCACCTACCCAAGCCGGTGGCTGCCAGCCCACCGAGCGCACTGACGGCTGTTGGCCAAAGCACCGCAGCGGCATGGGAGCAGGCCGTTGCGCTGCTCAGCTTCATTGGCGAAAGCGCGCTGGCTTTTGGCGCATCCATCGCCCACCCGGCGAAGTGGCGTTGGCGGCCCATTCTGTTCAATATCCGCAGCGCAGGCTTTGATGCGTTGCCGATTGTCGGGCTGCTGTCATTTTTGCTCGGCATTGTTGTGGCCTACCAGGGTGCTGATCAGCTCCGGCAATACGGTGCCAATATATTTGTGGCTGACTTGGTCGGCCTGTCCATGCTGCGCGAGTTTGCGCCGCTGATTACCGCCATCATTGTTGCCGGCCGTTCGGGGTCTGCCTATGCCGCGCAGATTGGAACCATGGCGGTCACCGAGGAGATAGACGCGATGCACACCCTTGGCATTGCGCCGATGGAGTTGCTGGTGTTGCCCAAGGTCATTGCACTGGTCATTGCCTTGCCTCTGCTGACAGTTTTTGCAGACGTGCTGGGCGTTGCTGGGGGCATGATCATGGCGCGCGTGCAACTGGGTGTGGGCTATGTGGAGTTTCTCGAACGGTTCACCAAAGCCGTCAGCACCACGGCTTATCTGGTGGGCATCGGCAAGGCGCCAGTGTTCGCCTTCATCATTGTCATGGTCGGCTGCTTTCAGGGTTTTCGCACCCAGGGTGGGGCTGACAGCGTCGGGCGCCAGACCACGCGCAGCGTTGTGCAATCGATCTTTCTGGTGATCGTGGCCGATGCCCTCTTTTCGGTTGCCTTCAGTGCACTGGATCTTTGACATGCCACGCACCGCCTCGCCCTCACAAGTCGTCATTGAAATGCAGAACGTGACCACCCGTTTTGGTGACCATGTGGTGCATTCCGGGATCGACCTGGAGATTCGCCGCGCCGAGGTCTTTGCCGTGATTGGCGGAAGCGGGTCCGGAAAGTCGACCTTGTTGCGTGAAATGATTTTGCTGCAGCGCCCTGACTCTGGAACGATACGGGTGCTTGGCGTTGACCTGGCCACGCTCTCGGATGACGATGCGCTGGCCCTGCGCCAGCGCTGGGGGGTGATGTTTCAGCACGGTGGCCTGTTCGGTTCACTGACCGTCGCGGAAAATGTGGGTCTTCCCCTGCGTGAGCACACCGCATTGCGCAATACACTGATCAATGATATTGCCGCGTGGAAGCTGGCCATGACCGGCCTCAAACCGGAGGTGGGGGAACAGTATCCGTCCGAGCTCAGCGGCGGCATGATGAAGCGGGCATCGCTGGCCCGCGCGCTGGCGCTGGATCCAGAGTTGTTGTTTCTCGATGAGCCTACCGCCGGCCTTGACCCGCAGAGCGCCGCCGGCGTCGACGAGCTGGTGCTCAAGTTGCGCGATCTGTTTGGCTTGACCATCATCATGATCACCCATGACCTTGATATGTTGTGGCAGGTGGCCGACCGCGTTGCGGTGCTGGCTGACGGCAAGGTGCAGGGCATCGGTTCGATGAAGGAGCTTTCCCGGATGGACAACCCTGCGATACGGCCTTTTTTTGAAGGGCCACGGGCGCGCGCGGCCCAGCAGCAGGATCAACACCAGGCAGCGAAAACGAAAGAAGTCGGTCTTGCTGAACCGTACAAGGAGTCATCATCGAAACCAAAGTAAATTACGCGGTCGTCGGCGCATTTGTCATCGCCCTTGGCGCGGTGCTGATCGCCGGCGTGCTGTGGCTCGCTTCCGGCGGGGCATGGCAGAAAAAGTACGCGCTGTACCTGGCGTCTATGGATGAATCAGTAGCTGGCCTCAATCTGAATGCGCCAGTCAAGTACAACGGCGTTGATGTGGGAAAAGTGCGGGATATAGAGCTTGACGCGGTCAACCCGCAACGGGTGAACCTGATGTTCGCCATTGAGGAGGGAACGCCCGTCAAAGAGGACACCATCGCGGTTCTGAAAACGCAGGGCCTGACGGGCATTGCCTACGTCGAGCTCAGCGGTGGTGCGGTGGGTTCGCCGCCTCTGCTTGCCACCGCCGGGAGCCGCTACCCGGTGATTCGTACCAAGCCTTCCCTCAGTGCACGGCTGGAGAATGTGCTCACCAGCGTGTTAGCCAAACTCGACGGCACATCCAACAGCATCAACGCGTTGCTGAGCGAAGACAATCAGAAAGCATTCAAGAGCGCGTTGGCGGACATCGCCACCGTGGCCCGCACCGTCGCCGCGCGCAAGGACACGATCGATGCCAGCATCACCCATGCTGGCAGCACGCTTGAAAACACCTCACGGGCAACAGCGCAAATGGCTGCTGTGGTGGATCGCATCGGACGCAGTGCCGACGCAGTGGAAAAAATGGGCAACGAAGTATCGCGCACCAGCGCAAGTGCGGGCAAGGCTGTGGATGCTGTCGGAGCAGACGTGAAACGCTTCAGCACGGAAACCCTGCCCGAGCTGGAGCGTCTGCTCGGTGAACTCACGACGCTGTCGAGTTCGTTGCGTCGTCTGAGTGAGCAGACGACGCGTGATCCACGCGGCTTGCTATTCGGGCGCAAGCCCGTCCCGGAAGGCCCGGGAGAAACCGGAGCCAAACCATGAAAATAATCAACAGACAGGCTTCAATCAAGGCGCTGCGGCTCTTGGGCAGTGTGTTGGCTGTGACGGCCCTGTGCGCTTGCAGTTCCCTGGGTCCTGCTCCCACGCCGACAACAGATTTCTATCTGCTTGACAGTGCAAGGGTGACGGCATCTATCCCCCCAAAGACTTCAGGACCGACGTTGATTGTCAATCCACCGATTGCAGCTGCCGGCTTTGACAGCCCGCGCATCATTTATGTTCGCGATTCCCACAAGCTGGAGTACTTCGCGCACAGCGAATGGGTAGACCCGCCAGCGCGCATGCTGGGGCCGCTGCTGGTGGCCGCGCTTGCGAACACTGGCGCGTTTGGGGCCGTGGTGCTGACGCCCGGTGCTGCTGCGGGTGATCTGCGACTGGATACCGAGATCATCCGGTTGCAGCACGAGTTTCAGAGCCAGCCGAGCCGGGTGCGGTTCACGCTGCGTGCCATTCTGGTTGAAGACCGGACTCGCCGGGTTGTGGCGTGGCGCGAGTTTGATGGCAGTGTTGCGGCTACCAGCGAAGACCCTTACGGCGGAGTGGTGGCCGCCAACCAGATTGTGCAAAAGGTGGTTGAAGACCTATCTTCCTTCTGTGTGGATGCCATGCGTACCGCCCAATGAGGGGCGCACAAATCCCAGCTATTGGTGCGGATCGGCCGCGCCGCCACCTTTGAAGGATGGACTGGAATGGTCGTTGGCCTGGCCAGGCAAGGGGGATGGAGCCTCAGACCCCTTCGGCACGGTCGGGTCGGGCATCTTGGGAACGATGGGGTCCGGTACTCTGGGTGAACTCACGCTGAGTTGAGGTTGAGGTACTTCGGTCTTGCTGCAACCTGCAACAGCCAGAACCAGCACGGTGCAAGAAACGAAAAAAGGAAGCGGCTTTTTCATGGGAATTCTCCATTGGATCAACGCCCAGCTTAATGCGTGGTCCGTTCCCCGTATGTTCTCTGTCGCACTGACAGACGCAATAATTTGTCTGATGCTTGCCCATCGTTTGATTGCTATGCCGTGAAGGATATTTGCATGAGCCAGAGAGTCTTAATGTTTGTCATGCTGGCCACGGCGTTGACCCTGTCAGCCTGTGGTGAGATGGCCCAGTTGCCGGTGGAGGCCGGTACCGGCCCGCACCCAACGCTTCCGCCGCCGCGTCCCACCTTGATCCCGACCGTCCATATCGCGCCCGCCAAAGGGTGGTCGCAAGGAGCAATGCCTTTGGCCGCGCCGGGAACGCGGGTGGAAGCTTTTGCCAGTGGGTTGGATCACCCGCGCTGGCTGTATGTCTTGCCCAATGGTGACGTGCTGGTGGCCGAGACCAATGCGCCCCCCAAGCTCGAAGACTCCAAAGGTATCAAGGGCTGGCTGACAAAGCTGATCATGAGTCGGGCTGGGGCCGGTGTGCCCAGCGCCAACCGGATAACCCTGCTGCGAGACACCAATGGTGATGGCGTCGTTGACACACGTTTCGTGCTCTTGGACGGGCTGAATTCTCCGTTTGGCATGACCTTGGTGGGGGATAGTCTTTTTGTAGCCAATACCGATGCTGTTCTGCGGTTTCCCTACACCGCTGGCAGCACACACATTACGGAGCCCGGCATCAAACTAACCGGTCTGCCAGCGGGACCGATCAACCACCACTGGACCAAGAACCTCATTGCGACACCGGATGGAAAAACGCTCTATGTGACAGTCGGCTCGAACAGCAACGTGGCTGAGCGGGGTATGGTGGTGGAAGAAGAAAGAGCCGGCATTTGGGAGGTCGATGTTGCCAGCGGTGCACACCGCGTTTTCGCGTCTGGCTTGCGCAACCCGAATGGCCTGGCTTGGGAGGCATCCAGCGGCGCGTTGTGGACCGTGGTCAACGAGCGGGATGAACTCGGCAGCGACCTCGTTCCTGACTACCTGACATCCGTGCGAAAGGGAGAATTTTTCGGATGGCCCTTCAGCTACTACGGCCAGCATGTTGACGAGCGCGTAAAGCCGTCCCAGCCGGAACGGGTGGCCAAAGCAACCGTGCCGGACTATGCATTGGGGCCCCATACCGCTTCGCTGGGGCTGGCATCGTCTGCCGGAACTACGCTTCCTGCGGCTTATGGAAATGGCATGTTCATCGGTCAACATGGCTCATGGAATCGCAGGCCCCATAGTGGGTACAAGGTTATCTTTGTACCTTTTACTTCCGGAAAGCCCTCTGGCCCGCCCGTCGATGTGCTGACAGGATTCCTGAGTCCGGACGGCGCGGCTTACGGCCGGCCTGTGGGGGTCGCGCTTGACAAACGGGGCGCGTTGCTCGTGGCCGACGATGTGGGCAATGTGATCTGGCGCGTCAGTGCCGCAACCGCGTCAAGTTCCAAGCCTGCGGATGGGCAGTGAATCGTTGAGGCAATAGCAGGAGGTATTGGTATGACGGAAGTTCGAAAAGGGCAAGCACCCGCCAGTCTGGACCGGGAAGAGTTTGGCAAGCGCTTTCGCGCTTCATTTTTTGATCCGGCATTTGCGCCTGAGCAGACGGCGATTGCGCGCCTCGAAGAAATTGCCTGGGTGGCCTATTTTGAAGGCCGTAAGGCTCCGGTGACCCGGCTGGCTGGGCCGGGCTACGCGGACCCCACCTACAAGCTCTCGGAGGACTGGCTGGCCACACGGCAGGCACTGGAGGTGGCTCAGGCCGGTTGGGCGGACCCGGCTGGCCCTTCACGTGTTTTATTGGTTTGTGGCTCGGCCAGAAATGATGGAACCTGCCCGGGCGAAATCTCCAAATCATTTCGCATGAGTCAATGGGTGCGAGAGGCGCTGGAGGGCGAAGGCATGCAGATAGACCTGTTGGACCTGAGCCTGCTCACCTCTGAATATGGGCGGAACATTTACCCGTGCAAAGGCTGTGTTTCAACAGCCATGCCTCTGTGTCACTGGCCCTGCAGTTGCTACCCGAACCATGCACTGAACCAGACCAACGACTGGATGGCGGAGATTTACCCGCGCTGGGTCGCAGCGCACGCCGTTGTCATAATCACCCCGGTTTACTGGTATCAAAGCCCCAGTCCATTGAAGTTGATGATGGACCGGCTGGTGTGCGCCGATGGTGGCAACCCGGATCCTACTTCCACGTCGGGCAAGCAGCCGGCCAAGGCGAAGGCGCTGGAGATGAAAGGATGGTCGTATCCGCAGCACCTGGCCGGCCGTGCTTACGGCGTCCTTGTGCATGGTGACGTCGCAGGAATTGAGGGCGTGCGGCGAGAGCTTTCAGACTGGCTCGACTGGATGGGTTTTATAGATGCGGGTGCGCAAGCCCGCCTGGACCGGTTCATTGGGTACTACCAGCCTTATGCCACCAGCCACGAGACCCTCGACCGTGACGACGCGTTACAGCAGGAAACGCGCAACGTGGGCCTGTCAGTAGCCCATGCGGTGCAGGCCCTGCGATCAGGTCACTTAAAAGCTGACCGGCCTGCGATACAACGGCCACGTCCGAAATAATACCGATCCAGGAGATTCATCCCTTTCCAGGTCATTCACTTTTGCGTGCGTTGTGGCACTGATCTGCGTCGCTCCAATCCCTACTATTGATTCGTGATGTGGGCAATTCGGCACCACACTGCACACAACTATCAAGATGATTTCCTGAAAGAGAAAACGCAATGAACTACACAGAACGCGACACCTATAGCATGTACACCACCAATATGGTTGGCAATGACCCAGGGCCCACTTTGATGGGTGCCGACACCCTGATCGGCAATGACGTGTACAACAAGAAGGGGGATGACCTATTCTGATGGCCGCATGTAAGTAAGCAGGAAAATGGGGGAGCAGGCTGAAGCCACTAACCCCGTGCGTATCGGTACCGCGCCTGGAGCTTACGGTAGCTCTGCGTTAATGGCTGATCAAGTGGACTCTGTTGGTGCCGAGCCGTGACCTGTCAGTGATTTTCCGATGATGACCTTGGCAAGCTCCCTGTCGCTTTCGCCAAGGGTGTGCACGACCAGAACCACATTGCCGCCATGAATGGCATCCATCACCAGCTCAGAAAATTTTCCTTCCTTGCTCTTTTTCCCCTGGTCACTTGCCGCACCGGCTACAGCACCGGCAATACCCCCCACACTGGCAAACCAGCCCAGCATGGCCAATGGTGCAACCAAAGGGCTGGCAACAAACAAGGTCACACTCGCGGCCCAAAGCATCACGGTTCCGATCGCTCCTACGCCCGTCCCCACTGCAGTGCCGATCGCTCCGTCCACCAGCATGTCCTTGAGCACATCGTCACTGCCACCCGCAATCGGCACGTGGGCAAGTTCGTCCAGCAGTGCGACTGCATCGGCTGCGATTCCGTGCCTTATCAGGTCCTGTCGAACATGCTCGGCTTCGTCCCGTGTTGCATAAATTGCCGACACCCTGTAGGGTTGACTCGGCGGCGATCGCTCTGCTGTCAGACCGGGGCTAATGGTGATGTCGGTGTCGTTCTGGTTAGTTGAGATGTTCATCATGTCCTCTGGATAGTTGGGTGGTTTGCACACTATCTGTGCCGACGAACGTGGCACGCGCCACGCGCTGTTCTGCTGCGCGGGGTGCAAAGGTCCCGGATGCAGCAGGGCTTGCGGATTCGCCAATGATCAGCGTTGGCACCGTGAATATGAAGAGCGCCACGCTGGCCGTCCATAGCCATACAGTTCCTTTCGTTCCCATGCCGATCTCCCATTTGGTGCATAAAATTTTCGGATAGCTTGCAGTGCCATTCTTCAACATGGGGACAGATAAGTCTGTTCGGCATCACACACAAGCGAACACCCATGGCTCCAGGCAAACCGCTGGCAACTTGCGTTTCGACGCAAGAAATCGAAGTCCGGTATGCGCTAAGTGATTTACCGCACAGACCGCAGGGATGCATTTCGGCACATTAGTCACACGCGGCATCTGCTGCGAGGATGGAAGGACACCAATGCAGTCGAACACACCGGGTAAGGCGATGCAGCTCGAACTCTTGCGTTTGAGGAACCGTTTGACAGACGCTGGGAGTGAGGTTGACAAGAGCCAACTGGCTGAACTGATGGCCGAAAACGAGCGCTTGGTGCTGGCTGTTCTTGCGTCTGAGCGCATCGCCGAGAAAGCAGTTCAGGATTTGAAGCAGTTGGCATGGTCCAGCCAGCGCGATCACCTGACAAAAATACCCAATCGTGTACTCATGCTGGAGCGGCTGGAAAGCGCCATCACCATGGCTCAGCGCCGTGGTACCCGTCTGGCGGTCTCATTTCTGGATATTGACAAATTCAAGCAGATCAATGACACCATGGGGCATGCCGTTGGCGACAACGTTTTGCGTTTGGTGGCACGGAGCCTGGAATCGGTTGTCCGGGAGTCCGACACGATCAGCCGGCACGGTGGAGACGAGTTTTTGGTATTGCTGGCGGAGCTTTCGCAAAGTGCAGGTGCAGGGCTGATTGCCGAAAAAATAATCAAGGAAATTTCGGAACAGAGTAGGTTGTGCGACCCTGCGCTGAACCTTTCGGTCAGCATAGGAATCGCCGTTTTTCCCGATGATGGAACGGATGCTTCAACCCTGATCCGGCGGGCTGATGAAGCCATGTACGAGTGCAAGCGCACGGGGGGCGGGGGTTATTCTTTTTTTGGTGACCTCACGCCAGACTAGTGGGTCCATGTGGCCCTGTGTTCTACACCATACGTTCGGGTTTTACCCAAAGGTCGAATTGCGCATCAGTGACCATCCCCATGGCCACAGCGGCTGCCTTCAGGGAAATGCCGTTGGCCTGCGCATGTTTGGCGATGGCTGCCGCGCGGTCGTAGCCCATGTGCGGGGTCAGCGCGGTGACCAGCATCAATGACTTTTCCAGCAGCTCGGATATTCGGGGGCGGTCCGCTTCGATTCCCTGCGCGCAATAGGTATCAAAGCTCACCATCGCGTCAGTCAAAAGCCGCACGCTTTGCAGGAAGTTGTAGGCGATCAGTGGCTTGAACACATTGAGTTCAAAATTCCCCATGGAACCACCCAGACTGAGAGCAACATCGTTGCCCATTACCTGACAGCACACCATGGTGAGTGCTTCGCACTGCGTGGGGTTTACCTTGCCGGGCATGATCGAGCTGCCGGGTTCGTTCTCCGGTATGTGCAGTTCACCGAGTCCACATCGCGGTCCCGATGCGAGCCAGCGGACATCGTTGGCTATTTTCATCAATGCAACGGCCAGTGTCTTGAGCGCACCGTGAGCACTCACGAGCGCATCGTGCGCGGCCAGCGCGGCGAAGCGGTTGGCAGCACAACGCAGCGGAAGTCCCGTATCCTGCGCCAGCTTCAATGCAACTCTTTCACCAAATAGAGGGTGGGTGTTGAGCCCAGTGCCGACCGCTGTACCGCCAACGGCCAGTTCTGCAAGCGGGACCAGACTCGACACGATGGCACGATCCGCGTGTTGAAGCTGTGCGGCCCACCCCGATATTTCCTGCCCCAGCGTAAGAGGCGTTGCGTCCTGCAGATGGGTGCGCCCAATTTTCACAATGCCGGAAAACGCAGTCGACTTTTCTTCAAGGCTGGCGCAAAGTGCACGCAGCGCCGGCAACAGGTCGCGCGTGATGTCCATCAGCGCGGCCAGGTGCATCGCCGTTGGAAAGATGTCGTTTGAGGATTGCCCCAGGTTGACGTGGTCGTTCGGATGGACACGCCGGTTTGCGCCCCGGGTTCCTCCCAGCAGTTCGGATGCCCGATTCGCAAGAACCTCATTCATGTTCATGTTGGTCTGGGTGCCAGAGCCGGTTTGCCACACTACGAGTGGGAACGCATCCGGGTGGGCCCCTGCCAGCACCTCGGCCGCCGCTTCGCTGATTGCAGCGGCTATGGTTTTGTCCAGCAATCCCAATTCCGCATTGATCACAGCGCACGTGCCCTTGATCTGCGCCAGTGCCCTCAGCAGGGTGTCAGGCATACGCTCAGTTGAAATGTGAAAGTGTGCGAGCGAGCGCTGGGTCTGGGCGCCCCATAGCGCTTTGGCGGACACGGCGATGGACCCCATCGAGTCGAGCTCCAGACGTTCATTGGATTGCATTGAAAACCTCTATTTCTGTCAGGTCCGTCTACTGCGGCGACTGAACGCCGGCCTCCATGGTCCCAGCGGTAGTCTGCATCGAGTCCGATGACCCAATAGTCCGCCTTGAACGGCCAAAAGAATGACACCTTGAGTCGGCCGTTGTGTCACCAATGCATTTGCGCTGAAAACACAGGGGAACGCTGGAAATTTCATACCACTTTCCTGCGTACCGATCGAAATCAACAGCCGCCACGCTGACCACCGGGGGGCTGAGCTTCGGCCGGCGCCGTGGCGCCCAAAGCCAGAGCCAAGGCGAGGGCAGATTTGAAAACCATGTGAGGCTCCTCGTGTGCAGCAGGGCGCGCATTTTGCGCCGCATGCGGACAATGATCACACAACCCCGATGTTTGATCAGTTCGTTGGCGAACAGAGCCGGATATGTGCGCTATCGAACGGACTGGGTCCGGAAATTACGCCATTCTCAGGCCTCTTCTTTTCTATCTCTATCTGTGAGGCATATTAATGAAAACACCATCTGAACCTATCAACGTTGAAGCGTTGCGGCAACGTGCCCGGCAAGGCATGGAAAAAGGCGCAGTGACGTCCGGATACACGGCAGACCTGCCGACCGTGCTGAAAATGCTCAATGACTCGCTGGCTACTGAACTGGTTTGCGTACTGCGCTACCGCCGCCACCACTTCATGGCGCGCGGAATTCATTCCCAGGCTGTCGCCGGTGAGTTTCTGGCGCATTCAAACGAAGAGCAGGGCCATGCAGACCTGATTGCCGAGCGTATTGTGCAACTCGGTGGTGACCCGGATTTTTCCCCCGCGACGTTGCTTGACCGCAGCCATGCAGAGTATGTAGAAGGTGTCACCCTTTTCGACATGATCCGGGAGAACCTGGTCGCCGAGCGCATTGCCATCGACAGCTACCGCCACATCATCCAATACCTGGGTGACAAGGACCCGACCACTCGGCGCATGCTGGAGTCCATCCTCGCGATAGAAGAGGAACATGCGGATGATTTGTCGGATCTTCTGCAACTCGTCCCGTCGCCAGGCCAACCCTCGCAGCCGTCGCCGAAATTGCAGTCTGTCTGACTTCGGCAACCCACCCAATAAATACCCTAAGGAGGACACCATGAGTCTTGGAACCATACTGTTGATTGTTTTGATTTTTATGCTGATCGGAGCTATTCCGAGCTGGCCGCACAGCCGAAACTGGGGCTACGGGCCCAGTGGTGGTTTGGGGCTGGTTGTGGTCGTCCTCATCATCTTGCTGGTGCTGGGCCGGATTTGACCGATTTGTTGGATCTCCCGATGAGCGAGAGTCAGGTCAGAGCCGACACGAAGTGCGCGGCCCCTGGACTCTTCCCAGAGTACAACGGCGATCGCCGGGCATTGTCGGAAACGATCAGAGATCGAATCAATCAACAGGAGCCAAACCCATGATTGCCGAGCAAGATATTCTCAATGCCCGCATCCTGATCGTCGATGACCAGGAAGTAAACGTTAACCTGCTGGAGCACATTCTTGCGGATGCGGGTTATACCTGCGTAAGTGTCAGCATGAACCCCAAAGAGGTATCAGCGCTGCACCGAAATAACGACTACGACCTGATTTTGCTGGATCTGCAGATGCCGGAAATGGACGGCTTCGAGGTCATGGCGGCCCTCAAGGCCAATGACGGCGACGCCTACCTGCCCGTGATCGTGGTCACTGCGCAGCCGGATCACAAGTTGCAGGCTTTGCAGGCTGGTGCCAAGGACTTTGTCAGCAAGCCATTCAATCTGGCAGAGGTCAAAACGCGCATTCACAACATGCTTGAGGTGCGTCTGCTGTACAAGGCGCTGGAAAATTACAACCGTGAGCTGGAAAGCCTGGTTGAGCAGCGGACAGCCGAATTGCATGAAAGCGAAGCGCGCTTTTCACAGCTTGACCGGGTGGAGAATATGCAGGCGTCGGGTACCAAAGGGTAAGTGCAGTGACGGTGAGCCCATCGCGTTGCAATCCAGCGCTGGCGTCAATTTGCTATTTTTTTGATAGCTTCATACGCATATTCCACGAGGGCTAGAGGCCAAAATAGTTCCAATTTTCGTGGGAAAATGGTGCGCAAGAGCGCGGACGATTCTGGCGGCAGAGGGCATGGTGA
Source organism: Rhodoferax sp. GT1R46 (assembly GCF_056521285.1). NCBI lineage: Bacteria > Pseudomonadati > Pseudomonadota > Betaproteobacteria > Burkholderiales > Comamonadaceae > Rhodoferax > Rhodoferax sp. GT1R46. Next base: position 402,695 of record NZ_JBWMBC010000001.1, read on the forward strand.
AGGCTGTTGTCGCGTTTGCTGCCGGGCTGGCTACCCAAGCCTCTGCCATAAAAGGTACAGGGTAACAACTTCAAGCAGGGCGGCTTTAACGATCGCTACGCAAGGGAAGCTACGACTCCCTGAATGGCATGGGTATGAATGACCGCATTTCATCTGCCCGACCCGTCGGCAACAGCCGTCGCAGGCCTAACGAGCGTGTCTTCAACGCCCCGGTCATATGGGTACGGGCTGTGTCGCGGCCGGCTATTTGCGTTATGGGGTGCGACTGGCCGCGCGTTCCAGGTCATGTTGTTTTTCCTGCAGATACTCGGCCAGATCAAGCTCATGCAGCTGCGCTGCGTGACGCTCGGTCAATGCAAACCAGGCACGCAGTCGCGCGTCTCGCTGCGCTTGTGGGGTACCAGTAGTGACGCCGCTGTAAGCCAGCAAGGCAAGGTAGTTGCGAATGACGTTGCGTTCCAGCGAGGCGCGTTCACCCCGAACGTACTGGGGCCGACCATCTGACTGGGTACCCGTAACGGTAAACCCGATTTTCGATCGACCTGCCGTCGCCAGGTAGGCGCCCATAGCCAGTTTGGCGAGGGTACCGGTGCCATAGGCATAGCCAAAATGCAAAAACGTACGGTTGTTCTCGATCGGAGTGGATTCAAAAACGATGCGGTAGTCTTTCGTGGACAACGGGCCATCCGCGGCGATCAGCGTTACCTTTTGGTAGGTGGCGTTAGCCACATCCACGTGCATGTTGTAGGTCATGCTGTAAGTGGCCCCGGCCGCAGCGGCTCGTTTGGGCCCTACCGACAGGGTCAATGTCTCACCACTGGCACTGTCTGCAGGTGCACAAGAGTGAATATTCAGATGCAGAAAGAGCAGCGAACAGACAGATTCTGCTGAGCTGAGAACCGTGCTGACCCGAGTAAAGGGTACTGCCAGTTCAGCGTACACATCGCCTTCCATGCGGTCACCCGCCTCGCGTGAAGTCAGATAGAGCGGCTCATCGAAGGTCTTTGCCTGTAACTGGCTCTGGTACTCCACGCGCTTGGCCAGCAAGCCGGCCGTGCTGGTGGTGGGCACCGCCAATGCAAGCTGTGACGAGACGACCAACAGCATCCCGATCAGAGCATGTGGAATCGCGAAGCGGCGAGTCATGTCGGGCATTTGTCCAGTGTCGATAGTAGGCGCGGTGTGGCGCATGGGTGATACTCCAATGGATCGGGTGGCCACACGTTGGTGGCATTGAGGTGAGTTTGCTTTGAAGACCCAGGGTCTGTCTGTACGTCGTATCACATTGAGGCATCAGTGCCCCAGCGAACAGACGAATTGCTTGTCAGTATCTAGACTGAAACGCACTGGAGGTGTGATGCGTTGACGAGATCGCTTGCATAGACTTCCTTTGAAGCCAGGAGCACGTCTGATCTCTCAGGCGAGCCACAAACATGAAAGAAAACCATGCAATTTCAAGTTCAAAAGCAATTGACCCATAGCCAGCGCTTGTCAAACCGTGGATTTGCTGTTCGTCTCTCAGCATACATGATGGGTGTGGCGGGCGCACTGCTTTTCGCGTCTCCGGTCATGTCTGCTGACCAGAATCCGCCTACCGCACAGGCGCGCTATCAGGCAGAACGGGCTGCCTGCAATGACGGCAGCTCTAACCAGGACCGTTCCACCTGTTTGCGTGAGGCCGCTGCGGCGTACCAGGAAGCCAGGGCAGGCAGGTTCAATTCCGATGGCGAGCAGTCCTATGGCAGTAACCGTCTGATACGCTGCGAGCCGCTGCCACCGCAATACCGCGAAGAATGTGTGCGTCGCATGCAGGGCGAGGGTAGCCAACAGGGCAGCGTGGAGGATGGCGGAATCTTGCGCGAGTTGGTCACACCTTCAGCGCCTGTCAAATAGGGTATGAATCCAGGCATGAGAAATCGTTGGTGGATGTGGTCGGTCGGGCTGCTCGTAGGGTTGCCCTTGCTGGTTTTTCTGTGGGTCGAGGTTGTTGGCTGGAATTGGGCGCGCAGCCCCCTGGAGCGCATGGTTCTGAACCGGACTGGCCGCGTGCTGGTGATTGGGGGAGATCTGAAAGTCGATCTCGGTTGGCACGCGCCGCGGGTTCTGGCAAAAGCCGTCACATTTGCGAACCCGCCCTGGGCGGTCGAGAAGCAGATGGTTGCAGTGGACGAGGTCGAACTCACAGTCGATGTTCCCGCCCTTTTCAGCATGAAGCTGGTGTTCCCCGAGGTGCACCTGAAACACCCAACGGTTTTTCTGGAGCAGGCGAAGGATGGGCGCAAGACCTGGTTTCTGGACCGGGCCCAGTCCAGTGAAAATGCCTTCATTCCCATCGGACGTCTGACGCTGGATCAGGGCTTGGTCGGGTACGACGACGTGAGTCAAAAAACCCACATTCGGTCCGACTTGTCGACCCAGAATTTGCTGACTGGCGGAACCGGTGTCAATGACGTGGTTTTCTCCGCCACCGGAAGCTATCTGGGGCAGGCTTTCAAAGCCAAGGGCCGCGGTGGTTCGGTGCTCGGTCTGTATGACACAAGTGTGCCCTATCCATTGAAAGTGGATGCGTCCATCGGTCGAACCAGCTTCCAGGCAGACGGCACGGTTACCGGCCTGCTGAAGCTTGTCGCCGCCGACCTGAATCTGGCGCTACGGGGCGACAGTCTGGCGCAGCTCTTTCCGATATTGGGAATTGCCTTGCCACAAACTACGCCATACGCCATTGAAGGTCGCATCGTACGTAGCGAGAATATTTGGAGATACGAGAAGTTTTCGGGTCATTTCGGCCAGAGTGACCTTGCAGGAACGATGCAGATCAACCTCGCAGGTCCACGGCCTTTTCTCACGGGTGAACTGACCTCGCGGCGGCTGGATCTGGCCGATCTTGGTCCCCTGATTGGCGCCACAGAAAAAAACGCCGTATCGCCGTCAACCCCGGTTTCCAAATCAAAGTTCATGCCGGATATCCCGTTCAAGACCGAGCGGTGGAACACCGTGGATGCCGATGTGACTCTGAGCGCTGCGACCCTGTCGCGTGCAAAGGAGGTGCCGTTGGAGAATCTCGTTGTGCATTTGAAAATGCAGAATGCGTTGCTGACCCTTGAACCGCTGGACTTTGGCTTTGCCGGGGGCCATCTCAAGGCCGTCATCTCACTGGATGGCCGCAAGAGTCCGATTCAGGCTCATGCCACTGTCGGTGTTCGCAAAGTCCGGCTTGCCAAGTTGTTTCCAACGATTCCCATTGCGCGATCAAACATCGGCGAGATCAACGGGCAATTGGATCTGTCCGGTCATGGCGATTCGGTAGGCAGCATGCTGGCGACGTCGGATGGTCGAGTCGGACTGGTGGTCGTTGATGGCGAGGTCAGCAAGCTATTGATGGAAAAGTTGGGCCTTCACCTGCTTGAAATTCTGCAACTTTCGCTGACGGGCGACAAGACCGTCAAGCTGAACTGTGGAGTGGCCGATCTGGGTGTGAAAGCGGGCGTCATGGAGGTCAATGCGATGGCGCTCGACACCGAAGTAAGCACCATCATTGGCAGTGGCCGCATAGACCTCGGGAGTGAAACGCTGGACTTGACGCTTGTGCCGAAAACCAGGGCGACGAGCCCGGTTGCCCTGCGCAGCCCGATTCATGTGAAGGGATCATTTTCGAACCCCGACATTCAACTCGACACTGCGCGTGTTGCGGCGCGTGGCATTGGAGCGGTGGCGCTGGGTCTGATCAATCCACTTCTGGCATTGATCCCGCTGGTGGAAATGGGTCCAGGCATTGAGAACCAATGCAAGACGATGATCCAGAACGTAAAAAAGCCCCTGAGCAGCGCTTCAGGGGCTTTCGCACCCGCTACTGCAAAGTAGCGGGTCAGGTGAGGTAAATCAGTTCTTTGGAGCAGGAACGATGACCACCGTGTCACCACCGGTTTTACCTTGCTGACCGGTTGCACCCGTGTTGCCCGTGGAGCCTGTTGCGCCGGTATCTCCTGGGCTTCCCGTATTTCCGGTGCTGCCAGTGGCGCCCGTGTATCCGGTTGACCCTGTGGCACCCGTCGCGCCCGTTGCGCCGGCTGGGCCTGGCACCGGCACATTGACCACGGCCGGAGGAGTCACGATGGTCGGCCGGTCACATGCGGTCAAGGCTGCGGACACAAGAACTGCTGAAAAAATGATGGAATATTTCATAAAAAATCCTTTGGATGAATAGACAAAACAGGTGACCCGAAAAGAGTTCTGGATCACTGGGACTGCAACTGCGAAGTTACGCCAGTTGGACCTGTAAATCTGTTCGTTGGAGTACATAGCGATGGGTTTTAAAGCACCGCAGAAGAGTCGGGATCATTGTCTGCCTTCACCGGTCGTGGCGTCTTGTTTCTTGCCGGGAAGCCACACTTCGACGGTGTGCCCAAGTTGGTCATCGATCAGATCAATTGCCGCCGTGCGTTGCGCGACGCCGTCCAGCACAAATCGAACTTCCTGACCCACCTCTTCCGTTTGCGTGATGGCGATGGCGTACAGCGTCTGGCGGTAGCGGTATTTCACCTTGAATCCAGGCCACCCGGCCGGCAGACACGGCGCCAGTCGCAATTGACCAGCCTCTATACGCAATCCCAGTAGTGATTCAAGAATCAGACGGTACATCCAGCTGGCAGATCCCGTGTACCAGGTCCAACCGCCGCGCCCCGTGTGGGGGGCAACTGCATACACATCGGCTGCGACTACATAGGGCTCTACTTTGTAGGTGGAGACGGCTTTGGCAGAGCTTCCATGGTGCACCGGATTGATCAGGTCAAAGCACTCCCATGCCCGGCGCGAGTCGCCTGAGGCAGCAAAAGCCATTGCGGCCCAGATGGCGGCGTGCGTGTACTGTCCGCCGTTTTCGCGGACACCCGGTACGTAGCCCTTGATATACCCCGGGTTCAGTGCGGACGTGTCAAACGGAGGTTCGAGTAGCTGGATTAACCCGTCTTCGCGACGGACCAGGCGTTTGTCCAGAGCGTCCATTGCGATGCGCGAACGTTCCGGGTCACCGGCGCCGGAGAGTACCGACCAGCTCTGCGAGATCGAGTCGATCTGGCATTCTGTATTGACCGTGGAACCCAGAGGTGTTCCGTCATCGAAGTAGGCGCGCCGGTACCAGCCGCCGTCCCATCCGTGCTGGTCAATGTTGTGGCGCAGCGCACTGGCGGCGCTCAGGCACTCACTCGAAAATTCAGCATCGCCATGGTCACGCGCCAAGGCGCTGAAACGCACCAGAGTGTCGTAGAGGAAAAAGCCAAGCCAAACGCTTTCGCCCTTGCCTTGCATACCGACCAGATTCATGCCATCGTTCCAGTCGCCCGACCCCATAAGAGGCAGGCCATGATCGCCAGTGGGCAATCCCCTGCGTATGGCGCGCACGCAATGCTGGTAGAGGCTTTCGCTGACGGCGGACTCGGCGGGCAGGTCGTAATAGGAATCGTCTTCCGGATTGACGGGTCGGCCCTCAATGAACGAAATGGATTCGCTCAGCACACCCGTGTCGCCGGTGGCGAGAACGTAGCGGCACGCCGCTTGCGGCAGCCAGAGGAAATCGTCCGAGCAATGGGTCCGAACTCCCCGGCCCCTGGGCGGGTGCCACCAGTGCTGTACGTCGCCTTCGGAAAACTGCCGCGCAGCGCAGCGCAGCAAGTGCTCGCGCAGCAGACGCGGCTCCGAATGCACCAAAGCCATCGTGTCCTGCAACTGATCGCGAAAGCCAAAGGCACCACCGGACTGGTAGTAGCCGCTGCGCGCCCACAGCCTGCATGCAATCGTCTGGTACAGCAGCCAGCCATTGGCCAGCACATCGAGCGCAGGATCGGGCGTTTCCACCTGGACCGCGCCCAGTGTGTGGGCCCAATAGGTTCGTACGGCCTGAAGTGAGCCGCGCAAGGTTTCGGGTTCGCGCAGGTGCTGGAGCATAGTGGTTGCGTCGTCGATGCTCCGCCGACCCGCTGCGCCGAGTCGAAAGATGACTTCACGTTCCTGTCCCTCGGCCAGCTCGATAGGCACCCGTATGGCCGCGCAGGGATCCATGCCGGCACCAACCTTGTTGGACAACTTCAATCGACTCATTGCAGCCGGACTTCGGATGGTTCCATTGCGGCCCAGAAACTCGCGGCGATCCCCGCTGACGCTGACGTTCGTCGATCGCGTCAAGCCATCGGCATCAAAGAATGCGATTCGGTCTCCAAATTCGGGACTGTAGGGGTTACGCGCCAAAATGGCCCCACTCAAGAGGTCGATTTCAGTCGTGACATGCATTGCTGACTTTGCGTGAAGGTCGCCCATGACCCACTCCACATAACCCGTGACAGAGAGTTGTCGTCCGCGGCCCGAGTTATTGCGAATCTTGAGTTTGGAAAATTTGACGGCAGCGTCAAGATCCACAAACACGGTGAGCTCGGACCGGATGCCGTCCTCTTCGTGCTCGAACACGCTGTAGCCGAAACCATGGCGGGTGACATAGGGCGTATTGCCACCACACGGCAGGGATGTGGGGGACCAGAAGGCGCCAGTCTCTTCGTCGCGGAGGTACAGGGCTTCACCGCTCACATCGCTCACCGGATCGTCACCCCAGGGGGTGAAGCGGAATTCGTGGGCGTTTTCACTCCAGGTGTAGGCTGCTCCAGACTCCGAGATGACCGTGCCGAAGCCGGCGTTGGCAATGACGTTCACCCACGGAGCGGGCGTGGGTTGTCCTTTGGTTGTGGTGATGATGTATTCGCGGCCATCCTTGGAAAATCCGCCAATACCGTTGAAGAAGAGGAGTTCACGGGTCGGCAATGCACTGGCTGGCATCGGGTCTTTGCGGCGTGTCCGGGTTGAAGGGAGACGTGTGAAGGAAGATTCGGGAATTTCTCTGGGGCTACGCCGGTTCACCTGGTCGGCCAGCGTGCCGCGGGTATCGGTGATGATGACGCGTGCGACCGTCTGGAACAAGGTCCGGTCTTCGTTGGAGATCTGCTCGGCTGCTCTGACGAAAATGCCGCCGGGGCGGTCCGTGAAATTCGCTTCCACGCCTGCGGCAATCAGGCCCATGATTTGCTCTTGCAGAAGCTGGCGGTAGCCCGCGTGGTCTTCGTTCCAGATCACCAGATCTACGGCCAGACCTTTCAGGCGCCAATAGGCATGGGCCTGCACCAGTTGGCGGACCAGTTCGATGTTCGCCTGGTTTCCGATTTGCAACAGAACAATCGGCAGATCACCCGATATGCCGTAGCCCCACATACCGGACTGTCCGCGCCGGTTGATGGCAAGCAGGCTGGGCTCGGCCCGTTGTGCGGCGTTGGCGTAGATGACGGAGCCGGCCAGGCGCCCGTACAGTTGTGCGTCAGATTCCGTTGCATTGATTTGTTGCAGGTTGACCCAGCTGTGTGTCCAGGCCAGATCGAAAACGCGATCGGACAGATTCCGGTCCCGGTATTTTCCGATCAGTTCCAGTGCAGCATTGCGCGTTTCTCCGATCCCGGAAACCACGTCAATCGTAACTGTCTGCTGGGGATCGAGTGTGATCCGGTAGCGAATGGCCACGATGGGGTCCAATACCGACCCTTCACTGTCCGAGAGATTTCCGGATTCGTTCATGGACTGTGGCGCATCGACGGAGCGCGTACGACCGATGAAGCGCATGCGGTCAGTCTCGTAAGAAGCGGGGCCCGCCTCTGCGCCATGCACCGCCATCAGGTGGAACATCCACGGCAGATGCTCACCTTCGGAGCGTGGTCGACGGTTACACAAAATGGCCTGCTGGTCCCGCAAAACTTCAGTTTGAACAAACAGGTTGCTGAAGGCGGGATGCAGTGCATCGGCCGCCGCCGAGGCCAGCACGACCTCGGCGTAGCTGGTGACCTCGATGGTGCGCCGGGTACGCGAACGGTTGGTAATGCGCAGACGGCGCAGTTCAATATCATCCTCCGGCGACACCACGATCTCGGTGTGCGCCTCGTAGTCGTGATCACGACGGCGAAATTCCGCCCGGCCTTCGGAGAATATCGCTTCATAGGCATCTGCTTTTCTCAGTGTTGGCTGATGCGCTGCCGACCAGAATTTTCCTGTTGCGACATCGCGTAGATAGCAGAAACCGCCCCAGTTGTCGCGCGTTCCGTCTTCGCGCCAGCGTGTGACGGCCAGATCCTTCCAGCGGCTGTAGCCTCCGCCTGACTGGCTGATCATCACGTGGTAGCGGCCATTCGACAGAAGTTGCACTTCAGGGATCGGGGTGTCGGTGTTGCGCAGCACGCGCATGGGCATCTCAGGGCCCATAGCCTTCGCGCGAATGTCGGAGAGGTCAGGTGCGTGGACATGAAACACCGCCGTTGCTGGAATGCGTTCCTGCAACAGCAATGTTGTCGCCTGAAAAAGTGGATCGGACGAAAACCGCTTTTGCATCGGCTGGTCAAGCAGGACATAGGCGAGGGCTAGCAGGCTCATACCCTGGTGGTGCGCCATAAACGATCGGATAACTGCGCTTGACTGCCCGCGCGGCAGGCGCGACGGTGTGAAATCAACCGCCTCATACATGCCATAGGGGCCCTTCAGGCCATCGGCCGTTAAGCGCTCCAGGTTTTGACATGCAGCGTCAGGTATCACCATTAGTGCCAGTGCAGAAGCGTAGGGCGCGACAACCAGATCCTCGGCAAGTCCCCGCTTGAGTCCAAGGCCCGGCACGCCGAAGGCGCGGTACTGGTAGTTCATCGCGGTATCAACCGTGTTGTAGCCCGACTCGGACATGCCCCACGGTATGCCGCGCTGGTGGCCATAAGCGATCTGGCGCTTCACCACAGCCAGATGCGTCTGATCGAGCAGGGTGTTGGGGTAGGTTGGCATAACCAGCATGGGCATCAGATACTCGAACATCGACCCGCTCCAAGAGAGCAGGATGGGGTCGCCCCCAGTTGCCGTGAGAAGTCTGCCCAGTGCAAACCAGTTTTCCTGCGGCACTTCGCCCTGTGCGATTGCTACAAAGCTGCACAGTCTGGCTTCCGATGCCAGCAGGTCGTAGTAGCCGGTGTCAAGTCGATGTTCGTCGACGTTGTAGCCCACGGCAATCAGATGCCGAGCAGGGTCATAAAGGAAACTGTAGTCAGCCCGGGCCAGATCAGCCGCCTGTTGCGCAAGGTCACCGATAACCTGAATCCGCTCAGTCGCCCGCTCGCTCGCCAGAATGACGAGGGGGGTCAGTGTCGCAATCAGCGTGCTGTCGGTGGCTTCGGTGCTGACTTGCGTCCCGCGGAAGGTCTGTTGCGCCATTGCGTGATTCAGTGATATTTCCAATCCCGCCATCTCGCGCAGGGTCGCAACGGCACCGAAGCCCGGAATCGCGTGCAACCAGTCCGGCAAGGCTGGCAGACTGCTCCAGGGAACGAGGAATTCAAGGTCTGTCAATGTGTCCTGGCACTGCTTCTGCAGCAGGTCGATCCATGCCACCAGTTCCTCATTGGTAGAGGCCATAGGCACAGTATTCTGCAAGTCGGACAGCGTGCCGCATGACGCGGCAATCCCCTCTAGCCAGCGCCTTGCAGAAGCTACGGTCGCCGGCCTTGCGTCACACGCCGAATCGATGTCGCTTTTCAGACGGGATACGGCTGCAAGGGTTTCGACGGTCGCGCTTTTCGTGAGCGCGTCAGACAGGTTTCCCATCGCGTCACTCAAGCCCTCGAACGTTCTCGATCCAAGAACCTTCTGATCGATCAGCGCCAGCAGGCCCGGCCGCAGAGTCAGCAGATGGCCTGAAAGGTTGCCACTGTCTACGGAGGAAACATACTGGGGTGACAGGGTTGCCAGAGACAGCGTGTCATACCAGTTGTAGAAGTGGCCTTCATATCGATCCATGGTCTGCATGGTCGCCAGCGTGCGTTTTGTGCGCATGAGAAGTGTTCCGGCAGGGATATAGCCGAAATCGAAAGCCGAGAGGTTGGCGAGAAGCGCCATGCCCATATTGGTAGGCGAGGTGCGGTGCGCGACAACCGCAACCGGGTGCTCCTGGTAGTTGTCGGGCGGCAGCCAGTGGTCCTCTTCTGTGACGAAGGTCTCGAAAAAGCGCCAGGTTCGTCTGGACAACTTGTGCAGGAAAACGGTCTGTCCGGGTTGTAGCTCTACCGCACGGTCAGGCAATGGCCGACTGATCCACCAGGTGATAACAGGGGCAAAGAACCAAAGGGCCAGCACGGGTGCGGCGACCAGCAGCGCGGCTGGACGGGTTGCCGCCAGGGTAATGGCGATGGTCGCGGCCACAGCCGGAGAAATCCACATCGCGCCCCACGACCGGACGAGGTCGCCCAAACCTCCTGGGCTCGGGGTGTGTCCGCGTTTCGGCTCCTGGTGTTGCGCAATGCCGTGGGATGGATTCCATTCCAGCAGGCGATGGTGCGTGAACACGACGCGCAGGGATGTCCGAACGACGGCGTCCAGGCTGAAAAAAAGCTCATGGGGCAGGCAGCTCAGGGTGAGCGCGGTTTGTGCTACTTGCCGGACCAGGGACTGCACGGCTACCGCCAAGTGCTGGCGTATGGGTATGTCTTTGGGCTTGCGCAGCAGGTTCAGGCCGGCGGTCATGACGGGTACGAGGAACAGGACCGCCAGAATCGCCAAGGTCCAGACCCCGAATGAGGGAACCAGAGTCCAGCCCAGCGCAAACAATACAACCAGACCGGTTGGGACCAGGCTGCGCCGCAAATTGTCCAGAATTTTCCATTGCGACAGGAAGGAGAGGGGGTTTTTCAGTTTGGCGCCACCTGGGCCGGGAACGCGTCGCAACAACCATGACGCAATCTGCCAGTCACCACGAATCCAGCGCTGGCGCCGGCTGACGTCGGCGTCGTAGCGGGCGGGGTAGTCGTCATAGAGTTGTACATCACTCAACAAACCGGCCCGGGCGTAGCACCCTTCCAGCAGATCATGGCTGAGAATTCGGTTTTCGGGAAAGCGATCCTTGAGGGATTGCTCAAACGCATCCACGTCGTAAATCCCTTTGCCGATGAAGGACCCCTCGTGAAAAAGGTCCTGATAGACATCCGAGACGGCACGTGTGTACGGGTCGACTCCGGCCTCGCTGGCGCAGAGGCGGGCGAAACGCGAACGGTTGGTACTGGGCAGGCTGACGGCCATGCGAGGTTGAAGGATGCCGTAACCCTCAGTGACACGTTGCCGGGACTCGTCGTAGCGGGGGCGGTTCAGCGGGTGCGCCAGGGTCGCCGCAAAGGCCCGTGCCGAATCACGCTGCAACTGGGTGTCGGTGTCCAGCGTAATGACATACTGCACCTGACGCAGGATGGCCGTATTTCCGACGATATGGGAGAAGGCCTGGTCTGACCCGCCACGCAACAAGGCATTCAGCTCTGCCAGTTTCCCCCGCTTGCGCTCGTACCCCATCCATAGCCGCTCCGGGCCGTTCCAGCGACGCGGACGGTGAAACAGGAAGAAGATGTCACTGTCGGCTCTGTCGTATTTGCGGTTCAGCGCTTCGATCCTTTCGCTGGCCTGTTGAAGCAGGGTTTCGTCGTCCGGCAAGGTTTCTTGCGCAGCATCACGAAAGTCGGTCAGAAGGCCAAAATGCAGGTGCGAGTCTTGGTTGGCGAGGAATCGGACCTCCAGTGCCTCGACCAGGTCGTCGACGCTACGCGGACTGGTCAGCATGGTCGGTACGATCACCAGCGTACGCGCCTCTGGCGCGATACCCTTGGAGAAATCCATGCGTGGCAGAGCATGCGGGGTTGCCAGTAGGGTCGCGGTCCAATTTACCAGTGTGACTGCCAGCTGGCTTGTGCCCAGCAGCCCGGCAACTCCGATGGATAGAAGTACCCCGTTCGAGAGTCCCTGGGTGTGCGCATAGGCGATCAAAGCGCCGGAAAACAATGCGGTGAGCAGCCCGATGGCGCCCAAATACAGCGGTAGCGGGTATTGGCGGATGAGTCTGTGTAAAGACTCCCCGGCTGAATGGCGGGCGTCAGCGGCACGCTCCAGCTCGGGTAAACCTTTGCCAATCAGGTAGTAGCCGACGTGGGCGTGAAGGCCGTCGGTCTCACCATCCGGCTGCATCAGGCTCTGATGTGCCAGCTGGATGGCTTTGCGTGCCACTTCACTCTCGCTCAGGCGGCTGTGACGGGCCACCTTTTCGATCACGTGACGGTAGCGGTCACGCGTAGTGAAGTCCATGCGGCCATATACCTCGCCAGGGTCTTCGCGCAGCTTGTGTTCGACCGTGCTCATGGATTCCACAAAGTCACGCCAATCCATGGCGCCGAGAAAGCGAAGGCTGCCGATGGTGTTGCTGATGCATACCTGATTGACGGCCAGGCTCTGGGTTTCCGAATGCACCATCTGCTCAATCGTCAGGCCCGACTCGGACAGGCGCTGCTCAATCCAGTTCAGTGGCAAGGCGAGGGCGGAACTGTGGCCCTGAAGGCGTCGGGCGAGCTCTGCGACGAAGGAGTTGCCCAAGGGTGGATTGGACCGTGCCATGTCTGCAATCACCAGAATCAGGCTCTTGGGATCATGTTCTGCGACTTCGATCATCTGGTCGGCCCAGGTACCAGCCAGATCCCTGTCGTTCATTCCTTTTTCGACCCCGACGCTGATGCGTCGCAGGTTCTCAATCAGCGCTAGGCGCAGCATGATCGGGATGGCCCACAACTCACCCAGATTCAGAAGTGAGACTTTTTGGTAGGCGGCTACGAAGCGGTTGAGGTTGCCGAGGTCTACCCGTCCATCTCCGTGGGAAATGACCTCCAGCGCAATGTCATAAACACGGGGGAGGCCTTTTGATGGTCCATTGGCAAGGAGCGGCAACTCGCGGCTGTAACCCTTCGGAAAGTGCGTTTTGGCGGTGCGAATCTGCTCTTCGATGAGGTAAAAATTGTCCAGCAACCATTCGCCTGCAGGTGTGACCCGGTGATTCGCCTTGACTGCATCCATCAGCAGGTCACATGCGCGTTCCAGAATGCCTTCGTTTTCAGCGAGCCGCGCCAGCAATTGGTCACGACCGCGACCGGGCTGAAGGGTATGCGTGTCCGCGAGCGTCTTGCCATGCCGTTCCATCTGGTCGGCGCTGAACAACTCCGCGCGCAAAGGTGGCTCAGTCTGGGCGTGTTGTCCTTCGGAGTATTTCCCCAGCAGCGCTGCGCTACTGCGCAGCAAGGCCGCGTAAATGGTTTGGATGCGGGTGTTCAATGGTCGTGGCTCCGTGTTGTGGCGGTGTCTGTGTGATCCGCTTTGAATCACGACGCGAACCGCTAAAGCTTGGGATGAGCTTAGACACGGCTACCGAGAACGTCTGTGCGTGAGCGAACATAAAGTAAACCCACCGCTCAGACTGTCAATTGACGCAGCCGTGTTCATCCGGCCGCATCCATTCGCAATCTCTAGACCTGCGATTTGAAGTAGCTGAAAGAATGGACAAAGGCATCGCGAATTTTTTCCGTCTCAGCCACCATACGATCCCAGGAATCTTCACTTGATGCCTTGAGTTCTTCGTACTTGGCAACTGCCAGTTTGGATTGATTGCGCAACTTGGCCATTTCGGCCTTGTAGTTTTCCCGCGCATCCTCTTTGGCCTCCTTCGTCCGGGCTTCAAGCAGGTCCATTTTGGCGTTCAACTCGTCCAGTTGTTGTTTCATTTTTTCGGTGTATTCTTCGCGCTTTGTCATGAGAGTTTTCCTTTGTAGAGGGTGAATGTTTCTGGAGCGCAACGTTGCTTTTAGGCGCATGCGAATCACCCAACAGCACGTGCGATCTGAGGCTAAAACCAGGCAGGGGCGATGTCTGTGCGTTGTCACACATAATGGAAAAAGGCCGCTGTGAAGCGACCTTTTTGTTGATGCTTTCAGCTTTTTTACTGAACGCGACGCTGAACAGTAATCTGCTCTACTTCAACGCGACGGTTGGGTTCCAGGCACTCAATGAGTTGGGCCATCTTTTTCTCGGTGCAAATCACGACTGGATTCGCCTCACCCTTGCCCACAGTGTTCAGTCGGGTAGCGTCCAGACCCTTGGCTGTGAGGTAGTCTTTTACTGCGATGGCGCGGCGTTCAGACAGAGCCTGGTTGTACTTTTCGGAACCGAGTCGATCGGTGTAACCTGTGATGACCACATTGGATACCTCGCGATTGGCTGTCAAGGCGGCTGCGATTTCATCCAGTTTTGGCTGGGGCATTTTTAGTTGCGCGCTGTCAAAGCCAAACAATTCGGTGGCTGACAGGGTGTAACGTTCAAAACGCGGTGCAGGTGCCGGAACTGCCACGGGTGCGGGCGGTACGGGCGGTGCGATATATGGAGCCGGTGCCGCCGCCATCACAGGTGCCGCTGCCACTACGGAGCGCTCACGCGCCGGTTTGTCGAAGGCGTAATTGAGGCTCAAGGTCAGGTAGTTGCTGTTGGAGCTGTCGGCACCCAGGTTGTTCCCTTCACGAAAGCCGTGGTTGCGGCGGTAGTCGACCTGCACAGCCCACTGATCGTTCAGCGCTGCCTGAACGCCCACGCCTAGGCTCAGGTAGGGGGATGTCTGCGAAGTGTTGCCGGTAGTGCGTTCGAGTTCGTCGTATTGCACGCCGGTGCCAACCAGGAGAAACGGACGAATGGTACTGCGCGACAGCATATACAGCCCATCGACTCCCAATGTTGTCTGGCGAAAGCGGGGCAGGTTGTCCGAAGTGCGGGTTCCGGTGATGCCCATTTGCACATCCCAATTCTGGGAAATCGGCTTGCCAACGCGCAGCCCCACGCCGTTCGTATTCTTGTCCGTTCCCATTTGTGTGTCGGGTTGCGAAATGTTGACGCTTGGCGAGATGTACCAAGCGGGGTTGAATTCGGTTGTTTGTGCCTGAGCGCTTGCGGCGATTCCACCAGCCATGATAGTGACTGCGAATGCAATTTTGTTCAGATCATTCATAAGTTGCCTTGGTAAGTAAGCCGTGACGGCCAGAGTAAAAATACCGGCTCTCGAATCGCTTCGCGGCCGTGGAATGCAGGTTATGTTTTCTTCGGCCTTCTATCTGTTCGCTGCCGAACCGAGTACCGACGTAGGGGGCGAATGTGTCAACTACCAGCGGCGATAAAACGATCTGAGCGCGATCAGCCACGCTGCGCTGAGCGCAGCCATCAGTGCTGTGGCCTGCATGCCCGCAGTGTCCGGCCATGCCAATCCCATGATCTGCCGCAGCGCCGGAATGGCGACCACCGATGCCAGCATCAGAGCAATCAATGCAGCCATCCACGGAAGCCAGGGGTTGCGCGTCTGCAGCGCCTTTTGAGTTGCATCGCCATCTGCAGGCCCGTACCCAAAAATTCGCTCACGATTGGCCAATGTCAACAGCAGAACGCCTATCACCAGCGCAGAAAAAACGGCGCTACGCCCTTGCGCCGTCGCCTCGCCAGTTTCCGACAACAGTGCATGGCCACCCAGCAAAATAGCAGCGACGCCCAAGCCTTGCCACATTCCGCACAGCAGGTTGGCTGCGGCAAAGGGTGAGTCACCCGCAGCCCGTGGCGGACGCTGCATGGCTCCACGGGCTTCCGGCTCGGCCTCGAATACCACTGAGCAGGCGGGGTCGATGAGTAACTCAAGAAGTACGATATGGACGGGCAACAACAGCATGGGCCAGTGCAACAGTGCGGGTACCAGTGCGAGTGCAATGATGGGAATGTGCACCGCTACGGTGAAACGCGTGGCCTTGGTGATGTTGTCGTAGATGCGGCGGCCCTGGCGCACGGCTGCCACGATGCTGGCAAAGCTGTCATCCAGCAGTACGATGGACGCGGCTTCACGCGCCACGTCAGTGCCGCGCTCCCCCATCGCAATGCCCACGTCTGCCGCCTTCAGTGCTGGCGCGTCGTTGACGCCATCACCGGTCATCGCGACCACTTCTCCGTCTGCCCGCAGCACCTGAACCAGGCGCAGCTTATGGGCCGGCTGAAGTCTGGCGCACAAGTCGGTGCGGCGAAGCCGTTCGATCAGTGCTTCGTCTGTCAGGGTTTCAATTTCGGTGCCGGTCAGCACGACGGGCCGCTCACTCAGCCCCACTTGGCGTGCGATTGCACGCGCAGTTGCAGGGTGGTCGCCGGTCATCATGATCAAACGGATGCCCGCCTGCCGGCACTGGATGATGGCGGGGGGAACGTCACCCCGCGGCGGGTCTGCCAGCGCAACGAGGCCCAGGAAGGTGAAATCAAAATCATGTTGGCTGTTGGGCCAGGCCGGTGATGCGGTTGGATGCGCCACGGAGGGCGTTTTCCAGTACCCCTGCGCTACACCCAGAACACGCAGACCGCGCTGTGCGCAGTCCTCCACCTGGAGACGAACGGCGGCTCGTCGTTCGTCTGTCAGATGGCACAGGTCAGCCACGGCTTCTGGAGCGCCTTTGGTTGCAAGTAGGTAGGCAGTGAGCGGCGGAGGTTGCTCACCGGAATAGATCCGTGTCATGGCCAAAATCTCACTCGACAGCGGGTACTCGAACTCCACCGGCTGCCCATCGTGCAAACGTGTGGTAGCGGGCAGACGTGCGCGCCCAAAAGCTTGAATGGCCTTTTCCATCGGGTCAAATGGGTCGGCAGGCGTGGCCAGCATGGAAATCTCGACCAGATTGTGGAAGGCCGCGGGCAGGGCTGCAACATTGCTGGTGCTGATCGCACCCTCCGACTTGAAGCTCTTGCCCTCGATTGCCAGTTCGGAGACAACCATGCGGTTTTGCGTAAGAGTTCCGGTCTTGTCGACGGCCAGCACGGTAATGGCTCCCAGTGCTTCGACCGCCGATACGCGGCGTGTCAGCACCTTTTGGCGCGAGATGCGCCATGCACCCAGCGACAGGAAAACCGTGAGGATGACCGGAATTTCCTCGGGCAGGATGGCCATAGCCAGCGCAATGCCGGACAGCAGCGCATCCAGCAGAGATCGGCCGTCCCACAACCAGCCCAGCAAGACCAAGGCGCCAGCCGTCATCAGGGCGCCTAGGCCCAATTGACGAACCAGCCGGCGGGATCCCGTCTGCAGTGCAGACGGTGGCTCTGCGGTAGCGGCAAGTGCTACGCCTATGCGTCCCACGGCGGTGGCGCTGGCTGTGCTCTTCACTTCGGCAATTCCAACCCCCTGCGTGACCACTGTGCTGGCAAACAAGAAAGGGGTGTCATCCCCGCCCGGTTCGCCGAAGGCATTTGGCGCCAATGCATCCGGGCGCTTGCTTACCGGTACAGCTTCACCGGTCAACAGTGATTCGTTCACCGAGAGTTGCCCACTGAGCATCAGCGCGTCTGCGGGTATGCGGTCGCCCTCGTGCAACACCAGCAAATCACCGCACACGACGTCACGGCTGGCGATGCGCAGTTCCTTCCCGTCACGCCTTACCAGTGCGCGCGGAGCCGACAAGTCACGCAGCGATTCCAGTGCCCGTTGCGTTCGTCGCTCTTGCGCGAGAGTGATCCCGATAACCACAAATACAAAGCCCAGCAGGAACAGCGCTTCGGCCTGACTGCCTAGTGCCAGATAAATGCTCCCGGCCGCAAGGAGCATCAGGAACATCGGCTCTGTGAGTACCTCCCTGACTATGGCCGCAGACGACTTGGGGGCGCTGCCGGGTAGCAGATTCGGGCCGTCGACCATGAGTCGTTGGGCCGCCTCCGCAGTGCTCAGACCCGTTGATTCTTCGAGTGTAGACATGTCGCGCTCTCCCCATTAACGCAACAGTCTAGCCAGGCGCGTTGTGTAGAGTCTGTGCGGCGTCGAACAATGTCCTGGGACGAACGTGGTGCTGTTCAATGGACCGGAAAGGCTTCTGATGATCAGTGTTCGTTACCACACAGACGGTGCACACCTATTGCTCTTATTCTCGGACCAGTAACCCAACACGAGATTGTCTTGTTCAGGAGGAAACGTCATGTCGCTCGCCAGAAATTCCCGCACTGAGCTCTCGCTTGTCGTCAACCTTCCCAAGCAGAAGAAATTTCGGCTTCGTCCCCCAACGCCGATGCCTATGCTCGTCCCGGTAGCCACACCGGGACGTTATCTCGACAGATTGCGTTGGCTGTTCACGGGTCGCTGATGTGCGTCAAGCATGCCTTGCAATCTGCGCACCTGATGGTCGTGCCAGGTGGCTGTTGCCGTACGGAATCCGGACCGGGTAGTCAATGTGAAAACGGATGCCTCTTAGAGGCTTTTCGCTCCAGCGGCGGCGTCGCGACGGGCAGCGAACTCGCCGCGATACTTTCACCGCTGGTTGATCAGTCCATTTCGCGTGTAGCCCGTTGGATTGTTTCCCGGCAGGTCGTCACATTTACGTGGCGAACAACCGTTCTGATTCCGCTCTTTCAGTTTGATCTGGACCGAATGTGCATTCGGGCGGGGATGCATTCGGTCTGCTCTGAGCTCTCGGGGGCTCTGGACTCGGCGGAGCTTGTGCTTTGGTTTGCCCTGCCCAACGCCTGGCTTGGTAGTGCGACGCCAGCCAAAACAATGGCCATCGACGTGGGCGCAGTGCTGGATGCTGCGCGTGCCGATCGTTTCATCGCAAAAGGATAGCCGCGACGCGTGCTCTGGCCGACCGACTGGTTTGACTATCCGGTCAATCAGGAACGATCTGGGTACCCGCAGTGCCTGCCAGCATGTCCTCGATCCGTTCAAGCGTTCCGATCACGGCCCTTTTGCCTGTGGCCTGCACAAATTGAGCCGCTGCGTGTACCTTCGGCCCCATCGATCCGGCTGCAAACGCATTGCCCGCAAGTGCTTGGGGCGATGTCTTTCCAAGTGGACGCTGTTCTGGAAGTCCCCAGTCAAGGTAGACCGCATCGACATCGGTTGCGATGACCAGACAGTCAGCATGAAGTTCTCGCGCCAGCAGTGCACTGCACAGGTCTTTGTCGATGACAGCCTCGATACCGAGAAGATTGTGGCCGTCGGAACCGCGCACCACGGGAATGCCCCCGCCACCAGCCGCGATGACTATGGCACCACGCTCCAGCAGCCACCGGATCGGATCCAGACTCAGTATGCGACGCGGTACCGGTGAGGCAACCACACGCCGAAAGCCCGCGCCGTCGGGCGCAATGGACCAATGTCGGGTCGCTGCAACCCGTGTGGCTTCTTCATCGGAATAGACGGGCCCGATGGGCTTCGTGGGTTTTGCAAATGCAGGGTCGGCTGGATCGACCTCCACGCGCGTCAACAGCGTGGCAATCGCGCGTCCGGGGGGCAGCAGGTTCGCCAGTTCCTGCTCAAGCAGGTAGCCAATCATGCCCTCGGTTTCGGCGCCGAGCACATCCATCGGATACGGCTCCACCGCGTCGTAAGCCACTCCCTGCAGAGCCAGCAGTCCCACTTGGGGGCCGTTGCCGTGGGTCAATACAAGCTCGTGCGAGGCCGCCATACGCGCCAGCTGTGCTGCGGCGCGGCGGATGTTTTCCAGCTGGTTGGGCGCACTCAGAACCTGCCCGCGCCGCAGCAGGGCATTGCCGCCAAGTGCCACAACGACCTTCATGGTGCGCTCATTGTTGTGTCATGCAAGGGTGGCGACAAGCACCGCCTTGATGGTGTGCATGCGGTTTTCGGCTTGGGTGAAAACAACCGAGGCCTCAGACTCAAACACTTCATCGGTGACTTCGATCTCGGTCAGGCCGTAGCGCTCATGTACCTGCCGGCCAACCTCCGTATCAAGATTGTGAAAGGCGGGTAGGCAGTGCATGAAACGGGTCCGCGCCTTGCCGGTGGCCCGCATGAGTGATGTGGTTACCTGGTAGGGTAATAGTTGTTCGATCCGGGCCTTCCAGGTGTCCTCTGGCTCGCCCATCGAAACCCAGACGTCGGTGTACAGAAAATCGGCTCCCGCAACCGCGATCAGTGGATCGGTCTCGATGGAGATACGGGCGCCTGTGGTGAGCGCCAGTTCGCGCATCTGCGCTACCAGTTCTTTGGGTGGTTGCAGACCGGCGGGGGCTGCAATGCGGACATCCATGCCCATTTGGGTGCCTCCAATCAGCAACGAGCATCCCATGTTGAATCGCGCGTCACCCAAATAGCAAAAAGACAACTCATGCAGAGGCTTTTCGCCAAACTCTTCCATCGTTAGCAGGTCTGCGAGCACTTGTGTCGGGTGAGACTCGTCGGTTAACCCGTTCCAGACCGGAACACTCGAGAATCGCGCCAGCTCTTCGACCACGGTCTGGTGAAATCCCCGGTACTCTATACCGTCATACAGCCTTCCCAGAACCCGGGCTGTGTCTTTGAGGGACTCCTTATGGCCCATTTGGGACCCTGTGGAGTCAATGTATGTGACATGGCCACCTTGATCGTGTACCGCCACTTCAAATGCGCATCGCGTTCGCGTGGAGGCTTTCTCAAAGATCAGGGCAATGTTCTTGCCCTTCAAGCGGGGATGTTCGTTTCCGGCGTATTTTGAGCGTTTGAGCTCGGCAGCAAGGTCGAGTAGAAAGCGTATGCCCCGGGGGGGGAAATCCTTCAAGTCCAGAAGGCTTCTATTGCGAAGGTTAAAACTCATGGTGTGGTCCTGAATGGCATTGTTTCAAAGGGCATCGCGTTCAATGGGGCAGCTCATGCAATGGCTTCCACCCCGGCCGCGGCCGAGCTCACGGCCGGGAATCGTGATGACTTCGACGCCCGCCTTGCGCAGCAGGGTATTGGTATATGTGTTGCGGTCGTAAGCCACCACAACGCCAGGCGCCAGGCAAAGCAGGTTGTTGCCATCGTCCCACTGTTCACGCTCGGCTTCAAAGGCATCCCCGCCTGTCGACACCACCCGCAGCTTGGCCAGACCAAGCGCCTGTGCGATCACGTCCAGAAAAGGTTTGGCCTCCGTCCGCACGTCCAATGTTCCCTCTTGTGCGCCGGGGCGAATACTGTGCACCCGGATGGCATCGACCATTTCCGGAAAAATGGTGACCAGATCCACGTCGCAGAATGTGAAGATAGTATCGAGGTGCATTGCACCGCGGGATTTGGGTATCTGCGCTGCCAGCACCAGCGTTGCGGCGCCGCTGGCGAACAACGCACGTGCCAACTGGCTCACGGCCTGTGGCGACGTACGTTCGCCCATGCCGATCAGCACAATGCCTTTGGACAGAGGCATGACATCACCCCCTTCCAGCGATGCCATGCCGTGGCTCTGATCCGGGTCACCCCACCATACTTTGGCGTTGCTTGCGAACGCTGGGTGGAAACGGTACACGGCGGTTGTGAGCAGCGTTTCCTGTTGGCGTGCTGGCCAGTACATGGGGCACAGCACTACACCATCGAAGATCCAGCAACTGCTGTCACGCGTGAACAGGGTGTTGGGTAGAGGCGGCAACAACAAGTCCTCAGGGCCGGCGCAATGCGCTACGAGGCCTTCCGTTGCAAATGGTAATTCGGCGTTGGTGAGACCGCCGATCAGGTATCCGGCAAGTTGTGCTGGCAACAGTGCTTCCAGCCAGGGGCGCAATTGCCGCGCGGCTTCCGGGTCGACAAAGCCGTGTCCCAGTTTGCGGTCCAGTAACCAGCTGCGGGCCACGGGGTTGCTTACGGTCTCGGCCAGCAGGTCGTGCAGCTCAAGAACTTCGACGCCACGCTCCACCATGGCACTGGTGAACGCGTCGTGGTCATTGCGCGCCTGTGAAACCCAAAGCACATCGTCAAACAAAAGGTCCCGGCAGTTGGCCGGAGTCAGTCGCCTTTGCGCCAAGCCGGGACGGCACACCAGGACCTTGCGCAGCCGACCTATTTCCGAATAGAGGCCTTTTGGCATGTTGGTTCTCCCTGTTTTACATAGCCAGCCGGCCAGTGCCTAGCAGGTAGGCAGCCGCCAAAGCCAGCATCAGAACGCCCGCCAGGACGAACCACTCGTGTCCCGAAAACGGTTTCCGGGAAAGCTGCTTTTTCGCGAGCAGGTAGAGCGCGGCCCCGGGCGCATAGAGCAGCGCACTGAGCAGCAGGTATTTCAGCCCTGCTGCGTACAGCAACCAGAGGCAATAACCTGTTGCGATCATGGCGACCGGCATATCACTGCGGCTTCTGGCGGTGACGGCACCTTCGCCACGCCATGCCAGTGAGAGGCCATAGATGGCACTGAACAGGTAGGGGACGAGGATCATTGCCGTGGACAGGGAAATCAGGGCCAGATAGGACGCCTTGGAAACCAGCGTCAGAATCAGAAAGATCTGCACCATGGCGCTTGTGATCCACATGGCGTGGGCGGGCACGCCCTTGGTGTTTTGTTTTCCCAGCCAGGCCGGCATTACACCGCCTTGTGCGGGCGTAAAGAGCGACTCTGCAGCCAGCAGAGTCCAAGCCAAGAAGCCGCCGCCCACCGACACAATCAGCCCCAAATAGACCACTATGGCGCCCCAGGTACCGACCGCTTTTTCAAGGACTCCGGCCATAGACGGATTTTTGAGGCCAGCCAAATCGGGTTGCGTGTGGATGCCCAAAGACAGCAAAGACACGGCCATTAACAGCATCAGGCAAATCAGGAAACCCAGCACCGTGGCACGCCCCACGTCTTCCCGCTTGCGGGCGCGAGCCGAGTAGACACTGGCACCCTCAATGCCAATGAACACCCATACCGTCACCAGCATCGTGCTTTTGACCTGGTTCAGTACCGATCCCAATTTGGCGTCACCCCAAAAATCCAGTTTGAAGGTGCTGAACTGAAATGCCATGGCAACCAGCACGACAAACAGCAACAACGGTGCGATCTTTGCCAGCGTGACCACCGCGTTGAGCACGGCAGCACCCTGAATGCCCCTTAGCACCAGTGCATGGACCACCCACAGCACGATCGATGCACCAGCAATCGCGGCAAAAGTGTTGCCTTCGCCAAACGCCGGGAAAAAGTAGCCCAGCGCACCGAATGCGGCCACCAGATAGCCCACATTGCCGATCCAGGCACTAACCCAGTAACCCCAGGCGGAATTGAAGCCCACATACTCGCCAGACAGCGCCCGCGCGTAGGCGTAAACGCCGTTGTCGAGCTCCGGCTTGCGGATGGCGAGCACCTGATAGACGCGCGCCAGCATCAACATGCCAATGCCGCTGATGGTCCAGCCAATAAGGATGGCCCCGGCGCCTGCACCCACCGCCATGTTCTGCGGCAGGCCGAAGATGCCGCTGCCGATGATCGATCCCACGACCAGCGCAACCAGCAGCCCCAAACCAAGGGTCCCCGGGGCACGCGTGACGGGAGCAGGTTCTGGAGTCATACAGTGTCTCGCTAAGTTGTGTTGGACGTGCTTACCTGAATGAGTTCATTCTTGGTATGCGTACGGGGTGCGTCTGTGCGGTACCGAACACAGCCAACGGTGCGCCAACAGACAGACCTGCCCCCTGCGATGGGAAGACACTGGCTCCCGAACGTGCGCAGGGGAACCGGCGATCCGCGTTCTGGACCCCAAGAAACTTTCAAGGATTCGTCATGAAGATTGCACCGTTGATCAACCAAGCCACCAAAGTTCTACCTCTCACCCTCGCATTTGGCTTTGCGCTTTCCATGGGGGGCTGTGCCAGCACCCCCGTTCCCAACGAGCGCATGGCGGTGGCTGAAGCGGCGGTCGCGCGCGCCAACAGCACGGGAACCAGCGAAAACGCAGCCAGCCAACTGCTGGTAGCCACCACCAAGCTGGAGCGTGCACGCCAGGCGGTGATTGACAAGGACAACGAGCTGGCCGCTCAACTCGCCGAACAGGTGGTGCTGGATGCTCAAGTGGCCGAACTGCACGCCCAATCGGAGCGTTCGCGTAAAGCCGCGGCCGAATCGAAAGATGCGGCACGCGCGCTCAGCGAAGAAATTAATCGCAAGCCAGCCCAGTAATTACATCAGGAGCCTTTTATGAATATTCGACTTATGTCCCTTTTGACGCTGACTGCCGCTTTGGTGGCATGCGGTTCCGTTCCCGAGCGCAACCTGGCACTTGATCAGGCTCGCGGCAACTTCAACCAGGCCGAGCACGACCCGGAGGTTCTCGGGTTGGCGCCCGCCGAGCTGAAGCTGGCCAATGAATCGCTCATGCAGGCACAACAGTCATGGACGAGCGGTGCGCCCAGGGCCACCGTGGATCACTTGGCTTACATTGCCAGTCAGCGGGTGGCGATTGCCAGGGAGACGGCCTCCAGCACCGCCTACCAGAGCATCAGCTCTGGCGCTGCCGCGAAACGTGAGCAAGTGCGCCTTGCTGCACGTACCGAGGAAGCAAAAAAAGCGCAACAGCAGTTGGCCCTGTCGCAACAAAGCAATGCACGCAAGGACGAGCAGGTCAACGACCTGGAGGCGCAGCTCAAGGATCTGAACGCCAGGCGAACGGACCGCGGCATGGTGGTAACGCTGGGCGATATATTGTTTGACAGTGGCAAGTCGCAGCTTTTGCCAGGCGCCCAAGGCAATATGGCCAAACTGGCGGACGTTTTCAAGCGCAACCCGCAGCGCACCGCCTCTATTGAAGGCTACACAGACAACGTTGGATCAGTCAGTTCCAACCTGGAACTATCGAGCCGTCGCGCCAACGCCGTCATGGCGGCGCTCGTGAGCGAGGGTGTGCCAGCCATGCGATTGAGCGCCAAGTCCTTCGGTGAAGGCAATCCCGTTGCCAGCAACGATACCCCCGCTGGTCGCCAGATGAACCGCCGCGTGGAGATCGTTTTCGCACAGGAAAGCGTCCGCATTCTCGCGCAGTAGGGCCCACGCATAACGGTACCGACGATGAACTCGCCGCATTTCGCAACTGCGTGCGTTGGCGTACTGACAAATCGATCTGTGAGTAATAGCCTTGCATTGCAACTTTGAAATAATGAACAGGAAATACCATGAACAAAACTCTTATCGCGACTACGGTCGCAATGGCTTCGGCAGTTTTTCTCACCGCCTGCGGTAGCCCTCCACAGCAGACCAGTGCGCCTTACTACCCAGCCAGCCAGACCGGTTATCAGTCGAGCTTTGGTTTTATTGAGTCGATCCAGGTCGTCGCAGCCAACAGGTCCACCGGCCCTGGTGTCGGTGCAGTGGTCGGTGGTGTCGTGGGTGGCATCCTCGGCAATCAGGTGGGCGGCGGCACGGGCAAGGACGTCGCTACGGTTGTGGGTGTTGTTGGAGGCGCCGTCGTTGGCAACAAGATTGAGCAGAGCAACCGGGTGGCCACGCGCGATGTCTACCAGATCTCTGTCCGACTTGACAATGGAACGTACCAAAGCGTTCAGCAAGAAAGCTTGGACGGCATGCAGGTCGGGAACCGCGTTCGTGTTGAAAACGGTCACGTCTACCGCAATTGAGATCGCATTCACCCTGACTCGGCAAGCAAAATCCGTATGTGGAAGGCAGCCCATTGGTTCCCCTATGGGCGTCACGCCGTTTTTGTTTGCCGGAGCCCTGTGGGCTCATATTGGTAATCGCCGGGGCTGGACTTCTGGCCGCCTCACCTCTGGGCCTAACGCGGGACTGAGATGACTGGCGGGCTCTTGCCCCGCTCCCCTATTTGCGAAAAGAACTATCCAAAGGAAAGTCCCAATGAACAATCAACTGACGAACATTGCTATCACCATGGCGCTCACGGTGACCGCAGCGGCGTTCATAGCCGGCTGCAACCGCGTGGAACCAGTGCCAGCGACTGCAAGTCCTACCACTGTGGGCACGGAGCTTGACGATACGGTGATAACCACCCGCGTCAAATCCGCGTTGCTGGCTGACCAGGACATCAAGGGCTTTGACATCAAGGTGGAGACGCACAAGGGCATGGTTTTGTTGAGCGGCTTTGTTGACAACCAGAGCCAGATTGACCGTGTCATGTCGGTTACACGTATCGTCGAGGGTGTACGGGACGTTGAGAACAGAATGACCCTTAAAGACGGAGCTGCAACCATTGGCAACAAGCTGGATGATGGAATTGTCACCACCAAAGTAAAATCGGCACTGCTTGCCGACGCAAGCATCAAAAGCGCCCAAATTGCCGTGGTCACCCGAAAAGGCGAAGTGCAGCTGAGCGGTTTCCTGGACAATCAAATGCAGATTGATCGCGCCATTGCAGTTGCCGGTGCGATCGAAGGTGTGCGCAAAGTGGTAAACGAAATGAGTATCAAAAAATGACTTCGCGAGTCCGTGCCAGCCCTTAAGCGCCTGTCCTGTGCGGACTGCCTGCGTCCGCTGAGTACTTGTATTTGCAGGTGGATCACTCCAACAGACCACGGAGTTGAGGTGGTTGTTTTGCAACATCCGCTGGAGGTGGGCCATGCGAAGGGGAGTGCACGGCTCCTGCATTTGAGTTTGCCGAACAGCACACTGGCCATTGGCGAAGAATTTGCCCCTGCGATGCTGCGGTCCCTGATCTTTGAGCCGCTGCGTACACCTTCGAAGAGCGCCGGGCTCGCTCCAAAGCGCAGCATTTTGCTGTACCCGGACTCACCGCAAGCTCCGATGACCCGGATGCCTGCACCGGTTGCTGCGGTGGCCTTGGACGTGCCGGACTTGTCCCGCACGCGCCTGATCGTGCTCGACGGGACGTGGCGCAAGAGCCGCAAGATGCTCTATCTCAATCCGTTACTGCAGCAGCTGCCTCGTCTGGCGCTGCGCGACATGCCGGCGTCCCACTACCGGATTCGCAAGGCCCACAAGCCGGATCAGTTGTCCACGCTGGAGGCAACATGTGCAGCGCTGGCCCAAATGGACGGCAATGCTGAAGCGTGGCTTCCCCTGTTGGCTGCGTTCGATGGATTTGTTTCACAGCAGTCTGAGCACCACAAGAGCCGCTAACATAGCAAAACATCGGAAAAATTCAGTGGAACACCACCAGGAAAACGCTAATCCCGCCGCCCAAGCGCCGTCGCAGGGCGATCGTCCCGAAATTTTCGGTGCAGATGGCGGCGCAATGTTCAAAGTCTTCTTTGATCACGGTCCCGAGGCGATCGCGCTGACGCGCGCCAGCGACAGTGTGATCGTCGAGGTGAATCAGGAGTGGCTCAACCTGACGGGTTTTTCGCGGCAGCAAGCCGTTGGGCGAACCGCAGTGGAGATAGGCCACTGGGCAGACGAAGCGGCGCGTGATTTGGCGATGCAGCCACTGAAAACGACTGGTCGGGTGAATGATCTGGACGTGACGCTCGCCATGCAGGATGGCTTGCCACGGCTGGTGCGACTCAATGCGGTTTTGGTGACGGTGCAATCTGACTCTTACGTTTTAATCTATCTGCGCGACGTGACCGCTGAACGCCTCGCGCAAGAGGCGCTCAAGGCCAGCGAAAGAGCGCTGGAACAAGCCAATGAAAAACTCAACCAGCAGGTCACACTCTATGAGATGACCGAAGCGCTGGCCAAAGTGGGGCATTGGGTGGTTTATCCGGACGGCAATGGCGTGCAGTTGTCGCATGGTTATCGGCAAATTGGCAATCTGGGTGGTTCTGAATTGGTTCCCGTGGGGGCCCATTTGCGGGACGTTCTGGATGAGGATCGCGCCATGGTCAAGCAGGCACTCAGGCAAATGGATGGTGAAACCCTGGAGTACCGCTGGCGCAGACCCGATGGCGTCGTCATCTGGATTCGCTCACGCATGTACCGACAGCTGGAAAACGGTGTACTCAAGGCGGACTACGGCATCGTGCAGGATATTTCGCGTGAACGTGAGGCTTTGCAGGCGGTGGCGAACCAACTGGCAGCCACGCGACAGAGCGAGGCACGTTTTCGGGCTCTGACCGAGCTGACTTCGGACTGGTATTGGGAGCAGGATGTCAACTTCCGATTCGTCCGGGTAGATGGTGACATTGAGGCCGCGAGAAGCGTGCCCTCCGAGAGCTTCATTGGCGCTACGCGGTGGGACTCAGGCGTTCAAGGCGTGAGCCCGGCCCAGTGGGTGTCGCACCGCGCAGTGCTGGAGGCGCACGAAAATTTTCATGATTTTGAAATGCAGCGCTCGCGTAGTGACGGCTCCTTGATGTGGGTTTCCATCAGCGGAGCCCCGATCTTTGACAGCCAGGGGGTATTTGCCGGCTATCGGGGTACTGGCCGCGAGATCAGCGCCCGCAAGCAGGCTGAGGCAGACATCGAAAGACTGGCCTTTTTTGATGTGTTGACAGGCTTGCCCAACCGGCGCCTGCTGATTGACCGGCTCAATCAGGCCGTTGCTTCCAGCGCGCGACGGGGCAGCTTCGGGGCCTTGCTGTTCATTGATCTGGACAATTTCAAGATGCTCAACGACACACTCGGGCACCAGATGGGCGACGCGTTGCTCAAGCAGGTTGCGCAGCGCTTGGGCGAATGTGTGAGGGCGATCGATACCGTGGCCCGGTTGGGCGGAGACGAGTTTGTCGTGATGCTGGAGGAGTTGAGTGAAACGCAAGCGTTGGCCGCAGCGCAGGCTGAGCTGGTGGGCAAGAAAATTCTCACGGCGCTGAACCAGTATTTTGAGCTGGACGGGCAACAGCACCACAGTTCCCCCAGTATTGGCGTGACGCTGTTTTACGATCACCAGCAGACGGTGGACGAGCTGCTCCAACGCGCGGATCTGGCCATGTACCAGGCCAAGGCAGCCGGGCGCAACACCCTGCGTTTTTTTGATCCGGTGATGCAGGCTGCGGCATCGCAGCGCGCAGCGCTGGAGGCGGATATTCGGCAGGGGCTGGACCGCAACGAGTTCATGCTGCATTACCAGCCAGTCGTGGATGAGAACAGTCGCATGACCGGTGTCGAGGCCTTGCTGCGCTGGCAACACCCGCAACGCGGGTTGGTGTCGCCCGCCGAGTTCATTCCGGTGGCTGAGCAATCCGGTTTGATTTTGCCCTTGGGGCAATGGGTGCTGGAAGTGGCGTGTGCACAGTTGGTCGCCTGGAGCGCACAGCGTTCCACCCAGCGTTTGACGATGGCGGTGAACGTCAGTGCGCGCCAGTTTCGGCACCCTGATTTCTCCGATCAAATACTGGGCCTATTGCGCCTCAGTGGTGCCAACCCCTATCGCCTGAAGCTGGAACTGACCGAGAGTTTGCTGCTCAGTGATATTGAAGATGCCATTGCCAAAATGAGCGAGTTGCGTTCTATCGGGGTAGGCTTTGCACTGGACGATTTCGGGACAGGATATTCATCACTGTCCTACCTGAAACGTCTTCCGCTGGATCAATTGAAAATTGACCAGTCTTTTGTACGGGATGTCTTGACCGATCCCAACGACGCAGTCATTGCCCGAACGATTCTGAACCTGGCCCAAAGCCTGGATCTGAGTGCGGTTGCCGAGGGTGTGGAAACTGAAGGCCAGCGCGACTTTTTACGGCGCAGTGGCTGCAAGGCCTTTCAGGGCTATCTGTTCGGGCGGCCGGTGCCCGTGGACCAGTTGGTCTTGCCGGTGGCCTGAACCACCGTCAACACGCCTTAGAGCAGCGCGTCGCCTGCGGGTGGAGCGACTGCTGGATCGGCGGCGTCGGACGTGCCATCCGACGCACTTGATTCGGCGACAGGCCCTGCGCTTTGGCGCAAAGCCGCTTTTTCGCCAGCGCTGGCGAATTTGCTGTACTTGCCCAGAATGCCAATCAGTTGTCCATACACCCGCGGGTTGCCTGCCAGGCATTCCTGCTGATCCAGAAAGTCAGCCTCGCCCGTGAAGTTGCCCACCAGTCCGCCGGCTTCTGTCACCAGTAGTGAGCCTGCGGCCACGTCCCAGGGCTGAAGGCCCGTTTCGAAAAAACCTTCGGTGTAGCCTGCAGCCACATAGGCAAGGTCCAGCGCGGCGGCGCCAGGCCGGCGCAGGCCGGCGGTGCGCTGCATGACATCGCCCATCATCTTGAGGTAGTTGTTGAAGTCGTCACCGGGCCGGAAGGGAAATCCGGTGGAGATGAGGGATTCCTTCAGGTGGATGCGTTTGGAGACACGCAGGCGCCGATCGTTCAGGAAAGCGCCACGGCCCTTGGTGGCGGTAAACAGGTCGTTGCGGGTGGGGTCATACACCACGGCTTGCTCAATCTTGCCTTTGACCGCGAGTGCGATGCTCACGCAGTACACCGGCAGGCCGTGGATGAAGTTGGTGGTGCCGTCCAGCGGATCGATGATCCAGACAAAGTCCGAGTCCTTGGCTCCGTGCTCGCGTCCGGACTCTTCGGCCCAGATGCCGTGGCCGGGGTAGGCGGTCGTCAGTGTTTCAATGATCGCCTGCTCTGCAGCATGGTCAACCTCGGTGACAAAGTCGTTGGCTTTCTTTTGCGAAATACGAACAGACTCAATATCGAGTGCGGCGCGGTTGATGATGGATCCGGCAGCGCGGGCAGCCTTGACGGCCACATTGATCATGGGGTGCAGATTGAGCGACATAAATTGTTTTGAAGAGCTGAGTGGATCCGGCTGGCGATGCAGGCGGCGACAATAAGCACATTTTACCGTCTCCCATGCAAACCCGATTTATTCTGATCAACACCAGCCATGCCGGCAACGTCGGGGCAGCTGCCCGCGCCATGAAAACCATGGGTTTTGATGACCTGGTGCTGGTTGCGCCACGCTGGGCCAATGTGCTGCGTCGGGAAGAAACCATTCAGCGGGCCAGTGGCGCGCTGGATGTTCTGGCCAAGGCCCGCATTGTCGACACCCTCGACGAGGCCTTGGACGGGATTTCCCATTTGTGTGCCACCGCCATGACGCCTCGCGACTTTGGACCCGCCACCACCACTCCGCGGGAACATTTCGAATTGCTATCAAAAGCGCAGCTGCCTACGCATATTCCACGGGGGCTAGAGGGTAATTTGGCAGGGCAACAAGGCGTTGGATTCCTGTTCGGATCCGAGCGCTTTGGCATGCGCAACGAAGATGTGTACCGCTGCCATGTGTGTCTGAGCATTCCCAGCAATCCGCAGTTTGGCTCACTCAATATTGGAGCGGCGTTGCAGGTTGTGGCCTATGAATGGCGTTTGGCGTTGGGTGGTTTCGGTGTGGAGCTTCCCGTTGCACCCACCCATCTGGCGGATGCCGCCCAGGTGAGTGGCATGCTGACCCATTTGGAACAGTCGCTGGTGGCGCTGGGTTTTCTGGATCCTGTGGCACCCAAAAAGTTGATGCCACGCCTGAACCAGCTTTTCAACCGCGCCGGACTGGAAGAAGAAGAAATTCACATCTTGCGAGGAATTGCCAAGGCCATCGGGCAAATGGCCGCGCGTTCGGCGGGTGATGAGTCGAGAGGATAGACTTCCTCCTATGTTTTCCCGTCTACGCTCCGACATCCAGTGCATTCTTGACCGCGACCCGGCTGCCCGCAGCGCTTGGGAGGTCTTGACTTGCTACCCCGGCCTGCACGCACTGATATTGCATCGTGGTGCCCACTGGTGCTGGACCCATGGACTTAAATGGCCAGGGCGTTTTATTTCACACATGGCGCGGTGGCTGACCGGTATCGAAATTCATCCCGGTGCCATCATCGGCGAGCGGGTATTTTTTGACCATGCAATGGGCGTCGTAGTGGGCGAGACGGCGGAAATTGGCGATGGCTGCACCATTTACCAGGGAGTGACCCTGGGGGGTACCTCCTTGTACAAGGGCACGAAGCGGCACCCCACCTTGGGCAAAGATGTGGTCGTCAGCGCGGGCGCCAAGGTTCTGGGTGGTTTTTTGGTGGGTGATGGTGCCAAGATCGGCAGCAACGCAGTGGTGATCAAACCGGTTCCGGCAGGGGCCACGGCGGTGGGCATTCCCGCGCGCATCATTCCGTCCAAAACCGGTGAAAGTGCCGACGTAGTCTCCACCGACCACAAGTTCACGGCCTACGGAATTACCCAGGAGGACGATCCGGTGAGCCTGGCACTGCGCGGCCTGATTGACTCGGCCTCGGGTCAGGACCACCAGATTGCACTGCTGTGGAAGGCCATTGAAACCCTGTCTGCCAACCGGACCGCCACAGATTGTGTGCCTGGAGATGCGACCCGCAAGGAGTGTTTTGAAGCCGAGCGCCTGAACCAGCTGGTCGGCAAGTAGGTTCAAGCGGCCCGGGGTGGCCGGATGGCTGTTTTGGGGCGGAATGCCTTGCACACTGCATCCTGCGTTTCCAGGTAGGGGCCGCCAATGAGATCGATGCAGTAAGGCACTGCAGCAAATATGCCGTTTATCAACTGCTGCCCGTTGGCGTCTTTCAGACCTTCCAGTGTTTCAGCAATCGCCTTGGGTTGACCTGGCAGGTTGATGATCAGGCTTTGGTCCCGAATCACCGCGACCTGACGCGACAGGATGGCGGTGGGCACAAATTTCAGGCTGATCTGGCGCATTTGCTCACCAAACCCTGGCATTTCCTTATGCGACACGGCGAGCGTGGCTTCCGGGGTCACGTCTCGCAGCGCTGGGCCGGTGCCACCGGTCGTCAACACCAGGCTGCAACCCGCATCCACCAGTTCAATCAGCGTGGCGCTGATGGCTTCTTGTTCGTCCGGAATCAACCGGGCTTCGAAGCTGATGGTGTTTTGCAGGGCTCGGGTCAGCCAGTCCTGGAGGGCTGGCAGGCCTTTGTCCTCGTACACACCCGTAGAGGCCCGGTCGCTGATCGACACGATGCCAATCTTGACAGGATCAGGTGCCACGTATGGGGTGTTGCTCAAGCAGGGTCTCCCGCATCGGCCGCCAGGTTTCCCGGTACCGTAATGGCTTCGGACGTATCGGCTTTGTGCAGCAAGTGCCCGCGCACAATCTGGAAAATATCGCGGTAGGCGCGGCCATGGCGCACGGCTTGACCGGGTAGCTCCGGCTTGGCATCCTTGCGGGCCTGGCGGATCAGCGCACGCAGCTGTTGGGTATCAGTTTCAGGGCAGACGCCGACCCATTGGCCCACGGCATCGTCGTCAGCAACCAGGCGGTCACGCCAGGTTTCGGCCTCGTGCAGCGCCAGGGTCTCGCGTGCGGAAGGCCCGTGTTGCTCTGACAAGGCGGTGCGCACGTTGGCCAGCACTTCCGGGGTGAGCTGGCGCATGCGCTTGCCGATGAACTGCATCTGGCGGCGTTTGCCTTCAAAGTTGGTGATGCGTTTGGCTTCGGCGATGGCTTCCACCAGTCGTTCTGGCAAGGCCAGACGCGTCAGCAATTCGGCCCGCAGGTTCAATAAATCTTCACCGAGCTTTTGCAGCTCGGTGCTTTCGCGTTTCAAGTCGGTACGGCTGGCCTCGTCTGTGCCTTTGAGTTCGCGCTTGAGTTCCAGATCAAGCTCGCTGCCCTCGGCGACAAATTTACCTTTGACGAAATAGCCTTTTTTTAGTTTGCTCATATAGCCAAGTATCATAGCCTCCGCTATGACGAAACCCCACTCTTCCTCCCAATCCGCCGTAAAAGGCGCCTCCTCCACCAAGCCGGCCGACAGTGGTTTTGCCTACAGTCGCCCGTTTTTTGAATCCTTGGTGGACACCGCGCTGGCGCAAGCCAAGAAGCTGGGCGCCACCGACGCGGGGGCTGAAGTGTCCGAAGGCTGCGGCCTGAGCGTGTCGGTGCGCAATGGCGAACTGGAAAACGTGGAGCGCAACCGCGACAAGTCGTTGGGCGTGACCGTTTACGTGGGCCAGCGCCGGGGCAACGCCAGTACCTCTGATTTTTCCAATGCCGCCATTGAACAGACGGTGCGCGCTGCGTACGACATCGCCCGGTTTACCGCCGAAGACCCGTTTGCCAGCCTGCCGGACGAAAAAGACATTTCGCCAGTCGCTGACCGGGAGCGCGATCTGGATCTGTTCTTCCCCTGGGCAATTACCAGCGAAGAGGCCATGCGCCTGGGGCTGGAGTGCGAAGCCGCAGCCCTGGCCACCAGCAAACGCATCACCAACAGCGAAGGCGCGGGTGTGTCTGCGCAGCAATCGCATTTTTTCAGTGCCCACACCCACGGCTTTCGCGGCGGCTATGCCAGCTCGCGCCATTCGATGTCGGTGTCGCCCATTGCGGGCAAGGGCAAAGATATGCAGCGCGACAGCTGGTACAGCTCCATGCGCCACCCCGATGCCCTGGCTTCCCCCCAAGCCATTGGCCGCTACGCCGCCGAACGGGCGCTGAGCCGCCTGAAGGCGCGCAAGATTGCCACGACCGAGTGCCCGGTGCTGTTTGAGTCGCCACTGGCCGCCGGGCTGGTGGGTGCTTTTGTGCAGGCCGTCAGCGGTGGATCGCTGTACCGCAAGAGTTCGTTCTTGCTGGATTCATTGGGCAAGATCGTTCTGCCACGCCACATTGACATTCGGGAAGACCCGTTTGTTCTGCGCGGCAAAGGCAGCTCTCCCTTCGATGACGAGGGTGTGAGCGTCAAGGCCCGCCAGGTGGTCGACGGCGGGCGGGTGCAGGGTTACTTTTTGAGCAGCTATTCAGCGCGCAAGCTGGGCATGCAGACCACCGGCAATTCGGGGGGCTCGCACAACCTGACATTCACCTCGCGCCTGACCCAGGCCACGGATGACCTGGACGCCATGCTGCAAAAGCTGGGCACCGGCCTGTTTGTTACCGAGTTGATGGGGCAGGGTACGAACTACGTCACTGGGGACTACTCGCGCGGTGCCAGCGGCTTCTGGGTCGAGAACGGGCGCATCGCCTACCCGGTACACGAGATCACCATCGCCGGCAACATGAAGACTATGCTCAAGGGCATTGAGGCGGTGGGTGCGGATACCTACAACTACGGGGCCAAAACCGTGGGTTCGATTTTGGTCAACCGCATGAAGGTTGCGGGAAGCTGATCCCGCTTGGTTGGCTGGGGCGGCTTAGCCCGCCAGCGCCGCTTTGACTGCGGCCGACACGGTACCCATTTCGGCCTTGCCGGCCAGCTTGGCTTTCACAGCACCCATCACTTTGCCCATGTCGCCGGGGCCTGCAACGCGACCCAGCTCTGCGCCCAGTTCAGACACGATGGCTTTGACTTCGGCCAGCACTTCTTCGGCCGACATGCGCTGGGGCAAATAGCCCTGCAGCACCAGCATCTCGGAGGCTTCCTTGTCGGCCAGATCCATGCGCTCGGCTTTGGTGAAGGCTTCAATGCTGTCTTTTCGCTGCTTGATCAGCTTGTCGACAATGGCGACCACGGCCACATCATCCAGCACGATGCGCTCATCGACCTCACGCTGTTTACAGGCAGCGAGCAGCAGGCGGATGGTGCCCAGTCGCTCGCTGTCTTTGGCGCGCATGGCGGTTTTCATATCTTCGGAGATCTGATCTTTGAGTGACATGGCGTGATTCCTGAAAGGTGGGGGTCTTAAATGAAAAAAAGCCCGCTGGAGCGTCCCCAAGCGAGCTTTTTGGCCTTGAGAGGCGTCTTAATCAGTGACGATTAAAACAGCTTCTTGGGCAATTGCATCGAGCGGATGCGCTTGTAATTACGCTTGACGGCGGCTGCCTTCTTGCGCTTGCGCTCTGCTGTTGGCTTTTCATAGAACTCGCGTGCGCGCAGGTCAGTCAACAGGCCCAATTTCTCGATAGTGCGCTTGAAGCGACGCAGAGCGACGTCAAACGGCTCGTTTTCTTTAACACGGATGGTTGTCATTACGTAATGTTGTCCAAAAAGTGCTGGCGTTGGTCAAGTGGGGAGATCGAGCCCCACAAGCCACGTTTCAGCGATGTCCCCCGTCTGTAACTAGTATTGGCCGACGAGGGTTTGCCAGAAAAGCCTTGGATTATAGCGTTTCCAGAGGCGTATTCACAGTTAGTGCGCTAGCTTTGCTGCCAGTCCTTGCGCGCAGGCAAATGCACTGGCCCACGCCCACTGGAAGTTGTAGCCTCCCAGCCAGCCGGTCACATCCACCACTTCTCCAATGAAATACAGGCCAGGCTGGCGCGACTCCAGGGTCTGGCTGGACAGTGCACGGGTGTCTACGCCACCCGCAGTGACCTCGGCTTTTTTATAGCCCTCGGTGCCCGTGGGCGTGAGTTCCCAACGGCTCAGACGCTCGGCCAGCGCCGCCAGGGCCTTGTCGGATGCCTCATTGGCCGGGCGCTGCCAGTTGTGGCCCAGCGCCGCGCCTTGCGCGACCCAGGTATCCGCCAGGCGGGACGGTACCAGTGCGGACAGTTCGTTGGCGATCAGCTTGCGGGATGTGGCCTTGGCGTGTTGCAGTACCTCGGCCACGTCGGTGGAGGGGGCCAGATTCAGCCGGATCGGCGTGTTCGGTTGCCAGTAGCTGGATATTTGCAGCACACCTGGGCCGCTCAAGCCCTTGTGGGTGAAGAGCAGGTCTTCCAGAAATGTGGCTTTGTCTTTTTTGCTTCCGGTTTCAATCTGCACCGGTAGCGACAGGCCTGACAGCTGGGCAAAGGGCGCCCAGGTGTCGGCGTCAAACGTCAGCGGCACCAGGGCAGGTCGTGTCGCGATGAGGGGCAGGTCGAACTGTTTGGCGACGCGGTAGCCAAAATCGGTTGCACCGATTTTTGGAATCGACAATCCACCGGTGGCCACCACGATGGAGGCGCAGTGAATGGTGCCCCTGTCACTATCAATTTCATAGCTGCTTGCGCAGTTTCCATGGGGGCTGGAGGCCGAAAAGCGTATATTTTTGACGCTGCAGGGCTGCCAGCGGGTCACGCCACCGGCTTCGCACTCGGCCAGCAGCATCTGGATGATGTCCTCGGCCGATCGGTCACAAAATAGCTGGCCTTTGTGCTTTTCGTGAAACGGAATCTGGTGCTTGTGCATCAGCGCCAGAAAATCGGCGGGACTGTAGCGTGACAGTGCGGATCGGCAAAAGCGCGGGTTATCACTCAAAAAGTTGGCAGGTGTGGTGTCCCGGTTGGTGAAATTGCAGCGGCCCCCGCCCGAGATGCGGATTTTTTCGGCGACTTTGTCGCCACGGTCGATCACCAGAACCTTCAATCCCAGCTGGCCGGCAACGCCTGCACAAAAAAGCCCGGCCGCGCCGGCTCCGATTACCACCACATCAAATGCATTAACAGTCATGGGGGCAGTGTATTCGGCCGCCGCCCCGGACTTAGGGGGGCGGTGCTATGCCCAGCAGTTTTTCCACTTCGCCGCGGCCACCCGGGCTGGCCATCAACACCAGGACAGATCCGGCCCTGACGGCGTGGTCGTCGGCTGGATTGAAAACCCACTGACCATTTTCATGGGCGGCCATCAGGAGGTAATTCTTTGACCTGGGAAGCAGTTCGCCCAGCTTGGCGACCGGGATGCTTTCAGGAATGGTGACTTCTTCCACGCGCAAGCCTTCATCGCTGTGCAGCATCTTGTCCATGAAATTGACGACGTGCGGGCGCACCATGACCGAGGCGATGCGCATGCCACCGGTGAAGTCGGGCGAGACGATCTCGTCTGCTCCTGCGCGGCGTGCCTTTCTTTCGTTGCGAATGTCGTGCAAGCGCACCACCACGCGCGCCTTGAGATTGAGCAGCTTGACGGAGAGCGCAATCATCAGGTTGTGGCCGTCGTCACCGGTCACGGCAAAAACGCCTGCGGCTGCCGCTACCCCCGCCTTGTGCAGGGCATTGTCATCGGCCGCATCTTCATGCAGGTACAGCGCATGCGGGTGGTGCTCCAGCCAGGCATCCAGTACCACGCGATTGCTCTCGATCACCACAAACGGTCGACCGGTTTTTGCGAGCTCGTGGGCAACGTTCGACCCCACGCGCCCGATACCGCACACGATGTAGTGCCCGGAGAGTCTGCTGATTGTTTTTTCCATGCGATTTTTCCTCAAACCTTCATTCAGATCCGAATCGACCAGAAGGGCGACCATGGTGGAGAACAGGTAGCTCAGGGTGCCAATGCCGATGACGGCAATGAACACCGTGAACAGGCGGCCCATCGGGTGGTGGGTCAAATCCACGGTTTCACCAAAGCCAATCGTGGCGATGGTGATGAAGGTCATGTAGAAGCTGTCAATCCAGGTGGCGTTGGGGCGCCCAATGAAGTGGTACCCGACCGTGCCAACCAGTTGAACCAGCATCAACAGGCCCACGCCGTAGATCAGCCCCGAGAAGTGCCTGCCCTGCAGGACCTTTTTCAATGTGTGTTGTCCCCGGCTTGAAGTCATCACAAATTGTAGCCAGCGCGCGCAGCCGCGATTGCGTCCGTCAGGGTGCCAATGTCAGGCGGGACTTGGCGTGGCTTTCGGCCTGTGCCGGGTTGAACCACCATGCCCGTCGTTCACCTGTTGCCCAGATCTTCGCCTGGTCATTCTGGTGTGCCTGGAAGTGGCGTTCACTTACACCGCCGGCCAGAATGGCCTCGATCTTGTCGGGGTCTCCCAGGTCCGCCACCATTTTCATGGAAGCGAAGAAGTTGACGGCAAAGGGCTTCTGAAAATCGTAGACACCGCGGTTCAGGGTTTCGCCGCTGCCCGAGCGCTCCAGTGTGAACCCGCCCAGCAGTTCCTGCCCCGTGCCATTGCGCCGTAGCGGACTGACAAACCGAAGGGTGTGGGCCTTACCCCATTTCCAGTCAGCCGGGTCCTTGCCCTGTTCGGCTTCGATCAGCGCCCGCGCGCGCGGTGCGGCGCTCCGAATGACATCAGCAAGAGTCTCTCGCTTGTCCTTGGTGCTCACATCGTCAAACCAGACGGAGTCGAGCGTGGCCACCAGGGCATCGAACCGTTGCTGCCAGAAGTACCACGTCGACAGCATGTCGTTCACCACCGCGTCGCCCAGCTCGTCCTTGAAGGTGCCGATGGCAATCTCGCGGTACAGCGTCTGGTACACCAGCGGTGCGGCCTGTTCGGCACGGTCCACTCCGTCCCACGCCTGCAGGATGGCTGCCAGATCGCGCTGGGCGGGGTCGTCCTTCAGCGCGGCGACGATGGCACCGCGCAGGACATCGCTTTGCAGGTTGCGGTCATCCTGCATCAGCTTCAGGTGGTCGTCCACCGTCATCTTCTGGGCGGCGCCCAGCACCTGGCCCATGCGGGTGTAGCGGTAATGGGGGGAGACATAGTTGGTGTAGTACCAGGGGTAGCCCTCGGGGCGCGTGTCGTTGTTGGCGGTGCCCACCCAGGCGCGCGCCGGGTTGACCATGCCCGGCATGCGGTCCTTGGGGATGAAGCCGGTCCAATCGTCACGGCCGTCGGCGGGAGCCAAGCGCGGCAGGCCGCCATCAGGCCCGGAGCGAATGGGCACGGCACCGGTGGCACGGTGCGCAATGGTGCCCTTGTCGTCCGCGAACACAAAGTTGAACATCATCAGGTCGATCTTTTGCACCTCGTGGTCGAAAGCCGTGGCATCAGGCGCCGTCAGCAGGCCCTCGATACCAATGACCGGGCCCAGCACCTCGGCGTCGGTGGAGCGCAGCACCAGCAGCTTGTCG
This sequence comes from Rhodoferax sp. GT1R46, assembly GCF_056521285.1. Taxonomy (NCBI): domain Bacteria; kingdom Pseudomonadati; phylum Pseudomonadota; class Betaproteobacteria; order Burkholderiales; family Comamonadaceae; genus Rhodoferax; species Rhodoferax sp. GT1R46. Next base: position 441,878 of record NZ_JBWMBC010000001.1, read on the forward strand.
CCTTGAGGGCCCATGCCAGCGTGGTCGCTGATGACCGGTCCGCGTTTGGTGAAGCGCAGGGTGAGGGTCTGTTCGCGCATGCCACCGGTTGCGGCCTTGTCCTTGATCCGGATGGTCTCTGTGGTCACCTCAAAGGGCACGCTGCGTCCGCCATCCAGGTAGTGGGCCGGGTTGGCAGGGTCGATGGTTTCCACGTACACGTCCTGCACATCGCCATAGGCATTGGTCACACCAAAGGCTACGTGCTTGGTACGCCCGACCATGATGCCGGGCATGCCAGGCAGGGCGGCGCCCACGGCCTGAATGTCGGGTGTGAACAGACCCACCGGGTGCCAGGTTCCGGGCAGGATGCGGTTGTCCAGATGCGGGTCGTTGGACACCATGGCTTTGCCCGATTGGCTGCGCGAGGGGCCTACGGCCCAGTTGTTGGAACCCAGCCCTTGGTGGTTCAGGTCATCCGGCGCAATGGCCAGGTCGCTCCATTGCACGTTGAGTCCGGCCACACCCGGCACTTTACCCGCGGGCTGCGCTGCGGGCTGGCTGCTCCAGTCGGGGTTGATGGTCAGCGGCAGGATCCCGGCCGCGCGTTCGCCGCCCAGTTTGTCGATCAGCTTCTGCGCAACGATTTCTGCCTTGAAATTAGTCGAGTGCGTGTAGTGCACGTAATGCACCAGCGCCACCAGATCGGACACGCTCCAGGGCCGGGGGGTCAGGCCTGCGACCTTGAGTTCAATGGGGTGGTCGCCCGAATGGTTGCTGATGTAGGCATTGATGCCATCCACGTAGTACTGGAAGAAAGCACGGGATTCCGGTGACAGCTTGGCGGCGTGGCGCTCCCCATTGCGCTGGATGCCCAGCACCCGCATGCGGATGTCGCTGGGCAGGGCATCGACTCCAAAGCTGGCGGCCAGTTCGCCACGCCAGGTGGCGCGAAACAGCTCCATTTGCAGCAGCCGGTTCTGTGTGGTGACAAAGCCCTGGGCACGAATGAGGTCGGGCGTGTTGGCGGCAAAGATGTAGGGTATGCCCAGCTCGTCGCGCAACACGGTGACCGGGGCTGACAGACCCGTGAGTTGCATGTTGCCGTCGACTTGCGGATGGCCAGACGATCGCGCCATCCAGTAGGCGCCGAGGGCGGCCACCAGCAGCAGTCCGAGCACTGCGGCTGCTACCCGTTTCAGAATTTTTGGCATCGTGGGTCTCCTGGTATTTTTCTGGTGCGCTAAGCGCGACCAGAGTATCCACCAAAGAACCGAACGACCGTGCCTTTTTGAGGTGCGTGAGGTTGACGTGGATCAGGCCGTGCGTGCCAGCGTGGGTGCTGATTCCAGACCCACAGCCGCAACGCCCTGAATGACGTCGCCCACCACAATCACACTGGGGCTGGCCAGGCGTTCCCGCTCGATAGTGGCTTGCAGCTCAGCCAGCGTGCACACCGCGTGGCGCTGGTGCGGCAGGCTGGCGTTCTGGATGATGGCCACCGGCGTGCTGGCCGCAAGACCCGACAGCAGTTCGCTCTGAATACGTGCAGCGCCGCTGACGCCCATGTAGATGACCAGGGTCAATTTGGCTTGACGGGCAGTGGCTGCCAATGCACGCCAGTCGGTACCCGTATCGCCCGGCTTGGCATGGCCGGTGACAAACACCACGCCGTGTGCGTGCTCGCGGTGGGTGAGTGGCACGCCCAGCGATGTCACAGCCGCCAGACCCGCGGTGATGCCGTTGACGACCTGCACCCGCAGGCCCGCGGCCTGCAAGTGCTCCACCTCTTCTCCGCCGCGTCCAAACAGGAAGGGGTCGCCACCCTTGAGGCGCACCACGGTTTCGCCTTCCTGTGCGGCGGTAATCATCAGCTTTTCAATAAATGATTGCGGGGTCGATTTGCAGCCGCCGCGTTTACCCACATGCACCACACGGGCGGTGGGTGAAGCAAAGGCCACGATGGCGTCATTTACCAGGTCGTCCACCAGCAGCACGGTGGCCGCCTGAATGGCTTTGAGGGCCTTGAGGGTCAGCAGTTCCGGGTCGCCAGGGCCTGCGCCAACCAGGGTGACCAGGCCCATGGGGGAGGCGTAGGGGAAATCGTGTTTCATAGTGATGCAACCATACGCAAGATGTGGGCCACCTGTTGTGCGATGGGCGTGGGAATGGGCTGCGTGCCGTCCAACACACTGCGAATATAGGTGGCAGTGCTGGCCGCATCGGTGGTCTGCGGCAAGTCGGGCAGGGTGGCCAGCGTGCCAGCCTGGTGGGCCTGCAGCTCAATGGCCTGGCCGTTGACAAAGCCCTGCATCTTGGGTGTGCGCCGGGGGTCGGCCACGGCTTCGCCCTCGGTGCCGCGCAGCAGCAAGGCGTTGGATTGCATCAACGCCAGCGTCTCGGCCATGGACACGGCGTATTCGGGGTGGGTGTAGCTGGTCACCAGCAGGCTCTTGCCCGCGCAGGGGTTCATCAGCTTGACCAGGCTGTGGGCCGGGTTGCGCAGGTTGACGACGCGGCGCACGTCCAGCAGGCGTTGCAGGCCGGGGCTCAGGAGCGCAGTTGGAACAAATGCCACGTTGCCTGGTGCTATGGATTCGATAGCTGTCTGCGCAGGTATGGCGAGGGCTAGCAATACTTCTGACGTGAAAACCCGGCTGGACTCGGTGGCTGTGCCGTGCACCAGAACCGGCAGCCCTTCACGCGCCAACAAGAGGGCCAGCAGCGGCGTCAGCACCGGCAGCTTGCGTGCGCCGTTGTAGCTGGGGATGACGACTATTGGTTTGTCACCGGCAGGAATGCGGTGCAGCCGCTGGTGGGTGGCGTCCAGAAAGCCGGCCATCTCCTGCGCCGTTTCACCCTTGATGCGCATGGCCAGGCAGAACGCGCCAATTTCCAGGTCGGTGACCGCTCCGTCGAGCACCTGCCCGAACAAATCAGTCGCCTGCTCGCGCGTGAGCGCACGGGCGCCGTCTTTGCCGCGCCCGATTTCCTTGATGTATTTGCCAATGCCCATCGGCAGATTGTCCGTGAATCTTGATGACTTTGGGCTATGAGCTTATGCCGCCAATGGCAGCGGCGCGGGCACCATGCTGTCACGCACCATGCGCTGCAGCTGCGGCACGCACGAGCCGCAGTTGGTGCCGCATTGCAGCGCACCCTGCAACGTGTCCAGCCGCTCCTTGGGTGTGCCCCGGCAGTCCTTCAGCTGGGCATTGATGGCGACGTCAGTCACATTGAAGCAGGAGCACACCGGCTTGCCGCGCGATACGACCTGTAGCGGCGGTGTCGCGCCCGGCACCAGCAAGGCGCGGCCATAACTTTGGGCGGGCAGGGCGTCTTGCAGCAGCGTGGTAATCCATTTTTGGGCGCTGGTGTCGCCTGCCAGCAAGAAGCCGTCCAGCGTCGTGGTGGTGTCGCCCCTGTGCAGCAATGCCAGGCGGCGCTGGCCCCGCTTGGGATCCGCGTAGCGCAGTGCCTGGGCGACATTCAGCTGCAGCAAGGCTTCGATGTGAGCCAGCACTGCATCCGGCACTGATTCATGGTTGGCGGCGCGAAACAGCAGGCCGGTGCGCTCCTGGCCATTGGCGTCCTTGACGTTGTTGTTGGCAAACGGCACGCAGGTGGCAAAGGCAAACTGGGCCATCAGCGCTTGCAGCGCGGTGCGGGCCGCCAGGGCCTGGTCGGCAGGCAGCCAAGCCATGGCCAACAGAGTCCAGGGCATTTCGGCTTTGAGCACCTTCACGGCGGCATGCTTGAACTCGGGTTGTTTGGAGTCCGGGCAATAGGCCGAGGTGGTCAGGGCGTTGACCCCCGCCAGCCGCTGGCCGGTAGCACTTGCGCCGCTCAAAAATTCTTCACCCCAGTGCATCGCCATAAAGACCTGGCTCAGACCCAACTCGGTGCTGGGCTGCACGGGCACGACGATGGAGCCGCGCTTACTGGTGACGTAGGCCAGGTCGCCGTCTTTCAGCAGGCGCCTGACCATGTCCTGCGGGTGCATCTGGATGGCCGGTTCGGCCACGTGGCCAAACAGCTTGCCCAGTGTGCCGGTGCGGCTCATGCCGTGCCACTGGTCGCGCAGGCGCCCAGTCGTGAGAGAAAACGGGTAGCGCGATTCGCGGGGTTCGGCCACGGGTTTGTAGGTGGTGTTGACGAACCGGGCGCGGCCATCTGGCGTGGGGAACACGCCGTCTTCGTACAGCCTGGCTTTGCCCGTCGTTTGGCCTTCTGCCATCGGCCATTGCTGGGGGCCCTGGCCGTCGAGCAGGGCGTAGCTAAGGCCGGTGATATCCAGATCGCGGCCGCGGGTGGATTCGCGGTGTTCGTTCCAGACAGATTCGGGGCTGGGGTAGGGGAACATTGTTTTGCCGGACGATGCGGCCGAAAGGGCCGCCAACTTGTGCGCAAAGTCCACGGCTATCGACCAGTCGTGGCGGGCTTCACCGGGCGCGGCCACGGCCGTGCGCACGCGGCTGATGCGCCGCTCGCTGTTGGTTACGGTGCCGTCTTTTTCGCCCCAGGTGGTGGCGGGCAGCAGCAGGTCGGCATAGGCACAGGTGGCGGTAGTGGCAAATGCTTCTTGCACGATGACCAGCTCGGCGCGCTCCAGGGCGCGGCGCACGGTGATCTGGTCGGGCATGCTTTGCGCCGGGTTGGTGCAGGCAATCCACAGGGCTTTGATCTCGCCATCGGCTGCGGCCTGAAACATTTCCACGGCGGTCTTGCCGGGCTTCTCGGGCACGCTGGGCACGCCCCACAGTGCGGCCACCTCGGCGCGGTGCACGGGGTTGGCCAGATCGCGGTGGGCGCTCAGCAAATTTGCCAGGCCACCCACTTCGCGTCCACCCATTGCGTTGGGTTGGCCGGTCAAGGAGAACGGGCCCGCACCGGGCTTGCCAATCTGGCCGGTAGCCAGGTGCAGGTTGATCAGCGCGGCATTTTTGGCCGTGCCACTGCTGGACTGGTTCAGTCCCTGGCAATACAGGCTGAGGGTGCTTTTAGATGTGGCAAACAGTTTGGCCGCGGCAAACAGGGCGTCTTTGCTGATGCCGCAGATTTGGGCGACCAACTCCGGCGTGCAGTCGCGCACAGTCGCCTTGAGTGCCTCAAAACCGTTGGTGTGTTCGGCGATGAAGGCGGCGCTGGTCCAGCCTTCCCACAGCATGAGGTGCAACATGCCGTTGAACAGCATCACATCGGTGCCGGGCTGAATGGGCAGGTACAGGTCGGAAATCTCGGCCGTGTCGGTCTTGCGTGGATCGCAGAAGATGATCTTCAGACCGGGGCTGGCCTTTTTGGCGTCTTCAATCCGCCGGAAAAGAATGGGATGTGCATAGGCCGTGTTGGAGCCGACGATGAAGATGCACTCGGCGTGGTTGACATCGTCGTAGCAGGCCGGGGGAGCGTCGGCGCCCAGCGTCTGTTTGTAGCCGGCCACCGCGCTACTCATGCACAGGCGTGAGTTGGTGTCGATATTGTTGGTGCCAATCAGGCCCTTGGCGAGCTTGTTGAAGACGTAATAGTCTTCGGTGAGCAACTGGCCTGACACATAAAAGCCCACGGCGTCCGGGCCATGGTCGCGAATGATGCGGGCAAACGATTGCGCGGCAAAGTCCAGCGCCGCGTCCCAGCCCACTGCCTGTGGCTTTTCACCGCGCACCATGCGGCGCAGGGGTTGCAGCAAGCGGGTCTGCTGCGTCACCGCGCTGGAGGCGGTGAGGTGCAGGGTTGATCCTTTGGTGCACAGACGGCCGAAGTTGGCAGGATGATCCGGGTCGCCACGTACACCCGTAATCTGCGCACCCTGCGATTCGATGATCACGCCACAGCCGACACCGCAGTAAGGGCAGGTAGATTTGGTTTCGCGCATCAGGACTATTCCATTGACCGAACGGTTGTTGAACTCACGCGCTGGTTGTTTGCTTGAGCGCCGGTCCGGCAACCGGGGGCTTCAGATCAATCGCCAGCGTGGCCAGCTCGGTGCTGTGCAGGTGCACTGCGCCGTCGACCACTTTCACCTGGAAGGCTTGGGTGCAGCCTTCGTCAGGTGCGTTGGCGCAGCCGTCTTTCAGGCCAATGGTCCAGTTGTGCAGCGGGCAGGCCACGCTGGTGCCGAACACAATGCCTTGCGACAGCGGGCCGCCTTTGTGTGGGCAGCGGTCCAGCAGGGCAAACACCTGGTCCTGGTCGTTGCGAAACACGGCGACGTCCATCCCCTGGGCGCGGGATACGCGCCGCGAGCCCAGTACCGGAATGTCGGTCACGAAGCAGATTTTTTTCCATTCAGTCATCTTGCTATACCTTTCATAGCTGCCAGCGCAATCCACACGGGGGCTAGCGGCCTATTTCGTTACATTTTTAGGGGCTGGTGATCTCAAGCGGGCAGCTTGTCGAACTGGCGCGTGTCCACAGACGCTTCCTTGAAATCGAACCACGGATCGGGCTCACCATCCAGTGCAAACTGCAGGTTCTCCCACAGGGCCTTGCGGCCTTCATGGTCTTCGAGAATGCGCTTCTTCACGTAGTCCAGACCCACGCGGTTCACGTAATGCACCGTGCGCTCCAGGTACCAGCCTTCCTGGCGGTACAACTCGCAAAAGGCGCCGGTGTACTCCAGCACCTCCGCGGCGGTTTTCACCTTCACCAGAAAGTGCGCCACCTCGGTCTTGATGCCGCCATTGCCGGCCACATACATTTCCCAGCCGCTGTCCACACCGATCACGCCCACGTCCTTGATGCCAGCCTCGGCGCAGTTGCGCGGGCAGCCCGAAACCGCAAACTTCACCTTGTGCGGTGCATACATGCGCCACATGGCGCGCTCCAGGTCTTTGCCCATTTGCGTACTGTCCTGTGTGCCCATGCGGCACCACTCAGAGCCCACGCAGGTCTTCACCGTGCGCAGTGCCTTGGCGTAGGCGTGTCCGCTGGGCATGCCAATGTCTTTCCAGACGTTTTGCAGGTCTTCTTTCTTCACACCCAGCAAGTCGATGCGCTGCCCGCCCGTTACCTTGACGGTCGGTATTTTGTATTTGTCCACCGCGTCCGCGATGCGGCGCAGCTCGTCGGCCGTGGTCTCTCCCCCCCACATGCGGGGGATGACGCTGTAGGTGCCGTCCTTCTGGATGTTGGCGTGGCTGCGCTCGTTGATGAAGCGGCTTTGCGGGTCGTCTTTGGCCTCTTTGGGCCAAGTGGAAATCAGGTAGTAGTTAACGGCCGGGCGGCAGCTGGCGCAACCATTGGGGGTCTTCCAGTCCATGAACTTGAAGACATCGCCGATGGTCAGCAACTTGCTGGTCTTGATGGCGTCGCGCACGGCCTGGTGGCCGTGGTCGGTGCAGCTGCACATGGCCTTGGTTTTGGGCGTTGCCGAGTAATCACCACCCGCAGTGAACATCAGAATCTGCTCCACCAGACCGGTACATGAGCCGCACGATGCACTGGCTTTTGTGTGCTTGCGCACTTCGTCCAGTGTGAACAGACCTTTTTCCTTGATCGCCTTGCAGATGGCACCCTTGGTCACGCCATTGCAACCGCACACTTCGGCAGTGTCGGGCATGCTGGCGGCCTTGCTGTGGCCCTCATGGCCCACATCGCCAATGTTGCTTTCGCCAAACATCAGCTTGTCGCGGATGTCGGCCACGCTGCGGCCATCGCGCAGCAGCTTGAAGTAGTAGCTGCCGTCCACGGTGTCGCCATACAGGCAGGCACCCACCAGCTTGTCATCTTTGAGTACCAGCTTTTTGTAGACGCCGCCGTAAGGGTCGCTCATGACGATTTCTTCATAGCCCTCGCCCCCGGTGAAGTCACCCGCAGAGAACAAGTCGATACCGGTGACCTTGAGTTTGGTGGAGGTGAGGGAGCCGGTGTAGCGGCCAATGCCAAACATCGCCAGGTGGTTGGCTGCCACTTTGCCTTGTTCAAACAAAGGGGCTACCAGCCCATAGGCAATGCCGCGGTGCGCCGCGCATTCGCCCACCGAGTAAATGCGTGCGTCGGTCACGGTTTGCATGGTGTCGGTCACCACAATGCCACGGTTGACATGCAGACGCATGGCCTCTGCCAAGGCGGTGTTGGGGCGAATGCCCACGGCCATCACCACCAGATCCGTCGGGATTTCGGTGCCGTCTTTGAACTGCAGCGCCATCACGCGGCCACCCTTGCCGTCGTCCTGGTCGCCAATCAATGCCTGGGTTTGTCCGCCCATGAAGAAGCGAAGGCCGCGCTCCTGTAGTGATTTTTCCAGCATCTTGCCGGCAACCGAGTCCAGTTGGCGCTCCATGAGTGTGGGCATCACGTGGATCACGCTTACATCCATGCCGCGCAGCATCAGGCCGTTGGCCGCTTCCAGACCCAAGAGCCCACCGCCAATCACCACGGCGCGCTTGTACTTCTTGCTGGCATCAATCATCGCGTTGGTGTCGGCGATGTCGCGGTAGGCGATAACGCCTTCCAGGTCTTTACCCGGAATGGGCAGGATGAAGGGGTTGGAGCCCGTGGCAATCAGCAAGCGGTCGTATTCGGCGCTGATTTTTTCGCCAGCAGCGTTTTCTGCGTGCACCACGCGGCGCACACGGTCCACGCTGGTGACGGTCCAGCCAGCGTGCAGGGTAATGTGGTTGTCGGTGTACCACTCCCAGGAGTTGAGAACGATCTCGTCGAGCGTCTGCTCGCCGGCTAGCACCGGGGAGAGCAGGATGCGGTTGTAGTTGGGGTAGGGCTCGGTGCCGAACACGGTGATGTCATACAGGTCGGGCGAGATTTTCAACAGCTCTTCCAGCGTGCGAACGCCCGCCATGCCATTGCCGATCATTACCAATTTTGATTTCTTCATTGTGGGCACTCCAAATATCGATACGCCATGGCTTGAGCGCAGGCTGCAAGCCAAAAAAAGAAACAGGGGGTGTGCACCAAATAGGGGTCGACATGATGCTCACACCTGAGAACAGGCAAACCGGCTTTGCAGCCGATGTAAGGCACACCATTGCGTACGTCGCTGTACGCAGAACCCGCAGTGCTATCGCTAAGATTGGACGCTCCGTTACGCCCGCCACACTCTACGCAAGACCTGTGCCATATGATCAGCCGGGCTGGCATGCTGCACGGCGAGACCCCTGGCGTCTGGTGCGCGACTTGCATGCAGCAGGACGGGTTTTTCTCTCTCAAAATGTGTTTTTTATGACTTCTGCGTTGATCTATGTGAATGGCCTCCAAGGTGCCCCCATGTTGGCAGCCGATCTGGCGGCGGCTGGTATCGAGGTACTGGCCGTGGTGCAAGACCGCAGCAAATTGGTGCAGGCGGTGGCGCTCCATGCACCCGATGTGGTGATTTGTGATGCGCCACAGTCCGGTCCGGCGCTGTTTGCTGCCACCCAGGTGATTGTCCAGACCGCGCCATGCCCTGTAGTCGTTTTCACCAGCGACACCGACGCCGGCGCGATTGCCGAGTCCACCGAGTCCGGCATCCACGCCTATGTGGTCAACGGCTATGGCGCCAACCGCCTGCGCCCGCTGATTCACCTGGCCCAGGCCCGGTTTCGGCGTGAGCAGGCGCAGCGCGATGCCTTGCAGGACATCTCCGTGCGATTTGAAGAACGCAAGATGGTGGACCGTGCCAAGGGCATCCTGATGCACGCACGCGGGGTGTCGGACGACGATGCCTTCCAGATTCTGCGCACGGCCTCCATGCACACCAACCAGCGCTTGGGCCAGGTGTCGCAGCACATCATTCATTCAGCGCATTTTGCAGAGGCCGTGAACCGGTCGGGGCAGCTGCGCATGCTGTCACAGCGGCTGGTCAAGCTGCATTGGTTGCGGCTGGCGGGAGTCGATGCAGCCCAGTCCAGTGCCCAGTTGCAGGATTCAGTGCAGCGCGTCGATGGCAATCTGTCGCATCTGGGCAAAATTCTTTCGCAACCCACGTATGGCGACCTTCTGGCGCAAATCGTACAGACCTGGGCGCGGTTGAAGCCGGTGCTGATGGGCACCGTATCGCCAGGGCAGGCGGGCTCAGATACCGCTTCTTATACGCTGGCGGATGAGTTGGCCGAGCTTCTTCTGCAAGGCGCTGAGCGCCTCACGGCCAGTCTGGAGGGTGCCGGTTTGACGGCGCCGCTGAAGGTGCTCAATATTGCTGGGCGCCAGCGCATGCTCTCGCAGCGGTTCGCCAAATATGCCGTGTTGGCGGTGCTGGGAGCACCCAATGATGACCCGCTGGCGCAGCGCGCTGAGGCCGGCATGGCCGAGTCCAGGGCCGCTTTTGAGCAGGCCCTGACTTACCTCAATGGTTTGCCCCTGAGCACCTCCGAGATACGCAGCTTGCTGGAGGCCGCAGGCATTGGCTGGCTGCAGATGCTGGCGGCCTTCAAGGATGCACGGCGTGTGGCGGCCCCGGAGCAGTTGACCCGGCTCGAAGGCCTTGGCGCGGCCAGTGAAAAGCTGCTGGATGGGTTTGAGGCCTTATCGGCCCATTACGAGCGCGGCATGCACCTGCTGGCGGGCAGTTGAGCGATCGCACCGCAGCCTGATTTATTGCGATGCACCAAAAGTGGGTGCCAAACTTGCGTATCGTGGTGCATGGCATTTGAAATCGACATCGGCTTCGCCTTCGCCTCACAGGCGGGCAAAAAAGACCGCAACGAAGATTTCGTGGCCGCCATGCTGCCCGAGCCTGGCCAAGAGGCCCTGGGCGCCATCGCCGCGCAAAACGCGTGGCTGGCGGGTATCAACCACCGCCGCGCTCCTGTGGTGGGCCTCACGACCCTGACTGCGCTGGTGGTACGCGGTCAGTCCTATACGCTGGCCCACGAGAGGGACAACCGCGCCTACCTGCTGCGCGCTGTGGGTATTGAAGACCGGCTGGTGGTGGACTACAGCCAGGGCGATGTGCAGGTGGGAGACGTATTTGTGCTGCTGACCGACGGCGTACACAACAAGGTGCCGGCCAAACGACTCCCCGACTTTGCAAAACTGCCCGATGCAACAAACATGAGTGAAGCCCTGATTGAGCAGGCCCTCAAACACGGCAGCCTGGACAACGTCACCGCTGTGGTGGCGGACAACGGCATCAACATCGTTTACCAGGTCAGTGAGCTGGCCCCTGCGCAGGGTGCGTGCCGTGGCAAGCTGTATGCCATCAAAACCCTGCACCCCCAGCGCGTCCGCGATGTGGAAGAGCGCGCCATGCTGGCACACTAGGCCTGGCTGGCCACGCGCATGCAGTTCAGCCGTGCATCCAGCAACTTGGTGGCATTGGCGCAAGGCACAGCGGTATCCACATCGCCCAGCGGCTTTATCTTTTGTACGACTGGCATGCCGGGGAAACCCTGCAGCAGATGCTGGACCGCCACCACCGTTTCAGCCTGCCCCAGGCCGTTGGCGTGGCCACGCAGGCCGCGCGCGTTGGGCCTGGGCGTGGCCCTGAGCGGGCGCGAGCTTGAGGCGGCCCGTTTTCTGCATGCCGGCAGTCCCAGCTACATGAACCCCGAGTAATGGGTCTTTGCCATCCAAGCCAGCGTGGTAGACACCAGCTGCTGTGCGGCGGAAAAATCCCCTATGGCGATGTGCTGCCCTACCAGAGATAGACGTCAGCGCTTTGAGACGGCCGAAGAACTGCTGCTGGCGCTGGAGCGGGGGGCTGCGCGGCCCTTGAATGCACCGCAATCCACACCATTGCTGCAACGCGACCCCACGGCGGTGTGGAAACTTGCGTTGGGGTTGAGCCTGCTGTTCAATGTGATGCTGGTCTTCTGGTTGCTATTCCTGCCCAAGTAAGCCAATGGATTGGCGTAAAAAAAGGCCCCGAAGGGCCTTTTTTTGCTGGGATGAACCCGTTCGCTGCTTAGTAGCTGCTACGGCCACCGCCATAACCACCACCGCCAGAGCGATCACCGCCACCGCCGTAGCCGCCGCCGCCGGAGCGATCACCGCCACCGCCGTAGCCGCCGCCGCCGAATCCGCCGCCACTGCGGGGAGGACGAGCTTCCATCGGTTTGGCTTCGTTCACAACGAGACCGCGACCGCCGAATTGTTGGCCGTTCATGGCGTTGATGGCCGTTTGTGCTTGAGCGTCATCACCCATTTCCACAAAGCCGAAACCCTTGGAGCGTCCGGTGTCACGTTCCATCATGACCTTGGCACTGGTGACGGTACCGTGTTCGCCGAATGCTTGTTGCAGATCTTCGTCACGGAAAGAATAAGGCAGGTTGCCTACGTAAAGTTTGTTGCCCATGATAGGACTCCTAAAAATAACTTAAAACGCGATGGAGTCCAAAACCGAAAACAACAAACCAATGAAGACTTAAAGCAGACGCGAGACTGACATTCACCGCAAACCAGTGTTACTGATAACTCAGCAATACACCGTAGATGATACGCCATGCCTATTTTTCGCGAATTTATATTTGCATTGGCACCAGGAATCGTTGTTTGGAGGCTTGTGTGTTGCCACGTTCGTCACGCCAATACCCGGAGTAAGGGATGTATCGGCTATGGTCAACGGCCGCCCGTGCATTCGAGTTCGAATAACGGCACCTCGGCCTTGCGGCTCAGCCATACGCCGCCACCCAGTTCCTGGAAGCCCTCCGACAAGCCGCGCCGGTACAGCTGTGCCCGGTGGCGGAACAGGCGGGGGTCGGTCAGCTCTTCGTCGAGGGTGCCGCGCTCATAGTCCTCGCGCGCCACGGCTTCGACATACAGCGCGCCCCGGCTGAGCTTGCCCAGGTTGCGCAATGCAAGCTGCAGGTCTGCCGCACTCAGGTAGGGCAGCACGCCCTGGCAGATTACCAGGTCAAACGGCTGGTCGCACGGGTAGTCCACCACCGATCCGCGCTCCCACCCAAAGCGCCCGCACAGGTATTCGCTGTACTCCACACCGTGGTAACTGGCGTCTGGAAAGTGCCTGGCCACGGCACCCTGCCACAGGCCAATGCCGCAGCCTACATCCAGCACCCGCTTGACGGGCACGCGCAGGTACTTGAGGTAGCTGCACACGAAAGCGCCCAGTCGCTCAACATGCTCAGGGTCGACCACGCTGGTCTTCTTGTCGAAGTAATAGCGCTGGTAGTACGCCTCGTCAAACCATTGGTCACTTGCTGACTTCACGCCTGCTCCTTGTTGCTGGTGTGCCCGATCGCTGGGCATTAGTCGTGAGTATGGCCTAGGGTGTGTCGGCTGCCCGGGCATTGTCGCACCGGATTGCGACCCGCCGATCAGTCCGTCGTGCACCACCGACCAGAATTCGGGCACACAACGGCTGGTGCGCCGCCCATCCAGATTTGCTCTTCACCCAGTAGCGACGAGGTTGCAGAATCGTCGTCAAAGGTGACTTGGAGTGCGTGCGCAACATGCGCATCTTCGATGGGAAGCTCCCAGGTCAGGAACAGTTGAGTCCAATCCTGTTCGGGTGGAAAGTCGGTTACGGAAAAGCCGCTGCTATGGCGTTGAATCACGGCGTGAGGCTGGCCAGTGTCGAAAATTACAACCGTACCCCGGGTCAGTGGGATTCGATGACCTATGGATGGAAAATGCAAGTCCAAGCCCCTGTCCTCGCTCAGAAATAGATTGCAAAAGGCCGCTCCGCCATAGTCCGCACCATCGTGGTGGTAATTCGCTCCGCGGCAGACCATGAGGGCGACATCATTGGAGGCGGTTATTTCATGCAGCCCGAGTGCACGCATCCAATTGGAAACCGCCTGAACGCTGCACGCGTAGTCCGGCCAGCGCGCGCGGGCTCTTGCCAAGGGCAATGCCTCGACGATTCCGGGCTCCAGGTTCAATCGTGATATTTCCCTTTGCCAGTCTGCATGGAGACGGACCGGGGGCATGGGCACGTCGAGCCTGCCTGACAGCACTACTTCACTGACGCTTCGGCTGCGGATGGCATCGCCACTCCAAAAATAGGAAGTCAGGTCGTTGTGCACACGATGCTGTTTGGGATGAGGGCTCATCTGGGTCAGTGTAGTGAGGCTGGGGTTCCAAAAAAAGGCCAAGGATTAGTCGTCATGCTTTGGAGCCTGAATGGCCACCAGAACGCGCGCCTGATTTCCATTGAAGGGGCAGTCAATTGGATACTGCCTCAGTTCTCCGCGCGACCGGATTGCCGGGGTCCGCACTCCATTCGAACCAGCCGCCGTCATACACACTGATCTGCTTCCACCCCATGAGCCAGGCATAGAAAAACGCCAGCGGGGCGCGCCAGCCCGTGCCGCAGTAAAACGCAACCTGCTGGTCGCGGTGGATGCCCGCATTTTTCCACAGCGCTTCAGATGTCATGGGCTGCGCGCAGGGTGCCGTCGGCATGCTGGAAATCGCTCATGCTGTTGACATCACTGCCTTTGCCGGCATGACCCCAGCGCGCGCCCGCAATGTCGCCCACAGGCGTGATGTAGCTGTAGCCTGACGTTTTGCCCACGAATTCATTGCGGGTGCGAATGCTCGCCAATACCCCGTTGGTCTGTTGCAGCAGGGCCCTGGCCTGCTGCGTATCGATCAGGTAAGCCGGGTTTGTGGGAAAGGGGGCTCCAAAACAGCGGACCGCCTCAGGCATGCTGGGCATCTCGGTGGACAGGGGCAAGCCTGCCTGGCACCAGGCTGAAAAACCACCATCCAGCAGGCGCACATCCCGTACCCCGGCATACAGAAAAAAATGGGCCGCACGGGCGGCGATCAGGGTATTGCGGCTATATAAAACCACGGTCGTGTCATGGCGAATTCCATGACGCAGCAAAAGTTGCAGCAGCTTCGTGTCGTGCACTTTGTTCCAGAATGGCGCTTGTTCCAGCTCGGTGGTGTCGAGGTAACCCGCGCCCGGAATGTGGCTGGAGAGAAATGTTTTGGCGCCATCACAGCCGATCTCCAGAAGCCGCCATTCGCCCGCGGGCGCGGCCTCAATGGGGTCCCGCCGCAACCAGGCTGCCAGCCACACTGCGCTGACCAGTTGCTGCCAGCGCATGAGATCGTGGCGGAACCCGCTAGGGACATTGCGTTGGTGAGATGGGGGGTACATGGGTAGGCCAAACGGGCGTATTTCTGTAGTTGACCCACGCATCTCTATTGGATTCCAGCAAATAAGCGGCCGTCAGAAATCTTCATTAGAATTTCCTTGGGTTGACGGGGCACCCAACGCGCGATGCCCAACACCCTAACCGAGGAGAACTATTATGACTACGGGTACAGTCCGGCTGCATCGCGTCATTCGAACAAAACCAGAAAAGGTGTACCGCGCCTTTTTGGATGCCGACGCAATGGCCAAGTGGATACCACCGTATGGTTTTACCTGCAAGATTCAACACCTGGATGCCAGGGTCGGCGGTACGTTCAAGATGTCGTTCGAGAATTTTTCGACAGGACACGGGCACTCGTTCGGCGGAGAGTATCTGGAGCTGGTGCCAAACGAACGCATTCGCTACACCGATAAATTCGATGATCCCAACCTGCCTGGCGAAATTCAGGTCACGGTAACCTTGAAGGCAGTCTCGTGCGGCACCGAGTTGCACATTGTGCAGGAAGGATTGCCCGAAGTGATTCCTGTGGAGATGTGCTACCTTGGTTGGCAGGAGTCACTGGCACAGCTTGCGAATCTTGTTGAGCCTGATATTCAGGATTAACCCCGTGTCGGATCACCCTCTCCGCGTCGATTGATGGGTTTTCTGCTGGTCAAATGCTGCGCTGGTTAACCCGCGTGGAAAGCGCTTCAGCGCCCTCCTTGCGCTCGCTGTAACGGTCTACCAGGTACGGTGCCGCATCGCGGGTGAGTAACGTGAATTTCATCAGCTCCTCCATGACATCCACTACCCGGTCGAAGTACGACGAGGGTTTCATCCGCCCGGCATCGTCAAACTCCAGAAACGCTTTGGCCACCGAGGACTGATTCGGGATGGTGATCATGCGCATCCAGCGCCCCAGTACGCGCAGCTGGTTCACGGCGTTGAACGACTGCGAGCCGCCGCAGACTTGCATTACCGCCAAGGTCTTGCCTTGCGTTGGCCTCACCGCGCCCACACTCAGGGGTATCCAGTCGATTTGTGACTTCAGAATTCCGGTCATGGCGCCGTGGCGCTCGGGCGAAGTCCAGACCATACCTTCGGACCAGGCCGCAAGCGCCCGCAGTTCTTGCACCTTGGCATGGCTGTCGGGTGCGCCGTCCGGTTGGGGCAGTCCCGCAGGATCAAACACCCGTGTTTCAGCGCCCATCGCCTGAAGCAGGCGCTGCGCTTCCAGCGTCAGCAGCTTGCTGTACGAGTGCTCACGCAAAGAGCCGTACAGAAGCAGGATTCTGGGCGCGTGGTCGGATGGACGGGCAACGGAGAGTTTGCTGGCGGTCGGAATGTCGAACAGTTCCACGGCGATGTTGGGCAGTTCAGTCATGGTGTGACGCCGCGGCCTTGTGCATCAACCACCCGCTCCCCGTCTTCCTTGACAAATGCCCCCGTTTGCGGCTTGGGCAGTATGTCCAGGACCACCTCAGAGGGGCGGCACAGTCGCACACCCAAGGAGGTGACCACGATGGGGCGGTTGATCAGTATCGGGTGGGTCAGCATGTGCTCCACCAGTTGGTCGTCGGTCCACTGGAGGTCGTCCAGACCCAGCTCCTCATAAGGGGTTCCTTTTTTTCGCAGCAGCGCCCTCGGGGTGATATCCATCGCCGAGATCAGTTCAAGCAAGGTAGCTTTCGATGGAGGGTTCTCCAGGTAGAGAATGACTTGCGGCTCGTCTCCGGTATTGCGGATCATGGCCAGGGTGTTGCGCGAGGTGCCGCATTGGGGGTTGTGATAAATCACGACGTTGCTTGCGGTGTCGTTGGGTGAGGGTGTGGTCATGGCGCGTGGAGGGGGTGGGTCTACAAAAAAAATATGAATTGATTCAAGATTCATTGTATTATCGAAACATGAATGAATCACAAGTGACTGTCGCTTTAGCCGCCCTGGCCCAAACCCAGCGTCTGCGGGCATTTCGCGCACTCGTTGTTGCGGGCAAGGACGGGTTGACCCCATCCACCCTGGCCGAACAACTGGCAGTGGCTCCGAGCAACCTGTCGTTTCATTTGAAGGAGCTGGCGCATTCCGGTTTGGTGGATGTGGAGCCGCGTGGCCGCAACCTGATTTACCGGACCAACTTCGCGGCGATGAATGCACTGATGGGCTATCTCACCGAGCAATGTTGCCAGGGTGCGTCCTGCGAAGTGACCGACACTCAGCCCATCAACGTCCTGTTTTTGTGCACGCACAACTCGGCCCGAAGTATTTTGGCCGAGGCCTTGTTGAATGCCATGACCGATGGCCGCTTCAAGGCGTATTCCGCCGGGAGCAGCCCACGCGAAAACCAGAAACCCAATCCTCTGGGTTTGCAGGTTCTGCAAGCGGCGGGTATTTCTACAGAAGGTTTGTACAGCAAAAGCTGGGATGAATTTGCGCTGCCTGATGCGCCCCACATGGATCTGATCATCACGGTTTGTGACAACGCCGCTGGAGAAGTGTGTCCTTTCTGGCCAGGGCATCCCGCCACGGCCCACTGGGGATACCCCGATCCGTCCGAGGGTGACGCGCCCGAGGTAGAAAAGCGGGAAGCCTTCCGCAAAACCATGCACGCCATCAAGCACCGGCTCGAATTGCTGTGCAGCCTGCCCAAGGCCAAACTGGAAGCATCCATGCTGCAAACCAGCGCCCGCCAATTGGCCAACACATAGACGGATGGAGCCATGAACGGTTTTGAGCGCTTTTTGACGGCCTGGGTTTTCTTGTGCATCGTCGTAGGTATCGCATTGGGGCAGATGTTTCCCGGTGTATTTCAGACCATTGGCCGCATGGAGATTGCCCAGGTCAATTTGCCGGTGGGCCTGTTGATCTGGGTGATGATCATTCCGATGCTGTTGAAGGTGGACTTTGGCGCCTTGGGCGAAGTGCGCAAGCACATCAAGGGCATTGGAGTCACTCTGTTCGTCAACTGGCTGGTCAAGCCTTTCTCTATGGCTTTTCTGGGCTGGCTGTTCATCCGGCATTGGTTCGCGCCCCTGCTGCCACCAGATCAGCTGGACAGCTACATAGCCGGGCTGATACTGCTCGCGGCGGCGCCTTGCACCGCCATGGTATTTGTCTGGAGCCGATTGACGGGAGGCGACCCGCTGTTCACGCTGTCGCAAGTGGCCCTGAACGACAGCATCATGGTGATCGCGTTCGCTCCTCTAGTGGCGTTCTTGCTGGGTCTTTCTGCCATTACGGTGCCCTGGGATACCTTGCTCACCTCGGTGGTGCTGTACATCGTCATTCCGGTCATCCTGGCGCAACTGCTGCGCAAGTCATTGCTGGCCAAGGGGGCGGCCGCGTTTGATGCGGTGATGGCTCAAATCGGCCCCTGGTCGATTGCCGCCTTGCTGGCCACGCTGGTGCTGCTGTTTGCCTTCCAGGGGGAGGCTATTTTGAAACAACCGTTGGTGATTGCCTTGTTGGCGGTGCCAATTTTGATTCAGGTGGTCTTCAATTCGGCGTTGGCGTACTGGCTGAACCGGGCGGTGGGCGAAAAGCACAACATTGCGTGCCCCTCTGCCTTGATTGGCGCTTCCAACTTCTTTGAGTTGGCGGTGGCCGCTGCCATCAGCTTGTTTGGCTTCAACTCGGGGGCTGCGCTGGCAACGGTAGTCGGTGTGTTGATTGAAGTGCCGGTCATGCTGCTGGTGGTGTACGTGGTCAATAACAGCAAGTCCTGGTACGAGCGAACATAAGAGCGCTTGACTTGCTGTGGGTCAATTCCAGTTAAACCCCGGAGTGCGAGACTCTACTGAATATGTTTTTTCAAGAAAATATTTTCTCTGCGAGTGAAAACCAATGAAAGTTAAAGTCCTGGGCCCGGGGTGCAGCAAGTGCCAGAGCACGACCGCGATGATCGAACGGGTGGCAAAAGATCTTGGCGTGCCCCTGGAGCTGGAAAAAATAGAGGATCGCGAAGCGATCCAGAGCCATGGCGTTACGGCGACACCCGCTGTCATCATCCACGGGCAAGTGGTTCATGCTGGCGGCATTCCGTCGCATGAGCAAGTGCGATCCTGGTTACAGCTGCAATCCTTGGGCCTTCTGACGCACCCGACCCGGCATCTGTTTTTCACGGGTAAGGGCGGCGTTGGCAAAACATCGCTTTCGACCGCCGTGGCCTTGCGACTTGCAGATTCCGGGAAGAAGGTTCTGCTGGTCAGTACCGACGCGGCGTCGAACCTGGATGAAATGCTGGGCGTTCCGCTGCGCAACCAGCCCACCCCCGTTCCGGGCGCGGCCGGATTGTCGGTTTTGAATATTGACCCTGACAACGCCGCAGAGTCCTACCGGCAACGCGTGGTGGACCAGATGGGCGTTGATGCGAGCGACAAGGAGATTGCAACCGTCCGAGAGCAACTGTCGGGCGCATGCACCACAGAGATTGCCTCCTTTGATGAATTTGCGTCGCTCCTGTCGGATACAGACCAGAACTACGATCACATCGTTTTTGATACCGCGCCCACGGGCCATACGCTGCGGCTGCTCAGCTTGCCCAAAGCCTGGAGCGGGTTCCTGGCTGACAACGACCAGGGCGCCTCCTGCCTGGGCCCGCACTCTGGCTTGAAGATGCAGGAGATTCGGTTCAAGGCGGCTCTGGATGCGCTCTGCGACCCGGCGTTGACCACCGTGGTACTGGTGACCCGTGCCGACGCGGGAGCAATTGGCGAGGCATCGCGCACCTCCGACGAGTTGCAGACCCTGGGCCTGCACAACCAGCGCCTGGTGATCAACGGCGTATTTCATGCGACCGATCGCAATGATGCAGTCGCTGTGGCCATTGAAGGTGTGGGCACTCAGGCGCTGGATGCGATGCCCAAGAATCTTCTTGCGCTACCCCAAGACCAGGTCCCATTGCGTCCGTTTGATACCGTGGGTCTGCCGGCTTTGCGTGCGTTGCTGGTTGAAGGAAGCCTGTCACACGGCAGTGAGATTGCGGTGCTACCCCAAACGCTCAAGCCCGTGGCGGGACTGGATGCGCTGGCTGACGAGTTGGCCCATGCGGACCGTGGCTTGATCATGGTCATGGGCAAAGGCGGAGTCGGAAAGACCACGATTGCGGCGGCCCTGGCGCTCGGCCTGGTTCAGCGTGGCAAGACCGTGCATTTGAGCACCACGGATCCGGCCGCGCATCTGGTGCGCACCCTTGACGGGGCGGTTGAAGGCCTGCGTGTGGACCGTATTGATCCGATCGCCGAGACACAGAAGTATGTTGACAAGATCATGGCAACCAAAGGTGCCGGGCTGGATGCACAGGAGCGTGCGTTGATGCTGGAAGACTTGCGTTCGCCCTGTACCGAAGAGGTTGCGGTATTTCACGCTTTCTCCAAGGTGGTGAGTGAGGCGCGCAGCGCGTTCGTCGTGCTGGACACCGCACCCACCGGCCATTCACTCTTGTTGATGGATGCCACGGGGGCCTATCACCGGCAAATGATGCGCGAGTTTGAGGGGCACGGTGCAGGTCATGTGGTCACGCCGCTGATGCGTTTGCAGGACCCTGCCTACACCCGCATTATTCTGGTTACGCTGCCCGAGATCACGCCCGTATCGCAGGCACAGGCACTGCAGGAAGATCTGCGCAGAGCCAGCATTGAGCCCTTTGCGTGGGTGATCAACAAGAGTGTTCTGGCAGCCGGTACCCACGATCCCTTGCTGAGCGCCCGCCTGAGTGGTGAGGTTCGCCAGTTGGAGCGTATCTCAGACGGCCTTGCCAAGAAGACCTACGTTTTGCCGTGGCTGGCACGCCCCCCCATTGGCGTGGAAGAGTTAACCAAGCTGGTGACCGCAGCCAGCCCATAGAAGTCAAGCCGCTTTTTCGACGTGCGCCTGGCGGGTGTACAGAAAGTCAATCACGGCCTTGCGGTAGCCCAGGTACTGGGTGCTGTCGGCCAGCTCCACCCGCTTGCGGGGGCGGGGCAGATCCACCGATAGCACCTCGCCAATGGTGGCCGAGGGGCCGTTGGTCATCATCACGATCTTGTCGGACAGCAGCACGGCTTCGTCCACATCGTGGGTCACCATCACCACGGTGCTCTGGGTGCGGGCCACAATTTCCAGCAGTTCGTCCTGCAGCTTGGCGCGTGTCAGGGCGTCCAGCGCACCAAAGGGCTCGTCCATGAGCAGTACTTTGGGCTCCATGGCCAGCGCACGGGCAATGCCCACGCGCTGCTTCATGCCGCCCGAGATTTCGCCAGGGCGTTTCTGCGCGGCGGGTGTGAGGCCTACCAGCGCCAGTGCCGCGTCAGTGCGGGCCATCAGCTGGGCCTTGTTCTCTGCCGATGCACCGGTGCTTTTGGAGGCGGCGCCAAACACGCGTTCCACGCCCAGGTACACGTTCTCGAAGCAGGTGAGCCAGGGCAGCAGCGAGTGGTTCTGGAACACCACGGCGCGCTCGGGGCCGGGGCCAGCGATTTCGCGGTTGGCACACAGCAGCGCGCCGTGCGTCGGCATCGTCAGCCCGGCAATCAGGTTGAGCAGCGTGGACTTGCCGCAGCCCGAGTGGCCGATCAGCGCCACAAACTCGCCTTTGGCGATGGTCAGATTGATGTCGCGCAGTGCGCAAAACGGCCCTTTGCGGGTTTTGAAAGTCTGCTCGACGTTCTGGACTTCGATGAATTTGGTAGTGAGTGATTCGTTCATGATTTCACCTCTTCAAACGTAAATGCGGTTGCGACCTTGATCAACAGGTACTCCAGTACCAGTCCGACGATGCCAATCACGAAGATGGCGATGATGATGTTCTTGACGTTCAGGTTGTTCCACTCGTCCCACACCCAGAAGCCAATGCCCACGCCGCCGGTCAGCATCTCGGCGGCCACGATCACCAGCCATGCAGTGCCCACGGCCAGACGCACACCGGTAAGCATGTAGGGCAGCACGGCAGGGAAGAGGATCTTGGTAAAAATCTTCCACTCGCTCAGGTTGAGCACACGTGCCACGTTCATGTAGTCCTGTGGCACGCGTTGCACGCCAACCGCCGTGTTGATGATCATGGGCCAGATGCTGCAGATGAAAATGGTCCAGATGGCGGCCGGGTTGGCCCCCTTGAACACCAGCAGGCCAATCGGCAGCCAGGCCAGCGGTGAGACCGGGCGCAGCAGGCTGATCAGTGGGTTGAACATGCGGCCCAAAAAGTCAAAGCGCCCGATCACAAAGCCCGCAGGAATGCCCACCGCCGCGGCCAGGCCAAAACCCACCGCTACGCGCTCCAGCGACATCAGCACATTCCAGCCCACGCCCTGGTCGTTGGGGCCCTTGCGGTAGAACGGGTCAGCGAAGATGGTGAGTGCCTGCTTCCAGGTTTCCCAGGGGCTGGGAATGCTGCTGGAAGTGCTGATGCTCACCAGCGCCCAAATGCCAATCAGCAGGACCAGTCCGAGTACGGGCGGCAGCACGGCCAACACCAGACCGCGCCCGTCGAAGGATGGCTTGCCCGCGGGGGTCGTGACCGGAGTTTGCGCATCTTTCATGCCTGTAGCCCCCGTGGAATATGCGTTAGCAGCTTCTTTTTTGATAGCATGACTCTCTGCCGTAGCAGACAGGGGCGAGTGGAATACGGCGCTGACCATGGTGTTCTCCTAGTGGGCAAGTGTTCAGGCTTTGATCTTGAAACCGTCGGCGTACTTTTTCGGGTCCTTGCCGTCCCAGACCACGCCGTCCATCAGCTTGGCGCTGCGCATGGCGTCCTTCGGAATGGGCGTTTTGGCAGCGGTAGCGGCCTGCTTGTAGATGTCGATCTGGTTGATCTGTTTGGCCACAGCCAGGTAGTCAGGGTGTTCCTTGAGCAGGCCCCAGCGTTTTTGCTGGGTCAGGAACCACATGCCATCCGACAGGTAGGGGAAGTTGACGGTGCCTTCGTTGAAGAACTTCATGTGGTTGGCGTCGTCCCAGGTCTTGCCCATGCCGTTCTGGTAGCGGCCCAGAATGCGCTGGTTGATGGCGTCCACGCTGGTGTTGACATAGCTCTTGTCGGCAATGGTTTCTGCCATCTTGTTCTTGTTGGACAGGCTGGCGTCAATCCACTGGCCGGCTTCGATGATGGCGGCGGTCACGGCACGCGCGGTGTTGGGGTATTTCTTGACGAAGTCACCCGTGGTGCCCAGCACCTTTTCGGGGTGGTCTTTCCAGATGTCCTGCGTGGTGGTGGCAGTGACGCCAATGCCGTCAATGATGGCGCGGTGGTTCCAGGGCTCACCCACGCAAAAGCCGTCCATATTGCCGACACGCATGTTGGCCACCATCTGCGGTGGTGGCACCGTGATGACCTTGGCGTCGGTAATGGGGTTAATGCCATTGGCTGCCATCCAGTAGTACAGCCACATGGCGTGGGTGCCGGTGGGGAAGGTCTGGGCAAAGGTGTATTCACGCTTTTCGCGGGCCATCAGCTTGGCAAGGCCTGCACCGTCGACAGCGCCTTTGTCAGCCAGCTTTTTGGACAGCGTAATGGCCTGGCCATTCTGGTTGAGCGTCATCAGCACGGCCATGTCTTTCTTGGGGCCGCTGACCCCCAGGTGCACCCCGTAGATCAGACCGTAGAGCACATGGGCGAAATCCAGCTCGCCGTTGACCAGCTTGTCGCGCACGCCAGCCCAGGAGGCCTCTTTGCTGGGGATGATCTTGACGCCATACTTCTTGTCGATGCCCAGCACCGAGGCCATCACGACGCTGGCGCAGTCGGTCAGGGGAATGAAGCCAACCTTGACCTCGGTTTTCTCAGGGGCATCAGATCCTGCGGCATACACGGCGGCGCGCAGGGCGGGGTTGATGCCAATGGCACCCACCGCGGCGGTTTGCAGCACGGCGCGGCGGCTGAGTTTGGTTTTGAGAAGATCAGTCATGGCAAAGCTCCATCAGTTGCAAAAACAAAAAAAGGCGTCCGCACACAGCACGGCGCTTCATGGAAGCCAAGTGCTGGTGGGGACGCCTTTGTCCGGATTGACAGGCCTTGCCCGTCGTTGGGTAAAGCTTGTCAGTTGACCCTCAGTGGTCTTGTTGGGAGTGAAGCAATGAGCGTGCCAGGTTGCTGGACAGGTGATTTCTGAATGGACTGGATGCAATATGCTACTGTTTTTATAGCTGCATACGCAGTATTGACGAGGGCTAAGGCGGTTTTTTGTGCCGAACGATCACGGCATTGCAGCCGTTGGGCAGGGGCACTGAAATTGTGCGGCGCACCAAATGCAAGCCGCTTCGCCGGTCTGCTTCCGGTCCGGCCAGCCGGCATCCCCTGCGATCAGGTGGAAGGATGACTCAGAGCTGAAACGCCAGCAACCGGATCGATCCCTCGGCCAGCCCGCGCAATATGCCCGGCGGCTGCGAACGGTAGGGTATGGCGCCCATTCGCTGGTGATCGATCCAGTGTGCGAATCGCTGGACGTCCGTGGGGTCAAAAAATGCCACCATCATTTCGTAATTCAGAAACAGGCTGCGTTCGTCAATATTGGCCGAACCTGCCAAGGCCAGTTCATCATCAACAATGATGGCTTTGGCATGCATCATCCCGGGTGTCAGCCAGACGCGGGCACCCGCCGCCGACAGCTCGCGCAGGGCCGCGTGGCGCGCCATATCGGCCAGTCGATGGTTCGACCGCCGTGGCAAAACCAGGTCCACCGCGACCCCGCGACGTGCGGCCAGCGTGAGTGCCATCAACAGCGCCGCATCGGGTACGAAATAGGGTGTGATCGCCAGAATCCGGTTTTGTGCGGTGAAACAGCTCGATACCAGCAGCGCATGCAAGGTGTCGTCCGCTTGGTCCGGTCCGCTGGCGATGAATTGTGCTTGCGCCAGGCCGGCATCGATTGGAGGAGTGCGGGTTTCTGTTGCACTGCGCTGCGGGCTCTGGGTTGCGAACGCCCAGTCCAGATCGAACTGGCCCTGTGCCTGACGCGCCAGACCCCCGGCCAGGTCAAAACTCAAGTCGGTCCATGGAGCCTGCGGATGCTTTGCCAGCAAATCACCGACAAAGTATTCAGCCGCCAGGTTGCGGCCACCCGTCCACAGTCGCTCTCCATCAGCGATCACCATTTTGCGGTGATTGCGCAAGTTGGTGCGCCCGGGGAGTGGCGATCGCAGGGGCGAGACAAACCGTGCGACCTGGACGCCAGCCGCAGACAGCCGCTTCAGGTCCGGCCGTCCCCCCAGGTAAACGCCGACGCCGTCGATCAGCAGGCGAACCCGCACACCGGCCTGTGCCTGGCGCATCAGCATGCTGGCTATTTCGTCTCCCAAGGCGTCCCGGCCCAGAAGAAAGGTGCATAGGTCCAGGGTACGGGTGGATCCTTGCATCACCTCCCGAAGTGCTTGCAGGGCCTGCTGACCGTTTTCGTGAATGCGCAGTGGTTGATAGGTCGACGCGGCTGTTACCCCCATCGCGGCAGCGAGTTGCTGGAAATTGGCGGCCGGGGTGTTGAGCCGTCGACCCGCCAGCGGCAAAACGGTCGCGTGCCGCAGTAGCAGGTCGCGAGGAATCTTTCGGCTGCCAAACAGGAGGTAGAGCGGAAGCGCCAGATAGGGCAGCAGTGCCAGCGAAACGACCCAGGCAATGGCTGCGGATGGATGTCGGCGCTGACGCCGGGAGTGCGATGCGACAACGTAGATGGTGAGACCGAAGATCACCAGAACGCTGTGCAACGTCAGCCAGTGGATGCCGGGCATTTCAGAGGCTAAAGTGTTCCCTTAGACGGCTAAAGCCAACGCCCGTGCTGGGGCATCTGGATGGTTGTTTCAGGGCTGCTTGTGATGACGAAAGATCCCATCACGATACTGAGCAGGCCGATAAACATGCTGGCAAAGAACGCAGTCCAGAAGCCGGAGACCTTGAAGCCCCTGACGAGCCACGCGACCAGCAAAATCATCAAGGCATTGATGACCAGTACAAACAGACCAAACGTCAACAAGGTCAACGGCAGGGTGAGAACGATGAGCAGCGGCTTGATGATGGCGTTGGCAAAGCCGAGCAGTAGCGCCGAGACGATGAGTGACGCAGTGTCGTCAAACTTCAGACCCTTGAAAATATGACTGGCGGCCCAGAGAGAGACCGCCGTAATGGCCCAGTGCAGCAAGAAGGGTGAAATATTTTCCATTCGGCTGATCCTAGCCCAGCAGGTCCGCCACGTCCAGCATGCGCTGGGCAACATCCACAATCTTGAGGTTCTTGTCCATGGCCGTCTTACGCAGCTTGGAGTAGGCCGCTTCTTCGGTGAGCTGCTGGCGCTCCATCAGCAGGACCTTGGCGCGGTCTATGACTTTGCGGTCCCTGAGTTCAGCACTGAGCTCGTTGAGTTCGCTGCGCGTGGTGGCCAGTTCGGCCCGCAAGGCCTGCTCGTGCTGGAAACGCGCCAGCGCCACGTCCAGAATGGGGCGAATGCGGTCTGCTGAAAGACCCGCCACGATGTAGGCCGACACGCCTGCGGCAACGGCGGCCCGTGCATTGGATGTGTCATTGTCATTGGTGAACATGACGATGGGGCGGCGCGCATCGCGGGTGGCCATCACGACATGTTCCAGTGCGTCGCGGGCCTCGCTCTCTGCATCCACAATGATCAGGTCGGGTTGCAGCTGAGCCAGGCGTTCAGTCAAGAATACGTCAGCGGGCAGGGAAGCAACCAGGTTGAATCCGCTTTCCAGCAAACCAATACGCAGGCTGCGTGAGCGCTCGGCCTGGTCGAGGGCGTGGGTGTCTTGCGGGTCATGAATGGCCAGGTCAGCAGAAATAACAACAATGCGCAACGCTTCGTTCATGTGGATAGTGGATGCAAAAATCAAGCCAATTTTAAGGGTCTGCCATCGCTATTGTGCTTGGGTAAACTCCATGCCCTATGGTGAACAACATGCTGGTGCTGGGAATTGAGTCGTCTTGCGATGAGACAGGGGTGGCCCTGGTGCAAACCCACGACCGTGGTGTGCCCACCTTGCTGTCCCATGCGCTGTATAGCCAGATTGAGATGCACCAGGCTTTTGGCGGCGTGGTTCCGGAACTTGCCAGCCGCGACCATATTCGCCGGGTGCTGCCGCTGACGCAAGAGGTGTTGACGGCGGCAGACCGAACACTGGCGGATGTGGATGTGGTCGCCTACACCCGGGGTCCGGGTCTGGCGGGTGCCTTGCTGGTCGGTGCCGGTGTGGCGTGTGCGCTGGGTGCAGCCTTGGGCAAGCCGGTGCTGGGTGTGCACCATCTTGAGGGGCACCTGCTTTCGCCCTTTCTGAGTGAAGACCCCCCCCAATTCCCTTTTGTGGCCCTGCTGGTTTCCGGTGGGCATACCCAGTTGATGCGGGTGGACGGGGTAGGGCGTTACGAACTGTTGGGTGAAACGATCGATGATGCCGCTGGCGAGGCTTTTGACAAGTCGGCCAAGCTCATGGGGCTGGGTTATCCGGGCGGGCCCGCGTTGGCCCGCATGGCCGAAGAGGGCAATCCGAAGGCGTTCGCCTTACCGCGGCCCTTGTTGCACAGTGGCAATCTCGATTTTTCATTTGCCGGGCTCAAGACCGCCGTGCTGGTGCAGGCCCAGCGCATGGTGGTGGCGCACGCCACTGCCGGTGCGCCCGTGGAGCAAACGACGCCCAGCACAGCTGCGGGTTTTGAGAAGCTGCCACTCGCCGCACGCTGTGATCTGGCCGCATCTACGCAGGCGGCCATTGTGGACGTGCTGATCAAAAAATCACTGATTGCGTTGAAGCAAACCGGTTTGAAGCGCTTGGTGGTGGCTGGCGGAGTGGGGGCCAACCGGAGTCTGCGAGAACAACTCAACGCCGAGTGCGCCAAACGCAACATCCGGGTGCATTACCCGGAGTTGCATTTGTGCACCGACAACGGCGCCATGATTGCCATGGCGGCTGCCATGCGCCTGCAGAGTGGTCTGCAGGAAGCGACCACAAGCTACGCATTTGATGTCAAGCCGCGCTGGCCGTTGCAGTCGCTGGGTCAGTGAATCGCCAGTTCGGTGGCGGTGCTGACGGGCACTTTTTTGACCAGCTTCAGGCTCAGAACGCCGTTTTCGAGTTTGGCAGCGCTCTGCGCAGTGTCGATGTCTTGCGGCAGCTCGTATGCGGCTTTGTAGCTGCGGGGCGCACCTTCTTTACTGGTAATGCGAACAATGGCGCCCTCAATGGCGATGTTCAATTGGTCTTTGGCGATGCCGGGCACATCCAGTGTCAGGTTGAACGCAGTCTCATCCTGGGTGTATGCGCAGGCACGGTTGCTGGTGGAGCGCAGCGCATCATCCATGAAGCGCTCCAGCGTTCGGCCGGGGTTGGCATAGGCTTGGCGGCGAATCTGGGGCTGGGCGGTCGTAGCAAAAAACATGGAGGTACTCCTAGTACACTGCGCGGCTCTCACAGCGAGCGCCGCATGCACCTAAGCTGCGCCTCATCCCTCTCATTTCAAGAGAAATATCTGCATGTTTATTCTTTCACGTTGGGCCTTGAAATCGTGTGCTGCGGCGCTATGTGTCGCACCCTTGTTGCTGTCTACCGTGCGGGCCGAAGCCCCTCCCGCAACGATCAAGCTGGCCCTGATTGAGGGCTTGAGCGGGCCCAATGCCAATGCGGGTGAAGCGGTTTTTCGCAACATCGTGTGGGCAGTTGAGCGCGTCAATGCGCGCGGCGGTGTCAAGCTGTCTGCAGCCGCAGGCGGCAACCAGCTGATGGCGCTGGAACGCTATGACAGCAAGGGTCAGAGCGAGGAAGCACTTTCAGCATTGCGATCGGCCATCGACAACGGGGTGCGCATTGTTTTGCAGGGCAACTCCTCCGCCAACGCGGCGGCATTGATCGACGCCATCAATAAGCACAACGAGCGCGATCCTGCCCGACGTGTCCTCTTCCTGAATTACTCGGCCGTTGACCCGTCACTGACCAACGAGAAATGCAGCTTCTGGCATTTCCGGTTTGATGCCCACGCCGATATGCGCATGGCGGCACTCATGGATGTCATCAAGGACGACAAGGCGATAAAAAGCGTCTATCTGATCGGGCAAGACTACAGCTTTGGCCAGGGCGTTTTGCGCGAGGCAAGGCGCCAGTTGGCTCTGCAGCGCCCGGATGTGCAAATTGTGGGTGACGAGTTGCACCCCATGGCGCGGGTAAAAGACTTTTTGCCCTATACCACCAAGATCAAGGCCAGCGGCGCGCAGGCGGTTATCACCGGGAATTGGGGCAATGACCTGACCTTGTTGATCAAAGCGGCCAAGGACGTCGGATTTGAAGGCAAGTTCTACACGTTTTACGGCAACGCGCTGGGCGCACAGGCCGCGATTGGGGATGCAGGCATTGGCAAAGTGGTGGCCGTGGCGGAGTGGTTGCCCAATGTGCAGACCGCTGGCAGTGAAGCGTTTTACCGTTCATTCCGCGCCCGCTACCCTCAGCCAGCGGACGACTATGTCCACATGCGCATGCAGCTGATGATTGAATCACTGGCGCAGGCGGTCGAGAGCGCGGGTCAACGGGGTGGCGTCACCGCGAACCATGCTATTGATTTGGTAGCGGTCGGCGCACAGTTGGAGAGGGCTAACGTCACATTGGGTGGGCAAACGGGTGTTATGCGGGCCTCCGACCACCAGTTTCAGCAGCCACTGGTGGTGGGCGTCATGGAGCGCCAGGGTGCGCCCGGCGTCAAATTTGATGTGGAAGGCTCGGGCTACGGATTTCGGGTGATCAAGACCATTGCGCCCGTGGCGGCGGAGCAGCCCACCACCTGCAAAATGCAGCGTCCTTGAACCGCTTGCGTGGGCCGTTGGGCGCGTCTTCCAAGCCCACGCTATAATCGAGCGGCTTTGCATTCGGCAAGGCGCACGCCCAAAGCAGTTCCAGCATTGGGCGCAAGTTCAGAAACCGGAGCCTGCAGCCCCGCTTGCAAGCCCAAAAAGTACAGGAAATTGAAATGATCGCTTCCAGCATCAAAGCATCTGTTGTCAAAGACAACCAGCGCAGCCCAACCGATACCGGCAGTCCTGAAGTGCAAGTTGCACTGTTGACCGCCCGCATCAATGAACTCATGCCCCACTTCAAGACCCACGCAAAAGACCACCATGGTCGTCGCGGTCTGGTGCGCATGGTCAACACGCGCAAAAGCCTGTTGACATACCTGAACCGTGTTGACCACGACCGTTACGTGGCACTGATCGCGAAACTGGGTCTGCGTAAGTAAGCGTTAAAGCGAATGACAGACGCCTGAGTTAGTTCACTAGCTCAGGCGTTTTTTACTTCGGAGACGGCAAAAGCAGAGCGAAGCTGTGTCATTCCAGAGGAATTGGGTCTAGAAAACGATCAATTTTCTGGATTTCTCTGGAATGGCATCGTGTTCTGTGTTGCAGCCTCTGGGCTCGGGTGAGGTGGCCTGCACCTCCCAAACTCAATGGAGATTACAGATGAGCATTTTCAATAAAGTTACCAAGACCTTCCAATGGGGCCAAAACACGGTCACCATGGAAACCGGCGAAATCGCCCGCCAGTCCACCGGCGCCGTGCTGCTGGATATGGATGGCACCGTGGTGCTGGCCACTGTGGTCGCCAAGACTGAAGGCAAGGCTGGTCAGGATTTCTTCCCGTTGACGGTTGACTATCTGGAAAAGACCTACGCCGCAGGCAAGATCCCCGGCAGCTTTTTCAAGCGCGAAGGCCGCCCCAGCGAGTTTGAAACACTCACTAGCCGTCTGATCGACCGCCCCATTCGTCCGCTGTTCCCTGAAGGTTTCTTCAACGAGGTGCACGTTGTGGTGCACACCGTGTCGCTGAATCCTGAAGTGGATGCCGACATTGCTGCCCTGATCGCGGTCAGCGCTGCGCTGTCCATCAGCGGAATCCCATTCAACGGCCCTATTGGTGCGGCGCGCGTGGGCTACGTTAATGGCGAGTATGTTTTGAATCCGGGTCAGACCGCACGCAAAGATTCCATCCTGGATCTGGTCGTTGCCGGTACCGAAGCTGCCGTGTTGATGGTGGAGTCGGAAGCGCAGCAACTGTCCGAAGAAATTATGTTGGGCGCTGTGGTGTTTGGCCATGAGCAAGGCAACATCGCCATCAACGCCATCCATGAACTGGTGCGTGACGCGGGCAAGCCCGTGTGGGACTGGAAAGCACCTGCAAAAGATGAAGTGCTGATCGCCAAAGTGGGCGCACTCGCTCAGGAAAAGCTGGCCGCTGCTTATCAGATCCGCAACAAACAGGCGCGCACCAAGGCGACGCGTGAAGTGACGACCTGGACCAAGATGGGTCTGAAGGCTGAAGGCGTTGAGTTTGACAGCGTGGCGGTGGACGGCATGCTGTTCGACATCGAAGCCAAGATTGTTCGCGGCCAGATTCTGGCAGGCGAGCCCCGCATTGACGGCCGCGACACCCGCACCGTGCGTGCCATTGAAATTCGCAACAGCGTGTTGCCCCGTACCCACGGTTCTGCCTTGTTCACCCGTGGTGAAACACAGGCTTTGGTCGTCACCACACTGGGCACCGAGCGCGATGCGCAGCGTATTGACGCCCTGTCGGGCGAGTACGAAGACCGCTTCATGCTGCACTACAACATGCCTCCGTTCGCCACCGGCGAAACGGGCCGTGTCGGTACCCCCAAGCGCCGTGAAATCGGCCATGGCCGTCTGGCGAAGCGCGCGCTGATTGCGGTGCTGCCAAGCAAGGAAGAATTCCCGTACACCATGCGGGTCGTGTCGGAAATCACCGAGTCCAACGGCTCCTCGTCGATGGCTTCGGTCTGCGGCGGCTGCCTGTCCCTGATGGACGCTGGCGTTCCCATGAAAGCGCACGTGGCGGGTATTGCCATGGGCCTGATCAAGGAAGACAACCGCTTCGCGGTACTGACCGACATTCTGGGTGACGAAGACCACCTGGGCGACATGGACTTCAAGGTAGCCGGTACCACCAACGGGATTACCGCGCTGCAGATGGACATCAAGATCCAGGGCATCACCAAGGAAATCATGCAGGTCGCTCTGGCCCAGGCCAAAGAAGCGCGCATGCACATTCTGGGCAAGATGCAGGAAGCCATGGCCGAAGCCAAGACCGAAGTTTCCACTTTTGCACCGCGTCTGTTCACCATGAAGATCAACCCCGAGAAGATCCGTGACGTGATCGGCAAGGGTGGCTCCGTGATCCGTGCGTTGACCGAAGAGACCGGCACGCAGATCAACATCGACGAAGACGGCACGATCACCATCGCATCGGCTGACCCAGCCAAGGCGGAAGAAGCCAAGCGCCGCATCGAGCAGATCACGGCTGAAGTGGAAATTGGCAAGGTCTACGAAGGCCCGATCACCAAGATTCTGGACTTCGGCGCACTGGTTAACCTGCTGCCAGGCAAAGACGGCTTGCTGCACATCAGCCAGATCGCCCATGAGCGCGTCGAGAAGGTTTCCGACTACCTGTCGGAAGGTCAGATCGTCAAGGTCAAGGTGATGGAAACCGACGAAAAAGGTCGTATCAAGTTGTCCATGAAAGCCCTGATGGACCGTCCTGCCCAGTCTTCGGATCAAGGTTGATTTAATACTACTGCTAGTAAATCGATAGCTGCACATGCAGCGGCGGCGGGGGCTATCGGTTGAATATGCTATGAACGTTATTGAAATTGCATCCTTTGGCGGGCCGGAAGTTCTGCGTCTGGGACAGCGTCCTGTGCCTGTCGCGGGTCCAGGCGAGGTTCTTATTCGCGTTAGCGCCAGCGGCGTCAATCGTCCTGATGTCTTGCAGCGATCAGGACTTTATCCGGCGCCTCCGGGCGCGTCGGATATTCTCGGACTCGAAATCGCAGGCATCATTGCTGCTGGCGATGCCGGGGCCCTGAAGCATGCCAATCTCCAGGTGGGTGACCGGGTGTGTGCCTTGGTTGCGGGTGGTGGGTACGCGGAGTTCTGCGTCGCACCCGTGGCTCAGTGCCTGCCGGTACCGGGTGGACTGAGTGACATTGAGGCGGCCTCGTTGCCGGAAACTTTTTTCACCGTCTGGAGCAATGTTTTTGACCGGGGACGCCTGCAAAGCGGCGAAACACTGCTGATTCAGGGTGGCTCCAGCGGCATCGGCGTGACGGCAATTCAGCTGGCCAAAGCCTTTGGTGCGACCGTGATTGTGACTGCTGGCAGTGATGCCAAATGCCAAGCCTGCCTGGCCTTGGGAGCGGATCACGCCATCAACTATAAAACGCAGGACTTCCAGAGCGAGGTTTTGCGCCTGACGGATGGCCGTGGTGTGAATGTGGTGCTGGATATGGTGGCTGGTGACTACATCGCCAAGGAGCTGGCTTGTATGGCAGAAGATGGCCGCCTGGTCATCATTGCCGTGCAGGGTGGCGTTCAGGGCGAGATCAACGCGGGTCTGGTGATGCGCAAGCGTCTGACCCTCACGGGATCCACGTTGCGACCGCGACCGATTGCGTTCAAGCAAGCGATTGCCCAGGCCTGTTTGCAGCGCGTTTGGCCATTGATTGCCGCAGGCCGCATCAAGCCGGTGGTGCACAGTGTGTTCAACGCGCAGGATGCGGAACATGCCAGTGGTAGTGGCGCGTCGCGTGCCCATGCCTTGATGGAATCCAACCAGCATGTAGGCAAGATTGTTTTGACTTGGGGTACAGCATGAAGAAAAAACTGATTGCAGGTAACTGGAAGATGAACGGCTCCATGGCAGCCAACGAAACGCTGGTGCAGGCGCTCATAGCTGGATCTGCAAACTGGAAGTGCCTGGTTGCGGTTTGTGTACCCGCGCCCTATTTGGCGCAGGTACAGCGACTGGCCTCCGGTAGCGGAATCGACCTGGGTGCTCAGGATGTCTCCCAGCACGCTTTCGGTGCATTTACAGGCGAAGTCTCCGCAGAGATGCTGCGAGAGTTCGGTGCCCGGTATGCCATTGTCGGGCATTCGGAGCGTCGTCAGTACCACGGTGAAACCGATGTGGTGGTGGCTGCAAAGGCGCAAAGTGCACTGGCCGCCGGCATCACTCCCATCGTTTGCGTAGGTGAGACACTGGCTGAGCGTGAGGCAGGTCATACCGAAGAGGTTGTCAAGCGCCAACTCGCCGCCGTTATCCATACCAACGGGCATTGCATCAGTGAGATCGTCGTGGCTTATGAGCCGGTTTGGGCGATTGGGACCGGCAAGACGGCCTCACCTGAAGAAGCACAGCAGGTGCATGCGGTGTTGCGTGGTCAGTTGCGTGCGGCAACTGCACAGGCCGACCGCGTCCACATTATTTATGGCGGCAGCATGAACGCTGCCAATGCGGCCCAATTGCTGGGTCAGGCAGACATCGATGGCGGCCTGGTCGGGGGCGCGTCCCTCAAGGCCGCCGATTTTTTATCCATCATCGCAGCAGCCCGCTAACCGGTAGTTGCGGCTGATTTTCAATTAGGAGTTAAGAATGAACATTGTGTTGACGATTATTTTGACGGTTCAGATGCTTGCGGCACTGTCCATGATTGGCCTGATCCTGGTGCAACACGGCAAGGGTGCAGACATGGGAGCCGCCTTTGGTAGCGGCGGTTCTGGCAGTCTGTTTGGTGCGAGCGGAAGCGCAAACTTTCTGTCGCGCACGACGGCCGTTCTGGCAACGATATTTTTTATATCCACTCTGGCGCTGGCGTATTTTGGTAACTTGCGTCCGGTGTCTTCGGGCAGTGTTCTGGAGGGTGCAGCCGCAGTTGCTCCACTCGTAGCTGAAGCAGCGTCAGCGCCTGCGGTCCCGGCTTCAGGTGCCGCGCAGATTCCTGCAAAATAATTGCTGTTTTAATTGCCCCTTCTCGCCCGGGAAGGGATGAAATTCAGGGTAAACTCTAAGGCATTCTGGAAGGCAAATAACCGCGAGGTTCCTCACGCTATCCAGAAAATGAGAACCGCGGTCGTGGTGAAATTGGTAGACACGCTATCTTGAGGGGGTAGTGGCGAAAGCTGTGCGAGTTCGAGTCTCGCCGACCGCACCAGACAATTGTGTTTGCTCAGGGTTGACCTTGGGTAACCACACACAGTGATCAGAATCTCAAGATGAACCTCGATCAGTATCTACCCGTTCTTTTGTTCATCTTGGTCGGCGTTGCGATTGGCGTAGTCCCGCAAGTGCTCGGCTACATCTTGGGTCCCAACCGACCTGATGCGGCAAAAAACTCCCCCTATGAGTGTGGCTTTGAGGCGTTTGAAGATGCTCGGATGAAGTTCGACGTACGCTATTACTTGGTTGCTATTTTGTTCATCTTGTTCGATCTGGAGACTGCCTTTTTGTTTCCGTGGGCTGTAACGCTCAAGGAGACCGGCTTTTTCGGTTTCTTGATCGGTGTCGAGTTTGTCGGTGTGCTTACCCTCGGTTTTGCCTATATGTGGCAAAAGGGCGCCTTGGACTGGGAGTAATGTAATGATTGAAGGTGTTCTTAAAGAGGGCTTCGTCACCACCAGTTACGACTCGGTGATGAATTGGGCAAAGACCGGCTCCATTTGGCCCATGACTTTTGGGTTGGCATGTTGTGCTGTAGAAATGATGCACGCTGCGGCCGCGCGCTACGACTTGAGTCGTTTTGGTTCAGAGGTATTCCGGGCCAGTCCCCGTCAGTCGGATTTGATGATTGTTGCGGGCACACTGTGCAACAAAATGGCTCCCGCACTGCGCAAGGTCTACGACCAGATGTCGGAGCCCCGTTGGGTGATCAGCATGGGCTCGTGTGCCAACGGTGGTGGTTACTATCACTACAGCTATTCCGTGGTTCGCGGTTGTGATCGCATTGTGCCGGTGGATGTCTATGTTCCCGGTTGTCCTCCGACTGCTGAGGCTCTGGTCTACGGTATTTTGCAGTTGCAGCAGAAGATTCGCCGTACTGAAACCATCGCGCGGGCGTGAGAGAGGGGTTATGACGTTATTTGCAATATCCCCTGAGGTGACTCGTGATGCCGTACAGGCTGCTCTGGGTGACAAAGTCAAGCGGATCTCCGTTAAGTTGGGGGAAGTTTGTGTCGAGGTTGGTGCCGCGGATTACCATGTATCGGCCTTGGCTTTGCGTGACACTCCGGGTTGCCAGTTTGAGCAACTGATGGATCTGTGTGGCGTTGACTATTCTGAGTACAGGGATGGAGCCTATGAAGGTTCGCGTTTTTGTGTGGTCAGTCACCTGCTGTCTATCGCGTTAAACCAGCGCGTGCGATTGAAGGTGTTTGCGACGGATGATGCAATGCCAGTGTTGGCGTCTGTGACAGATATCTGGAACTCTGCCGACTGGTTTGAGCGGGAAGCGTTTGATCTTTTTGGTATCGTTTTCGACGGTCACAACGATTTGCGCCGAATTCTGACGGACTATGGGTTCATCGGTCATCCCTTTCGCAAGGATTTTCCGACCACGGGGCATGTGGAAATGCGTTATGACGCGGAGCAGGCGCGTGTCATCTATCAACCGGTCACCATCGAGGCGCGCGAAATTACGCCGCGCATCATCCGTGAAGACAACTACGGGGGCTTGCAGTGAGCGGTTTGATTCATGGCTGAGATAAAGAACTACACCCTTAATTTTGGGCCGCAGCATCCTGCTGCACACGGCGTGTTGCGGTTGGTGCTCGAGCTTGATGGAGAGGTCATCCAGCGTGCTGATCCGCACATCGGTCTTTTGCACCGTGCCACTGAAAAGTTGGCGGAGAGTAAGACCTATATTCAGGCCCTGCCTTACATGGATCGCCTGGATTATGTGTCCATGATGTGTAACGAGCACGCTTACTGCCTGGCTATTGAAAAGTTGCTGGGTATTGAGGTACCAGTGCGTGCTCAGTACATCCGGGTGATGTTTGCTGAAATTACGCGCTTGCTCAACCACCTGATGTGGCTGGGATCACACGGCAATGATTGCGGTAGCTCGACGATTCTGATCTACACATTTCGCGAGCGCGAAGATCTGTTTGACATGTATGAGGCGGCTAGCGGCGCGCGCATGCACGCTGCCTATTTCCGACCAGGTGGTGTGTATCGCGATCTGCCGGACAGCATGCCTCAGTACAAGGCAAGTCGTGT
This sequence comes from Rhodoferax sp. GT1R46, assembly GCF_056521285.1. Lineage (NCBI taxonomy): Bacteria > Pseudomonadati > Pseudomonadota > Betaproteobacteria > Burkholderiales > Comamonadaceae > Rhodoferax > Rhodoferax sp. GT1R46. Next base: position 478,846 of record NZ_JBWMBC010000001.1, read on the forward strand.
GCGCAACGCCAAAGGTGTGGCAGAACTCAATAGCAATCGCCAGGGTTCTATGCTGGATTTCATTGATGATTTCTCGCAGCGGTTTCCCGCTTGTCTGGATGAATATCACACCTTGCTGACGGACAACCGCATCTGGAAGCAGCGGACGGTCAACATCGGTGTTGTAACGCCTGAACGCGCGTTGAACCTGGGATTTTCTGGCCCGATGCTGCGGGGGTCTGGTATTGCATGGGATTTGCGCAAGAAGCAGCCGTATGACGTTTACGATCAGATGGACTTTGATATTCCCGTCGGTAAAACGGGCGATGTCTATGACCGCTACCTCGTGCGTATGGAAGAGATGAAGCAGTCCAATCGCATCATCAAGCAGTGTGTCGATTGGCTCCGGGTCAATCCTGGTCCGGTCATTACAGACAATCACAAAGTGGCGGCGCCGTCACGGGAATCCATGAAGACCAACATGGAAGAGCTGATTCACCATTTCAAGCTCTTTACGGAAGGATTTCATGTGCCAGAAGGTGAAGCCTACGCCGCCGTCGAGCATCCCAAGGGTGAGTTTGGTATCTACATCGTTAGCGATGGGGCCAATAAGCCGTACCGTTTAAAAATTCGCCCACCAGGATTTGCCCATCTGGCAAGTCTGAATGAAATGGCTAGTGGACACATGATTGCCGATGCGGTGTCAATCATTGGCACTATGGACATTGTTTTTGGAGAGATTGACCGATGATCTCTGACGCTACAAAAGTGCGCTTCGCCAAGGAAGTGGCCAAGTATCCTGCCGATCAGGCGCAGTCTGCTGTTATGGCTTGCCTGGCAATCGTTCAGCAGGAGTTGGGTCATGTCAGCACCGACAGCGAGCAACAGATTGCCGACTACCTCGGCATGGCAGCCATTGCTGTGCACGAGGTGACTACGTTTTACAACATGTACAACCAGCAACCTGTTGGGAAGTACAAGCTCAATGTTTGCACCAACCTGCCGTGCCAGTTGCGCGATGGCGTCAAGACATTGCGGTACTTGGAGCAGAAGCTGGGTATCTCCATGGGTGAGACCACGCCAGACGGCATGTTCACGCTGCAACAAAGCGAATGTCTGGGTGCGTGTGCAGACTCCCCTGTGTTGTTGGTGAATGACCGTTCCATGTGCAGTTTCATGTCGCCAGAGAAACTGGATCAACTGGTGGATGGACTGCGTGCGGTAGGAGACAAGGCATGAACGTGAACAACATCCTGTCGCAGTTTCAGGCCACCGGTGTTCAAACCTGTTTCCATGATCGACACATCAAGCCGCAAATCTATGCGGGGTTGAATGGCGCTAACTGGCGCCTTAAAGACTACGAAACGCGTGGTGGATACCAGGCTTTGCGCAAAATCCTGGGTAAGGATGGCGCGCCTGAAAGTGAGGCAGGCGTTGTGGGTATGACGCAGGACCAGGTGATTGCCACCGTCAAGGAGTCTGCGTTACGTGGACGCGGTGGCGCCGGGTTTCCAACCGGATTGAAGTGGAGCTTCATGCCACGCCAGTTCCCGGGTCAAAAGTATCTGGTGTGCAATTCGGATGAAGGCGAGCCGGGAACCTGTAAAGACCGCGATATTCTGGAATTCAATCCGCACATCGTTATCGAAGGCATGGTCATTGCGGCCTATGCAATGGGAATTACGGTTGGATACAACTATATCCACGGCGAGATTTTTTCTGCATACGACCGTTTCGAAGAAGCGCTGGAAGAGGCCCGTGCAGCGGGTTTGCTGGGAAACAACATCCTTGGCAGTAACTTCAGCTTCCAGTTGCATGCTGCGCACGGGTTTGGTGCCTATATTTGCGGTGAAGAGACTGCGCTTCTGGAGTCATTGGAGGGCAAGAAGGGTCAGCCCCGTTTCAAACCACCGTTTCCTGCCAGTTTTGGTTTGTACGGAAAGCCCACCACGATCAACAATACCGAGACGTTTGCCGCCGTGCCGTGGATCATTCGCAATGGTGGACAGGCGTATCTGGAATGTGGCAAGCCCAATAATGGGGGCACCAAAATCTACTCCATAAGTGGTGACGTAGAGCGTCCCGGGAATTATGAAATTCCCATGGGAACCCCGTTTGCCACTTTACTGGAGTTGGCTGGTGGTGTACGCGCCGGTCGCCAATTGAAAGCGGTAATACCTGGTGGTTCGTCTTCTCCGATTTTGCCGGCAGCCATCATGATGGAATGCACGATGGATTACGACTCCATTGCCAAGGCGGGTTCCATGCTCGGTTCAGGCGCCGTCATCGTGCTGGATGACAGCCGTTGCATGGTGAAGAGCTTGCAGCGCTTGAGCTATTTCTACATGCATGAGTCGTGTGGGCAATGCACGCCATGCCGTGAAGGCACGGGGTGGTTGTCCCGGGTTGTGGATCGAATTGAGAACGGACAGGGGCGTGAAAGCGATCTGGCCTTGCTGGATAACGTGGCCGAAAACATCCAGGGCCGCACCATATGCGCCCTGGGCGACGCGGCGGCCATGCCGGTGCGCGCCATGATCAAGCATTTCAGACACGAATTTGAATACCACGTTGAGCACAAGACCTGCATGGTCCCAGCCTACGTTTGAGCGAGTCCCAAGATGATTGAAATCGAACTCGACGGCAAGAAGGTTGACATTGTTGAAGGCAGCATGATCATGCACGCTGCAGACAAGGCCGGTACCTACATCCCGCATTTCTGCTACCACAAGAAGTTGAGCATTGCAGCAAATTGCCGCATGTGCCTGGTGGACGTGGAAAAGATGCCAAAACCAATGCCGGCCTGTGCAACACCTGTCACGCAGGGCATGATTGTTCGCACCAAAAGCGACAAGGCCATTAAGGCGCAAAAATCAGTAATGGAGTTCTTGCTGATCAATCATCCGCTTGATTGCCCTATTTGCGACCAGGGCGGTGAGTGCCAGTTGCAGGATTTGGCGGTCGGATATGGTGGTTCCACTTCACGATACGAAGAAGAGAAGCGCGTGGTGTTTCACAAGGATGCGGGCCCGCTCGTTTCCATGGAAGAAATGAGTCGTTGCATCCACTGCACCCGTTGTGTACGTTTTGGACAAGAAATCGCAGGCGTGATGGAGTTGGGCATGTCCCATCGCGGGGAGCATGCCGAAATTGAAACATTTGTTGGTCACTCGATTGACTCGGAACTCTCGGGCAACATGATCGATATCTGCCCCGTCGGTGCCTTAACCAGTAAGCCTTTCCGCTACAGCGCCCGAACATGGGAGTTGTCGCGTCGCAAGTCGGTGAGCCCCCATGATTCGACCGGCGCGAATTTGATTGTGCAGGTCAAGAACAACAAGGTCATGCGTGTGGTGCCGCTGGAAAATGAAGCGGTCAATGAGTGCTGGATTGCGGATCGGGACCGTTTTTCGTATGAAGCGCTCAACAGTGATGAGCGCCTCACAACACCCATGCTCAAGCAGGGCGGTGAATGGAAGAGCGTCGATTGGCAAACCGCGTTGGAGTATGTGGCCAATGGACTGAAGAGCATCAAGTCCAATCACGGAGCGGCCGCCATCGGCGCTTTGGTGAGTCCTCACAGCACGCTTGAAGAGCTTTACTTGGCAGGATCTTTGGTGCGCGGCATGGGCAGTGAAAACATCGACTACCGTTTGCGCAACGCGGAGTTTGACTCCGCTACCGGGGCCCGTTATCTGGGTATGTCTGTCGCGGCGCTGTCAGAATTGCAGCGCGTTTTGATCGTTGGCTCAAATTTGCGCAAAGACCATCCCCTGTTTGCACAACGCGTTCGTCAAGCGGGCCGGCTGGGTTGCGCAGTGAATGTGGTTAGCGCGGCAGCGGTGGACTGGGCAATGCCCATTGCCAATAGCCTGCAGACCCCATCAACAAGCTGGGTTCAGGCTCTTGCGGATATCGCTGCGGCGGTGGCGATTGAAAAGGGTGTGTCGCCACCGGCGACCGGAACCGCCACAGCCGTCGCTCAAGCCATTGCAAAGTCGCTCCTGAGTGGCGAGCGCAAAGCCATTTTGCTCGGCAATGCTGCAGCCCATCACGAGAAGGCGTCCAGCCTGCTTTCGTTGGCGAACTGGATCGGTGAGCAGGTCAGCGCCACCGTCGGGTACCTTACAGAGGCATCTAACACGGTCGGCGCTCAATTGGCAGCTGCTGTGCCTGGCAAGAATGGTTTGAATGCCGGGCAGATGTTGTCTGGGGGTTTGAAGGCAGCGATTCTTCTCAATAACGAGCCTGAGTTTGACTCAGCACTGGGTGTGCAGGCTGTGAAGTCCTTAGGGCGTTGCGAGATGGTTGTCACCTTGAGCCCGTTCAAAGCCAATATGCAGTTCAGCGATGTTCTGCTTCCGATTGCTCCATTCACCGAGACTTCTGGAACATTTGTGAATGCCGAGGGGCGTGCACAGAGCTTCCATGCGGTGGTTAAGCCCTTGGGGGACACCCGTCCCGCATGGAAGGTCTTGCGGGTTTTAGCCAACATGCTGGATGTACCGGGGATGGCGTACGAGTCTTCGCAAGAAGTCTTGGAACACATGCACACCAAGGGCGATGGTGGTCCCGCAACAGCGCCCGAGAAACGATTGAGCAATGCCTGTCAGGTTTCTGTGGATCTCACGGTTTGTGCTGGAGAGCCTGCGGTCGCTGGTATTTACCAACTCGATGGCATCGTGCGCCGTGCGTCGTCTTTGCAATTGACGGCAGATGCACGTGCGCAAACGAATGTCTCATCAGGTGAGGGGGTATTGTCATGATTGACGCGTTTTATAACGCTGGCGTCGGGCTGGTTGCGGCTGCATGGTGGACCGGGGTTGTCTGGCCCGTCCTGTGGACATTGATCAAGATCGTGGTCGTGGTTTTACCCTTGATGGGCGCAGTAGCCTATTTGACCTTGTGGGAACGAAAGTTTCTGGGCTGGATTCAGGTTCGTATAGGCCCTAATCGCGTGGGTCCCTGGGGGCTTTTGCAGCCTATCGCGGATGCTTTAAAGCTGTTGACGAAAGAGATTCTGGTTCCGGCAGCTGCCAATAAGGGCCTGTTTTTTATTGGCCCGGTATTGACCATCATGCCCGCTATGGCGGCATGGGTTGTTATTCCTTTTGGGCCGGATGTGGCACTTGCAAATGTCAATGCTGGCCTGCTGTTTGTGATGGCTATCACTTCCATGGAAGTTTACGGCGTCGTAATTTCGGGGTGGGCATCCAACTCCAAGTACGCTTTTCTGGGCGCACTGCGGGCGTCTGCGCAGATGGTCAGCTATGAAATCGCAATGGGCTTTTGCCTGATTGTGGTCCTGATGGTATCTGCAAGCATGAATATGACGGACATCGTCACGGGTCAGGGCAAAGGATATTTTGCCCACATGGGCCTGAACTTCCTGTCCTGGAACTGGTTACCCCTGTTGCCCATCTTTGTGGTGTATGTCATCTCGGGTATGGCCGAAACGAACCGCCACCCTTTTGACGTTGTTGAGGGCGAAGCCGAAATCGTTGCCGGACATATGGTCGAGTATTCGGGTATGTCCTACGCAATGTTTTATCTCGCGGAGTACGCCAACATGTGGCTCGTGTCCATTTTGGCTGCGATCATGTTCCTCGGTGGATGGATTTCGCCTATCGACAGTGAGCTGGTGAATTGGATCCCTGGCTGGATCTGGTTGGGTCTCAAAACCTGTGCAGTCGTGAGCTTGTTCATTTGGGTTCGGGCGACTTTCCCACGTTTCCGTTACGACCAGATCATGCGTTTGGGCTGGAAGGTTTTTATTCCGGTTACCCTCGTCTGGCTGGTCGTAGTGGGCGCGTGGATGCAGACTTCCTTCAATATCTGGAAGTAGGGAAATTCGACCATGTCTACAAACACTGTGACCCGTATGCCTTCTGCGTTTTCAATCAAGGACTTTCTCTACAGCTTCCTGCTGGTGGAGTTGCTCAAAGGCCTGGCGCTGACAGGACGTTATGCGTTTCGCCGAAAGGTGACAGTCCAATTTCCTGAAGAAAAGACGCCGCTATCGCCCCGGTTTCGTGGTCTGCATGCCCTGCGCCGCTATGAAAATGGTGAAGAACGTTGTATTGCCTGCAAGTTGTGTGAGGCAGTCTGCCCCGCGATGGCTATCACCATCGAATCAGACGTCAGGGAAGACGGTTCCCGTCGCACTACCCGTTACGACATCGATCTGACCAAGTGTATTTTTTGCGGATTCTGCGAAGAGAGTTGTCCCGTGGACTCCATTGTGGAAACGCACATCCTTGAGTACCACGGTGAGAAACGGGGTGATTTGTATTTCACCAAGGACATGCTGTTGGCGGTGGGCGACCGTTACGAGAGCGAGATCGCAGCCAGCAAGCAGGCTGATGCCAAATACCGCTGATCCGTCGCAAGAAAGAATTTGAATCATGAGTGTCACGACCGGTCTGTTTTACGCGTTTTCAGCGGTGTTGCTGTTTGCTGCGTTTCGCGTCATAACAGCGCGCAATCCTGTGCACGCTGCCCTGTTTTTAGTATTGACCTTCTTTCAGGCAGCCATGATCTGGATGCTGTTGAAAGCGGAGTTTTTGTCTATCACCCTCGTATTGGTCTACGTTGGGGCGGTTATGGTGCTTTTCTTGTTTGTCGTGATGATGATGGACATCAATGTGGAAAATTTGCGCATTGGTTTCTGGAATCATTTTCCTCTCGCTGCCGTCGTTGGTGTGGTCATCGCGCTTGAAATGGCGGGCGTGCTGATGGGTGGATTCCGGGTAGTGGATGACCCCCGCATCGTTGTGGGTGTTGCACCCGGGATGACGCAAGTCTCTAACACGCAGGAGCTTGGTAAGTTGTTGTACACCCAGTACATCTACCCGCTTGAAGTGGCAGCTGCAATTTTGCTGGTTGCAATGATCGCCGCTATTGCATTGACCTTACGGGCTCGAAAAGACAGCAAGTACGTCAGCCCTGGTGATCAGGTGAAGGTAAAAGCCCGTGACCGAATGACCGTTCTCAAGATGGGGGCGACCCAGGCTGCCGTGGCTGAGCCTGCCGCAGCGGTATCTGAAGGGGAGAAAAAAGCATGACTTTGACACTAGGACACTTCTTGTCGCTGGGAGCAATGCTCTTTGCATTGTCGGTGGTTGGTATCTTTTTGAATCGACGCAATCTCATCGTGTTGCTGATGGCTATTGAGCTGATGCTGCTTGCCGTCAACACGAACTTTGTGGCTTTTTCTTATTACCTGCATGACATGCAGGGTCAGATATTTGTGTTTTTTATATTGACAGTTGCTGCGGCTGAGTCGGCTATTGGATTAGCCATTCTGGTGCTTCTGTTTCGCAACAAGTCCAGCATCAGTGTGGACGAACTCAATACGCTCAAGGGTTAATCAAGATGAGTCAAACCCTTTCTGCTTCAACGCTGCTGATCGTCCCTTTGGCCCCGCTGCTGGGGTCGGTACTGGCTGGCGTGTTTGGGACCCAATTCGGGGGTAACTGGATTGGACGACGTCTGAGTCATTCGTTGACCATCCTCGGTGTTCTGGTTGCCTTCATCGTGTCGGCAATGACCTTGAAATCAGTGGCGCTTGACGGGGCCCGGTTCAATGAGACCCTCTATACCTGGATGGTCGTTGGTGGTCTCAAAATGGAAGTGGGCTTTTTGGTGGACGGTTTGACCGCCATGATGATGTGTGTGGTGACCTTTGTGTCCCTGATGGTTCACCTCTACACCATCGGCTACATGGAAGAGGACGAAGGGTATAACCGCTTCTTTTCCTATATCTCCCTATTCACTTTCTCGATGTTGATGCTGGTCATGAGCAACAACATGCTGCAGTTGTTTTTCGGGTGGGAAGCGGTAGGACTCGTGTCTTACCTGCTGATCGGATTCTGGTTCAACAAGCCGACAGCCATTTTTGCCAACATGAAGGCCTTCCTTGTCAATCGGGTGGGCGATTTTGGATTCATCCTTGGTATCGGATTGATTGCTGCATTTGCAGGAACGCTGAATTACACGGAGGCTTTTGCGAAGGCTGCAGAGCTAGCCCAAATGAGTTTCCCTGGTACTGACTGGATGTTGGTGACCGTGATTTGTATTTGCTTGTTTATTGGCGCCATGGGCAAGTCGGCGCAGTTTCCGTTGCACGTCTGGTTACCGGACTCGATGGAAGGCCCCACGCCTATCTCTGCATTGATTCATGCCGCAACCATGGTGACGGCAGGTATTTTTATGGTGGCACGTATGTCGCCATTGTTTGAACTCAGCGATACGGCACTGAACTTCATTCTGATCATTGGGTCGATCACAGCGCTTTTCATGGGCTTTTTGGGAATTATCCAGAATGACATCAAGCGCGTAGTTGCCTATTCGACACTTTCCCAGTTGGGCTACATGACGGTGGCACTCGGCGCGTCCGCGTACTCGGTGGCCGTTTTCCACCTGATGACGCACGCCTTCTTTAAGGCCTTGTTGTTCCTTGCGGCTGGCTCCGTCATTATGGGCGTTCACCATAACCAGGACATCCGCTGGATGGGTGGTCTGAAGAAGTACATGCCCATTACCTGGATTACCTCCCTACTGGGCTCCCTTGCGCTCATTGGCACGCCACTGTTCTCCGGGTTCTATTCGAAAGACAGCATCATTGAAGCGGTTCACGAAAGCCATTTGCCTGCTGCTGGTTTCGCATCCTTCGCGGTGCTTGCGGGCGTGTTTGTAACGGCGTTCTATTCGTTTCGCATGTATTTTCTGGTGTTCCATGGCAAGGAGCGTTTCGATCAGAACCCCGATGTGCACCACCACCATGATGACCATGGTCATCACGACGCACATGACGGGCCACACGAGTCCCCTTGGGTGGTTACGGTGCCACTGATTCTTCTCGCGATTCCGTCGGTGGTAATTGGTTACCTGACCATCGGCCCCATGCTGTTTGGTGACTTCTTTAAAGATGCGATTTTCGTGAACCTGGAAAAGCATCCAGCCATGGAAGAATTGGCCCATGTTTTCCACGGTCCGCTTCAGATGGCAGTGCATGCTTTCACCAGCTTGCCCCTTTGGCTTGCGGTGTCAGGCGTGGCGACGGCGTACTACATGTACATGGTCAATCCTGCGTTGCCGACCGCGATCAAGCGCAATGCGATGCCCCTTTTCACGCTGTTGGAAAATAAATACTACCTCGACTGGTTCAATGAAAACGTCCTTGCGCGAGGAGCGCGCGCTCTGGGTATGGGCCTATGGAAAGTTGGAGACCAGGCGATCATTGATGGAACCCTGGTCAACGGATCATGGAAGTTGGTGGGCTGGGTTTCAGGCGTAGTGCGCAAGGTGCAGACTGGCTATCTCTACCACTACGCGCTTGCCATGATCTTGGGCATTTTTGTGCTCATGACGTATTTTGTCTGGCTCAAGTAGGAGAAAAAGAATATGGGATTGTTGAGCCTTGCGATCTGGACGCCTATTGCGTTCGGCGTTGTCTTGCTGGCACTGGGTCGTGATGACCAGGCGCGTTCGGTTCGGTGGGTCGCTCTGATCGGTGCGATCGTCAGTTTCCTGGTGACATTGCCACTGTATGGACAGTTCAATACGGCGACTGCAGCGATGCAGTTTGTTGAAAAGGCGCCCTGGATCGAGCGATTCAATGTGAATTACCACCTTGGCTTAGACGGGATATCCTTTTGGTTTGTCTTATTGACCGCATTTATCAATGTAGTCGTGATCATCGCTGGCTGGGAAGTCATTACCCGGCGCGTGAACCAATACATGGGCGCCTTTCTCATACTGAGTGGCTTGATGATTGGTGTCTTTTGCGCTTTGGACGGACTGCTGTTCTATGTATTTTTTGAGGCTACGCTGATTCCGATGTACCTGATCATCGGCATCTGGGGCGGGCCCAACAAGATTTACGCGGCGTTCAAGTTTTTCTTGTATACGTTGCTTGGCTCGTTGTTGATGTTGATCGCGCTCATCTTTCTGTACACCAAGTCGGGTGGCAGTTTTGATTTGTCGGTTTGGCACGCAATGCCTCTGGACGGTCGGACTCAGACGCTGCTATTCTTCGCCTTCTTTGCGGCATTCGCTGTCAAAGTTCCCATGTGGCCGGTACACACCTGGTTGCCGGATGTACACGTCGAGGCTCCGACAGGTGGTTCTGCGGTTTTGGCGGCCATCATGCTGAAGCTCGGCGCATACGGCTTCCTGCGGTTTTCGTTGCCCATCGCCCCCGATGCGGCCCATGAGTGGGCATGGCTGATGATTACGCTTTCTATCATTGCTGTGGTCTATGTGGGCTTGGTCGCGCTGGTTCAGCAAGACATGAAGAAACTCGTCGCTTACTCATCCGTTGCGCACATGGGGTTTGTGACACTTGGCTTCTTTATTTTCAACGACCTCGGCGTGGCCGGTGGCGTTGTACAAATGATTGCCCACGGATTTGTGTCGGCCGCCATGTTCCTTTCGATTGGTGTGTTGTATGACCGTGTGCACTCCCGCGAGATTGCCAGCTATGGCGGTGTTGTGAACACCATGCCAAAGTTTGCCGCTTTCGCGCTGTTCTTTGCAATGGCCAATTGCGGCTTGCCGGGAACCGCTGGATTTGTAGGTGAGTGGATGGTAATTCTGGGTGCCGTAAAGTTCAATTTCTGGATCGGGTTTGCAGCCGCTAGTGCCCTGATATTTGGTGCTGCTTATACCCTGTGGATGTTCAAACGGGTCTACCTGGGTCCAGTGGCCAATGATGACGTCAAGGCACTTGTCGACATCAATGCGCGTGAATTCCTGATGTTGGGACTTCTTGCTGCCGCTGTATTGTGGATGGGTGTCTACCCCAAGCCATTTACTGATGTGATGGATGTTTCAGTAGCGCAATTGCTCAAGCATGTTGCAATTTCCAAACTGAACTGATCAAACTGAAGCGAGAGACGAACGATGATTGACAAACTCAGTTGGATCACTGCCTATCCTGAAATGATTCTGATGGTCATGGCCTGCGCGATCGCACTCATTGACCTTGGGGTAAAGACGCCGATGCGCGGATTGACCTATGCGCTCACGCTGCTGACGCTGGCTGTGGTGGCATTGCTGCAAGGCGATCTGGCATTGAGTGCGGCGACCCATTACGGTTTTGGGAACATGGTGGTGAGTGATTCCATGGGGAACTGGCTTAAGTGCTTCGCTACGCTTGCCGTCATGGTCACCTTGGTCTATGGGCGGCCCTACGCAGCACACCGCGACATGTTGCGCGGAGGCGAACTGTTCACCCTCAGTCTGTTTGCGCTGTTGGGCATGTTTGTCATGATTTCCGGGAACAACTTCCTGGTGATCTACATGGGTCTGGAGTTGTTGACCCTTTCCAGTTATGCCCTGGTTGCATTGCGCCGTGACAACACGACCGCTACTGAAGCGGCTATGAAGTACTTTGTCCTGGGTGCCATGGCTTCAGGCTTCCTGCTGTACGGTATGTCGATGATGTATGGGGCGACCGGTTCTCTGGATGTCAACGCGGTGTTTCGCGCGATTGCCTCGGGTCAGGTCCGCCATCAGGTTCTGGTGTTTGGTCTGGTGTTCATGGTTGCCGGCCTCGCGTTCAAGCTGGGTGTCGTTCCGTTTCACATGTGGATTCCCGATGTCTATCAGGGTGCACCCACAGCAGTCACATTGATGATCGGTGGCGCCCCAAAGCTTGCCGCGTTCGCCATCACGATGCGTCTTTTGGTGGAAGGCATGTTGCCACTGGCAGTTGATTGGCAGCAAATGTTGATGGTGTTGTCCGTTGGTTCATTGCTGGTGGGCAATCTGGCCGCAATCGCGCAAACCAACGTCAAGCGCATGCTGGCGTTCTCCACCATTTCTCAAATGGGTTTCGTCTTGCTGGGCGTGATGTCTGGCGTGGTCAATGGTGATGCCTTGTCTTTTGCTGCCAACGCCTACAGCTCGGCCATGTTTTACGTCATTACCTATGTGTTGACGACGCTTGCCAGTTTTGGCATCTTGCTGCTCCTGTCGCAAGAAGGGTTTGAAAGCGAAGAGATCGCGGATCTTGCGGGTCTGAATCAGCGCAGTCCCTTGTACGCCGCAGTGATGGCGGTCAGCCTGCTTTCGCTGGCTGGCATTCCTCCACTGGTGGGTTTTTACGCCAAGCTTGCGGTGCTTCAGGCCTTGATCGCTTCCGGGCAGGTGTTCTCCATCACATTGGCAGTTTTCGCCGTCATGATGTCGCTTATTGGCGCGTTTTACTACTTGCGCGTAATCAAAGTCATGTATTTTGACGCGCCCATTACCGCAAGCACTGTGGTCGCGCCTCTGGATGTACGTGTCGTGCTGTGCGTCAATGGCGCCCTGATTCTTGTGTTGGGCTTGTTCCCGAGTGGATTGCTGGCGCTGTGCGGGAACGCGATCCGGCAAATGCTGGGTACTTGACCTCTGTGAATACTCCGTTCTCGGTTTGGGTTGTCGTGTTCTTGGCGTTGGCTTTGGCCAACCTGCCATTTTTGACGCTGCGTGGTTTGGGCGTCATACCTTTGCAGAAGCCGAAAACATTGGGGTTGCGTGCGCTTGAGCTGCTGGTTTGCTATCTGTTAGCTGGCTTGGTGGGCCTTGCGTTTGAACGGCGCGCCGGTGAGATTGCTCCCCAGACTTGGGAGTTCTATGCCATTACAGTATTTTTGTTTCTGACCTTTGCCTTCCCCGGGTTCGTGTACCGATATCTGGTCATGCGCAACCGGTAGGGTGGGTCACTTGCTATGAGCGATCAGCACTTGGTCGAGCACAGAGTTTCACGCCAGGAAATTCTCAAAGGCGAGTTTTTACACGCGTTTAGGGACACGGTGGTACTGCCTGATGGTGGATCTGCGACCCGGGAGTTCGTGGTTCACCCAGGTGCGGTGATGATCATTCCCTTGCTGGCTGACAAGCAGGGCAACTTGCGCGTGGTGCTGGAGCGACAATTCCGCTACCCGGTTGGCCAGGTCATGATTGAGTTTCCTGCGGGAAAACTGGACTCCGGGGAGTCTGTTCTGGCATGCGCCCAACGGGAGTTGCAGGAAGAAACCGGCTACAGCGCCCGGGAGTGGGCACGTGCGGGGGTAATGCACCCGGTTATTTCCTATTCCACAGAATTCATCGATATCTGGTTTGCCCGGCACCTTGCTTTGGGCGAGCACAATCTGGACGATGGTGAGTTCCTGGATGTCTTCAGTGCCACACCTGCCGAACTGCTTCAGTGGTGCAAGGAAGGCAAGGTGACCGATGCAAAAACGCTTACTGGTGCACTCTGGTTGCAAAACGTGCTCAGTGGCGCGTGGGCGCTGGACTGGCAGCAGGCTGCGGTTCCTTCGGATCGCTCACAATCCAGCCCATGAAAGTCCTGGACTTGCAATGTGACCACGGCCATGCGTTTGAAGGCTGGTTTGGTTCTGAGGAAGATTTCCTGGCGCAGTGTGAAAAATCGATGGTGCAGTGCCCGGTATGCGGGGATGTTTCCATCGTCAAAAAACTGAGCGCACCGCGTTTGAATCTCTCAGGAAGCCGGGCTCTTTCAGACGATATGCAGCAGAACCAGTTGTCCGCCAACGCAGACTCTGTGCTCGCCGCAGCGTGGTTTGCACTGGCCCGGCAAGTGGTGGCCAACACCACGGACGTTGGCAACCGGTTCGCAGATGAAGCCCGAAAAATGCACTACCAGGAGGCGGACGAACGCGCCATCCGCGGCACAACGACCCGCGACGAGGCGCTCTCGCTCATGGAAGAGGGCATTGATGTCGTGCCCTTTGTCCTACCGGAGGCCTTGAAAGGCCCTCTTCAGTAGTCGCGGCTCAAGGATAGAGACCGCGAAGCTCTCTGGCGTGGAGAATGCGTTTGCAGGCTACGATAAACGTCGCCGTCCGCAGCGTGACCTTTTGGTCTTGCGACACCTGCCACACGCCTGCAAAGGCTTCTTTCATGATTCGCACCAGCCGGGCGTTGATCTCGTCTTCGCTCCAGAAGAAGCTTGAGAAATCCTGCACCCATTCAAAATAACTGACAGTGACCCCACCGGCATTCGCAATCACATCGGGCAGCACCAGAATGTTGCGTTCCTGCAGGATGTCGTCGGCGGCGGGTGTTGTCGGTCCATTGGCACCTTCGATGATGAGTCGAGCCCGGATGCGCCCGGCATTGGCCGCGGTGATTTGTTGCTCCAGCGCTGCAGGGATCAGAATGTCGCACGCCACGTCCCAAAACGTGTCATTCGGAATCACTTCCGCCTGCGCGAAGCCGGCCACAGACCCATACGCCGCCACATGGGCCAGCAACGCTGACACATCGAGCCCCGCTTCCCGGTAGAGGGTGCCGCCATGGTCTTGCACCGCGACCACCCGCGCGCCGGCCTCGGAAAACAGGCGCGCAGCCACGCCGCCCACATTGCCAAAGCCCTGCACGGCCACCTTGGAGGTAGCTATATCCAGGCCAATGTGCTGGGCCGCCTCCATGCCTACGGTAAACACGCCACGTCCGGTTGCATCCCGTCGGCCCAGCGAGCCACCCAGATCAACGGGTTTGCCAGTCACTACGCCAGTGGATGTGGCACCTTCATTCATGGAGTAGGTGTCCATCATCCAGGCCATAATTTGCTCATTGGTGTTGACGTCGGGCGCGGGAATGTCCTTGGTCGGTCCAATGATGATGCCAATTTCGCTGGTGTAGCGTCGCGTCATGCGCTCCAGTTCGCCCATGGAGAGGGTCTTGGGGTCCACACGAATACCACCCTTGGCGCCGCCATAAGGTACATTCACCGCTGCATTCTTGATGGACATCCATGCAGAGAGCGCCATCACTTCCGACAGCGTGACATCTTGGTGAAAGCGAACGCCACCTTTGCCGGGTCCGCGCGAGGTGTTGTGTTGAACCCGGTAGCCTTCAAAGTGAGCCACGGTGCCGTTGTCCATATTGATCGGTACATCCACGATCAGCGCGCGTTTGGGGCGTTTGAGTGTTTCTGCCCAGCGTGCGAGATGTCCGAGGTAGGGGATGACACGATCGACTTGTTGCAGATAAATGCCCCAGGGCCCCAGATTGTCGGCCTGCAAGTAAGAAGGCAGCGCATGGCTTGTCTGGGACGCGGGCAATGCGGCAATGGAGCCGGAAGGTTGGGGGCTGTTCGACATGGGTTTCCTTGTGGAGGGGTTCAAGCCTCGCACTGTAGGCTTGGCCGGTCACCCTGTCTAAGGCCAAGATATTCTTGGGTTATGCAATAAATTAATAGTTACGCGCTGAGGTTGGCGATGCTACCTATCGCCAGCCGTTTGTCGATCACGCGTTGAATTGCAAGGCCGCCAGCCCTGCGTAGACGCCACCGCGGGCCACCAGCTCGGCGTGGGTACCTTGTTCCACCAACCGTCCGTGGTCCAGCACCACGATCAGGTCTGCCTTTTGAACGGTGGCCAGCCGGTGCGCAATGACGAGTGTGGTGCGGTCCCGCATGGCCGATTCCAGTGCGGCCTGCACCATGCGCTCGCTCTCGGCGTCCAGCGCGCTGGTGGCTTCGTCAAGTAGGAGCAGCGGGGGGTTCTTCAGCATGGCCCGCGCAATGGCGACGCGCTGGCGTTGCCCGCCTGAGAGCCGCAGTCCGCGCTCACCCAGGAAGGTGTTGTACCCCTCTGGCAGGTCGGTAATGAACTCGTGGGCAAAGGCTGAGTGGGCCGCGGCCATGACCTCGGCATCGGTGGCCTCGGGCTTGCCGTAACGAATGTTGTCCATCGCACTACTGGAAAAAATAACCGCATCCTGGGGCACGATTCCAACCCGCTGGCGCAGGTCACCCAGCGACATGTCGCGTGTGCTCGTTCCGTCCAGCACAATGCGCCCGGACTGCGGATCGTAAAAGCGCAGCAGCAACTGAAACACCGTGCTCTTGCCTGCACCGCTGGGGCCGACAATGGCAACGGTTTGACCCGGCTGGATGTCCAGCGAGAAGTCCGACAAGGCGGGCTGCTGCGGACGGGACGGGTAATGAAACTGGATTGCTTCGAATTTGATAGCGCTTCCCGCAACAGGGACGGGGGCTACAGCCGGATTATCCGGTGAAACGATGGGCGATTGGGTATTCAGCAACTCCATCAGTCGCTCGGTGGCGCCGGCGGCGCGCAGCAAGTCGCCGTACACCTCGCCCAGGATGGCGAAAGCACTCGCCAGAATGATGACGTACACCACGGTTTGCCCCAGGTGCCCGGCAGAAATGCGTCCCGCTACGACCGCCTGGGTTCCCTGGTACAGACCCCACAGCAGCGCGGCTGAGGTGGCAATGATGATGAAGGCGACCAGCACCGAGCGTGCCTTGGAACGCCGCACGGCGGTGTCAAACGCGTTGTCAGTCGAGGTGATGAATCGTTTGGCTTCGCGTGCCTCAGCCGTGTAGCTTTGCACCACAGGAATGGCGTTGAGCACTTCAGCGGCGATCGAGCTGGAGTCGGCAATGCGATCCTGGCTGGCGCGAGACAGTTTGCGCACCCGGCGGCCAAACCACAGGCTGGGCAACACGATCAGTACCAGCACTCCCAGCACCTGGAACATCACATAGGGGTTGGTCCACACCAGTATGCCCAGCGCGCCTATTCCCATGACCAGGTTGCGCAGCCCCATGCTCAAAGACGAGCCCACCACGGTTTGCACCAGTGTGGTGTCGGCGGAGAGGCGCGACAGCACCTCACCAGTTTGGGTGGTTTCAAAAAATTCGGGGCTTTGGTCCAGTACATGGCTGTAGACCGCGTTGCGCAGGTCAGCGGTTACGCGTTCGCCCAGCCAGCTCACCATATAAAAACGCCCGGCAGAAAACAGGCCGAGTGCCACGGCCACGCCAAACAGGGCGGCAAAATGCTCGCGCAAAGCCATCACCTGCTGACCCTTGTCGGTTTGCACCAAACCCCCGTCAATCAGGCTACGTAATGCCAGTGGGAATGCCAGTGTGGCGACAGCCGCCATGACCAGGAATACCAGCGCAAACCCAATGCGTACGCGGTAGGGTCGTAAAAAGGGCATCAGCCCGGACAGTGATTTGGTGTTTTGCGACTTGGCGCGCTCAGTAATCATAAGTGTCAGGTGGGGGTAAAGCGTGGAGTTGCTGAAGGAATGTCCTGCCTTCCAGTGGTGCAAAGAACGTGCCCTGAACTAATGTAGTTCAATTACATCGCCAGCGGGTTCTGCTATTCTCACGCCGCAGTTGTGGTCAACCAGAGTTGCCACTCAACCGTTTAAGGGCTGTGACGCATCCGCTCAAGTCATCCATCATCCATCCACGAGGAATATCAATGAAACGTACTCTTTTGGCCGCTTTGTCAGTCGTTGCCACATTTGCGGTGACGACGCCCGCCTTTGCCGATCTGGCGTTGGCCACTTCCAAAAACTGCATGGCCTGCCATGCTGTGGACAAGAAATTGGTGGGCCCGGCTTACAAGGACGTCGCCAAGAAATACGCTGGCGACGCGAAGGCGGCCGATATGCTCGCTGCCAAGATCATTAAAGGTGGTTCAGGCGTTTGGGGTCCTGTGCCGATGCCGGCCAATGCGCAGGTTAATGAAGCAGACTCCAAGAAACTGGCTGCGTGGGTTTTGTCGCTCAAGTAAGCTTCAATGCTCTAGCAAAAACCCGCTGTTGGCGGGTTTTTTGTTGTCCGTCAAAGCCGCATAGGCGCCGCATACCCGGTCATCTCCAGGTAGCCACGCCCGACCAGCCGGTTATTGCTGTCCCACACTTCGCACAGGCCCTCCCAGTAAATGGCACCCGTGGACGTGCGGCTATCCAGTTCCTGGTTGTCCACCACGGCACGCACGGTGTAGAAGTCCGCGGGGGTGCGTACGATCCACTCCACCGGGTAGCTGGCCTGGCTCAGCGGGCTTTTCCAGTTGCGCAGCGGTTTGAACAGCACCTCGCCAGGGCGGAAGGCGAACAGCTTTTCACCGGTGCGGAAGGAACCGCCGTCCCACAACGCATTTCCGGCCTTGTCGCGCAGACGAAAGGCTGTAAGGGCGCTGCCATCAAGCAGGTTGATGCCGATCCAGTCCCACCCGACCGCCAGCGGATGCAGTAGCTCCTGGCTCCATTCGTGGTCCAGCCAGGCGGTGCTGCCTGCCGTCAGGGTGTGGCGCTCGTTCTGTAATACGAGTTCGCCATGGGCCTGCAGTTGAGGTTGGCTGTAGTAATAGCTGCTTTGCTTTGGCTCAGGACCTTTGCGCGACAGGCCCTGGTCTCCTTGCAACAGCACTGACTGGCTGGGTGACAGTGTGAGATCCAAAGAAAAATCGGCGCATCGAACCGTCGCCTCGATGACTCCTTTATTGCGTTGCAGAGACCAATCGCGCAGCCGCACGGCCGTGTCCTCGATACTGGCAGACGCCATATCCACAGCGTTCTGGCCAGGTTCATCGCCCGAGGATCGCGCAATGCGCTGGTCGTGCCACAGCTTTCGCCCCCGCACATCGGTCAGTGCCGCATGCGCGAATACCAGTTGTTTGGCGGCAAAGCTGGAATGCATCCCTTGCGTCTGCGCCACGCGGCTGCGAAAGAAGGTGACCTGAAAACCAAAGGCTGCAGGGCCGCCGGCCACGTTGGCATAGCCGGTGACGTACCACCATTCGGTGCGGAAGTCCGGGTGGGCTCCGTGGTCACGTGGAAACTCCAGTTGCTTGCGCTCCAAGGCCCTGGCGAATGGGCTCGCGCCCAAGACCAGACTCGCCCCCAGCCCTGCGCTCAAAATGCTGCGGCGGTTCATGTCAATCCCTTTTTCGTTTACGTGCGCCAGTCCACAGACTGCGATGCGTCAATTTGGCATTGTCAACTTTACAAGAATTAACGTATGTCAATCCCGGTGATACGCAGCCACCCCACAATCGACCTGTCAAAAGCCTTGTGCAATATAAATTGATGACCACTCAAATCCCCGATCCCCTCCAGCTTCGCTTAACGGCGGTCCGTTTCCGCTTGTTACCGGCGACTTTTGCGGTGGCGGCCATGTTGTCCGGGTGTACATCGCTTTTGCCCCAGCATGCTTCGCTGCCTGAAACACCGGTTCCCTCCGCATGGTCCCGATCGCCGATTTTGCCAATGGGTGCGGGTTCTGTCGTGTCGCTAGCCCAATGGTGGCAGCGCTTCGACGACCCGGCACTTGGTGCTCTGGTGATGCAGGCATTGCTGGCCAGTACCGACGTGCGCACTGCGCAAGCCGCATTACAGCAATCACGGGCGCTGCGTGACGGCAAACTGGCGAACCTGGGGCCCACCCTCAAGGGCTCCGCTTCTGCGCAACGCAACCAGACGGACAGCAACGATGCCACCAATAGCTTTCAGGCTGGCTTCGATGCCAGTTGGGAACCAGACGTGTTTGGCGGACAACGCAGCACTTTGAATGCGGCGCAAGCCGATGCCCAGGCCGCTGAAGCCAGTCTGGCCAATGTTCAGGTGTCCCTGGCCGCCGAGGTGGCGGTGACCTACATTGAACTGCGTGGCTTGCAGAGCCGGCTGGCCATTGCGCGCAACAGCCTGGCCACGCAAAGTGAAACGCTGCAGATAACCCGCTGGCGTGCGCAGGCAGGCTTGGTGTCTTCGCTGGATGTGGAGCAGGCCGTTGCCGCCAGTGAGCAGACCAGTGCCCAGATCCCTTCTTTGATCACCAGCGTGACCCAAAATCTGAATAGTCTGGCGGTGCTGACCGGTCAGGCACCCGGGGCGTTGCAGGGCACCCTGGGGGTGATCACTTCTCCGCCAGTGCAAGTGCCGCAGGCACCCGGCGACCTCGTTCTGGCCATACCCGCGCAAACGCTGCGCCAGCGACCGGATGTGCGCGTTGCCGAGTACCGTATCAGCGCAGCGCTCTCGCGCGTGGCGCAGGCTGACGCGGCCCGGTACCCCGGTTTCCAGATTTCAGGCTCGTTGGGATTGCGTGCGCTGACGCTGGCCACAGTCAGTAGCGGCGCTTCGGTTGTCAACGCCTTGCTGGCCAGTGTTTCCGTGCCGCTGTTTGATGGTGGCGCCGCCAGAGCGCAGGTGCGCGCGCAGGAGGCCGCGCTGGAGCAGGCCCGCGTGGGTTATCAAGCCACGGTGCTGACCGCCTTGAAGGATGTGGAAGATGCACTGATTGCGCTGCAGGGCGATCGCGAACGTCTGGCGCGGCTGCAATCGGCAACAGTTGCTGCCGCGAATGCGGATCTGTTGGCCCGTCAGCGCTACAGCAGCGGGCTGATCGACTTTCGCACTGTTCTCGACACACAGCGTACGCTGTTGTCTGCGCAGGACAGCGTGGAGACCACCCGCGCAAGCCTGAGTGCGGACCACGTTCGACTTTACAAAGCCCTGGGCGGTGGATGGATTCCGGATACGCAGACCTCTGTGCCCTGATCCTGCCCCGCACACCATGCTCTAACCTGATTTCCTCACACGCCATGACTACCCCCACGCCCACCCCCGCCGTTGCCCCGACCATTGCCCAGCCTCCTGCCGATTTACAGGCTCTTTTGGGCGCGGATCCGCCGCGCCGCTGGTGGCAGCGCCCGCTGGTCTGGGGCGCCGCTGCCGCCGTGGTTCTGCTACCTGCCGGCTGGTATTACTGGCAGGCGCAAAAGAGCAGCAGCGCGTTGCCGACGTATGTGACGGAAACCGTGGGCAAGGGCAATCTGACGCTCACCGTCTCGGCCAACGGTACGCTGCAGCCCACGCGGGCGGTGAACATTGGCAGTGAGCTTTCCGGTACGGTCAAGCGCGTCCTGGTGGATGTGAATGACCGCATCAAGATCGGACAAATTCTGGTCGAGCTCGACACAGCCAAGCTGGTGGACCAGGTGACACGCTCGCGGGCGTCCTTGCTGGCCGCGCAGGCCCAGGAGGCTCAAAGCAAGGCGACGGTCAAGGAGTTCCAGGCTGGTTTGGGCCGATTCGAAGAAGTGGCCCGGTTGTCGGGGGGCAAGGTGCCGTCGGCGACTGAGCTGGACAGTGCGCGCGCCAATGTGGCCCGCGCCATAGCAGCAGAGGCCAGTGCCAGTGCCAATGTGAATGTGGCACGGGCAACCCTGTCCACCGATGCGACCAACCTTGCCAAGGCCTCCATTCGCTCCCCTATTAACGGAGTCGTTCTTTCCCGTACGGTCGATCCCGGCAATGCAGTGGCCGCCTCTCTCCAGGCGGTTACGCTGTTCTCGGTGGCAGAAGACCTCACCAAGCTGCGACTGGATGTGAGCGTCGATGAAGCCGATGTGGGCTCGGTCAAGGACGGCCAGAAAGCCACGTTTACCGTCAGCGCCTACCCCGCGCGCCGCTACCCAGCAAGCGTCGCCCGCGTCGCCTTTGGCTCTACCAAGACCGATAACGTGGTCACCTACACCGCTAATCTGGATGTGGACAACACCGATCTCAGTTTGCGCCCGGGCATGACGGCCGCAGCCACCATTGTTTCCACCGAGCGCACCGACGTGCTGCTGGTTCCGAATACGGCATTGCGCTTTTCACCTTCCGCAGCGGGCGCCGATGCGGCAGCTCAACCGAGCGGCAGCATGCTATCCAAGCTGATGCCGCGCATGCCGCGAACCGGTGCGCGCAAGGCAGGCGGCGGTGGCGCGGCCGCCAAGCAGGTCTGGATTTTGAAGGACGGACAGGCGGTGGCGGTGGCGGTGAGGGCCGGCATCAGCGATGGCCGCATGACCGAGATCATCGGCGGCGATCTGCAGGCGGGCATGGCCGTCATTACCGATCAGCGCGCTGCTGGAGCAGCCCCGTGAGCGAGCCCCTGATCCGCCTGCGTGGCATCACCAAGGTGTACGGCGAAGGCGCCACCGCGCTGCAGGCACTCAAAGGGGTGAACCTGGATATTGAAGCCGGCGATTTTGTGGCCATCATGGGGCCCAGCGGGTCGGGAAAGTCCACCGCCATGAATACCCTGGGTGGTCTGGACACGCCCACCACCGGTGAATACCTGTTCAAAGGGGCCCATGTGGAGTCGCTTACCCGTGACCAGCGCGCGCGTTTGCGACGGCAGTATTTCGGCTTTGTGTTTCAGGGCTTTAACTTGCTGGCGCGTACCTCTGCGCAAGAAAATGTGGAGCTGCCGCTGCTTTACCGCGGTGAGTCGGCCTCTGCACGCCATGCGGCGGCGGCCAAGGCGCTGGAATCGGTCGGGCTCAAGGGGTGGGAGCACCATACGCCGTCCGAATTGTCGGGTGGGCAGCAGCAGCGCGTTGCGATTGCGCGCGCCATCGTCACCGAGCCCGCGGTGCTGCTGGCCGATGAGCCGACTGGCAACCTGGACACCCAGCGCAGCCGCGAGATCATGCAACTGCTATGGGGTTTGAATGTGGACCATGGCATCACTGTGCTGATGGTGACACACGAGTCCGACATGGCCGCCTACGCCCGGCGCATCGTGCGTTTTGTGGATGGGGTCGTGGCCAGCGACGAGCGCAATGCGCATCCCGTCGGCTTGCAGGGAAAAGACGCCGCGCATGTTCCAGCCTCAGCCGTATCAGAGGTCCACTGATGCTCCTCAACACACTGCTACTCGCACTGCGCTCCATCCGGCGCAATTTGATGCGGTCCTTTCTGACCATCCTGGGCATCGTGATTGGCGTGAGTGCCGTGATCACCATGGTGACGCTGGGCAATGGCGCCACGCTGGCCATCCAAAACCAGATTTCTGGTCTGGGCACCAATCTGCTGCAAGTGCGCCCCGGCCAGCGCCTGGGTCCGGGCAGCGGCGGTGGCGGTGCACCCGCCTTCAAGGAGTCAGACGCGGAGGCTATAGCCACCCAGATTGGAGGCATCGCCGCTGTGGCACCCGAGGCGCGCACCGGTTCCACCGTGGTGGCCAACGGCCGCAACTGGACGAGTAGCATCATTGGCAGTACCAACGACTGGCTGCAAACCGGCAACTGGAAGCTGGCCAGTGGCCGGGAGTTTTCCGATGACGAAATGCGCGGCGGTGCGGCCGTGTGCCTGATTGGTGAAACCGTTCGCCGCGAGCTCTACGGCAAGACTGCGGCGCTGGGTGCGCAGCTGCGGGTGAAGCAAATCTCCTGCGAGATCGTCGGCCTGCTGGCCTCCAAAGGCCAGGGCGCTTTTGGCAACGACCAGGACGATATGGTGCTGCTGCCCATCAAGACGCTGCAGCGCCGCATTACCGGCAACATCCGTGTGAACACGCTGCTGGTGTCCATGAATGACGGCAGCGACGCATCCCGCGTCACGGCCGGTATCACGCAACTTCTGCGCGAGCGCCGCAAGCTGGCCAGCACCGATGAAGACAACTTCAATGTGCTCGACACCAAGCAGCTGGCGGACACCCTGTCGGGCACCACCAAGGTGCTCACCACGCTGCTGGGCGCGGTCGCCGCCGTGAGCTTGCTGGTGGGTGGCATTGGCATCATGAATATTATGCTGGTGAGTGTGACCGAACGCACGCGCGAGATTGGCTTGCGCCTGGCCATTGGTGCGCTGGAGCGCGAAGTGCTGCTGCAGTTTCTGATTGAAGCGGTGGTGCTGGCGGCGTTGGGTGGATTGATTGGCATCGTGCTGGCCACCGGTGCCTCCATCGGATTGGCGATTCTGATGGACATACCCTACACCTTCAACCTGAACGTGAATCTGCTGTCGTTTGTGTTCTCGGCCGCTATCGGAGTGTTGTTTGGCTACTTTCCGGCCCGACGTGCCGCACGGATGGACCCGATTGAGGCCCTGCGCCACGAGTAGACCAAAGGGCTGAAGCTACACGCCGGCATCCCACTGCATGAACGCTTCAAAATCACGGACCTTCAAGGGTTTTGCAAACAGGTAGCCCTGACCGAAGTCGCATCCTGCGCACATCAGCAAGTCCCGCTGTTCCATGGTTTCAACCCCTTCGGCCACGACTTGCATGCCCAGTTCATGGGCCATCACGATGATGGCCTTGCACAGCGCCAGGTCGGTCGATCCCTTGGTGAGATTGCGAACGAAGGACTGGTCAATTTTGACAAAATCCATCGTGAATCGCTGCAGGTAGGTTAGCGAGGAATACCCGGTTCCGAAATCATCCAGCGAAAGGGGAATTCCGGCCTCCCGCAGTGCCAATAGTTGCTGTGATACGGCGGTACCGCTATCGAGCAGCAAGCCTTCCGTGATTTCAATGGCGATGCTGGAGCCGGGCAGACCGAGCGTCTGCAGGTGTTTGATCCACGGCTCGCTGGCGCTGCTGGCGCGGTGAAATTGGACTGGGGATTTGTTGACGCTGATCTGGAAATCATCCCCGTACACGGCTCGCCAGTGTTTGACCTGCTGTGCGGCCTGTTGAAACACCCATTCACCGATATCAATGATCAAGCCGGTCGACTCTGCGATGCCGATGAACTGCGCCGGGTTGACAAGACCGCGCTGGGGGTGGTGCCAGCGCAGTAGCGCCTCAGCCTTGAAGATGCGTCCACTGGTCAATTCAATAATTGGCTGGTACACCACTTCAAACTGCTGCCGATCGAGTGCGAGCCTCATATCCGTAGCCAGGCGCAGTCGGGTTTGCGCAGCCTCCTGCAAGGCCGGCGTGAAGAAACTGAAGCGATTGCGTCCTGCGGCCTTGGCGACATACAGCGCCTGGTCCGCATGCTTGAATAAATCTTCCACCAGCGTGGCGTCGCCGGGGTACATTGCAACCCCCAGGCTGGCCGATACAAACACTTGTTCGTTTTGAAGTTGGAAGGCGTCAGACAGGCTGTAGAGAAGGGACTGAAGCAGGCCCTCCAGTTCCCCGATGTCCTGCACGTCACACACCACCACTGTGAATTCATCGCCGCCCATGCGTGCAACACGGTCCAGGGGCCCCAGGTGTGCCTTGATGCGCTGTGCGGCCTTGACCAGCAACAGGTCACCACTGTTGTGCCCCAGGGTGTCGTTCACCTCCTTGAAGTGATCGAGGTCGATGAAGACAATGGCAATCCCCTGATTCAGTTGCCCGCTGCGCAGAATATCGTCTTCCAGTTGCTGGCGCAGCATCCGCCGGTTGGGAAGACCGGTCAAGGGGTCGAAGTTGGCTTGCCTCCATATCAGCGCGTCCGATTCTTTTCGGTCGGTGATGTCAGTATGGGTGCCGATCATGCGCAAAGGCCGGCCCTGCGCATCGCGGCTGATGACCATGCCACGCGTGAGTACCCATTTCCAGCTGTTGTCCTTGCAAAGGATGCGGTGCTCGTTGTGGTAGGTGGGTGTCTGTCCGCTCAAGTGCGCTTCTCGGTCACGCTGCATCTGCGCCAGGTCGTCGGGGTGGGTGCGTCCGTCCAATGCGTCGGCCCGGTTGGGAATTTCATCCTCACCAAAACCATAAATCTGTTTGCAACGCGCCGAATAAAACTCTTCACCGGTCTGTATGTACCAGTCCCAAACGCCGTCGCCTGTGCTTTCCAGGGCGCGCTTCCAGCGTTCTTCGTTTTCCTGCAGGGTGAGATGCGCCCGGTGGGTCGCGGTGATGTCCTCCACCGTGCCCTCGTAATACAGCAGCGCGCCCTGGGCGTCCCGCACCACGTGCGCGGCCTCCCGAATCCAGATGCGCTCGCCCGTCTTGTGGCGATAGGTTTCTGACACGAAGTTCACCACATGGCCATCCTCTGCCATGAGTCGCCTGAATTGCGATCTTCGGTCTGGGTCGACGTACCACTCGGTGGCGTCGTCATTGAAGGTGGCGAGCAGTTCCTCTTCGGTATCGAAGCCGTCGATGCGCACCAAGGCCGCGTTGGCACGCAGCAACATTCCCGAAGCGTCGGTTCGGTAGGCCCCAATAGGTAGAAACTCAAATAGTGTTGACATGCAGATCGCTACCTTACCAGTCTTCCTTGACGGCCATCACCGCGTCATGCCCTGCGGCGGCACGCCCCGCCAGCCAGGCGGTGAGTGTGCCCGCCAGCACGACGGAAATACCCAATGCCACCAGCCGCAACGTGGGCAGCGTCATCTCCATGGTCCAGTGAAAGCTCTGCGGGTTGACCACATGCACAAGCACCACCGCAACAGCCAGCCCCAGCCCCATGCCGGCGATGGTTCCCAGCGTGGTCCACGCGGCGCCCTCTGCGGCCACGACGCGCAGCACCTGGCGACGGGTCAGGCCCAGATGCACCAGCAAGCCAAACTCCTTGCGCCGCGCCAGCACCTGTGCGCTGAAGGATGCCGCCACGCCAAACAGGCCGATTCCGATGGCGACCGCCTGCAGCCAGTAGGTCACCGCAAAGCTGCGGTCAAAAATCTTCAGGGTGGTGGCGCGAATTTCCCGCGCAGAGCCAAACTCCATCAAGCGCCCCGCTGCACCTCCCGGGGTTCCTGCCTGCCGATCGGCGAGATCGCGCAGCGTCTGTTGCGTTTGCGCCAGATCGGCGTCGGGCTCCAGCCACAGCGCCAGGTCGTTCACGCGCTTGTCGCCGCTCAGACGCTCAAAGTCTGCCTGGTCCATGGCAATGGTGCCAAACTGGCGGGCGTAGTCGCGCCACACCCCTGCTATGAAAAACGTAGCTGCCTGCGCAGGTTCCGCGAGGGCTAGAGGCCTGAAATGCTCTGAAAGTGGGGGATAAGTGGTGCCGGGGCGGGCGCCATGCAAATCCACCATGGCTTCGCTCACGTAGATGCCGATCTGGCCCGGTGGCACGGGCAAGGCCTCGCCGACCAGCGGCAAGTTGATGCCTTTTCCATCGGGGCCCTGCAGTGGCCGGGCGATCAGGGTCACGGGTGGCTGGGAAGGGTCTGGCAGCAATTGCTGGTTGCGCTGGGTGGTCAGGCGCTGCACACCGGGCAGCTTTGCGGCCGCCTGTACAAAGGCCGGTTCAAAGTAGGCTGCGTCATTGGCGCTGCCGCTGCTGGCGCTGCGCACGTACAGCGCAGCGGGCAGCACGGTGTCCAGCCAGTCGGTTACCGAGGTGCGAAAGCTCGCCACCATCACCGTCAGGGCGACGGCCAAGCTGAGCGACGCTACCACGCCACTCACGGCCACTGCTGCGCTCTCCCTGACGCGGCGTGCCCGCTCCACCGCCAGCAGGGGTAGTGCCTGATGCGACACAAAGGGTGCCACGCGGTCCAGCACCGCGCCCACCAGCCAGGGCAGGCCGACAATGCCACCCACCAGAATCAGCGCCACGCTGGCGTAGGCCGCCAGCGGAATGCCCCACACCGGTGGCATCAACGCCAGCAGAAAACCGCCCAGCAGCAAGCCCGCGCCCAGCCAGGCCCGGCTTTTTTTCGGTTGCAGGGTGCCCAAGCCTTTGAGGGTTTGCGCCGCAGGCAGATTCTGTGCCCAGCGTGCGGGCCACCATGCGCCCAGCAGCGCGGCCAGCACCCCCAAGGCACCAAACACCAGAGCGGCTCCCCCATTCCATTGGAGCGCGGGTGCACCTCCCGAAAAGTATCCCCCACCCAAATCGCCCCCCAGCAGGCGCAATGCGGCGGCGGCCAGGCCCACACCCAGGCCAATTCCCAGCGCGCTCCCGCAGGCACCCAGAGCACCCGCTTCCAGCAACACCAGCTGCAGGCGCTGGCGGCCCGTCAGCCCCAGAACCCCCAGCAAGGCCAGTTGCGGAGCCCGGCGGCTCACGCTCAGGGCCAGTACCGAGAACACTAGAAATCCACCCGTGAACAAAGCTACCAGCGCCAGCACGGTCAGGTTGACCCGGTAGGCGCGCGAGAGCGTGTCCATGCGTTGCAGCGCGTCACCGGGTTCCACCAGTCTGGCATGGGCTGGCCAGTCGGGGGCTCCCTGCAGACCGCGCACAAAGGCCGTGCGGTCCACGCCGGCGCGCAGGCGCACATCTACCCGGGAGAGGCTTCCCGGCTTTTCAAACAACTCCTGTGCAGCGGCGATGTCCATCACGGCCAGCGGGCCGCCACTGGCACGCACGGTGCCTGCTACGCGCACCGTTTTGAGCTGCAGGCCGTGTTGCAGCTGGAGCGTGTTCCCGGTGAGGCGGCTTTGCGCACTGGGGTTCAAAAACACGGTGTCGGGAGCGAAGATATCCAGTCGGTCCGCGTTCGCAGAAGGCAGAGGCATCAGGTCAGGCACCACCTGGGCCACTTGCAAGGCGTCAATGCCGATGATGCGCAACAACACGCGGCTGGCGTCTCCGGTGCCCAGCGCGTAGGTACTGAGCTCCAGCACCGGGCTGGCCAATACCACGTCGGGGTGGTGGGCCAGGCGCGCATACAGCGCGTCGTCAATGCCCTCAGCCAACCCGCTGCCCGCCCGCAATTCCAGATCTGGTTGTCCACCCACGGATCGCACGGCCTGTGCGAACTCGTCCAATGCCGACGCGTTGATCAAATGCACCGAGAGCGCCAGGGCGACGCCCAGCATCACCGACACCACCGCAGCGGCGTTGCGCCACGGGTGGTTGCGCAACTCTTGCCAGGAAAACGTGCGAAGAAGGGGCCAGAGGGGAGAGGCCCTAAAAGATACCGAAGATGATGCCATGGTGGTCGATTGTGACAACCCGGCCTGGCGTCAGGATGGTTGTTTTCTATCGCTTCGCAGCAGGGTGAGGGCCAGCAATGCCGACGCCACCATCAAAAACAGGCTCACGGCGTTGAGCACGGGCGTGGCGCCCTCGCGCATGCGGCCGTACATCATGACCGTGAGTGGCGCGTCCGAGCCGACCAGCATCAGGGTGGTGTTGAAGTTCTCAAACGACATCAGGAAGGAAATGGCGGCAGCCCCTATCAGCGCAGGTTGCAGGTAGGGCAGCGTGATGGTGGCCAGCACAGCGGCTTTGGACGCACCCAGGTTGTAGGCGGCGTCTTCCAGCGTGGTGTCAACGCGCTTGAGCCGCGCGGTGATGGTGAGCGTGGCAATCGACACAATGTAGGAAAACTGGCCCAGCACCACCAGCGGCAATCCAGGGCGCAGAAAGTTCAGCTCCAAGCCCCACAGGTCGTCAGCCAGGTTGGCAATGCGGCTGGCAAAGGCCAGGATGGAGATACCCAGAATCACCCCGGGAATGACCAGCGGCGCCAGCATCAGCATCGACAGCGCCTGCTTGCCGCGGAACTGCGTTCGTTCTATCAGGAATGCGTTGGCGGTGCCTACTGTCACTGACAGCACCGTGACCCAGCAGGCCACCACCACGCTGGTCCACAGGCTGCCCAGCAGTGCAGTGTCGGCAAACAACCCGCGGCGTGCGCTAGTGGTTGCGGTGGACGCGCTGCCCATAAACCAGTCCAGCGTAAAGCCGTTCCACGGCGGTGCGGGGTAGGGCGCGTCATTGAACGCAAACACGGCCACCACGGCGAGAGGCAAAAACAGGAATGCAAAGAACAGCACACCGTACACCACGGTGCTGGCGCGCAGCCAGGCAGGACGGGGGAGTGAGGGGATCATGAGCGCTGCATCACTTCACCAAACTTCTGGCCCGAGAGTTTGAGCCCCAGCCACACGATGGCGGTGGACAGGCCCAGCAGCAAAAAGCCAAACGCGGCACCCTGCTCCCAGTTGAAGCGGGTGATGAACTGGGTATAAATTTGCTCGGTAAACCAGAGTGAATTCTTCCCGCCCAACAGCGTAGGCGTCAGGTAGTTGCCCAGCGTGAGCATGAACACCACAATGCAGCCCGCCACCATCCCCGGCGCGGCGTGCGGAATGATGATGTGGCGCAGGATGGACCAGCCATTGCCGCCCAGGTCGTAGGCCGCCTCAATGAGCGAATCGTCCAGACTCTCCAGCGCGCTGATGAGCGGAATCACCATGAACAGCATCGAGGTGTAGACCAGCCCCACCAGAATGGTGGCGTCGTGGTAGAGCAGCTCCACGGGAGCTGGCGTCAGGCCCAGCCACACCATCAGCCCCGGCAACACGCCGGACTCGCGCAGCAGAATCATCCAGCCCAAGGTGCGCACCGTCTCGCTCACCCAAAACGGAATCAGGCACAAAATGAACAGCATCGATTGGGCCCGCCCGCGTGCAATCTTGGCAATCGTCCAGGCAATGGGAAAAGCCATGAGCAGCGTGATGGCTGTGGCGAGTATCGACATGAGCGCCGTGCGCACAAAGGTGCGCCAGTACAAGGGCTCGTCAATAAACGTCAGGTATTGCGCAAGGCTGGGCTCATACACCCGGGGTGCCACCCGCGCGCGCAGCGACAGCACCGCTAGCTCGGCATGCGGCAGCACAATCAAACCCACCAGCCACAGCAGCGCGGGCGCCAGCAGCAGCATGGCCATCAGCCTGGCCTGCCCGGTTTTGGCGTTAGCTGACATCGCTGCTGTCGCTCTTTGCCGGTGCGGCAAAGCACACGGCACGTTGCGGATCAAAACCAAACACCACGTCTTCACCCGCGCGCAGGTCCGCAAACTGACCGGTTTGCGGCAGGGCTATGCGGAACTCGGCCTGGGTGGCTTTTTCGCGCAGCAGCACCGCGGAGTTGGCGCCGTCAAACAGCAGGCTTTCAATCCTGCCGGTGTAGTGGGGTTGGCCGGTTGCTATGAATTCGGTAGCGGTTCGCGCAAGCCGGGCAACCTCTGGGCGCACAAAAGCCTCTACGGCATCGCCCACCTTGATGGTGCCTTGCACCTGCGCATGGCGCGCGTGCATTTCCAGTCCATGGGCACTGGTGATTGCCACCACCTCGCCGTCCACACCGGTTGCCTTGCCCTGCACCCGGTTGTTGGCACCGACAAAGCCCGCCACAAACGGTGTTTGCGGCTGGTAGTACAAACTCTGGGGCGTGCCCAGTTGCTCAAACCGGCCATGGTTCATGACCGCCACATGGTCGGACAGCACCAGTGCTTCCGACTGGTCGTGGGTAATGTAGACAAAGGTGGTGCCAAAGGCAGCCTGCAGTTGCTTGAGCTCAATTTTCATGTGCTCGCGCAGCTTCAAGTCCAGCGCGCCCAGCGGTTCGTCCAGCAACAGCAGGGTGGGCTCCAGCACCAGGCTGCGGGCGATGGCCACGCGCTGCTTTTGCCCGCCCGAGAGCTGGTCCACCCGCTTGTCCTGCGCTCCGGGCAGGCTCACGCGCTCCAGCATCTCGCCGACGCGGCGTTTGATCTCGTCGCGCGCAATGCCGCGCCGCGCCAGACCATAGGCCACGTTCTCGCCGACATTCATCATGGGGAACAAGGCCAGGTGCTGGAACACCATGTTCACCGGGCGCTGGTTGGGTGGCACGCCGTTCATGGCTTTGCCACCGATGCGAATCTCGCCGGAATCGGGCCCTAAAAAGCCCGCCACCATGCGCAGAAGCGTGGTTTTGCCACAGCCCGAGGGGCCGAGGATGGAGAAGAAACTGCCCCGCTCGACGGTGAACGACAGGTCGTCCACCGCCATAAAGCCGCCGTAGCGTTTTCCAACGCCTGCGGCTTCGAGGTCGGGTTGCGATGTGCTCAAGGAATCGCTTAGTTGGCCGCTTTGATGCGGTCCAGCACGCGGCCTTCGATTTCTTCCACACCAGCGGGTACAGCGGGGTACCACTTTACGTTTTTCAGCGCGGCTTCAGGGAAGCTGGCCGCAAACTGGGCCTTGAGCTTGGCATCCATCAACTGGTCCGCACCTTTGGATGCGGTGAAATTACCGGCAGAGCCAGCCACTTTGGCGGCAATCTCGGGGCGCATGTTGAAGTTGATCCAGGCGTAAGCCGCTGCATCGTTCTTGCCTTTGGCAGGGATAGCAAAGGTGTCAATCCAGCCCAGTGCGCCAGACTTGGGGGCGATGAATTGAATCTCTGGCTTTTCGCCGTTGAGTTTCCAGCCGCCCGTGTCCCACATCATGGCGCCCACGATTTCACCCGTGCGCATGCCGTTGAGCAACTGGTCCTTGTTGTCCCAATAGAACTTCACATTGCCCTTGCAGGCAATCATGGTCTTGCCCACTTCGTCCATCAAGGCGCCATAGGCCTTGGGGTCGTTGTACAGGGCGAAGGGGTTCTTGCCGGATGCAAACGCAAAGGCCAGCAGCGTAGGGCGCTTCAGGCGCACGGCCACTTTGCCTTTCACATCGGCTCGGCACAGGTCGGGGTAGTCGGCCATTTGAGTCAGCTTGGTGTTGACCACCAGGCCATCGGTGCCCCAGATGTGTGGCAGGCCGTACACCTTGCCAGCCAACGTGGTGTTGCCCTTGGTGGCTTCCAGCATGGAGGGAATGAACAGCTCGGCTTTGAGCTTGCTCAGGTCCATGGGCTTGTATATGCCGAACTCTGCCTGTGGTCCGGTGATGCGGTCTTGCGAGGGCTGTGCCAGGTCAAAGCCTGCGCCGCCAGTGGCACGCAGCTTGGAGATCATCTCTTCGTTGTTGGACAGGGTCAGCTCCACCTTGTAGCCGGTCTCCTGTTCAAACTGCGCCACCACGGCTGCGGGTGCGTAGTCGGCCCAGGTCAGCAGACGCAGGGTTTTCTCTTGGGCCATGGCGGAGCCGGCCAAGCCGATGGCTGTGACAGCCGCCGCGATGAGTGCACGTTTGAATTTCATGGTGTATCCCTGTTCAGGTTGGAGTTGAAGCTGAAAATAGCAACAGATGAGAGGCTAAGACAACCAAATGACATTTTTATGTCAATTCAAAGGGTGCAGTCCTATGGTTTACCCGGTGCGGGTGCGGCTGTGCGTGGCGCGGGCATTTCGGCTCCGGTGCTTGCACAGCGTGTCAGAAGGCAACTCGCCGAACAGCGCGTGGTAGTCGGATGCGAAGTGCCCAAAATGCCAGAAGCCAAACTGTGTGGCAGCCTCGGTAACCGTTGCGGCGGACTTCAGCCTGAGCCGTACTGCATTCAAGCGCAGCGTGTTAAGCCAGGCCAGAGGACCCATACCCCATGTCGCCTGAAAACAATTCTGTAGCGTTCGGCGGCTGACGCCCAGCATCTTGCATAACTCGGCGACCGTAGGTGGTTCATCCAGTTGGGACATCACCAGTTCATGTGCGCGCCGCTCCAGAGCAGCATGTGAAGCAGATGTTCCGCGCCGGTCGTGTTCGGGGCTGGAATGGCCCGTGCAGTCTCCCAATACCGCGATAAGCTTGTCCAGCAATCCGTCGTGCACATGGCCTGATTGCACGGCAGATGCCAGCCATGCCGGGCTTTGCCTTGCAGCAGAAAAAAGCTCTTGGGCACAATTACGCAATGCTTCAATCGCTGTGGGCTCACCAAAATGCAGACGTGCCTTCTCAGTAATGGCGTTGGCCCGGTCCAGCGTGTCATCACAAAACAGGGCATGGAATAGCGGCAAGTCAATTTCAATGCCCAGCATGACATGCCGCTGGGGTGAACGAAATTCGAATCCTTCAGTGCCAGAGAAAACGTGGAGTTCGCACCCTGTGCCTACGTGTCCGCAAAACAGCGCGTCACCGGTGAGCAGCAGAGGAACGCCGAAGGCCACGACGTCGGGCCGCACTTTCCCTGTTTGGTGCACCGCCTGGTGCAGGTCCTCAATGAACAGGCTGACGCCTTCCAGTTTCAGACGGTCAACGCTCCCTTGAAAAATTCCGGCGGACAACTGCAGGTAATTTTGGTTCCACCCGTTGAGACTGGCGGCCTGCTCATCAATATCGTCAAAAAGAGAAGCGGACACGCCGTCGAAGCGCGCCTGTGCGCCCTCGATGTGTTGCACCGGAATGGGATGTCTAAGCGAAGCCACCTCCGCATTCTGCAAGTTCTATGCCATTGGGGAAATTGTTTTTTCAATTGCCGATTTGGGATAGCGCGGGCAGCGGCCGGCTCTCTAACATGCGTGCACGCACGCTGAAATGCGTACTTTTTCGTTCATCCACTCCGGAGAAAACCATGTCAGACCAACCGCATAAAACAGCCGATGAAGACTTGAAGTTGCTGCACAGCATGGGCTATGCCCAAGAGCTTGCGCGCACCATGAAAGGCTTTCAAAACTTCGCTATTTCCTTTTCTATCATCTGCATTTTGTCGGGCGGTATCAACTCGCTGGGGCAAGGCATTAGCGGGGTGGGCGGTGCTGCCATCGGTATCGGCTGGATTCTGGGCTGCGGTGTGAGTCTGGTTTTTGCATTGGGCATGGCGCAAATTGGTTCAGCCTACCCAACTGCGGGTGGTTTGTACCATTGGGGTTCCATTCTGGGTGGGCGCGGCTGGGGCTGGTTGACAGCCTGGTTAAACCTGATTGGCCTGGTCACCGTGCTGGGCGCCATCAATGTGGGTACCTTCAACTTTTTTCTTGGCGCCTTTGGCGGCTCTTTGGGTTGGGAGGCTGGCTTTGCCTTGCAAGCGGCCTTTGTGGTGAGTATTACCTTGGTGCAAGCCATCTGTAACCACGTGGGGATCAAGTTCACTGCCAAGCTCACAGACTTGTCGGGCTATCTGATCTTTGCCGTAGCCCTCATACTGACCCTGGCCTTGCTGTTCTATGCACCGTCGCTGGATGTTTCACGCCTGTGGACGTTCAAAAACTACAGTGGCCCGACCGGTGGTGATGTCTGGCCCGCCACAGACAGCATGTGGCTTCTGTTTGGCTTGGGCTTGTTGCTGCCGATCTACACCATTACCGGCTTCGATGCCTCGGCCCACACCGCTGAAGAAACCCACGACGCTGCGCGTGCAGTGCCCAAAGGCATTGTCAACTCGGTCCTGTGGTCGGCGCTGGCAGGCGGCGTCATGTTGTACGCCATTGTCCTGGCCATTCCTGATATGGACAAAGCGGCCGCCAGTGGCTGGAACGTGTTCTTTTTCACCCTCGATGCTGTGTTGCCGGCCCCGCTGAAGGTGACTTTGTATGTGGGCATTTTGATCTGTCAGTTTTTATGTGGTCTGGCTACCGTGACATCGGCCTCACGCATGATCTTTGCTTTTTCCCGTGATGGGGGTCTGCCGGCATCCAATGTCCTCAAGCGGGTACACCCCGCCTTCCGCACGCCGGTCGCCGCCATCTGGACTGCCGCACTCATCTCGATTGCCTTCACGCTCTACACCCCGGCCTACACCACCATCGTGTCGGTCACGGTAATTTTCATGTTCATGTCCTATGGCTTGCCGGTGATTGCGGGCTTGTTTGCCTACGGGCGCAGCTGGACCAAGATGGGTCCGTGGGACATGGGGCCGATGTACCGTGTGGTGGGCGTTCTTGCCATTGCAGCCACCGCGCTGGTGTTCTATCTGGGCGTGCAACCGCCCAACGATGCGGCCTTGATGATCACTCTCGTGTTTCTGGCTATTACCGCTGTCGTGTGGTTTGGTTTTGAGCGCCGCCGTTTCAAAGGCCCGCCGATGGGCACTGACGTTGCAAGTCGCCGGGCCGAAATCGCCGCAGCAGAAAAAGCCCTGCTGGCTAACGCGTGAACGCAAACAGGGGTAAGCAACATGGGTGAACCTCTTGCCCACCAGGTTGCCACCGAAGGTGCATGTGTTGCTTTTGTAGACATCGATGCCGAGGTAGCAGAACGAACCGCCGGGCAGAGGCGGTAGCGGGTACACCCATGGACGTGTTTTATGAGACTGCCCAAGGTGCCTGCCACAGGTTTGCACGTGCCATTGCGGTCGCGTACCGGGACGCATCTCTTTGTTGACAATGGATTCACCGCCATCTAAGGTTGGTCATGATGTTCTATTTCTGACATGCATTACTCACACACCATTGGTTCACACCGCTACCGGTTCGATGACTTGCGGACCTTGCTGGGTCGCGCCAGCCCAGCACGCTCGGGGGATCGCCTTGCAGGTGTCATTGCGGAGAATGCGCAGGAGCGCGTGGCAGCGCAGATGGCGCTGGCCGACGTGCCGCTTGCCACCTTTCTCAACGAAGCGGTGGTGCCGTACGAGACCGACGAGGTTACCCGGCTGATCATCGATACCCATGACGCTGCAGCCTTTGCACCGGTGTCGCATCTCACGGTGGGTGATTTTCGTAACTGGCTTTTAGGTGATGCGGCCAACGAACAGTCGCTGGCTGCACTGGCCCCCGGACTGACCCCCGAGATGGTGGCGGCGGTGAGCAAACTGTGCCGTGTGCAAGACCTGGTGCTGATTGCCCGCAAGTGCCGTGTGGTCACGCGTTTTCGCGGCACCATCGGACTGGCGGGGCGGCTGGCAACCCGCTTGCAGCCCAACCACCCCACAGACGATGCAGCGGGCATTGCGGCCAGCCTGCTCGATGGCTTGCTGCATGGCAGCGGCGACGCAGTGATTGGCATCAACCCCGCCACCGACAACGTGCCGCAGGTGGTGCGGCTGCTGCACATGCTCGATGAGGTGATCTCGGGCTACCGCATTCCCACCCAGTCGTGCATCCTCACCCACGTCACCAATACCTTGCAGGCCATGGAGCGCGGCGCACCGGTCGATCTGGTGTTTCAGTCCATTGGTGGCACCGAGGGCACCAACCGCAGTTTCGGTATTAACCTGGCTTTGCTGGGTGAAGCCCGCCAGGCAGCTCTGGCCATGCAGCGCGGTGCCATGTTCACGGACGGCCTGCGCGGTGAGCATGTGATGTATTTTGAAACCGGGCAGGGCAGTGCGCTGTCGGCGGGCGCCCACCACGGGTGTGACCAGCAAACCATCGAGGCCCGCGCCTACGCGGTAGCGCGGGCTTTCAAGCCACTGCTGGTCAACACGGTGGTGGGATTCATCGGACCCGAGTATTTGTTCGACGGCAAGCAGATCATCCGGGCCGGTCTGGAGGACCACTTTTGCGGCAAGCTGCTGGGCGTTCCCATGGGCTGCGATGTCTGCTACACCAACCATGCAGAGGCCGACTCCGACGACATGGATGCGCTGCTGACCCTGCTGTGCGCCGCGGGTTGCAACTTCATCATGGGCATTCCCGGTGCGGATGACATCATGCTGAACTACCAGAGCACATCGTTCCATGACGCGCTGGTCATGCGCCAGGTCATGGGGCTGCGCGCATCACCGGAGTTTGAGGAATGGCTTCAGACCATGGAGGTGTTTGAGCCGGGCAATGCCTCCCGTCTGATGGACCGGTTGCCTGCACCCTTTGCGGCAGCGCTCAAAAGGCTGGAGGCCTCCGCATGACCGACAAGCCCCTGGTGACGCTAGCGCTCTGGGATTCGCTCAAGCGCTTCACCGATGCGCGCATTGCACTTGGGCGCGCCGGCCACAGCCTGCCTACTGTGGCGCACCTGAATTTTCAACTCGCCCATGCGCAGGCCCGAGATGCCGTGCATTTGCCACTGGACGCATTGGGCGTGGCCGATTCGATTGAGGCGACGGGCTTGCAGACGCTGCAACTGCACAGCGCAGCGGTAGACCGGACCACCTATCTGCAGCGTCCCGACTTGGGCCGGCGCCTGGACGAAGACTCGCGGCAAGCGCTGGCGCAGTGGTCGGCATCGACATCGGGCCAAGAACGGTCAGACGTGGCGTTTGTGATCGTGGATGGACTCTCTGCTTTGGCTATTCACCAGAACGCCGCGCCCTTGCTGGCCGCGGTGGTAGCGCGCCTGCGTGGTGGCGCGGCACAGGCGTGGTCGATTGCTCCCGTAGCGTTGGTGCAGCAGGGACGCGTTGCCATCGGTGACGAAGTGGGACTGGCTCTGCATGCCAGCGTGGTGGTCGTGTTCATTGGCGAGCGCCCCGGGCTGAGCTCGCCTGACAGCCTGGGCATTTACATCACTTGGGCCCCCCGGCCCGGAACGACCGATGCCCAGCGCAACTGCATATCCAATGTGCGCCCGGCAGGGCTTTCGGTAGACGCTGCAGCCGCCAAATTGCACCACCTGCTGACGCAAGCACGCGCGCTGCAATTGACGGGTATTGGCCTCAAGGATGAGACCGACGACCCCGCTAGCTTGGCGCTATCCCATCCACCTGCAGCCTGAGCACCCGATCCGCTTTTGCGGTAGCGGCCACCGAGTGGGTTACCAGCACCAGTGAGGTGCCGTGCAGGCGGGTCTGCGCCACTAGCGCATCCATCACTTTGGCAGCGGTAGTGGGGTCCAGATTGCCGGTGGGCTCGTCGGCCAGCAACAGGGTGGGGCGGTGAATCAGCGCACGGGCAATGGCCACGCGCTGCAATTGCCCGCCGCTGAGCTGCTGCGGCAGGCGCCTGCCCAGTCCGTCCAGACCCACGGCCTCCAGCATGGCCTGCACCCGCGCGTCGTCAGGTGTGCCCAGCAGCAGCAAAGGCAGGGCCACGTTTTGTGCGACGTCCAGATGCCCCAGCACATGGAAGGCCTGGAACACAAAGCCCACCTTTTGGCGGCGCAGTAAAGCGCGGGCATCGTCGTCCAGTTGGCCCATGTCGGTGCCGTCCAGATGCACGGTGCCGCTGTCCCAGTGGTCCAGGCCCGCCATGCAGTTGAGCAGCGTTGATTTGCCCACGCCGGACTCGCCGACAATGGCCACGAACTCGCCGGGCGCCACGTCGAGCGAGACATTGGAAAACACGGCGTTTCCGTCATAGCGCTTGCTGAGTTGGTGGATATTGAGGCTCATGGTTCTCCTGCAAACGATGATATAGGCACAATGCAGAGCACTCCCTTTTAATCCACCAAAACCCCATGAAAACAAAAGCTGCAGTCGCCTGGAAAGCCGGCGCCCCCCTGACCATTGAAACAGTGGACCTGGAAGGCCCGCGTTTTGGCGAAGTGCTGATTGAAATCAAGGCCACCGGCATCTGCCACACCGACTACTACACCCTGAGCGGTGCGGACCCCGAAGGCATCTTCCCCGCCATCCTGGGCCACGAAGGTGCAGGCATTGTGGTGGATGTGGGCCCCGGCGTCACTACGCTCAAAAAGGGTGACCACGTCATTCCGCTGTACACCCCCGAGTGCCGCCAGTGCAAGTTTTGCCTCTCGCGCAAGACCAATTTGTGCCAGTTGATTCGTGGCACCCAAGGCAAGGGCGTCATGCCCGACGGCACCAGCCGCTTCAGCCTGGATGGCCAGCCCATTTTTCACTACATGGGCACCAGCACCTTCAGCAACTACACCGTGGCTCCCGAGATTTCGCTGGCTAAGATCCGCGAAGACGCGCCGTTTGACAAGGTCTGCTACATCGGCTGCGGTGTTACCACCGGCATTGGTGCCGTCCTCTTCACCGCCAAGGTCGAAGCGGGCGCCAACGTGGTGGTGTTTGGTCTGGGCGGTATCGGCCTGAACGTGATTCAGGGCGCCAAAATGGTGGGCGCCGACAAGATCATTGGCGTAGACCTGAACCCGGCGCGTGAAGCCATGGCGCGCAAGTTCGGCATGACGCACTTCTTGAACCCCAAAGCCATTGAAGCCGCAGGCGGCAATATTGTTGACGCCATCGTGCAGCTGACCGACGGCGGCGCCGACTACAGCTTCGAGTGCATCGGCAACACCCAGGTCATGCGCCAGGCGCTGGAGTGCACGCACAAAGGCTGGGGCCGCTCAATCATCATCGGCGTGGCCGAAGCGGGCGCTGAAATCAGCACCCGGCCGTTCCAGCTGGTGACCGGTCGCAAGTGGGAAGGCTCGGCCTTTGGCGGCGCCCGGGGCCGCACCGACGTGCCCAAAATTGTGGACTGGTATATGGAAGGCAAGATCAACATCGACGATCTGATTACCCACACCATGCCGCTGGAAGACATCAACAAAGGGTTTGACCTGATGAAGAGCGGCGAGTCGATCCGTGGCGTCGTCATTTACTAGTCAAATCGGCCTCTAGCCCGCGTGCAATATGCGCGGGTAGCTATCAAATGAATAGTGAAATGCATCCAAACCCATTGACCCTGCTGAGCGAACACACCTGCTTTGGCGGCGTGCAACGCTTCTACCAGCATGCCTCCACAGAAATCGGCTTGCCGATGAAGTTCTCGGTGTTTCTGCCGCCACTTGCCACCTTGGGTGCGGCATTGCAACCCGTGCCTGCGCTGGTCTATCTGGCCGGGCTCACCTGCAATGACGAAACCTTCATGACCAAGGCCGGAGCGCAGCAGTTTGCCGCGCAGCATGGCATGGCATTGATTGCGCCGGACACCAGCCCGCGTGGTGCCAACGTGCCCGGTGAGACTGACAGCTGGGACTTTGGCGCAGGGGCCGGGTTCTATCTGGACGCCACACAGGCACCGTGGGCCACCCACTACCGCATGGAGAGCTACATCACGCAGGAGTTGCTGCCGCTGGTTGCTGCGCACTTGCCGATTGACGCCAAGCGCATCGGCATCACCGGGCATTCCATGGGCGGGCACGGCGCGCTGTCGCTGGCACTCAAACACCCCGCCCTGTTTAAGTCAGTGTCCGCCTTTGCGCCGATCTGCGCGCCCACCCAATGCCCGTGGGGCCAGAAAGCTTTTAACGGCTATTTGGGTGCGGACCCCAGCACCTGGGCGGCGCACGACAGCGTGGGCCTGATGGCGGCCCAATTGTCAGCGCCCTACCCAGGAGGCATTCTGATTGACCAGGGGTTGGGCGATAAGTTTCTGGCAGAGCAGTTGCATCCGCAGTTGTTTGAAGCGGCTTGCGAAGCGGTCCGTCAGCCTTTGACGCTGCGCCGCCATGCGGGTTACGACCATGGCTACTACTTCATCTCGACTTTCATGGCGGACCACATCGCGCACCATGCGGCAATTTTGTAGCTATTTCGCTGCTCGCAGGCGGATATCAGCAAAGTTGCATTTGCGCAGCCTGTGCAGGGCTTTTCTGGAAGACGTGCCTGTCATGGCAGGACGTTTCATTGCTGGGGGTGACGTGTCCGCCGCAATAGCCCACGCCCGGTGCCACATGCCGCCCACAAAATACGGGCCGGCCCATTTGGGTATCGCCAATGGCGTGCTGGCATGTTTTGAAGGCTAGGTATTTCATTTCTTCAGGTTTTTGTTGTTGCATACAGGTTGTGACTGTATTCATTCGCACCTGAACGGTTTGTGCGGTACAGCACATCCGTGGGCCTGATGGCCGCTGGTGGCCAGTGCCTTCCTAGGCCAGGGCGGCACTGCCTATTTTTGCTGCCGCGCTTTGACCTTGGCACCGTCTTTAAGCTTGATATCGGGGTACACCACGACCTGCGTGTTCAGCACCAGCCCTTCGGGAACCCAGGCTTGCGTGCCGTTGCGTGCCTGCACAGTCACTTCCTGCAAGCGCACATGTCCACTGTCCAACACAAACACACCCGAACGTGACCCGATGGGAAACAGCGCACTCACCGGCACCATGACCGCGTTCTCCTCTACCTGCACCAGCAAGCGCACATCCACCTTGAACCCGTCACCCAGGCCCTTCCAGGTATCCGTTGGGGTGGTGATGTCGGCAATGACGTTGACTCGCTGCTCCTCCACACCCAACGCCGACACTTTGGTAAACGCCGCAGGCTCTACATAACGCACCTTGCCCTGAAGAACGCCAGGGCCACCCCAGTTCAGGAGTTGCACCAGCGTGCCGGGCACCACTTGCGCGGCCTCCTGGGTCAAGATGTCCACCACCACTTCCAAGCCTGCAGGGTCACCGATCTCCACCAAGCCGGTGCCCGCTTGCACCACGCCTTCGCTCTGCAACATGATCTTGAGCACCCTTCCCGCCACAGGCGAGCGCACGACCACTTCATCTTTGGTGCCCCGGCCTGCGATTGCGCGTGAGCCGACGTATTCGCGCAAAGGTGCGCGGGCCTGTTCCAAAACAAAAAGGGCGGCAGTTTGTGCCTGCCGGGCGACTTCCAGCTCGGTCCCCCGCAGCTGCTCAGCCAAGCGCGTTGTCTCGCTTTGGACGGCTGAGATGAAGCCCTGACGTACCAGTGCGCTGTTGCGCTGCACATCCTGGCGGCTTTGCGCCAGCGCTGCAGTGGCAGCCGCCACATTGGCCTGTGCCTGCGCCACTGCGGCTTGCGCGGAGCCCACGCGGGCAGCCTGTTCGGCTTGGCTGCGGGCATCCAGCAAGGCCGGGGTCAGTGGCGAGATGACTGCCACCGCACCGCCTTGCACTACGCTGTCGCCCTGCACCAGCAAAATGCGCGACAGGCGGCCCGCCACCGTGGTGGACACCACATAGCGCTCGCGCACGCGGGTTTTACCGTCCTCTTGCACGGCGCGCTCAAATCGGCCTTGGGTCACAAGCGCTACCTCCACTTCCAAGGGACTTGGCCAAAACGCCCATACCAGCCCGGCGACAAGAGCCAGAATAACAGCTCCCACAATGAGTTTGAATTTCAGGCCCTTACCAACCGATTGAGGCTGGTCAGTAACCGGCTTGTCTTTTGGTTGGCTTGGTGCTTGTTTTGGCGCTTGGCTTGTTTCTTGGTTCATGTTTGGTTCACTCGCGAGTTTTGAGTACGCTGACCAGGTCGAGCTGGTCGATACGGCGGCGCACGATCAAGGCGCTGACGACACCGGCCACCACCACACAGACCACTGCAAAGGCATAGGTGGCTGGCTGAATGGCAAATGGAAACGAAAACTCGTCGCTGCGAATCATCGTGACAATGCCTAGCGCCAACAGGTAACCCAGGCCCATGCCCAGGGGCAGCGCCAGCACAATTTCAATGCCCAGCTCGCCCAGCAAAATGGCAGACACCTCGGTGCGGGTGAAGCCCAACACGCGCAAGCTGGCGAGTTCCCAGGAGCGTTCGGCCAGCGCAATGCGCGCGTTGTTGTAAACCACCCCTACGGCGATGATGGTGGCAAATACCGTCAGCACCAGGCTGAAGACGAGGATGTTGCGGGCTGTCACATCGGTGATGTTGCGCGCCATCACCCGCTTGCTGACGGCCACACCCACGCGCGGCAACTCCTTCAGGCGGTTCAGCAGCTCCGGCTCATGGCCGCGCTCCACCGCGACCATGATCTGGTTAACCAGGTCGCCCTCGCGCAGCAGGGTGTTGAGCGCAGTGCGCTCCATGTAGGCGTTCATGCCCAAGAGCTCGTGCACCGTGCCGGTGACGGGCAGACTGAATATTTCACGCCGGCCCTCTTGCAACTCCACACGCACCAGGTCACCGGGCTTGACCTCCAGCTTCTTCGCAAGGCGGTCGGTCAATAGCAGCCCGTTGCGGGGTGCATTCAAAGCCTGCTTGTCCATGTTGACAATGCGAAACAGCTCGGGCACCTCTGCTTTGCCCTGAATGAAGCCGCGGTGATGGTGATTGGCGTTGACCAGCCGCACTGCCACATTGCGGCCGCCTTCCACCGCCGTCACATGCGGCAAATGGGCAGCGGCTTGCAGTGCACGGGCTGGCGTGACTTCCAGCAAGTTGATGGACACATCTCCCCGCAGCACCTGGCTGAACT
Source organism: Rhodoferax sp. GT1R46 (assembly GCF_056521285.1). Classification (NCBI taxonomy): domain Bacteria; kingdom Pseudomonadati; phylum Pseudomonadota; class Betaproteobacteria; order Burkholderiales; family Comamonadaceae; genus Rhodoferax; species Rhodoferax sp. GT1R46. The sequence continues at coordinate 521,893 of NZ_JBWMBC010000001.1, forward strand.
GCGTATCCATCAGCACCACCACCGCATCGCGCATGAACGCACCGGTGATCACCGTGGCCATGGCCATGGCCACGCCCAATATGGTCAGCAGCGTACGCAGACGGTGGCGCTCCATGGTGCGCAAAATCATGCGCAGCGGCGGAGAGAACCACGCCTTCATGCCCCAACGCTCCAGCAGCATGGGCTTGTAAATACCGGGCGATGGTGGGCGCATGGCTTCTGCCGGAGCCAGCAGCACGGTGGCGCGAATGGCGCTGATGGTGGCCAGCACAGCCGCTGCAATAGCGACCCCGGCGGCTACCAGCATCAGCCCCGGTGCCAGGCGGTAGTTCAAGCCTGGAAAGCGGAATGTCTTGGCATACAAGCCCACGAACGCGTTGCCCAAAAAACCGCCCAGCGCGAGCCCCACGGCCAAGCCCAGTACCACGATCACCAGCACCATCTTGAGGTAGTGCCAGCCAATGGCGCGGTTGCCGTAGCCCAGTGCTTTCAACGCGGCTACCTGCTCACGCTGGCTGGCGATCTGGCGGCCCAGCACCACATTGAGCAAAAACGCGGCGACCGCCAGAAAGATGCTGGGCAACACCGTACCCATCACCCGCTGCTGCTTGATCTCGGAACTGAGAATGACATTCGACATCTGCTGGTCGCGCCCGTGCGCGCTGACACCGCCGTAGGGCGCGAGCAGCCGGTCCAACTGGTCGATGACTGCGCCCTCGCTGGCCCCGGGGCTCAGGCGCACCGTCACCTGGTTAAAGGCGCCTTCCATGTTGTAAGCCGTGGCCAAGGCCTGGCGGTCAATCCAGAAGATGCCAAAGCCACGCTGATCCGGCGACCCACCCAACCCCGCAAAGACGTACTCGGGCGACAAGCCGATGCCCACCAGGCGCAGGCGTTCACGTTTGCCGTTGATGAGCGCGGTTACCTCGTCCCCCGCTTTGAGCTGGTGGGCCTCGGCAAAGGCCTCTGACACCAGAGCGTCAATCGCCCCACTGCCGTGTACCTCCACCATGCGCCCGCTGCGCAGGGTTACGACGTTGAGCTGCTGCGGCGCAAGGGGGTCCAGGCCGATGAGCTGGCCTGCAATGGGGTCCGACACATCCGGAATGGTGATGGGTACCACCTGTGCCAGCCCGGTCTCTACGTGCGCCGCACCCTCTATCATTTCAAGTTGGCGCTGCAAGGCCATGGGTGCGCTTTTCAGGCTGCTGAACACATCGGCAAAGCGCGACTCGGCGTAGTACCTGTCGCGCGACCACGACAGCGAGTCGAACGCGCTGAAGCTGGTGACAAAGCCGCCCACCCCGCTGGCAACCACCAGAGCGATTGTGAGCGCCTGGCTCCACATCAGACGCAAATCACGCAGCAGTTTGCGGTCGAGGGTTTTCATGGCGTGGGGCTCACCACGCCAGCTCGGAGGGCGCGACCTTGTGGTCGTTTTGCTCGATGCGCTCAATGCGCCCGCCGCTCAGATACAGCACGCGGTCTGCCATGCCCGCAATGGCGGCGTTGTGCGTGATCACAATGGCGGTAGTACCCATTTCGCGGTTGATGCGGGCAATGACCTCCAGCACCAACTTACCCGTCTGGTAGTCCAGCGCGCCCGTGGGTTCGTCGCACAACAAGACTTCCGGTTTTTTTACAATGGCGCGCGCTATGGCTACGCGCTGCTGCTCTCCGCCCGAGAGTTGGGACGGAAAGTGATCGACCCGCTCGGCCAAACCCACCAACGTGAGCGCCTCTACGGCGGGCATCGGGTCCTTTGCAATGTCGGTCACCAGCTCTACGTTTTCCCGCACCGTCAGGCTGGGAATCAGGTTGTAAAACTGGAATACAAAGCCCACATGGTCGCGACGGTACAGCGTCAGCTCGTCGTCTGTGGCGTGGGTCAGGTCGTGGTCGGCAAACTGCGCGGTGCCACTGGTGGGGCGGTCCAGCCCGCCCAATATGTTGAGCAAGGTAGATTTGCCGCTGCCCGAGGCACCCAGCAACACAATGAACTCGCCCTTGTAGATGGTCAGTTCCACGTCCAACAGCGCATTGACCTTGACCTCACCCATGTCGTAGGTCTTGGACAGGCCTTTGGCTTGGAATACGGCCGCTCTGCCGGATGCGTCAGATGGCGTAGCAGGGTCAGCGGCTGTAACCGCAGCCGGTGCGGCCGTGGCGGGAGTAGTAGCCAATACATCAGGCATAAGCCCCTCGTTTGGTGATGTGGCTTGAAATAGCGAGTGTGCAGGCTCGCCGCCCCAAGCGTATGTTCGCTAACGCACAGTGGAGGCCACACGGAAATCAAAAAGCCGCGCAGCCCTGCGCGCTTAAAAGTGAAGTACAAGACCACCCCATTGAACGCTAAAAACCCATGGCGAACCAACATTTCTGAGCGTCATGGACGGCGTTCCTGGCCGAGCCGGTATCGAGTTCAGTCCACTGCGACTCGATTTTCAGAGCCCGCCTGCTGAATTTCACTAATAGGTACGGACAGGTACGGATGTCCATTCTCGATACCAATGTGATTTCAGAAGTGCGCAGGTGGGCCGCAGAACAGTCCACTAGCGGGCTCTTTCATTGAAGCCACAGCCATTGAGCACGGCTTTACAGTCGTCACGCGCAACAGGCTGGGATTCAAATACGCACGATCAGCCAATCGGATACGCCCAGACTTCGTTTGAATAGTCGCTGTATTCGTTGCACCAGCAACTACGTTTTCCTGAGTTCGGAGCGTGTTCGAAATACAACCGTATGTTGCCCTCGGTCACATCCTGCACATGGGCGGCGATGTGCACCAGCTCTGGGTCATAAGCGATGGCAGCAATGCCGAACTAAGCGGCCGCTGAACGAATAGCAACCTGATCAGTTACGAAAAAGTTACATAAAACAATTTGCTTTATCACTGAATCTTTATATATTACCCATGTGCCCTGGATGGCTATTGACCCAGGCTAACCGGGTGGGCCTGTTGCGGCCAGCAGTGAAGGCCCAAATTTCTGGACAACGTTTCTGCTCAGGAGCGCGGTTTGGCGACACAGATTGGAGACGTTATGAATCAGTCAACGGTCAGATTCACTGCCTTCGGCAGTATTCAGATATTCGTGACATGGGCATTTTTGTGCCTGTTCGCGATGGTCGGCCAGGCCTCGGCGGCGCTCAGCTTGTCGCCCACCACGGTCGCCCTTTCGGCTGGCACCTATTCCACGGTCAAGATCAGTGGTGCAAGTGGCGAGGTCCAGGCCGAATCGAAAAACACTGCGGTGGCGACGGTGTCGCTGTCGAACGTTGGCCAGAGCGGCGCAACCTTGAATGTATTCGGCAAGGGCGCTGGAAACACCCAGGTTCTCATTCGAGATGGCACGTCGCAAATCGTCAGCTTGTCAGTCACGGTTGTGGCGGCCACGACGATGACTGTGGCTCCGACAACGCTCTCGTTGGTGGCTGGAGGCAACGGCATCCTCACCGCCAGCAGGGTATCGGGCACGCTTTCGGCCAGTTCGTCGAATGCGACGGTTGCCTCGGTATCGGTTTCCGGCAATGTGGTTACCGTCAAGGGTAGTGCCGCCGGCAGTGCGCTGGTGGCGGTGAAAGATGGCAAGACCACGGTTAACGTGCCGGTGACGGTGACAGCCTCCGGTGGGGCTGGCAGTGGCGGGAAATTCTCGCTTCTTGCTTGGAATGACCTTGGCATGCATTGCGTGGATGGCAAGGACTATTCGGTATTCTCGATCCTGCCGCCGTTTAACAACCTGCACGCGCAACTTGTCAATGCATCCACTGGCAAGGCGGTGACCACGGGCGTGACGTTAACCTACGAGGCGGTTGCCGACCCGTCCGGCTCGATCAATACCACCAGCGTAGGTAAAACGAATTTCTGGGCCTTCGCCAAGACAATCTATGGCGCGTCACCGGCCCCGGATGTCGGCCTGACCGGATTTTCCACCCCTTCGCGTACCGCCAAGCCGCTGTCACTGAACGTGGCCAACGGTTGGTTCGAAGCCACCGGCATCCCCATCACGCCGGTGGACGACATCGGCGCCAAGAATTTCTACCCGACCGTGAAAGTCACGGCAAAAGACGCTACCGGCAAGGTCCTTGCGACGACCACAACCGTCCTTCCTGTGAGCGATGAGATGACCTGCGCCGCATGCCACGCCTCGCGCCCGGTGACGGAAACCAACACCGCGCGTCTTGCGGCAAAGCCCAAAGCGGGTTGGGTGAATGACGCCAACACAGAGACCGATTGGAAGAAGAACATCCTTCGTCTGCACGACCAGATGCAGGCAGGCAACGCCAAGTACCAGTCCGCGTTGTCTGCCAAAGGATTGACGGCAGGTCTGTATGCCTCGGCTCTGGCGGGCACACCGGCGCTGTGCGCAACCTGCCACGCCTCCAACGCACTGCCGGGCACAGGAATTGCCGGCGTCTCTGCGCTCACCAGCGCACTGCATACGCGCCATGCCAAGGTCATTGAGCCAGCCACCATGCTCACACTGGACGCCAGTACCAATCGAAGTTCCTGCTACGCATGCCACCCCGGCTCGGTGACCAAATGTCTGCGCGGCGCGATGGGCAATGCGCTTGATGCCAATGGAAATATGGAAATGGGCTGCCAAAGCTGCCACGGCAACCTGACCAAGGTTGGCGACCCTAAGCGGGTGGGCTGGCTGCAACAGCCCAATTGCCAGGCCTGTCACTTCGACGGCAAGCGCACTCTGACTGCGGTTGATGCGTCGGGCAATTTGATCAAGCCTGCCGACACCCGGTTCGCCACCAACCCGAACACTCCGGGAACGGGCTTTAGCCTGTTCCGCTTCAGCAAGGGGCACGGCGCCATGCAGTGCGAATCTTGCCACGGCTCCACGCATGCCGAGTACCCCAGTTCGGAGGTCAACGACAACCTGCAAAGCATCGCGTTGCAGGGGTATGCGGGAACGGTGCGCGAGTGCACGGTCTGCCACGCGACGCCGCCAATGACCGCCACGGGCGGGCCCCATGGCATGCACACCATTGGAGCAGCCTGGGTACGCGGACATGGTGATTTTGCGGAGGCAAACTCGGCGCAATGCAGCTACTGCCACGGCAGTGACTACCGGGGTAGCCCCCTGGCGCAGGTGAAGGTGGCCCGTACTTACATCATCGACAACGGACGCAGCTACAACTACACCGCTGGGCAGAAGGTGGGCTGCTACGACTGCCACAACGGACCCAGGCCCTAAGACGCAGCGGGCGGATGGTTGATACGATACGCTACTAAAACATGAGCGTGCTACCCACGATCTATCAGGGCTAGTGACCAATTTACTTCGAAGGAAAGCATTGAAGCCGGTCACCGCTGAAAGCCGACCCGCTATTCCGTCGTTTTTCCATCAAAGTGTTCGTTGTCCGCCTCCGCCGCATCGCGGGTAGGGTGGACGGCGCCGTCTCGATGATTTGGCGGCGCATAAAGCGTATAGGGCTTCAGCGGAACGGTGCCGGTGTTGATGATGTTGTGTTTCGTCCCGGCAGGGACCAGCACAGCAAAGCCCGCGCTGATCGCCGTGCGAACCTCATCAAGAACCGCCTCCCCCGTCCCTTCCTCGACGAGAAAGAACTGGTCGAGCTTGTGGACCTCAGCCCCTATCTCCTCTTTGGGTTTTAACGCCATGACGACGAGTTGGTAGTTCTTAGCCGTGTAAAGCACTTGGCGAAACTCTTCATTCTTGACAGCGATGCCCTCAATGTCTTGCACATAGCCTTTCATGACAGCTCTCGTTTCGTTTGTTTGCCAGAGTGCTGTGTTCCCGATGTGCATGATGGATCAGGTTCTTGAGCGTTTTCATTGCAAGAACTTTAGCTCGAACACCGAGAGGCCATATTTGCGATATGTCAACGCATTCAAGAACTGACCCTCCGTTGGGAGGTCAATGACCCGCTATCGAGATGCTTTGCCACCACCTGACGCTCTGGCAAGGAGCGCAACCAGCTGCGATTCTCGGGTTCTAAGAAAATAGGGGTACTAGCCCCCGTAGAACCTGCGGGGGTAGCTATTGTTTTAATAGCATTTTTTTGGGCGTGAAAATGCGGCAGGGGCAGGCCCGGCATCCGGTACACCTCCAGCGCGCGCTGAATGCGCTGGCGGTCTGCCGGTGTCAGCCTTGCAGCGGTCACCGGGTCACACCTTTTCTAGCTGGGACTTCACCCGATCGACAACGGCGCCCGGAAGCAGTCACCTGCTGTCGAGGTCCTGCCGTCGCACCATGACGTTGGCGCAGTTGGGCCAGCCCGCACCGGGCGCACGAAACCTCACGCTGGCAAGGGTTGCAGCCTACCTGTCACAGGTAGCGCGCCATCTCACGCCGCATACTGCCGCACACTTGGCCCCGGGCAACTTGTATAGTCAACCATGGTCACCCACTTGCTAACCACCAAGCTTTTCGCGCCGCCGCCGCCATTGCGCAGCGTGGAACGTCAGCGGTTGATGCAACGCTTGGACGCGGGTCTGCAGGGCAAGTTGACGTTGGTGTGTGCGCCGGCTGGTTTCGGCAAGTCGACCCTTGTGGGCGCCTGGGCCCAGACCTGCGAGCACCCGAGCGCCTGGCTTTCACTTGATGCGGGGGATCGGGATCCGAACCAGTTTGCGGCGTACTTGACCGCCAGCTTGCGGTCCATCTCCGGCGATCTGGGCGATGGTGCGTTGGCGCTGGCCCAAGCCAGACCCAGGCCGACTCCAGAAGCGGTGCTGATCCATCTGATTAACCGACTTGTCATGCGGCGCGGCAAGCTGGTGCTGGTATTGGACGATTACCAGTTCGCCAGCAGCTTGGAAGTTGACGCATTGCTGGCTTTCCTGATAGGCAATCTGCCTGCGCAACTGTATCTGGTGGTCGTGTCGCGTGAAGCGCCGGCCATCCCGTTGGCGCGGTTGCGCGCGCGGGGCCAAGTGCTCGACATAGGCCCGCACGATCTGCGTTTCGTTGCCGATGAAACCAGGCTTTTTCTGAACCAGTCGATGGCGCTGGGGTTGACCGAACTCCAAGTTCAAGCATTGGAAGCGCGCACCGAAGGTTGGCCCGCAGGCTTGCACATGGCGGCCATGGCGCTGGCCAAGCAAAGCGATGCGGAGTCGTTCATCCAGTCGTTCACCGGCAGCCATCGGTTGGTGCAGGACTACCTGCTCGAAGAAGTGCTGCAGCGCCTGCCCGCAGACGTTCAGGCGTTCCTTTTGCGAACGTCGGTTCTGGAACGCATGTGTCCAGAGCTCTGTGATGCCGTTACGCTGGCCGAGGGGGGCTGCGAATCCCTGCGCAAACTGGATCTGAGCAACCTGTTTGTGGTGCCGCTTGACGACGATCGCCGTTGGTACCGGTACCAGCATCTCTTTGGTGCGATGTTGCAACAACGCCTGCTTGAGAGCGAAGCGGTGGCGCCCTTGCATTTGCGAGCCAGTGCCTGGTTTGAGAGCCAGGGCATGGTCAGTCAGGCTTTACACCACGCGGTGGCTGCCGGCGACACGTCGCGCGCCTTTCAGGTGGTCCAAGGGCATGGCATGCCGCTGTATTTTCTGGAGGACGCCGAGCCTGTGTTGCAGTGGTTGCAGGACCAGACACCGCCGTATCTGGACGCCCACCCGCCCCTGTGGCTGATGCTGGCTTGGTCGTATCTTGCGACCAGTCAACACAGCCGGATGCGGGCCCCCATCATCGGTGCCGAAACGGCGATCGAATCCGCCTTGCATCATCCCGCCTATCGGAGCTGGCGCGGTGAATTGAATGCGGTTCGCGCCTGGGAGGCGGTGGCCCTTTGCGACCCGGTTGCGATCGAGCGGGAAGCCACCTTGGCGCTGGAGTGGCTGCCCCATGACAACCTTGCCGTGCGCATAACGTGCCAGTGTGCGCTTGGGGTGGCGCACCAGTTCAGCGGCAACCGCGTGGCGGCCAAACGCGTCTATGGCGAGGTCGTTCCGATAGCCGAGTCCTGCGGCAACCGCATGTTCACTATCGTCGCCTGCATTGCGCTGGGGCACCTGCAGGAGGACGACAACCACCTGCACCTGGCGGCACGTACCTACGCACGGGCGCTGCAGGTATTGGGCGATCAGCCACACCTGGTTGCCTGCGAGGTTCATCTGGGCTTGGCGCGCATCCACTACCAGTGGAACGACCTCGACGCCGCAGCGATGCACGCAGACAAAAGCAGCCGCCTCGCGGCGCTGCTGGAATGCGACTCCGCACTGGGCGCTGACGCATTGCGCGCACAGATCCTGTTGTCCCGCGCCCAGGCCGATGCGGCGCTGACGCTGCTAACCCAGGCCAGCACCGCAGCACAGACCAGAAACCAGCAGGGTGGCAGGCTCTCTATCGCAGAAGTACAGGTGCAAGCGTTGTTGCAGACCGGTCAGGTCATCGCCGCCGCTCAGATCGCGCAAGCCCAGGCGCTGCCTCTGGCGCATTCCTGGGTCTTGCTTGCCAGCGGGCAGGCACTGCAGGCGCATGAGTCTCTGACCGCTTTCCTGGAGGCGTCACGGGTTGATTCGCGGGGTGGCGCTTCGACCGCTGAAGTCTTGCGCGCGCTGCTGCTCAAGGCGCTGGCGTTGGATGCCTTGGACTCGTCCGACGCTGCACTGACCGTGCTGGAAGAGGCCATGGCGCTGGCGGAGCCACAGGGCTGCGTGCGCGCTTTCGTCGACCTGGGCGGGCCGATGCATCGCCTCTTGGACAAGGCAACGCACGGCACGCGGCCGCGGTACACGGCCATGCTGCTCGACGCCATGCAGCGACAACTGATCGCGATGGCGCCTGTTTCACCCGGCAACGCGCCGGCGCAAGAGCAACCGAATACGCCCCCTGGCCTGGCGGATCCCTTGAGCGAGCGCGAGCTGCAGATATTGACGTTGATTTGCAAAGGTCTTTCCAACCAGGAAATCGCCCAACAGATCTTCGTGTCGCTGAGCACAGTGAAGTGGCACAACCAGAACATTTTCGACAAGCTGGACGTGCAGAGGCGCACGGAGGCCGTTGCGCGGGCACGGGAACTGAAACTGTTGTGAGCCACGGGGTGGTTTGGAAGAACCGTACTTAAGTGCGGCGACCTGGCTAGGTCTATTGGTCGACACTGCCTGCCAGGCGCTCGACATGGGGTTGGCGCCGCAACCACCCTCCGATCGTGCCCCCTCGCCATGTTGTCCTTGCCACGACCTTCCTGGAAACTCCTGACGTCGCTCTTGCTGCTGAGCCTGGTGCCCGTGGTGGCTGGCGCGGTGCGCCTCGCCGGGATGGCCAGAGTCGGCATCGTGACGCCCGAGAATGCGCGCTTCATGGCGATGCCTACGCCAGTGGTCTTGCACATTGTCAGCGCCACCTTGTTTTGTCTGCTGGGGGCGTTTCAGTTCGATTCGGCGTTTCGGCGGCGCGCGCCGGGCCTGCATCGCGTAGCCGGTCGGGTGGTGGTGCCCTGCGGCATCCTGGCTGCGTTGACGGGTCTGTGGATGACCGCCGCGTATGCCATTCCTGAGGAACTGCAAGGCGGCCTCTTGTACGGGGTACGTATCGTGGTCGCGCTGTCCATGGCGCTGGCCATCATGGTGTCGGTACGGGCGGTCCTTCGGGGTCGCATCGCCCAACACAGAGCCTGGATGGTCCGCGCCTACGCGTTGGGTCAAGGCGCAGGCACGCAGGTATTCATCTTGTTGCCGGTGACCTTGATAGCCGGCGCACCGACATTTTTTTTCCGCGATGTCCTCATGGCTTCGGCCTGGGGTCTGAACGTGCTCTTCGCCGAATGGATCATTCGGCGCCACCTGCCATCCATATGAATTCACCACGAGAGAATCCCATGCGCAATTCGCTTCTACTATTTGTTGCCGTCCCGCTGAGCGTGTTGCTCTGCTCCTGCGGATTCATGACTCCTGCTCAACAGTACGCCGGTGATCGAAAGGACATGTCCGAGATCGCCGTGATTCAGAGCTACCACGGCAACCCACTGGGAGACGAGTACCACGCAACGATTTCAGGCTACTCCTACAAGCCCGAGGCGGGCCCGTCAGTAGTCAAGCGCTTGGGTTTGCGAGGCTTCACCGACTATCCGCGAGAGATCCGGCTGAACCCCGGCACCTATGCACTCGCGCTGTACTGCTTCAAGTCGCTGACCAGGCCCACCTTTCGGCCCACCTTCGAAATCTCTGTGAAGGCGGGCTACACCTACACGGTGAAGTGTGAAGCGGTTGAGGGCAAGGCCTCCGTCTTCGTCAGCCAGGAAATGCGCATGCTTTAGCGCTCACCTTCATTACCCATTGCCTCAAAGGACTTCCCCATGAACAGATTTTGCCTCCTCATTGCCGCCACCGCCGCCGCCTCGCTTGCGGCATGCAGCACGGTCATGCCCACCGCGCAGAGCGGCTTCCTCAGCGACTACACGGCTCTGGCTCAGCCTTCAGATGACGCATCTGCGAGTCGTGCTTCGGCAGACCCCATCGACCCGGCTCGCGTGAGCATCGACGCCGTGACCTGGCGCGTGACGAGCAGCGTCGACATCAGCACGGACGAGCGCGATGCCTTGCTGACCCAGTTGCACGGTGAACTGCAGCGGCAAGTACGGGCGCTACCTGCCCAGCCACAGGGCCGCCCGGCCGTGCTGCGCGCCGCGATCACACGGGTAGAAACGGTGTCTCCTGCGCTCAACGCACTTAGTGCGCTGCTCCTGACTGTTCCGCTGGACCGCGGCGGCGCGGCCGTAGAGATCGAGGCCGTGGACCCAAAGACCGGGCGCCAGCTGGCAGCATTGACACAGGGCTACTTCGCACCCCTGTCCGAACTGAAGGCGCGCTTCAGCAAGCTGGCACCGGCTGAGATCGCTGTGCGCAAGGCTGCTGCCGATTTTGTGCCCCTGCTGCAACCGGTGTCTGATGCCGGGAAGAAGACAGCACTGCGCTGATTGAAAAGCACCATGTACGCCTTGGCCTCGGATAGGCCCGCTGTTGGCGACCACCAGCGGTCGAGCCTTGTCGTTTCTCCAACATAGCGATCGATTGCATAAGTTATGGACTGCGGTGCGTGCTTCACAAAATGGGGGTCTGCCCAGCCATGGGAACCAGCCCTCCGACCTGCCAGAACAACCCCTGCAAAACCTCGTACCCCGCAACGCCTTCCCGTGGAAGCAAGGTCTCAAACTTGTCCGCGAGGTATTGAAGAATCGCAGCCGACTCAAGCTTGTGCCCGTTTGGGGTTTTCCAAAAATAGAGATCGATCATTTGCGTTGTCCCCACCACACCCCTGCCAAGGCGAGCAAACCGCCGACGGCGTGGAAGCTGTGCAACTCTTCACCCAGAAAAGTGGATGCTGCCAAGGCCACAAAAATAGGGAGCAGGTTCATGAACAAGCTGGCACGTGCTGGCCCAAGCTTTTTGATGCCGCTCATCCAGCAAAAAGGAGCACCGATGGAAGCAGCGATCCCAGCGTAAAGAACGAGTAGAGCGTTGTGCGCTTCAATGGGCGAGGATGGCGCCATTACCCAGAACGGCAAGATCACCAACAAGCCAAAGCCAATCTGCACATAAAGCTGTTGCCATGTCGACAGGGGGACAGCCCAGCGTTTAAGTAATACGCCATAGAGTGCATTGGAGGCCACCGCGATCAACATGATGGCATCACCAATGTGCGCAGCACCATTGAGCAATTCAGTGGGGTGACCATGGGTGCTTAGAAACACCAGGCCTGCAAGTGACAGCAAGGCACCGCCAATGCGCGAAGCCGTTATCGCTTCAGCCGCAAAGATGCTCGCCAACATGGCGGACATCAATGGCATCAATGCGACGACAACGCCCATGTTGATGGCGGACGTGGTCTTGGCTGCCTCATAGGCCAGGCCCTGGTACATACCCATGCCCAGAAGTCCTAAGAACGCCAGCTTGGGCCAGTGCGCAGCCACAATGGCGCGTTGCTGCCACACTGTGCGCAACACAAAGGGTGTCAGTACCGTGCCTGCCAGCAGCCAACGATAGAAAGTAATGGCAGCGGGTTCAATTGCTCCGGCGGCCATCTTGGTGACGAGGGTGTTGCCGGTCCATATCAGGACGGCAAGCACAGGAAAGATGGAGAAATCCGCGGTGGAGGGAGGCGTTACGGCCTTTGTTTGGGTTTGCATGAAGGGCTCCTTTTGGGTCTGCGTGTTGGGTGGCCGCTATAGTCCGACAATCAAACAGTTGCGTAAAGTGACATGTTTGCAATCTATTGATGCACCAAACGCAGCTATGAGATCAATACTCACGAAAGACACAGATGAAAAGCCCTTCCTTAAGCCATCTTGATTTCAATTTGCTGTTGGACTTGGATGCATTGCTGCGTGAGGGCAGCGTGGTGGGTGCTGCGCGTGCGCTGCATCTGAGTCCACCTGCGATGAGTCGGCGGTTGACACGACTGCGTGACGCCCTCGGAGACCCTCTATTTGTTCCCGCCGGACGGGGCCTGGTGCCTACCCAGCGCGCGCTCGACCTAAAGCAGCGGGTCCAAGCGACGATAGAGGAGGTGCGTGGGGTTTTCACACCTGAGGATGTGGACTTCTCAACGCTTCAACGCACTTTTACCTTGCGCGCAAATGATGGATTTTTGGGCGTTTGGGCGACCCGGTTGGCGTCAGCTCTGGCAGTAGAGGCACCAGGCGTATCTTTGAATTTCATACCCCGAGCGGGCAAGGACATTGAACCATTGCGAAGCGGTGTCGTTGATTTAGACATCGGAGTTCCGGGACCACCAGAGTCCGAAATTTACAGCGAACAACTATTCGTAGCTTCCTTTGTCGGAGTGGTAAGAGAAAAGCATCCCTTGTTTCGCAAAAAGCCTGATGGGCATGTCAGTCCAGAGAGCTTTGTGGCGTGGCCACACATAGCCGCACCAAGGCGAGGTCCCACGTCTAGTCGTATCGATGAAGCACTCAGCAAGGTGGGTTTAAGCCGTCAAGTGATCATTGTTGCGCCGGGCTTTCAGGCGGCACTGGTGATGGTGGCGACATCTGACTTCATCGCCACCGTGCCAGAGCCGTTTGTTCAATGGGCAATAGCGCATCATCGATTGCATATGTTCAAGTTGCCAATAGAGACTCCCACCGTCGAAGTGACCCAAACATGGCACGTACGCCATCATGTCGATCCGGTACACCGTTGGCTTCGCCAACATGTTCGTAACATTTGCCAGGCGGACTCGAAGACAGCCCCCTAGGGGTGTTGTTGCCGGTGCTCCCGGTCTCGATTTCTGTGACTGCACTGCGTGTGGAAGCGGGTACTCCCTGAATTTGCGCGATCGTCAGCACTGATGGTTAGCAGTCTGCGTACGATCACTTCGTAGCCGCGCCAACAAGGCACTCACCCGGCACCTCGAACCCACCAGGCGATTCGAAACTACGCATTGAGTCTTCCACTTCGTTCCACACGGACTCGCGTTCTTGAGGGGGCAGGTCAGCCATCATGGCATTGAATCCACCGAAGGCCTCTCGGGCGACGCGCACGTACTCGGCAGCACTGGCCGCTCTATGGGGCACCGGCACAACGAGAACCTCGGGGTTGGCAAATCCGGCTTGACGCAAGACGTCTTCGAGCACCCCGGCACCGCCAAGGCTAAACGGGCCGGGCTGCCCCAAACCGGGAGGCGGGAGTTGCGCGCGCCGGCGGATGATGGAAGCGGGCAGAGCACCCCAACTGTTTCGATCGGGCGTGGAAAAGACAGCGACGGCGACCCGACCGCCCGGTATCAGTGCACGGCGCCACTCGCGTAGCGCTGTCACGGGGTGCGGCATATACATCAGACCCAGCCGACACAGCACCGCATCAAAGGAAGCGTCAGGGAGATCCAGTTTCTCGCCGTCCATGGCGCGGGTCTCAACCTGTTTGAGTCCCCGCTCGCGGGCGACCTGGTGCGCCAGCTCAACGATCCCCTCCGAGATGTCGGTCGCCAGCACGTAACCGCTAGGGCCAACTCGTTGGGCGGCACTGACAGCCGGTTCACCTGCGCCGGCGGCGACGTCCAGGATGCGCTGACCTGGCTGAATGCGGGCCAAGTCGAGCATATGGCGGGTAGCTACGCCATACCAACGATCCAGAGTGGGAGTCCAGCGCCGCCATGCTGCACCATCCTTGTTCCATTGCTCGCGCTGCGCGTTCTTGTACTTGGCTGCGTCGAATGAGGGTTGTGGTTCGGCCATGCAAGTTCTCCTCTCGGCTAGACGTTGATGTTGCTTCGCTTTGCGGCACTAAGACTGCTAACGAGGCTGTAAAAAACCCCGTTTTCCGCGCGCGCTATTTTGGCTTTGCACGTTCGGCGGATCGACTGCCAAGCATTTAGCGCGCATGCCCAAAGTGTGCCGTAAATCCGGTCTCAGTTGCGAATATCAGTGGTTTTAGAGACTTGCCCTAAGCCGGTTTTCGAGCAAAGAGACAAACAGCCGCTCTTGATCGGCAAGACCCAATGGCCGCTGGTCCGCGACGGACCGTTTTCGCAGTATTTTTGACGACCACTACGGGCAGGATCTGGTCGCAACTTGTCTCGCAACGCACTTCACCTGCGCAGCGCTGTGCGGGCCAGTTTCAACACCGCATCCAACGCCCCCGGCGCATCACAGGCCATCACCTGACGCTCTGGCATGGAGCGCAACCAGGTGATCTGGCGTTTGGCGAGCTGGCGGGTGGCGAAGACGCAGCGTTCGCGCAACTCGGCCATCGGAAGGGTGCCATCCAGAGCCTCCCAGGTCTGGCGGTAGCCCACGCAGCGCATGGAGGGCAAATCGGGGTTCAGGTCGCCCCGCGCCCGCAGCGCCTTCACTTCGTCCATGAAGCCTTGCTCCCACATCGCGTCCAGGCGCTGGGCAATGCGTGCATGCAGCCAGCTGCGATTCTCGGGTTCCAGGGAAATAAGGGCAGTAGCCCCCGTAGAACCTGCGGATGTAGCTATTGTTTTAATAGCATTATTGCGGATGTGAAAGTGTGACAAGGGCAAGCCTGACACCCGGTACACCTCCAGCGCCCGCTGAATGCGCTGGCTGTCTGCCGCTGCCAGGCGCGCAGCGGTTACGGGGTCTACTTGTGCCAACTCGGCATGCATCGCGGGCCAACCTTTGGCCTGCGCCTCAGCTTCCAGCTGGGCGCGCACGGCGGGGTCGGCCGCGGGCATGGGGTCAATGCCGTCAAACAGGGCCTTGAAATACAACATCGTGCCGCCCACCAGCAGGGGCAGCTTGCCGCGCGATGCAATGTCGGTGATCAGTGCGCTCGCGTCGGTCACAAATTCGGCGGCGCTATAAGGCTGCAGCGGATCGCGAATGTTGATCAGATGGTGCGGTACAGCGGCCAGTTCGGCGGCGTTGGGTTTGGCGGTGCCAATGTCCATACCCCGGTACACCAGGGCCGAGTCCACGCTGATGATCTCGCACGGGTGCTCCCGCGCAATGGCCAGCGCGGCGGCGGTTTTTCCGGCGGCCGTGGGGCCGGCCAGGCACAGGTGGTAAGGCAGCCTTTCGGGCAACACGTCAGGGCCTGCCAAAGCGCTGCACCAGTGTCCAGGCGCTCAGGGCAATGAGCACGCTCCAGAACCAGATGCCAAAGATCAGGGGGTTTGCTGTGCCATCCATATGGGTACCCAGCCACTGTCCGGTCGCAAAAGCGCTGACCATCATCAGAAAACCATTGAGCGCAGATGCGGCACCCGCCGCTTGCGGAAACGGCCCCACCGCACCACTTTGTCCGCACGGCTGGTGGATGCCATGCCCCAGCATGAACAGGCCAAACGGCAGCAGGATGGCCCAGGCCGACACCACCCCTGCAAGCGCCAGGATGCCCATGAGGGTGCCGCCCGTGAAGGTCAAAACACCCGCAAGGGCGACGGTGCGGCGCACGCCAAAGCGCACCAACAGGCGTCTGCATAAAAAGGTGCCCAGCAGGTAGATAAACGAGTTGGCGAACATCACCAGGCCATATTGCGGTGTGCTGAAACCCAGCACACGAATGAAGACAAACGAGGACGAGGCCAGAAAGGTGAACAAGCCGCTATACGAGCACACCGATAAAACGGAAAACGCGAGAAACGTGGGGTTGCGCACAATACCGAACCAGGTACGGGCCAGCGTGGCAGGTTGCAGGGCCTTGGGGTTTTTGTGCGGCACGGTTTCTTCAAATCGCAGGGCAATCAAGCCCAGGCAGATGGCGCCAAACACGGCCAGCGCCAGCAGTGCGGCGTGCCAGCTGAACAGCGCCGTCAGCAAGCCGCCCAGAGGCGCGGCTGCGCAGGCAATTACGCCCAGCCCGCTCAGGCCTTTGGACATGACGCTGGCACCCTGCACGGGTGTGTACAGGTCACGCACGATGGCGCGTGCGCACATCACGCCTGCACCCATGGCCGCGCCCTGGACCACGCGCCAGAGGATCAGCTGGTCCATCGTCGTGGACACAGCGCTCCCCAGGGACGCGAGCACATACGCCGCCATGCCCATTAGTAGCACGGGGCGCCTGCCAAAGCGATCCGACAGCGGGCCCCAGATCAGTTGCGACACACCAAATGCCAGCAACAGGGCCGTGAGCGTGAGCTGCGCCTGCGCCATGGTGGCGCCCAACTCCTGGGTCAGTCCCGGCAGAGCCGGCAGGTACAAGTCGGTGGTGACGGGTTGCAGTCCCAACAGCACGGACAGAATCACGACCAGCAAGCCGGCTGGCATGGCGGCGACGACGGGGGTGGTAGAAGGTGAGCGCATCAATTAGGGGGAAGTAAGAGCCTGGATGGCCCGATTTTTCAGGTGGTCGCGTGCAACGATGCGCAGCACCACCACCAGTCCGAGTGCGGCAACGGTCAGGCCCACCACCAGCGCAATCCAGAAGCCCTGCGCCTGCAGGGGTTGCGCGGGGCGCCAGGGCAGCCAGTCCGGCGCCAGGCCCAGTGCACAACCCAGGGGCAGCGCAAAAACCCAGAAGGCTGTGAGCTGAATCAGCATCGGCGCGCGCGTGACCTTGTAGCCGCGAATGGCACAGGCCGTCACCACTTGCGCGGCATCCGACACCTGAAAAAGGGCCGCCAAAAACAACAGTTGCGATGCGGCGGATGCCACCGCTGCATCCGTGGTGTAGGCCGTGGCAATCTGGTAACTGAAAAGGGCCATGCCGGCCGCGGAAACCACCGCAAAAACCAGTGCACCCCCCAGGCCCACCCAGGCCCGAAAGCGCGCGGCGACCGGGTCACCCGCCCCCAGCGATTGCCCCACCCGCGTGAGCAGGGCCACGCCCAGGCTCAACGGCACCATGAATACCAGCGATGTGAAGTTCAGCGCGATCTGGTGCGCTCCCACCTGGGTGCTGCCAAATTTTGCGATCAGCAGGGCAATCAGGCCAAAGGCGCTGGTCTCTGCAAAAAAGGTAACGCCAATCGGCAAACCCAGCTTGAGCAGACCCCGCACCTTTTCGCGGTGGGGGGCTTCAAACCGGTCAAACGGCCAGGTGCTGCGGTAGGCCGGGCTGGCGCGCATCCACCACAGCAGGCCGCCCAGGTTGAACCACACGCACAGCAGGGTCGACCACGCGCAGCCCAGGCCGCCCAGCCGCGGGAAGCCCCCGTTGCCAAACACCAGCAGCCAGTTGATGACTGCGTTGAGCAACAGGGCGCCCAGGGCAATTACCATCATCGGCTTGGTCTGGTTCAGGCTGGCGCTGTAGCCGTACAGCACGCGGTAGCAGGCAAAGGCAGGCAGGGCAAAGCTGGTGATGTGCACAAAGTTCTTGGCCATGTCGCGCACCACGGGTTCCAGCTCCAGGTGGTCAAACACCACCGTGGACAGGTTGGCCAGTACAAAGGCGATCAGGCCGATGCCCAGCGCTTTCCATAAGGCCTGGCGCACGACATGCGGCACCTTGTTGAACTCTTTTGCGCCGACATACTGGGCCACGATGGGGTTGACGGACATCATGATGCCCATGAGGGTGATGATGACCATGTTCCAGATCGACACGCCCAGACCCACACCGGCCAAGTCTTGTGCCGAGGCGTGACCCGCCATGGCGACATCGACGACGGCCATGCCCACGTTGGCCAGTTGCCCAATCAGAATAGGCCATGCCAGCAGCCACAGGGCCTGTGTTTCTGCAAGGACTCGGGTGCGTCGTGTGGGGGTAAAAGCGGGGAGTAGGGCGTCGGACATCAGCCCGTGGATTCTACGGGGCTGTCAGGGTTTGGCGTCCACCGCATCCAGCCAGCGTTGCCACGGGTTGAACCCGGTGATGAGGGCGCTGGCCAGCAGCACCAGGGCACCGCCCGCAAAAATGCCGGTGCTCACCTGCTCCCCCAGAAACAGGTGCCCCCAGGTCACGCCGAACACCGGAATCATGAAGGTCGGGCTCATGGCTGCAACCGGCGACACATGCGCCAGGATGCGGATGTGCACCCAGTACGCCAGACCGGATGTCACGATGCCCATGACGGCCACCGCGCCCAGCGCCACCGGGGTGAAATGGGCCTGCGGCCAGCTCCAGACCGCACCGGGGATCAGCATCAACAGCGACACCGCATGAATGCCGGCTGCAATCTGCAAGGGTTCCATGCGGCTGATGGCCCGCTTCATCAAGGGGGTGGAGATGCCGTAGCAGGCGGATGCCGCAATGCAGGCCAGCGCTGCCACCACGACTTTGAATGACACTTCGACCGGCCCCAGCCCCACGATCAGCGCGACTCCCGCAAAACCACATACGCAGCCCAGCAGTTTGCGCACCGTCAGCGTGTCTTCCTTGAGCCAGGCCGACGCAAAGATGCCGAACACCACGGCAGTGGAGTTCAGCAAAGCGCTGTAGCCCGCGGGCAATTGCAGGGCTGCCCAGGCAAACAGCAGAAAGGGTGCCGCAACCGACAGCGCGCCGATGAGCGCCAGTTCACGCCAGTGCCCCGTGGGCCATGGGTGGCGCATGCTGCGCATCAGCACGGCGAGTGTGAGTGTGGCCATGCCAATGCGCAGGGCTGCCAGCACATTGGGCCCCAGCACGGGGCTGGCAATGCGGATCAGCATGAACGATGCGCCCCACAGGGCCGACAGCGCAACCAGTTGTGCGAAGTGTTTGGCTTTCAAGGGCTGCCTTGCCCGGGTGCCTGCCCTTGACCCTGGGTACCCTGGGTTCCCTGGGTTCCCTGCGTAATGGCGATGCGCCGGCGCAGTCGGGCCGCTTCTTCCACCTGGCCCGCCCGCTCGGCGCGCTGGACTTGCACGCCCAGCCAGGCCAGCAGGGGCCGGCGCCAGCCCTGGCTGGACGCAGTATCCGCTGCCTGGGCAATGACGGCCGGACTGGCTTTGCCGGTTTGCAGCAATACGCCTGCCGCCACCAGCCTCGACAGCGGATCGTCTATGCCCTGCAAGGCACTGGCGTCGCCGGCACCAAGGGCAGCGGCGGCGCGTTGGTTGGCCGGTAGCAAGGGTATGGACAGCGGCGTGACCTGACCTCGCAGGTAATCGGCATAGGCCCGCTGGGCGGCGGAGGCATCCTGGCGCAGCGCCTCAAACCCGGGGCAGGTCTCAAACACAGCGCTGGCCACGCGGGTCGCACAGCGCAGCAGCTCGGCGGTCGCCAGCAGGTCGGGGCGGCCGGTGCTGCCAATCTGGGTGCGCGCGCGGGCCAGCTCGGCTGCCTCGACCCGGGCGTTGCCCTCCAGGTAGGCGGCCACGGAGCGGTCCATCGTGCCTTTGGCTTCCATTTGCCAATCTGGCGCTTTGGGCGCGCTGGAGCAGCCCGCCAGAAGGGCCGCGCACAGCATCACGGCGCTGGCACCTGCCTGGGTGATCGCATGGCCAATCCCACGGAGAGTCGCGGGTGCTTTCAAGAGGGGTGTTGGCATGGTGGTCCTCGCAGTGCATCTCATGGCAGTTTGATTTCCGTATCCCGGGCAAAAGGCCATTTGCGGTTGATCTCGTTGATCAGGCCGTCGATCTTGCGCAGGTTGGCATCGACATCGGCACGCAGGGCCCCCAGGTCGGCTGTGGCGTCTTTCGCATTGGTGGTGATGGCCTGCGCGTCCTGCAGAACCGCATCCACTTTCTTCATGCTGGTGCGGGCATCACCCAGCAGGGCGTTGAGCTGCACGATGGTGGCCCGGGTTTCTGGCAGAACGCCTTTTTCGCCAAAAACCTGGGTGTCGGTTTTGGCCGCGATGGTGTCCAGCCGGCCCAATAGCGCATTGGCGCGGTCCAGCGTGACGGTGATTTTCTTGGCTTCCTGTTCGCTTCCCAGTAGCACGGTAAGTGCGCCACCGGGGCCATTGAGTCGTGCGGTCAGGGTTTGCAGGTTTTCCAGCGTGGTACCCACCGAGCCGCTGCTGCGTGTCAATGCGTTGAGGTTGTCGATCAGCTCCTTGGCCGCGGAAATGACCTTGGGGATTTCAGCGTTGGCATCACCCTGCAGCACGGTGCGCTCCGCTCCGTCTGGCAAGGGTGGGTCGTTCAGCATGCCGGTGTAGGCGCGAATGTTGGGGCTGCCCACAATGCCGCGTACCAGGGTGAACATGCTGCTCGTGCGCAGCCAGTGCGCGTCTTTGGCCGACAGGTCCACCAGAATGCGGGCGCGTCCGTCGTCGGCCAGTTCAATGCGCCGCACCCGGCCAATGGGGAAACCGGAAAAGGTGATGTCCATGCCGACCACCACGCCTTCGGAGTCGTCGGCCATCAGTATCAGCCGCTGGGTGGCATCGAACGCACCACGGGCGTACAGGACAAACAGAACGGAGCCGCAGACCAGCAGCAGCATGAGCAGCAGCAGCAGCCGGGCCTTGATCTCCAGATTGGCGACTGGCTCAGGTGGGGTTGGCAAGAGTGGTGGGGGAGGGGTGCTCATGGGGGTGGCGCGTCAGGGTGAGGGGTCGACGTCAATAGTAGTTGCCGACCAGTGAAGCCACTTCGATCAGCAGTATCACGGCAAACATGCGAACCAGCGCGCGCATCTCGGTACTGGTGCGCACGCTGGAGCCGTGCAGGCCGCGCATGCCGTACAGGGCCGAGGCCATGGGAATCAATGCGACAGCCAGGGAGAACAACAGGGTCTTGAGAATGAAGATCAAGGAAACTGCAGGGCTGAACACCTGGCCCGAAAGTCGGACGTAGGCCTCGATGCCAGAGGTAGTGAAGCCGTACCCGGCTATGTAGGCCACCACCAGCGCCACCATGCTGCTCAGAGCGGCCAGCGTGATGCCGGAAAACATGCCCGCCACCACGCGCGGCAGCACTTCCCGGCGCACCGGGTCCTGCCCCTGGCGACGCATGTCGTCGAGTTCGCCACTGGCTTGCATGGCGGTGAGTTCGGCACCATCGGGAATGGTGCAGCGCAAGGCGACAAACAGCGCAGCGGTCAGTGGAATCAGCTCCAGAATCAGCACCCGAATCACAACCTGCAATGCGTATTGCGACAAACCATAGCTCTGCGCGGTGACCAGCACGATGCGGGTGAGCACCACCGTCACCAGCGCGCACACCACGCTGAAGCCCACCAGTATCGGTGCGGTGTTGAGATAGATCTGCTGGGTCAGTATCCTGCGGCTCGCCGGGTTGTAGCTCGAAGGTGAGAGTGCCAGCACCAGAAGGACGGCGCCCAAGTGCGCCAGGCGCCACCATTCGGTGAGCCATTGCAGCGCAATGCGGCTGGTTTGCGTGAGACGCCTCTGAAACGGATCTCGGGAGGTCATCCGCACATCATAGCGAAGGGCCCAGCACCCATTGGTGCGGGATGGCACCTTTTTACCGGCCGCGCAGAAACAGTGCGTCCAGGTCTTTGAGCTTGAGCTGACGCCAGGTGGGGCGGCCATGGTTGCACTGGTCACTGCGCTCGGTGGCTTCCATCTGGCGCAGCAGACCGTTCATCTCGTCAATGTTCAGGCGGCGGTTGGCGCGCACGGCGCCGTGGCAGGCCATGGTGGCCAGTAGCTCGTTTTGCGCGCGCTGGATGACCGTGCTGGCCTCATGCTGGCTGAGCTCGGCCAGTACGCTGCGGGCCAGTTCCACGGCATCGCCCTGTACCAGCGTGGTGGGCACTGCCCGCACGGCCAGCGTTTTGGGCGAAAACGGGGTAATTTCCAGCCCCAGGGTGCGCAGCGTGTCGGTGTGGGCCTCGGCCGTGGCCACCTCGTGCGGCGTGGCGGCAAAGGTGGCAGGAATCAGCAGTGGCTGGCTGGCCAAGTGCGCAATGGACGGCGCATTGCCGCCAGCGCCCAGTGCTTCCAGCTGGTTTTTCAGCCGCTCATAGACGATGCGCTCGTGCGCGGCATGCATGTCCACAATCACCAGGCCCTGTGCGTTCTCGGCCAGGATGTAAATGCCCTGCAGTTGGGCCAGCGCACGGCCCAAAGGCCAGTCGCCAGCGGGTAGCGGCGAGGTCGGCACTTCGGTGGAAGCGGTCTCGCAGAATGGTGTCGCCGGGAGCCCTGCGGCAGAGCCCGTGCGTGCCGGGTCCGGCTGCCACAGTGCGCCCAGGTCGCTCACCCGGTGCCCGCTCAACGCGGGGGGTGCTCCGAAATTGATAGCTGGTTGCGCAGAGTACATGGGGGCTAGAGGCATTTTGGGTGCATAAAACCCCAGCGCGGGTGCGTGCGGTGCCGCGTCCGGCGATGTGTCGGTTAATGCGTCGGTTGCTGCGTTTGCGGTCAGAGTGCCTGCCCGCGGTGCTGCCAGCGCGTCTTCCACCGCATGGCGCACGCCCTGGTGCACTTCGCGGCTGTCCCGAAAGCGCACTTCAATCTTGGTGGGGTGCACGTTCACATCCACCCGGGCCGGGTCCATGGAGAGGTAAAGCGCATACACCGGCTGGCGGTGGCCGTGCAGCACGTCTTCATAGGCGCTGCGGGCGGCGTGGGTCAACACCTTGTCTCGCACAAAGCGGCCATTGACATAGCAAAACTGCTGGTCGGCGCGGGAGCGGGCGGCGTCGGGAATGCCCACGCGGCCCCACACGCGCAAGCCCATGGCGACATCGGTCCGGGTGCTGCGCCAATCCACGGCAATGGACTGCTTGATGAAGTCGGCCCCCAGCACATCGGCCAGGCGCTGGTCCAGGGCCTGTGTGGCATCGGCGTTGTCACAGCGGCGCCACTGCTCTACCAGCTTGCCCTCGTGCCAGATGGCAAAGCCCACATCCGGGCGCGCCAGGGCGTGGCGGCGCACGGCCTCAATGCAATGGGCCAGCTCGGTCGCGTCGGTCTTGAGGAATTTGCGCCGTGCCGGCGTGCTGTAGAACAGCTCTTTCACCTCCACCGTGGTGCCCTGGCTGCGAGCAACGGGTTTCAGCTCCCCGGTGCGGCCGTCCAGAAGAAAAGCCTCATTCAGGCCGTTAGCCCGCGACAGTATTGCGCAGTCAGCTATTGAATTAATAGCGGCCAGTGCTTCTCCCCGAAAACCCATGGTGGCAACGGATTCCAGGTCGTGCAGGTTGCCGATCTTGCTGGTGGCGTGGCGCTTGAAGGCCATGGGCAACTCCGCCATCAGGATGCCAAGACCATCGTCTTCCACGCTGATGAGGCGCACGCCGCCCGCCAGCAGGCGCACGGTGACCTGGGTGGCGCCGGCGTCCAGCGCGTTGTCCACCAGTTCGCGCACCACCGAGGCCGGGCGCTCCACCACCTCGCCGGCGGCGATCTGGCTGATCAGCTCGTCAGAGAGTTCGCGGATGGGCCGGCGCGCGGCGGGCACATGGGAGGATAAATCGGAGGACAAATTGGAGGTAGTGGGGTTGGGTGCAGCGTTCACCGGCGTATTTTAGGTGGCAGAGGCCAGATGGCAGTCGCGCACCGGGTGGTGGCTGGAACAGTTCCTGCTAGGTGCTGCGCTGCAACATTTGCTTCTTGGTTTGATTATTTTCAGGAGTACGCCATGCTCGACCGCACTGCCACCCAGTTTTCCCACGTAAAGCCCGTCGACACGCAGTTTGTGCCAGGCGGATTGCGGGACTTTTTTCTGTACCGCGACCTGGGTATCGGGGAAGCCACGCACGGAAAAGTGATTGCGCACCTGGTCAAGGCCAATATGGCACCAGAAACGGGCACCGGATGGCACCGGCATGAGGCGGATTTCCAGATCGTGATCATGGTCAAGGGCTGGGCCCGCTTCATGTACAAAGACAAGGAGACCCTGGTCGAAGCCGGCGACGTGGTGCACCAGCGCCCTGGAAATAGGGAGTCACTGGGGGTGCGTCAGAACTCGGCTTCGAGTTCTTCAATGTCGTCGGGCTCTTTTTGGGCGTCGGCCACCCACTCCTTCATGGCGGGCAGCTCCATGATGCGTTTGCAATAAGCCGCGCAGGGCTTGTTCAGGGCGACGTCGTAGGTCAGAAACCGCGTCACCACGGGGGCATACATGGCATCAGCAACCGTGGGCTGCTTGCCAAACAGGTAGGGGCCGCCGTAGGTTGCCAGGCACTCGCCCCAGATTTCCACGATGCAGTCAATGTCGGTCTGTGCACGTGACCAGATTTTGAACTTCGGGAAATGGGCCTTGATATTCATGGGCAGCGACGCGCGCAGGGAGGCAAAACCATGGTGCATCTCACCGCAGATGGCGCGGCAGTGCGCGCGGGCTGCGATGTCGGCCGGGAGCAGGTGCGCTTTGGGCTTGATCTCGTTGAGGTATTCGGCAATGGCCAGGGTGTCCCACACCTTCACGCCGTTGTGTAGCAGGGAGGGCACCAGCATGCTGCTCGACAGCAACAGCATTTCGGCCTTCATCGCCGGGTCATCGGGGGAAATGATGTGTTCCGTGAACTCCAGCCCCGCCAGGCGGGCTGTGAGCCAGCCGCGCAAGGCCCAGGCGCCGTAGTTTTTACTGCTGATGGTCAGGATGGCTTTGGCCATGGGGGTCTCCTCAAACCGGACAAGTGGTACCGCACCTTTGCAAGGGTTGTGCCAACCAGAACGCTGGCCCGTAAATTGCCTGCACTCCTCTTATCAGGCAAGAAACCTAACCAGGCATGCCCGCTCAACGTCAGGAAACCTATGCTGTACCAAGCCTATCAACTTCAATCCGATCTGCTCTCACCGTTCCGGCTGCTGGCACAAAGCAGCAGTGCGGCGCTGTGGATGGGGAACACCGAGGGCAGCTTGCTGCGCAAGCTGTCGGCGTCCCTGGAAGTGTTCTCTCGCATGCGGCTGACGCACTCGCGGCCCCCTTACGCCATTCACTCGGTCAAAGTGGGGGAGCGCGATTTTGCGGTGACGGAAGAAGCCATTCTTTCGATGCCTTTCGGTACTCTTTTGCGCTTCAAAAAGGAAGGCGCAGGCGACCTGCCCTATCAACCACCAGTGCTACTGGTGGCGCCGCTGTCGGGCCATTTCGCGACCCTTCTGCGGGAGACGGCCAAAACTCTGCTGCAGGACCATGACGTCTACATTACCGACTGGCACAACGCGCGGGATGTGTCGTTGCAGCACGGGCCATTTGGCCTGGACGACTACATTGACCACATGATCCGTTTCACCCAGACCATGGGTCCGGGCACGCATGTGGTGGCAGTTTGCCAGCCTTGCGTGGCAGCGCTGGCGGCGACCGCCATCATGGCTGAGGATGACGACCCGGCGCAGCCCCTGAGCCTGACCCTGATGGCCGGGCCGGTGGACTGCCGCGTGAACCCGACGGAAGTTAACAAGCTGGCGACCAGCAAACCGATTGAATGGTTCGAGAAAAACCTGATCAGTCGCGTGCCACTGCCCCACAAAGGTTACATGCGCCGTGTGTATCCCGGCTTTGTGCAGCTCAGCGCCTTTTTGAGCATGAACCCGGACCGCCACAAGAAGTCGTTTCGGGACATGTACCAGTACCGCGTGGAGGGCGACCTGGAAAAAGATGAAACACTGCGCGCGTTTTACGATGAGTATCTGGCCGTCAATGATTTGCCGGCCGAGTTCTATCTGGAGACGGTGGAAAAGGTCTTTCAGACCTACGACCTGCCCATGGGCAAGCTGCAATACCGGAGCCGCACCGTGAACCCTGACGCCATCCGGCGCACGGCGCTCATGACGGTGGAAGGCGAGCGCGACGACATTTGCTCAGTGGGCCAGACCGTCGCGGCACAAGACCTGTGCAGCAGCATCCGCCCCTACAGGAAAACCCACCATGTACAAACTGGAGTAGGGCATTACGGCGTGTTCAGCGGGAAAAAATGGAACCTGCAAATCTACCCGCGCGTGCGGGAGATGATTCACGCCAGCGTCGGCTGACCGTGGCGTGCGCCAGCCCTGTCGAGTCAGGATTTGCGCGATGTCGCCAGCAGCAGCACGCCGCCCACGATGGCGCCCAGACCGGCCCACAGGGGGATGTTGACGCGCTTGGTCTCATTGACTTGCAAGTGCAGGGGGCCAATGTCGGCACTGCTCTTTTCCTGGGTGTAGCTGAAGCCGCCGTAGATGAGGCCGAGTGCACCGCCGGCTATCAGCAGCATGGCCACTATTTTTGTTGCGTTCATGGAGTCTCCTTTGTGGTTTGAGAGGCAATTTTGATGGAATGCAAACCACGCCGTCCGTGCGCCAGCACACGGACACCCTTTGCCCGATGTGCGATCGTACTGGCGACGATAAACGTGAGGTCTGAAGAATGATTCGTATTGAACTACAAATTGCGTTGAATTACCAGATTGATCAGCAAGGCGCTGACTTCGTATTCAACATCCACGCGGCCCATACAGCCAGCCAGAACATTGTTTTTGAGAACCTGCAACTGAGCCAGGCGGTTGATCCGCAGATCCATACAGACCCCCTGAGTGGCAATCGCTACATGCGCCTGCATGGCTTGCCCGGAGAACTGAACGTGTCGTATGCCGCCACAGTCGACCTGACTCACCACTACGCTGAGCCGAGCCAGATTGCGGAAGTGCCCGTGCGCAGTCTGCCGCCCGAGGTGATGGGGTACATCTACCCCAGTCGCTATTGCCAGTCCGATCGGCTTCTCAAGCTGGCGAACAATGAATTTGGTCACCTTCCACAGGGCTATAGCCGTGTGCAGGCGATTCGGGACTGGGTGCTCAGGCATGTCACCTTTACCTCCAACAGTTCAACCGCCAACACGTCGGCGGTGGACACTCTTATCGAGCGGGTCGGCATTTGCCGCGACTTTGCCCACCTGATGATTGCGCTGTGTCGCGCGCTCAACATTCCGGCGCGCTTCACCACCGGGACCGACTATGGCGCTGACCCGGTGCTGGGTCCGCCTGACTTCCACGCCTACGTGGAAGCGTATGTGGGGGACCGCTGGTATATCTTTGATCCATCGGGCACCGCCATTCCCATGGGCCTGGTGCGGTTTGGTACCGGTCGCGATGCCGCAGACGTGGCCTTTGCCACGATTTTCGGCAATGTGCAGTCGCACGCACCGGTGATCCGGGCCTGGGCCGTGCAGGACGTTTCATTGGGGGCCAAGCTCCCGCACCACTGCCGGGATGCCTTGTCAACCGACAGTGGCGCACGGGGCGTTTGACGGCACCGGTTTTCTCAAATATGTCCCAGTGCCCGCAGTATCTTTTCAGGCGTTACGGGCTGAGACCATACTTCGGCTTTCAGGGGGCGCAGGGCATCGTTGATGGCATTGACCACGGCACCAGGAGCCCCCGCCGTACCCGCCTCACCCGCGCCCTTGGCACCAAGAAGCGAGCTGCGCGTCGGTGTCTCGACGTGTGCCACCACGATGTCGGGCATCTCACCAGCCATGGGCACCAGGTAGTCGGCCATGCTGCCATTTTTCATGAGGCCGGCATCGTCGTACAGGCACTCTTCAAATAGCGCGCCGCCAATGCCCTGCACAATGGCGCCGCGAATCTGCTCGTCCACCAGCATCGGGTTGATGACGCGGCCGCAGTCTTCCACCGCCCAGTGTTTAAGTAGCTTCACGAAGCCGGTCTCAGTGTCCACCTCCACATACGAAGCCTGAACGCCGTTGGTAAAGATGAAGGGGTAGTCGCGCTGGGCGTAATGGCGGGTCACCATCAACTCCGAGGTGAAACCCGCTGGCAACGTGTCGGGCCGGTAATAGGTGATGCGACCCAGCTCCGGTAGCGGCAGCAGTGCCTCGCCACTCAACGCATCCACGACGACGCCATCCATGAGTCGCAGGCCGCTGGCCTCCCGGTTGAGAATGGCCTCGGCCACTTTGAGAATGTTTGCGCGCAACGCCAGGCCGGCCTGCAACACGGCTTCACCCCCAATACCGGCTCCGCGTGAGGCCCAGGTACCACCGCCGTACGGCACGGCGTCGGTGTCGCCCGTCAGCAGTCGGACCTGATTCATGGGCACGCCGACCGCATCGGCTGCAATCTGGGCATAGATGGCCTCCGTGCCCTGGCCCTGTTCGCCCACGCTGACCATGACGGCCACACCGCCACCGGGCTCTAGTCGCATGGTGGCCCCGTCTTGCGACGAAATGCGCGCACCGCCCACGCCGTAGAACGCAGCGCCCGGGTTGGTGAGTTCGATCAGGGTGGCAAAACCGATGCCACGGTATATACCTTTGGCCCGCAAGGACACCTGCTCGGCGCGCAGTGCAGGATAGTCCATCAATGTCGAAATTTTGCGAAGGCAGGCCTCATGGGAGAGCACTTCCAGCCGGATGCCCGAAGCGCCTGTAGTAGGGTAGGCGTCGTCCGCAATCACATTGCGCTGGCGAAATGCCAGTGGGTCCATGCCCAGCTGGGCAGCAGCCAGATCGACAAGGCCTTCCGTCACCGCGCAGGCAATCGGGTGGCCCACGCCCCGGTACTGGCACGTGGGCGTCTTGTTGAGGAAAACGACGTTGAGTTTTGCCCGGTAGGCCTTGTGCTTGTAGGGTCCGCCGGTCAGGTTGACCACCTGGTTGCCTTCAATGCCACTGGTGCGCGGAAACATGGAGAACGGACCAATGCCGGTCACGTCGTCGATTTCGAACGCCAGAATATCGCCGTCCTTGCTCGCGGCAATGCGCCCTTTGATCCGGTGCTCCCGCGCATGGATGTCGCTCACAAACGACTCCAGCCGGTCTGCCACAAACTTCACCGGGCGCTTGAGCAGAATGGACATGGCCACGGTCGCAAAGTCGTCCGGGTAGGCGTGGACCTTGATGCCAAACGAGCCACCCACGTCTTTGCAGACCACCCGCACCGAGGCTTCGGGCAAGCCGAACTGGCGCGAGTACAGGTCCTGCATCATGTGCGGGGCCTGTTGCGAGTGGTGCACGGTCAGCTGGCCGGAGGCCGGGTTGTAGTCGGCGATCTGGCAGCGCGACTCCAGCGTCACCCCGGTGTGCCGGCCAAAGTCGAAGGTGGCCTCTGCGACCACATCCGCGCGGGCAAAAGCCTCGTCCACACCACCCGTGTCCAGGCTACGGGTAAAGCACAGGTTGTCACCCAGTTCCGGGTGAATCACGGGTGTGTTCGGGTCCAGCGCCGTGTTCATGTCCAGCGCGGCGGGCAAATCTTCCCACTCGACCTGCACATATTGCAGCGCGTCCTCCGCTTCTGCGCGTGTTTTGGCAACCACCGCAACCACGGGCTCGCCCTGCCAGCAGGCCCGGTCGATCGCCATGGGGTACTGCGGTGCCGACTTCATGCCTGCAAGGTGCGTGAGGGTTGCGACCCAGGGCTTGCAGACGGTGGCCAAATCCTTGCCATCGTAGACGGCCAGCACGCCGGGCATCATGCGGGCAAAGTCGCGCTCAATGCGGGTGATACGGGCGTGTGCCACGGGTGAGCGCCAGAACACCACATGCGCCATGCGCGGCAGCTCCATATCGTCCACGTACTGTCCGCGGCCTTCGGCCAGTCGCTCGATATTGGGACGGGGAATAGCCTGCCCGATATGACGTGCATCCTGGAGGTCACCGGTAAACGGTGCTGCTTTGGGCGAGTCGTGCAGATGGCGGTGGTCGGGTGCGTTCATGCCGTGGCTCCTGCGGTGCGTGCCGTGTTGCGCGCGGCCAGTACTTCGCAAATGGCATTGACGATGGCCTGGTAGCCGGTACAGCGGCAATAGTTGCCGGAGATCCATTCGCGCACTTCCTCGCGGCTGGCATGCGGCTTGTGCTCCAGCAGTTCGCTGGCGGCCATCAGCATGCCCGAGGTGCAGAAGCCGCACTGGAGCGCGTTGTGTCGCACAAATGCCTGCTGCAGGTCGCGGATGGTGCCGCTGTCGCTCAGGCCTTCGATGGTGTCCACGCGTCGGCCGTCGGCCTGAACCGCCAGCACCAGGCAGCCCCGCACGATCTTCCCGTCGAGTTGCACGGTGCAGGCACCGCAGACACCGTGTTCGCACCCCAGATGGGAGCCCTTGAGCCCCAGGTCTTCACGCAAAAAATCAACCAAATGGGTTCGGGGCTGCACATGGTGCTGACCGCATGTCCCGTTGACCGTGATGCTGACGGGCCGGGCTGCAGTCGTCAATTCGTCGGCAGGCAGTTCCTGTTGATTCATGGTCTTCCTTCGTGGCTGGCTATTTGGTTATGCGGCGTTCGAATGGGCCGCTGGCACAGGCTGATTTCCGGCCAGCGTGTGCAAGGTGCGCTTGAGCATGACGCCCGCGAGGTGCAGCTTGGCGGCGGCACTGTGGGTCAGGTCCGCCTCCGGATTCAGTTCGTCTCGCAGTGCCTGCAACACCTGCGCCAGCAGCGTGTCGGAAAGACGCTGCCCCTGCAGAACCTGTTCGGTTGCAAGGGTACGCAATGGCATGTTGCCAACACCCAGCCAGGCCAGCCGCACGGAATTGAACAAACCGTCAGACCAGTGGGCTGACGCGGCAAGGCCCACCACGGCATAGTCCCCATGGCGGCGCGCCAGTTCACTGAAAGCAAACCGCTGTGATGCCTGCGCCAGAGGGACCTCACACGCCGCAATGACCTCATGAGCCGCCAGCGTTGTGGTGTACAGACCCACAAAGAAATCCTTGGCGGCAATGCGGCGTTCCCCCGCGAGGCTGCGCGCAATCACCACACCATCGAGGGCCAGCAAACAGGCGGGCCATTCGGCTGCCGGGTCGCCATAGGCAATCGATCCGCCAAAAGTACCCAGGTTGCGGATGGCCCGGTGGGCAATATGGGGCGCCGCCATGGCCAGCAGCGGCGCGTGCTGTGCGACCAGAGCAGACGATTCAATATCGCTGTGGGTCACCATGGCTCCGATGCGCAAATGGGTCGCTGTGACCCCCATGCCCCGGAGTTCGGCCACCGATTGCAGGTCGATCAGCAGGGAGGGTTCCGACAGCCGCATGTTGAGTGTGGCCATCAGTGTCTGGCCACCGGCAAGCAGCCGGGCCTCGTCGCCATGCTTTTCAAGCAGCGCCAGCGCATCGACAA
This sequence comes from Rhodoferax sp. GT1R46, assembly GCF_056521285.1. NCBI lineage: Bacteria > Pseudomonadati > Pseudomonadota > Betaproteobacteria > Burkholderiales > Comamonadaceae > Rhodoferax > Rhodoferax sp. GT1R46. Next base: position 553,144 of record NZ_JBWMBC010000001.1, read on the forward strand.
GCCGACTGGGTCGTGCGTAGGAAAACGCGGGAGCTTTCATGGGGTAGTGCCTTCAGGAGAGTGGAGGGCGGAGTGCATCAATGTCAACGCAGCCAGTGAGCGCCCATCCAGACGCCCAATGCAGTGGCTCCAATGCCGGCCGCAAACCAGAGCAGACGGGGCTTTTCCTTCTCGAACCAGGACGCCTGTGAATCAGACGGCGTGCGCACTGTCGGGGCTGTCGCAACCATGGCCGGGATAGCCGAGGGGACCTGCGTTGCCAGCGAAGCCGCTTCTTCGCCTGCCGTTATGTGGGTTCTGAACGCGACAAAGAAGCGGTCTGCCAGTTGCTTGGCAGAGGCATCCATCAGGCGGCCACCGATCTGGCCCAGCTTGCCGGCCACCGATGCCTGCGCGGTGTAGTCCAGCCGCGTGCCTTCTGGAACGGTGGTGAGTTCGATCACCGAGCTGCCACGGGCAAAACCGGCGCTACCGCCGGAGCCTTCAAAGTTCAGCGTGCAGCCCAGCAGGGGGCGAACGTCGGTCATCAGCACTTTGCCGACAAAGTTGGCCCGCACCGGTCCCAGTCGGAGCATCACCCGTGCATGCATCTCATCCGGGGAGATTTGACGTACTTCCTCACACCCTGGAATGCACAGCCGCAAAACGTCGGGATCGTTGAGTGCCAGCCAGACCGGCTCTGATCCTGCAGGAAGAATGACGCTGCCTTTGAGTTCCATGTGTGTGCCTTGTGAATTCGGATGGGGTTGGCGTCTTCGGGTTTGTCCCGATTTGAAGCTTATTGACCAAGCGTTAAATTAGCGTCAACTATTAATCAACGGCTCCATGACTTCCATCGGTAAAAACCCTGCACTGGACACGAGCAGCGACAAAACGTCACCGCGACGGCGTCTGCCGCCAGCAGAGCGCGAGCGCTTGATCGTGGAAGGTGCTGTCCGTTTTTTCTCGCAGCACGGGCTCGATGGACAGTTGCGTGACCTGGCCCGGGAACTGGGCATTACGCACACCCTGCTGTACCACTACTTTCCGACCAAGCAGGCGTTGATTGAGCGGGTCTATACCGACCTGTTTGCTGCGCGCTGGAATACCGAGTGGGAGGGGCTGCTGGATGACAAAGCGCTGGATGTTGAATCCAAGTTGACGCGGTTTTATACCGAATATGCCAAGTTGATTCTGGAGCGCGACTGGGTTCGCGTGTTTGTTTTTTCCGGACTGAGCGACCGGTACATCACGGACCGCTATTTCGCTTTGCTGGGTGAAAAACTCTTTCCCCGCCTGGTACGCGAGAGTCGCCGATACCTGGGTCGACCCAATCGCGGCAAGCCGACCGCGCGCGAACTTGAATTGATCATGGGTCTGCACGGCGGCATTTTCTACATGGGCATGCGCCGATGGGTCTATGGACTGGCCCCGTTCGACCAGCAGACAGAGCCTTTTGATGAAGTCTTTATTCATGACCGGGTCCGCGGCTACCTGCGGTCCATAGAAGCGGTCATTGCGCAGAGCGCAGCCCCCAAAAGCATGACCCTGCCCGGTCTTTCCACAAAGGAGAACTTATCTTGGCCTATTCATTGAATCATTTCTCGATCCGGACAACCGATCTGGATGCGACCCGGGCGTTCTACGAGACCGTATTGGGCCTGTCGGTGGGCCCGCGTCCACCATTCCCTTTTCCAGGCCTGTGGATGTACAACGGTGATCCTTCCATCGTGGCGAACGCGATGGTGCATGTGATCGGGATCGACAAAAACGATCCGGAAGGCTTGAAGCAGTACCTGGGTGACCGGGATGTCGGTTCGCTGCAAGGAACCGGCGCGGTAGACCACATCGCCCTGATGACAACCGGGCTGGAAGCAATGCTGGCCCATCTCAGACAGCTGGGTGTTCCCTGCCGGGAGCGCACCGTACCGGCGATCGGCTTGCACCAGTTGTTTCTGGATGACCCCGCAGGGCTGGTCATCGAGTTGAACTACCCGGCCGAAGAGAAAAGCAGCCTGGATGCCCGGCTATCGGGATTGAGCGCCTGATATGGCGCGGATTGTCGTCATCGGTGGCTCGCTCGGCGGTCTCATGGCTGGCAATATGCTGTATCGGGCCGGCCACGATGTGACCGTACTGGAGAAAACGGTGCACTCGCTGGATGGCCGGGGCGCAGGCATTGTGAGCCATCGGCCGCTGGTTACTGCCTTGGCCCGCTGCGGCATCGCCGACGATGCCCGTCTGGGTGTCTCCATTGATCAGCGCGTGGTGCTGGACACCAATGGGGCGGTGGTCGAGAAAGCCATGATTGCGCAGGTGCTGACGTCCTGGAGTCGGCTGTACGCGCTGCTTCTGGCGGCATTTCCCGCCAATCGCTATGTGCAGGGTGCGTCGGTGAAGCAGGTGATGCAGAACAGCGATGGCGTTTCAGTGGCGTGCGAGGATGGCCGCACTTTTAGCGCTGAACTCGTAGTGGCTTCGGACGGCATCCGCTCGGTTGTACGGCGGGGGCTGGCGCCGGTGATTCCGGTCGCCTATGCAGGGTATGTCGCCTGGCGCGGCGTGTGTGAGGAGTCGGCGCTTTCTCGCCGGACGCGTGATTCCGTGTTTGAGACATTCGGGTTTGGATTGCCCCCCGGTGAGCAACTCATCGGCTATCCGGTAGCCGGAGCAGGCAATTCGGTACAGGCCGGGCAACGCCGTTACAACTTTGTCTGGTACCGCCCCGCACCCGACGACGGAACCCTGCAATCCCTCATGACGGACGACGACGGCCAGCACTACCCGCTGGGTCTGCCGCCCAACAAAGTTTCCTGGAAGCAGGTGGCGGCAGTCCGGTTGGCAGCCCGCGAACGCCTGGCCCCGCAGTTTGCCGAGATGCTGGAAAAAACGGCCCAGCCCTTTCTACAACCCATCTATGACTTGCGCAGCGCGCAAATGGCGTTCAACCGTATCGCCCTGATGGGTGACGCCGCTTTTGTGGCTCGGCCCCATGTGGGCATGGGTGTTACCAAAGCCGCCCAAGATGCCATGGCGCTGACCGATTGCATCGCAGCCCATGGTGCCAATGCCACAGCGTTGACGGCTTTTGAGGCGTTGCGTCTTCTGCCGGGTCAAGCCGCTGTTGATCGGGCGCGCAGGCTCGGAGCCTATATGCAGGCTTCGGCATCACCGGGCGCTGTTGCTGAAACGCTCGCGCGTGATGCACGCGCGGTGATGCTGGAAACAGCGATTGATTTGTCCATAGTGCCGCCTCGACACGAGTCGACGCATACCCTTTCCCTCACCCCCTGAAAAACCACCGGAGACAACCATGACTGCAAATAAAAACCCCAATAACCCGGGTCGCCGCGCATTGATAGTCGGTGCGGCAGCCATTGCCGCCACACCCGCATGGATGAGTCTTGCGCGGGCACAAACCAATCCGATCAAGATCGGATTTCCGGTGCCGCTGACGGGAGCCTTTTCCGCTGAGGCACAGGACCAGGTACGTGCGGCTGAAATAGCCGTCAAGGAGTTCAATGAGAGTGGCGGCTTTAATGGGCGCATGGCGGAGTTGCTGGTCCGTGATGACAAGCTCAACCCCGGAGAGGCGGCCACCCGCACGCTGGAGCTGATTGAAAAAGACAAGGTGGACTTTGTCGTGGGCTCTCTTTCTGCAGCAACCCAGTTGTCCATCAATGCGGTGTGCCGCGACCGCAAGGTACTGTTCAATTCCATCAGCCAGTCCGATGCCATCAATGATGCCAAGGACTGGAGCATGTACACCTTTCACGAGGCACTGAATCCACACCTCACGGCAGGCGCAGTGGCACGCTACGCTTTTCCCAAGTTCGGAAAAAAGGTGGTTTACCTGACGGCGGACTATGCGTATGGGCACGAAATGGTGCGCGGCTTTCAGCGGGCAGGGCAGTCTTTGGGGGCGCAAACGCTTGCCGATATTCGTCACCCCCTGGGCGCAGCCGACTACTCCGCATTCTTGCCGCGCATCCAGGCGCTGAAGCCCGATATTCTGGTGCTCTGCAATTTCGGTCGCGATCTGGTGAACTCTGCCAAACAGGCGACAGACTTCGGTCTGAAGGCCAACACCAAGATCATTGCGCCCGTGCTGCTGTACACCTCGCGCCAGGCAGGTGGTGCCGATGCATTCGACGGAATACTGGGCGGAACCTCGTACTACTGGGGCATGGAAGACAAGATCCCGGCGGCCAAGGCATTCAATGACAAATTCCGCAAGGCGTACGGTGGTTCGGTGCCGTCGGACTACGGCGCTCTGGGCTATGCGGGTGTGCGCAGCGTGCTGCAAGCGGTGCGTGATGCCAAGTCCACGGAGTCGATGAAGGTCAGCATTGCGCTGCGCCAGATGCGCTACAACTGGTACAAAGGCGACCAGTTCTACCGCAAGTGCGACCACCAGTCGGTGCAGTCGGTGGTGATCGTCGAGTCCAAGTCCAAGAACATGAAAGACAAATACGACGTCTTCAATGTGTTGGCCATCGAAGCACCCGATGAAAAAAATCTGCGGACCTGTGAAGAAATGGGCCACAAGGTTTCGATCTAACCGAAAGCGCTCGCATGTTTGACATCACACCCCAACTGTTTGCCTTGCAGTTGATGACGGGCATCGCGCTGGGAGCCATTTATGCGCTCCTGGCGATTGGTCTTTCCCTGATTTTCGGCATGCTGACCGTGGTGAATTTCGCCCACGGTGCCTTCTTTATGGTGGGCGCCTTTCTGGGTGTCTACAGCATGGGCCTGACGGGCAGCTTCTGGTTCAGTTTGTTGCTGGTGCCGCTGGCCACCGGTGCCATTGGCCTGCTGTGCGAGCGCTTTCTGGTGCGGCCGCTGTACGGCCGGGGTATTGACTACCCGTTGTTGTTGACCTTCGGGTTGTCGTATGTCTTGATTGATGTGATGCGGTTTACCTTCGGTATTGAAGGTCTGCCCAGCTCCACGCCGCCCGAGTTACGGGGGTCCGTGTTTTTGGGCTTTGGCTACTTTCCGCTGTACCGCCTGTTCCTGATCGCCGCAACCGCGGTGATTGTGCTGGGCTTGTGGCTGTTCATAGAGAAGACACGCTACGGGCTGATCATTCGGGCCGGCTCGCGCGATGCAGAAATCGTGAAAGTGCTTGGCATTGACATCTCCAAAGTCTGGTTGCTGGTGTTTGGTATCGGCACCGCCATTGCAGGTCTGTCGGGCTTGCTGGCGGCCCCGACACGCGCAGTCAACCCGGAGATGGGCATACCGCTGCTAGCGGAGTCCTTCGTCGTCACCGTCGTTGGCGGTATGGGGTCTCTGCCCGGGGCGGTCGTGGCGGGCTTGCTGGTGGGCGTCGTGTTTGCCATGACATCCCTGGTGGCACCCGAGTATGGCGAGCTGTCGATATTTGTTTTGATGGCGGTGGTGCTGCTGATTCGGCCGCAAGGCTTTTTTGGCAAAGCCGGACTCATGAGCTGACCGATCACTATGAAAAATTTTCTTGTTTCAGCCCTGGTTTTCGCGCGCGGGCATCGGGTGGCCACTGCGCTGCTCTTTTTGCTCATTTTCCCGTTCCTGATGCCCTATGACGCCTTGTCGGTCAACATCCTGATCTTTGGCCTTTACGCCGTCGGTTTCAACCTGTTGTTTGGCTACACCGGAATGCTGTCCTTCGGACATGCTGCCTTTCTGGGGGTGGGGTCTTACCTTGCGGGCATCTCGGTCGTGTCTGCGGGATGGCCCTGGTGGGCAGCCATTGGGGTGGGCGTGGCATCGTCGTGCCTTGCCGGACTGGTCATCGGATTTTTGGCCATTCGAACCAGGGGCATCTATTTTTCGATGGTGACCCTGGCCCTTGCGCAAATCGTCTACTACATTTTCTACAAATCGGAACGCTGGACGGGTGGCGAAAACGGCTTGCGGGGCGTCAAGGTGGATGCCATCGAGTTGCCGGGCATCCGTATCGACTTTCTGAATCCGCTGAACAAGTACTACGTCATCCTGGCGTTCGTGGCCCTGGCGCTGTGGTTTGTTTCCCGCGTCCTGAACTCGCCTTTTGGTGCCGTGATTGAAGCAATTCGCGAGAACGAAAAGCGTGCGGCCGCCTGCGGCTACAACGTCGCAAGGGCCAAGCTTCTGGTCTTTGTGCTGTCGGCGGGCATCTGTGGGCTGGCGGGTGCGCTGCGGGCGCTGCACCTGTCGGTTGTGCCCATTGATTCGCTGCACTATTTGCAGTCGGGTCAGGCCGTCATGATGTGTCTGCTTGGCGGAATGGGGACATTCTTTGGTCCCTTTGTCGGTGCAGCCGTGTTTCTGCTCCTGGAAGATGTGGTGACCAATCTCACGCGCTACTGGATGGGCGTGGTGGGCCTGGTTTTCATGTTCTTCGTGCTGTTCTTTCCCAAAGGAATATGGGGCACCTTGCTGTACCAGCTGGACCGCTGGCAGAACCGCCAGGGGAGAGCCCTATGAGCGCGGTACCTATTCTCGAAGTTCGCGCGGTGTCGCGCACGTTTGGAAACTTCCGTGCGCTTAACAACGTCAGTGTGGCCTTCCGCGCCGGCGAACTGACGGCCATCATTGGCCCCAATGGCGCGGGCAAAAGCACTTTTTTCAATGTCATCAGCGGCGGGGTGCCACCCAGTTCGGGCCAGGTATTGTTTGAAGGCCGTGATATCACGCAGATTGCTCCCCACGATTTCGCGCGCATCGGTATTGCCAAGAGCTTTCAGATCACCAACGTCTTCAAGCAACTCAGTGCGCATGAGAACGTTCGGGTCGCGCTGCAAATGCAGGTCTCCCGGTTCCAGCTGCTGCGCCCACGCAGTGCGTATGTCGCGCTGATGGAGCGTGCCGATGCACTGCTGGAGCGGGTGGGCCTGGCCGACATCCGCCGCAAGCTGGCGGGCGACCTTGCGCACGGCCAGCAACGCTCCCTTGAAGTTGCCATGGCGCTGGCGTGCGACCCCAAGCTGCTGTTGATGGATGAACCCACTGCGGGTATGTCACCCGAAGAAACCCGGGTCATGATGGGGCTGATCCAGCAACTTTCACAGGAGCGCACCGTGATTCTGGTGGAGCACAAGATGAAGCTGGTGATGGGCTTGTGCAATCGGCTGATCGTGCTGCACCATGGTGAGTTACTGGTCGATGGCAACCCCGACGAGATTCGGGCCAATGCCGAGGTCCGACGTGTCTACCTCGGCCAAAATTGAAAGGGCATCATGCTGAAAGTTGAACAACTCAATGCCTGGTATGACCAAAGCCACGTGATCCAGGGCTTGAGCTTTGAAGTGCGCCGCGGTGAAATTGTGACGCTGATGGGCCGCAACGGTGCCGGAAAAACCACGACCTTGCGCACGATTATGGGCCTGTTGAACAAGTGCAAGGGGCAGGTGCTTTTCGACGGTGAGGACCTGCTTGGTTTGCCGCCCCATGTGCGTTACCACCGGGGCTTGGCCTACGTGCCTGAAGAGCGCCGCATTGTGCCGGGATTGTCGGTTCTTGAGAATCTTCAGCTGGGATTGCTGGCCAGCAACCGCAGGGGCGAGATGGCCGAAATGATCGATGAAATAGCGGAGACCTTTCCCCGTCTCAAGGAACGCCTGCACCAGGAAGGAACTTCACTGTCGGGTGGCGAACAACAGATGCTGGCTATTGCGCGGGCCATGATGGCGCGCCCCCGCATGATCCTGCTCGACGAGCCCTCCGAGGGCATCATGCCGCTGCTGGTGCACGAGATGTTTGAATTGTTTTCCCGCATGAAGGAAAAGGGCACCACCATCTTGCTGGTGGAGCAAAACGTGGAACGCGCCCTGTCCATATCGGACCGGGCCTACATCCTGGACCAGGGTCGCATCGTTCACCAGGGCGACGCCCAGGAGTTGCTGGAGAATGCGGAAATTCAGGAGAAATACTGCGCAGTGTGATGGGTGAAAGGGCGGAGATAATCTCCTCCCATGGAACTTGTTACTTATCTCATCGACTTCATCCTGCACGTAGACAAATACCTGGAGGCGTTTGTCACCCAGTACGGCCTGTGGGTTTACGCACTGCTTTTTCTGATCATTTTTGTGGAAACCGGCGTGGTGGTCATGCCCTTTTTGCCGGGTGACTCCCTTTTGTTTGTGGTGGGCGCCATGTGCGGCGTCGGCCTGATGAGCTACCCACTCTCGGTGGGTCTGCTGTTTGCCGCAGCGGTGCTGGGCAATCAGTCCAACTACCACATTGGGCGCTATTTCGGCCCCAAGGTGTTCCAGTGGGAAGACTCGCGCTTTTTCAACCGGGCTGCCTTTGACGCTGCGCATGCTTTTTACGAGCGCTATGGCGGTATCACCATCGTGGCGGCGCGGTTCATGCCATTTTTGCGCACCTTCGCGCCCTTTGTTGCCGGGGTCGCCCGAATGACGCGTACCCGTTTCATATTTTTCGACGTATTGGGTGGGGCTCTGTGGGTCGGCGGCATCGTCACCATCGGCTATTTCTTTGGCAACTTTCCCTGGGTGAAGGCGCACCTGGACAAGATCATCTGGGCGATGATCCTGATTCCCGGTCTGGTGATTGTGTTTGGCGCCTGGAAGTCCCGGCGCAAGGGTGCCGTTTCGGCACGGGCATAGGTAATAGTCGACAATGGACTCCAAGCGACTCGGTGTTGCTATCGGAGACCCGCATGACAGACGAAAAGAGGACCAAAGCCAAGGCAACCGAGGCGGCCTCCCAAGCGCACGGTGCTGGGTTCCCGGTTGTTGGCATCGGCGCATCAGCCGGCGGTCTGACGGCATTTGAGGCCTTCTTTTCGGGAATGCCCACCGACACTGATCCTGGCATGGCTTTTGTATTGGTGCAGCATCTGGCCCCGGACCACAAGAGCATCCTTACCGCCTTGATTCAGCGCAGCACCCGCATGCAGGTATTGGAGGTAGAAGACGGCATGGCGGTTCAGCCCAACCACGTCTACATCATTCCGCCAAACCGTGACATGGCGTTCCTGCGTGGCTGTCTGCACTTGCTGGAACCCTCTGCGCCGCGCGGTCAGCGGTTGCCCGTCGATTTTTTGTTTCGTTCACTGGCACAAGACCAGTGCGAGCGGTCCATTGGCATTGTTCTGTCCGGCACGGGCAGTGACGGCACGCTGGGCGTGCGGGCCATCAAGGACGTGGGTGGCATGGTCATGGTGCAGACGCCTGAGTCCACCGAGTTCGATGGCATGCCCCGCAGTGCGCTGGGCACGGGTGTGGTGGACTACGAATTGTTGCCAGCCGAGATGGCCGTCCAGCTCATCGCTTACGCGACCCATGCCTACGGCAAACTCCCGCAGATCGCCCATCCTGACGCGCCCAAAACCGAGAACGCGCTCAAAAAGATATTTGTCCTGCTGCGTGCCCAGACCGGGCACGATTTTTCGCAATACAAACCCAGCACCATCAACCGGCGCATTGAACGCCGCCTGGCGGTTCACCAGATTCAAGGAATAGCGAGCTACGTCAAGTACCTGCAGCAAACGCCAACCGAGGTGGAAGCCCTGTTTCGCGACCTGCTGATCGGCGTCACCAATTTCTTTCGCGATCCGGACCTCTTCAAGGAACTGGAAGAGCAGATCATTCCCAAACTATTCGATAGCAAGGCGCCTGGAAGCCCGGTGCGGGTCTGGTCCACCGGGTGCTCGACCGGCGAGGAAGCTTATTCGATAGCCATCCTTTTGCAGGAGTTCATGGATGGGCTTCAGCAAAGCTGCGCAGCGCAGGTATTTGCCACCGACATCGATAGCCGGGCCATCGCGACGGCGCGTGCGGGTTTTTATCCGGCAGGCATCGCCGCTGACATTTCCCCGCAAAGGCTGGCGCGCTTCTTTACGCCTGAACCCGATGGCAGCGGCTACCGTGTGGTCAAGGGCATTCGGGATATGCTGGTTTTCTCGGAGCAGGATGTTCTCAAGGACCCTCCGTTCTCCCGGCTTGACCTGCTCACTTGCCGCAATCTGCTGATTTACATGGATGCAGACCTGCAAAAGCGGCTGATCCCCCTGTTTCACTATGCGCTCAATCCAGGGGGCATGCTTTTTCTGGGCAGCTCGGAAAGCATCGGTGATTTTCACGACCTGTTTACCGTGCTGGACCGCAAGGCCAAGCTGTACCGGCGCAAGCCGGATGTACATGGTCTGGCGCGCGCCACTGCCAGCCGCTTTATGACCCCAATGGAATTGACCCACACTGTGCCTACTGCAAACGACACCAAGGCGGTCTTTCCCGCCAAGCTCCCTCTGCGGGAGGTGACCGAGCAGGCGCTCTTGAAGCAGGTGGCGCCGCCCAGCGCGCTCGTTAACCGCCAGGGTGACATTCTTTACCTGTATGGCCGCACGGGCAATTATCTGGAGCCTGCATCGGGCGAAGCCGGCATCAACAACATCCTGAAAATGGCCCGTGACGGGTTGCGGCCCGGTCTGGATGGCGCGCTGCGCAAAGCCGCAAGTACCCAGGAAGCCGCGCATGCGCATGGTTTGCGAGTTAAAACCAACGACCACGTCACCGGTGTCGACGTGAGCGTTTGCCCGGTAAGCGTGGGTGTGGGAGCCACAGCGGAGTCGTCTCTGTATCTGGTACTGTTGCAAGAGGCAACGATCCCGGACGTTGCAGCGAAAGCAGCTGCCCCTCAGGACGCCAGCGTCGGTGATGTGGCGGTGGACCAGAAGGCTGAGTCGCAGGCCGAAGCCCGCATTGCCGCACTCCAGCACGAACTGCGGACCAAGGACGAGTACCTGCAGACCAGCCATGAAGAGCTGGAGACATCCAATGAAGAGCTGAAATCGTCCAACGAGGAAATGCAGTCCGTCAACGAAGAACTGCAGTCCACCAACGAGGAACTGGAGACTTCCAAGGAAGAATTGCAGTCCGTCAACGAGGAGCTGGCCACAGTCAATTCCGAGCTGCAAACCAAGGTGATGGACTTGTCGCGGGCCAACAACGACATGAACAACCTGCTGGCGGGCACCGGCGTAGGCACCGTTTTTGTCAACCACGATCTGCGCATCCTGCGCTTCACCCCGGCGGTGACCCAGATCATCAACCTGATTCAAACCGATGTGGGTCGGCCGGTGGGCCACATTGTCGCCAATCTGGTTGGCTACGACCGTCTGGAAGCGGACACCCAGGCTGTGCTGGACAGGCTGGTGCCCAAAGAGGTTGAGGTGCAGACGGTGGCGGGCAAGTCGTATTTGATGCGCATCCAGCCCTACCGAACGCTGGAAAACGTCATCGAGGGGGCTGTGCTGTCGTTTCTGGACATTACCGAGATGGTCAAGTCGCGTGAGACCTTGCACAAAGCCAATGAGCTGCTCCGCCTGGCTGTGGTGGTGCGCGATGCGCGCGATGCCATCACGGTGCAGGATCTGAGTGGCCGCACCATCGCCTGGAACCCTGGCGCTGTGCGCATGTATGGCTGGAGCGAGGCCGAGGCGCTGTTGATGAACGTACAGGATCGCATTCCAGCTGCCCTGCGTGCAAACGCCCTGGATCAATTGCAGCAGCTGGGACGAGGCGACACGCTGGTGCCCTATCCGACAGAGCGGCTGACCAAAGCCGGTGCAACGCTGCTGGTCCAGATCACCGCGACCGCCCTGGTTAACGAGACCGGGCAGGTGTATGCCATCGCCACGACAGAGCGCTTACATTCTGCTAGCCCCGGTGCTTAGTGCGTGAGTAGCTATAAAAGGTATAGCAAACCATGATTGAAAGACGCCTCGATCAACGCCGCCGGGCACAAACCCGGGTTGCGGACCATGCCGCCCGGTACCCTGGCAGTCTGGAAAGCCAGTTCCCGAAGGAAGCCCAGGACATGCTGCACGAGCTGCAGGTGCACCAGATTGAGCTGGAGTTGCAAAACGAAGAGCTGCGCCGAACGCAGCTGGAGGTGGATGCGCTTCGGGATCGCTATTTCGATCTGTATGACCTGGCGCCGGTGGGCTATTGCACGCTGGACGAGCAGGGACTGATTCTGGAGGCCAACCTTACCGCGGCCAAGCTGCTGGGCATTGCCCGTGCGAAGCTGATCGACCGGCCCATCTCTCGCCTCATCCATAAAGATGATCAGGACGTCTATTACCTGTTCCGCAAGCAGCTTCGGGATGCGGATGGTGCAGAAGGGTGCGAGTTGCGAATGAACAAAAGCGATGGCACCTGGTTTTGGGCCCATCTACAAGTGATTGCCGCGAACGCAGAAAACGGTGCGCCAGTGCTGCGCATGGTGCTGAACGATGTGACCGCGCGCAGACGGTTGGATGATGAGCTTCGCATTGCGGCCACCGCCTTCGAGTCACAGGAAGGCATCTTCATCACGGACAGCGCGGGCGTCATCCTGCGGACCAACCAGGCGTTCACCGCGATTACCGACTACACGGCTCAGGAGGCTGTCGGCAAAACGTCACGCATTCTGAGTTCAGGTCGTCACGATGCGGCTTTTTATGCGGACATGTGGCGCAGCCTGACGTCGATCGGCATGTGGCAAGGCGAACTCTGGAACCGGCGCAAGGGTGGCGAGTTGTTCCCCGAATGGCTCACCATTACGGCCGTGAAAGACAGCGCCGGGCTGACGACGCACTATGTGGCCAGTTTCACCGACATTACGGTGCGCAAGACGGCTGCCGAGCAAATCAGCCGGCTCGCCTTCCTGGACCCGCTGACCGGTCTTCCCAACCGGCGCCTCCTGATGGACCGGCTGGCCCAGGCACTGACGGCCGGTGCCCGGCACCGGCGCCAGGGCGCGCTGATGTTTATCGACCTGGACCACTTCAAGACGCTGAACGACACCCTGGGTCATTACCAGGGTGACCAGATGCTGGAGCAGGTGGCCAGTCGCCTGACCACCTGCATCGGCGACGCTGGCACTGTGGCCCGCCTGGGCGGAGATGAATTTGTGGTGATGCTGGAGGACCTGAGCGAAAACGCACAGGACGCCGCCAACCAGGCCGAAACCGTGGGGGAAAAAATCCAGGCCGCACTGAATCTGCCCTACCAGCTGGGCAACCACGAATACCACTGCACCCCCAGCATTGGCATCACCCTGTTTGCCAATCAACAAGTGAGCATTGATGAACTGCTGAAGCGGGCTGATCTGGCGATGTACCAGGCCAAGGCCGCGGGCCGCAACACCTTGCGCTTTTTCGACCCCCAGATGCAGGCGGTGGTCACGGCCCGAGCGGCACTGGAACTGGATTTGCGCGGTGCTCTCCGGGAGGGGCAGTTTCTGCTGCACTACCAGGTCCAGGTGTCCCACCAAGGGCATCTCACCGGGGTGGAGGCGCTGGTGCGCTGGCAGCATCCGCAACGCGGACTGGTGCCGCCCGTCGAGTTCATTGGGCTGGCGGAGGAAACCGGGTTGATTCTGCCGCTGGGTCAATGGGTGTTGGAGGCGGCCTGCGCCCAATTGGCCGAATGGGCGGCGCAGCCCGAAAGGGCGCATTTGACGATTGCAGTGAATGTCAGTGCCCATCAGTTCCACCAGGGCAATTTTGTAGACCAGGTGCTGTCCGCGCTGGCGCACAGCGGGGCCAGTCCGCTGCAGCTCAAACTGGAGCTGACCGAAGGCTTGCTGATCAACAACGTGGAGACGGTCATTGCCAAAATGAATGCCCTGAAGGTGCATGGCATTGGCTTCTCGCTGGATGACTTTGGCACCGGGTATTCGTCACTCTCGTACCTCAAACGGTTGCCGCTGGACCAACTGAAGATTGACCAGTCGTTTGTACGTGACCTGCTGACCGACCCCAACGACGCGGTGATCGCAGGCGCAGTCATCGCACTGGGTCACAGCCTCGGCCTGAAGGTGATTGCCGAGGGCGTTGAGACCGCCGAGCAGCAGCATTCCCTGGCAAGCATCGGGTGCGATGGCTACCAGGGCGACTACTTTGGCCGCGCGGCACCCGTCAGCGATATTGCCCACTTCAGCGACAAAAACCTGGCTTAGCCCCCGGCAGAACTGCGTTGACAGCTATTGAATTGATATTAATCAACAGTCCCGTGATATTCCCGTAACAGTTCGTAAGGGGGCAATTTTTGTGAAATCCTTTTGCGGTACCATGATTTGTGTGCGTTTTTCAGAGTGAGTCATGAATATGAGTCCGCAGAATTACCGCCCCACTTGCGCTCTGCCACGGATGCAGGGTGATCATGCGGCCATTGAGCCGATTCGGCGCCGACGCGCTGACGCGATAGCTTCAGCCCAAGACACTCGGCCTCTTGATAGTTTGGCAACCCTGTCTCCCGAAGAAATCCAGGCCATCCTGCACGACCTGCGCGTGCACCAGATTGAGCTGGAAATGCAGAACGAGGAGTTGCGCCGGGCTCAGCTGGAACTCGACGCTGCCCGGTCTCGCTATTTCGACCTGTATGACCTGGCTCCCGTGGGTTATTGCACCCTCAGTGCGCAGGGATTGATATTGGAGGCCAATCTCACCGCGGCCAACCTGCTGGGCGTAACCCGCCAGAGGCTGATCAACCAGCCCATCTCCCGCTTCGTCCTGATGGCCGACCAGGACACCTACCACCTGCATCGCAAAAAACTTCTGGAGCTGGGCGAAGCGCAATCGTGCGAAATCCGCATCGTCAAGCCCGATGGAACACCGCTGTGGACCCACGTGGTGGCGACGGACACGCAAGACGCCGAGGGCATGGTGGTGCACCGCGTGGTGCTAAGCGACATCTCGAACCGCAAGCGGATGGAAGATGATCTCCAAGCCAAGAATACCGAGCTGGAAGGTGCCAAGCGCGTAGCCGACAAGGCCAACCTGGCCAAATCGCAATTTCTGTCCAGCATGAGCCACGAACTGCGCACCCCGCTCAATGCGATTCTCGGTTTTGCCCAGTTGATTGAGGCAGGCACACCGCCGCCCACGCTCACGCAAAAGGCCAGAATCGACCAGATTCTCAAGGCTGGGTGGTATTTGCTGGAGCTGGTCAACGAAATTCTGGATCTCGCGGTGATCGAGTCGGGCAAGCTGTCCCTGTGCATGGAGCCGGTGCCCTTGCCTGATCTGCTGATTGACTGCCAGGCCATGATTGAGGCGCTGGCGCAAAAGAGCGGCATCGCCATCAGTTTCCCCACATTCGAGACCACGCCGTTTGTCCATGCCGACCGGATACACCTCAAGCAGGTGCTGATCAATCTGCTCTCCAACGCAGTCAAATACAACCGCGCCGGCGGAGCGGTTGAAGTGGCGTACAGCCTGCGGCCATCGAACCGGCTGCGCATCAGCGTGCGCGACAAGGGCGAAGGGCTGTCCGAGGACAAACTGGCGCAGTTGTTCCAGCCGTTCAACCGCCTGGGCCAGGAGGCCACCAAGGTAGAAGGCACCGGTATCGGCCTGGTGGTGAGCAAACGGTTGATCCAATTGATGGGGGGCGAAATTGGGGTGCAAAGCACCGTCGGCGAAGGCAGTGTGTTCTGGATCGAAATCAATACCGTGGCGGCACCCCAGGCAATCGTGGGTAGGGAAGAGGCAGAGACGGTGCGCCATCGGGTGACGCTGCCCAACGCAGTGCCGAAGACCTTGCTGTGTGTGGAGGACAACCCCGCCAACCTCCAGCTGGTCGAGGAGCTGGTGGCACGTCTGTCCAACGTGCGCTTGTTGACTGCCGCAGACGCGTTGCAAGGCATCGCGCTGGCGCAGGCCCACCAGCCCGATGTCATTCTGATGGACATCAATCTTCCGGGCATCAGTGGCCTGGAGGCGTTGAAGATTTTGCAGGGAGACGCCACGACCCGGCACATTCCCGTGATGGCCCTGAGCGCCAACGCAATGCCCGGCGATATTACTGAAGGCTTGCAAGCGGGTTTTTTCTGTTACGTCACCAAGCCGATCAGGATCACTGAGTTCCTGTTGGTGCTGGAGCACGCGCTGGAGTTGGCACAAGAGCCGGCTGTACCCAGTGATCACGAAGCAGCTTCCCTATGAGAAATTTCCCGATAGTGTGCGTGGGTGGCTCCGCTGGTGGGCTGGACGCGTACATACGCTTGTTGCAAAACCTGCCGTGTGACATGGGTGTGGCCATCGTCATCGTGAACCACATCACCCTCATGCCGACCCAACTGCATGAAGTGTTGCCGCGTTACACCACCATGCCGGTCGATCTCATTACGGAAAATCTGCTGATTGAGCCCAACCGTGTGTTCATCATCCCGGCTAACCGGGACCTGCACGTCGATGGTGAATCGTTTCAGTTGCTGCCGATCTCCAAGCCGCGCGGCTGGCCGGATGTGATCACGGTTTTCTTGCGCTCACTCACCGAACACTGGGACGGCAAGCTGATTGCGGTGATTGTCTCTGGCTACGATGGGGACGGCGCGGTCGCAATGTGCGGAATCCAGCAAGTGGGCGGCATTACCATCGCACAAAAACTGGATACCGCGAGCCAGCCCGACATGCCCGAGAGCGCCATTGCCAGTGGGTGCATCGATTTCATTCTGTCGCCAGAAGATATCGCCAAGGAAATTGTGCGCATTGCCCGCCAAAGCGAGGGGACTGCCCCCCATCCCGAAACTAACTGCTGATGCGGTTGCGCGCCAGTGGCGGGTTTTTGCTGAAATAACCTTCAATACCGCGCATCAGTGCGTCGGCCAGCTGGTGCTGGTAGGCCTCGCTGTTGAGTTTGGCTTCTTCCGTGGGGTTGCTGATGAAGGCAGCTTCCACCAGCACGCTGGGAATGTCGGGCGCCTTCAGCACGGCAAAGGCCGCCTGCTCCACCCGTGGTTTGTGCAGCTTGCCCACGCGGCCAATTTCCCCCAGCAGTGTTTTGCCCAGCTTGAGGCTGTCGTTGATTTGTGCGGTGGTGCTCATGTCCAGCATGGCGCGCAGCACCGAGGCGTCTTTGGCCTTGATGTTGAGCCCGCCAATCTGGTCGGCCTTGTTCTCCTTGGCGGCCATCCAGCGTGCGGCGCTGCTGGACGCGCCGCCCTGGCTCAGGGCAAACACGCTGGCGCCTTGCGGGTCGGGTGTGAAAAACGCGTCGGCGTGCAGGCTCACAAAAAGGTCCGCCTGCACCCGGCGGGCTTTTTGCACGCGCACCTGCAAGGGCACAAAAAAGTCGGCATCGCGAGTCAGGTAGGCGCGCATGGTGTTGCCATTGACCGTGGTGGCGTTGATGCGGTCGCGCAGCAGGTGGGCCAGGCGCAACACCACGTCCTTCTCGCGGGTACCGGCCGGGCCAATTGCACCGGGGTCTTCGCCGCCGTGGCCGGGGTCCAGCGCGACGATGATGAGTCTGTCAGTGCCATTCTGGCCGCTAGACCCCGTGGATGCTCCGCTACCTGCTACAGATTTAGGAGCGCTTGAGCCTGGTTTTTGTGCTTGCTGGGTGATAAGGTCACCCAGAGGGTCCGCCCCAGAGTGGGCGGGCGCGGAGGCGGGCAGGGCGGGTGTGCTGTCACCCAGGCGCTGGGCAATCAGGGCCTCCAGCGGGTCAATTTCCTGCAAGGGGTAGAGGTCAAAAACCAGCCGGTGCTGGTAGGCCGCTACGGGTGTCAGCTTGAACACCTGAGGGCGAATGGGCAGCTTCAGGTCGATGACCAGTCGCACCACATCGGGCGCGAACTGCCCCACGCGAATGCCGGCAATGTTGGGGTCATCAGCACGGACCTTGGCTACCAGTTCCTTGAGCGCCGGGTTTAGGGTAATGCCCTCGATGTCCACGGCCAGGCGCGGTGGGCTGGGCACAAACTGGGGCCTGGCTGTGAGCGCACCATCGGATTCAATGGTGACGCGTGAGTATTCCGGTGCAGGCCATACGCGCACCGTCAGGATGGTGGCACCGCGTGCCAGATGGGGCAGGCCCAATGCCAGCACGATGCTGCCGGTTTGCAGGAGGGTGCGGCGCTTCACGCAGGGGCTCCGTTCGGTTCTGCTGCGTGCAGCAAGGCCAGGCCCGTGGGGGTGTGGGCGGTCAGGGTCACCTGCCGCGCGGCGTCAAGGGTGGTGAGCAGGGTTATTTCCAGATCGGCTTGGGGCAGCATGGGGCCCGCATTTTCAGTCCATTCGGCGAGTTTGAGGCCGGCGCTGGCAAAGAGGTCCCGAAAGCCCGCGTCTTCCCACTCGCGTGGGTCGGCAAAGCGGTAAAAGTCGAAATGCCACACGTTCAAACCGGGCAGTTCGTAGGGCTCTACCACCGCATAGGTGGGGCTTTTGACGCGCCCGCGCTCACCCAGTGCGTGCAACAGATGGCGCACCAGCGTGGTCTTGCCGGCTCCCAGATCGCCATGCAGCGCAATGAAGGCATTCCGGATGGACGGCTGTGCGGCCAGACGCATGGCAAACGCCTGCGTGGCCTCCTCGTGGGGCCATAGCAGTGTTTTTACAATAGGGGTGTGACGATCAACAGCATTCAATTCGATAGCAACCAACTGGTTTCGCAAATGCAGGCGTGGGCCCGGGAACTGGGATTCTCCCAAATTGGCGTGACCGGTGTGGATTTGTCTTCCGCCGAGGCCGGTTTGGTGGCCTGGTTGTCGCGTGGTTTCCACGGTGACATGGCCTATATGGAAAACCATGGCCTCAAACGCGCGCGGCCCGCTGAGCTGGTGCCCGGCACCGTCTGTGTGATCACGGCGCGCATGGACTACCTGCCCCGGACCACGCCCGAGGGCTGGCAGACGGTAGAGCTGGAGCGCCTGCAGCGTCCGGGCGAGGGCATTGTGTCGATGTATGCCCGGGGGCGGGATTACCACAAGGTCTTGCGCAGCCGCCTGCAAAAGCTCAGCGACCGCATTGCCACCGCGATTGGCCCTTTTGGCTACCGTGTGTTCACCGACTCGGCGCCCGTACTGGAAGCCGAGTTGGCTGCGCGCAGCGGACAGGGCTGGCGTGGCAAGCACACGCTGCTGCTCAACCGCGAGGCGGGGTCGATGTTTTTTCTGGGCGAGATTTATGTGGATGTTGCGCTGCCCGCCAGCGAGCCGGTGCAGGAGCACTGCGGTACCTGCAACGCCTGCATTGCCGTCTGCCCCACGCAGGCCATCGTGGCCCCCCACCGGCTGGATGCGCGGCGCTGCATTTCGTATCTGACCATTGAGCATGCCGGGCCTATTGCACTGGAGTTGCGCCCGCTGTTGGGCAACCGTATTTATGGCTGCGATGACTGCCAGCTGGTGTGTCCCTGGAACAAGTTTGCGCAGCGCAGCCCGCTTGCGGACTTTGATCCCCGTGAGGGCTTGAGCGGCGAGCAACTGGTGCAATTGTTTGGCTGGACGGAAGCCGAGTTTTTACAACGCACCGAGGGCAGCCCGATTCGGCGCATTGGCCACGAACGCTGGCTGCGCAATATTGCGGTGGCGCTGGGCAATGAAAGGCGGGCACTTCGGGCACTGCGGGTCGGGCAGGGTGCGGTAGACGAGGCGATCAACGCGGTGAAGGCGGCCCTGCAGAGCCGGTCCGAGTACCCCAGCGCACTGGTGCGCGAGCACGTGGCGTGGGCATTGCAGCAATGACGCTGTCACGAAACCATCTCTGGCTGATAGTTCTTTAGGAGGTCACGTGCCATCGCAAGCCGGTCTGCGAATCTCACCATGAACGCGACGGCAGCACGCAAGGCGCTTTCCAGCTCCAGCGCCTTGAGCAGCGCAAACTGGGCATTGATTTCGTCCTGGGCGAATTCCAGTTCCTTGTATTTGGAGAATTCACAGATGCGCATGATCGCCTCAGCGGCTGGCGACACGGCACCCAGATACGTTCGCGTGCCAAGCTGGGCCATGACCCAGGAGTAGAGCCATGGAGCGAGACCCGGTTGTGTGGCGATGAATGCCCCCACCAGGGGAACCGCAGCCTGTGGCAGGGCTGCGACATCCTCCGCAAGCGCCGCGAGAACATGCCTGATTTCAACCGGCCCGAAGCCTTCGGCTAGTTCATGACTGAGTACGGTCAAGATCATCAGCTCCGGTGATGGTGTGGCCCGGCACAGCATCGACGCGGGTGGACTGGAAGCTGCCAATCCTTCGCTTGACCCAACCTTTGTCGACCAAGGCTCTGCCGCCGCCAAACTTGTCGGCGACTTCCTCTGTTTTGCCACTGGGCTCGTCGAATCGGTTGTTGAGCGGGTCGAGGATCATGGTGGTTTCCCTGCATGCGGGTGGTGGGGGTCGGGATACCAGACGCATGCACGGCGGCTCCCGGTTCACACGGTCAATTCACCATGTAGACAGGTCAAGGTTAGTAAAAGACCGCGCGCGATTCCGTGCGGTGACGCACATAGCGCAGAAGCGCACCTAGCCCTGTCGCAAAACGCCCAGCGCAAACGGCAGGCTGACCATGCCCAGCAAGGTGGACAATGTGACCAACCCTGCGACATAGGCGCCGTCGTAGCCCATGCGACTGGCCAGCACGTAGCAACTGGACGCGGTGGGCAGAGCCGAGAAAGCGAGCAAAACGGTGGTCTCTACCGCGTTCAACCCGAAGACCTGCGATACCCCCAGCGCCACCAGTGGCAGCAGCAGGTGGCGGATGGTCAACACCGAGACCGCCAGCGTCTTGGCCCTCGCCAACGCGCTCAACTGCATTCCCGCACCGGCGGCCATGAGGCCCAATGCCAGTGATGCCGCTCCAATGCGGGTCACCGTGGGCTCCAGCCAGTACGGCATGGTGAACCCCAGCAGGTTGGCAACCAGTCCCGACGCCGTCCCGATGATCAGCGGGTTGCGCACCAGTTCGCGCACAAAACCCCGTTGCGCATGGCGGGCCATGGGCCATACCGCACCCACATTCATGAGGGGCACGCACACGCCAATCAGTACGGCAATGAGTTGCAGGCCTTGGGGGCCCGCCAGGCGCTCGGCAATCGCCAGACCGATGAACGAGTTGAAGCGAAATGCCACCTGCGCGCTGCTGGCATGGTCGCGAAGGTTGATCCACCGCTTGAGCAGGGGAATGTGGGGCAAGGCGTAGGCCATGGCGATACCCGCCAGCCCCATGGCCCAGCCGGAGGCCATCAACCGGGACGCTGCGCCCAAGTCCAGTGGGCTTTTCACGATGGAATGAAACAGCAGTACCGGAAACAGGAAGAAGTACACCAGTGCTTCAACCTGTTCCCAGACAGCCCTGTTCAGCGCGGTGTACCGGCAGACCAGATAGCCGCACAAGATAAGGGAGAAATCGGGGAAGAGCAGTTGGGCGTAATTCACGCGAAGAGGATACCAGCCGGTAAGATTGCAGCGGAAGACAAGTTCAATCGAATTACAGGAGAACACCACCATGCGCCTTCGTACCCTCTTTGCACTGAGCCTTCTGGCGGCTTCCAGCGTTGCGCTGGCGCAGGGCTACCCCAACCGGATCATCAAGTTGCAGGTGCCCTTCGCACCGGGTGGTACCACCGACATCATTGCCCGCACCATTGCCGACCCCCTTGGGAAAGTGCTGGGTCAAAGCGTGATCGTGGAAAACAAGGCGGGTGGCGGTGGTGTGGTGGGCGCGAACGAGACCGCCAAGGCCACGCCCGACGGATATTCCCTGGGCATGGCAACCGTGTCCACGGTCGCGGCCAACCCGGCCATCAACCCCAAAAACCCCTACAACCCGCTGACTGATTTCACGCCCATCATCAACGTAGCAGCCACACCCAATGTCATTGCGGTGCACCCCAGTTTCCCGGCCCGCGACTACAAGAGTTTCATGGCCGAGCTGAAGAAAAATCCCGGCAAGTATTCGTATGCCACATCGGGCACAGGCGGCATTGGGCATCTGCAGACGGAGCTGTTCAAGAGCCTGACCGGTGTCTTCATCACCCACATACCTTACCGCGGTGCGGGTCCTGCGTTGAATGACACCGTGGCTGGCCAAGTGCCCATGATTTTTGACAATATGCCCTCAGCCATGCCGTTCATTCAGGCTGGCAAGTTGATTCCCATTGTGGTGGCTGCGCCGCAGCGGTCGGCCCAGATGCCCAATGTGCCGACTTTCAAGGAAGTAGGTCTGGAGGCGGTCAATCGCATGGCCTTCTACGGCATATACGGCCCCAAGGGAATGTCCAAGGACGTGGTGGAAAAAATCAACGCAGCGGTGCGCAAGGTGCTGGAAGACCCGGCGGTGAAAAAACGCATTGAAGAGACCGGTTCACTGGTGGTAGCCAACACACCCGAGCAGTTTTCTGCCCAGATCAAGGCCGAGTACGAGGTGTACAAACAGGTGGTGGATTCTGCCAAACTGCGCCTGGAATGACGGACCCGATAGAGATGACGGCCGCCAGCCAGTCTGGCATCGACACCTTCATCGATGCGCTTTGGCTGGAAGAGGGGTTGTCGAAAAATACCCTGGCGGCGTACCGGCGCGATCTGACCCTCTTCGCCCACTGGCTGGCAAGACGCTCGCGCAGCCTGAACGAGACCACCGAGCTGGACTTGCAACATTATTTCGCCGAACGGCATGCGCTCACCAAAGCGACTACGGCCAACCGGCGTTTGACGGTTTTAAAACGCTATTTCCGCTGGGCGCTGCGTGAGCACCTGACGCAGGCCGACCCCACCTTGAAGCTGCAGTCGGCAAGGCAGGCCCTGAGGGTACCGAAAACCCTGAGCGAGGCCCAGGTGGAGGCCTTGCTGGCCGCGCCAGACACTGCACAGGCGCTGGGCGTGCGCGATCGCACCATGCTGGAGCTGATGTACGCCAGCGGGCTGCGGGTGAGCGAGCTGGTCACGCTGAAAACGTTCAATCTGAGCCTTAACGACAACGTCTTGCGCGTACTGGGCAAAGGCAGCAAGGAGCGCCTGGTGCCGTTTGGTGAAGTGGCGAGCAGTTGGCTGCGCCAGTACTTGGGTGCCGCCCGCACGGAATTGCTGGCAGGCAAGCAGACCGACGATCTGTTTATCACCGTCCGGGGGGCTACAGCGGGCAGTGCCATGTCGCGGGTGATGTTCTGGATGGTGGTGAAAAAATATGCCCTGGCGGCAGGCATTCGGGTGCCCATGTCACCCCACACGCTGCGCCACGCGTTCGCCACACATTTGCTCAACCATGGTGCAGACTTGCGCGCGGTGCAGCTCTTGCTGGGCCATGCCGACATTTCAACCACCACTATTTACACCCACGTTGCACGGGAGCGGCTGGCGGCCTTGCACGCGCAACACCATCCGCGCGGCTAAAAGCGGCCCGCTGCGCTATTCCCCCAGCGTTTCGGCCCAGGCCAGGGCTTGCAGGTGCGCCCAGTTGACCTGATTGCTGCTGAGTCCCAGCAGGTTGGCGGCGTGGGCAAATGCGGCGTCGTCCCCGGTTTCACAGGCGATGGTGAGTTCCAGAAATAACGCCAGTGGCCCCGTGCGGTGCAGCAGGGCTTGCGTCACCGTATCGGGCAGCAAAACCGTATCCAGTGCCGCTTCCATGGACATGCCCAGCATGGTGTCGAGAAGCGAGAAAACGCCTACGACAAACGCGTTGTCGCATTCATCGGGCGTCAAAATTTCGGCACCCAGCAGCTCCATGAGTCGCCCCCGAACCACGGCGGTGGTGCCAACAGCTGGCGGGGTGTTGCCTGCGCACGAGGTGGTCATCAGCAGCACCGCCCATTTGAACAGGCGTTTCAAACCCAGGAGCATGACGGCGTGTTTGAACGAGGTGACCTCGGCCGCCAGGCCAAACCCGGCGGAGTTGATAAAGCGCAGCAGGTTGAAGGACAGGGTCGGGTCGCGCTTGAGCACTTCTTCAATTTCTGCGGTGCTGGCCTGCTGGCGTACCAGGTTGATGAGCTGGAGAATCGTCGCCTGCGCGGGACGCACCGTTTGCCCTTGCACCAGCACCGGCTTGGCAAACCAGTAGCCTTGAAACAGATCGACACCCAACTCCGATACCAGCGCATGCTGGGCAGCCGTTTCCACCTTTTCGGCAATCAGCCGGGCAGCAGATTTCTCCCGGGCCAGTTTGACAAAGGAGCCCACCGTCTGGGGCTTGAGTACCGACAGATCGAACTTGATGAAGGATGCCAGCGCCAGCCATGGTGCATAGGAATGCGTCAACACCGAGTAATCGAAAGCCAGGCGAAAGCCGCGTCTGCGGGCATCCTGCAGGCTGGGCACGCGGTCCTGAATCTGGTCTATCTGGGACAGGGGAAGGGGCGGTATCTCCAGCACCACCCGCTCAGGCGCAATCAAATCAAGATGCGCACCGGCCAGGCTGTCATGGGTGCAATTGATGAAGAGGGTCTTGTTGCCGATAAGTGCTTCGTGGTCCGCAGACGACAGCATGTTGAAGAGCAACTGGGCATCGCTGGCGGCGGTGTGCTCGCTGGCAAGCACGGAGCGGTCAAATAGTTCGTAGCCGAAAACGGATCGTTGACTGTCGAGGATGGCCTGGCGCGCGATGGCCCCTGGCACCGCCGGCTCGTGCGGAATTGGAAATGTCGGGGAGGCTGGCATGGGTCGGGTCAATCAAAGGTCCAGCACGCGTTGCTCGAATTCGGCCAGCGGCATGGGCCGACCCAAGAGGTAGCCCTGGTAGGCGTCACAGCCTTGCTGGGCCAGGAAATTTTTCTGATCTTCTGTCTCAACGCCCTCGGCAATGACCGACAGCCCCAGACTGTGGCCCAGGGTGATCACCGTACGGGCGATGGACGCGTCGTTGGCGTCCGTCATCAGATCGCGCACAAAGGACTGGTCAATTTTCAACTGGTCCAGCGGCAAGCGTTTGAGGTAGGACAGGGAAGAGTACCCGGTGCCGAAGTCATCCAGCGAGAAGCCTACGCCACGGTTTTTGAGCGTGGCCATCTTCTCAATGGTTTCTTCGACGTCGTTGACCAGCAAGCTCTCGGTGAGTTCCAGCTTGAGGCGGCGCGGATTGGCACCGGTGTAATCCAGCAAATCCAGCACATAGGATACAAAGTCCGGCTGGCGGAACTGACGGGCGCTCACATTCACCGACAGTGCCAGGTTCGCCATGCGGGATTGACGGGCCCATTGCACCAACTGGGAGCAGGCTGTTTCCAGTACCCAGTTACCCAGTGGAATGATCAGCCCGGTGTCTTCCGCAAGGGGAATAAATTCGCCCGGAGACACCATGCCGCGTTGCGGATGCGGCCAGCGGAGTAAAACCTCGGCACCCAGGGTATTGCCATCACGATCAATCTGGGGCTGGTAGTGGAGCAGAAACTGGGCTTTGTGAATGCCCTGTCGAATGTCGGCCTCCAGCGACGCCCGCGCCGTGACAATGGCCTGCATGGTGGGGTCAAAAAAGCGCAGCGTGTTGCGGCCCGCAGCCTTGGATTGGTACATGGCCAGGTCGGCCTGTTTGAGCAGTTCGTCGGTCGACTCGTGGTGGTCGTTGTACAGCGTGATGCCAATGCTCGGAGTGATGTGGTATTCCAGCCCCGTGAGCCGGTACGGCTGGTTGATGGCTGCCAGCGTCTTTTCTCCCACTGCTTTGGCCATGGCTGCGGCTTCTTCCGGGCTCTTGCTCAGCTCCTCCAGCAACACCACAAATTCGTCTCCTCCCAGGCGGGCCACCGTGTCGCCCTGGCGCATGCACTGGGTTAGCCGGCGAGCCACTTGCTGCAACAGCCGGTCACCCATGTCATGGCCCAGGGTGTCGTTGAGGGTTTTGAAGTTGTCGAGGTCGATGAATTGCAGTGCGCCGGTGCGGCCACTGCGCGCACTCAAGGACAGGGCCTGACGCAGCCGATCCAGCAAGAGGCGGCGGTTGGGCAATGCCGTCAGCGGATCATAAAAGGCCAGCTTATTGATCTCTTCTTCGGTGGCTTTGCGCTGGGTAATGTCCGTCAGGCTATTGACGTAATGGGTAATGGTGCCGTCGTCACCCTTGACCGCTGTCACGGCGCAATAGCTCGGGAAGACATCGCCGTTCTTGCGCTGATTCCAGATTTCGCCGCGCCATGCGTCTGATTGCTGAACGCCAGCCCACATCGCCTCGTAAAAACCGGCAGCATGGCGGCCCGAGTTGAGAAAATCGAGTTTTTTGCCAACGACTTCGTCCGCGTTGTAGCCGGTAATTTCCGTGAACGCCGGATTGATACGCAGAATACGCTCGTCGGCCCCGGTGATGGCCACGCCTTCTTGGGAGTTGAACGCGGTGGCCGCTATGCGCAGGTCGGATTCGGCTTGCTTGCGCTGGGTGATGTCCCTCGACAATACGATGAAACGCGGTTCATCTTCTGTTCCACCGGGTTTGAGTGTCACTGAAATCTCATACCACCGGCGGCTTCGGGATGTCTCCACCATGAACTCGCCACCCTGCGAATGACCGAGCTTCAGCGCCTCCCGCACGGACGTCATTACCGTGTGGGCTGCGTCCGGAGGCAGGACGTCAGCGACCTTTTTTCCTAAAAAATGCTCAGCAGAGGGAGAGGTGGTGTCGGACCGCGAGGCGTGGTACTCATAGTAGGTTCCATCGAGCCCAATTTCCAGAATCAGGTCGGGAATGGCGTCCAGGGTGGCCTGCAGCCGGCGTTGTGAAGCGGCTATTTCCCGTGTGCGTTCCGCAATCAGGATTTCCTGTTGTTCACCCCGGTTTCGCTGTCGCACCAGCAAATGGGCGGTGTAGGCCAGTGTCAGGCTAAACGCCAGGCCAACCACAATCTGGAGCATCAAACCAGGTGCGCCTCCCCATCCTTTGACCGGGGCGATGCTGAGCGTCCACTGCCCGTTGGGCACGTCCAGCTTTTGCTCGACGGGGTTGTCCAGTTCAGTGGCTGACGAAGAGGCAATGACTTGCCGGGCGCCCGTGGCGGGGTCAGGGCGCCACAGGGTATATCCCAGCCCCAGGTCCGCCAATTGGGCAAGGCGGCTGCTTGCCAGCGCCTGAGGAAACCGGATGGTCACCGAGGCCAAGCCCCAAAATTCCGGCTTGCCTTGCGCATCGTCCAGAAAGATAGGCAGCCGTCCTACGGCGCCCAGACCGCCCTGAACCAGTTCAAGTGGCCCTGCCAGCGTCAGCTGGCCGGTGTCGCGTGCCAAACGGGCCTCCCGCCCTTGCGTAACACTGTTGAGTTGATCGAAGCCGATCGACTTTTCATTACCGGCCAGAGGGGCCACACGCTGCACGACGCCACCGGGTGACAGGGTTAAATGGGACACGCCCGGGTACAGCTTCACCATCTCGGTTGCCACACCTTCAAAGTCAGGCACGTTGCCTTTGCCTTGGCGTACCATGGCGGCAACTGCATAGGCGGCTGACAAGGCGCGCTCCATGGCGGTCTGAATCGAGTGCGCATGGTCGCTGGTGAGGTATGCAATGCGCAGGCGCTCGTCCTGCACCGTGCGTTGTTCCAGGTTCCAGATCACTGCGAAAGACGCCATCGCACCCACCAGAAAGACAGCGAAGGCCACCACCCATGGGCGACCCATGCTCGGCGCTGGCGTGGGGACGCGGTGGTTCATCGGTGTGGTTTGTCTCTGGTGTGCATGGGTTTTTTGATATTACTTGGTTTTGCAAGGAGTTTGTCATGCGGGCAGGGGTTATGTATGCAATGGGGGCAGCGCTGCTGTTTGGTATGGCTACGCCACTGGCCAAGGTGTTGTTGCTGGACGTTCATCCGCTGATGCTGGCGGCGCTGCTGTACCTGGGCTCTGGCTTTGGACTGGCACTGGTTCGGATGTTGCGGCGCGAACGCAGTGCCTTGCCGCAGGGCACCCAGTGGCTGTGGCTGGCGGGCGCCGTACTTGCCGGGGGTGTGTTCGGCCCCGTGCTGCTGATGCTGGGTCTGAGCGGCTTCAGTGCGTCAGGGGCTTCGCTGTTGCTCAACAGTGAAGGGGTTCTTACCGCATTGCTGGCCTGGTTTGTGTTCAGGGAGAACCTGAACCGCCAGGTTGCGCTGGGCATGCTGGTCATTGCCATCGGTGCGGTCGTGTTGAGTTGGCCGGCCAGTGGTGATGTGCAGGGCGGTAGTCTGGTGTCTGCTTCACTCATTGTGCTGGCCTGCCTGGCTTGGGCGATAGACAACAATCTCACAAGAAAAATTGCGCTTCTGGATGCAGGATTCATTGCCATGAGCAAGGGCCTGGCTGCAGGCCTAGTGAGCCTGGGGCTGGCTTTGCTGTCAGGTGCGACAGTGCCTGCGCTGAGCGTAGTGGCCAAGGCGGCGTTTTTGGGTTTTGGCAGCTATGGGGTCAGTCTGGTGTTGTTTGTGCTGGCACTGCGCCACCTGGGCGCAGCGCGCACCGGCGCGTACTTTTCTGTGGCACCGTTCGCGGGGGCCCTGCTGTCGGTGGTGTGGCTTGGTGAGCCATTGACGGGTCCGCTGCTGGTGGGTGGCGCACTGATGGCCGTCGGCGTCGTCCTGCATTTGACAGAGCGGCATGCGCACAGCCACGACCATGCGCCGCTGGAGCACGACCACATGCACTCGCATGGCGATGACCCGCACCATGAACATGCCCATTTGCAGCCCGTTGCGCCCGGTGTGCAACACCAGCATCGGCACAGCCACCTGCCGCTCAGCCATAGCCATGCGCACTTTCCTGACGCACATCACCGCCATCGGCACTGAATCACGGTTTTAGCGGCAAGGTAAAAGACAAGGGGCGGCAATACCAGCATCTGCAAAACGGGTGTGACCCCGATGCCAAGCCCGGGAATCAGGGGCATCCGGGCGGTGTAGGCCCAGCGATGCAGCGTGTGCACCGCAATCCACTCTACCCCGACAGCCAACGCAAGGCCCATGCCCAGCATGACGGCGTAGCCCGCCAAGCCAGGGCGTTCAAACCAGTCTGCACGCTGGAATGCGGCACAGCCCGTAGCGTGAATGATCCACACCAGAACGCCGTCTCCCAGAGCAGCAACAAAGCAATGCCACCCCATGGCCCGGAAGGAATCCATGCCAACGAACAGCGGGCCGTGGGCAAGTTCCCACGGGTAATTGAGCGCCACGGCTACCAGGAATATCGCGCCCAGGTCTCTCAACGTATCCCCGCCAGTGGCGTGGGCGCTCATGGCTTCAAGCTGCTTTGTAGGAGTGGTAAACCCGCGTGCTGCCGTCGCGCTGGATGAGCAACACCGCATACGGGTCTTTGCGTCCGCCGTAAATGGCACCATCCATGCCGGGTGAGCCCACCGGCATGCCCGGCACGGACAGGCCAATGGCAGCAGGCCGCTCTTTCAACAAGCGGTGAATCTCGCGGGCGGGTACATGCCCTTCAATGGCGTAGCCACCCACTAGCGCGGTGTGGCACGAACCCAGTTTGTCGGGCACACCCAGCCGGGTGCGGGCTGCGTCATTGCCGGTTTCAAACACCCGCACGGCAAAGCCGTTGGATTCCAGGTGGCTGACCCAGTCTTTGCAGCAGCCGCAACTTGGGTCTTTCCAGACCTCGACTTGCGGTTTGCTCTGGGCCAGCAAACCCGGTGCGATGACTGCACTGCCAACCAGGGTCGCGAGGGCCTGAACAAGGTGTCTTCTTTGCATGGTGCTCTCCTTATGGGGGCGATTACTTCGCTACTTCGATCGTGGTGATGACGATAGCGCCATCACGCTTTTCAGCGCTGAAATTCACCTTGTCACCGACCTTGACCCTGTCGAGCAGGGCCGGGTCCAGCGCTTTGAAAACCATGGTCATGGGGGGCATTTCCATGTTTTTGATCTCACCGTGTTTGAGCGTGATTTTCTGGGCTTCCTTGTCAATTTTCTTGACCTCGCCAGCGGCCATGTCCGGGGCGGTCTGTGCCAGCAGAGCGGTGGAAGCCAGGGTGGTGGTCGCGAGCAGAGCGGCGATGGCGAAGCGTTTGAGGTGGGTCATGGTGGGTTCCTGGTTACGGTTAATTGGAGGCAACTTGTGCTTTTGCCTTTGATTTTGTCGATGCAACGGCAATGCTGCCTTTCATGCCCGCGTCATAGTGCCCGGGGTGCAGGCAGGCAAAGCTGATGGTGCCGGCTTTGGTGAACTGCCACACCATCTCGCGGGTCTGGCCGGGCTTGACGGTGAGCATGTTGTCGTCGGCATGCTCCATTTCGGGGAACTTCTTCATCACCTCGTAGTGGTCCTTCAGGTCTTTGGCGGTGCCCAGCACGAATTCGTGGCTCAACTGACCGGAATTCTTGACGACAAAGCGGATGGTCTCGCCCTGCTTGGCCTTGATGTTGGAGGGGGTGAAGCGCATGGCGTCGCTCATGTCGATTTCAATGGTGCGGGTGACCTGGGCTGCCACGCCCGCCTTGCCGATCGTGGCGTCGCCGTCGGCATGGGTATGGCCTCCGGCATGGTTTCCTGTGGCAAACGAGCTGCTAGCCCCCGCCAATAGTGCGCAGGCAGCTATGAATTTGATAGTGTTTTTCATGGTGTTTCCTTGTGGGTGAAATCAGTGGGCCATCGAGCCCATGGGTTTGCGGATCTGAACTTCGGTGGCTTTGGCGGGCGTTTGCGCCCGTGGCATGGAGCCCTGGCTTTCTGACTGGAAGCGGGCCGGGTCCGGCAATGCCCCCGTCCACTCGAACGCCTGGGTCCCGGCGGGCTGCTTGTACCAACCGGGGTTGCTGTAGTCGCCGGGCTTCTGGTCTTTGCGCACCTTGAGCACGCTGAACATGCCACCCATTTCTACGCCACCGTAGGGGCCGCTACCCGTCATCATGGGGGCGGTGTTGTCGGGAATCTGCATTTCCATCTCACCCATGTCAGCCATGCCGCGCTCACCCATCACCATGTAATCGGGCAGCACTTTTTGCATCTGCTTGACCAGGCCTTTGTGGTCCACGCCAATCATGGTGGGCACGTCATGGCCCATGGCGTTCATGGTGTGGTGGCTCTTGTGGCAATGGAATGCCCAGTCGCCTTCCTCGTCGGCCAAAAACTCAAATTGCCGCATCTGGCCCACCGCAATGTCGGTGGTGACCTCGGGCACGCGCGCGCTCAAAGGCCACGGTCCGCCGTCACTGCCGGTTACCTTGAATTCGTGGCCGTGCAGGTGAATGGGGTGGTTGGTCATGGTGAGGTTGCCCACCCGGATGCGCACCTTGTCACCCAGGCGCACATTGAGCGAGTCGATGCCGGGGAACAGGCGGCTGTTCCAGGACCACAGGTTGTGGTCCAGCATGGTCATGATCTTGGGCGTCTTGCTGCCGGGGTCAATATCATAGGCATTGAGCAGGAAGCAGAAGTCGCGGTTGACTTCGTCTATGAGCGGGTTCTTGAGCTTGGGGTGGGTGACCCAGAAGCCCATCATGCCCATGGCCATTTGCGTCATCTCATCCGCATGCGGGTGGTACATGAAGGTGCCGGGGCGGCGTGCCACAAATTCATAGACAAAGGTCTTGCCCGGCTGGATGGACGGCTGGGTGAGGCCGGAGACGCCATCCATGCCATTGGGCAGCCGCTGGCCGTGCCAGTGCACGCTGGTGTGCTCGGGCAGTTTGTTCGTCACAAAAATGCGCACCCGGTCGCCTTCTACCACCTCGATGGTAGGGCCGGGGCTCTGGCCGTTGTAGCCCCACATGTTGGCTTTGAAGCCGGGCGCCATTTCGCGCACCACGGGCTCAGCTACCAGGTGGAACTCTTTCACCCCCGCGTTCATGCGCCAGGGCAATGTCCAGCCGTTCAGGGTGACGACCGGGTTGTAGGGCCGGCCGGTGCTGGGCACCAGCGGAGGCATGGTGTCGGGCTTGGCCTGGATGACGGGCTCGGGCAGAGCGGCCATGGCCACGCGGCTGACGGCTGCGGCGGTGACCGCGGTAGCTGCACCGGCAAAGAAGCGGCGGCGGTTGAGGGTGTCGGGTTTCATATTCATTTTGAAGTTCCGCTCAGGGCGGTTTGCAGGTCAGCATCGGTGAGCCAGAAGTCGCGTTGGGCATCAATACTGGCGTTCACTGCCATGACGTTGGCACGGGCGTCGGCCAGCACTTCAAAAATGCTGGAGATCATCCCGCTGTAGCGCAACAACATTTCCGAGTTGATGAACTGGTGCAGCGGCACCACCTCATCGCGGTAATAGCGCGCCAGGTCATAGGCGGTGCGGTAGCCGTGATAGGCCTCGCGCGCCTCACTGCGGGCACGCACACCCACCTCGCGTACACGCGCAACCGACTGCAAATACAGGTTTTGCGCACGCGCACTGCGGGCGTTGCCCCAGTCAAAAATGGGCAAGGGCAACTCAATACCCACGCCGCGTTTGACCTCCGAAGTGCCCGCTGCGTTGTCGGTAATGGTGTTGTGGGTGATGCTCACGTCCAGTGCGTTGATAAAGCCATTGAGCTTCACAAAACCGGCTGAGTCCGCCACGTAGGCGGCTTCGCTGACGGCGCTCTTGACGTCCAGCCGCTGGCGAATAGCCTGCGCTTCGACGTCCTGCATGTCGCGCGCCACTTTGGGAAGGTCGGGCAGGCGCTCGGGCAGCTGGTAGGTGGTCTGCGTGCCCCACAAACCCATTAACCGGGTGAGTTGC
Organism: Rhodoferax sp. GT1R46; assembly: GCF_056521285.1. Lineage (NCBI taxonomy): Bacteria > Pseudomonadati > Pseudomonadota > Betaproteobacteria > Burkholderiales > Comamonadaceae > Rhodoferax > Rhodoferax sp. GT1R46. The sequence continues at coordinate 585,440 of NZ_JBWMBC010000001.1, forward strand.
TCACGGCTGGAAAAAGCGGATTGCTCGGCGCGCGCCAGTTGCGCGGTGGCATCGACCAGAAAAACCTGCTCACGGGCCTGGTTCAGGCGGCTCCAGTTACCCACTTTGGCAAGTCGCCGCGCAAGCTCGGCGCCCGCTTCAGCGGCTTCTTTCACGTCGCGCATGTAGCGGGCGGTTTGCTGGGCGGCCACGGCGTTGATCCAGGCCTTGCGGGTGTCTGCGGCCAGCTTCACCACCTCTTGCGCAGCCTGCAGTTTGGCCAACTCGGCTTGTCGCCCAGCCCACTGGCTGCGCCAAGGCAGGGTGAGCAGACCGATCACGTCGAAGCGCAGCACACGCTCGATTTCAACCGTATCTCCCTGGGTCAGACGGCCCAGTGCCAGGGTTGGATTGGGCAGACTTCCCATCTGCACACGGTCGGCATCGCTCAGGCCCAGCGTGGCCAGGGAGGCGTGCAGGCCGGGGTTGTTGAGCATGGCAATGCGTACCGCGGACGCGTCACTCACCGGTTGCGCCAGCAGGTCGGCGATGGCTTTGTCGCCCTCCGGTGTGGGACCACGGCTGAGCGTGCCGTCCACACCGGCGGTCTTGCCCTGGGTGAGGGCTTGCACATCACCTATGCCGCCATCGGGTGACACGGTGGCGCAACCCGCCAGCAGGGCGACCACCGCAGCAGCACAAGCCAATTGTTTGAATGATTTCATGGTGTAGCCCCCGTACTACCTGCGCGAGGCGCTATGTTTTTTGTAGCGTCAGGGACTTTGGCGGCCTGGGCCTCTTCCCAGCGCAGAATGTCCATATGGCCGCGTTTGAACTGGCCGACCTCGGCGTTGGCGCGTTTCCAGTCGGCTTCTTCGGTCTCGACGCCTGTGGGTGTGTCGATAAAGACGGAGCGGTAAAGCACCGGGGGCACCAAAGCAGTCGGGGACACTACTGCGGCGATAGCGGCGGTGTCAGGTGTAGGAATAGCAGCGGTTTGCGCTCCAGCGCTTGCAGTGGCAAGCAAAAGCGTGCCCTGCAGCGTGGTGAGACCGGCGCGATAAATGCCAAAGGGGCAAGCGCGCCAAGAAAAGTAGCGAAGGTGCACGAAAAACTCCAAAAAACGAGACATATCCCACTGCAAACAGGCGTTATCTGTTCACTGCGGACGGACTACGGGATTGGGAGTCAGGAAATCGGTGGTTTGAAGCCGGGCGCAGGCGCTGCGCTGGTGAACGCCGTGGAGGACGGAATCGGTACGTAATGCGGCAATTGGCGAGCAACCTGCCATTGCACCTCTGACGCCATCGCTACCGAGTGGCATACCTGACACGTGGTGCAGGTGTTGCAATGGTCCTGGGCGGTATCTTGGGAGACACCCGTCGCCGCTGGTACACCCACATTGGCTTGCGCATGATCCGGGCAATGGCTACGGTCATTTGGCGTTGCGTTCGAGGAAAAAAGGGCTGTAGCCCCCGTAGATATTGCGTGAACCGCTCCTGATTTTGTAGCGACCAACTGCTGCTGCGCCATCTCCAGCGCCATCACGTCACCCGCCCAGCTGCGCAACGGCAGCAGGACGATCATGAGGGCGAGGAGAAAAAAGCGCATAGACAGATGATACTTTGGCTGCAGCAAAGTTCCTTTACCTGAGGAATACGGTGGCCGCACCATCGAGTTTGAAGACGGCGACGGATTGCACCAGCTCCAGTGCCTGCGACTTGAGGCTGGAGGCTGCTGCTGCCATTTCTTCGACCAGCGCCGCATTTTGCTGCGTGGCCTGGTCCATTTGCGTGACCGCTTCACCCACTTGGGCAACCCCGGACGCCTGCTCATTGCTGGCGGCGCTGATTTCACCCATGATGTCGGTCACACGTTTGATGCTGGCCACCACCTCTGCCATAGTGGAGCCCGCCTGATCGACCAGTGTGGTGCCATGTTCGACCCGCTCCACGCTGGCGCCAATCAGGCTCTTGATCTCTTTGGCCGCTTCGGCACTGCGGCCGGCCAGTGAGCGCACTTCCGAGGCCACTACGGCAAACCCGCGTCCCTGCTCGCCCGCACGCGCCGCTTCCACGGCCGCGTTCAGGGCCAGGATGTTGGTTTGAAAGGCAATGCCGTCAATCACGCTGATGATGTCGGAAATTTTCCTTGACGACTCATTGATGCCCTTCATCGTTTCCACGACCTGCCCGACCACAGTGCCACCCCGCACCGCAACGGAAGAAGCGCTCAACGCCAACTGGTTCGCCTGTCGCGCAGAATCGGCGTTCTGCTTCACGGTTGAGCTGAGTTCCTCCATGGACGCCGCTGTTTCTTCCAGCGCGCTGGCCTGCTGCTCAGTGCGGGCAGAGAGATCATGGTTTCCTTGTGCGATTTCCGCGCTGGCGGTCGCGACGCTCTCGGAGCCCTGCCGCACGCCCGAGACCACACTCGACAAGTTGGTCTGCATGTCATTGAGGGAATTCAGCAGTTCCGTGGCTTCATCGCGTCCAGAACTGTGAATCTCCTGGGTGAGGTCGCCATCCGATATGAACCGGGCCGCGGTGGAGGCCTGTTGGAGGGGGATGACGATCGAGCGGGTGAGCATGAACGCCAGGTAAGTTCCCAATAGCAACGCCAGAGCGCCGCTGGCCATCAGAATCTGTCGCCCGGCAGCCGCCTTCATTTCTGCAACGGCGAGGGATTTTTCGTAATTGGCCTGCTGCCTCTTTTCCATCTGGCGAATCGAATCGATATAAGCGTCTGCCAGAGGCAGAAGCTCCTTGTCCATGGCCGCCTGAACGTCTTCACCGGCCGCCCGCTTCTTGAGAAGATTGGCGCGGGGGGTTCGATAGGTCTCGCGGGCTGCATCCACCTTGGCAATCAAGCCCTTTCCTTCTTCGGATTGCACCAGTTCCACCAGGCGTTTGCGGGCCCGTTCCACGGATGCCGATGATTTGTCCATTTCGGCCTGCCACATGGGCACGCGACTCGGATCTGTCCCCAGTAGCAGCGCCTTGGTACGTATCCAGTTCAGCTCGGTGGTTTGTCGCCATTCCAGCGCGAGCTGCAACTTTTCGTTGTCGGTGGTGCCCAGTACGCGCGTAGTAGAGGCCAGTTCCTGGAGGCGCCAGACCCCCACGCCGATGCTGATCGTCAAGATCACCAAAATGATGCCGAAGGCCAGACCCAGGCGCGTGCCGATTCGAAGATTGCGGATTGCGTTCATGTTCATTCCAGAAAAATCAAAAGTTTTCCCAATCCGCATCACCCCCAGCCGGTTTGGATGGGTTGCTGCCCCTGGGTACCGACATGGCGCGCTGCGAGGGCGAACCCGCCACACCTTGTGCCCGCCGTTCGATGCCTTTGAACGGGGTGGTTTTGGGTGTACTCGACCGCACCGACGCTCTCGGAGGGGCTGATCTCTGGGCGCCGCCGTAGTTGCCGCCAGCCAGCTTGAACACGGCAACCGTTTGCACAAGTTCCTGTGCCTGCGACTTCAGGCTGCTCGCCGCCGCCGCCATTTCTTCCACAAGTGCCGCGTTTTGCTGGGTGGCCTGGTCCATCTGGGTTACGGCTTCGCCAACTTGGGCCACACCCATAGCTTGCTCATTGCTGGCCGCACTGATCTCGCCCATGATGTCGGTGACCCGCTTGATGCTGCTGACCACCTCGGTCATGGTGGCGCCCGCTTGATCCACCAATGCGGTGCCATGTTCCACCCGCTCCACGCTGGCGCCAATCAGGTTCTTGATCTCTTTGGCCGCTTCAGCACTGCGTCCGGCCAGTGAGCGCACCTCCGACGCCACGACCGCAAACCCGCGCCCCTGCTCGCCAGCGCGTGCCGCTTCCACCGCAGCATTCAAGGCCAGGATGTTGGTCTGAAAGGCAATGCCGTCGATGACACTGATGATGTCGGCAATCTTGCGGGATGACTCGTTGATGCCCTTCATGGTGTCCACCACTTGGGACACCACCTCGCCGCCTTTTACGGCCACGGTGGACGCACTGGCCGCCAATTGGTTGGCCTGTCGGGCGCTGTCGGCGTTCTGTTTGACGGTGGAGCTCAATTCTTCCATGGACGCAGCCGTTTGCTCCAGTGCGCTGGCCTGTTGTTCGGTGCGGGCGGACAGGTCGTTGTTGCCCTGGGCAATCTCTGCGCTGGCCGTGGCGACACCTTCAGAGCCCTGGCGAACGCTGGATACCACCGTGACCAAAGACTGGCCCATGGCCGCGAGCGCCTGCATCAGCGAGGCCACTTCATCCTTGCCTTGAACCTGGATGGATTGGCTCAGGTCGCCCTGAGCGACCGCATTGGCCACTTCAATGGCGCGTGCCAAAGACTGCGACAGGTTGCGAATGAGAAAGATACTGAACAGGACGACCAACGGCAATCCAATAGCCAGTGAAGCCAGGGCAGCAAAACGGATGATGGTGTAGCGCTGGACCGCCGTGTCATATTCTGTTTTTGCTATATCCAGTTGCAGCTTTTGCAATGGCGCCAGGCTGATACGCACTTTTTCATACAGCGGCGCCATGACCTCGCTGCTGAGGCGTCGCCCCTCAATCAGGTTCATTTCCCGAATGGCACTGGTGGTCGGCGCAAGCCCTTCCTGCAGTGCTCGGGAGCGCTCCGTCGCAAAGGCTTTGGCAAGCGCAGCCTCCTCAGGGCTCAGGCTGGATGCCGCGTATGCCTCCCATTGCCGAGTGCTCTCCTTGGAGTTGACATCAATTTCTGCCAGGTACTTATTGATATTTTCCGGGTTGGATTCCGCCAGGGAGTATGCGACGAGTAGCTGGTTGCGCAGGGTAACCCGCAAAACGTCGTCCAGTTGTGCCAACGGTATCGTCCGGTCCTGATAAACCGATTGAAGGGCGTCATTCGCTTTGGTGATTCCGTACAGCCCCATCGCTGCACCTGCGACAAGCATGATGCATAGTGTGCTGACCAGCAGCGCTAGCCGGGTCGAAATTTTAAAGTTGTTCATGGGATCTTCGGCCAGGCGGTAGTTATTGTGCTGTCTGCAAACCCGTGGGCGCAACAACGAGAACATGATACGTGTTGGAACCAAGCTGTGCTTGCTTGCAGGCTTGATGTGTGTCAATCATTAGTCATACTGGTTTGGGCAGGGAATTGATCTCGTCGTCCGTAAATCCAGCGAGTCTGCGGGCCGCCAGATTGAAAGGTGGTTTGAGTCGGGGCGCACCGTGCCGGGCTGCGGCTTCGGCGTGGAACGCAATTGCATCCAGACCGTCGCGCTCGCAAAGCCAGTGGTACCAGTGGTTGCCAATGGCAACGTGGCCCACTTCTTCCTGCAGTATGACGTCAAGTATCACAACGGTCTCCAATGCACGGGGAGTGCCCACCTTGCGCAGCTTGGCCTGGATGATGGGCGTCGCGTCCAGTCCCCGCGCCTCTAGCGTGCGTGGGACCAGGGCCATGCGGGCAATAACGTCATGGCAGGTGTTTTCACACATGGTCCACAAGCCGTCGTGGGCTACAAAGTCGCCGTAGTCGTGTCCCTGGGTTTGCAGGTGGGCTCTCAGTAGCCCGAAGTGTTTGGCTTCTTCTGCTGCCACGCGCAACCAGTCGCGGTAATACGCCGCTGGCATGTCGGCAAAGCGCCAGATGGCATCGAGCGCCAGGTTGATGGCGTTGAACTCAATATGGGCAATGGAGTGCACCAGGGCGCAGTGTCCCTCGGCCGTGTAGGGTGAGCGCCGGGGCACCTGCTGGGGGTGCACCAGTTCCGGCTTGACCGGGCGGCCCGGCTGATTCGGGGGGCTCAGACGGGCGTGGCAGTCCGGCTCCAAGGCAGGAGATTCGTTCCACAGGGCTCCCGCGGCGGCCACTTTCAGGCCCGGGTCGGTGGTGCAAAAGGCTGCAAGGGCGCGTTGTCTAAGTTCCATCCCTACAATTCTAGGTAGTCCGACATTCAGGAAATACCATGGCAATTTATGAACTCGACAATATCAGCCCCCGAATCGCGGATTCGGCATGGGTGGCTGACAGCGCGCAGGTGATGGGCAATGTGGAGCTGGCCGAAAATTCCAGCGTCTGGTTTGGTGTGGTCATCCGCGGCGATACCGAAGTGATTCGCATCGGCAAGGGCTCCAATATTCAGGACGGCAGCGTGATGCATGCCGACATTGGCAAACCGATCACCGTGGGCGACAACGTGACGGTGGGGCACAAGGTGATGCTGCACGGTTGCACCATTGGCGACGGTTCGCTGATTGGCATTGGCGCGGTGGTGCTCAACGGCGCCAAAATCGGCAAGGGTTGCATTGTGGGCGCCGGGGCTCTGGTGACGGAGGGCAAGGAGTTTGCCGATGGCTCCATGATCATTGGAAGTCCCGCCAAAGTGGTGCGTGAGCTGACCGCAGAGCAGCAGGCGGGTCTCCAGATGAGTGCCCTTCATTACATCGAAAACGCCCGCCGCTTCAAGGCCGGGCTTCACAAAATCGCATAGACGGGATTCAATCGTGTCTGAACTTCATAAATTTTTGTTTGATGGTTTGCCTGTGCGCGGCATGGTGGTGCGGCTGACCGATACCTGGACCGAGATCCTGCGCAGGCGGGCATCCAACAGCACAACCGGTGCGTATGCCGTGCCCGTGCGCGACATGCTGGGCGAGATGGTGGCTGCAGCGGCCCTGATGCAGTCCAACATCAAGTTTGACGGTTCACTGGTACTGCAGATATTTGGGGATGGCCCGGTCAAGCTGGCCGTGGTCGAAGTGGAGCCGAATCTGGCGCTGCGCGCGACGGCCACGGTGGTGGGGCAGGTGGATGCGGCGGCCACGCTGAGTCAGATGGTCAATGTGTCCAACGAGGGGCGTTGCGCCATTACCCTTGACCCGAACAGCAAATTCCCCGGCCAGCAGCCTTACCAGGGGGTTGTGCCTTTGTTTGATGACCAGGGTCGAAAAATAGAAAAACTCAGCTCCGTACTGGAGCATTACATGCTGCAAAGCGAACAGCTCGACACCACCCTGGTCCTCGCGGCCAATGACCAGATTGCCGCGGGCTTGCTGATTCAACGCCTGCCCATGCAGGGTACGGGCAACCTGGCGGGCAGCATGGTCAGCAAGGAAAACGAGGACGAAATCGGCCTCAATGAGCACTACAACCGCATCGCCATCCTGGCTGGCAGCCTGAAGAAGGAAGAGTTGCTCACGCTGGATGTGGAAACCATTTTGCACCGGCTATTCTGGGAAGAGCAGATCACCCGGTTTGAGCCTATGCAGGGGGACACCGCGCCGCATTTTGCCTGCAGTTGCAGCCGTGAACGGGTGGGCCGCATGATTGTGAGCCTGGGCCGCGAAGAAGCCGAAAGCATTCTTTCCGAGCGGGCGGATATTGAGGTGGCGTGTGAGTTTTGCGGCGTGCAATACCGCTTTGATGCGGTGGATGCAGCGCAGCTTTTCACGGCGCCGGTGCAGCAGGCGCCGGGTGGTCTAGAGCCCCATTGAGCCGGCCTTCAGGCTTTCAGCAACACGCTGAACAGCCGGTGTTCGCAATCGGCATCCGAGCACTTTTCACAACTCCACTGCCACGCCGGATTGCCTGATCCGGTGCCTGTCAGTGGCAGCCCGCTGTGGTGGGCAATGGCCTGAAGCGCACAGTCGGTGCGGGCTTGTCCTGTGCCATACACCACGGTGAAGTAGACGGCATGCTCATCGAGAATCTCGCGCAGGCGCTTGTCAATTTGTTTGCGCGTACGCGCCTCTTGGGTTGGCGCCCCCGTGGTCAGCCATGGAAGATCCAAGCCGGTGATCAGGGTCAGATCAAAACTGCGGTGGTGCTCCCGTGCAAGGAGGGTGAGCTGCGTGTCTGGAAGACGAGGGTCGCTGATGCTAGCGGCCAGGATTACTGCCATGAGCGGCGGTGAGTCCGCAATGTGGATGCTGCTTGCAGTCGTGCTCTGTTCCAGTGCAAGGCGCAAGGCCTGGGCTAGCCAGGTTTTTCCGGTGCCTGGTGCCCCGAGGATGGCAATCTTCATCGGGCGACCATGGTTTGCGCTACTTCGCAACCTGGACGTAAATCTCGTTAGCCTTAACCATGCCCAATTCGGAGCGGGCTTTTTCTTCAACGATCTCCAGACCTTCGCGCAGATCGCTTATTTCCGCAGAAAGGCGGTCGTTGGCCAGGGCAGCTTGTGCATTGCTTCGCTTCTGCACATCAAGCTGCCCGGTCATGCGGGTGACGCTTGGCACACTGCCCCTGCCGAACCATAGCTGGCCGTGCAAGATCACCAGCAAGGCGATTAAGGCAGCAGGGACGATGCGGTTGCCCACGCCAGAAATTACCGCAGGTTGTAGAACGCAGCGCGGCCGGGGTAGCTGGCCACGTCACCCAGATCCTCTTCAATGCGCAGCAACTGGTTGTACTTGGCCATGCGATCCGAGCGGCTGAGTGAGCCCGTCTTGATCTGGCCTGCGTTGCAGCCCACGGCGATGTCGGCAATGGTGGAGTCTTCGGTTTCACCGGAGCGGTGGCTGATGACGGCGGTGTAGCCAGCACGTTTGGCCATCTCGATGGCTTCAAAAGTCTCGGTCAGCGTGCCGATCTGGTTGATCTTGATCAAGATCGAATTGGCAATACCCTTGTCGATGCCTTCTTTCAGAATCTTGGTGTTGGTGACGAACAGGTCGTCGCCCACGATCTGAACCTTTTTGCCCAGACGGTCGGTCAGAAGCTTCCAGCCGTCCCAGTCGTTTTCTGCCATGCCATCTTCAATGCTGATGATGGGGTACTTGTCGACCCAGGTAGCCAGAATATTGGTCCACTCTTCGGCATTCAGGGTCAAGCCTTCGCCAGCCAATACGTACTTGCCGTCTTTGTAGAACTCGGAGGCAGCACAGTCCAGACCCAGCGCGATTTGCTCGCCGGCCACAAAGCCTGCCTTGTCGATGGCTTCCAGAATCATCTGGATAGCTGCTTCATGGTTGGGCACATTGGGTGCAAAGCCGCCTTCGTCACCCACAGCGGTGCTGATGCCCTTGTCGTGCAGGATTTTCTTCAGGGCGTGGAACACTTCGGCGCCATAGCGCAGGGCTTCACGGAAGCTGGGTGCCCCCACGGGGATGATCATCAACTCTTGCAGATCGAGGTTGTTGTTGGCATGCTCGCCACCGTTGATGACGTTCATCATGGGCACGGGCATCTGCATGCGGCCCATGCCGCCAAAGTAGCGGTACAGGGGCAGGCCAGACTCTTCAGCGGCTGCACGGGCCACGGCCATGGATACCGCCAACATGGCGTTGGCACCCAGGCGGCTCTTGTTGTCGGTGCCGTCCAGGTCAATCAGGGTCTTGTCCAGAAAGGCCTGCTCGGAGGCGTCGAGCCCCAGCACGGCTTCGGAGATTTCGGTGTTGATGTGCTCAACTGCCTTTAGCACGCCCTTGCCCAGGTAACGCTTCATGTCGCCGTCGCGCAGCTCAATGGCTTCACGCGAGCCGGTGGATGCGCCTGACGGCACCGCGGCGCGGCCCATGGTGCCGGACTCCAGCAGCACGTCGCATTCGACGGTAGGGTTGCCGCGGGAATCCAGAATTTCGCGGCCGACGATATCAACAATTGCACTCATTTCATTTCTTTCTCAAACAAAAAACAAGAGGCCGGTCGTAGCCGGTCACACACAAAAAATCAAACGCCGAAACTGTTTTCCAGAAACCCGTTCTTTTTGGTCACACGGTCCAGTTCCAGCAGGGTTTCCAGCAGCGCTTTCATGTGCTTCAGCGGCACCGCGTTAGGGCCGTCGCTCATGGCTTTGGACGGGTCAGGGTGGGTTTCCATGAAAAGGCCCGCCACGCCCACGGCGACAGCCGCACGGGCGAGCACGGGAACCATCTCGCGCTGGCCGCCGCTGCTGGTACCTTGCCCGCCGGGCAGTTGCACCGAATGCGTCGCGTCAAACACCACCGGCGCACCGGTTTCACGCATGATGGCAAGTGACCGCATGTCGCTCACGAGGTTGTTGTAGCCAAAGCTCGCACCGCGTTCGCAGGCCATGAAGTTGTCTTCCAACAGACCGGCTTCTTTGGCTGCGGCCCGCGCCTTGTCGATGACATTTTTCATGTCGTGCGGCGCAAGAAACTGGCCCTTCTTGATGTTCACCGGCTTGCCACTTTGGGCCACCGCACGGATGAAGTCGGTCTGGCGGCACAGGAACGCGGGTGTCTGCAACACATCGACTACCGAGGCGACCTGTGCAATCTGGTCTTCCGAGTGGATGTCGGTGAGGATGGGCAGGCCCAACTCGCGCTTGATCTTGGCCAGAATCTCCAGACCCTTGTCGATACCCGGGCCGCGAAAGGTGCTGCCGCTGGAGCGGTTGGCCTTGTCAAAACTGCTTTTGAAAATGAAGGGAATGCCCAGGGAAGTGGTAATTTCCTTGAGGGTGCCCGCTGTGTCCATTTGCAGTTGTTCTGATTCGATGACGCAGGGTCCTGCGATCAAAAAGAAGCGGTGCTCCAGACCGATGTCAAATCCGCAAAGCTTCATGTTACGCAACCGCCTTCAGGTTTTTGCCAGCGGTCTGGTGGTCCAGTGCCGCCTTGATAAACGCATTGAACAGCGGGTGGCCATTCCAGGGTGTGGACTTGAATTCCGGGTGAAACTGCACGCCGACAAACCAGGGGTGCGTCGCCTGCGGCAACTCAATCATTTCGGTGAGCTGCTCGCGCTGGGTCAGTGCGGAAATGACCAGCCCGGCCTTGCGCAAGGGCTCCAGAAAGTTGACGTTGGCTTCGTACCGGTGGCGATGCCGTTCGGTGACCACGTCGCCATAGATCTGGTGCGCCAATGTGCCAGGGGCGACATCAGAACTTTGTGCGCCCAAGCGCATGGTGCCGCCCAGATTCGAGTTTCTATCGCGGGTCTTGATGGTGCCGTCCGCATCTTTCCACTCGGTGATGAGGGCGATGACCGGGTTGGCGCAATCGGGTTCGAACTCGGTGCTGTTGGCGTCTGTCAGGCCGGCCACATGGCGGGCGAATTCAATGGTGGCCACCTGCATGCCCAGGCAAATGCCAAGGTAGGGAACCTTGTTTTCGCGTGCAAAACGGGCGGCGCAGATTTTTCCTTCAATGCCGCGCTTGCCAAAGCCGCCGGGCACTAGCACGGCGTCAAACTTGGCGAGCCGGGTCACGCTGTCAGGCGTAATGGTTTCCGAGTCGATGTACTCGATTTTGACCTTGACATGGTTCTTCATGCCGGCGTGGCGCAAGGCTTCGTTGAGTGACTTGTAGCTGTCGCTCAGGTCCACATACTTGCCGACCATGGCGATGGTGACATCGCCTTGCGGATGCTCGGTCTCGTAGACCAGGTCGTCCCAGCGCTTGAGGTTGGCCGGTGGGGTGTTCAGGCGCAGCTTGTCGCAAATCAGGCCGTCCAAACCTTGCTCGTGCAGCATGCGCGGCACTTTGTAGATGGTGTCCACGTCCCACATGCTGATGACGCCCCATTCGGCCACGTTGGAGAACAGGGAAATTTTGGAACGCTCTTCCTGGGGGATCGGTCGGTCGGCGCGGCAAATCAGGGCGTCGGCCTGGATGCCGATTTCGCGCAGTTGTTTGGCGGTGTGCTGGGTGGGTTTGGTCTTGAGTTCGCCCGCTGCGGCAATCCAGGGCACGTAGCTCAAATGCACAAATGCCGTGTTGTTGGGGCCGAGCTTGAGGCTCATCTGTCGCACGGCTTCCAGGAAAGGCAGCGACTCAATGTCGCCTACCGTGCCACCAATTTCCACAATCGCCACGTCGACTGCATCAGGCTCGCCAAAACGCGCACCGCGTTTCACAAATTCCTGGATTTCATTGGTGACATGGGGAATGACCTGCACGGTCTTGCCCAGGTAGTCGCCGCGACGCTCCTTGTCGAGCACGCTTTTGTAGATCTGACCGGTGGTGAAGTTGTTGGCCTTGCGCATGCGTGTTTCCACGAAGCGCTCGTAGTGACCCAGGTCCAGATCGGTTTCGGCCCCGTCGTCGGTGACAAAAACCTCGCCGTGTTGCAGAGGCGACATCGTCCCTGGATCCACGTTGAGATAGGGGTCGAGCTTGATTAAAGTGACTGTGAGGCCCCGCGATTCCAAAATCGCAGCGAGGGAGGCTGAGGCGATTCCCTTGCCAAGGGAGGACACCACACCGCCGGTGACGAAGACAAATTTGGTCATGTCAGAGGGAGCTATTAACGCTCGGGGAGGTGGTAAAGCGAGATTATAAAGGTCCGGCTCTGCTACATTGCGGCCCATGAATGATCTTGCTGGAAAACACATTGTTCTGGGACTCACGGGCGGCATTGCCTGCTACAAGGCGGCCGAGTTGTGCCGAGCCTTGATAAAAGAGGGCGCCACGGTGCAGGTGGTCATGACCGAGGCGGCCACCCAGTTCATCACCCCGGTAACCATGCAGGCCCTGAGCAACCGGCCGGTTTACGCCTCGCAGTGGGATGCCCGTGAGCCTAACAATATGGCCCACATCAATCTCAGCCGGGAGGCCGATGCCATTTTGATTGCCCCCTGCAGTGCCGATTTCATGGCCAAACTGCTGCACGGCCGGGCCGATGATTTGCTGAGCCTGATGTGCTTGGCGCGGCCCATCGACACGGTGCCGCTGCTGATTGCCCCGGCTATGAACCGCGAAATGTGGGCGCATCCTGCGACCCGGCGCAATCTGGTGCAACTCAAAGCCGACGGCTGCACGGTGCTGGATGTCGGCAATGGCGACCAGGCCTGCGGCGAAACCGGTGATGGCCGCATGCTGGAGCCGCAGGAACTGCTGCAGGACGTGATCGCCTTTTTCCAGCCCAAAGTGCTGGCGGGCCAGCATGTGCTTGTGACTGCCGGCCCCACCTTTGAAGCGATTGACCCCGTGCGTGGTATCACCAACCGGTCCAGCGGAAAGATGGGTTTTGCCATCGCCCGCGCTGCTCACGAGGCGGGTGCGCAGGTGACGCTGGTGGCCGGGCCGGTGAGCCTTCCCACACCCCGAGGCGTGCAGCGCATGGACGTTCAATCAGCACAGAATATGCTGGAAGCCACCGTGGATGCTGCGAAGGTAGCTAGCATATTCATAGCAACGGCGGCGGTGGCCGACTGGCGGCCGGCGCAGGCCTCAGACCAGAAAATTAAAAAGGACGGCTCGGGGCAGCCGCCTGCGCTGACCTTTATGGAGAACACCGATATTCTGGCCACCGTGGCCCAAATGCCCCGCGCGCAGAGTGGCGCGCTGTATTGCGTGGGGTTTGCCGCGGAGAGCCACGATTTGTTGATGCATGCCACGGCCAAGCGCATCAAAAAAAACGTCCCTCTGTTGGTGGGTAATATCGGCCCCGCAACGTTTGGTCAGGATGACAACGCCTTGCTGCTGGTCGATGCGGATGGCGCCCGGGAAATCCCCCGCAACTCCAAATTGGCTTTGGCCCGTCAGCTGGTGGCTGAAATTGGCAAACGCCTGCAGCCCTCCCCGCACTGATTCCTCAAAACAACACGACATTGCAAAATGAAAATTGACGTCAAGATCTTGGACAACCGGCTGATCGACCAGCTTCCCGCCTACGCCACTCCAGGCAGTGCCGGGCTGGACTTGCGGGCTTGCCTCAGTGAGCCGCTCACTCTGGCACCCAATGCGTGGCAGCTGGTGCCTACGGGTATGGCCATTTATCTGGAAGACCCGGGGTTTGCGGCCATGATTCTGCCGCGCTCAGGACTGGGCCACAAGCACGGCATCGTGCTGGGTAATCTGGTGGGCTTGATTGACAGTGATTACCAGGGCCAGCTCATGGTCAGTGCCTGGAATCGCAGTGATGTGGCGTTCACCATCGCGCCCATGGAGCGCATCGCCCAACTGGTGATCGTGCCGGTGGTGCAAGCCCGGTTCAATGTGGTGACCGAGTTTGTGGCCACACAACGCGGCGAGAGTGGCTATGGCTCAACCGGCAAGCATTGAGTTTTAGTGCAGCGTGCGATCCGACGGCGCATCATCATCTGACGCGATCTGAACCTTGAAGAAACCGGAGCCACAGGTGCCGCGTTCGATTTCTTCGTCAGTGGCTTCGCGTACCGATTCCACCTTGATGCTGATGCGAATGGCAATGCCCGCCAGCGGGTGGTTGCCGTCCAGAACCACATGCTCCGGGTAGATGTCGGTTACGGCGTACAGGGCGTCTTTGGGGGCCTTCGGGTTGCAGCCAACGGGCAGTGCTGAGCCTTCCATGGTCAGCCCGACTTCCAAATCCGTCGGGAACAGTTCGCGGGGCTCCAGAAACAGCAGTTGGTCATTGAAGTCGCCAAAAGCCTCTGCGGGTTCGATCTGCAGCAGAACGCTGGCGCCCGCGCTGTGGCCCTGCAGCGCCTCTTCAATCGGGGGTAACAGGTCGTTGCCACCAATCAAAAATTCCACCGGATCGTCCAGCACGTCCAGTTCTTCGCCTAAAGTATCTTTCAGCGTCCAAGTGAGGGCGACGACGCATTGTTGTGTGATTTCCATAGGAGAATTGTCCCATGAACATCAATGAACCTTTGCAACTGTTGGGCGGACTGACTCCCAAGACCTTCATGCAGCGCCACTGGCAGAAGAAGCCGCTGGTTATTCGCCAGGCGATTCCCGGCTTTCAGCCGCCGTTGGACCGCGCCGATCTGGTGGACCTCGCAGCCCAGGAGGAGGTGCAATCGCGTCTGGTGATTCAGGCTAATCCTGATGCCAAGCAGGACTGGCGGTTTCGGCACGGGCCATTTACCCGCAGGGCGCTGCCTCCGTTCAAACAGCCAGGCTGGACGCTGTTGGTGCAGGGCGTGGATTTGCTCGACGAGCGGGCACACGCGCTGATGAACCAGTTCCGCTTTGTGCCCGATGCGCGCCTGGATGATTTGATGGTCAGCTACGCCACCGATGGGGGTGGCGTAGGGCCGCACTTTGACAGCTACGACGTATTTTTGCTACAGGCCCATGGGCAGCGCCGCTGGCGCATTGGGCGTCAAAAAGACCTCAGTTTGCAGCCAGGCATGCCGCTCAAGATTCTGGCCAACTTTGAGCCAGAGATGGAGTTTGTATTGGATGCGGGTGACATGCTCTACCTGCCACCGCGTTACGCACATGATGGCATCGCCGTGGGGGAGTGCATGACGTATTCCGTCGGCTTCCGGTCGCCCAGTCGCGGCGAGTTGGCGGGTGAGCTTCTGCAACGTCTGGCGGAAGACGCCATGGATGAAGCGGGTGCTGCTTTGTACCGCGATCCCAAGCAACCTGCCGTGTCAGGGTGCGGCGAAATTCCTGCCGACATGGTGGAGTTTGCGCGGGATGCGCTGGCCGCTGCGCTGCGCGATCCGCTGGCGGTGCCGCGCGCTTTGGGCGAGTACCTGAGCGAGCCCAAAGCCCATGTGAGTTTCGACGGGGGCGAGGCGTCCGGGGAGGCCGATGGCCCCGTCAGGTTGGATCGACGCACCCGGATGATGTATGACATCCATCATGTTTTTGTAAATGGTGAGAGTTTTCGGGCGGCGGGTCGCGATGCCCAGTTGATGCGACTGCTGGCAGACGAGCGGAATTTGAAGGCCACCGACGTCAAGCGCCTGAGCGCCGACGCCCGCGATTTGCTGGCGGACTGGATGGAAGCGGGGTGGTTGTATGTCGACCAGTGAACCTGCCGGCGAGTTGTTGGAAGGGCCTTTTGCGGGGCTACCGGTATTCGCGCAGTTGGTGCGGGATGCACTGGCGTGTGCCGCGCGGGAAGGTTGGCCCGAAATGGTCTGGAGCGACGCAACGTTTGAGGACTGGCCTTTGCGTGAAAAGGCCGTTGTGGATTCCCTGCAAGCCTGGTCCCGCAGTGGTCGTCGTCTGGTTATTCTTGCACAGCGCTATGACGAAGTCTTGCGCCATCACCCGCGCTTTGTGGCCTGGCGCAAGCAGTGGGACCACATTGTTGAATGTCGGATCGTCAAAGGTCTGGAAGCCAGTCAAATACCCAGCGCGCTGTGGAGCCCGCACTGGGCGATGCGTCGGCTTGATCTGGTGCGCAGCATCGGTATGGCGGGATTCGAGAGCCAGCGCCGGGTGCAACTGAGGGAGTTGATGGATGAGTGCAGGCGGCAAAGTTCGCCGGGGTTTCCGGCGTCGACACTTGGGTTGTAACGAATTGTGAGAGGGTTTACCCGAGTGCAACGGATTGCATCCTGTATAATTTCTCCCGGGCAGAAAGAGATCGAATGCTTTTTGTCTGAGTCCAGGCGGCGCGCTGCTTTGACGATTTCCGGAAATTGTTTCGTTAACTCACTCTAGTTTTTAAAAATGAACAAATCTCTCGTTTTGGCAGCTGTTATTGCTGCTGCTGCCCTGGTTGCTTGCGGTAAAAAAGAAGAAGCTGCTCCTGTTGCTGCTCCTGCTGCTGCCGTCGCTCCTGCTCTGGAAGCTGCTGCTTCCGCTTCCGCTGGTGCTGCTTCTGCTGCAACGGCTGCTGCTGATGCCGTCAAAGGTGCTGCTGACGCTACTGCTGACGCTGCAAAAGCTGCTGCTGAAGCCGCTGCCAAAGCTGCCGCTGACGCTGCTCCAAAGAAATAATTAGCCCCGGCTAATTGCTTCGAAAAAAAACCACCGGAAGGTGGTTTTTTTTCGTCCGTGCTTTTGGGGCCAAGCCCCAAAAGCACGCTATTTGATGTCGTCGGCGATCACTTTGACGATACGTTGCGCACTGGCCGATGTTTCAGGAGCCCCTTTGGCGTCCAAAACGGAAACGGTAGTCACGTCTGCCAGGCTGCGTACGGCAATCTGGAATTTGGATGCTTCATTGCTTTTGGCAGACCCGCTGAACAGCTTGCTGAAAAAGCCGGGCTCAGAGCTCTCTGTCTGGGGCGGTACATACCGTACAAAGTAAATCCCCTGTTTGCGGTCGCGGTCTTCCACGGTAAAGCCCGTGCGATCCAGTGCCAGCCCCACGCGGCGCCAGGCGCGATCGAACCCCTCTTCGATGCGCACGACCGGCTGCCCATTTTCGGTGGCAACTGCGGCGGTACTCTTTGCGACGCTGTTGGCCACAAGTGTCTTGGCCTGTTCCGGGGTCGCACCCAGTTTCACCATCAGGCGACGCAAAAATTCGGCTTCCAGTTCAGGGTCTGTGGGTCGGGGTTGCCACACCGTGCTTCCCTTGCCTTCAGACGCGTAGACTTCAATCATGCCGCGGTGGCTGATGAAAATTTCGGTACTGCCTTCCCCACTGCGCTCCAGTCGGGTACGGAATTTGTCGCGTTCGGCCGTGGAGTAAACGGAATCCAGCAGTTTTCCGAGCGAGGCCCGGATGATGTCCATTGGAATCTTGGCACGGTTCTCAGCCCAGTCTGTTTCCATAATGCCCAGGCTATTTTGGTCCATGGCCAGCAAGAAGCCGTTTTCCTGCCAAAAGTCCTTGACCGGCTCCCACAGCTTTTCGGGAGGACGGCTCACAACCAGCCACCGCTGGTTGCCCGAACGCTCGATTCGTACGTCTCCGACGGACGCTGCGGCGATGGGCGTTTGGGCGGCAGCCACTTGGCCCGCCTGATAACCTGAAGCAGAAACTGCGCCGCCGATGACCGTGTAGCGCGTATCTTTGGAGAGTTGGGTGAGATCGGGTGGGACGCTTAACGACGGTGCTTTTGAGTTTGTCGCGCTGCGGTAATCCACCTTGTCGGTTTCAAGCACGGTACATGCCGACAATGATATTGCCGCAGTCAGCAGTGTTACTTTGGAAAATGGGTTCACGGAAATCCTAAAAAGGGAATGGATAGTCAAATCAGCCCCGAGGCGTGCATCACGCGCTCCAATGCGGGCTGGTTGGCTTCTGTTAACACGGTCAGGGGAAGGCGCAAGGCTTGTTTGCACAAGCCCATGCGCGCTACTGCCCACTTGACCGGAATGGGGTTGGACTCCACGAACAAAGCCTTGTGCAGTGGCAGCAACTGCAATTGAATCTCCATGGCACGCTGCACATTGCCGGCAATGGCGGCCATGCACAGCTCATGCATGAGGCGTGGAGCCACGTTGGCAGTCACGCTGACGTTGCCGTGACCGCCGCACAGCATCAGCGCCACAGCAGTCGGGTCATCGCCGGAATAGATGGCAAAGCCCTTGGGCGCTTCTTTTATCAACCATTGTGCACGTTCGATATTGCCTGTGGCTTCCTTGATGCCGACAATGCCGGGCACCTGCGCCAGACGCATGACGGTGTCGTGCGCCATGTCAGCAACCGAGCGGCCGGGTACGTTGTACAAAACCAGGGGCAAATCCACGGCCTCGGCAATGGCCTTGAAATGCAGGTACTGACCTTCCTGGGTAGGCTTGTTGTAGTACGGCACGACCTGCAGTTGGCAATCAGCGCCCACCTTTTTGGCAAAGCGGGCCAGTTCAATGGCTTCAGACGTGGAGTTCGCACCGCACCCAGCCATGATGGGCACCCGTCCGCGGGCCTGCTCGACCGAAACGCGGATGATTTCGCAGTGTTCATCGACGTTGACGGTGGGAGACTCGCCTGTGGTGCCGACGACCCCAACGCAGTCAGTGCCTTCGGCAATGTGCCAGTCGATCAGTTTGCGCAGGGCTGGATAGTCCACGGAGCCATCGTCGTGCATCGGAGTGATGAGAGCCACGATGCTGCCTTTGATTTGACCTTGAGGTGAGTTCATGTCGGTAATTTGTAAGGTAAGCGCGCATTTTACCTAGAGTGGGTGTCGCTGGGGTTCGCGCCGTGTTGCGGCATCCAGCGGTGGTCGCACAGCTACGATGCGTTGCACAAAACGATCCGGGTTGTTCAAGAAGCCGTTTTCATACGCCACCACGTTAAGGGTTCGGCAAGCCTGCAAAAGTTCCCCGGGTTGCAACAGAAAGTCGGGGCGGGCGGGTCTGCCTACGGTCTCATTTCCGGCTGCAAAAGTTTCATACAGGAACACTCCGCCGGGTGCTACGCTCAGAACGAGGGTCTGCAGTAGCGGTCGCCACAGGTAGTTCGTGACAATTACCGCGCCAAACTGGCATGGGGCAGCGTCCGCAAGCAAGGGCCAGGGGCCGTTTTCAATGTCTGCACAAACCAGTGTGGCGGTTGGCAACCCAAGGCCTGCCTGGTCTACCTCGCGATCAACACCGGTTACCGGATGCCCCCGTCCGGCAAACCAGGCAAGGTGGCGCCCGGACCCGCAAGCGACATCCAGAACTGACGATCCGGGTTCGAGTAGATGCGACCAGCGAGCAATCCAGGGGGACGGTTTCAAAAGCATGACCATAGCTAATTGGCCATCTGCATCAGAAAGTCGGGCCGTGTGTAGAGGAAAAAGATGCCTGCCAGCACGGCAATGGCCACCGTGCCGGTCAGTAGCTGTCTTGTTGGTTTCATGGTGTCAGTGTGCGGCCTGCGGAGTGGGGCGGGCGATGGCAATTTCCTTGATGGGCAAATTTACCAGTGCTGCCAGAACTCCCAGGCCAATGGCGATGTACCACACAAGGTCGTAGCTGCCTGTGCGGTCGTACAGGTAGCCACCCAGCCACACGCCCAGGAAAGAGCCAATCTGGTGGCTGAAGAACACAAATCCGCTGAGCATGGAGAGGTGGGCCACGCCAAATATCTGGGCCACGGTGGCATTGGTGACCGGCACGGTGGACAACCACAACAAGCCCATCACGCTGGCAAAAATGTAAACGCTGGCGGGTGAAAGCGGTACCAGCAAAAAGACACTGATGGCCAACGCACGCGCCAGGTAGATGAAGGCCAGAATATTGCGCTTGGGCAATTTTTGCCCCAAAACGCCAGCCGCATAGGTGCCAAACACGTTAAACAGGCCTATCAGAGCCAATGCATAGCTGGCCACCTGCGGCGATAGCCCTTTGTCCTTCAGGTAGCTGGGCATGTGGACACCAATAAAGACGACCTGAAAGCCGCAGACAAAGTACCCTGCCATCAGCAGTTGAAAGCTGGGGTACTTGAATGCCTCCTGGAGTGCCTGCAAAATGGTTTGCTCGCGTTGGTGGTGCGCACTGGCGCCAAAGCCGGGTTCGCGCAGGCCCCAAGCCAGCGGCGCCATCAGCAGGGCCGCAAAACCCAGTACCACCAGAGCCTGTTGCCAGCCCAGGCTGGTAATCAGAAAGCCCTCGGTCGGCACCATCAGGAACTGGCCAAACGAGCCCGCTGCCGCAGTAATGCCCATCGCCCATGAACGCCGCTCGGCAGACACATTGCGGCCAATCACGCCGTAAACCACGGCATAGGTGGTTCCTGCCTGGGCAACGCCGATCAGGACACCGGTGGCCATGGTGAAGAGCAGGGGCGTTGGCGCATGGGCCATGCCTGCCAAGCCCAGGGCATACAGCACTGCACCCACGACGATGACGCGAAAGGCCCCAAACCGGTCGGCCAGCATGCCCACAAAAATGCCGGACACGCCCCACGCGAGGTTCTGGATGGCAATGGCAAACGCAAAAGTTTCACGACTCCAGTCTTGCTGCTGGGTAATGGGTTGCAGCCAGAGCCCAAAGCCGTGGCGGATGCCCATCGACAAGGTGACGATGGCAGCTCCGCAGATCAGCAATTGGGTGAGGGACAGGGTTTTGGGTGACTGGTGCATCTGTTTAATGTAGCCAATCCGGGCGACGTCTCCTGTGCCAGGGGTGACGGATGTCATGGAAATGGCTGGGCTTTTGTACAGCTTATTTTTATTGCACGACTACAATGACCGGCTATGTCCGTCAAACCAACCCCCGAATATTCCGAAGGCTCCATCCGGGTCCTCAAGGGCCTGGAGCCCGTCAAACAACGTCCGGGCATGTACACCCGCACCGACAACCCGCTGCACGTGATCCAGGAAGTGCTGGACAACGCGGCCGATGAAGCGCTGGGCGGCTACGGCAAAAAAATCAAGGTCACGGTGCACACCGATGGCTCCGTCACGATTGAAGACGATGGCCGCGGCATCCCGTTTGGCATGCACCCGGAAGAAAAAGCACCCGTGATTGAACTGGTTTTCACCCGCTTGCACGCGGGCGGCAAGTTCGACAAAGGCAAAGGCGGCGCCTACAGCTTCTCAGGTGGACTGCACGGTGTGGGCGTCAGCGTGACCAATGCGCTGGCCACGCGTCTGGAGGCCACTTCGTACCGGGAAGGCATGGTCGCGGGGCTGGTGTTTGAGAATGGCGACGTAACCCAGCCCTTGCAGACCCGCAAGATTGGTGACGGCGACCGCAAATCCGGCACCACGGTGCGCGTCTGGCCGGATGCCAAATATTTTGAGTCGGCGGTGCTGCCGATGAACGAGCTCACCCACTTGCTGCGCAGCAAGGCCGTGCTGATGCCCGGTGTGAGCGTGACGCTGATGGTCGAAAAAACCAAAGACGTTCAAACCTGGCTTTACAAAGGCGGTCTGCGCGACTACCTGATGCAAACACTGCATGGCGAGCCGGTCATTCCGCTGTTTGAAGGCGAAGGCTTTGCCGATGCCCAAAGCGATAATTTTGCCGAAGGCGAGGGTGCATCCTGGTGCGTGGCCTTTACCGAAGACGGCCAGCCGGTGCGCGAAAGCTACGTCAATCTGATTCCCACCAGCGCCGGCGGCACGCACGAAAGCGGCTTGCGCGATGGCCTGTTTACGGCCGTCAAAAGTTTTATCGAACTGCATTCACTCTTGCCCAAGGGTGTAAAGCTGATGCCCGAAGACGTGTTTTCTCGCGCCAGCTACGTGTTGTCCACCAAGGTGCTGGACCCGCAGTTTCAGGGCCAGATCAAAGAGCGTCTCAATTCCCGCGACGCCGTGCGCCTGGTGTCCAGCTTCGTGCGCCCTGCGCTGGAACTGTGGCTGAACCAACATGTGGAATACGGCAAAAAACTGGCCGAGCTGGCTATTAAGGCGGCCCAAACCCGACAAAAAGCCGGTCAAAAAGTGGAGAAGCGCAAGAGTTCTGGCGTGGCGGTGCTGCCCGGCAAGCTGACCGATTGCGAAAGCCGCGACATCGCCTATAACGAGGTGTTTCTGGTCGAGGGAGACTCTGCCGGCGGTAGCGCCAAGATGGGCCGCGACAAAGAAAATCAGGCCGTCCTGCCCCTGCGCGGCAAGGTGCTCAACACCTGGGAGGTGGACCGCGACCGCCTGTTTGCCAACACCGAAATTCACGACATCTCTGTTGCGATCGGCGTGGACCCACACGGCCCCAATGACACACCCGATATGTCCGGTTTGCGTTACGGCAAGGTCTGCATCCTGAGCGATGCGGACGTGGACGGCTCGCATATTCAGGTTTTGCTGCTCACGCTGTTCTTCCGTCACTTCCCCAAGCTGATCGAAACCGGCCATGTGTATGTAGCCCGTCCACCGCTGTTCCGCGTCGATGCACCCGCGCGCGGCAAAAAGCCCGCATCCAAGGCCTATGCGCTGGACGATGGCGAGCTCACCGCCATTCTGGACAAGCTGCGCAAAGAAGGCGTGCGTGAGGGTGCCTGGAGCATCAGCCGCTTCAAAGGCCTGGGCGAGATGAACGCCGAGCAGCTGTGGGACACCACGCTCAACCCCGACACCCGCCGCCTGTTGCCCGTGATGCTGGGCGCCATCGACTTTGGCGCGACCGAAGCGCTGATCACCAAGCTCATGGGCAAGGGTGAAGCGGCCGCCCGGCGCGAGCTGATGGAGCTGCACGGCGACTCGGTTGAAATTGACGTTTAGCTATGGAATTGATAGCTGCTCGCGCAGTTAATACGGGGGCTAGAGGCCTATTTGGTTTAAATTTCCGGCCTGCATTTGGCGCTGCCAAGCCGCAAACCCGGCGCAGCGTAGCGCGACAAACCAAGCCAATCTGCCCCAAGAACACACACATCTGAAACAAAAGATTGATTCATGACCGACCAACCCATTCTTGACCTGGCTCCCGAACCTCCCCATGACGGCGGAGATGACCAATTGAACCTGGCGACCTACGCCCAGCGAGCCTACCTCGAATACGCCCTCAGCGTGGTTAAAGGCCGCGCCTTGCCCGACGTGTGCGATGGCCAAAAACCCGTGCAACGGCGCATTTTGTATTCCATGTCGCGCATGGGGCTGGGCTTTGGTGGCGCCAATGGCAACACCGGCGCACGCCCTGTCAAATGCGCCCGCGTGGTGGGTGATGTGCTGGGCCGCTTTCACCCGCATGGCGACCAAGCCGCCTATGACGCGCTGGTGCGCATGGCACAAGATTTTTCGCAGCGCTACCCGCTGATTGACGGTCAGGGTAATTTTGGTAGCCGCGATGGCGACGGTGCGGCAGCGATGCGGTACACCGAAGCGCGTCTGGCCAAAATCACCAGCCTGCTGCTCGACGAAATTGACCAGGGCACGGTGGATTTTCAGCCCAACTACGACGGCTCCACGGAGGAACCGCGCCAGCTCCCCGCGCGCCTGCCGTTTGCACTGCTCAATGGTGCCAGCGGCATTGCCGTGGGCCTGGCTACCGAGATCCCCAGCCACAATCTGCGCGAAATTGCCGACGCCTGCGTGGCGCTGATCAAAACCCCGGCACTGGCCGATGCCGCGTTATGGGAAATCATTCCCGGACCCGATTACCCCGGTGGCGCCCAAATCATTAGCAGCGCAACGGACATTGCGGACGCCTACCGCACCGGGCGCGGCTCGCTCAAAGTGCGTGCCCGCTGGAAGATTGAAGACCTGGCCCGCGGCCAGTGGCAATTGGTGGTGACCGAGTTACCACCCGGGGTGAGCAGCCAGCGCGTGCTGGAAGAAATTGAAGAGCTGACCAACCCCAAGATCAAGGCGGGTAAAAAAGCCCTGTCGCAAGACCAGAACCAGCTCAAGGCCAGCATCCTGTCGGTGCTGGACGTGGTGCGTGACGAGTCCAACAAAGACGCGGCCGTGCGTCTGGTGTTTGAGCCCAAAACCAGCCGGATCGAACAGCAGGAGCTTATCACCGCACTGCTGGCCCACACCAGCCTGGAAACCTCGTCACCCATCAACCTGACCATGATCGGGCTGGACGGCCGGCCCACACAAAAATCGCTGCGGCAGATGTTGACGGAGTGGATTGCGTTTCGCCAGATCACCATCGAGAAGCGTTCGCGCCACCGCCTGGGCAAGGTGCTTGACCGCATTCACATACTCGAAGGTCGCCAGCTCGTTCTGCTCAATATCGACGAGGTGATTGCCATCATCCGTCAGTCGGACGATCCAAAAATGGCACTCATGGAGCGCTTCCAATTGTCGGACCGCCAGGCTGAAGACATTCTGGAGATTCGCCTGCGCCAACTGGCGCGGCTGGAAGCCATCAAGATCGAGCAGGAGCTGTCGGAGCTGCGCAGCGAGCAGGCTAGGCTGGACGAAATTCTGGGCAACCCCGCCATTTTGCGGCGCCTGATGATCAAGGAAATTGAGGCAGATGCCAAAACCTTTGCCGACCCCCGCCGCACGCTGATTCAGACCGAGAAAAAAGCGGTGCTGGAGATCAAGGTGGTGGACGAGCCGGTCACCGTGGTGGTCAGTCAAAAAGGCTGGGTGCGCACCCGCACCGGCCATGGTCATGAGGCCAGCAGCTTCGCCTTCAAGGCAGGCGATGGCCTCTATGGCACCTTTGAGTGTCGCAGTGTGGACACGCTGCTGGCATTTGGATCCAACGGGCGCATTTACTCCGTGGCCGTGTCCTTGCTGCCCGGTGGGCGCGGTGATGGTCAACCGGTTACCACGCTGCTGGAGTTGGAAGCCGGCACCCAACTGCTGTATTACTTTGCCGGGCCTGCTGCCGCCACTCTCTTGCTCAGCAGCACGGGGGGCTATGGCTTTATGGCCACGGTAGAGAACATGGTGTCGCGCCAAAAGGCGGGCAAGGCCTTTGTCGGTTGCAATGCGGGCGAAACGCTGTGTCAGCCATCGCTGGTGTCGGGTGCGCATGGCAGGGTTACGGTTGCGGGCACACCCGCTGTTCCCGTGGCACCTGCGACCCACGTCGCGTGTGCCTCTACCGGTGGCCGCATCCTGACATTCGAGCTCAGCGAGCTCA
This sequence comes from Rhodoferax sp. GT1R46, assembly GCF_056521285.1. Lineage (NCBI taxonomy): Bacteria > Pseudomonadati > Pseudomonadota > Betaproteobacteria > Burkholderiales > Comamonadaceae > Rhodoferax > Rhodoferax sp. GT1R46. The sequence goes on from NZ_JBWMBC010000001.1 coordinate 610,391, forward strand.
AATCCATGGTCAATGGTGGCCGTGGTTTGATGCTGATTGACCTGGAAGCCAAAGACATACTGGCGGGTGCCGCAGCCTACACCCGCAGCATCCGCATTGAAGGTATTGGCCGTGGCGGAAAAGAGCGCGAAGAAACGCTGGAAATCCGCAGCCTGAACAACGCCCGTGCGGCACGCGGTCGCAAGGGCAAGGCGGCAGACCTGGGCTTCAAGCCCGCGCGCATCACGCGCGTTGAATAGCCGTTTTTGTAGTCAAACCTGGCGTTTACTTGCGCGCCAGGTAGACGCCACCGACCGTGAGCGCCATTCCGAAAAGTGCGATGCCTGAGAAGGTGTCGCCGAATAACATCCAGGCGAACAGGGCCGTGCAGGGCGGAACCAGATAAAACAGGCTGGCCACATTCACTGCGTTGCTGTGGCGGATTAGCCAGTTCAACAGGCTGATGGCGCCTATGGACAGAACCAGTACCAGCCAGCCCAGCGCAAAAAACAGCTCACCCGTCCACTCAATGCGAAAGCTCTCGGTCATCCATGCCAGCGCTCCCGTGGCTATAGCGGTGGGCAGGAATTGGGCTACAGAGCCGGTGCGCCAGTCGAACGCTGGACAGAACCGTTTTTGGTAGAGCGTGCCAGCGGTGATGCCCAGCAGGGCGATGATGGCAGGCACAACGGCTAGGGCTCCAAATTCCGCCCCCAGCTTGCCGAACACCACCAGCCCAACACCCAAGAAGCCTAGCAACAGTCCAAACCATTGGCTCTTCGACACTTTCGCGCCCAGTAGCCAGCCTGCGCCAACGGCCGTCAGCAGGGGTTGCACTCCCACGACCAGGCTGGCAACTCCAGCGGGCAAGCCCTTGGAGATGGCGATAAACACACCGCCCAGATACACACCATGCACCAGCAGGCCCGCAATGCCAATGTGCAGCCACTGCCGGGCAGATCGGGGCCAGGGCGCGCGCGTGGCTAGTGATATCAAGGTCATGCAACCAATAACCGCGATATAGCGAATCAGCAGAAAGACCAGCGGTTCGATGTGCGGCAAACCGAGTCTCGCGCCGATGAAGCCGGTTGACCAGAGCAGTACAAAAAGAAGGGGAAAGATACGGGCTTGGTAAGAGGTCATTGGCTGCAGTTTACGGGGTTCACAGGGGCAGCTTGCCGGAGTGCTATCAAATCAATAGCTTCCATTGCAATACAGACTGGGGCTACAGCCTGATTTCTCCATTATTTCCAGCCGCCACCCAGCACCTTGTACAGCGTCACCCGGTTCTGCACCTGCTGCACCTGCACTTGCACCACAGCCTGTTGCGCCGCAAACAGGGAGCGTTGCGCATCCAGTACGTCAAACGAATTGGCAGCGCCGTTCTTGAAACGCAGATCCGTCAGATTCATGCGGGTTTGCTCCGCATCCAGTTGTGCGGTTTGCGCACGCAATTGCTCATCCAGCGTAGCGCGCCCTGCCAGCGCATCGGACACTTCCCTGAACCCGGTCTGTATGGCTTTTTCATACTGCGCCACCGCAATGTCTTTATTGACCTTGGCAGCTTCCAGGTTGGCCTTGTTGCGTCCGGCATCGAAGAGGGGTATCAACAACTGGGGCACAAAAGTCCAGGCCGACGAGCCGTTGCTGAACAGGGTGTCCAGGTCGCTACTGGCCACGCCCGCACTGCCAGTCAGCGTGATGCGCGGAAAGAAGGCGGCGCGCGCGGCGCCAATGTTGGCGTTGTTGGCTAGCAGTTGTTGCTCGGCCTGGCGCACGTCGGGCCGGCGTGTCAGCAGCTCGGACGGCACGCCGGCGGGCAGGTCGGGTAGCAGCCCCTGGCCTGTTACGGGCAATCCGGGGGGCAGGTCGTTCGGCAGCGCCTGGCCCAGCAGGAGCACCAGGGCGTTTTCGTCTTGTGCGCGCTGGCGGGTGAGTTGGGCCAGCGTGACCTTGGCGCCTTCCAGCAGGGACTGCGACTGGCTGAGGTCCAGTTTGGATGCGGCTTCGTTGTCGAACTTGAGCTGTGTGAGTTTCAGTGAATCCTGGCGCGTGCCCAGGGTGCCCCGGGTAACGCGCAGCAGTTCGTCATCAGCCAGCAGGTTCAGGTAGGTGGTCGCGACCGAGGCAATCAGCGCGATTTGCACGGTTTTGCGGGCCTCTTCGGTGCCGAGCAACTGGGCCTGTGCCGCCTGGCTCAGGGCGCGCACGCGCCCAAAGAAAGCCAGCTCGTAGGACGTGACGCTCAAGCCCGCGGTGTAGGTGCTGCTGATGGCGCCGTAGGCAATGGGCCCGCGTGATCCGGCAATGCCCGCGCCCACGGTAGGCAACTCGTCTGCGCGGCGCACTTGCAACTGGGCGCGGGTCTGCTCGATGTTGAGCACGGCCACACGCAGATCGCGGTTGTTTTGCAGAGACAGCTCGATCAGGCACTTGAGGCGCGCGTCCTTGAAGAAGTCCTGCCAGTCGATGTCTGCCGCCAGGCGGGCTGTGCTGTCGGGTCCCGCTTGGACGGCCGGTGCAGCCGCAAAGTTGCCGGCTACGGGGGCAGCAGGGCGCTCGTAGGTTGGTATGAAGCTGCAACCGCCAAGCCACAGGGCGGCGGCCAGAACAGTCAGGCGCTGGATGGGTTGCACCGGTTTGGAGGCAGGGATGGTCAATTTATTCATGGCTATCGACTCCGATCTGGTGACCGTGGTGTGCATCAAACTGGTGCTGGCGTTCGCTGCCTTTGAAGAGGCCGCGCACCACCACGAAGAAAATAGGCACGAAGAACACGGCCAGCACCGTTCCCAGTGCCATACCGCCAATCACGCCGGTACCAATGGCGCGCTGGCTCGCCGAGCCTGCGCCGGAAGACATGGCCAAGGGCAGAACGCCCAGCATGAAGGCCACGGACGTCATCACAATGGGCCTGAAGCGCATGTGCGCAGCGGCCAACGCCGACTCGATCACGCTCTTGCCTTGGGCCTGCAGGTCTTTGGCAAACTCGATGATCAGAATGGCGTTTTTAGCGGACAGTCCGATGATCGTGATCAGTCCGACCTGAAAGTACACGTCATTGGCATAGCCGCGCAGCAACGTAGCCAGCAGTACGCCCAACACGCCTAAAGGCACCACCATCACCACCGCCATCGGAATGGACCAGCTTTCATACAACGCGGCCAGGCACAGAAACACAGCCAGAATGGCAAAGCCGTACAAGACCATGGCTTGCGAGCCTGCCAGTTTTTCTTCACGGGACTGGCCGGTCCACTCAAAGCCGAATCCTGCGGGGAGCTGGCCTGCCAGTTTTTCCATTTCATCCATGGCCGCACCGGTGCTGAAGCCGGGCGCCGCTGAACCACCGATACGCACAGCAGGATATCCGTTGTAGCGCACGGTCTGCATGGCACCTTTGACCCAACGCGTGCTGGCGAAGCTGGAGAGTGGCACTGGCTTGCCCTGTGCATTGGATACGTTGAGCTTCAGCAAATCGTCGGGCTGCATGCGCGAGGTCGCATCGGCTTGCACCACAACCCGCTGCAGGCGGCCCTGGTTCGGGAAGTCGTTGATATACGAGGAGCCCAATGCGGTCGACAGGGTGGTGTTGATCGAATCAAAGTTCACGCCCAGCGCGCTGGCCTTGTCCCGATCCACATCGATCTGTAGTTGGGGTGCGTCTTCCAGTCCGTCCGGCCGCACCTGGGTCAACACCTTGCTCTTGGACGCCATACCCAGCAACTGGTTGCGTGCGGCAACCAGGGCATCGTGCCCATTGCCACCCCGGTCCTGCAAACGGAAGGTAAAGCCTGCGGCATTGCCCAACTCCGGAATGGGTGGCGGGCTAAGAGGAAAGATGAATGCATCGCGCACGCCCATGAGGGCGCCAAATGCACGCCCCGCCAGCGTTTGTGCAGAGTGCTCAGGCCCCGAGCGTTCCGACCAGTCTTTGAGTGTCACAAACCCGAGTGCGGCGTTTTGCCCTTGCCCCGAGAAGCTGAAGCCCAGCACACTGACCATGCTTTGTACTTCAGGTTGCTTCAGGATGTAACCCTCCACCTGTTGCATCACGTTGAGAGTGCGCTCCTGGGTGGCGCCGGGCGGCAACTGGGTATTGACCAGTATGGTGCCCTGGTCTTCGCCTGGAAGGAACGAGATCGGCATGCGAATATAGACCACCACCACGGCCGCGATGATGGCGGCATAAATGACCAGGTAGCGACCCGCACGCTTGAGCACGCGGGCCACCAGGCCTTCATAGTTCTTGGCGGTGCGCGAGAAGCCCCGGTTGAACCAGCCAAAGAAGCCGGTCTTGGCATGGTGGTGCCCGGCCTCCACTGGCTTGAGCAGGGTGGCGCACAGCGCGGGCGTCAGCGACAGTGCCATGAAGGCGGAGAACCCGATGGAACTGACCATCACTGCCGAGAACTGCCGGTAGATGTTGCCCACCGAGCCCTTGAAAAATGCCAGTGGCACAAACACCGCAATCAGCACCACCGTCACGCCGATGATGGCGCCCGAGATTTGCCCCATGGCCTTGCGTGTGGCCTGCAGTGGGGGCAAGCCTTCTTCGCTCATGATGCGCTCCACGTTTTCCACCACCACAATGGCATCGTCCACCACAATGCCGATCACCAGCACCATGCCGAACATGGTCAGCACGTTGATCGAGAAGCCCAGTGCCAGCAGCACGGCAAAGGTGCCCATCAAGGCCACCGGTACCACGATGGTGGGAATGATGGTGTAGCGGAAGTTTTGCAGAAACAAAAATATCACCAGAAACACCAGTACGATGGCCTCCAGCAAGGTTTCCGCTACCTGCGAGATCGAGATCTTGACGAAGCGTGAGCTGTCATAGGGGATGCTCCAATGCACGCCCTTGGGGAAGTAGGCTTCCAGTTGCGTCATGCGCTCGCGCACCGCTTTGGCCGCTGCCAGTGCGTTGCCGCTGGGTGACAGCTGGACACCAATGCCCGCCGCTGGATTGCCATTCAGCCTGGCCGACGTCGCGTAGGTCTGCGCACCGAGTTCAATGCGCGCCACATCTTTCAGGCGAACAGCAGAGCCGTCGGCATTGGCGCGCAGCAGAATGTTGCCGAATTGCGCGACATTGCTGAGCTGGCCATTGACCACTACTGTGGCCGCAATCGACTGGCCGGTGATGTTGGGCAGGTCGCCAATGGCGCCGGATGACACCTGGGCGTTTTGAGCGCGAATGGCGTTGTTGACATCCGCAGCAGACAGGCTGTAACCCGCCAGTTTGGCCGGGTCGATCCAGATACGCATGGCGCGTTCGGTGCCGAACAACTGGGCTTGACCGATGCCCGGGAGGCGCTGCAACTCGGGCAGTACATTGCGCGACGCGTAGTCACCCAGTGCCACGATGTCAATGTCGGGATTGTCCGATGACAGCATGGTGAACAGCAGGAAGTTGGAGCGCGCCTTGTCCACCCGCACACCGGCCTGCGTAACTGCGGCAGGCAAGCGTGGCGAAGCGCGCGAGAGGCGGTTCTGCACATCCACCTGCGCCAGATCGGGGTTGGTGCCTGTCTCAAAGAAGACCGTAATGGTGCCTGTTCCGTTGGCTTGGGCCACTGACTCCATATAGATCAAGCCGGGTGATCCATTCATTTCCCGTTCGATCACGCTCAGCACACTGTCTTCCAGCGTCTGTGCCGATGCGCCGGGGTAACCGGCGGTGATCACGATGGACGGGGGCGCCACTGGCGGGTATTGCGAGATGGGCAGCTGCGTGATGGCTACGCCGCCCATAACCAGAATGAACAGCGAGATCACCCACGCAAAGATGGGGCGATCGATAAAAAATTGTGCCATGGAATGTGCCCCTTATTTGCTGGCGGACGCAGCGGCAGCTGGCGCGGAGGCCGAAGCTGCGGGCGCCGAAGCGGTCGGCGTAGCGCCGGTCCACGGCACCGTCTTGACCGGCGCGCCGGGCGCCATCATTTTCTGGAAGCCATCCGCAATGACCTGGTCACCGGGTTTGAGTCCATCCAGAATCACCCACTGGTTGTTCTGTGCGTTGCCGACCTTGACCGGGCGCGGTGCAGGTTTTCCATCGGAACCCACCACCAGCACGGTGTCGCCTTGGCTGGTGCGGGTTACCGCCTGTTGTGGCAACAACATGGCTGAAGGCAGCTCGGCTTGCGACAAACGTACCCGCACGTACTGGCCCGGCAGGAGCAAGCCGTCGGAGTTTGGCACTTCGGCGCGCAGCGTGATCTGGCCCGAGGTGGCATCTACTGTCAAATCGGTGAACAGCAGTTTGCCGGCGCGCGGCAATTCACTGCCGTCTTCCAGCACCACCCGCACGGGCACTGATCCGTCGCCTGACGCGCGCAGTTGTTTGGATGCAATGGCCTTTCGCAGGCGCAGCACATCGGTGGTGGACTGGGTGAAGTTCACGTATACCGTACCCGTTTGCTGGATGACGGCGAGCTGGGTCGCCTCGGCTTGGCTCACCAGTGCGCCTTCGGTCACCAGAGACTGACCAATGCGCCCGGATATCGGGGCGGTCACCGTAGCGTAGTTCAGGTTGATCTGTGCTGTCTGCACAGCCGCCTTGGCCGTGGCCAGATCGGCCTCGGCCTGCTTTTGTGCGGTAACCAGCGTGGTGTACTCCTGCTTGCTGATCGCATTGGCTTCCACCAGCGGCTTGTTGCGTTCCAACTGTGCCGTGGCCTGGGCCAGATTGGCCTGGCTCTTGGCCACGCTGGCTTGGGCGCTCTCGAAGGCCGCCCGGTAGGGCGCGGCATCAATCTGGTAAAGCACCTGACCCGCCTTGACCTCACTGCCTTCGCGAAACAGCCGTTGCAACACGACGCCGTTCACCCGGGCCCGCACCTGCGCCACCCGCACCGGGCTCACACGGCCGGGCAATTCGGTTTGCAGTGCCACGACCTGGTTGGAAACGGTCACCACTCCCACGGTGGCAGGCGGCGGCCCGCCGGGCGCTCCACCCGCTGCGGGGGGGGCCTCTTTGGCGCCGCAGGCCGCTAAGAGAGCCACAAGGGGAATAAGTGGCAGAAGGAGCGAGCGGGTGGAGCGGGTGGAGGACATGAGCAATCCTTGCGGTGAAAAAGGGGGGGTAAACGAAGCCGACTTTTGCTGCAGCGCAAGCTACAACACAACTTAAGCTGCTAATTCTAAAAATATGATTTAGTATACATACAAGAGTGAATGTATGCAGCAAACCTTCGTAAAGCACCCGTAAAAAACCATGGCCCGTAGCAGCAAAGAAGAAGCCCTTGTTACCCGAGATTTGATCCTGGATGCGGCTGAGCGTGTGTTTCAGATCCGGGGTGTTTCACGGACCTCGCTTCAGGAGGTTGCCCAGGAAGCTGGCCTGACGCGGGGCGCTATTTACTGGCACTTCAAGAACAAGGCCGATGTATTTGACGCGATGATGCTGCGCGTCACCGCGCCGATGGTGGCCAGCCTCAACAACCAGCCTGAAGCGGAGTCCGGAAATCCGCTTGACCATCTGCGTCAGAACGTCGCAACCGCGTTTCGGTTAATCGTGCATGACGCGCAGGTGCGCCGAGTGTTTGAGATTGCGTCGCACAAAGTGGAGTATGTGGATGATCTTCTGTCGGGGCGTGACCGGCATATCTCTGAGCGCGCCGGTTGCCTGTCTGACCTGGAGCGCCTGTTGGCGCTGGCCGCTGTGCAAGGGCGACTCCGTAGCGGCACGTCGACGCTCGTCGCATCTGTGGGTTTGCATGCACTAATCGATGGCTTGATGCACAACTGGCTTCTGGACCCACAAGCCTTCGATCTGGAGGTGCTTGGTGCCCAAACGCTGGATACTTATCTGGCCGGGCTGGCCGTAACCGATCTCTCATTGCTATCGATACGATAGCTGCTTGCGCACTATTGGCGGGGGCTGGAGAGCTATTTCTTTCGCATTCTGGTTGAAGAAACGTCAGGGAAGGACAAGAGACAACCCGCTAAAGCTGCGAGAAACGGGATTGAGTCGTGCCAGAGTGATGGCCTTGAAACATCGTTGTGACATCGACCAGAACCCTGCGCGCAAAAGACTCTTCGCGACAGGAGCAAATCGCTTGCATAAGGTCTATGCGCAGGTACCACAAGGCAGAAATGTCACTGGCAAAATTGATCCTGAGATGAAGCTCGAAATGACCAGCATCGCAGTTTCTATCCAGCGCGAGCAGCATGGCATTGCGGATCGTCTCGATAACCACTTCGGGCGTTTTAGATACATCGCGGCCAATGAAGGCCCAAAAACTGTTACGTAAACGCATTCCACCAACGACTTGTAAATTTATGCATCGGTTTGATTTACCGTATGTCGGAGCCGATTATCCGGAGGATGTATTTAGGTTTCGTGACAGGACAGCAGGCTTCACCCCCATGTAGGGGTCACTTGAGCTCCGCCCCCAATAGTGAGGCGTGTACCTTTAGCGCACCGATTTTTTCCTTGTTTTCGCTCTGGGTTTTGATGTGTTTCTTCACGTCCTTGGAGAAGGCTGACGTTGAAATATTCTCAATTTCAGCCAGCCTTTTGATGCCCCGAGGCAACGGTTCAAAATCGGTCTCAGGCATACGTTGCCAGGTTTCAATGGCCAGTCGTCGACACAATTCGTACCGGCGTTCCTGCCGCTGCAACGCAGTTTCATCTGGAGCGTTGTGAGCCGCCGATGCTGAACTGGTGTCAAAATCCCCGCGACTGCAGAGCAGTCCAGTGTGAATTCTTAGTGGGATGCGGGGAGCACCGTCAGTGACGCCCAATGAAGACGCGCGAACCGTCCAGCCAAAACTGCCCAGATTTGGCGATCCAAAGTCTGGCGACTCATGGCCGGTATGGACAACTTGTGCAGAGAGTTTCGTAACCGTGTTTGTCATGGATGGCGGGCCAGCATGGTGAGCAAGTGGTATTCCAAAACGTATTAATATGGGAAATATTCCCATAAATGTCATGCATCTTGTCGATTGCGTCAAGCGCCCGTGTAAAAAAAGGTAAAAATACCCAAAAAATCAGGGATTGTTTGTACGATCGCTCTGCGCTTTTGAGAACCGAGACCCCTGCAAAGCAATGTCCCCCCCCCCACTTACCTTAGATTCAGACTTACCGCCTTCGGCTGGATTGCCAGAGCCTTCCTTGGCGGCGGCGGCCATTGCGCAGGTTTTGCAGCCCATGGCACGATTGATGATTGACCACGGTTTGCAATTGCCCGCGATGGTTGAGTTGCTCAAGCGTGCGTTGGTTGATGAAGCGGCTGCGACCTATGCGCTGGCTGACAAAGGCAGCTCAGACAGTCGCATTGCCGTTTTGACTGGCGTGCACCGCAAGGATGTGAAGCGTCTGCGAGACGAACCCAGAGCGCCGGAAAGCGACATGCCCATGGTTTCTGTGGCGGCGTCTGTCGTGGCCCGGTGGATTAGCGAGCCGCGCTTTTTGAAGGCCGATCAAACGGCTCGCCTGCTGGCACGAACCCCGCGGCGCAGTATCCCGGGTGAGCCTGACTTCACGACACTGGTCGCCGAAGTAAGCCGCGACGTGAGTGCCCGCGCAGTTTTGGACGAGCTCGAACGTCTAGGGGTGGTTGAACTCCGCGACGATGGGTTCGTCGCTCTGAAATCCAATGCTTTCGTCCCCCAGAAAGGCCTCGGTGAGTCCTTTCGCCTGCTGGCTGGAAATGTCAGCGACCACTTGGCGGCTGCCGCGCACAACCTGGCGCCGGACCGGCGGAGTCCGCCCATGCTGGAGCAAAGCGCCTTTTCGCAGGATCTGTCCGCCGAGCAAGCCGGGCAGTTGCAGCAAGTGGCCCGCCGTTTGTGGTCAGGTGCCTTACAGCAGTTTTTACAAACTGCAACCGTGGCAGAGCAGCGCAGCCAGGCGGTTGATCAGCCCAAATTTCGGGTTCGATTCGGTGTCTATTTCTTTGAAACTCCACAACTGGAGCAGGTTGGGCCGGTCGATTCCTCTACCGCGGCGCGCAAAAGTATTCGGAAATCCAAATCATGAGCCAAGGTAATCATTTGAACGCCGCCATTACACGACGCAGCTGGGTCATGCTGGCAATTTCGACCCTTTCCGGTTGTGGTGGAGGCGATACCTTGGGAAGCGGAGGAGGAGGAGTTGCGGGTGCACCAGGTACCGGTGGCACCGGCATCTATGCGATGGGTTCGATATCCGGTTTTGGCAGTGTGATTCTCAATGGCATCAAGTTTGACGACATCGGTGCGACGGTGCGTCTGGACGGCGTCACCACTGGATCAGCGGACCTGCGCCTGGGCATGGTGGCCAGCGTCCAGGGCCAGCGCGGTGCGACCCTCACTTCGGGCGTAGCCAGTCAAATTGAAGTGTGGTCCATTGCGCAGGGCTTGGTGACACAGGTGCAGGCAGGGTCCTTCAACGTGGCGGGCATGGTGTTGCAAACCAATAGTTCGACCGTGTTTGACGGGGTCAGTTCTGCTGCAGGTCTGTCAACCGGCCTTCGCGTGGCTGTCTGGGGACTGCAAGCGGGGGCGGACGCCCGCAGCTGGACTGTCACCCGTGTGGCCGTCGTGTCTGCTGTGCCAACCGTCAGCACGGGTCTGGTGGTGATCACGAACTTGCAACCCACCCTCAACGGGTTAGTCCTCACCGGCGGTTTGGCTTCCGGTCTTGTCCAGGGGCAGTTGGTCCGGGCACTGGGAACCCTTTATTCAGGCAGTGGTTCCCTGCATATTGACCGGGTTGATTTGGCAGGTCTACCCGGTGGTGTTGCACGCCAAGGCGAACTGGAGATCGAGGGTTTCGTGACCGCCGTTCTGCCAACCAAACGTTTCATGCTCGGGAACCTGGAGGTCGACGCATCCAGCGCAGTATTCAGTTCGCCCGCAATACCGATGAAGGTCGGCTTGCGCGTCGAGGTGAAGGGCAGTTGGCAGGGCGCAATCATCAAAGCCACCACCGTGGAAAATGAGTCCCAACAAACGGTCAACGCAACAGAAATAGAAGCCAAAATTGAGCAGTTCACCAGCTTGGCCAATTTCGTGATGCGCGGACAGGTCTGTGATGCGACCAACGCGGTTATCAGCAATGGACGGGCATCAGACCTCAAGGTCGGCTCCCAGATCAAAGTGACAGGCACCATCAGCGGTAGCGTCCTGATGGTCAACCTTCTTCAAATCGATATGTAAGGGCAAGGCGTCAGATTCACTTTCGCTGCATGGCACTGCCCAAATAAACAACATGAAAAACTTCGGTGTTGCCAAAGTTAACGGCCCACGGCAATGTCCACATTGAAGAGATGTACATGCTTGCACTCGGCATTGCAAACGGAGTGAACCAGCTATCCGGGTTGATCACGACTTCACGCACGGGAGTCATCGGAATATCTGTGGGTAAATCCTGCCTGGAGACGGACTCAGGGTAGACCAGATAGTCGCCCGCCTTATGCTTATGGAGGCTGGGGTCAAATGGAAGCATCCCCACCTGGGTTGCGTACCATTGCCAACCCCAATGCCCCGCAAACCAGACCGTGGCATCTGGCGGCAATGATTGGCGTATTTCGACCGCTTGAGTCCGGTAAATGTCTGCGTACCAACGATCGGCCATAGCGATGCTGGTGGCAAACAGCGAGGACACGGCGACAACACCTACAAGCCATCGTTTTGATGCTCCGGATGTCAGCCAGCGCGACGCAAGCAGCAGCAGCGGAGGCAATGCAAGCAAGACATGGCGCGTGGCCATGAATGGCGCCAATGCCACGATGAAGGTGAATGCCCCCAATGCCCAAACCGCCAGTAGTGCTAGTCCGGGATCGACTGTTGTATGGGTCGCCCGCGCGCGCGAACGTTCCTTGAGCAGTCTGCCAGCCGAAGCCGCAACCAGCACGATCCCACCAACAAGAAAGAACAGCTTCGTCAAACGGTAAACCGTCGTCTCGCTGAACGCGACATTCGCTGTGGTTGCCGCAGCACCCATAGCGACGATTGCGGTGAGAGCAATAAGACTAATTTTCAGCGGCTTCAACCGAATACTGGACTGAATATGACCTACAGCGACCAGGCCTATTCCCGCTGGGGCAATAGCGCCCAAAGCAAGCAGCCAGCCATAGGCCTGGGTTGCGAACCAATGCGCTGATGCGTTCGTAGCGGTTCCGCCTGGCTTGCGTTGCGCGATATGGATCCCACCGTAGTCCCAATAGTTGAAGATGGACCACGCCAGCACGGTCGCCAGTGGTACCAGCAGCACTGCGGCATCACGCAACCGTTGCCTGCGGAAAACCTCGAGAAAGAGCACCAAGAGGAGTACCAGGCTGGTGTACTTGGTCAACAGCGCGGCTGAGCACCAGATAGATGCATTCAACAGATTGGAAGCACTTTTCTGCGTGCCGCACAACGCAACAAAGAAACCCAGCCACAGCGCCAGCAAGGGAATCTCCACCATCGAGTTTTGATTGACAACGAAAGCGGGGCTGAAGGCCAGCAGTGCGGTCGGTACAAGGGGCCAGCGAGGAACGAAGCGCACAGACAACCGGTACATGCCAACCAGCGCCAGCAGACAGAAAATTGACTGGAGCGCGTGCATCGCCCTTTCTGACCAGCCAAAGACTGAACCCCATCCGGCCATTGCGTAAAAGTAGAGATGCGGCTGGTTCGTAACGTAGATAGGTTCTGGCACATTGCCCCAGAACAATTCTCCACTCATAGGGTGCAAGGGGTTGTGGGCAATCCATTGCGCGATCACCAGATGGCCGGCGTCATCAATGTGAAATGCCTTGTCGAAATTCAAGGCGGTGCAAAACAGCCACAATGCGATCAGGACAGCGCCGTCACGCCAGTTGGCGTATGTGCGGCGCATTTGACCGGAGTGTGTGCTGATTGGCATGGAGTGCCTCTAGTATGCTATGAAATCAATAGCTTCCTGGGCAATATCGGCGTGGGCTGGCGGTCATTTTCATTCATATCGCCGGGCTCAAGATGCCGCGCACATCGTAATCGCCACACCCCCCAGAACCGCATTGCCTGACAGCGGATCGCGCAGTTGATCGTTGAGCAGCGCATTGAGGTTGGCGCCCGGGCGCTCTGCGGCCAGATGCAGTTGTGCGCCGGGCAGGTTGTGACCCCAGCCGTGTGGCAGGCTGACCACGCCGGGCATCATCTCGCTACTTATTTGCACTTGGGCCTGCACGCTGAGTGCGCCATTGGCAATGCGGGCTTGTGCGCCATCCTGCAAGCCCAGGCGCGTTGCGTCAGCGGGGTGAACCAGTGCCGTGCAGCGGAAGGGGCCTTTGGCCAATATGGGCAGGTTGTGCATCCAGCTGTTGTTGGTGCGCACATCGCGCCGCCCGATGATGACCAGATCCGGAGCAGGGCGCGAGAGGTCGGCCAGGGGCCGCGCCAGGTCGGCTAGAAGGCTGGGCGGAGCCAGCTCAATTTTTCCGCTGGGGGTGCGCAGCATCTCGGGGACGCGGGGTTGCAACTCGCCCAGGTCGATACCGCCGGTGGCGTTGGACGCCATGACTTTTGCCAGCGTCAGACCCTCGGGCCGGGTGCCAAAGCCGTCGCCATAGGGGCCGGTGCGCAAAGCGACCTCCAGTCCACGCTGCGGGCCTTTGTAGGCAGCGGTGGCGGCTATGACTGCATCGGCGTGTGCCCCAAACAGGCGTTGGGCATCTTCGGCAAACTGCGCGTCATCCAGCGCGTTGGCATCTGCCTGCGCGCCCTTGCCTTGCGCAATGGCCGCGAGCTTGAGCAGGGTTTGCCATTCTTCGGGTTCGCCCACTGCGCGCGGCAGTACGGGTGGGCTGTAGCGCGCGTGGTTGCGCCATGAAAGCTGCGGGAAGGCGACGTCGTAGTGTATGTCTTCCAGCGGAGAGACACCCGGCAGGATCACGTCGGCATGGCGCGTGGTCTCGTTCAGGTAGATGTCCATGCTGACCATGAAATCCAGCGTGTCCAGTGCCTTTGCCAGCCGGGGGCCGTTGGGGCTGGAGAGCACCGGGTTGGTTGCCACGGTGACGAGCGCGCGAATCTGGCCCTCGCCAGGGGTCTCGATTTCTTCTGCCAGGCAGGTCATGGGCAATTCGCCGTATACCTCTGGCGCACCACTGACCCGTGCGTGGTGTCGACCAGTGGCTACGCCTTTGCCAATACCCGGCTTGCCCGCGGTGTTGGACGCAAATGCAGCCGACTTGGCGAACATCGCACCGCCGGGCACGTCCAGATGGCCGGTGAGCACATTGAGCACATCCACCAGCCAGCTGGCCAGGGTGCCGTACTCTTGCGTGCAAGTGCCGATTCGGGCATACACGGCAGCGCGCGGCGTGCTTGCCAGTGTGCGGGCCAGGCTGCGAATGGTGTCGGCCGTCATGCCGCAGCGGGAGGCCACCGCCTCGGGCGTGAAGGGGAGCACCGCCTGCTGCACTTCACTCACGCCGTTGACCCACGGGGCTACCGTACCCAGTGTGGCAAGCCCCTCTGCAAACAGGGTGTGCACCATGGCGGCCAGCAAAAACACATCGGCACCCGGACGTATGAAGTGGTGTGCGTCGGCCATCGCTGCGGTCTCGGTGCGCCGCGGATCAATCACGATCAGTTTGCCGCCGCGGGCCTGCATGGCTTTGGCCTTGCCCTTGAAGTCGGGCACGGTCCACATGCTGCCGTTGCTGGCCAGCGGGTTGGCACCCAGCACCAGCAGCAGGTCGGTGCGAGCAATGTCGGGCAGTGCCACCGATATCCAGTGGCCAAACATCAGGCCGCTGGCGAGCTGCTTGGGCATCTGGTCCAGGGTGGAGGCAGAGAACACATTTTTCGTACCCAGCGCGCGCGCCAGCTTGCCGAAGTAGGTCAGCAGGCCGATCTTGTGGGCCGAAGGGTTGCCCACCACCACGGCTGTGGCGTTGCGCCCGTGCGCGGCCATCAGCGGCGGCAGGCGGCGTTCGATCTCGGCAAACGCTTCACCCCAGGTTGCTTGTTCAAACACCCCGTTGCGCTTGATGAGCGGCGTGCGCAGGCGGTCGGGGTCTTCGTGCAGGTCTTTCAGCGCCACGCCCTTGGGGCAGATATAGCCCGCGCTGAACACATCGGCGTCATGCCCGCGGATGCTGATGACTTTGCCGCTGGCAACTTTGATCTCCAAACCGCAGCAGGCTTCACACAGGGGGCAAATGCGGTGGTGGGTTGTCTCAGACATGGAATTCTCGCAGGGTAGTTGAACGCAATGCGGGATTTGACACGCCAGCCCAAAGGCTGTCGAGAACGCAGGTGACAACACCGCCATGGGATTGCCAACCCCGCACCAGACTATTTGGTCAGCAATACGGGCACGTGCGCCTGGTGGAGGACCCGTTGTGCCACAGATCCCAGCAACATGTTGCCCATGGAACCCATGCCACGCGTGCCCATGGCAATCTGGTCCACCAGCCGCTCCGTGGCGATGCGCACGATCTCGTGGGCAATGACGCCATGGGCCCGGGCGGGTTCGCCCAGCTTGAGCCCTTGTGCTTTTGCCAGCGCCGTGGCCTTGTCCAGTATGGTGTCCTGCTGCCTATTTTGGTCTTCTTCGATTTTCTGGATGGTGGCTGCTGTGTACCCACCGTAAAGAAGCGGCTCGGGGCTGATGCAGCACAACGTTGCTTCAAGATCCAAGGACGAGCGGGCCATTTTTGCAACCGCTTCGATCGCCCGTTCAGCGTGGTCAGACCCGTCCACTGCAATCAGAATTTTCAACATAGTGAACTCTTCTTTCTATTAACGGGAACAACCGCGATACCCAACAGGAATGAACAGGGACGGCGCAACGTCAGCCGGGCGGCGCCATGGCTTCTTTCACCCGTTGCCTCAGTTCCTCTCCCTGGTATTTGGTCAAGTCAGCCGCAACGGTGCGGTACAACATTTTGTGTGCAGCCTGGGTCAGCAAGGGGCGGAGTTCCCCCAGCATCTGGCTGCTTGCAATCAGCACCAGCCTGTCGCAGCGCTGATCAGACACGCCCTTGTTGACGTAGTCCGCCAGTTGCCGCGCAAAGCTGTGACGCTCCTTTTCAGGTTCACTGGTTTTTGGCTCGAACTGCGTGCCGCTGTGCGCGGTACGGCCGTGGCCTTTTCCGGCATCCCCGCTGATATCACCCGCAGGAGTTTCGCTGGCCATGCTGGAATGGGGGTAGATGAAATCAGCCAACTCATCCAGTGCGTAGCTTTCTGCATTGCGCTGAAGGAAGCGCGCATGCCGGTTGTTAGATACAAGAATCCATGTGTTGGGCATGGTGGCTCTCCAGTTAGGGTTTTCTCAAAGATGGAGCTCGAAGGTAGACGCGCGTTGGCCGATGGCCTCAGACACCGCCTGATCCACGTCATCCAGAAAGATGAATTCAAGCTGCTGCAGCGCTGATGGCGGCAACTCGTCCAGATCCTTTCGGTTGCGCGCGGGCAAAAGAATGCGTTTGATTCCGGCTGCGGCCGCAGCAAGAACTTTTTCCTTGATGCCCCCAACTGGCAGCACCAGACCGCGCAAACTGATTTCACCGGTCATGGCGGCATCCACCCGAACAGGCCGGTCCATGAAGAGCGAGGCCAACGCGATGAACATGGCCACTCCCGCGCTGGGACCATCCTTGGGAATGGCGCCCGCAGGTACGTGCACATGCACATCGGTTTTCTCGAATACGACCGTGTTCAGTCCGAGCGTCTGCGACCGTGATTTAACCAAGGTCAGCGCCGCCTGGGCGGACTCCTTCATCACGTCGCCCAACTGGCCCGTCAAGATGAGCCGACCGGTGCCTGCCGTGCGGCTGGCTTCAATGAACAGAATGTCGCCACCCACCGGTGTCCACGCCAGCCCGGTGGCAACACCCGGCATTCCGGCACGCAAAGCCACTTCATCTTCAAATTTGGGGGAACCGAGCATCTCCGCCAAATCGTGCGCATCCACGCGCACGTTTTGTGCTTCACCTTCTGCGATGCGCATGGCAGCCCGGCGGCATGCAGCGCCAATCTGGCGCTCCAGCCCCCGCACGCCCGCCTCGCGGGTGTAATCGCGAATGATGCCGGCCAGGGCTGCATCGGTAAATTCCAGTTGCTCCGTCTTCAGGCCGCACGCATCCAGCTGGCGCGCCACCAGGTATTTCCGGGCAATCGCCAGTTTTTCTTCGCGCGTGTAGCCTGAGAGTTGCAGCACCTCCATGCGATCACGCAAAGGCCCCGGCACCGGGTCCAGCACATTGGCGGTGGCGATGAAAAGCACCTGCGACAGGTCGTAGGGCACGGCCAGATAGTTGTCCCGGAAGGTGTTGTTTTGCTCCGGGTCCAAAACCTCCAGCAAGGCGGCAGACGGGTCACCGTGCGCACCCGCTCCGAGCTTGTCGATCTCGTCGAGCATCATCACGCAGCCTCGTGTGCCGGCCTTCTTGAGCGCTTGAAGGATGTTGCCGGGCAAAGCCCCCACGTAGGTGCGTCGATGCCCGCGGATTTCGGCCTCGTCATGCACGCCTCCCAGCGACACGCGGACAAACTTGCGGCCCAGCGCTTTGGCGATCGACTGTCCCAGCGACGTTTTTCCGACTCCGGGAGGGCCCACCAGACAGAGAATGGGACCCTGTCCACCGGGCTTGAGCTTGCGCACCGCCAGAAATTCGAGAATGCGTTTCTTGACCTTGTCCAGACCAAAGTGATCGGCATCCAGCACCTGGCGCGCCTGCGCCACGTCAATGGTATCGGGCTCGGGTGCTTTCCAGGGTATTTCAACCAGCCAGTCGAGGTAGGTACGCACCATCGAATATTCTGCTGACGCGTCCGACATGCGCTCCAGCCGTTTGAGCTCTTTGGTCGCCTGCGCGGCGACGTCGTCGG
Source organism: Rhodoferax sp. GT1R46 (assembly GCF_056521285.1). Classification (NCBI taxonomy): domain Bacteria; kingdom Pseudomonadati; phylum Pseudomonadota; class Betaproteobacteria; order Burkholderiales; family Comamonadaceae; genus Rhodoferax; species Rhodoferax sp. GT1R46. Next base: position 628,169 of record NZ_JBWMBC010000001.1, read on the forward strand.
GCATGCCTGCATCAGCGATTTGCTGACGCAGTTCTTCGATCTCGGCGGCGTTGTCACCCGCACCTTCCCCCAACTCGCTTTGAATGGCTTTCAATTGCTCGCGCAACAGGAACTCACGCTCCCTGCGCCCCACACTGGCCTTGGTGCGCTTGTCAATATCACGCGAGATCTGCATCACCTCGATGCGGTGCGCCAGCACGTCCAACAGTCGGTCCATCCGCCGTTGCAGGTCAACCTCTTCCAGAAGGGTCTGCTTCTCTGCCGGTTTGATGTCCACATATCCGGCCACCAGATCGGCCAGCGTGCCGGGTGCGTCAATGTTTTGCACCGCGTGCACCATTTCCTGCGGCACCTGGGGCAGCAGTTGCAGAACCTCGACCGCACGTTCCTTCAATTGAAGGAAGCGCGCTTCGATCTCGGTGTTGCCAGTCACTGAAGGTTCATCAATCCGCTCAACCGTGGCGACGATGAACGGAAAACCATCCAGGTAGCCCAAGACGCGAAAACGTTGCTGGCCCTGGCAAATGATGTGGTGTTCGCCGTCGGGGGTGGTTACGTACCGCAGGATGGCGGCCATCGTGCCCATGGTTGTCAAGTCCGCTGGCGCGGGCGCGTCGGCATGCGGGTCGCTTTGCAGCAGGATGCCAATGGGCAGTTCGCTTTTTACCGCCTGCTGTGCTGCAGCGATGGAGCTTTTTCGGCCAATGGCAATCGGAGCCACCATGCCAGGAAACAAAACCATGTTGCGCACGGGCACGATGATCAGGGCGTCAGACGGAATCGGCTTCGCGTCATCTGCGGCTACAGACGGTCCGGACCCGCCGGGCGCGATCGCCTCCGAGTTAGGGGCATCGCCGTCAAGCAATTCATGGGGTTGGTTCATGCGAGTCTGTCGATCGTTAGTTTCAAACAGCCGTGGTTCAGCTGCATGTCGGCAAGTTGATAGCGGCCCGCGGGCATCCTGATTTGCCGCTCGAACCGGCCGTAGGGTATTTCCAGTCGAAGAATTTCGCCTACTGCAAACCCGGCGCCAACGGGCCGATCACCACTCACGCGGATGAAATCATCTTCCAGTGAGACCTGAACGCGCTCTGGCACGACGCCAGGCAGTGCGATCAGCACAAGGAGCCCATGCGCGTTCTCATACATGTCCACCGGCGGCTCCCAGCAGGCAACGGCAGCGGCCTGGTCAGCACGGTGAAGTTGGCGCCGCAGGCGATCAGCACGACTGAGCAACTCCACTGCATCGGCCAGCATCCACACCATGGGGTCTTGACGTCTCATGCCGTGCTTCTCCGGTTGCGAAAAAAACGCCGTGAAAAATCGGATAGTCAGACCCTCTGCGGGGCGATCACGGCTGCTTAAATCATTCTGCATAGGCCGATTTCCCCGGTATTGCGAAAAATCAAGTTCCATGATGCGATCGGGCCGGGTGCGATAGCCCGCATTGATTTTTCGCAAGTGCAGTAGGACGAACATCTTTCAAATCAGCCTGTGTCCTGGTCGGCGTTACGGGTAATTTCGAGGGGGGAGCTATGCGCTTGTTTTTGAAGAAAAATGAAATAGCACAAGGGATGGAAATTGCCGGCGGCAACTGGCAAGGGCGCGCGCGGGAAATCGATCACTGGGCAAAAGCGCTGGATGAATTGCTGGCCGTTTTTGATGGCACCATGGCCGTGCAACTGCCGGACGGCAGTTCCGGCGTTTTTGGGCGTGGCGCGCACACAGGAGCAGAACCCGCGTTTACGCTCTGCGTTCGCAACGGGGCTGCCGTGCGGACCTTGCTGTTGGGGAAAGACCCGTTACGGTTTGCCGAGGCCTATTTTCGCGGCGATATGGATGTAGAGGGAGATCTCTTTGCCGCGCTCTCCCTGAAAGACTATCTGCATTCCCTGCAGTTGCCGATGGGCAGGCGATGGGTCTTGCTCCTGCGCCTGCTGGCGACCCGGGCGATGCCGCAGCCGGCACCCTCTGAAGCCATTCCCGCGCCGTCGCGCGCCAGTGATGTCAGGCACCACACGCGGGAAGAAAACCGGGACGCGATTTCCTTTCATTACGATCTCTCCAACGCCTTCTACCGGCTGTGGCTGGGTGAACGCATGGTCTATTCCTGCGCCTATTTCGAGGCGCCTGATAACACGCTGGAACAAGCGCAGTTCGCCAAGCTGGACCACATTTGCAGAAAGTTGCGCCTGGCTCCCGGTGAGATGTTTCTGGATGTCGGGTGCGGGTGGGGCGCGCTGGTCATGCATTCGGCCCAGCACTATGGCGTGCAAGCGCATGGCATTACCCTGAGTGAACGCCAGTTTGATCTGGCCCGCGCGCGCATCCAGGCGGCGGGTCTGGGCGAGCGGGTCACTGTCGAGTTGCGGGACTACCGTGACATGGCGGGTGATGCCCGCTTTGACAAGATTGCCAGTGTCGGCATGTTTGAGCATGTGGGCCTGAAAAACCTGCCCGTGTATTTCGACACCGTGCAACGGTTGTTGAAGCCCCACGGGCTTTTCCTGAACCACGGCATCACACACGAGGACGAAGGGTGGGGCGAAGCCATTTCGTCGCGCTTCATCAATCGCTATGTTTTTCCGGATGGCGAGCTCGACACCGTCAGCAACATCCAGCGCGTAATGGAGCAATCCAAGTTCGAGATTGTGGACGTGGAGGGCCTTCGGCCCCACTACGCCAGAACCCTGCGCCATTGGGTCCAGCGGCTGGAGCAGCAGCATACGCAGGCGCTGGAGTTCGTCAATGAGGCCACGTTTCGCGTCTGGCGGCTCTATATGGCGGCGTGCGCGATGGAGTTCGAAACCGGTGAGTTGGGCGTCTACCAGATACTGGCGACCCGGCGCGGTGGCAGAAACGGTTCCATGCCATTGACCAGGAAGTACATGTACCCTTGAATAGCAAGGCTTGTGGTGAGTCAAAAGCCCTGCATGCCACTTGGGATCACAGGGAAATCCCCTGGTGCCAGAATGAGGCGAGTCTTTGCCATCACAGGAGTTCACCATGCGCCACGCCTTTGCCTCCACCGTCAAGCCGTTCACAACCGCATCCGGCAAGACCGGGCAGCTGTATTCCCTGCCTGCGCTGACCCGGCAGTTTCCCAAAGTGGCGCGGCTGCCGGTGTCGATTCGCATCGTGCTCGAATCCGTGCTGCGCAACTGTGACGGGAAGAAGGTCACCCCCGACCATGTGGCGCAGCTCGCCAACTGGTGGCCCAACGCTGAGCGCACCGACGAAATTCCGTTTGTCGTCTCTCGCGTGGTGCTGCAGGACTTTACCGGTGTGCCACTGCTGGCGGATCTGGCGGCGATGCGCAGTGTGGCGGTCAAACTGGGCAAGGACCCCAAGCGCATTGAGCCCCTGGTTCCGGTGGATCTGGTGGTGGACCACTCGGTGATGGTCGATTCCTACGGCCAGAAGGACTCGCTGGACATCAACATGAAGCTGGAGTTTCAGCGCAACCGCGAGCGCTACGAGTTCATGAAATGGGGCATGCAGGCTTTTGACACCTTTGGCGTCGTGCCGCCGGGCTTTGGCATCGTGCACCAGGTGAATCTGGAGTATCTGGCGCGCGGCGTGCACCAAACCAAAGACCAGCTGTATTACCCCGACACCCTGGTGGGCACCGACAGCCACACCACCATGATCAACGGCATTGGCGTGGTGGGCTGGGGTGTGGGCGGCATTGAAGCCGAAGCGGCCATGCTGGGCCAGCCGGTCTACATGCTGACCCCCGACGTGGTGGGTTTCGAGCTCACCGGCCGCATGCGCGAAGGGGTCACCGCCACCGACCTGGTACTCACGGTGACCGAGATATTGCGCCAGCACAAGGTGGTGGGCAAGTTCGTGGAATTCTTCGGCGAAGGCACGCGCACCCTGGCCCTGCCGGACCGCGCCACCATTGCCAACATGGCGCCCGAATATGGCGCCACCATGGGCTTCTTCCCGGTGGACGAGAAGACCCTTGCGTACTTCAAAGGCACGGGCCGCACCCAGGAAGAGATCGAAGCGTTTGAGGCTTACTTCAAGGCACAGGGGCTGTTTGGCGTGCCCCAGTCTGGCGACATTGACTACTCGGAGGTGGTTACGCTTGACCTGGGCGCGGTGACGCCCAGCATGGCCGGACCCAAGCGCCCGCAGGACCGCATTGAACTGGGCCAGGTGGCCAGTCAGTTTGAATCGCTGTTCAGCAAGTCCAGTGCAGAAAACGGTTTTAATCAGCCAGCCCAGCGCCTGGGGCTGCGGGTTGCCGTGGACTGCGGCTCGGCAGCGCTGCCGCCCGAGGCGCCGCCGCTCAAGCCCGGCGCTGCGCGTGACGTCGTTGAAATGGTCGGTAACCGTCCCGCGCTGGTGGTTGCAGACGGCCCATCCGAGGTGTGTGAAATTCACGGGCCCGCCCAAACGCCGTTGACGGTGGGCCATGGCGATGTGCTGATAGCCGCCATCACCAGTTGTACCAACACCTCCAATCCCAGCGTGCTGCTGGCCGCCGGTCTGCTGGCCAAAAAGGCGGTGGAGGCCGGGTTGACCGTGGCGCCGCACATCAAGACCTCGCTGGCGCCGGGCTCGCGCATCGTCACCGAATACCTGACCGCCACCGGGCTGATGCCCTACCTGGAAAAGCTCGGTTTTGCACTGGCAGGTTACGGCTGCACCACCTGCATCGGGAATGCCGGTGACCTGACGCCCGAGCTCAACGCCGCCATTGCGAAAAACGACCTGATCTGTGCCGCCGTGCTATCGGGCAACCGCAACTTTGAGGCGCGCATTCACCCCAACCTCAAAGCCAACTTTTTGGCCAGCCCGCCGCTGGTGGTGGCTTACGCCATTGCGGGCAACGTGATGCGCGACCTCATGACCGAGCCTGTGGGCCAGGGCAAGGACAAAGATGGCAAGCCGCGCGATGTCTACCTGGGCGACATCTGGCCCAGCAGCGACGAGATTTATGCCTTGTTGAAGTTCGCCATGAACGGCAAGGCGTTTCGTGCCAATTACGGCAAGGTCAAAACCGAGCCCGGCAAGCTCTGGGAAGACATCCAAGGCGTAGCCGGACGAACCTACACCTGGCCGCACAGCACCTACATTGCCGAGCCACCGTTCTTCAAAGATTTTGCTATGAAATCAGGAGCTGCTCGCGCAATGGATACGGGGGCTAAAAGCCCAATTGGCACTGAAATTGTGACGGACGCCCGGATCATGGCCCTGTTTGGTGATTCCATCACCACGGACCACATCTCGCCTGCCGGTTCGATCAAGGAAAGCTCCCCTGCCGGTCAATGGCTGGTGCACAACGGCGTGCAGAAAGCCGACTTCAATTCCTATGGCGCGCGCCGTGGCAACCATGACGTGATGGTGCGCGGCACCTTTGCCAATGTGCGCATCAAGAACCTGATGATTCCACCGGACGCGGGCGGTTCGCGCGAGGAGGGCGGCGTGACGCTGTTCCAGACCGGGCAAGACGGCGCTCCCATGGAGAAACTGTCCATTTATGACGCCGCCATGCGCTACATGGCGCAGGGCACCCCAACCGTGGTGTTTGCCGGCGAGGAATATGGCACCGGGTCGAGCCGCGACTGGGCGGCCAAGGGCACGCAGTTGCTGGGTATCAAGGCCGTTGTGGCACAAAGTTTTGAGCGCATTCACCGCAGCAACCTGGTGGGTATGGGTGTGTTGCCGCTGCAGTTCAAGGACAGTGAGAGCTGGCAGACCCTGCGCCTGACCGGGAACGAGCAGATCACGATCGTGCCGGACCCCGATTTGCGCCCCCAAAGCGACGCCCAGCTGGTGGTGACCCGCGCGGATGGCAGCCGCACTACCACGACGCTGCGATTGCGCATTGATACCCCGATTGAGGTGGATTACTACCGCGCGGGCGGCATTCTGCCCTTTGTGTTGCGGCAGCTGTTGCAGGATTGAAGGCTGAAGATCAGGCGAACTGGCTGTCCGCGACAAGGGTGTCGCCGGTGCTGACCTGGTTGCGTCCGCCCGTTTTTGCCTGGTAAAGCGCGTGGTCCGCCAATTGGAAAAAAGCGTCCATGTCATGGATTTCCCTGGCTTTGGCGGTCGCTAGTCCAAAGCTGGCCGTGACGCAAAACGGTTGACCGTTCACCGCGACAAAGGGTTTGCTGGCGATGGCCGCACGCACCCGTTCAGCCAGCAAGACGGCGGCCTCCTGTTTGCTGTCCACAAGCAACGCTATGAACTCTTCGCCCCCGTAGCGGGCCAGGTTGTCCGTTACCCGAAACTCATGGCGGGCAATGCCGGCGATTTTCAGGAGGGTCATGTCCCCCGACAGGTGCCCATACTGATCATTGATCGCCTTGAAGTGGTCAATGTCGAAGAGGATCAATGACACCGACCAATCCTGGCGCCTGGCGAGTGCCATTTGCTGCTCCGCGCGTTGCGCAAATTCGCGGCGGTTGAGCAGACCGGTCATGAAGTCGGTGCTCGACGCGTACTTCAATTGTTCGATCAGGTTTTCGCGCTCCACTTCCAGCAGTTGCTTGGCCTGGCTGGTCTTTTTCAAGGCAGCGATCGCGTTCTGCATGTCGCCAATTTCATCCTTGCGGGTGGTGGGTAGCAGTGGCGTGTCAAGTTTGCCTTCGGCTATTTTCACGACGGCACGGGTGTTTGCGAGCAGCGGTCTCAATACCCGGCGGCGCAACAACACGAATACACCTATTTCGATGGTCAGCACCGTCAGGCCAATGGCAGCGTCGACGGCCAGGTCGTGCCGCGCCTGCGCGTAGCTTGCGGCGGCATCCTCGCGCGCCACATCGAACAGGGTGTCTCGCAGAGTCACGATGGAGGCCATCTCCGGCACGTACCGTGCGGCGAACTGAGCCGTGTCGACACCGTACGATCCCCGGACCAGGCCCTCCGCAGTCATGTCTGCAATAAAGGGCAGGCCGATGGCAAAGTAGTGGCCCTCCATACCGTCAATGGCGCTGGCCACGCGTGCTGCGGCAGGGTTGGCACGTGTCTGCACTTCGATCATTTTTCGCAGCTGCTCGATGCGGCCAATGAGGATCGGAATGTCGCGTCGCTCTTCATCACCCAGCGGCGCTTGCGCGGCCACCGCCGCAGTAAATTTGGAGCCGACGCGCCCGGCATATTCCCGCAGCTCGGCCGCGAGCCGCGCACCCGCCAGCGAGAGCGAAAGTTCCGGGTAAGCGCGTTCGGCGTCTGTGGACAAAAGCGTCACCGCTTCCAGCGTGGTATCAATGACGCCAAACATCTGCTCAATCGGTATTTTGGTGGTCCGGCCTGTGCCCGCGGTGCGTTCGGCAAGTGTCAGTTTAGCGACCCGGTCGACTTCCTGTCGCGCCTGGGTGAGCTGATCTTGTGCATGAGTAATCTGCTTTGCGGCGGCCTCGTGCGGCGCACGCGTGGTGCCTGCCAGAGACTGCAGGGCGGTTGCAAATGCAGCGTCGCTCGCGTTGCGCACATCCATCAGGCGCTGGCGCTTGGCAGGGTCGGGCTGGTCAGCGTCGCCCAATATGGCGTTCGCGGGACCGCGTTCGAATGAAGCCTTCTCGGCAATCCGGATCGCCTGAAATGCGAGCTCCATGGTCTGGAGGCCCCTTTGCGCCGCACTGACGGTGGCCCATTCCTGCAAAACAGATCGCGCCAGCATGACCGACACCAGCGTCAAAAGGACGGCAGTGGTCAACATGAAAAGTCGGGTCAATCGCATGTCGGTATGTGGGGAGTGCAAAGCGGCCATTCAGGTTGGCTTGCCTGCAGGGCCTGGTAACGCAGAAGCGAAGAATTATACGGAGGCGGCGCAGCTCAGCGGTGCCGTTTTGCTTCTATCATTGGACCAACCGGAGTCCACTATGCGAAGTCAAGTCAGCGTTACTTTCAAGAATCAACCACCCGTGCGGATTGACCTCGATCCCGATCAGCCCATGCTGCGCGAGCTGGCAAGCAAATGGCTGGACGAGCAGTTCCTCGCGCTGGAATGCGAGCCCCTGCGTGCAACCGGCAAATTGCTGATGGCAGACCGGGTTGTGGTGGTGGCGCAGGCCGCAGGTCCCGCCAAATTTTCAGATGCCGATTGGGCACTGGCGTTTGCCCAGGCCACCAGCGCGGCGTTGGGCAAGCCCGTGGTGAATGTGGATGCCGATGCGTTGAGCATCACCTATTGAATCAGGCGGGCATCCGCCGCGCCAGCAGCGCGCCAGCGTAGCGCGCTTCCAGCGGAATGCGCACCTGCAGCGGGCTGCCGGGCGCCACCGTGATGGCCTCGCCCTCCAGATTGCACATCTGCTCCAATGTGACGGTGTGGTTGCCGCTGGGGTGAATGACCTCGATCTGGTCGCCCACCAGAAACTTGTTTTTTACTTCCACCTCGGCCCAGCCGTCGCTCACGCCCCGCACCTCACCCACAAAATGGCTGTGGCCGATGTCGGAGTGACCGGTCTCGTAGTTCTGGTAGTCCTGTGACGGACGGCGCTCCAGAAAACCACTGGTAAAGCCGCGGTTGGCCAGACCTTCCAGTTCGGTGATCAGCTCCGGGTTAAACGCCTTGCCGGCCACCGCATCGTCAATCGCGCGGCGGTAGGTTTGCGCAGTGCGGGCCACGTAGTACAGGCTCTTGGTGCGGCCTTCGATCTTGAGTGAGTCCACACCAATCTCGACCAGCCGTTCCACGTGCTCCACGGCGCGCAGGTCCTTGCTGTTCATGATGTAGGTGCCGTGCTCGTCTTCCATGATGGGCAGGAGCTGGCCGGGGCGGCCGGCTTCCTCCAGCAGGTACACCTTGTCGGCCTCGGGGTGGCGCGCACTGCCGCCACAGGCTGCAAACGCGGACTCGGCCTCTTGCTGGGCTTCATTGAAGTTGAAGCCGGTGTCCATCTGGACTGCAATTGCCTCTCCGGTGTGGGGGTCCTCGCTGCTTGGCTGGGTGCTGTAGTTCCAGCGGCAGGCGTTGGTGCAGGTGCCTTGGTTGGAGTCGCGCCGGTTGAAGTAGCCCGAGAGCAGGCAGCGGCCCGAGTAGGCAATGCACAGCGCACCGTGAACGAACACTTCCAACTCCACATCGGGGCATTCCTGGCGGATTTTCTCGATCTCGTCCAGACTCAATTCGCGCGACAAAATGATGCGCGTAACGCCCACCTTTTGCCAGAACTTGACTGCCGCATAGTTGACCGTGTTGGCCTGTACTGAGAGGTGAATCGGTACATCGTTCAGGTTGCCCTTGTCCATGCCTTCACGCACCATCATGATCAGGCCGGGGTCGGCCATGATGAGTGCGTCAGGACGCATGGCAATCACGGGTTCGATATCGCGCAGGTAGGTGCGCACCTTGTCGTTGTGCGGCAGCAGGTTGCTGGTAACAAAGAACTTCTTGCCCCGGGCGTGGGCCTCCTGGATGCCGGTTTCGATCTGTTCCAGCCTGAATTCGTTGTTGCGCGCGCGCAGCGAGTACCGGGGCTGGCCGGCGTAGATGGCATCGGCGCCAAAGTCGAAAGCGGCGCGCATTTTGTCCAGCGACCCGGCGGGCAGCAGCAGTTCAGGTTTCTTGAGGCTCATGGGCAGGATTGTCCCGCAGCGCAGGCGTCTCGCCGGTCCGGGCGGTTACCGAGATCTGACGCAAGTCAAGAGTTGCAGATTTATTTGCCGGACAATGGCGCCATGTCTCGACAAATCTTAATTGCCGGTGGCGGCATCGGCGGCTTGGCCACCGCGCTGGCCTGCTCCAGGGCCGGCTGGCCGGTCCAATTGCTGGAGCAAGCCAGCGCATTCGCCGAGGTGGGAGCGGGCATTCAGCTGGGTCCGAACGTGGTGCGGGTGCTGCACGACTGGGGACTGGGGCAAGCATTGAGCCGGGTAGCGGCTTATCCCGAACTGCTGCAGGTGCGCAGTGCGGCCACGAGCGCCGAGCTGGGGCGGCTGCGCCTGGGTGAGCGCACCCGCACGCTCTATGGCGCACCCTATGCCACCATTCACCGGGCCGATATGCACCAAGTGCTGCTCAAGGCGGTGCAGCAGCAGCCCGAGGTGCAACTGCACCTGAATCAGGGGCTGCAGTCTTTTGTTCAGACCGATGACGGCGTGCATGTGCAGTCGCTGGATGGGAGGATGCTGCAAGCAGATGCACTGGTGGGCGCAGACGGGCTGTGGAGCCGGGTACGCCAACAGCTGCTGAATGACGCCAGGCCACGTGTAACGGGTCATCTGGCCTATCGGGCCATGGTGGCGCAGGTGGACTTGCCTGAGAGGCTGCGCAGCCAGCACATCACGGTCTGGCTAGGGCCCCGAATGCATGTGGTTCAGTACCCGGTGCGCCGCGGGCAGTGGCTCAATGTGGTCGCTATCGTGCAGGGTCGTGTGGCTGGCAGCATGGAGGACTGGGACCACAATGCCAATGCCCTGGATATTTACGCCGCACTGGCGTCCACCTGCAGTCCGTTGCGGGACCTGATCGGTGCCATCGAGCAATGGCGCCTGTGGCCGCTGTGTGATCGCCCGCCTATGCGTGGCGCACGCGAGCAGGCCCAGGGCCGGGTGGCGCTGCTGGGCGATGCGGCCCATCCCATGCGGCCCTATATGGCGCAGGGCGCTGGCATGGCGATTGAAGACGCAGCGTGCCTGCAGCAGGTGCTGACGCCATCGGATATGCCCATGACACAGCGCCTGGAGCGCTATGCGCAGCAGCGCTGGCAGCGCAATGCGCGGGTGCAGGCGCGGTCCATCCGCAACGGTAAAATTTTTCATGCCAGGGGGCCGTTTCGCTGGGGCCGTGACCTGTCCATGCGGCTGCTGGGCGAGCGCTTGCTCGACGTGCCGTGGCTGTATCGAGGCCCGGGTGCTGGAGAACTACCCTGAACGGGACATTGAACGTGCGACGCAAACTGCTAACCCTGGGCGGCCTGGCCGTTACCGTGGCCATCACGCTGGCACCCGTGTGCACGGCACTGGCACAGCCGGCTGCCAAAGTGGCGGTCTGGCCGACCAAGCCGATCCGGATCATCGTGGGCTTTCCCGGTGGATCCAGCCCCGACCTGACCGCCCGCGCACTGGCAGAACCCCTGAGCAAAGCGCTGGGTCAGCCGGTGATTGTGGACAACCGGCCGGGCGCGGGCGGAAACATTGCCGCCGATCTGGTGGCCAAAGCGACCGACGATCACACGCTGGGCTTGATGATCAATGGCAACCTCACTATTGCCCGCTTGCTCAACCCCAAAACCCCTTACGACCCGGTCAGGGATCTGGCATCCATTGCATTGGTAGGCACTGCGCCCTTGGTGCTGGTGGTGCCCGCCAGCTACACCGGCCAACCCAGGGATTTCATCAAGGCCGGTCTGCAAGCGGGAGATACGTGGAGTTATGGTTCGCCGGGTCAGGGCACCGTGGCGCACCTGGGCATGGAAATGCTGAAGGCCCGCACGGGCCTGACCCCGGTGCATGTGCCATACGCCGGCAACCCACAGGTCATGAACGCCATGATGGGTGGCCAGATTCAGCTGGCCCTGTTGCCGCCCGGACTGAGCATGGCGCAGGTGAAGGCGGGCAGGCTCAAGGCCATTGGTGTGACCTCAGCCGGCCGCAGCACGCTGGTGCCTGAGCTACCCAGCCTGTCAGACGCCGGTGTGCAGGGGTTCGAGCTGGAAATCTGGAACGCGGTGGCCGCGCCGGCCAGCATGCCCAAACCGGTCGTGGCCCGTTTGTCGGCGCTCATCAGCGAGATCGTGCGCAGCCCCGACATGCGCCAGAAGCTGTTCAGCCAGGGCTGGCAGGCGGTGGGCTCGTCGCCCGAAGGGCTGGCCATTCGCATTCGGCAAGACACCGCCGCCATGGGTGCCGTGATTGCACAGCAAAAGATCACGATGGAGTGAATGGGCCCGGGTTGACGCGGGCCCGGCATGCATCGATGATGGGTATGCGCCAAAAATAGCGCACACCATGAAGGAAGAAATATGAACGCCGCGAATGCATCCCCTGCCGTTACACCACAAGGTGCCGGATACGGTTTTTATTGCACCTTGAAGGGTCTGACCTTTGCCGATGCGGTCACCCGGGTTACCGACGCGCTCAAGACCGAAGGCTTCGGTGTGCTGACGGACATTGACGTCCAGGCGACGATGAAAACCAAGCTCAACATCGATGTGCCCGCCTACCGCATTCTTGGGGCGTGCAATCCGCCCTTGGCGCATCGCGCACTGACGGCCCAACCAGACATCGGACTCCTGTTGCCTTGCAACGTGATTGTGCGGGCGGAGGACAACGGCAACCAGACCGTCGGCTTCATGGATCCGGTCGCCGTGATGCAGATGACCGACGACCCGGAAGTGGCAAAGGTCGCTACCGAGGTGCGCAGTCGCCTGGAGAAAGTACGGTCAGCACTGGTGGCCTGACTCCCTCATAACTCGGTGCGCAGGCTCCAGATCTCGGGGAACAGCACCACATCGAGCATCTTGCGCAAGTAGCTCACCCCGCCCGTGCCACCGGTGCCACGTTTGAAGCCAATCACGCGCTCGACCGTTGTCACATGGCGAAAGCGCCACAGGCGAAAGGCGTCTTCCAGATCGGTGAGTTCTTCGCCCAGTTGGTACAGGTCCCAGTGCTCCTGGGGGTTACGGTAGACCTGCAGCCAGGCTTGCTCGACCTCGGTGCTCGCGGCATAGGGTTGGGTCCAGTCGCGCTGGGTGTGGCTGGTGGGCAGGCTCAGGCCACGGCGCTGCAGCAGGCGCAAGGCCTCGTCGTAGAGGGAGGGCGCCTCAAAGGCTGCCTGCACCAGCGCCAGCCGCGCAGGCGCATGGGCGTGGGGCTTGAGCATGGTGGCGTTTTTGTTGCCCAGTGAAAACTCGATACAGCGGTATTGAAAGCTCTGAAAGCCGCTGGACTGGCCCAAATACGGCCGCATGGCGCTGTACTCCGGCGGGGTCATAGTGGCCAGCACGTCCCAGGCGTGTACGAGCTGCTCCATGATCTTGCTGACGCGCGCCAGCATTTTGAAAGCCGCGCCGAGTTCGTCGTTGCGAATGCACGCGATAGCGGCCCCCAGCTCATGCAGCATCAGTTTCATCCACAGCTCGCTGGTCTGGTGCTGGATGATGAACAGCATCTCGTCATGCGCAGGCGAGAGGGGCTTTTGGGCCGACAGGATGGTGTCGATCTGCAGGTAGTCGCCATAGCTCATGCTCTTGCTGAAATCGAGCTGGGCCTTTTCTTCGGCAACGATGTTTTCGGGTGTGGTCATGGTTGGCTTTGCCTTTCAGGTCACCGCGTGTTTCTGGTTGAACTGGGGCTGCTTCCATTCTTTGGTTTCCAGCACCAAGCGCAGGTGCTCCACCGCGTTCCACACGTCTTCATAGCCGATGTATAGCGGTGTCAGGCCAAAACGCAGGATGTCCTTGTGCACACCGCCGTCGCCTGCGCGGTAGTCGCCAATCACACCGCGTGCGATCAAGGCTTGCACGATGGCAAAGGCCCCCGATCCACCCACTGCGTGCTCACGCGTCAGGCAGACTTGTGAGCCGCGTTGGGCGTGTTCGCGCGGTGTGGCCAGACCCAGGCCAAAGCCTTGGCAGCGTTCTTCCACCAGCGCAATGAAAAGGTCCGTCAAGGCGAGCGATTTGGCGCGCAATGCCGCCATGCCGCCCATTGCTTCGGAGGCTTTGAATCCGTCCAGCCCGCATTCCAGCAAGGACAGGCTGACAATCGGTTGGGTGCCACACAGGTAGCGGGTGATGCCGGGTGCGGGCTGGTAATCGGGGGTGAATTCAAAGGGCGCTGCGTGGCCCCACCAGCCGGACAGGGGCTGCCAGAACCGGTCGGCATGCTGGGGGTTCACCCACACGAAGGCCGGGGCGCCAGGGCCCCCGTTGAGGTATTTGTAGCCGCAGCCAATGGAAAAATCGGCGCCAGCGCCGCGCAGGTTTACCGGTACGGCACCCGCGCTGTGTGCCAGGTCCCACACCGTCAAAGCGCCGGCAGCATGGGCAGCAGCGGTCACCGCGGTCATGTCGTGCATGGCGCCGGTGCGGTAGTTCACATGGGTGAGCATCAAGATCGCCACATCGGGCGTCAGGGCGGCGGCAATCTCGTGGGGTTCCACCAGTTTCAGTGTGTAGCCCCGTTCCTTGCACAGGCCTTCGGCAATGTACAGATCGGTCGGGAAGTTGCTCCGCTCGCTCACGATAACGCGGCGCTGGGGCGCATACTGCGCAGCAATGGAGAGCGCTGCGGACAGTACTTTGTAGAGGTTGATGGAGGTGGTGTCGGTGACCACCACTTCGTCCTGACCCGCACCGATCAGCGGCGCAATGCGGTTGCCCAGCCGCTGCGGCAGATTAAACCAGCCGGCAGTGTTCCAGGATCGGATCAGGCCCTGGCCCCACTCCTGGGTCACCACCTCGGCAGCGCGTGCTGCGGCTGTTTTGGGCATGACGCCCAGTGAGTTGCCGTCGAGATAAATAACGCCAACGGGAACGGAGAACAGGTCGCGCAGGGAGCGCAGCGGGTCTGCGGTGTCGCGCTGTTGGCAGTCTTGCAGGGTGATCATGGCGGTCCTTTTCTTGGCTGGCCGCGAAGGTAACACCGCTCAAAACCGTGTGGTGTCGGTTATTTCCAACACCTGGAAAATCGAATGGTATTAGCGCTTCATGCGCGTGGGAGAGTCATGGGTGATGCCCCAGGAGTCTGATGAGGAGGCCCTGGGTGCCGTGCCCTGCATTTCGTCGCGCGCGGCAAACCACAGCGCGAGGCCCACCCCGCCGATGAGAATGACCGCCCCCAACACCAGTTTCACGACGGTGACCCACACCTTGGGTTCGTTGTTCTTTTTCATGCTTGTTCCGATTGCCGTGTTAAATGTTTGCTTCGGCAAAAAATAGTAGTGGAGGTTCAGGTCAACGGACTCAGGTTCAACCGTTGCCTTGGGGGACGAAGATTACCACCCATGCACGCTGCAGTACCGGTGCTGTCGTCGCAGCAGCCTCCCCACCCGAAGTCCATCTGATGTGAGTTCAGGCCGCCCCGCGTTGTTTGATCCACCCGCGCTGTGGGTCATAGCCCCACCATGCGAGTCCAAAAAACAGGCACGTCCCCGCGATGACGACAGCCCAGGACAGACCGTTGACCTGGCCGTACATGGCGAAGCGGATCGCCTCCACTGCATGCGTGAAAGGGTTCCACTGCGCCAGGGTCAGCAGCCACCACGCCCCAGACTCTTCGAGTTTCCACAAGGGATACAGCGCCGGGCTGATGAAGAACATCGGAAAAATCACAAAGTTCATGGTGCCTGCAAAATTCTCCAGTTGTTTGATGTACACCGACAACACCAGTCCCAAGGCAGCCAGCAAGGTGGCTCCGCTCAGCATGGCAAGGAACAATAACGGCAGGTTCCGCAACTCGAAGCGCACGCCAAAAGCCCATGCAATCACCAGAAAAACGACCATTTGCAGTACGGACAGGCTGGTTCCACCCATCAGCTTGAAGGCCAGCAACCAGCCGCGGGGCAGGGGGGCGGTTAGCAGCAGTCGCATCACGCCCATTTCACGGTCATACACCATTGACAGCGAACTTTGCATGCCGTTGAACAAGGCCACCATGCCCAAAAGCCCCGGCACCATGTACACCTGATACTCCACATAGGTCTCGTAGGGGGGGACAATGGAAACGCCAAAAACATTGTTAAAGCCTGCCGAAAAAACCACGAACCACAGCAGGGGGCGCACCAGAGCGGAGCCCAGTCGCGAGGGTTGTCGCAAAAACTTGCGTATTTCGCGGCCAACCACTGCACGCATGGCCCGGGCAATGTGCAGGCTCAAGGGCGTTGCTTGCATTTACTTTCCTTCTCGTCCACGCCAAGCGTGTCCATTACCTCGGTGGGGTGGAGCACGCCGTCAAGCGGCGCGATGCCCACCACACCGTCAACGTGGCTCAGGAACAGGGGTTGGCGCAACTGGCCGTCCCAGGGTCGAAATGACAACCGAGGGCCCTTGAATCCATCAAAATAAACCGCGCCACTGCGCAGGGCTTTGAGCTGTTGGGCGATGATCGCACGGGGGTCGTCCACCAGCACCGCTGCCACCGCTTTGACCGCTGCCCAGGCAGCCCAGTCGGCGCTCTGCATCGGGCGCTTGGCCAGGCGTTGAAAGCTCCGTGAAATCTGGGGTCCACCGCTGCGATCCCATTGGGGATGCCAGGCCGTTGCGACCAGTCCATTGGCGCCAACGACCGGGCGAGGCCACTGGGTGGCGTAAGGCAGGGTCCGGGCGAACTCGCCCTGGCTGTCCATGATGGCCACGACTTCGTGTTCCCGGTCACCGGTCAACAGACGGTTGTTGGCGAGATCGCGGTCGCGTGGATCGGTGGAGAGCTTGAAGGGGCGCGTCTGCGTGATGGTGAGCCCATAGCGGCGCGCTGATCGGTTCATGGCATCGGCTTGCAACTGGTCACCCGCCAAAGGTCCCTGCAGCATCAGTACTTTGCGCCAGGAGCGCGCGGCCAGGTACTGAGCCAACGCGTCTGAAAACATTTGGCGACTCGGGTAAGTGTGCAGCAAGTGGGCTGCACATTGCTCGGCACGCAGGGCATCGTCATCCAGGCCTGTGTTGAACACGATGGCTCCGCCCAAGGCCGCAGGAGCAGAGAGCACCAGCTGGCGCAACTCGGTGGCCGGCAGGTCGGCAATCAGGTGCTGCACGTGCTGGGCCTTGAGGTCAGCCAGTATTTTTGGCAATGCCTGCATGTCGGGAAGCACAATGTCACGAACGGTCAACTCCAGACCCGCGGTCTGCAACTCCATTGCGGAATCTTCAGCGGCCAGTTTCACGGCGTCCAGAGCCCGCCCTTGGGGGTGCCCGGGGTAGGCCCGTTCAAGACGGCGCGGGGCGTAGCGTGCATCGTTGGCCAATGAAATGACCGCCACGGTGACATTCTTGCTGGATGCTGCGTGTGCCACTACCGTGCTGGCTCCCAGCCAGGCCAGAGCCCACACCCGACTCCACCGAAGTGCTGCGCTCCGGAGGCGTTCATTCATTGGCTTGCACGCCATCAGGGTTGCACCAGGATGCTGTGCGGTACTCGGCCTGCGGGTACGGTGCGCAACGCTTTGCCGGAGGCCGTGTCAATCAGAGTCATGTCGTCCGACAGGCCGTTGGCTACATACAAAGTCTGGCCGTTGGGGTGCATGGTGAGGCCCCATGCGCGCTTTCCAACCAGAATTTGGCGCTTCACCTGGCGGCTTACCACGTCGACTTCGGCCACATGGTTGGCGCGGCCCAAACCGATCCATACGGTTTTTCCGTCCGGGCTGAGGGTCATGCCTACGGGTGTGATGTCAGAAGCCCGCATGCCTTTGATCTTGAACTCCAGCGTGTGTTTGACGTTTTGGTCTTCCGTGCTGACCACACTGACGCTGGCCCCCAACTCATTGGTAACCCACAACTCCTTGCCACCTGCCGCAAGTACAAAGCGGCGCGGGCGCTTGCCGACGCGGATGTTTTTGATCACCTTGTGCTGCGCCAAGTCAACAAGGTGTACCACGTTGGCAACCTCGGATGTCACATAGGCGTGCTTTCCGTCGGGCATGACCAGAATGCCCTCGGGTTGGCCACCCGTTTTTACATCGAACAACTTGGCCTTGGTCTCCAGGTTGTAGGCCGACATGCCGCTTTCCTCCTCAATCGTTACATAAGCAGTTTTGCCGTCCGGGCTGAGGTCAAACATTTCAGGGCTGTCGCCAACCGGCACATTGCCCACCATTTTTCCGCTGGCAATATCCACTACGCCCAGCTGGTTGCTGTCGCCGCAGGTCACGTAGATCTGCTTGCTGTTGGCGGCAAACATCATGTTGCGCGGTCGCTGACACACCTCAACGGCGGAGAGCCGCTTTCCATCGAGATCGAAAACGTAGATATTGTTGTCTTTCTCACTGGATACATAAACCCGGCCGCCTGTGGACGGCTGCGCCATGACCACGCTGCTCCACACAGCCAGCAAGGCCACCAAAACGCTACGTAACAACGACTGAAGCCGGGGGGAGGAATTGATGGCTGCCATTCTCTGGCCTGCAGCTTGCATAGGTTTCATGGGTGGTGTCTCGTGTTTGGCATTTTTGGAACAGTGATTCAACACCGTCAGGCTCCGCGAGATGTTACAACGCTGTCTAGAATAAACATGCAAATCCTCACTCCACCATTGCGGCCCTCCCGTAGTCAGTTATGACCGATATTTTGTTGAATGCGAAAGACCTGTACAAGTCCTACTCGGGAAAACCCGCGCTCAGCGGTGTCAGCGTGGAATTGCATGCGGATGAAATGGTGGTTTTGCTGGGCTCCAATGGTGCGGGCAAATCCACTTTGCTGCAACTTCTCACTGGATTATTCAGTCCGGACAAGGGCCAGATACAGGTGTTGGGTCATGACATGCGCACCCATGCCAGTCGGGCGCTGGCTGGTCTGGGTGTGGTGTTCCAGCAAAGCGCGCTGGACCTGGATTTGACTGTGCGGGCCAATCTCCTGTTTCACACTGACCTGCATGGCATGCCGCGCATGCTGGCCCGTCAGCGTA
The DNA here is from genome assembly GCF_056521285.1 of Rhodoferax sp. GT1R46. Taxonomy (NCBI): domain Bacteria; kingdom Pseudomonadati; phylum Pseudomonadota; class Betaproteobacteria; order Burkholderiales; family Comamonadaceae; genus Rhodoferax; species Rhodoferax sp. GT1R46. The sequence goes on from NZ_JBWMBC010000001.1 coordinate 646,697, forward strand.
TTGCCAGCGGGCTGGGAACAATGGGGTTGGCGGAACAGGCCGATAGCGTCGTGCGCAACCTGTCGGGCGGTACGCGTCGCAAGGTTGAGCTGGTGCGCGCCATGTTGCATCAACCCAAGGTGCTTTTGATGGATGAGGCCACTGTGGGCCTGGACCCAGCATCCCGTCAACAGCTTTTGACTACGGTGCGCGGTCTCACGGGCAGCCATGGTGTTGCGGTATTGTGGGCCACCCATCTGGTGGAAGAAATCAAAGTGGCCGACCGGTTGATTTTGCTGAGCAAAGGTGTTGTGCGTTTTGTCGGTTCCGTGGACGATTTCATGGCCCAGACGACGGGTAACGACCTGCATGAAGAATTGCTCAAAGCACTGAGTCCGGAATAGGTATGAAACTCGTTCGATCCATCACTTTCCCTGGATGGAGCGGCCCCCTGCGCTCACGCTTGTACCGCCGGATCTGGATCACAGCGCTGTTGGTGTTCACACTGACAGTTCTCCATGCAACAGAGAAGCCCTTGTTGCCTCTGCGGGTCGGTATTCTCGAGTTCGGCACGGTGAACTGGGAGCTGGAAGTCATCCAAAGCCGCCAGCTCGCAAAGAAGCACGGCGTTGATTTGAAAATAGTTCCGCTTGCATCGGGTGATGCGTCGACTATTGCTCTGCAGGGGGGTGCTGTCGATATGATTGTTTCTGACTGGATATGGGTCACCCGACAGCGCGCAGAGTCGAACCGGTTCACCTTTGCGCCGTATTCCAATGCCGTGGGCTCCGTCATGGTCAAGTCCGACAGCGGCATCAGGAAGCTGGCCGACCTGCAGGGGAAAAAGCTGGGAGTGGCGGGAGGGCCATCCGACAAGACCTGGCTTCTGTTGCGTGCGTATGCGCAACGCAAGCTTGGAGTGGATTTGACGCAATACACCCAGCCAAGCTATGCCGCGCCGCCGCTGCTGAACGAACTGGCGTTGCGGGGGCAAGTGGATGCCGTTCTCAACTTCTGGAACTATGCGGCCCGGCTGGAAACGGCGGGCATGCGTCCGCTCATTGAAGTGCCTGAAATTCTCAGAGGCCTCGGAATAGACAAGCCGATACCGCTGATCGGCTGGGTGTTCCGCGAAGATTGGGCTAACGCCAATGCAGAAGCGGTCAAGGGCTTTTTGACCGCGTCGTATGAAGCAAAAAACCTGTTGGCCAAATCCGATGCACAGTGGGACCTGATCCGGCCCAGGATGCGCGCTGAAAACGACGCCGTGTTCCGGGAGCTGCGTGACAGATACCGCGCGGGCATTCCTGTCTGTTCGGATCAGGACACCATGGCTGCGGTCAGCGCCACGTTCAAAATTTTGGCGGATACCGGCGGTGAGAAGCTGGTGGGGAAATCGAAGACCCTGGCGAGCGGCACCTTTTGGCCCGGGTTCGTGTTGCCAGCACGCAACTGACGTTCAAACGATTCGGAGAACGGGTGCGAGGGCGTTGGGTCCGCGTTCTTCCGATGCTGCTTTTTTTGTGCATCTGGCAAATAGCAGCGTCAGCGCTGGAAAGTAAGACACTGCCGCCCCCCAGCGCGGTTTTAACCACCCTGTGGCAAGAGATTCAAACCGGTGACCTGCTGTTTCATCTGGGGATGACATTGCGCCGGGTGGCGATCAGTTTTACCGCCGCCATGCTCATCGGCATTGCCTTGGGCTTGTTGATGGGGCGGTACAAAGGCTGGGATTGTCTACTCGATAATTTTCTGATTCTTGGCCTGAACATACCGGCCTTGGTAACGATCATCCTTTGTTACATCTGGTTTGGCCTGTCGGAAGCAGCCGCTGTGCTGGCGGTCACGCTCAACAAAGTTCCGGTCGTTGCCATCAGCTTGCGCGAAGGTGCCCGTGCAGTCGACCAAAGCCTGCTGCAAGTGGCACGGGTCTATCGCCTTTCGCGCTGGGACACTTTTTTCAAAGTGTATTTGCCCCAACTCACGCCGTACCTGCTGGGTTCAGCCCGCAACGGGCTGGCGTTGATCTGGAAAATTGTGCTGGTGGTAGAGCTTTTGGGGCGCAGTGACGGCGTCGGTTTTCAAATTGGCAGCCTGTTTCATTTTTTTAATATCACGGGAATCCTTGCCTACACGCTGGCGTTCGCGTTGGTGATTTTTGCTATTGAGGCGCTGTTTCTACGCCCGCTTGAAACGCGTTTGAACCGGTGGCGTCCATGAAGCCCCTGTTGGTGAACATTCGCAAGAAGACGTATCCCAATGGCTGCTGCGCCATTGAGAATTTGTCCTTTGGTGTTCAGCCGGGAGAGTTCGTCGCTCTTGTGGGGCCCTCCGGGTCGGGCAAGACCACGTTGCTCAACCTGATAGCCGGACTGGACCTTCAGATGGAGGGGCAGGTCAGTTTTGACACCGAAGGTTTGCCCGGCGGGCGCCCCAGAATTGGCTTTATGTTTCAGGAGCCGCGCCTGATGCCCTGGCTAACCGTTCAGCAAAATCTGGAGTTGGTTCTGCCAGCGGCCACGCGTGCGCGGCAAACGGTGCCACTGCAGCATTGGCTGGAACGGGTGGGCTTGCCGGACTGTGCCCAGCTGTTTCCTGGTCAGCTATCGGGTGGAATGCAGCGCAGGGTGGCTTTGCTGCGCGCGTTCATTGTCAAACCGGATGTGCTGCTGATGGACGAACCGTTTCAGTCTCTGGATGCCCCCACAGCGCAGCAGCTCCGAACTCTGCTGCACGACCTGTGTGAACGGACCCAGCCTACCGTGCTGTTTGTTACCCACAGTCTGCGCGAGGCGCTCAGTCTGGCGGATCGCGTTTTGTTTCTCTCGGCCGGGCCGTCCACGGTCATTCTGGATTACCCGGTCGTTTTGAAGAAGCCGCGCGCCATAGAGGACGCGGCGGTGCAGGCAATGCATGACGCCCTGCTTGCACAATACCCGCGGATCCTGAGCGGAGTCCTCTACTCCTGACGTCCCACTAGCAGGTATTCCAACAGCGCTTTCTGCACATGCATGCGGTTTTCGGCTTCATCCCAGACGACTGACTGTGGTCCATCGATTACGTCGGCGGCCACTTCTTCCCCCCGGTGGGCGGGCAGGCAGTGCATAAACAGGGCGTCGGCCTTGGCCACCGCCATCATTTTGGCATCGACGCACCAGGCCGCGAACGCAGTACGCCGTGCCTCGTTTTCGGCCTCATAGCCCATGCTGGTCCAGACATCGGTGGTGACCAGATCGGCACCGGTACACGCCTCTAGCGGGTTGCTATAAGTTTTATAGCTGCCTGCGCCCATTCCACGGGGGGTAACGGCCACTTTCTCATCCAGTTCATAGCCGGTTGGCGTGCTCACGCGCAAGTGAAAGCCCAACAGTGCCGCTGCCTGCAACCAGGTGTTGGCCATGTTGTTGCCATCGCCCACCCAGGTCACGGTCTTGCCTGCAATGGGGCCACGGTGCTCGATGTAGGTGAAGATGTCTGCCAGGATCTGGCAGGGGTGAAACTCGTTGGTCAGGCCATTGATGACCGGCACGCGCGAGTGCGCTGCGAAGCGCTCGATCTTGGTTTGCTCGTAGGTGCGGATCATCACGATGTCGGTCATGCGACTGATGACGCGGGCGGAGTCTTCAATCGGCTCTGCGCGGCCCAGCTGGCTGTCCCCGGTCGTCAGGTGCACCACGCTGCCACCCAGCTGGTACATGCCGGCCTCAAAGCTCACACGGGTGCGGGTCGAGGCTTTCTCGAAAATCATCGCCAGCGTGCGGTCCACCAGCGTGTGGTGGCGCTCAAAGGTTTTGAACTTGGCCTTGATGAAGGCGGCGCGTTCCAGCAGGTAGCCGTACTCTTCGGTGCTGAAGTCAGCGAATTGCAGGTAGTGCCTGACAGGCGGCGCACCGGTGGGAACGGTGCTGGGAATGCCTTTTACGGTGGCTTTTGCGATGGCTTTGGATGCGGTGCTCATGCCGCATCCTTCAATAGACTGGATATCAGCGGGCACAGAATGGCCACGATCTGGTCAGCCTCGGACGTGGTCAGAATCAGCGGTGGTACCAGGCGAATGACCGTGTCAGCCGTTACGCTGATCAGCAGGCCGTTGTCCGCACACTGTTGTACCAGTGCGCCGCAGGGTTTGGAAAGGTCCACGCCCAGCATCAAGCCCTCGCCACGGATGTCTTTGACTGCACCACTTGCCAGCTCGGTTGCCAATGCTGTTTGCAGCGCAGCTTTCAGGTGGGCGCCCACGCGGGCTGCGTTGGCCATCAGACCTTCTTCTTCCATGATGCGGATGGTTTCCACCCCGGCGCGCATGGACAAGGGGTTGCCGCCAAAAGTACTGCCGTGGTTGCCTGGCGCAAAAATGTGGGCGGCTTTGGGACCAGCGACTACCGCACCTACGGGCACCCCCGAGCCCAGGCCTTTAGCCAGCGGCATGACGTCGGGCTGGATACCGGCCCACTGGTGCGCAAACCACTTGCCGGTGCGGCCCATGCCGCATTGCACCTCATCAATCATCAGCAGCCAGTCGTTCGCATCGCACAGGGCGCGCACGTCGCGCAGGTAGTCCATGTGCATGGGGTTGACGCCACCTTCGCCTTGAATGGCTTCAAAGAAAACGGCCACCACATTGGGGTTGTTGGCGGTGGCCGCTCTCAGGCTGTCGATGTTGTTGATCGGTACCCGGATAAAACCTTCCACCAGCGGGCCAAAGCCGGCCTGTACCTTGGGGTTACCGGTAGCGCTGAGTGTGGCAATGCTGCGACCATGAAAGGCCTTCTCGTACACCACGATCTCCGGACGCTCAATACCTTTGTCGTGGCCGAACTTGCGTGCCAGTTTCAGCGCTGCTTCATTGGCCTCCAGCCCGGTTGAGCAGAAGAACACATTGGTCATTCCCGAGCGCTCCACCAGAAGGCGAGCCAGCTCTTCCTGGAGGGGTACGTGGTAGTAGTTGGACGTGTGGATCAGCTTGGTCACCTGATCCTGCAGGGCGGCTACCAGTTTGGGGTGGTTGTGCCCCACGGTGTTGACGGCTATACCACCCAGAGCGTCCAGGTACTCGCGGCCATTCACATCCCATACGCGGCAACCCTGGCCATGCGAAAGTGCAATGGGCAGGCGTCCATAGGTGTTCATCACGTGGGGTGAAGACGGCGTGGCAGGGGACGTGGCGGCGGTCATGTAAAGGCTCCAGTTTTGGCTCAAAAACAAGTCGGCCCAATGCGAGCCCGGGCAGATCCGGGCGGGTTGGGCCGTTGAACCGTGATTCTAGGGCCATCGGCCGTCGGTGGGCCTATGCGTTGGGGCTTCACCGCCGGTTAACACAAACCGTTTAATATTTGCATTTAAGTCCGGACTTATATGGAGGCTTTCATGCTGCTTCGCACCACCCTCACTCCGCGCACTCTTGTATTGGCTCTGTCACTCGCTGCGAGCGCCTCCCTGTGGGCCGCAGACCCGGTCACCGATGCCTTGCAACAGGCCTATGCACCTTACCGCGCCGCGTTGTTCAAGACGAATACAGGATCACAAGCCGATTCGCAGCAGGTGATCGGTCAGGCACAGGCGGCATGGACGCAGATCATCAGCCAGTTTGGCAGTAAGCCGGCTGCGCCCTATGACCGGGACACCGGATTCGCGGCGTCGCTTGCCGAAGTAGCCCGCGTGTATGCCAAAGCGGCGGATGAAATTAGCAAAAACCAGCTCGCTGCCGCCCACGAAACTCTGGAGCATGCGCGCGAAGTGATGGCCGGGCTGCGCCACCGCAACAATGTGATCGTGTACAGCGACCATATGAATGCCTATCACGCTCAAATGGAGCGCGTATTGATGGACGGTGTCAAATTGATTGACCAACCCAGGGGATTGCTGGAGCTCACCGCACAAACCGGTGCACTGGAGTATCTGGCTCGGCAGCTGGACACGCAGGCGCCGGCTGACTACGTCGCAAATGCGGAGTTCAAAGCGCAACTTAATGCCGTTCAGCGATCGGTGGCTGACCTGAAGGCGGTCTTGCTGGCGCAAGATGCTGCGGCAGTTAAAGCGGCTATCGGCAAGCTGAAGGGGGCGTACAGCAAGATGTTTGTGAAGTTTGGTTGAGGCCGCGCGCTGAGAGGGTGTCAGCAAAGTGGAGGCGGTGTCAGATAGAATCGTATTGCGGCGCAGCAATACCATTGCTGCAGCAAACCAGCCGCGGCGACCAACATCTATCCGATGGCTTCCACACCTTCCAAAGAGCTATACATTCTGGGTTTGACCCGACAAGGCAAGACGTTTCGCCCCAGCGACTGGGCCGAGCGTTTGGCGGGGGTGATGAGCCAGTTTCGTCCTGGCGGCCCACAACCTGGCAGCCATCTGGGGTATTCACCCTGGTGCGTACCAACGTCCATCGGCCAGGTGAAGTGTGTGATCGTCCACCCCGATCTGCGTGAATATGACGTGATGGCGTGGGATTTTTGTCTGAACTTTGCCAAAGACAACGAATTGCAGGTCAGCGAAACCCGTCCTGTTCACCAGTAGCAGAAACAAAAAAGCCGTTCAGTTGAACGGCATTTTTGCTTTGCTGGCAGCGCACCCTTACAAAACGGCGCGCGGAGTTTTTAAAGACCCTGCGCGTGCTTTTTGCCTAAAAATTAGGCTGCGAGTGCCAAGGCTTTCACCTTGGTAGCCAAACGGCTCTTGTCGCGTGCTGCCTTGTTTTTGTGGAAAATGCCTTTGTCAGCCACGGTGTCAACCACGGCTTGCATTTTCGCAAACAGTTCTGCGGCTTTTGTCTTGTCGCCGGCAATAACTGCTTTCTCGACGTTCTTGACCGCAGTACGGTACTTGGAACGCAAAGAAGTGTTTGCTGCATTGATTTTGACGTCCTGACGGACGCGCTTACGGCCCGACGCAAGGCGCGGGTTCTTTTTCTTGGGTTTTCCAGATGCCATAGTAATAGTTCCTTGTGTTCGAGGATGATGCCAGCAAAGCCCACTATTGTAACAGCTACACTTGGCCTGTGAGTCTCTTCAAATCCGCCTCTACCGTCTCCCTGTTGACCCTGGCATCGCGCATCACCGGGCTGGTGCGTGAACTGCTGATTGCTTCCACGTTCGGCGCCAGCGCCATGACGGATGCGTTCAACGTGGCATTTCGCATTCCCAACTTTTTCCGCCGCCTGTTTGGCGAAGGGGCCTTCAGTCAGGCTTTTGTGCCGGTTCTGGCCGCTACGCGCGCGCAACAGGGGCAGGAAAACACCCATTTGCTGGTAGACCGTGTGGCAACGGTCCTGGCTTGGGCCCTGTTGCTGACCTGTGTGCTGGGGGTGGTCGGTTCGCCTCTGCTGGTCTGGGCCATGGCCAGTGGATTGCAGCAAAACCCCCGGGGCTTTGAGGTGGCTGTAGTGATGACCCGCTGGATGTTTCCCTACATCGGCTTCATGTCGATGGTGGCATTGGCAGCAGGGGTGCTCAATACCTGGAAGCGCTTTGCCGTGCCTGCCGTCACGCCTGTCTTGTTGAATCTGTGCATGATTATGGCCGCCTGGCTGGGCGGACCGTGGTTCAAATCCATGGGGCTGGAGCCCATTTATGCCCTGTGTGCGGGGGTATTGGCGGGCGGAGTTTTGCAGTTGACCGTCCAGTTTGTGGCCCTGCACAAAATGGGTTTGATGCCGCGCGTGGATTGGCGCCTGACCGCCATTCGCGCCGCCTGGGCCGATCCGGGCACCAAAAACGTGGCCCGGCTCATGGTGCCCGCACTGCTGGGCGTCAGCGTTGCGCAGATATCTACCTTGATCAACACGCAGATTGCCTCGCACCTGCCCAGTGGAAGCGTGAGCTGGCTCACCTACGCAGACCGCCTCATGGAATTCCCCACCGCAATGCTGGGTGTGGCACTGGGCGTGGTGCTGATGCCGCAGCTGGCTTTGGCCAGTGCGTCGGGCGACGCCAAAAAATACTCGGCACTGCTGGATTGGGGCCTGCGCATCGTGGTGCTGTTGTCGGTGCCGTGCTCCATCGGACTGCTGATATTTTCCAAGCCCCTGGTTGCGGTGCTGTACCACTACGGTGCTTTCACTGACTTCGATGTGCAGCAGACCACCGTGGCCCTCATGGGCTGGGGCGCCGGTCTGGTGGGTATCATTGCCATCAAGGTGCTGGCACCCGGCTATTACGCCAATCAGGACATCAAAACCCCGGTGCGCATTGCCGTGGCGGTGCTGGTGATTACGCAGTTGCTTAATCTGGCATTGGTGCCTATCTTTAAACATGCGGGGTTGTCGCTATCTATCAGTTTGGGCGCATTGATCAACGCCTTGTGGTTGCTGGCAGGTTTGCTCTGGCGCAAGCGCTACCGGCCGGAGCCGGGCTGGGGCGTGTTTATCGCGCAGGTGCTGGCCGGCGGCGCCTTGCTGGTGATCTATCTGTTATGGGCTGCGCAGGCGTTTCCCTGGCTTGAGTTGCGCAGCGAGAGCCTCAAGCGCATTGGCTTGCTGGCGCTGTTGCTGGTGGGGTCCGGGGTGGTGTATCTGGGGGCCGTGTGGGCCGCCGGTCTGAATTTGCGGCAGTTCCTGCGCCGCTGATATTTGTGGGGGGATCAACATGAACCTGTCTTTTGACGTGCCCACTCCGTTGGATTACTTTGCCACGCTGGTGCACGGCGACAGCGACTTTGCGCTGTTTGAAGCGGCCGTGAGCCTTGCGCAGGATGAATATCCCGAACTGGACGTGCAAACCGTTCTGGGCGAGGTGGACCAGCTTCAGGCGCGCCTGCGCCGGCGCATTCCGGCCGATGCCGCGCCGATCCAGAAGCTGCGCCTTCTGAACCAGTTCTTTTTTCAGGACCTGAAATTTGGCGGTAACGCCAACGACTACTACGACCCGGACAACAGCTACATCAGTGAGATGTTGCACACGCGCCGAGGAATTCCCATTACGCTCGCGGTGCTGTGGATGGAATTGGCGCAGGGGCTGGGTCTGTCGGTGCGGGGAGTCGGGTTTCCCGGGCATTTCATGGTGAAGGTTTCCCTGCCCATGGGGCAGGCCGTGATCGACCCCCTGAGTGGTAAATCCCTGAGCCGTGAAGACTTGGCCGAGCGGCTGGAACCCTACCGCGGGCGCAGCGGCCTGCTCGATGAATTCGAGGCGCCGTTGGGGCTTTACCTGCAGACGGCACCACCCCGGGACATCATCGCGCGCATGCTGCGCAACCTGAAAGAAATCCATCGCAACCAGCGGGACTGGCAGCGTCTGTTGGCCATTCAGGAGCGCATGATTGTGTTGCTGCCCGAATCGTGGCCTGAATACCGTGACCGGGGTTTGGCCCACTCGGAGTTGGGGCACACCGAGCAGGCGCTGGCTGACCTGGAGTGCTATCTGGTGCATGCCGACGATCTGGTGGATGTGGATGCCATTGCTGACCGGGTGGATGAACTGCGCCGCACCGGGCATTAGATTTTTGACTAAATAAGGCCCTAGCCCCCGTTTCTGTTGCGCATGCAGCTATTTTTTTGATAGCAAAATGGTGTTTGATGGGATCTTATCTGTAGTGGCTTTATGGTGTTCAGTGAAGTCAAGTGCTCAGGCGGCGCGAGTTGGCAGGATCGCGAAATACCAGCGGGTGTTCCTGGGCTTTGACGGTGGCTGCTTCGGCTACGGCGGCCTGCACCGTGTGGTGAAGAGGGCTCAGGCGGCACACCGGGTCGGTGGCTTCGGCGTCGTGCGCGAGCATGTAGGCTTGGCAACGGCAACCGCCCAAGTCTTCTTCCTTGTGGGCGCAACTGGAGCAGGGCTCCTTCATCCAGCCTGTGCCGCGGTAGCGGTTGAATCCGTCGGAATCAAACCAGATATCGCGCAAGTTGGCCTCTTTCACGTTGGGGAAAGTCAGGCCGGGTAACAGGCGTGCTGTGTGGCAGGGCAAAGCGAAGCCATCGGGCGCGATCGTCATGAACATGCTGCCCCAACCGTTGACGCACTTCTTGGCCTTGCCCTCGTGGTAGTCGGGCGCCACAAAATAAATCTTCATCGCGTCGCCCAGTTTGTTGCGCCATTCTTCTGTGACCCTCTCCGCGTGCTTGAGCTGGGCATGCGTTGGCAGCAGCTGCGAGCGGTTCACAAACGCCCACGAGTAATACTGCGTATTCGCCAATTCCAGGTATTCGGCGCCCATCTCGTGGGCCATGCGGATGATCCGGTCAATATGGTCGATGTTCAGCCGGTGGATCACCACGTTCATCACCATCGGCCAGCCCTGGTCCTTGATGATCTTGCCAACTTTGTTTTTCAGACTGAAGGTTTTTGTGTGGGACAAAAAATCATTCATCTCCCGCGTGGAATCCTGGAACGACAACTGCACATGGTCCAGCCCGGCAGCTTTGAGGGCAGCGGCGCGCTCCTCGGTCAGGCCGACGCCCGACGTGAGCAGGTTGGAGTAGAAGCCCAGGCGGTGGGCCTCGGCCACAATCACCTCCAGGTCATCGCGCAAGAGGGGCTCGCCGCCCGACAACCCCAGTTGCACCGCACCCAGGGCACGGCCCTGCTGCAACACACGAATCCAGTCTTCGGTGGAAATTTCGTCCTCGTGGCGGGCAAAGTCCACGGGGTTGTAGCAAAACACACAGTGCAGTGGGCAGCGGTAGGTCAGCTCGGCCAGCAACCACAGCGGTGGGCCCGGGCGGGAGGGTGCGGACGAGTGGGGTATGGCGCTCATGGCCTCACTCCCAGCACAGCCACAGCTGTTCTTTGGCCACATTCATGAAGCCGATCACATCAGCCTCCAGCCCGGTGGTAGAAAACGCTTTTTCAAGTTCCGTCACCACTTCGGCCACGCTGCGCTTGCCGTCGCAGCGCGTCATGATTTCGCCGGCGGCCTGGTTGAGTTTGACCATACCCTCGGGATAAAGCAGCACATGGCATTCCTGCGCAGGTTCGAACTGCAACCGAAAGCCCGACGAAACCCTCGGCACCGAATGCAGAGTGAGCGCGCTCACGACCCCACTCCGTACTTCAGCCCGATCGCATCGTTCAACGCCCAAAGGATGTCGAGCTTGAACTGCAATACTTCCAGTGCGCGTTCCTGCAGGGCGCGGGTGTTGAAGTGCGCCAGAGTAATAGCGAGGCCCTGGTCCACATCGCGGCGCGCCTGGCTGATGCGGTTGCGGAAATAGCTCAGACCGTCTGAATCAATCCACGTGTAATGCTCGGGCCAGGTCGCCAGCCTTTGCTTGTGGATCTCAGGTGCAAACAACTCAGTCAGCGATGAACACACCGCCTCTTGCCATGGTGCACGACGCGCGAAATTGACATAGGCATCCACCGCAAAGCGCACTGCCGGTGCCACATGGCGCAGGTCCACCACCTCGTCGCGGGTCAGCCCAACCGCCTGTGCCAGGCGCAACCAGGCCTCGATACCGCCCGCATCCTTGACGCCCGCGATCTCGAATCCATCGTGGTCCAGGATGCGCTGCACCCAGCCGCGGCGTACCTCGGAGTCCGGGCAATTGGATAGCACGGCACCGTCCTTGATAGGAATGGCAATCTGGTAATAAAAACGGTTCGCCACCCAGCCCCGAATCTGCTCCGGCGTGGCGCGCCCGCCATTGAGCATGATGTTGAACGGATGGTGAATGTGATAAGCCCGGCCGCGCTCGCGCAGCTTGGCCTCAAATTCTTCCACGCTCCAGGTGGGTTCAGAAGCGGCCACACTGGTGCTGGCCTTGATGATTTCTGCTCGCATGGTCATAGGGTTATCTCGACGCAGTCTTCACACAACGCAATGCCGGCACGGGTGAGCTCGGCACGTTGTGGGGAATCTTCGTCAAGGATGGGATTGGTGTTGTTAATGTGAATCAGCATGCGGCGCACATGCGGCGGCAGCTTGGCCAGCGTCTCCACCATGCCGCCAGGCCCCGATTGGGGTAGATGCCCGATGCTGCGGGCCGTTTTTTTACTCATGCCCAGTGCGATCATTTCATCGTCGGTCCAGAACGTGCCATCCACCATGACGCAGTCGGCGCTGGCCATGGCATCCATGACCGGCTGTGTTATTTCGCCCAGGCCCGGCGCATAAAACAGCGTCTTGTTGTTGGCCGTGTCAGTGATCAACAGTCCGATGTTGTCGCCATCCACCGGCGCTTCGCGGTGCGGAGAATAGGGCGCCGCCTTGCTTTGCAAGGGTAAGGCCCGCAGCAAGATGCCGGGCACTCCAGGAATCTGGAACGGCGTACCGTCAAGCGCAATGCGCTCGCGTTGCACACCACAAAAATGACCGAGCACACGAAAGACAGGGTTGCCGTGCTGCAGGTCCTGCTCTACTGGATCGGTGCACCAGATAGCCAGCGGTGCGGCGCGTTCACGCAACATGAACAGACCTGTCGTGTGGTCGATTTGGCCATCCATCAACACGATGCCGGCGATGGCCGTGTCCCGTTCCGCGCGGCCGGGTTGCAGCGTTGCACTGTTACGTATCTGCTCCAGAATGTCGGGGGATGCATTGAACAGGATGCCGTCAGCATCCGTGTCATTGCGGATAAAGATGGAAGACTGGGTGCGGCTCTTGGCACGCACTGTGCCATTGCGCACGCCTGCGCAGTTTCGGCAGTTGCAATTCCACTGGGGAAATCCGCCGCCGGCTGCGGCGCCAAGAATGGTGATGCGCATAAGGTGTGCAGTGATGGCTGACGCGATAGTCAGTCAATGAACAATGAGTGGGATTGGGAAGAAGAACGGCGTCCGGACTTTCGCCCGGACGCCGTCTGCCGTTAACCCGCGATTAGCGAGCGGAAACGTACAAGTTAATTTCAAAGCCGAAGCGGAAATTAATTGCTGCTGGTTTTTGCCATTGCATAGAATAACTCCTTGAATAAACTGAGCGCGACACCGGCTGATGCACACGGGGATTTTTGTCTTCCCAAAGAACATAGTAATTGAGTATCGCCAACCTCTGCAATCACTTGTGTACAGAGTCCGGGCAAACCCCTAGTAGAAACCTGCAATTGATCCACTGTGCTGTACCCCGAACAAGCGCCACTACGCACCTTTACCCTACCGACGGATACGGGGCATAGCTTGCATGTGCAGGAGTGGGGCAACCCCCAAGGCATTCCGGTAGCTTTGCTGCATGGCGGTCCGGGTTCGGGATCATCCGCGTTACTGCGCCGCGTCATTAACCCAAAGGTCTTCAGGGTTATCAGTCCAGACCAGCGGGGCGCTGGGAAAAGCGGCCCGCCAGGCGATATCCAGAACAACACCACGGTACACCTCGTGGCCGATATGGAGTGCATCCGTCGGCAGCTGGGTATCGATCGCTGGCTCCTTGTGGGCGGCTCCTGGGGTGCCACGCTCGCGCTGGCGACCGCACTGGCACATCCCGCATCGGTGACGGGTCTCGTGCTGCGCGCCAGCTTTCTGGCCCGTCCACAGGACATCGATGGTTTTTTTGCTGGCGGCCCCCAGTTGCTTCTGGACGGCTGGCGACAACTGCCGGAGCTGGCCCCTGAACTGGCGCTACACGTCGTGCAATCGTGGTTTGAGTGGGAGCACTCCAGAACCGGTGCCACAGGGACACCTGCACCGCTGCGCGGTGACGCGTTGTCTGTCATGCACTATCGCTACCGCATCCAGAGCCACTATCTGCGCAATGGCTGCTGGCTACAGGATCCACCACTATTGGAGCGTTTAGAGCCCCTGCGTAACATTCGCACAGTGATGTTGCACGGGGCTGAAGACCGCGTGTGCCTTGTACAAGGCGCTATGGAATTGGCTGCAAAACTACCCAACTCCACACTTGCGGTGGTGCCCGGTGCAGGCCACGACCCCACCCATCCGGACATGGTAAGGGCGATGGTGCAAGCACTGGACGACATCGCGCAGCATTGCTAGTTAACGCACAGATCAGCCATCGCGTGTTTGCTTTGGCCCTTTGCTTTGAGAATTGTTGCACTCACCGGCGGCACGGTTCTGCTACGTGGCAAATGGGTGGTGTCGCAATAGTGTGCGATGCGCGTGGCGACGTAGCGATACCCACCAGGATCAGTAAGTCAGGCTATAGAACTATTCGGTAGCGGACATAGTCTGTCCATTGAGGCAGTACCGCTGACGGTTCTCGATCAGGTGCATAGCCCCGGGTCTGGCGGTCCGTTTTGTTGCGCTCCAGAATGATGTGAATTCGAGCATTTTGCCGGCCACTCTGTTGACGGTTCGCTGGTACTGTTCCGCGATGGTGTTGCGCTAACGCTAGCGGATGCCGACCACCCGCTTGTACATCCGAAAGACGCGGGCCAAGACCGGCAGCAACTCTCGAAGACATCCAATATGGAAGTCAATGACGCGCTGCGACGGGCCCGAAGGAAGTCGCTGGCGAGTCGGCGCTCGGTCAAGCAAAGACACGCCCATTCCCGCCGCAAAGCGGGCTGGCCATTCCGATCGAGCCCGAAAATAGGAGGCTTGAAAAGCCTATTCCCTCCAGCCGGTTGACCCAGGCATGCGTCAAGGCTTGAGCAATGCGGCCAGCGAGAGCGCCCGCACGACTGCAGGCTCGGTCGGGGTGAGGCGCTGCAGGCCCGCCTCTTGCGCCCATTGCTGTAACGGCGCTTCGCGCGCGACCACGCGATTGACCGCCTCGATCAATTCTGGCTTGCCGGCCAACGCTACCCAGCCCACGTTGATACCCAAACTTTGGGGTGGCCCCGCGCGCAAAGGCAACGGCGAGGCAGCGCGCTTCCGATACACATCCCACGCGGTGCTGGGCATCAACATTGCATCGACTTTGCCGCTCTCCAGCGCGGCCCAGCGGTCATCGAGCTTGCCCATCGACACCATGTCGGGTGCCAGCGCGCCGCCTTGGTAGGTGGCGATCAAGGTGCCCTCCAAGGTCCCGGCAATGGCGCCGATCTTCTGACCACGCAGCTCACCTAGGCCATTGGCCCGAGGCGCATCCTCGCGTTGCACCAACTGCAAGGCCATGCCTTGATAAGGGTGGCTGGCCACCAAATTGCCCAAGGCTACGTCTGCTCGATCGCGCGGCCGCTTTGCACCGGGGTAGTCAGGCGGCTTGGCCTTGAGACGACCAGGCTGACCGAGGTCGGCTGCCAACAAGGGGAATCCACTGACCAGATCGCACACACCCGCCGAGAGCAGCGCATTGACCTCAACAGCGAAATTGGCATCCTGTTCCAGCTCAGATTCGAAGGGCACCAGACGCAAGGAGCGACCAAGCTCCTGTGCTACGGCCTCTGCCATCTTTACATCAAAACCACTCAATTGACCTTTGCGCGCCATCGACAGAGGCGCGTTGTCTTCGCTCATGCAAACCGACAGCGCTGGCTTCCCGGCCTCTGCCTGGGCGAAAGCAGCACCGGCAAGGCCGCTCAAGGCAGTGGCCAGCACCACACACCGTAACTTGAAAATTCGACTCAACATGTCACATCTCCTTGCCACCACGCGTCGACACATAGGCCCACAACCACTGGATCGCACCAGGGTCCAGTGCGTCTTTGAAAGATGGCATGTTGTTTTTCCCGTTGGCCACCGAGTTGAAAAACCGGTCAGATTCGTCAGTGGGAAAACGTCGCAGATCGTACGACGTGGTCCCCGAGTTCACCATGTTGCGCCCATGGCACTGCGCGCAGGTGCGCTCAAACTGGGTCCGCCCTTTGTCCACCAACTCCTGCGTCTGTGGACCGGGCACGGGCATCATTGCGGGATTGATGCTGGTCTGTGCGTAGACCGCCACCGAAGTGGCAGCCGCACACATCACCAAAATCTGTCTGCCACGCATCATCAATCGAGGGCGAACGTCCAGACCGATCCGCCAGCAGGAACTTGCGACATGCGCTCATCACCTACCAATGCCCAGACACCGCCGGAGCCAGACACCACAGTCACATACTGCTTGCCATCTTGCTCAAAGGTGACCGGCAAACCGATGATGCCAGAGCTGGTCTGGAACTCGTAGAGCTTCTTACCGTTGCTGGCATCCACCGCCATGAACTCGCCCGTGGCGGCGCCGGTGAAGACCAGTCCGCCTGCGGTAGACATCGTGCCCGCCATGCTGGGCTGACCTGGCCAAGCCATCTGCCACTTGCTCTTGCCCGTCATCGGATCGATAGCGCTCAGATAGCCGTGGGGCTCGTTCTTGGGCATATTCACGCCGCGAAAGTTCACCCCCAAATACCACTCGCCCTTCTTGTATTCAGGCTTGGCCAGTTGGTAGGGCCAGCTAATGTTGAGGGTATTGGCATAGGCCAGGCCCGTCGCCGGGTTCCACGACATGGGGCTCCAGTTCTTGCCACCCAGTACCGACGGGAAGATTTCCACATCTTCACCAGCGCGCGCTTTCTTGTCGATCTCGCTGTGTACCGGGCGACCGGTCTTGAGATCGATGCTGTCAGCCCAGTTGACTTTCACATACGGGTTGGCCGCCAGCAGTTCGCCATTGGCGCGGTCCAGTACGTACATGAAGCCATTGCGGTTGGCTTGGGTCAAGACTTTGCGGTCTTTGCCACCGATCTTCATGTCAACCAACATGCCCACTTCTGTCGCGTCGTAATCGTACGGGTCGTTGGGGCTGAACTGATAGTGCCAGACCAGCTCTCCGGTCTTTGGCCGAATCGCTACAACCGAGGCGATGTACAGGTTGTCGCCCTTGCGTGCATTGGGGTTCCAAGGACCACCGTTGCCGGTACCCCAATAAACGAGATCCAGATCGGGATCGTAGGCGCCGGTGAGCCATGTGGGGGCGCCGCCCTTCGAGTGGGTATCTCCCGGCCAGGTGTCGCCACCTTTCTGGTCGGGCGCAGCGGTGGTGTAGAAGCGCCAGAGCTGCTTGCCCGTTTCCGGATCCCACCCATCGATGAAGCCACGCGTGCCGTATTCGCCGCCGGCGATGCCGGTCAGCACGACGCCGTTGGCAATCAGCGGCGCGCTGGTCATGGCCTGACCATTTTGATAGTCGGCGGCTTTGCTCTTCCAGAGTTGCTTGCCCGTTTTGGCATCCATGGCCACCACGTGCGCATCCAGCGTGGAGCGGAACAGCTTTCCGTCGTAGATCGCGACGCCGCGATTCAAGATGCCACAGCAAGCCATCTTGAAAACGTCTTGCGGCAAATCAAATTCCTGTTTCCAGATTTGCTTGCCGGTGACGGGGTTGATTGCCACAGTGGTGTTGTGGGTCGTCACATACATTACGCCCTTGTAGACGATGGGTTGTGATTCTTGGCTTTGCGGGTTGTTCAGACTGTAGGCCCAGACCGGACGAAGCTTGGCTGCATTGCCTGTGTTGATTTGTTTCAGCGAGCTGTAGCGCTGATTGTTATAGCCCATGCCGTAGGTGAGCACATCGCCAGGTGTGGCGGCGTCGCGCTTCAAATCGTCGAGGTTTTGCGCTTGAGCCGAGCCCAGCGCTGCCAACAGCACCGCGCTGCCGAGAAGGGTACGATTGATAAACATGTTTAGTATCCTTGTGGTGGTTATTGCCGGTTACTTTTCCTGGGCTGGCAACCTGCACATGTTAAAAAATTTGCCCACCATGCGCACCACGGGGTTTTCCCTTGGTCCCATCTGTTCCGCGTCGGAACACATGGGCAACCAAGGCGACAACGAATCAGGGTTTACTCTATTGCCACACCGCGGCCATTTTTCCAAGCTGTGCGTTCTCATAAATGGTCGAACAGCCCGCGCCACATGAACACCCAGAACCTGCCCTCACAGCTCTTCTTTCGTACGCCGGAGCAGCGCACGGCGCTGGCACGAGAACAATTCTTTGAAGAAGGCATACGACCATCCGGGTTGGTGAGCGAAACGGTGATCCAGTCGTGGGATCGGTGCCGTCAGCTCGGCTACCGGCGCGACAAGCTGCCAGCATTGGACCCCGTGGGTCGAGCCGCCTTGAGCATAGCGCTGGCCCGCAATGAAGACCTGATGCAAGCGGCCCGACTGGAGCTCGATCAGCTCCAGGCTTCGTTGAGCGGCACCCATTGCCGGGTCTTGCTGACGGACGAACGCGGCGTGATCGTGCACATCTCGCAAAACGCTGACGAGGCCAACCAGGCAGTGCTCGACAAAGCCGCCCGGTTGGGCGTAAATCTGGTTGAAAACCGCCTGGGTACCGCCGCTCCTGGCATCGTCGTACACACCGGTCAAGCCAGCCAAGTGCAGGGCGGCGAACATTTTTACAACCTGTTTCGGGAACTGCGTTGCGCAGCTGCGCCCATTCGCGATATCAATGGCCAGCTTGCAGGGGTTCTGGATCTGTCCACCGAGGCGCGTGACTTTGGTTTTGACGCCGCTGCGGTGGTAGGCATGTTTGCCACCACAATCGGCAACCGGCTGCTAGTTGCACAATCGCGCGGGTTGCTGGTGTTGCATTTCCAGACCTCCCTCAGCCTACTGGATACCCCCATGGAAGGTCTGCTGGGGGTGGACACCCATGGGCGTGTCATCTGGATCAACCGGGTGGGACACAGCTTGCTGGGCGCCTGTCAACAAGCAGCGATGCTTCACGTTAATGACGTGCTAGGCATGGAATTGCACGCACTTGTGGGTTTGTGTGGAACCAGCCGGCTACAGCATTTAAAGTTGCCCAGCGGTCTGGGCATCTGGGCCAAGGCTTCCATGCAAGGTGCCCACGGCGCCAAAAACCCTCGCATGGCTGATCCTTCTGCCATCGCACAACCACCGCAAAACCACGCAACCGCATCGCCCAGCGTTGCACCCTTGACTTCCCCCTTGTCGCGGGCAGAGGACTCCATAGAGCTTCGCCCGGCTCCGGAGAGCGATGCGTGCGGGGCTGCATCCCTGGCGGAATCACAACAACGCCTGATCGGGGAGACTCTGAAAGCGCACCGCGGTAATGTCGCGAAAACAGCGCGTTTGTTAGGTGTGTCACGCGGCTTGGTCTACCGCCACATGCGTAAATGAAACGACCTTAACTCAGGAAGAAATCTGTCTGATAGCGACACTCTCAGTCACAGATTGAGAAGTTCACGCCGAGGATATGCTTCGGATTGTCACAGACGGCTTTGAATCGGTGCGCAAGAAATCGCGTTGATATTTGCTCTAGGAGGAATTTCACCAATTCTTGGAATACGAGTCTGCCACTCGGGCGGGCAAGTGGACAGCTTTCGATCCAATCAGGACACGACGACCGCAGCACCCTGGCCGATCGGTGCAATCACGCCAATGGTGTGCACGGTTTCGCCAGCCGCACTGAGCATGTCGGCGCAGGCCACTGCGTTGGCCGCATCAATGACAACCACCATGCCGATGCCGTTGTTGAAGGTGCGGTTCATCTCGGTGTCGTCAATGCCCGCAGTGTTTTGCAGCCAGGCAAAGAGTTCGGTCTGGGGCCAACTTCCTTTGATCAGGTGCGCGGCCATGCCTTCGGGCAACACGCGGGGAATGTTCTCCAGCAGGCCGCCGCCGGTGATGTGGGCCAGCGCCTTGATCGGGTGGGCGGCCAGAGCCGCCAGCACGTTTTTCACATAGAGGCGGGTGGGCTCCATCAGGGCTTCTTTGAATGGTTTGCCATCCAGCGCGGCGGGGGCATTGCTGCCCGCGCGCTCAATGCACTTGCGCACCAGGCTAAAGCCGTTGGAATGCACGCCACTGGAAGCCAGACCCAGCACCACATCGCCGGGCTTGACATCAGCACCGGTGAGAATTTTGGATTTCTCGACCGCGCCGACGGCAAAACCGGCCAGATCGTATTCGCCAGCCGGGTACATGCCGGGCATTTCGGCGGTTTCGCCGCCAATCAGCGCACAGCCGGAGAGCTCGCAGCCTTTGGCAATGCCGCCCACAACCGCTGCAGCGGTATCGATGTCCAGCTTGCCGCAGGCAAAGTAGTCCAGGAAGAACAGCGGCTCGGCGCCTTGCACCAGCACGTCGTTCACGCTCATGGCCACCAGATCGATGCCCACGGTGTCGTGCATGTTCCACTCGAACGCCAACTTGAGCTTGGTGCCCACGCCGTCGGTGCCACTTACCAGCACCGGCTCTTTGTAGCGCTTGGGCACTTCAAACAGGGCGCCAAAACCGCCAATACCCGCCAGCACGCCTTCGCGCATGGTTTTTTTGGCGAGCGGCTTGATGCGCTCAACCAGCGCGTCACCAGCGACGATATCAACGCCGGCATCTTTGTAGGACAGGGGGGTGGGGGAGCTTGATTGGGTCATTTGAAGTGGGGTGCGGCCGCTGCACAGGCAGAGCCCGATAGAATTTGCATAGATTTTAAAGGTTTGCCCTCCCGTTTCTGTATGCAATTCACGTCCACCCAAAAAAGTTTTGTCGCCTGGAGCCTGATTGCAACGCTGCTGACCTGTGTGCTGTGGCTGCTCGCCCCGGTTCTGGCCCCCTTCGTGGTGGCCGCTGTGCTGGCCTATGCCCTGACCCCTTTGGTGGACCGTCTTGACGATCTCGGGCGCGGTCGTATCCCTCGTTTGCTGGCCGTTGTCCTGGTGGAGTTGCTATTTATCCTGGCCGTGCTGGGTATTTTTTTACTGATGGTTCCGATTCTGGCCAAAGAGCTGCCGCTCATGCGTGAGCAACTGCCCACCGTGATGGACAGTGTGAACACGGCACTCAAGCCGTGGCTGGAGCAGTGGGGCATTCATCTTTCGCTGGATGGTGCCAGTGCACGGGCCTTTGCCATGAAGTACCTGAACGCCAATGTGGAGGACACGTTTGCCTCGGTCCTCACGTCGCTCAAAATCGGTGGCAGTGTGGCGTTCGCCCTGATTGGCAACGCCATCCTGATTCCGGTTGCCCTGTTTTACCTGCTAATGGATTGGGCGCATTTTGTGACCCAGCTGGGTCAGCTGATCCCACCGCGCCTGCGCGCAGCGACCACCAGTTTTGTGCTGGAGGCCGACTCCGTTCTGGGGCAGTATTTGCGGGGCCAGTTGGTGGTGATGTTGATTCTGGCGGTTTTTTACAGCGCGGGGCTGGCCCTCTTCGGGCTGGATCTGGCCCTGCCGATTGGCATATTCACCGGGCTGGCCATCTTTGTGCCGTACGTGGGCTTCGGCTTGGGTCTGGTGCTGGCCACGCTGGCCGGCTTGCTGCAGTTTTCGTCCACGTCGGGTGTCGGACACGCGTTCCTGATGGTGGCCGTCGTGTTTGGCGCCGGGCAGGTGGTGGAGAGTCTTTTTCTGACGCCCCGCCTGGTCGGTGAGCGCATCGGGCTGCACCCGCTGGCCGTCATATTTGCCTTGCTGGCATTTGGCCAGTTGTTCGGATTTGTCGGCGTGCTGATTGCCTTGCCAGTCAGCGCAGTGTTGCTGGTGGCGATGCGCCGCGTCAAAGCGGGTTATCTGACCAGCCGCCTGTACGGGGGCGAAACCCCATGAGCATGAAACAAATCGCACTCGATATCGGTCTGTCAGCAGGCCCCACCATGGCCAATTTTTGCGCGGGGCCCAACGAAGCAGCGTTGCGCCACATGGAGTTGTGGATTGGAGCCAAGTCCGGTGCGAATACGGATTTGCCAACCCGCTCACCCGTGCCTACCTACCTCTGGGGTCCCACCGGCAGCGGCAAAACCCACCTGCTCAAGGCGGCGCGCGAAGCGCTTCGCGAGCAGGGCGCCCGTGTGGGCTGGCTGGATCCGTCCATGCACGCGGCGCCCGAGTTCAGCGAATCCTGGGCCGCTGTGCTGCTCGATGATGTGCACCTGTACACCGCCGAGCAGCAGCACACTGCCTTCAACTGGTTTGTGAATGCGCAGACCCACCAGAGGCCCGTGTTGGCCGCTGGCGCCTTCGCACCGGTAGACCTCAAACTGCGCGATGACCTGCGGTCCCGCCTGGGCTGGGGACATATTTTCAGTTTGCAGCCGCTCAGTGAGCCCGAGCGGCGCGCTGTGCTGCGCCAGGCCGCAGACGCCCGCGGCGTTTTCTTGGGGGATGACGTGATGGATTTCATGCTCACCCGCTTCAGCCGCGACCTGGGCAGCCTGATGGAACTGCTGGAACTGCTGGACGGCTATGCGTTGCAGACCAAGCGAAGCATCACCATTCCCTTGATCAAATCCATGATGGAAAACAACTAATGCCGAAGCCACGCACGGGGGCCAGAGTGGCTCTTTTTGACCTGGACCACACGCTGATACCTATCGATTCGGACTACGCCTGGGGTGAATTCACCACGGCGCTGGGCTGGACCGATCCGCAGGTTTTCAAACAGCAGAACGATGCGTTTTATGCGCAATACACGGCAGGAACACTGGATGTGAGATCCTACGTGCGCTTTGCTACCGAAGCCGTTTGCCGTCAGGGTGCTACCAAATCCATAGCTGCCCACGCAGAATTCATGCGGGCTGTAGTGCTAAAAGCCATACAACCGCAGGCGCTGGAGCTGGTTCGCCAACACCAGCAGGCCGGTGATGCGGTGGCCATCGTGACGGCCACCAACGAGTTTGTCACCCGTCCCATTGCCGAGGCCTTCGGTGTGGCCGAGCTGATTGCCGTGGAGCTGGAGCGTGACACCACGCCCGGCGGCTCGGGCTGGTTTACGGGCGCCATTCGCGGTGTCCCCTCGTTTCGCGAAGGCAAGGTCACCCGGGTGGAGCAGTGGTTGCAATCACATGGCCTGGGTTGGGAGTCGGTGGAGATCACTTTCTACTCCGATTCCATGAATGACCTGCCGCTGCTGGAGAAAGCCGCCGTGCCGGTTGCAACCAATCCGGACGACCGCTTGCGGGCGCTGGCCCAGACCCGCGGATGGCGCATACTTGACCTGTTTAGCTAGTTGGGATCCGGGCTTTCCGCTTCGGCGCAAACAACGGTCCCGCAAAAGAGAAAATGATTAAAAAATTCATCGATAAATTGCTGGGAAAATCCAGCACCACCCTTTCCCGTAAAAAGCCCCAGTTTGGTAAACGGGTGGACGTACCCGTCCAGATTCACGGCATTGATCCCAATCTGGTGGACGAACGCGCAATCAACGTGGTGCGCACCCTGCAGCAAGCGGGGTTTGAAGCCTATGTGGTGGGCGGTGCAGTGCGCGATTTGCTGGTCGGCCTGCGTCCCAAAGACTTTGACGTGGCCACCAACGCCACCCCCGAGCAGGTCAAGGGCCTGTTTCGCCGTGCCTTCATCATCGGACGGCGCTTTCGCATCGTGCACGTGGTCTATGGCCGCGGCCGTGAGCATGAGGTGATCGAGGTCTCGACCTTCCGCGCTTACCTGGACAATGCCGCTGCCGAGCAAGTGGCGGGCAACGAGAAGACCAGCAAGAGCGAACTCGCTGGCATGAAGCACGCCGTGGACTCAACCGGCCGGGTTTTGCGCGATAACGTCTGGGGCCCGCAGGAAGAAGACGCGGTTCGTCGCGACTTCACCATCAACGCCATGTATTACGACCCGACCACGCAGGTGGTGGTGGACTACCACAACGGCATGAAGGACGTCAAAAACCGCACCATCCGCATGATTGGCGATGCCGCCACGCGCTACCGTGAAGACCCGGTGCGCATCATCCGTGCGATCCGGTTTTCCGCCAAGCTCAGCCCGCTGGGCTTTGAGCTGGAAGCCAAAACATCGGCACCCCTGATCAAGTCGCAAGAGTTGTTGGCGGACGTGCCGCAAAGCCGCCTGTTTGACGAAATGCTCAAGCTGTTGCAGACCGGTCATGCGCTGGCATCCATCGCCCAACTCAAGAAGCTGGGTATGTCCACCGGCATCTACCCGCTGCTGGATGTGGTGGTGGAGCGTGCCGACCAGCCCTTTGTCAACGCCGCTTTGAAAGATACCGACCGCCGTGTAGGCGAAGGCAAACCCGTCGCACCCAGCTTCCTGCTGGCCTGCGTGCTGTGGGCCGACGTGCGCGATGGCTGGGCACGCCGTATCGAGCAGCGCCATCATTCGCACCCCGCGTTGATGGATGCCATTGACGACGTTTTCCATGCCCGCATCGGTGATGTGTCAGGCGGCGGCAAGCTGGCGGGCGACATGCGCGAAATCTGGGTCATGCAGCCCCGCTTTGAGAAGCGTGTGGGCAGTGCACCGTTTGGCCTGGTTGAGCAGGCCCGTTTTCGGGCCGCTTTCGACTTCATGCGCCTGCGCGCTGACATCGGAGAAGTGGACGAAGCTCTGGCCGACTGGTG
Organism: Rhodoferax sp. GT1R46; assembly: GCF_056521285.1. Lineage (NCBI taxonomy): Bacteria > Pseudomonadati > Pseudomonadota > Betaproteobacteria > Burkholderiales > Comamonadaceae > Rhodoferax > Rhodoferax sp. GT1R46. The sequence continues at coordinate 670,754 of NZ_JBWMBC010000001.1, forward strand.
GCAGGAGTTCAGCATGGCGGACGACACCTTGCGCCAGGATCTGGTAGACCAGGTGCGTGAAGAGCAGCAAAAGCGCCAGCGCGCACCGCGTGCGCCGCGTGCCGCATCCCCCGCTGCGGTCGTACAGGAAAACGCCGACGCGCCTGCACTGGAGGCTGCGGGCGACGATGGCGCCCCCCGCAAGCGCCGTCGCCGCAGGAAGTCCGGTGCAGCCCGCGGTGCGGGAAATGCAGAGGGTGGTTCTTCTGGCGGAGCCGATACCGGCTCCTGAGCCGGGCGTAGATGCCATGCGCGACCCAGTCACCGCTTACATCGGTCTGGGTGCCAATCTGGGGGATGCGCGCGCCGCCATCCTGCAGGCTATTCAAGCCATTGCCGATATCGATGGCCTGATGCTCACCCGGCAGTCTTCGTTGTATGCCACGGCACCTGTGGACTCCAGTGGGCCAGACTACATTAATGCCGTCGTAGAGGTGCGAACCCGCCTGAAAGCCTCGCAGCTTCTGGCGCAATTGCAGTCCATTGAGCTGCTTGCCGGTCGCCAGCGGCCCTACCGCAATGCACCACGCACGCTGGATCTGGATATTCTGCTTTTTGGCAACGCCCGTATCGACAAACCTGATCTCACCGTGCCGCACCCCCGCATGGCGCAGCGTGCCTTTGTACTGATGCCCCTGGCAGAAATTGCCCCTGGTTTGGTAAGTTCGGAACAGTTGGCAATGGTGGAAGGGCAGGCGCTTGAAAAACTACACCCGTAAGGTGATCTCTGCATGAAAGTGGTAGCCCACGCCGCGTAGCGTGCTGACCGGTAGATTCATGCCACAGGCTTCTTCTACCTTGCGCCGCAAGCGCCGCATCTGGGTGTCCAGGCGGCGTTGATCACAGGTAAAGAAGTCTTCCCCCAGCGCCGCCACAATGGCCTCGCGCGAGGCGCTACCGGAGGATTCAACCTGCGCATCAAACAGTGATTTCAGAACGGTAAAGTCCTGGGCTGAAAGTTCAATCGGTGCAAAGCCAGGCGGGGTGAGTTGTCGCGGCGAGGCTTGCAGAAGCAAGTGTGTGATCTGGCCCAGGTGCTGGAGCTAGCGGCAGCCGAGCGCCCGCAGGGGCGTGTGTTGCTGACAATGCACGATTTGCCCGACGCGTTCGTTTGCGATCCATCGCTGCTGCGCATTGCCTTGGACGAGCGGGCGAAGGTTTTTCAGAAGTATTTTCGGGGGCGCTCCGCCCAGAACCGCCCAGGTGCCGGTCTGGGGCTTTATTTGGTTCAACGCATTGTCACACTGCACGGTGGCACGGTAACGCTGGGCAAGGCCGCCCACGGTGGGGCCGTATTCACGTTGTCCATACCGTCCTTAAAGGGTGAGCGGCCCAGCGCGACCCCTTAGGCGAGCTCGGCAATCATCTCGATTTCAACGCAGGCACCCATCGGAATTTGCGCCACACCAAAGGCGCTGCGTGCATGGGCGCCTTTTTCAGCGCCAAACACCTGACCAATCAATTCGCTGGCGCCGTTGGTAACCAGGTGCTGCTCGGTGAAGTCGCCAGTGGAGTTGACCAGCGACATGAGCTTGACGATGCGTTTGACGCGGTTCAGGTCGCCCACGGCGGCATGCAGCGTGCCCATCAGGTCGATCGCGATGGCGCGGGCCGCGGCCTTGCCTTCTTCAGTGGTGGTGTCTTTGCCCAACTGGCCCACCCACGGTTTGCCGTCTTTCTTGGCAATGTGGCCGCTCAGAAAAACCAGATTGCCGGTCTGCACAAAGGGCACATAGGCGGCAGCCGGAATCGCCACAGGGGGCAGGGTGATGTTGAGGCTGGTGAGGGTTTCGTAGATATTCATGGTGGTGCTCGGTTGGGAGTAAATTTATGGTGAAGAGGCCTCTAGCCCCCGTGGAAAATGCGCAGGCAGCTATTTAAATGATAGCGCCCTGGCTTTGTGATTGGCTTTGAGATTGGCTCATCCCCTGGCGTGGCGAGCTGTAGTCGAGAAACGGTTCCACGGTGACGCCCACGTTCAGTGTGTGGTTGGTTCCACCATGGATCACGCCGCGAATGGGCGACACATCGGCATAGTCCCGGCCAAGGGCCAGGGTGACGTAGTCTTCGCCAGGTGTGCCCCAGCCGTCACGGTTGTTAGTAGGGTCGAAGTCGCACCAGCGGTTGCCCACGGGCAAATCGGGCAGGTAGACCGAAACCCAGGCATGGGATGCATCACTGCCCACCAGCCGCTCTTGACCGGGAGCAGGGTGGGTGAGCAGGTAACCGCTTACATAACGGGCAGGCAGGCCAGAGGCCCGCAGGCAGGCAATCATGATGTGGGCAAAGTCCTGGCACACCCCCTTGCGCTGCGCCAGGGCCTCCAGTGCCGGGGTATTGACCTGGGTGCTTTGGCTCTCGTAGGTGAAATCACGGTGAATGCGCTGCATCAAGTCCCGCGCGGCCGATACCAACGGAACACCGGCTGCAAAACTGGGTCGTGCATAGGCGGTGAAATCGGCGTGGCGTGGCACGTAGGGTGAGGCAAAAACAAACTCGGCTGCCGCATCAAATGTCCCTTTGGAGGAGTACCGAAAGCGCTCGCGCACATCCTCCCAGGCCATCAAGCTCTCGGGCATGGGTCGCGCTTGCGTGGATACGATGCTGCGTGCCACCACCTTGAGTTGGGTATGGGCGGTTTGCAGGGAGAAGAACTGGCGCGTGTTGCCGTACACGTCCTGCATCGCAATTTGCTGCGCGGGTTCGGGTTGCACCAAGAGGCTGTGACTCAGCAGCTGCTGGGTGTTTGTATTGAGCGGTTGCAGGTACGCCACGTGCTGGGCAATGCTTACCGCGGGCACGTAGTCGTAGCAGGTTTCGTGGGTGATCTGAAGCTTCATCAGGCCCCCAGACTCAGGCCAGCATCGCCTGAATGGGTGAAGTAGGTGGCACCAATTTCTTCCGAGACGTGATAGGCCGCCTGGCCGCAGTCTTCCAGCAATTGGTCCAGCGCATTGAATGTAACGTCAGCATCGGCTTCGCACAGAGGCTCCAGGCGCCACTGGTCAGGGTCGGGTACGCTGTGCGACAGCAAACCGAGTTGGTCGGGCTGGCTCCCCGCAAGCTTGGCAAGCCGCCCACGCAGCGTATGCACCACCCAGCCAAGGGATCGGGGGTTGTCGCGGTCCAGCACCAGCAAGTCGATGAGCGCGGCAACATCCCGGCTCTGCTGGTATTGCGCATGGAAGGTAATGGTGCTGTCAAACAAAGCCACCATCGCCTCAAACCCGCCGTCGTGGTGGATGGAGCCGGTCTCAAAACCGAGCCGCAGCGCAGTAGACAGAAAACCAAGGCGTTCAATATGGCGACCAATGCTCAGCAGGCGCCAACCGTCGTCACGGGTCATTCGGTCGGTCTGCAAACCGGTGATGGCGGCCAGATGGTCGCTCGCCGCTTTGAGGGTGCCCAGGGCCTCCATCGACGAATAGTCGCCGCTGTCCATATGTGCCGAGCAGCTGCTGAAAAAACTCTCTTCAGCCCGTTGCATCAGATTCCAGTGTTCCTGGGAAAGCCGCTCGCGGACCGATGCCCCGGCAAGGCGCACTGCCCGCAGGATATAGCCCACACTGGTAGCCTGGTCGGTGCTGCCCAGGCTGGCGATCAGCGAGCGCTCAAACACCCGGCGCGCCTGCGGTACGGGGGTGAGGGCGGGCACGCCAGGCAGCACCAGCGTGTTGTTCAGGGCCATGCGGCCCAACCAGGCCAGCAAGGGAGGCGACGACTGGTCTTCGCCACTCAGACACTCCAGTGTCAATCGTGCGAGTCGCACCGAGTTTTCGGCCCGCTCGGTGTAGCGGCCCAGCCAGAAAAGGTTTTCGGCCGCGCGACTGGTGACCAGTCGCTTGCGCTGGGCCAGCGCGGACGGGGTGAGTGGCGGTTGCAGCAAGGATGTTTTGTCCACGGCGCCAGTGGTCATGGCCCACACGTCGGCACTGCTACCACCGTACTGCATGGATGCAATCTCGGCGGTGGATCCGGCAACACGGGCCAGCCCGCCGGGTAACACCCGCCAGGACTGGGGACCGTCGGACACCGCAAACACCCGCAGGATGACCGAGCGCGGCACCATGCCTGTGTCTTGCCAGGTTGGCATTTGGGAGAGTGGCACGTAGGCCTGAACCGTGTGGTCGTCGCTTTGCCGCACGATGCGTCCGGCCCATTCATCGAGCTCCCGCGGGTTCAGCGTGCGCCCCATCACCGCATCAAAATTACCATGGTTTATAGAGCCGGGGTAGGTGGGTTTGATGGCGCAGTCGGCCAGCCGCGGCAACACCTCTTCCATCGCCGAACGCTCACCACACCACCAGGTTGGCAACGCAGGAAGCTGCAGTTCCTCGCCCAGCAAGTGTTTGGACAAGGCGGGCAAAAAACCCAACAGCGCAGGCGACTCCAGGAACGCCGAGCCGGGTGCGTTGGCCACCAGCACGTTGCCAGCGCGAATGACTTGCAGTAGCCCCGGAACGCCCAGCGTGGAGTCGGCGCGCAGCTCCAGTGGGTCCAGAAACTCGTCGTCCAATCGTTTGAGCAGGCCGTGAATAGGCACCAGTCCACGCAGTGTCTTGAGGAACAGTCGTTGATCGCGTACGATCAGATCATTGCCCTCCACCAGCGTGATGCCAAGGTAGCGGGCCAGATAGGCATGCTCAAAATAGGTTTCGTTGTAGGGGCCGGGTGTGAGCAGGGCGATGTGCGCGTCCTGACCCGCCGGGCTCATGCGCTTCATGCTGTCAATCAGCGCGCGGTAGGTGCCGCCCAGACGCTGCACCTGCAGGCTCTCGAAAGCCTGCGGAAAGAGCCGCGACACGGCCAGGCGGTTCTCCAGCAGGTAGCCCAGGCCGGACGGTGCCTGCGTGCGCTGCGACACCACCCACCAGTTGCCGTCGGGTCCATGGGCCAGGTCAAACGCAGCAATGTGCAGGTGGGTGCCGCCCACCGGCTCGACGCCATGCATGGCGCGCAGGTAGCCGGGGTGACCCTGCACCAGCGCTGGAGGCAGCAGGCCCTGGACCAGTAATTCCTGTGGGCCATAGACGTCCGCCATGACCCTGTCCAGCAAGCGCACGCGCTGGGTGACACCTGCCTCAATCTTTTGCCAGTTTTGGGGTGAGATGATGAGTGGGAAAAGGCCCAGCGACCAGGGTCGCTGAGGACCGCCTTCATCGGCATACACGTTGTAGGTGACGCCGTTGTCCCTGATCTGGCGCGCCAGAATGGCAGAGCGCTGGTTCAGGTCGCCCAGGCCGTCGGCCTCTGATTTTTTAAAGAATTGACCCCAAGCCCCCGTAATACTTGCGTAGTCCGCTATTAACTTTGTAGCAAATTCGGGCTGAGGTGAACCGGTTGAGGTTCGTCCGCGTAGCTCGTCATAGTGGCCTGCCACGGCCAGAGGCGAAGTCAGCGCCCGGTCTTGCGCGGTCACGGGCAAAACCGTCTCGGAAATTGGGGATTCGGGGGCGTTTTTCACTGGTGTCAAGTATGCCGCAAATGGCATTGCGCCATTCCTGTTGGAGTTCATATCGGCTAACATCGTGACTCGATTCATTTCAAGGCCGACGATGCGGGGCAACGATGATCTGGACCGGGTCCACCAAACGGAAAAGTTCCGCAGCCACATTCTGGGAATGCTGGCAGGCAATGCGCCGCTCTCCAGGGTCCTCGAATCCATCGTCTCGGGTGTCGAGCAACTCAGCCCGAACGCGTTGAGCAGTATCCTTTTGCTGGGCGAGGACGGCACGTCTTTCAGCAAAACGTTTGCTCCCCATCTCCCTGATTTTTATAACTCTGCATTGGTCGGCATTGCTATCGGACCGGGTGTGGGCTCCTGCGGCACCGCCGCGTTCACGGGTGAATGTGTCATTGTGGAAGATATTGCAACCCATCCCTATTGGGTGGACTTCAGGGACCTTGCCGCCAGAGCCAGTCTGGGGGCTTGCTGGTCACAGCCGATTCGGTCGTCCTCCGGCAAAGTTCTGGGCACATTTGCCATCTACCACCGCACCCGGCATGAGCCGCTTGCAGCGGACCTGACGTTGATCGACCAATCAGCTGCGCTGGCCAGCATTGCCATTGAAAAAGACGCCGAAGCGCAGAAATTAAGGGACAGTGAGGAACGGTATCGGACCTTGGTGGAATGGTCACCTGACCCGGTTCTGGTGCATCGGCTTGGGACGATTCTGTATGTCAATTCGGCTGCGATCAAGGTTTTTGGAGCGACTGACGCGCATGGACTGGTCGGCAAACTGACAAGCGAACTCGTTCACCCGGACTTCCGCGCCCAGCAGACCGCGCGCATGCGCAGCATCAACGCCAGCCTGGCCATCGAGCCCATGGTGGAGTCGCGGTTTCTTCGTCTGGACGGGGTCGCTATCGACGTGGAGGTCCAGGGTACATCGATTGTTTACGACGGTGCGCCAGCCATTCACGTTTCCATCCGCGATATCACCCGGCGCAAGCAGGCCGAAAGGAGCACGCTGCTTGCCGCCAGCGTCTTCACGCATGCGCAGGAGGGCATCATGATGACCACTGCCGATGGAGTGATCATCGATGTCAATTCGGCGTTCAGCCGGATAACAGGCTACGGCCGCGAGGAAGTTCTGGGGCACAACCCGCGGATGCTGAGTTCAGGGCGGCAAGAGAAGTCCTTCTATGATTTGCTATTTGACGAACTGGCCCGCAACGGCCAATGGGTGGGCGAGATATGGAATCGTCGCAAGAGCGGCGAGGTGTATGCCCAGTTGCAGAACATCAGCGAGGTGAGAGACGCGCAAGGTCGCTTGCAGCATTACGTGTCGCTGTTCAGTGACATCACGCAAATAAAGGATTACCAGCAGCACCTCGAACGCATGGCCCACTTTGATGCGCTGACCCAACTGCCCAACCGGTTGCTACTGGCTGACCGACTGCAACAGGCGATGGCCCAGGCGCAGCGGCGTGCGGGCTCCATCGCAGTGGTGTATCTGGACCTGGACGGTTTCAAGGCCGTCAACGACCACCACGGCCACGCTGTGGGGGACGAATTGCTGATAGCCGTGTCGCAGCGCATGAAGGCCGCCCTGCGCGATGGCGACACACTGGCGCGAGTGGGTGGTGATGAGTTCGTGGCGGTGCTGGTGGATCTGGCACAGGCGGACGACACGGCACCGGTGCTGGACCGTCTATTGCAGGCTGCCGCAGATCCGGTCAAGGTGGGGGCCGCTCTGCTCTATGTATCGGCCAGTATGGGCGTTGCGATGTATCCCCGTGATAGCGCGTGCGCGCAGCAGTTACTGCGTCATGCGGACCATGCCATGTACCAGGCCAAAAAGGCCGGACGCAACCGGTTCCAGTTGTTCAATGCCAATCCGGGTGCGCAACCTCTCCCCTGATCCCGCCCATGGCGGGGTCAGTTGGCCCGAACGGATATTTTTGCGTACTGATCAAGCCCCAGCATCCTGAAAAATACTGCTACCAGGTGGGGGGTTTGAATGAAATGGATCTGGCAGCCCGCGGAGGCGCACTCCGCGGCCCAATTCAGAATGGCACTGGCTGCACTGAAGTCGACCCGACCCAGCAGTGCGCAGGACACGATCACCTGCGGGGCAGAACGGGATGCCGTGCGCAGTCCCTCAAGCGCCTCGGTGGCTTCGCCTTCCAGCATGCCGATTAGCTCACAGGTCACATAGGGGGCTGGCACGCCGGGTGAGTCCGATGGCAGCACCGATGCGGGGTCATCGTCCAAGCTGGCGAACGCGCTGTGCGAAGTTTCCTGAACAAAAGTGCATTGCGGGACTTTCCAGCTGGGCGGCGATACCTCGTAGACCACACAGTAGTCCAGCGCCAGACTTTCAAAGTCATCACTGCGCTGGAGAATACACAAGGCATCCAGGCGAAGGCTCCACCACAAGGGGTCTGCGCTGTTGTCGTCGGCTGGCGTGTGCAATTCCAGAGCCCGCAAAAGTGCCTCAACACTGCTCCAATGCAAATGGACGGGATGGGTACTCCAGTAGCCCAATAAGTCAGACAGTGGCAACGCGGCCAGCGGTTCAATCTCCGACAACGCTCCCCAGTCGACCGTCCACGCACTATTGGAGCCGGAAAAACGGGCTCTGAGCGCGGCCAGCGCCGCTTCGTCCAGAACCGCTGGGCAGACCCAAACGGCGTCCGGATCCTGCACATCCAGTGGCGGGGGTGGCGCGGTAACCGCGGCCGTCCCAGCAAGTTGCCCCAGCATCTCCGGCAGAGAAAACCACTCGGCGGGCGAGCGGCCAAAGCGTTCCGCGTAGTCCATGGCGACCACGTCAAAACCGTCTTGTTGCCCCGTGGCACGGTACAGGTCAAACAACGCAAATGCGAGGCGATCGGCGTCGTCCGCATCAATTTTGTCACTCTGGAGCAAGCCCAGCAACACCGCCTCGGCTGACACACTGTCGCCCCCGGCAAACCGCATGGCAGCGTCTTGAAGGGCACTTTCAAGGGGGCTTGCCGCAGCGTCTTCTGTGATGTTCACAGTTTCCGGAACCGCAGGCTGCGCGACTGGCAATTCTGGGGGAACCGTCGTTGCAGGAGCCGTGTCCAGTGCGGCAGACTTCGACAACAGTGCGGTGAAGTCCAAATCAAGGTCATCATCGGCCTGGAGCGCCCCTGGTGCCGTGTAGCGTTCCGTCAGCACCGGTGGAACAGTGGCGGGTGCGCCCCTGGCTTTTGCCCAAGTTCGGATCATGTGGGCTTCGATGGCGTCAATCTTCTGCACTGTAGATGCACGGTCGTTGCTATCGAACCCCGAACTTGCTGCAAAGACCGACGTGCGCTCATAGGCCTCTGTCCCAATCGCACGGCCGCCCCGGGACTGTGCACGCACCTTGCGCAAATGGTTGAACTCACGCCGCCGGACATGGTCATCCTTGCGCTTGCGTTCAATTAGCGTCTTCAGCGCGTGCTTCTCTACCTCGCCGCCGCGGCCCTGCACGGACTCGCGCGCGTCAGTCTGACCCGACTCGGACTCGCGGAAAAGGCGTGCCATCCTCGATAGCAAGCCGGAAGTGGGTTGTTTTGGCTCCATGCCACAGTCTACAACGTGCGGCAGCGGCCAGAACCTGGGCCTGATTCCATGCGTTGGCAGCGGGCGGCTGTACTACAGCCGTCGCAAATCCCGCGTAAACGGAAACTCCTTGCTGCCCGCCACGTTGATGGTGGCGGGAGGAATGTTCATCAGCCCTGGGGTGTGGCCCATGGCGGTGAAGCGTGTCAGGCGCCGGCTCTCGGCTTCGTACGAGTTGACCGGGAAGCTGTCGTAGCTCAGGCCACCCGGGTGGGTGACGTGGTACTGGCAGCCGCCCAGCGAGCGCTTCATCCAGGTGTCCACAATGTCAAAGGTGATGGGTGCATGCACGCCAATGGTGGGGTGCAGGCTGCTCGGCGGGTTCCAGGCTTTGTAGCGCACACCGGCCACAAACTCCCCCACGGTGCCGGTGCTTTGCAGGGGCAGGGCCTTGCCGTTGCAGGTGATGACGTAGCGGCTCTCATTGAGGCCCTTCACATGCACCTCCATGCGCTCCAGCGATGAATCGACATAGCGTGCGGTGCCGCCCGGTGCGCCTTCTTCGCCCATCACATGCCAGGGTTCCAGCGCATTGCGCAGGGTCAGTTCAATGCCGCAGGACTGGACCGATCCCACCATCGGGAAGCGGAACTCCACGTGCGGCGCAAACCAGCTCGGATCAAAGGCGTAACCTGCGGTCTGCATGTCGGCCACCACATCATCAAAGTCCATCTTGATGAAGGTGGGCAGCATGAAGCGGTCGTGCAGCTCGGTGCCCCAGCGGGTGGCGGGCGCTTTGTAGGGTGCTTTCCAGAAACGGGCCACCAGTGCGCGCAGCAGCAGTTGCTGCACGATGCTCATGCGCGGGTGCGGGGGCATCTCGAACGCACGCAGCTCCAGCAGGCCCAGGCGGCCGGTAGCCGAATCGGGCGAGTACATCTTGTCGATGGAAAACTCACTGCGGTGCGTGTTGCCCGTGGCGTCAATCAGGATGTTGCGCAGCGTGCGGTCCACCAGCCAGGGCGGCATGGACACGCCGTAGAGTTCGCGGTTGGCGTAAATCTGCTCGATGGCAATTTCCAGCTCATAGAGCTGGTCGTTGCGTGCTTCGTCCACGCGCGGGGCCTGGCTGGTGGGGCCCACAAACATGCCGCTGAACAAATAGCTCAAGGATGGGTGGTTGTGCCAGTACAGCAGCAGGCTGGCCAGCAGCTCGGGTTTGCGCAAAAACGGGCTGTCAGACGGCGTGGCGCCGCCCATTACAAAATGGTTGCCACCACCGGTGCCAGTGTGGCGGCCGTCGGTCATGAATTTTTCGGCTGACAAGCGCGATTCAAACGCGGCGTCGTACAAAAATTCGGTGTTTTTGACCAAGTCGACCCAGGTGGATACGGGGTGGATGTTGACTTCAATAACGCCGGGGTCCGGGGTTACTTGCAGCAATTTCAGGCGTGGGTCACGGGGAGGCGGGTAGCCCTCCAGCACCAGCTTCAGCCCGGTTTCCTTCGCGGTGGCTTCAATGGCAGCCAGCAGGTCCAGGTAGTCTTCCAGCTTTTCCAGCGGCGGCATGAAGATGTAGAGCACACCAGATTTTTCGCCCACGGCCTCGGCCTTGGGGCCACTGGCACGGCGCGGGTCGCGTACTTCCACGCACAGGGCGGTGCGGGTCACCCAATGGGCAGATTCCTGCTTCTCGGGCACACGCACGAAATCCACGGGCTCGATTTGGGCTGGGTAGGTTGGATTCACCGTCGCCTTCACCGTTGCGGCGCTGAGCACCGGAACAGGTCCCGGCCCGGCCACCAGCACGTTCGCGCTGTACTTGCCGTTCTTGCTTTTGAGCGCACTCTGAAACTTGCGCGCCGCTTCCCGTGCGCGTCCGCTGCCGCTCAGGTAGGGAACGCCACCGCGGGTGTGGGTCGGGGCTGGGCTTGCAGGCACGCCGCCGCCGGCTGCGCCAAAGTCCGGCAGAGCCGATACGCCGGTTTCAGGAAGATCGCTGTACCGTGCAGCCATGGCACTGTGCGCAGGCAAGTCTTGCCGCGGCGTGCTGGGGTCCGTCTCGATCAGGTACGGAAAATCAGCCTGGCTGACCCAGGGCAGCGAGTCCAGCGGCAGGCGCAAACCCATAGGCGAGTCGCCGGGCATGAGGTACATGCGTTCGTCGCGCAGGAACCAGGGGCCAGTGGTCCATTTGGGTCCCGACACCTCAGGCTTTTCAACGGCCTTCACGGGTAGCACGTAACCCACGGCGGTGTCGAGCTTCTGCTCAAACACCCGGCGCAGGCGGGCGCGCTCCATTTCGTCGTCCAGTTTGGAGTTGAACGGGTCTACGTTGACCGGCAGGCGGCGTTCACGCCACAGGTAGTACCAGGCGTCCTCAAAAGCCGCCTGCACAAACTGGTCGGTCATGCCCAGGCGTTTGGCCAGGGTTTTGGTGAAGCGCTGGGCGTCTTCACTGGTGTAGTGGGTGGGGTCGCGCTCGTCGGTGAACAACGAGGGGTCGGACCACACGGGCTGTTTGTCGGTGCGCCAGTAGATGTTGAGCGCCCAGCGGGGTAATTGCTCACCGGGGTACCACTTGCCCTGGCCAAAGTGCAAAAAGCCACCGGTGCCGTATTCGGCGCGCAGCTTGTGCACCAGCGCCGTGGCAAAGCCGCGCTTGGTGGGGCCCAGCGCGTCGGTGTTCCATTCGGCGGCGTCGCGGTCGTTGACGGCCACAAAGGTGGGTTCGCCGCCCATGGTCAGGCGCACATCGCCGGCTACCAGTTCCTTGTCGACCGCATTGCCCAGCGCCATGACGTCAAGCCATTGCGCTTCGGTATAGGGCTTGGTGACGCGGGGCGACTCAAAAATGCGGGTGACTTCCATGTGGTGGCTGAACTCCACCTCGCACTCGTCCATGCTGCCTTCAATCGGGGCTGCGCCCGAGGGCTGCGGCGTGCAGGCCAGCGGGATGTGGCCCTCACCGGCCAGCAGGCCCGAGGTGGCGTCCAGCCCGATCCAGCCCGCGCCGGGCAAATAGACCTCGCACCAGGCGTGCAGGTCGGTGAAGTCGACTTCGGTGCCGCTGGGGCCGTCCAGTGCCTTGACGTCGGGCTTGAGCTGAATCAGGTAGCCCGACACAAAGCGCGCCGCCAGGCCGCAGTGGCGCAGCAGCTGCACCAGGAGCCAGCCCGAGTCGCGACAGGAGCCGGAGCCCTTGGTCAGCGTTTCTTCGGGCGTTTGCACGCCGGGCTCCATGCGGATCAGGTACTTGATGTCGTTGTGGAGCATCTGGTTGATGTCCACCAGAAAGTCGATGGTGCGGCGCTTGGTGTAGTTGATTCTGGCCAGATAGGCCTCGACCAGCGGCGTGCGGGCATCGGCCAGCAGGTAGGGCAACAGCTCTTCCTGCAGCAGGGGTGCGTATTGAAAAGGAAACTCTTCAGCCGAGGGCTCCAGAAAGAAGTCGAATGGGTTGTAGACCGCCATCTCCACGACCAGATCCACAGTGACCTTGAATTCTTTGGTCTTGTTGGGGAAGACGAGGCGGCCCTGGTAGTTGGCAAACGGGTCTTGCTGCCAGTTGATGAAGTGTCCAGCGGCGGGCTCGACCTTGAGTGAGTACGAAATGATGTGGCTGCGGCAATGCGGCGCGGGGCGCAGCCGTACCACCTGGGGGCCCAGGTTGACCAGCCGGTCGTAGGTGTAGTGGGTAACGTGGTTCAGCGCAGCATGAATGGACATGGGTTGTCTCGGTTGGGCTCAATAAATTTCAATAGCTGGCGGGTGCCGCATGGTTTGAATCGTAACAAGCAATTCCCGCGCCATGGGTTTTTGCTGAGTCAATGGGGCGTGGTGACGGGTTAGCATGGGTTCAGTGCACGCTGTTTCTTACCTTCCCTCAGGATTGGCCCGGATTTTGTTCCCGGCCTTGCTGGGTTTTGTGGCGGGTACCGCGATGCAGTTGCAGCAATCGCAGCTGTCACCCTGGCTGGTTTATGCATCATTTGTGCTTCTAGCCCCCGTGCTCTATGCGCTGATAGCTACTAAAAAAATAGCAATCGCCGCACGCCTTGGAATGGCGTTGGTGGTGTTTGCGCTGCTGGGTTTCGGGGTGACGGGCTTGCGTGCGTCGTTTTACGAGAGCGACGCGCTGGCCCCCGCGCTGGAGGGCAGTGACCTGCTGGTGACCGGCGTGGTGGCGACCCTGCCGCAGCGCAATGAAGCGGGTTTGCGGTTCCGGCTGGAGGTGGAGTCGGCGCAGTTGGATGGGCAAACCCAGCGCGTGCCGCCACGGATGGATGTGGGCTGGTATGGCGGTGCCTATGCAACCGGCGAAGCCTTGCTGGGGCTGAACCGGTTGCCCGACGACCTCCAAGCGGGTGAGCGCTGGCAAATGACGCTGCGCTTCAAGGCGCCGCACGGCAGCCGCAATCCCCATGGATTTGATTACGAGTTGTGGTTGTGGGAGCAGGGCGTGCAAGCCACGGGCTACGTGCGGGCAACCGCCAAGGACCCGGTGCCGGTGCGGCTGGCGCAAACCTGGCGCCACCCGGTTGCGCTGGCGCGCCAGACGGTGCGGGACCGGATTTTTGCGCGCGTGGCACAGCGGCCCTTTGCCGGCATGATCGCGGCCTTGGTAGTGGGCGACCAGAATGCCATCGACCGCATCGACTGGGATGTGTTCCGAGCCACCGGTGTCGCACATCTGGTCTCCATTTCAGGCCTCCACATCACGATGTTCGCCTGGGGTGCGGCCTTGGCCATTGGCTGGTTGTGGCGGCGCTCCGGGCGTTTGTGCCTGGCGCTGCCGGCACCCAGCGCAGCCTTGCTGGGCGGCGTTTTGCTGGCCACGGCCTATTCCGTGTTTTCGGGGTGGGGCGTGCCCGCGCAGCGCACCTGCCTGATGCTGGCCACGGTGGCCGTGCTGCGGCTGTCGGGCGCGCGCTGGCCCTGGCCTCACGTCTGGATGCTGGCCTGCGCCGTGGTGGTGGCCAGCGACCCGTGGGCCCTGCTGCAGCCGGGTTTCTGGCTCAGTTTTGTCGCCGTTGGCGTGCTGTTTGCTACGGATTCAGGAGCGGCTAGCGCAGTAGCCACGGGGGCTAGAGGCACAAAAGGCTTAAAGAGTCACATTCTCTCCAACCTGCGTGAGCAATGGGTCATCACGGTGGCGCTGACGCCATTGACCCTGTTGTTGTTCGGCCAGGTGTCGGTCGTGGGGCTGGTGGCCAACGCATTGGCCATACCGTGGATCACGCTGGTGGTTACGCCCCTGGCCATGCTGGGCGTGCTGGTACCGGTGCTGTGGGATGTGGCGGCTGGGGCCATCGGCTGGTTGATGGGGGTTTTGCAGTGGCTCGCAAGCTGGCCCTGGGCTGCCATCTCCGTGGCCATGCCGCCGCTATGGGCCGGCGTGGCGGGTGTGCTGGGCGGCGTGTTGCTGGTGGCGCCTCTGCCCTGGACCCTGCGGGTGTTGGGCCTGCCTTTGTTATTGCCGGTTGTGCTGTGGCAAGCACCGCTGCCACCACCCGGGCAGTTTGAGTTGCTGGCGGCGGATATCGGCCAGGGCAACGCCGTGCTGGTGCGCACCGCCCACCATGCGCTTTTGTACGACGCTGGCCCCCGTTTCAGTCTGGAGAGTGATGCAGGCCACCGCGTGCTGGTGCCGCTGTTGCAGGCGCTGCACACCCGACTGGACACGGTGGTGCTCAGCCACCGGGATATGGATCACGTCGGCGGCGCGTCCGCTGTGCTGGCCATGCAGCCGCAGGCCGTGTTGCTCAGTTCCATTGAGGCCGACAACGCCTTGCAGACCCTGCGTCCGGCCGAGCGCTGTGTGGCAGGGCAGCGCTGGGAGTGGGATGGCGTGGCCTTCGAGGTGCTGCATCCACAAGCCGCTGACTATGACGCGGGGGCCAAATCCAACGCCATGTCGTGCGTGCTGCGTATTTCTGCGGCCGGTCAGGTGGCCTTGCTGGTGGGCGATATTGAGCAGGCGCAAGAGGCGCGGCTGGTGGCGTCGGGTGCGCCGTTGAAAGCCAACGTATTGCTGGTGCCGCACCACGGCAGCAAGACGTCCAGCAGTGCCGCTTTTCTGGATGCCGTGGCACCGCAGCGGGCCGTGGTGCAGTCGGGCTACCGCAATCGTTTTGGACACCCGGCGCCATCCGTGTTGGCGCGCTACCTGGAGCGCAATATTGCGGTGGTGGATTCGCCTCATTGTGGTGCGTTTACCTGGCAGTCGTGGCAGCCTCAAAAGCCTCAAAACAGTGCGTGCGCCCGGATTCAGGCGCAGCGGTACTGGCATCATCGTGTGCCATAGTGGTGCTGTGCCGTTGCCTTATTGGTGCCGTGGTCATTTGCGTGGTGTGGCGCGAACCTTGCTAAGTCAATAACAACCTGGGGCCGAGCTGTGCAGCAGCCAGTCCCGCAGAGTTTCAAAAGGGTGATGTATGCGGAAATTTGACGAGATGTACACCAGCCTGCCGTACGCGTTTTTTACGCATGGCAAGCAGGTTCGGGATCACTACAAGATTTACGACGAATGGCTGGCGCGCCAGCCCGGCGACATGATGGCCAAGCGGCGCGAAGAAGCCGAGATGATCTTCCGCCGCGTCGGCATCACCTTTGCCGTGTACGGCGAGAAAGACGAAGACGGCGCGGGCACCGAACGCCTGATTCCATTTGATCTGATTCCCCGCATCATCCCGGCGCACGAGTGGGCCACCATGGAAAAAGGCCTGGTGCAGCGGGTCACCGCACTGAATCGTTTCATTCATGACGTGTACCACGATCAGGAAATCCTCAAGGCCGGCATCATTCCGCGAGAGCAGATTGAGCAAAACGCCCAGTTCCGCCCCGAGATGATGGGCGTGGATGTGCCCAACAACATCTACTCGCAAATCTCGGGCATCGACATCGTGCGCGCCCCCAATGACAAGGGGGAGGGCGAGTACTACGTGCTGGAAGACAACCTGCGCGTGCCCAGCGGCGTGAGCTACATGCTGGAAGACCGCAAAATGATGATGCGGCTTTTCCCCGGGTTGTTCAATGCGCACCGCGTGGCGCCCATCGCCCACTACCCCGACTTGTTGCTGGAGACCCTGCGCGCCAGCAGTCCGGCCACTGCGGCTGAGCCCACCGTGGTGGTACTCACCCCCGGCATGTACAACAGCGCCTACTTTGAGCACGCGTTTTTGGCGCAGCAAATGGGCGTGGAGCTGGTGGAAGGGCAAGACCTTTTCGTCAAAGACAACTTTGTCTACATGCGCACCACGCGCGGCCCCAAGCGTGTGGATGTGATTTACCGCCGGGTGGACGACGATTTTCTGGACCCCACTGCGTTCCGGCCCACATCTACCCTGGGCTGTGCCGGCCTGCTCAACGCCTACCGCGCAGGCCATGTGACCATCTGCAATGGCGTGGGAACCGGGGTGGCGGACGACAAGTCCATTTACCCCTATGTTCCCAAGATGATTGAGTTCTACCTGGGCGAAAAACCCATCCTCAACAACGTGCCCACCTACATGTGCCGCAACAAGGATGACCTGGCCTACACCCTGGCCAACCTGAAAGACCTGGTGGTGAAAGAGGTGCATGGTGCGGGTGGCTACGGCATGCTGGTGGGCCCGGCCTCCACCACCGCCGAGATTGAAGATTTCCGCAAAGCCATTCTGGCCAACCCCGCCGGCTATATCGCCCAGCCAACCCTCAGCCTGTCAACCTGCCCCACGTTTGTGGAGAGCGGCATCGCACCGCGCCATATCGATTTGCGCCCCTATGTGCTCAGCGGCAAGACGGTGCAAATGGTTCCGGGCGGCCTGACCCGTGTGGCGCTGAAAGACGGCTCGTTGGTGGTGAATTCCTCACAAGGTGGCGGCACCAAAGATACCTGGATTCTTGAAGACGACGCAGTGCCTGTGGCCCCAGTGGCCCCGATCGCTCTTGCTGCCACTTCAACGCAATCCCAATCCTGAAGGAGACTATTCATGCTGTCACGCACTGCCGATCACCTCTTCTGGATGTCCCGGTACACCGAGCGCGCGGAAAACACCGCTCGGATGCTGGATGTCAATTACCAGACCGCGCTGCTGCCCCAGTCCGATGCGGTGGCACAAGTGGGATGGCAAGGTTTGCTGAGCATCAGCGAACTGTTGCCCACTTACACCGAGCGTTTTGGTGCCATTGAAGCCCGCGATGTGATGGACTTCATGGTCAAGGACGAGAGCAATCCGTCGTCCATTCTGTCGTGTCTGGGCGCTGCCCGAGAGAACGCCCGCGCCGTGCGCGGCACGCTGACGACCGAGGTGTGGGAGACCCAGAATCAGACCTGGCTGGAAGTCAAACGCATGGTCAAGTCCGGCGAGTTCGAGCAGGACCCTGCGCAGTTTTTTGAATGGGTCAAGTTTCGCTCGCATCTCTCACGGGGTGTCACCGTAGGCACCATGCTGATGGACGAGGCACTGCACTTCATGCGCCTGGGCACTTTCCTGGAGCGGGCCGACAACACGGCTCGCCTGGTCGATGTGAAGTTTCACGCGGTTCAAAGCGACTTTTTTGGCACGGCCAACGGGAAAGACCAGGAGTACGACTTCTACCACTGGAGCGCCATTTTGCGCAGCGTCTCGGGCTTTGAGGTGTACCGCAAGGTGTACCGCGATGTCATCAAACCCGAGCGCGTGGCCGATTTGCTCATTTTGCGGCCCGACATGCCGCGCTCCCTGCACGCCAGCCTGAACGAGGTGGTCAACAACCTGGGGCTGGTGGCGAGTGACCCGCTCAGTGAAACACTGCGCCGCGCAGGCAAGCTGCGTGCAGAGCTTCAATATGGCCGCATTGACGAAATTCTGGCCACCGGTTTGCATGCGTACCTGACGCAGTTCCTCGATCGTGTGAACGACCTGGGTGCCCACATCAGCCGTGAGTTTCTGGTGGCCACAACCGCATGATTATTGACTATCCGGGTTGGCAGGTTTCAGTGTGAAAAATGCGCCGCCAGGCTGGGTGGGCCGGTTCTTGGGCTGGTTGGGTACGCTCAGTGTCAGCCGCAAGCTCACCCTGATCTACTTGCTGGATCTGACGGCCGTGATTTACATCTCGGGCATTCTGATCCACGAAAAATACCTGGCGATTGACTTCGCCCGCAAGGAAATTGTGGGTGTCAATTACACCGATGCCGTGCGCCAGGTCATGATGGGCAGTGCCCTGCCGGCCGCCGCCCAGCCGGGCGAGAGTGGGCAGTCTCTGCAGCGGCTGGCGCAGGCCCGCGCTGCATGGGACCCGGACTTGGGAACCGTGGCCGTCAGTCCGCAAATCATCGAGACGGTACAGGTGATACAGAGCGGTACATCGCGCCCTGCGGGCTCGGCCGATCTGTCACCCCTTTTCGCGCAAGGACGCACGCTGGTGACGGCCGTGGGCAACCAGTCCAACCTGATTCTCGATCCCGATCTGGATAGCTACTACGTGATGTCCCTCACGGTGCTGCGTTATCCGGAATTGCTGCAGGTGATGCACGAGACGGTGGAGTTTCTAAAGACCTACCGTTCAGAGGCCTTTCCAGGCCAGGACCAGCGGACCCGTTTGCTGATTCTGGCGGGGCGCATCGAAGCGGTGGCGGAGGGTGTGCGTGCGGACGCGGCCCAGGCCACGCTGGCCGGGTCTCCGCAGCTTCAAGCCGCTTTGAGGCCGGTTCAATTGCAGCTGGACGAGCAGCTGGGCAGATTCATACCCGTGATCCGCCAGATGGTAGACCAGCCGGCTACAGCAGACGAGTCGCGCATGCTGGATGCGACGTACACCGGTGTGTTGCAGGCTCTGGGCACAAGCTGGACCACGGGCCTGACGCAGCTGAATCAACTGCTCCAGGCGCGGGTGGACGGTCAATTTTCGCGCATGTGGCTGCATTTGGGAACCGCGTTGCTGCTGCTGGGCTGCATTCTCAGCCTGGTCTATGTGGTGGCACAGCAAATAGCGCGTCCGCTCAAGAGTCTGGCGTTGGTGGCAAGTGCTGTGCGCCTGACGGGCGAGTACACCCGGCGCGCGCAATGGCACAGCAAGGACGAAATCGGGCAGTTGGTAACCGCCTTCAACGACATGCTGGCACAGCTGGACCAGGACCGACTAACCCAGCAGGAGATGGCCGCCAGTGCCCGCGCAGCGGTAGCGCAGCAGGAACTGCTGGAGTCCATGCCGATTGCCATGGTGGTGACGTCGGTACCCGACCACGACGTATTGCACGCCAACGCTCCGGCCATGCCCTGGCTGGGCGGGCAGCGCAGCGACCCCTGGCGCAACGGTCTGGAGCCGGGTGTGCGCAACCGCTTCTTTCAACGCTTGGCAGACAAGGACTCGGTCGACGAATTCGAAGTGCGCTGGCTGGGTGGCGAGGAGCCGTCCTGGGCCGTACTCTCTGCCCGGCGGTTGACGTACCAGGGGCGCGACGCGGTGCTGACGTCCTTCACGCCCATCAATGTGCTGAAGCTGATGGAGCAGCGCCTGGAACTGTGGTCCAAAGTGTTTGAAGCATCGTCCGAGAGCATCGTCATCATGGACGAGACGCAACGGATTCTGAGCGTCAACCGCGCGTTTTGCCGCAGCACGTCGTATGACTATTACGAAGTGGTCGGTGAGCAGTTGACGCTGCTGCTGGACAGTCCGGACGCCCGCGCGCTGACAATCCGTATCGGCGCGGCCATTCAGGAGCGGGACGCCTGGCAGGGCGAGGTGATGGTGCGCCGGCGCTCGGGTGACACCTATCCGGCCTGGCTCATGATTTCGGCGGTGCGGGAGTCGGCCCGCCAGGGCGCAATCTCGCATTACATCGGTATCTCGGTTGATATCACGGACCGCAAGCGAACCGAGGCCCGAGTGCAGTACCTGGCAGAGCACGACGTCCTCACCGGCTTGCCCAACCGCGCCTTGTGTGTTGAGCACCTGCGCAGCGCACTGGTGGCAGCCGAACTCAGCGGGGAGCGGGTGGCGGTGCTGTTCATCGACCTGGATCGCTTCAAGATCATCAACGACACGCTGGGCCACCACATTGGCGATGGCCTCCTGCGATCGGTGGCCTCACGGCTCAGCCAGGCGGTACGCGCAGGGGATACGGTCAGCCGGCTGGGTGGGGACGAGTTCGTCGTTCTCTTGCGGGGTGTCAAAGACGGCGACGATGTGCGCGAGCAGGTGGACAACCGGCTGATACCGCTCATTCGCCAGGGTCATCATGTGGAGGGCCATGAGTTGTCTGTGTCCTGCAGCGTGGGTGTCGCCATTTGTCCGGATGACGGTACGGATCTGGCTGAACTCATGCGCCGGGCGGACGCCGCCATGTACGAAGCCAAATCAGCCGGGCGGGACAGGGCCCGTTTTTACGTGCCGGCAATCGACGATGTGGTGCGTCAGCGCCAGACCATGGAGCGGTGTCTGCGCGGGGCGCTGGAGCGGGGCGAGTTCAGGCTGTTGTACCAGCCCCGTGTGAGTGCGCAGACCCGCGAGTTTCTGGGCGTCGAAGCCTTGCTGCGCTGGCACAGCGAGGAGCTCGGGTTGGTCGGCCCCGACCAGTTCATTCCGATTGCTGAGGAAACCGGTCTGATTCGCGGTATCGGTGCATGGGTCATTGATGAGGCCTGTGCGCAGTGGTCTCGGTGGAGCCATGGTGCCATAGGTCCGGTGGACCTCTCTATCAATCTGTCGGTGACCCAGCTGGCGGACCCGGCGCTGAGTACCCATCTGCAAGAGAGTCTGCGGTCCAGTGCGGCTGATCCCGCCCGTATTGAGCTGGAAATCACCGAGTCCCAGCTCATGGGCAACGCGGATGCGGCGCAGCAGCAACTGGCCAGCCTCAAGGCACTGGGGGTCAAGTTGTCCATTGATGATTTTGGAACCGGTTATTCGAGTCTGGCCTACCTCAAACGCTTTTCCATCGACAAGCTCAAAATTGACAAGTCGTTTGTGCACGACATGCTGGAGGATCCGACCGATTTCGCCATTACCCGCGCCATTGTGGCCTTGGGGCATACGCTGGGTTTGCAGGTGGTTGCAGAAGGGGTGGAGCGGGAAGAGGAAGCGCGCGAATTGAAGAATATGGGTTGCGACGAACTGCAGGGCTACCTGTTTGCCCGTCCCCTCACCGCAGATGCACTGGCATTGTGGTTGCAGGAGCCTGCGTTGCACCCCAGGCGGCGTGCCGCAGACCTGATTTAATGACCGTCCCGGCGTAGCCGTTGCCGCGGGTTATCATCTGGCGATCAAATGAACACAGCCCCCACTGATGCTTGACGGCGACGCCCATATCGATCGTATTCTTGGCTCCGCCAGCAGCTTGCTACGGGGTTTCGCCAGCAATGAGATCGTTGGCTTGTATGTGATTCAGGGCGACAGATATTTGTACGTCAATCCGCGGTTCGCCGAGATTTTTGGCTATTCCCAGGCCGATTTGTGCGGGCCGGTCGGCCCCAGAGATGTAGTCGCACCGGAAGACTGGCCCCGCGTCGCGGCGGGTATCGCCAGCCGGCTCAGCGGTGAAGCCAGAACGGGTCACTACAAGTTTCTGGGTCTGAAGAAAGACGGGACCCGATTTGAGGTAGAAATCTTTGGCATGACCACGGCGATTGATGACCAGCCTGCCATCGTGGGCACTCTGGTTGATATTACCGCCCGCAGGACGGCTGAACGCAAGTTGCTCGACCAATTGCACTTTGTTGAACAGCTGATTGACACCATTCCCGGCCCGATTTCCTACAAGGACGAACACGGCCGGTATCTGGGCTGCAATAAAGCATTTGAGGAAATGGTTGGCAAGCCCCGCGAGCGCTTGCTGGGGCGTACGGTGCACGGCACGACCTATCGTGCTGTCGCCGACAAAATGCAGGCAGCAGACCAGCGGCTTCTGGACAACCCGGGTATCGAGGTTTCCGAGGCTCAATTGCCCCATATGGATGGAGCTGCGCGTGACATGCTGCTCTACAAGGCCACATTCAACAAGTCGGATGGCTCAGTCGGTGGCCTGGTTACCGTCATGCTGGATATATCCGAGCGCAAGCGCATGGAGCAACGCATTTGGGATGAGGCCAACTACGACTCCCTCACCGGGTTGCCCAACCGGCGCATGTTCCGAAATCGCCTGAGTGAGGAGATCAAACGCAGCCATCGGACGGGCGAAAGCTGCGCACTGCTTCTGGTGGACCTGGATCGCTTCAAGGAAGTCAACGACACCCTGGGGCATGAGGCGGGCGACCGCTTGCTCGTGGAGGCCGCCAAACGCATTAGCGCCAGTGTGCGCGAGTCGGACAGTGTGTCACGCCTGGGTGGCGATGAGTTCATGGTGATCTTGCCGCAAATTACCGAGCCTGCGGGGCTTGGACAGGTTGCGATGAACGTGATTGAATCGCTGATGCAGCCCTTTCAGGTAAACGGGCATATGGCCTACGTATCTGCCAGTGTCGGAATTGCCTTGTTTCCTGATGATGCGCAGGAGATGGACACCCTGGTGTCGTATGCCGACCAGGCCATGTACGCCGCCAAGGCCCAGGGGCGCTCCTGCTTCAGCTATTTCACACCCGCCCTGCAGGAGCGATCACGGTATCGCTTGGAGCTGGCGAACGAATTGCGCGGCGCGCTGGCTGCCCATCAACTCGAAGTCTACTTTCAGCCCATTGTTGACATGACCAATGGCCAGGTGGTGAAGGCTGAAGCCCTGCTGCGTTGGAAGCATCCGGTGCTCGGCATGGTTCCACCCGACCACTTTATTCCCATCGCAGAAGAAGTGGGGCTTATCCAGCAGATCGGTGACTGGGTTTTTCGCGAGGCCGCGCAAGCTGCCAAACGGTGGCAGGGCATGGGCGTTGGAAGTATCCAGGTGGCGGTGAACAAGTCGCCGCGGCAGTTTGCGACCGGACGTACCCATGAGCAGTGGATTGAGTATTTGCGCGAGATCGATTTGCATCCCAGCCTGATCAGTATCGAAATTACGGAGGGTCTGTTGATGGACAGCCGACAGGACGTGGCAAACAAGCTTTTTCAATTCCGCGAGGTGGGGATTCAGATCAGCCTTGACGACTTTGGTACGGGTTACTCGTCCATGTCCTATCTGAAGAAGTTTGACATCGACTATCTCAAAATTGATCGATCGTTCATACGCGACATGACCACCGATGCAGGCGATCGGGCGATTGCAGAGGCCATCATTGTCATGGCCCACAAGTTGGGCCTCAAAGTAATTGCCGAAGGCGTGGAAACGGTGGAGCAACGTGACCTGCTGTCCGCAGCAAATTGCGACTTTGCCCAAGGTTACCTGTATGCCAGGCCCATGCCGCTCAGTGAGTTTGAAGATTTTTTACGCCGTTCCAACGGCGACCATTGACATCACCCCAATCTGGACCTGCATGCACACCAAGGCACCTTCAAGGCTTTCCATCAACGACACCGACCGCGAGCTGGATCAGGCGCTTGCATCGGGTTCGTTGCGTGATATCAATATTCCTTCGTGTCCTGAATTGCTGGTGGCGCTGCGTACAGAGATGGATAAAGAAGACCCTGATCCCCAGGTCATTGCGGATATTGCCGGTCGGGATGTGGCCATGGCGGCATCGCTGATCCGGACTGCCAACAGCCCCTTTTACGCCCGCTCCCGGCCCGTTACCTCGGTTTCGGAGGCATTGGGTCTGCTGGGTGTGCGCATGACCGAGAAATTGTTGACGGCCTTTTTGCTGCGTACCGCCATTCGCATCAACTCGCCGGTGCTGGAGCATTTCTGGGAAACCTCAACCCGCAGGGCCCTGGCCATGGCGCACATCGCACGCCAGTTGTATGGCGTGGATCCGGAGCTGGCCTACACCTGCGGTCTGTTTTGCCATGTCGGCATTCCAATTTTGATGCAGGGCGTTCGCGGCTATTCCGGCACGCTGGTAGAGGCGCTGGCGCGGCAGGATCGCAGCTTTACGGCCACTGAAAATGCAGCGCACAAGACCGACCATGCCGTGGTGGGCGCCATTGTCGCGCGGACCTGGCGCTTGCCGTCGCCGATCTATCAGGCGGTGCGCCTGCACCATGACTTCACCATCGTGCGGGACGACACCGTCCCGGCCGAGGTGCGTACGCTGGTGTGCGCGGGCTTGGTGGCCGAGCACCTGGTGGCCTTGCACGAGGAAGCGGATACACAAAAAGAGTGGACCGATCATGGTGCGGCGTGTCTGGCCTACCTGGGCGTGGAGGAGGCTGAAGTCGAAGTCTGGTCTGACGCCCTGCACACACTGTTTGAGAACGTCGCCCTGGGATGAGCCAGATGGGCCCTGCTGCAATCGCAGCGCTTCAACGCAGCGCCGATGAGTTGACTGCGATCCTGGAGAGCGCCTCCATTGGAATCGTTTTTACGCGCGACCGGATCGTCCTGCGCTGCAATCCGCGTGCAGCAGAGATCTTTGGCTACCGCGCGGCAGACGAGCTGGTGGGAAAACCGGCGAGCATCATGCATGCGGACGAGGAAAGTTATGCACGGTTTGCAATCGATGCGGGTGCGCTGCTCAACGCAGGCGATTCTTTTCATGCCGACTGCCAGTTGCGCAAATGGGACGGCAGTCTGGTCTGGTGCAGTGTCTACGCGAAGGCGGTTGAACCCAATCGCCCTGACCGTGGAACAGTATGGATGGTTGAAGACATCACGGACGCGAAACAGGCGGTGCTGTCGTTGCAGCAAAGCGAGAGCCTGCTGGACAACACCTTCTCTCACATGGATCAGGGCATCAGCATCGTCGACGGTGACCTGAATATGCTCGCCGTCAACCGCCGGTTTGCGGAGTTGCTGGATTTCCCGCTCGCGTTGTGTGCTCCGGGTGCCCACTTCTCGGATTTCATTCTCTACAACGCCCAGCGTGGTGATTACGGCCCAGGAGATGTCGAAGAGCAGGTGCGTAGCCGTGTTGCCTTGGCGCGCCGGTTCGAGGCGCACCAGTTTGAGCGCGATCGCCCCGATGGCAGTGTGATCGACATCTGCGGACGCCCCATTCCGGGCGGCGGCTTCGTCACCATTTACACCGACGTCACGAAACGCGTGCGTGCCGAGCGTGCGTTGCGGGAAAGCGAAGCACGGTTTCGCAGCTTGACCGAGTTATCGTCGGACTGGTTTTGGGAGCAGGATGCCGAACTGCGCTTCACCCGCATGGAGGGGCAGCATATTACCGGTGACGGGCCCAGCTTTGATTCCGAAATGGGCAAAACGTTTGGCGAGCTCGGGTTTGAAGTCAGCGGGGATGCAGCGGCTCACAACGCGCTGCTGCAACAGCACCAGCCTTTTCGGGAGGCGGTGTTGCGATGCACCTGTGCCGATGGCACGGCGCGACTGATACGGGTCAGTGGAGAGACACTGCGGGACGCCCATGGAGGCTTCAACGGCTACCGTGGCGTTGGACGCGATATTACGCGCGAGAAGCTGGCCGAAGAGCGCATTCAGCATCTGGCTACACACGACGGCCTGACCGGTTTGGCTAACCGGGTCCTGTTTCATGAAATGCTTGGGCTTGCCGTTCGATCAGCGCGCCGCAATGACCGAAAGCTGGCCGTTCTTTTCATTGACCTGGACCATTTCAAGGCGATCAACGACACCTTGGGGCACGATGCGGGCGACCTTGTGCTCAAGGAGTTTGCCAGCCGTTTGAATCAGTGTTTGCGTGGCACTGACGTGGTAGCCCGCCTGGGTGGTGACGAGTTTGTCGTGTTGATTCAGGATGTGGGCGATTCGGATCAGGTTGCCGTGGTGGCGCACAAGATTCTGGCAGCGGCCAGCGAACCTGTGCCGTTTAACGGACACGCCTGCTGTGTGTCAGTCAGCATCGGAATCTGCATGGTTTCGGCCGGAGCATGGGACGAGCAGTCCATCATGAAAAATGCCGACCGTGCGATGTACGCGGCCAAGGAAAAAGGGAAAAATAATTTCCAGTTTTTCGACGGTCTCGCAGGAGTGCCTACTGCTGGATGATGACGGCGTCCAGCTTGAGCGCGTGAATCTTTTCAACCGCTTCCCGGGCTTGTGCCTCGGTTTCAAAGGGCCCCACGCGCACGCGGGTGCGTTTGCCTTTGGATGTTTCCAGGACCTGGGTGAAAGAGGGCAGTCCGGCATCCACCAGCCTGGCGTGTGCGTTGCGGGCGTTGTTGTCTTTGGCGAACAATCCGACATTGATCACATAGTGTGACTCGGCAGTTTTCGCCGGTACCTTTGTCGGCAATTGGGGTGCAGATGCCGGCACGGTGGGCGACGAGACCGCGGCAGCCAGGGGTGTCGGCGCCGTATTCGGTGTCGGGACGGCTTCCGTCGCGCGGCCGATGGCCAGATTACCGGGTGTGTCCCGGTGCAAGGCGCTGTTCGCCAAGGTGCTGACTTCGGTAAACACGCTGTAGAGGCCAGCCAGCGCACCCAGGAACACCAGATTGACCAGTGCCAGCCCGATCAGGCGTCGCTTGGTGCCTGCGCGGCGCTGTAAAAGGGCGCAGGCGTCTTCAACCTGGTCGTTGGCTTGCAGTGCCTGTGTCATCTTTTTTCTGCAATGGATGTAGAAAGCAGCGTCTCCAAACAAGCCGGGCACCACAAAGGCCAGTATGGAAAATACCAGCATCAGCGTGAATTCGGCCATGCCAGACAACTGAAATACGAGGCGGCCAATGCCAAAAATGAGCAAGGCCAGTCCCACCAGTGCGCCCATATAGGCTAGCGCGGCCCCCCACAGTCGGCGAAAGGCCATCCAGTTCAGTGTGCAAAGGCTGGCCGCCCAATTCCAGTGGATGCCGGGGCGGTCCGCCGCTTCAAAGTGCGTGAACAGGCGCAGGTAATGGTCCGTTCTGATCGGGCCGATCGCCGCGCGGTAGAGCGCGGAGGTAACGTCGCTTTCTACGTTCGGGGCAGTGGTTTCAGCAGGCATGGTTTATTTTGGCATGGCGGCGGCGATTTCCTGGCCCAGTTCAATGACCGAAAGGGCGTAGTAGCTGCTCCAGTTGTAGCGTGTTATGGCGTAAAAATTCTCGGTTCCAGCAAGATACAGCGGCGGGGCATCGCCGTTCTGCAGTTCCACCAGGGCCAGCGGGCCCGCGTGTTGCAGGGCTGCGCCATCCAGCTCGGCACCCTGGGCCGCAAATGCCGCTGGCGTGAACGTGGGCAGAATGTCAGGGGCCAGAAGTGCAGCCTTGTCTGCGCCTTCAGCGCTCAGCCGCACGGGGTAATGGGTGGGCATGTTGCGCTGCCAATTAAACGACTTGAAGTAGTTGGCGACGGAGCCAATTACATCAGCAGGGCTGTTGAAGAGGTCAACCCGGCTGTCGCCATCAAAATCCACCGCGTATTTGCTCCAGCTCGAGGGCATGAATTGCGGCATGCCCATGGCGCCCGCGTAGCTGCCACGCAGCGCCATTGGGTCGGTGCTGGTGCGGTGGGTCAGGCTCAGATAGGCTTCCAGCTCCGACAGAAAAAAAGCGGCGCGTGCGGTGGCCTTGGGATGCACGGCCGGAAAATCAAAAGCCAAAGTGGACAGTGCGTCGATGACCCGGTAGTTGCCGGTTTGCTGGCCGTAAATGGTCTCGACGCCCACGACGCCCACAATAATGGCAGCAGGCACACCCGTCTCCCGCTCGGCCCGCTCCAGGGTTTCGCGGTTGGTCTGCCAGAACTTGACACCGGCACGGATGCGCACCGGGTCAATGAAGCGGCTGCGGTAAACCGCCCAGTTCTTGGCGGTGCCCACGGAGGGTGGCGTAACCGCCCGGGCAACAGACGGCATGTAGTGCGCCTGGCCGATCGCCTGGCGCACCCAGTCACGGTCCAGATCGCGTCGGGTCGCAATGTCGTCGGCCACCAGCATGACTTCCGGGCGCATGGCGTATAGCGGTCCGGTGGGTTCTGCAGGGGATTTTTCCGAAGCCGTCGGAGCCGCCTTCTTCTTGCTTTTATGGTGTTTATGGGCTGTAGCCCCGGCATTCATTGCGCAGGCAGCTATAAAAAGTGTAGCAATTGAAAGATGGAAAGGTGTCACGTCGGGTCGGGGCGTTGGGGAATGTGTGGGGGCCAGGGCAGGTGTCTGAATTCTCGCGCCAGTGTACCCAGTGCCAGGTCTGCGTTCGATCCGTGACGGGGGGCGTAGCGCCATGCTTCCAGCCGCAAAAGCCAGTCACTCAAGGCTGCAGTGGCCGCATCGTTTAGTGGTGCGTGGTTCCGCAGGAGCACGGCCATCTGGCGGGGGGGCGTCTGCGCGGGCACCGCAAACCCGGCGCGCTGCAGCGCAAGCGTGGCCCGGTGCAGCAGGCGCAGCCAGGGGTCCTGGCGGTGCCGTTCCCACAGGGTCCATGCCGCGCCCACGAGACTGGCGAAGACGATGATGCCAATGAGCACATAGCTCAAGTCCTCCCAACTGGGGGATTCGAACCCGAGATTGCGCAGCAGATTGAGCTGCTTGCTTTGCGTGTAGTTCAGCACCCACTGGTTCCAGCCGTTGTTGGCCGCATCCCACAGGGCGCGCAGATTGAGGGCAAATTGCGGACTCACTGCGCCCAGCGCCTGGGCAATGGCATTACGGGGTGCTTGCAGCCGCTGCAGGCTGCCGGTGCGCCCTGGCGCCACGGCGGACGTGGGGTCTACCCGCACCCAGCCCTGGCCTGCTATCCAGACCTCGGCCCAGGCATGGGCGTCGCTTTGGCGTACCGTCCAGAAACCGTTCACGCTGTTGGCTTCGCCGCCCTGGTAGCCCGTGACCACCCGCGCCGGAACGTCGAGCGCACGCATGAGCAGCACGAAGCCCGACGCAATGTGTTCGCAAAACCCCTCTTTGCGGTCAAACCAGAACTCGTCGGCGGTGTGGGTGCCATACACGCCGGGTTCCAGCGTGTAGGTGTAGCCCCCCGTGCGCAGACGATCCAGCACGGCACCCACCAGCGTGCTGGCATCGGCCCTGGCGTAGCGCGGGTCGCGGCGCATGTTGGCCGCCAGTTGCAGGGTGCGGGGGTTGAAGTTGGCGGGCAACTCCAGATAGTCTTGCAGCCCGGTGACCAGCCGCGTTG
Source organism: Rhodoferax sp. GT1R46 (assembly GCF_056521285.1). Lineage (NCBI taxonomy): Bacteria > Pseudomonadati > Pseudomonadota > Betaproteobacteria > Burkholderiales > Comamonadaceae > Rhodoferax > Rhodoferax sp. GT1R46. The sequence goes on from NZ_JBWMBC010000001.1 coordinate 699,825, forward strand.
GGCCGTGGCGAAACACCGTGTGGCTTTGGGCGCTGTAACGCACCAGATCGGCCAGGGGGCGGTCGGCCACCCATTGCAGGTCGGGCGTCATGCCGGGTGTGTAGCCGCTGAGGACGGGGGGCACAGATCCGGCGTCGAGCAGCAGCAACCACGGCCGGTTGTTGGCCTCCAGCGTCACTTGGTAACGGATGGGGTCGCCCTGGACCTGCAGGTCGGCCGCCGGCTGCATGCGGGGCGGAAAGATCGAAACCAGGGGGCGCCACTCGCGGCCGTCAAAAGTGGAGAGAACCGGCCCCCGGAAATACAGGTCGCTTTGGCGTGGCGGCGGGCCCTCGAAGCGGATGCGCATGGCAATGCTGTCGTCCAGCGCCAGACTGGCGATGCTGCCCACCTGCATGCTGGCGGACAGGCCACTGCGCCCGGTCATGGCATCCGATGGCACGCCCCAGAGAGGGGCAACACGGGGAAACAGTACAAATAAAACGGCCATGATGGGTGCCCCCAGAAGGGCCATCTTGCCCGCCGTTTTGGCCGCCTGCATCAGCGGTGGACGACCCACCGGCATGTGGCTGTTGACCAGCGCCGTGAGCAAGCCCAGCAGGCCCAGCATCATGGCGGCGGCGGTGACCAGGCTTTGTGAAAAAAAGAAGTTGCTGAGCAGCGTGAAGAAGCCCAGGAAGAAGACCACAAAGGCATCCCGCCGGGCCCGCAGTTCCAGCGTCTTGAGCGCAAGCAACACGACGATAAACGTGACACCGGCATCCCGTCCCAGCAACGTGCGGTAGGTGTAAAACGTAGCCGCGGTGGCCAGCAGCAACAGTGCCATGAGCCACCAGCGTGACGGCAAGGTGTGTCCGCGCACCGCAATCATGCCGCGCCACAACAGAATGGCGGCGGCCATGGCACTGCACCACACCGGGAGGTGGGGAACCTGTGGCGCGATGATCCAGGCGATGACCGCCAACAGAAAAAGCGTGTCGCGGGCGTCGCGGGGCAGGTTGTGCAGGCGTTCAAGCATGGGGTAAGGGTTTAGGGCGACCGGATGGGCTCAGGCCATGGCCAGCGCTTGCAGGCAGTTCTTTTTGTGGGCTTCGCCACTGCCAGGCAAGATTTCCTGCCCGGGCAGGCGCAGCCCGTATTGCAGGCCCTGCCGCTCCGCCAGTAGCACCCAGGCACACAGGCGGGACAAGGCATGTTCCTGCGGTGCACTGCCTGCCCCCGCCGTGCGGGCCTTGCCCGCCTGAGCCAGGTCCAGCCACAACTCGAACCGCTGCACCTGCTGGGCATCACGACTGACCAGTTCATCCGCCTTGGCGGCCTTCTTCCAGACCACCAGTTTGAGTGGATCGCCCCGGCGGTAGGCGCGCACGCCATCAAATTCACCTGTGCTTTGCTGGTGGGTCGCGGCAGCGCCGCCCGCCCGGGGCTCACCGGGCGGCAGGGGGGGCGGGTGCAGCTCGGGTGCCGGGTAGACCAGGACTTGCGCCGCCGGGCGCCACACGGTCCAGACCCGAAACGTGCCCAGCGGAAAGCGGGTTTCGGCGGTGAGAGGCGGCACCCGGTGCAAACCACGGCGTTGCGGCTGAAAGGCGATCTGCACTTTGGCGCTGCCCTGGGCGGGTACATCGGTCCAGCTCCAGTGGTCGGTGCCCAGCACCGCCAGTCCAATGCCGTGGCGAACGGAACGGCGTTTGCTCAAAACGTTGATGCCAATAGTGACGTTAGCCCCCGCGAACTGTGCGTCAGGCGCTATCAAATTCATAGTAATTCCACGCAGGGTGCCGTGGCATACATTCATGCCTACGACGGCGCTGCCGGTGAGCAGGAAGGTCAGCACATAGCCCAGATTGAGCTGGTAGTTGATGGACGCAACCAGCAGCACCAGCAAAGTGGCTCCCAGCATGAAACCCGGGGCTGTGGGCAGGATGTAGACGTTGCGCTGGGTCAGCGTGGTGCTGTCGCGCAGCGGTATACGCGACTGAAACCACGTCTGAAAACGTTGACGAAGGCCCATCAAGGCAGTGGCACTGCCAGCAGCAGGGCCTGCACTTGTTCCACCGCGCCGCGCCCCGAGTCACCCACGGGAATGAGGCGGTGGGCAATGGTCTGCGGCAGGATGGCCTGCACGTCGTCGGGGGCCACATAGTCGCGCCCGCTGAGCAGGGCCTGCGCCTTGGCCGCCCGCACGACCGCAATGCCGGCCCGTGGGCTCAGGCCCTGCAGGAACCACTGGCCCGAGCGGGTGGCGGCAATCAGGTCCTGCACGTAGTCCAGCAGGGGCCCCGCCGCATGAACGTTGAGCACTTGCTGTTGCAGTTGGTGCAGTTCCACCTGTGACAGCAGGCTGGGCAACTGCTCCACCAGTTCGCGCCGGTCGTGCCCGGCCAGCAACTCACGCTCGGCGATGCGGTCCGGGTAGCCCAGTGAGATGCGCATCAGGAAGCGATCCAGTTGCGACTCGGGCAGGGCGTAGGTGCCCAGCTGATCCAGCGGGTTCTGCGTGGCAATCACAAAGAAGGGCTGGGGCAGGGGGCGGGTCTCCCCTTCGATGGTGACCTGCTTCTCTTCCATGGCTTCGAGCAAGGCACTCTGCGTCTTGGGGCTGGCACGGTTGATTTCGTCCGCCAGCAACACCTGGGCAAAGATGGGGCCAGGGTGGAAGACGAAGGCTTCTTTGCCGCGCTCGTAAATGGACACGCCGGAGAGGTCGCTGGGCATCAGGTCCGAGGTGAATTGCACGCGGGAGAACTGCAGTCCAAAGGTGCGGGCCAGTGCGTGTGCAAGGGTGGTTTTGCCAACACCCGGAACATCATCAATCAGCAGGTGGCCACCGGCCAGCAGGCAGGCCACGCAATCCTGAATCTGCGATGGCTTGCCCACAATCACCGTGTTAAGCTGATTGAGCAAAGATTTAAGCTTGTATTGTGCGTCCATGACTGGACGTTACCCGAAAATTTTCAATAATTTTGTTAGGCGAGTGCTTTGGTGAACAAGACCGGATACTTTACCCACCGCGACTGCTGGAAACACGAAATGGGCGCGGGTCACCCCGAATGCCCCGAGCGGCTGGACGCGATTGAAGACCGTCTGCTGACCAGTGGCGTGGGCGACGCGCTGGACCGCCGTGAAGCGCCGGAGGCACCGATCACCGATATTGAACTGGCGCACGGCCGCATGCATGTGGCCGCGCTGCGCGGCTTGACCGACGGTCTGCGCGAAGAAATAGCCGCTGGCGGTCCGAAGCACGCCCAGATTGACCCGGACACGTCCATCAATATGCACACTTGGGACGCCGCCCTGCGCGCCGCCGGGGCCGCGCTGGCAGCCACCGACGCGGTGATGGCCGGCGAAATGGAGAATGCCTTTTGCGCGGTGCGCCCGCCCGGTCACCACGCCTGCCGCGACAAGGCCATGGGCTTTTGTTTCTTCAATAACGTGGCCATTGCCGCACGCTATGCCCTGGAGCGCCATGGTCTCAAACGGGTCGCCATCGTGGATTTTGATGTGCACCATGGCAACGGCACGGAAAATATCATCGCTGGCGACCAGCGGGTTCTGATGGTGAGCTTCTTTCAGCACCCTTTTTATCCCGAAGGCGGTGTGCGCTCGCACGCCAGCAACCTGGTGAATATGCCGGTGCCGGCCTATACCAAGGGTCCGCACGTGCGCGAGCTGATTGAGGCCCATTGGCTGCCACGCCTGGAAGCCTACCGGCCGGAGATGATCTTCATCAGTGCGGGCTTCGACGCCCACCGCGATGACGACATGGGTCAGATGGGTCTGACGGAGCTGGACTACACCTGGATCACCCAGCGCATCAAGGATGTGGCGCTGCGCCACGCCAAGGGGCGCATCGTGTCGTGCCTCGAAGGCGGCTACAACCTGGATGCCCTGGCGCGCAGCGTGGAAGCGCATATTCGCGTGCTGGCGGATCTCTGATGGCATCTTTCAGCCATGTTCCCGCCCCGCAGCCGATCGATGACCTGGAAGGATGGCTGTCGGCGCTGACCCAGCCCACGGTATTGCTGGAGTTGCTCTCGCTGGCGGTGTGCGTGGGCTTGGCCTGGGGGCTGGTCCGATTGCTGCGCAGGGCGTTGGGACAGCAGGATGAGCGCTCCATCTGGTTTGGCCGCCGCGAAGTGGATGGTGTCTTGTTTCCGCTCGTATTGCTGTGTCTGGGATATGGCGCGCGGGCCTTGCTGGACCGATACATCGCGATAGCGGCTTTCAGGGTCGCCATTCCGGTGCTGGTTTCCCTGGTGGTCATCCGTGTCGGCGTCAATGTGTTGAGGGCTGCGTTCACCCAGGCGCGCTGGGCCCGCACCCTGGAGCACACCATTTCCTGGGTGGCCTGGCTGGCGATGGTGCTGTGGGTCAGTGGCTTGCTGCCAGTCATTCTGAATGAGCTGGACCAGATTACCTGGAAGGTGGGAGGGAGCACCCTGTCAGTGCGTACCCTGATTGAAGGTCTGCTCACGGCGGGTGCCGTGCTCATCATCACCCTCTGGATCTCTTCTGCGTTCGAGACCCGCCTGCTGCGGTCGGCCACCGGCGGCGAGTTGTCGTTGCGCAAGGCGGTGAGCAACGCCACGCGCGCGCTGCTGATGTTTGTCGGGCTGATGCTGGCCTTGACGGCGGTGGGAATAGACCTGACCGCCCTGTCCGTATTGGGGGGTGCGATCGGCGTAGGAATCGGCTTTGGTCTGCAAAAATTAGCGGCCAATTACATCAGCGGCTTTGTCATCCTGGCCGAACGCAGCATGCGCATCGGTGACAACGTGCGGGTCGATGGATTTGAAGGGCGGATCACGGACATCAAGGCACGCTACACCGTCATACGCTCGTTGGTGGGGCGGGAGTCCATTGTCCCCAATGAACTGTTGATCACCAGCCGCGTCGAGAATTTGTCGTTGGCGGATACGCAGATTTGGCAATCGACGGTCGTGTCCATTGGCTACGACAGCAACGTGGAGCTGGTGATGAAGTTGCTGCTGGATGCAGCTCTTGCGCAGGAGCGTGTTTTGCGTGACCCCGCACCGGCAGTAACCCTGTCTGCCTTTGGTGCGGATGGCCTTGAAATGACGGTTGGGTATTGGCTTGGCGACCCCGAGAATGGTCAGGGAAACCTCAAGTCGCTCGTGAACCTGGCTATCCTGGCGGCGCTGCGTGCCCACAATATCGAGATTCCCTTTCCGCAAAGGGTCATCTACAACCGCTGAACATGGGTGACACCACGTTGCACCCTTCTGATTTGTGCCGGTATAATTCAAAAAAAGCACGGTCGTTCTTTTTTGTGTTTTATGCAGAGTTTGCGTGCAGTCAGCTTCCTGGAGCTTGCTGCCGCATAGAATCGCTGAGTTGACGTGTACGTCAAGTCAGACAATCCAATTTATAACTATCTGGAGTGGCAGTAATGAAAGTCCTGGTACCCGTTAAGCGTGTGGTCGATTACAACGTGAAGGTTCGAGTCAAGTCGGACGGCAGCGGTGTGGATATCGCCAACGTCAAGATGAGCATGAACCCCTTTGACGAGATCGCCGTGGAAGAGGCGGTGCGCCTGCGGGAAAAGGGCGTGGTCACCGAGGTCATCGCAGTGTCCTGCGGCGTGGCCCAATGCCAGGAAACCCTGCGCACGGCCATGGCCATTGGTGCGGACCGTGCCATTCTGGTGGAAACCACCGAAGAACTGCAGCCCCTGGCGGTCGCCAAATTGCTCAAGGCACTGGTCGACAAGGAGCAGCCCGGCCTGATCATTCTGGGCAAGCAAGCCATTGATGATGACTGCAACCAGACCGGCCAGATGCTGGCGGCGTTGACCGATCTGCCCCAGGCAACATTTGCCAGCAAGGTGGAAATCGTCGACGGCAAGGCTGTGGTGACCCGTGAAGTCGATGGCGGTTCCGAGACCCTGTCGCTGAGCATTCCCGCTGTCATTACCACCGACTTGCGCCTGAATGAGCCGCGTTATGTGACGCTGCCCAACATCATGAAGGCCAAGAAGAAGCAGCTCGACACCTTCACCCCCGAAGCACTGGGCGTGGATGTCACTCCCCGCATCAAGACACTCAAAGTGGTCGAGCCACCCAAGCGCAGCGCGGGTATCAAGGTGCCCGATGTGGCTACGCTGGTGGAAAAACTGAAGAATGTTGCAAAGGTAATCTGACCATGACCGCTCTCGTAATTGCAGAACACGACAACGCATCCATCAAGGGTGCCACCCTCAACACCGTCACTGCCGCGCTCCAGTGTGGCGGCGACGTGCATGTGCTGGTAGCGGGCTCCAATGCAGCCGCCGCTGCCGCTGCCGCAGCGCAAATTGTCGGCGTCAGCAAAGTGCTGCATGCTGACGGGGAAGGCTTCGCCCACGGACTGGCCGAAAACGTGACCGCCCAGGTGGTGGCCGTTGCTGCCAGCTACAGCCACATCCTGTTCCCGGCTACCGCTTCGGGCAAGAACGTGGCGCCCCGCGTTGCCGCCAAGCTGGATGTAGGCCAGATTTCCGATATCACCAAAGTGGAAAGCCCCGACACGTTTGAGCGCCCCATCTACGCCGGCAACGCCATGGCGACTGTGCAAAGCCTGGACGCCACCAAGGTCGTGACCGTGCGCACCACCGGTTTTGATCCTGCGGCAGCCACCGGCGGTAGCGCCGCAGTGGAAACGCTGGCAGCGGTCGGCGCCAGCGCCCAATCGGCATTCATGGGATCCGAAATTGCCAAGAACGACCGCCCCGAGTTGACGGCCGCCAAGATCATCGTGTCCGGTGGTCGTGCGCTGGGTTCCAGCGAAAAGTTCATGGACGTCATGACGCCCCTGGCCGACAAGCTCGGTGCAGCATTGGGTGCATCCCGCGCTGCGGTGGACGCCGGTTATGCGCCCAACGACTGGCAAGTGGGACAGACCGGCAAGATCGTGGCCCCCCAGTTGTACGTGGCCGTCGGTATCAGCGGTGCCATCCAGCACTTGGCTGGCATGAAGGACAGCAAGGTCATCGTGGCCATCAACAAGGACCCTGAGGCACCGATTTTCAGCGTGGCCGATTACGGCCTGGAAGCTGACTTGTTTGTGGCAGTGCCTGAACTGATCGCAGCACTCTGACGCAGACGATAAAAAGGGCATCGCTTGCGATGCCCTTTTTTTTCGTGTTCTTGCTGCACACTGTGCACGACTGATTGAACAACGCCCCCGCTATTTAACGCCTTTCTCCGGAGTATCCCCATGAGCTACATCGCCCCCGTCAAAGACATGCTGTTCAATATTCAGCATCTGGCCCAGATTGACCAGATCGCACACATTCCGGGCTTTGAAGATGCCGGTCTCGATACCGCGCAAGCCGTTCTGGAAGAGGCGGCCAAATTCAACGAAGGCGTGCTGGCCCCCCTGAACTGGGAGGGCGACAAAAACCCATCGAGCTGGAAGGATGGCGTGGTCACCGCCACACCCGGCTTCAAGGAAGCATTCAAGCAATTCACCGACGCAGGCTGGCAGGGTTTGCAGCATCCCGCCGATTTTGGCGGCCAGGGCCTGCCCAAGACGATTGGATCTGCCGTGGGGGAGATGCAAAACTCCGCCAACATGAGCTTTGCGCTGTGCCCGCTGCTGAGCGATGGCGCCATTGAAGCCTTGCTGACCGCAGGGTCGGACGAACTCAAGGCCACCTATCTGGAGAACCTGGTGAGCGGTAAATGGACCGGTACCATGAACCTGACCGAGCCACAGGCTGGCAGCGATCTGGCAGCCGTGCGCACGCGTGCCGAACCCCAGCCAGACGGCACCTATAAAGTGTTTGGCACCAAAATCTACATCACCTGGGGTGAGCACGATATGGCCGAGAACATCGTCCACCTGGTGCTGGCCCGCGTGCAGGGCGCGCCGGAGGGGGTGAAGGGCATCAGCCTGTTCGTGGTCCCGAAATTCATGGTCAACACCGATGGTTCTCTGGGTGCCCGCAACGATGTGCACTGCGTGAGCATTGAGCACAAGATGGGGATCAAGGCCAGCCCGACGGCGGTGCTGCAGTATGGCGACCATGGCGGTGCCGTGGGTTACCTGGTCGGTCAGGAAAACCGGGGTCTGGAGTACATGTTCATCATGATGAACGCCGCGCGCTACGGTGTGGGCGTGCAGGGCATTGCCATCGCCGAGCGCGCTTACCAGACAGCCGTTCGGTTTGCCAAAGACCGCGTGCAAAGCCGCCCGGTGGATGGCTCCATTGCCGCCAGCGCGCCCATCATTCACCATCCCGATGTGCGCCGCATGCTGATGACGATGCGTGCCTATGTGGAAGGCTGCCGTGCCATGGCCAGCGTGGCGGCTTCGGCCTACGACGCTGCCCACCACCATCCGGACGCCGCGGTGCGTAAACCCAACCAGGCGTTCTATGAATTTCTGGTGCCGCTTATCAAGGGCTACAGCACCGAGATGAGCCTGGAAGTGGCCTCGCTCGCCGTGCAGGTGCACGGCGGTATGGGATTCATTGAAGAAACCGGCGTGGCCCAGTATTACCGCGACGCCAAGATCCTGACCATTTACGAAGGCACTACCGCCATCCAGGCCAATGACCTGGTGGGTCGCAAGACCGCGCGCGACGGTGGTCAGACCGCCAAGGGCATTGCTGCACAAATTGAAACCACTGAAGCGGCCTTGCTGGCCAGTGGAACCCCTGACGCGCTGGGTATGGCCAAACGCCTGAAAGCGGCACGTGAAGCATTTGTCGATGTGGTCAATTTCGTGGCTGGCAACACGAAAGCAAGCCCCAATGCGGTGTTTGCTGGCAGCGTGCCCTATCTCATGCTCGCCGGCAATGTCATGGCGGGTTGGCAAATGGCGCGCGCCCTGCTGGTTGCGCAGGAGCAACTGGCCGCTGGTAGCGATGTCGCCTTCATGCAAGCCAAGATCACCACCGCCCGCTTCTATGCGGACCATCTGCTGAGCAAGGCCCCCGGCATGCGTGACAGCATTGTCGAAGGTGCCGACAGCGTGACTGCGCTGGCACTCGAATCATTCTGAGCAGGAGACACCATGTCCAAATTACCTGCACCTCTTGATCATTTGCCGTTCCCGGTCATCGGCTCACCGCTGTTCATCATCAGCACCCCCAAACTGGTCATTGCCCAGTGCATTGCCGGTGTGGTGGGCGCCATGCCCGCGCTCAACGCCCGCCCGGCCGAGCAGTTGGAAGAATGGCTGATTGAAATCACCGAAACACTGGCTGCCTACAACAAGGCGAACCCCGACAAGCCCGCTGCCCCGTTTGCCATCAACCAGATCGTGCACAAGAGCAACGACCGCCTGGAGCACGATATGGCCATGTGCGTGAAGTACAAGGTCCCCATCATCATCACCAGCCTGGGTGCGCGCGAAGAGATCAACGCCGCTGCGCACAGCTATGGCGGCGTGGTGCTGCATGACGTCATCAACAACAAGCATGCCCACAAGGCGATTGAAAAGGGCGCGGATGGCCTGATCGCCGTGGCGGCAGGCGCTGGCGGCCATGCCGGCGTGAAGAGCCCCTTCGCACTGATTCAGGAGATTCGCCAGTGGTTTGACGGCCCGGTCGCGTTGAGTGGCTCCATCGCCACCGGCGCAGCGGTGCTGGCTGCGCAGGCCATGGGTGCCGACTTTGCCTACATCGGTTCGGCTTTCATTGCGACTGAAGAAGCCCGTGCGGTGGACGCTTACAAGCAGGCCATCGTCGATGCAGATTCGGATGAAATCGTTTACAGCAACCTGTTCACCGGAGTGCACGGTAACTACCTGGCTCCCAGTATCCGAGCGGCCGGTCTGGACCCCGCCAATCTGCCCGAGAGTGACCCGAGCAAAATGAATTTTGGTGGCAACTCAGTCAAAGCGTGGAAAGAAATCTGGGGCTGTGGACAGGGCATCGGCGCCATTACGAAGGTGCAAACCACCGCGGACTTTGTGGCTCAGCTCAAACGGCAGTATGCAGAGGCCAAAGCCGGCTTGATGGCGAAAAATTACGCCTGATTGGCCTCTAGCCCCCGCAGAATATGCGTAGGCAGCTATTTAATTGATAGCGTCAGACTGGGTGGGAATAATTGCCTAGCTTGACCTGGGGTCCAAGCGGCATATTTGCCCATCACCGTCTGGTAGCTTTCAGAGTGCTCAAATGCAGCCAGCCAGGCTTGTAGCGCAGGCCACCGCTGGCCGGCAAACCAGGTGGGGTCGGTGTGCGCAAACTGCCGCACAAAAGGCGCAATGGCGGCGTCTGCCAGACCGGTGCGCTCACCGTGCAAATATGCAGTTTCCGTGAGTTGCTGATTCAGCACATCCACAAAGTTTGCGCCTAACGCCCGGTGGCCAAGCCCATCCGGCAGCGCGTACCGATGGGGGTACTTGTACCGGTCCAGGTTGTGTTTAAAGCCAGCGTCGCATTGTGCGATGAGACCCAGGGCGACTTCCAGATCAACCGCGTTTGCGGGCAACCAATGCTGTGGATCATTGCAGCGCAAAGCCCACAGCATGATGTCCAGGCTTTGCTCCAGCACCGCGCCATGGGGCAGCACCAGCACAGGCACCGTTCCTTTGGGTGACGCTTGCAGCAGTTCAGCAGGCTTGCTGGCCAGCACCACTTCACGCAAGTCACAGACCTGTTCGCCCGCCGCCAGCGCCAACCGGGCGCGCATGGCGAAGGGGCAACGCCTAAAGGAATACAGAACCGGGTAGGAGTCTGTCATCAGGTCGCCGCAGGCTTGGGAAACTGGGCTCCAATGTGGACCTGGTTGCGTGCCTTGGCCAGCTCCCATTGACGCTGGCGTTCACGCGCACTGTTTTTCTGGACTTCCGATGTCGATCCATGGCAGCGGGGGCAACTCACACCGGCTTCATACAGGGGTGAGTCCTGCGCTCCCGCTTCGAGGGGTTGCCGGCACGCACGGCACAGGCCGTGGTGGCCGGGTACCAGGCCGTGGCCGACTGACACACGTTCGTCAAAGACAAAGCATTCTCCAGACCACTGACTTTGCTCGGGTAGTACCGTTTCCAGGTATTTGAGGATGCCGCCTTCCAGGTGGTAGACCTCGTCATAACCACGGGCGCGCATGAGCGCCGTGGATTTTTCGCAGCGAATACCGCCAGTGCAAAACATGGCTACTTTGGGTTTTTTGCCCGCCTCCCCATGCAGCTCTGGCCGATGCGCCACCCAATCGGGCAACTCGGAAAAGCTTTTGATATGCGGGTTGATGGCCCCCGTGAAGGTGCCAAGCGCCACTTCGTAGTCGTTGCGCGTGTCAACCAGCACCACATCCGGGTCGGCGATCAGGGCATTCCAGTCGGCCGACTTGACGTAGGTTCCTGCCATGTGGGTGGGGCTGATGCCAAGCACGCCCATTGTGACAATTTCCTTTTTCAGGCGCACTTTCATGCGATGGAAAGGCGCTTTGTCGGAAAAGGACTCCTTGTGTTGCAGGTCAGCCAGAAGCGGGTCTTGCCGCAGAGCGGCCAGCACAGAACGCACGTCGTCCGGCGCGCCGGCAATCGTGCTGTTGATGCCTTCGCGGGCCAGCAGAATCAGGCCTTTGACATGGTGCTGCTGGCACAAGGCGAGCAAGGGGTCCTTGCGCAGTTCGAAGTCGGGCAGGTCAACAAATTTATAAAAGGCAGCGGTTAAAAATGGGGTGGCAGACATGCCTCCATTGTGCCTTTCAGCAAGGCCACGTGGAGCCTTGTTCCGGTACCAGGGCCCTCCAGCCCAGATCGCGCTTGATGCGCGCGCGCAGGGCATCAGAGGCCTGCATCTCGCCATGCACCACGTAGACCTGATCCGGGCTGTGCGGCATGCTGCGCAGCCACTGCATCAGTTGCTCCGCATCGGCATGCGCCGAAGCAGATTCCAGTTGAACCACTTCCGCATTGACTTCCACGTCGTGCCCATGGATGCGGACCGATTTGGCCTTGCTTGCCAGGGTGGCACCCCGGGTACCAGGCGCCTGGTATCCGGTCAGAATGATCATATTGCGGTGGTTGCCCGCACGCTGCTCGATGTGATGCAACACCCGGCCGCCCGTGGCCATGCCGCTTGCCGAAAGGATCACCATGGGCCCATGTCGCGACGCAAGAGCCTTGGATTCCTCGGGGCTGTTGATCATGGTTGCAGTGCGGGTCAGCGCATGCGCTTCTTTCGCGGTCAGTCGATGCTCCCCCAAATGGTGCTCAAAAAGGTGGGTCGTGTGTACGGCCATCGGACTGTCCAGAAACACGGGTAGCGACCGCGGTATCTCGCCGCGGTCTTTGAGTTGCGAAATCGCATGCAACAAGGCCTGCGCCCGCCCCACGGCAAATACCGGCACGACTGCCACGCCACCTCGCCCAGCCAGCTTGTGCAACGCAGGCCCCAGCTCGGCTAGCAAATTTTCAGCAGGATGCAGACGGTCTCCGTAAGTGGATTCAATCAATACCGTGTCCGCCGACGGTGGCCGGTCAGGCGGGAACATGAGGGAGTCGTCTGGTCTGCCCAGGTCGCCAGAGAAAAGGATACGCCGGCCCGCCACTTCCAGCAGCACGCTCGACGCGCCCAGAATGTGGCCCGCAGAACTGAACGTGATGCGCCAGCCGGGAATAGGCTGGAATGTCTTTCCCATGTCTACCGCTTTAATCAGGGGCAGGCAGTCCAGGGCATCTTGCCGGGTGTAGAGGGGCAGGGCGGGGGCATGCTTGGAAAAGCCGTGGCGGTTGGCAAACGCAGCATCCTCTTCCTGGATGTGGCCACTGTCAGGCAGCAGGATCTTGCACAGCGCCTGGGTGCCCGGCGATGCATAGACGTGGCCAGAAAACCCCTCTTTGACCAGAAGCGGCAAATAGCCACTGTGATCCAGGTGGGCATGGGTCAGGACTACGGCGTCGACAACATGGGGTGCAATCGGTAGTGGTGCCCAGTTGCGCAAACGCAGCTGCTTGTAGCCCTGGAACAACCCACAATCCACCAGCAGGCTGCGCCCGTCGTGGCGAATCAGATATTTGGAGCCGGTGACCGTGTCCGCTCCGCCCAGAAATGTGATGGTGACGCTCATACGGTGACTCCGTGTTCCTGGCGGCGTAATACATACGGGACAAAAAAATGCCGCTGGGCCATTTATAGACCGTAGCGGCATGATTTGGATGAAGCCATCCTCACATGTTGATGTGCATCAAGTAAAGAGGCTCTTGAGGCGGTCCGCCCAGCTATCACCGGAAGGTGAGTGTTTGCTGCCCCCCTTTTTGAACGACTCGTCGAGTTCACGCAGCAAACGGCGCTGGTGTTCCGTGAGTTTGACGGGCGTTTCTATGGCAATGTGGCAGTACAGATCGCCGGGGTAGCTGGCCCGCACACCCTTGATGCCTTTGCCGCGCAGCCTGAACTGCTTGCCCGTTTGGGTACCTTCCGGGATGTCAATGGCGGCCTTTCCTGCCAGGGTGGGCACATCGATTTCTCCCCCCAGCGCGGCTGTCACCATGCTGATGGGCACGGAGCAATGCAGGTCGTCGCCATCACGCTCAAAAATATCGTGCTTCTTGAGGCGGATCTCGATGTACAGGTCACCTGCGGGTCCGCCGTTGGTGCCAGGCTCGCCATTGCCCGCGCTGCGTATGCGCATGCCGCCGTCAATTCCGCTGGGGATTTTGACTTCCAGTGTTTTCTGCTTCTTGACTCTGCCTTGACCATGGCAGGCAGTGCAAGGCTCGGGAATCACTTTGCCGGTGCCGCGACACGTGGGACAGGTCTGCTGCACACTGAAAAATCCTTGGCGCATCTGCACCGAGCCAGAACCTGTGCAGGTGGTGCAAGTTTTGGCCTGGGTGCCGGGTTTGGCACCGCTGCCGTGGCAAATTTCGCAGGAATCCCAGCTTGGAATCCGAATCTGGGCATCCTTGCCACGTGCCGCCTCTTCCAGCGTGATGTCCATGGCGTAACTCAGATCTGCGCCGCGGAACACCTGGCGCCCACCACCACCAGGCCGGCCGCGCTGCTGGCCAAACATGTCACCAAAAATGTCGCCAAAGGCTTCAGCGAAGCCTCCGTAGCCCTCACCACCGGCGCCGCCACGCATGTTGGGGTCCACGCCGGCGTGGCCATGCTGGTCATAGGCCGCGCGCTTCTGCGGGTCCGACAGCATTTCGTAGGCTTCCTTGGCTTCCTTGAATTTTTCCTCGGCTACTTTGCCGGGCTCTCCCTGATTGCGGTCAGGGTGGTGCTTCATCGCAAGTTTGCGATAAGACTTTTTGATATCTTCGTCGGAGGCATTTTTGGGAACGCCAAGAATCTCGTAAAAATCTCTTTTAGCCATGGTTGCCAGACATTTGTTGGTCTTTGATTAATTGCGCAAACTTGAAGTAAAACGCCGCGCCGAAGATCCGGTAAGAATCTTGCTGGCGCGGCGGGACTAAACAGCACCGCAGTGCGTGCGTTTAGCCTTTTTTGACTTCCTTGACTTCCGCGTCCACCACATTGTCGTCGGCCGCCTGGGCTGCCGACCCGCCAGCACCTGCCTGCGGCTGCTCGCCGCCTGCAGATGCACCCGCAGCGGCTTCCTTGGCCTGCATGTCGGCGTACATCTTTTCGCCTAGTTTCTGGCTGGCCGTCATCAGTGCGGTGTTCTTCTCATCAATCGAGGCCTTGTCGTCACCCTTGAGGGCGTCTTCCAGGTCCTTGATGGCCGTTTCGATTTTTTCCTTCTCGCCGGCTTCGAGCTTGTCACCGTACTCGGTCAGGCTCTTGCGAACACTGTGCACGCTGGCATCTGCCTGGTTCTTGGACTGGACGAGTTCCAGTTTTTTCTTGTCATCAGCGGCATTGAGTTCAGCATCTTTCACCATCTGCTGAATCTCGGCTTCCGTCAGACCCGAGTTGGCCTTGATCGTGATCTTGTTCTCTTTGCCTGTGCCCTTGTCCTTCGCGCCCACATGCAGGATGCCGTTGGCATCAATGTCAAACGACACTTCAATCTGTGGCGTGCCACGGGCTGCCGGTGGAATGCCTTCGAGGTTGAACTCACCGAGCATTTTGTTGCCGGCAGCAATCTCCCGCTCACCCTGAAACACCTTGATCGTCACGGCAGGCTGGTTATCGTCAGCCGTCGAGAACGTCTGTGCAAACTTGGTGGGAATCGTGGTGTTCTTGGTGATCATCTTGGTCATTACGCCACCCATGGTCTCAATACCCAGGCTCAGCGGTGTCACGTCCAGCAACAACACGTCCTTGCGGTCACCCGCCAGCACCTGGCCCTGAATCGCAGCGCCTACGGCAACGGCTTCATCCGGGTTCACGTCCTTGCGTGGCTCCTTGCCGAACAGCTCCTTGACCTTCTCCTGCACTTTGGGCATGCGGGTCATGCCGCCGACCAGAATCACGTCGTGGATGTCGGCCACGTTGACACCCGCATCCTTGATGGCTGTGCGGCACGGCGCAATGGTGCGCTCAATCAGTTCTTCCACCAGGGATTCAAGCTTGGCACGGGTCAGCTTGACGCTCAAGTGCTTCGGACCCGACGCATCGGCTGTCACGTAAGGCAGGTTGATGTCGGTCTGCGCGCTGCTGGAGAGTTCGATCTTGGCTTTCTCGGCGGCTTCTTTCAGACGCTGCAGTGCCAATACGTCTTTGCCCAGATCCACGCCTTGTTCCTTCTTGAACTCGGCAATGATGTAGTCGATGATGCGCTGGTCGAAGTCTTCGCCGCCCAGGAAGGTGTCACCGTTGGTAGACAACACTTCGAACTGCTTTTCGCCGTCAACATCGGCGATTTCGATGATGGACACGTCAAAGGTTCCGCCGCCCAAGTCATACACAGCAATCTTGCGATCACCTTTTTCGTTTTTGTCCAAGCCAAACGCCAGGGCCGCAGCGGTAGGTTCGTTGATGATGCGCTTGACATCCAGACCGGCAATGCGGCCTGCATCCTTCGTGGCTTGACGTTGTGCGTCATTGAAGTACGCAGGCACTGTAATGACGGCCTCGGTCACTTCTTCACCGAGGTAATCTTCCGCAGTCTTCTTCATCTTGCGCAGAATGTCCGCACTAACTTGCTGGGGCGCCATGCGGTTACCGCGCACTTCAACCCATGCGTCGCCGTTGTCGGCAGCGGCAATCTTGTACGGCATCAGATCGATGTCTTTTTGTACTTCTTTTTCCGCGTATTTACGGCCGATCAGGCGCTTGACTGCGTACAAAGTATTCTTGGGATTGGTCACCGACTGGCGCTTGGCCGACGCACCAACCAGAACCTCACCGTTTTCCTGGTAGGCAATGATGGACGGCGTCGTGCGCGCGCCCTCAGAATTCTCAATAACCTTGGGCGTATTGCCCTCCATGATGGCTACGCACGAATTGGTGGTACCGAGGTCGATGCCGATGATTCTTCCCATGATTTACTCCTGCTATTTTGAAAAATTCAGATGGTGGTAACTTGAAGACAGTTTTGTGGATTTCAAGTACCGATTGGGTAACAGACTGCCTGTGGCCAAGCGGGTTGGCACTCAAGCTGGCTGATCCGCTTATTTGGGGGCCGAAACAGTTACCAAGGCGGGGCGCAGAACGCGGTCCGCGATTGAATAACCCTTTTGCAGCAGGCTGACAACGGTATTGGCTTCCAACTCCGACGGCACCATGCTGATGGCCTGGTGCTGGTGTGGGTCAAATTTCGTACCTGCCGCCGGGTT
Source organism: Rhodoferax sp. GT1R46 (assembly GCF_056521285.1). NCBI lineage: Bacteria > Pseudomonadati > Pseudomonadota > Betaproteobacteria > Burkholderiales > Comamonadaceae > Rhodoferax > Rhodoferax sp. GT1R46. The sequence goes on from NZ_JBWMBC010000001.1 coordinate 716,475, forward strand.
GATGGCAACCACCTTGTTGCGCTCCAGTGCGGCGGTCAACTGCCGAAGGGTCGCTTGCGCACCTTCACGGATCTGCTCGGGCGTCGCGTCCTTGATGATGAGACCCGCTTCCAGACTGTCGGCTACGGGCAGCAGGCTTTCGGCGAAGCTTTCCACGGCGAACTTGCGCGCCTTGGATATTTCTTCCTCCGCGCGTCGGCGTGCGTTCTCAGCTTCCGCTTTGGCACGCAGATACTGGTCTGCCAAGTCGCTGCTTTTGGCCTTTAGCGCGGCGAGTTCCGCCTGGGCATCGACCAATGCGTCGACGCCATGAGAGGCCTGTGCGGCCGCCAGGTCTTCAGTGCTTTGGTACTGGGCTGCGCCAGCGGCGGCTTGATTGGGTTGGGATTGGTTGTCAGACATGCGTGGTGCGTCGGGTGTTGAACTTGTCCACTGGAAGTGGGGGCTCAAAAATGCAGTTCAAGGGGCGCGCGACGTTTTTGTCGCGCCAGATTGCACAGGCAATCCTGAATGTGTCAGGGATCAGCCCGCGACGGCCAGCAATTCCACGTCGAACTTCAAGGTTGCGTTAGGGGGAATCACGCCACCGGCGCCACGCGCGCCGTAACCCAGCGCTGCCGGAATGATCAGGGTACGTGCACCGCCAACCTTCATGCCCGCAACACCTTCGTCCCAGCCACGGATCACCATGCCGGCACCCAAGCTGAACACAAATGGATCATTGCGGTCTTTGCTGGAATCAAACTTGGCACCTTGTACGTCATTGTTGTACAGCCAGCCGGTGTAATGCACGGTGACGCTTTGCCCCTTGGTCGCGACTGGGCCCGTGCCTTCGGTGGTGTCTGTGTACTGGAGTCCAGTGGCGGTAGTTTGCATTGCAGATCCTTTGTGCTGAAAGTGGGGTGGAATGCGGCGACGCGAATGGCCGAGCAGCATTCTCGAAAACGTTAAATTATGCCGCAGACAAAAAAAGACAGGCTCTGCCTGTCTTTGCTTCCTGTGAGGCCTGAATGGCCTTAATGGGAGGAGTTACTTGATTTTCTTGGCTTGCCCGCTCGCCCATTTGGCCGCAAACGCCTGCAGGTCGCCCAATCGCTTGAGTAAATCTGTGCCCATGGGGGTTACCGAGTAGCCATCGCTACCGTGCGTCATCAGGCCCGCTTCGCGCAGTTCCTTGATTCGCGTGTTCAGGGTGTTGGGAGTGATGCCTCCAACGCTGTCCTGAAGCAAACGGAATGTCTGGGCGTGCCCATCGCGTAGCGCCCAAAGGACACGCATGGCATAGCGTGATTCCAGCAAACTTAGCAACTGGCCAATCACGGCCGATTCTTTCAAACTCATTAACTACCTCTCCTCAATGCGGTTTCTGGCCGGCCAACTGAGCGGCCCATCTGACCGCTGTGGCAGTTTATCGCTCAGCATATTAAATCAGTCGAAACTATATCGCAGTTTTCTTCATGCTACAAGTTTCATAGCTGACTTTATTGGCCGTTGGCGCCTTGTCAGCAAACGATGGAGATGCTAAGGTTGCGCAGGTCGGCGCCATGTGGCGCCCTTTGGAGACTTTCATGGTGTTTAATTTTGAGCAAGTCCACAACTACTACGAGCGCCTCGTATTTGAAGAGGTGGCTCGCCGCGCTGAGGGCTTTCCTGACTTCACCGCCGATATGCTGGGAGATGTGGCCTGCGTTGCTCTCAATCGTCTTCCCGCGCGGTACGTGCGCCATGATGTCGATCTGATGTTCTATTTGACTGAACAGGAGCGCCACGCCATTGAGCTCTCCCTGGAGGAGGTTCTGCAGTTCGCATTTGGCTTCGTAAAGGAGCGGGCGACCAAAGCGGGACGTTGAAAGGTTGCGTGCAATTTGGCCGTCAGGCCAACGACTACTGCACGTCCGGTACCGCCCCATCCCGTTCCAACGGTAAGTGGCAACCTGTGAGCGCCAACGCGCCACCGGCCAACCCGTGACCCAGCCAGCACCTGCATGCCAGGCGTGGTCGCCACGGGTTTGGCGCCCTTACAGGTTGTCGGTGAAGCTGCGCAGCTTGTCCGAGCGGCTGGGGTGTTTGAGTTTGCGCAGCGCCTTGGCCTCAATCTGGCGAATGCGCTCGCGCGTCACGTCAAACTGCTTTCCGACTTCTTCCAGTGTGTGGTCGCTGGTCATCTCGATACCAAAGCGCATGCGCAGTACCTTGGCTTCGCGTGGCGTCAGGCTATCCAGAATGTCCTTGACCACATCGCGCAGGCCCGCTTGCATTGCGGCTTCCATGGGCGCGGTGTTGGCACCGTCTTCAATGAAGTCGCCCAAGTGGCTGTCGTCATCATCACCAATGGGTGTTTCCATGGAAATCGGCTCTTTGGCGATCTTCATGATCTTGCGGATCTTGTCTTCCGGAATCTCCATGCGCTCGGCCAATACGCTGGCGTCGGGCTCAAAGCCAAACTCCTGCAAGTGCTGACGGCTGATGCGGTTCATCTTGTTGATGGTTTCGATCATATGCACCGGGATACGGATGGTGCGGGCCTGGTCTGCAATGGAGCGGGTGATGGCCTGGCGAATCCACCAGGTGGCGTAGGTCGAGAACTTGTAGCCGCGACGGTATTCGAACTTGTCTACCGCTTTCATCAAACCGATATTGCCTTCCTGGATCAGATCCAGGAACTGCAGACCGCGGTTCGTGTATTTCTTGGCAATGGAGATAACCAGGCGCAAATTGGCCTCGATCATTTCCTTCTTGGCAGCACGTGACGCGTATTCGCCAGCATTCATGCGCTTGTTGATGTCCTTGAGCTGGTCAAGCGGCACCACCACGCGGGATTGCAGGTCTGTGAGTTTTTGCTGCAAGTCCTGCACAGGCGGGATATTGCGGCCCATGACCGCGCTCCACGATTTGCCGGCTGCGGCTTGCTTCTCAATCCATTTCAGGTTCAACAACTGCGAAGCAACCTTGTTGCCGTTCTTGTCGCGGCCGCTGAAGTCCGCAATGAAGTTTTCCTGGGGGTAACCGCACTTGTCCACGATAATGCGACGCAATTCGCGCTCTTTCTTGCGGACGTCGTCCACTTGGCCGCGAACCATGTCGCACAGCTTCTCAATGGCCTTGGCCGTGAAGCGGATGGACATCAACTCTTCGCTCAATGACTTCTGTGCTTTGGTGTAGCTCGGCGTACCGTAGCCTTCCTTGTCATAAATCTTGTGGATCTTTTCAAAATACTCGCGCAAGCGGTCAAAACGCTCTAGGGCTTGCTTTTTGAGTTCTTCCAGCTTCTTGGTCAGCGCTTTGGAGCCGCCCTTGCCGTCGTCGTCATCGGCCTCGTCGAATTCGTCGAAGTCCTCTTCCGCCACGTAGTCATCGGCTTCGTTGGGGTTGGAGAATCCGTCCACAATGGTAGTGATAACCACCTTGCCTTCGCGGATGTCTTCGCCCAGCCGCAAGATTTCAGCAATGGTGGCAGGCGACGCGCTGATGGCCTCCATCATCGCCATCAAGCCGCCTTCGATGCGCTTGGCAATCTCGATCTCGCCTTCACGCGTCAGCAGTTCAACCGTGCCCATTTCGCGCATGTACATACGCACCGGGTCCGTGGTGCGGCCAAACTCGCTGTCCACCGTGGACAGCGCGGCTTCGGCTTCTTCTTCGGCTTCTTCGGCGGTGGCCGCCGTGGAGACATTGTTGTTGAGCAACAGGGTTTCCGCGTCAGGCGTTTGTTCGTATACCGCCACGCCCATGTCGTTCAACATGGAGATCACCACTTCCAGCGTTTCCGCATCGACCAGCTTGTCGGGCAAGTGGTCGGAGATTTCGCCGTGCGTGAGGTAGCCACGGGTTTTTCCCAGCGTAATCAGGGCTTTGAGGCGCGCCCGGCGCTTGGCGATGTCTTCTTCGGAGAGGACGGTTTCGTCCAGGCCAAACTCTTTCATCAAGGCGCGTTCTTTCGCCTTGCTGATCTTCATGCGCAGGGGTTTGACCTTTTCGCCGGTGGGCGTGGTCACGACTGCTTCCGGCTCGCCTACCAAATCGGACTCGATGTCCGACATGTCCATATCGTCACCTGTCGACTCGACCGCGCCCTTGGGCTTGCGTCCACGCTTGGCGCCAGTTTTTGCCGGGGCATCAGATTCTGCCGCCGCTGCCTTGGGTGGGCGTCCTGGCTTCTTCTTGACGGTCGCACCCGCATTCAAAAGGGCGTCTGCCGCTTCCTTCAATTGTTGGGCTTTTGATTTGGTCACAGGTGGCTTGGATGCGGGCACGGAATGGGCTTTCTTATCGGACTTCGGCGGAGGCTGAACAGCTTTGACGGACTTTTGAGCAGGCATGCGAAAACCTCGGAACATCAAAAAAAACAGGCGAACAGAACAAGTGCCACTTAGGCCTCAAACATCGCTTGCTTAGCGAATGTTGCTGGCATGGCAGGGAATTACATTTCCCACTGGCAAGATGTGAGGGCGAACATTTGGAATGCAATCCTTGCGGTAAGGTGGCCGGTTGTGATCTTGTCAACGCTTGGCCTGGACCGGAGGTGCTGCTGTCGCACTTGCCTATACAACCTTGGATTATAGCGTTGAATCAGGATTTTTCCAGCTGCAACGCCAATTGAAGCCCGCGCTCCTTCAATTCCTGGTAGCGTTTCAGGGCTGTCGGGTCGGTCCCGGAGGCCGCTATGGCTTCGTTTTGCTGCAGCTTGATCCGGTCCATCAGCATGCGGTTGAGGAGGTCCCGCAACTCGGGGCCGGCCTCGTTTGAAGGTTCACCGGCGGGTTGCGCGGCGAGTGCCGAGTCCGACATCAGCCGCAGGGCCAGTTCTTCTGCCAGATGGCCCTGAAGTGCTTCGCGCCAGGCCGACCATGTCAGTGGACCGTGCTCATGCAACTGGCTTTCCAGCCAGGTAAACAAAGGCCCGTGGGGCGCTGGGAGCTCGCACAGCAGGCTGTGGTCTTCACTGGATAGCGTCTCCCATAGCTCCGTGTGGCCCAGCAGGATACGTGTGGCGTGGTCGGCGCGGCTGGCGGGCAGGGCGCGCCCGGGTGCGCGCAGGCGCGTGGCCCGGTAGCTATCGCGGTCCTTCCATTGACCGTAGCGCTTGGGCTTGCCCCCGTCTTCGGGCGCACCGTCCTTGTGCCAGGTGGGCTCGGCGGCGAAGCCATTGCCACTGCTTCTGGGTACGGGTGCCGCAGGCATCCACAGTGCGGTGAGTTCCTGGCTGCCTAGTTGTACCTGGGTTGCCAATTCGGACAGCAGCTGCATCTTCAGCGCACCCTCGGGCAGCAGCAGCCATAGCGGCTTGGCGTTAGCAGCCATGTGGGCGCGACCCTCGGCGGTCGTCAGGTCACAGTCTTCGCGTGCTGCGTCGATCAAAAAACGGCTTAAGGGAGTGGCTTCGCTCACGTAGCGTGCGAAAGCCTCTTTGCCGTTGGCGCGTATGTAACTGTCGGGGTCGTGCTCAGCCGGCAAAAAAAGAAACTTGATGCTGCGCACATCGGTGGCATAGGGCAGGGCCGCGTCCAGCGCCTTGCGGGCGGCGCGCCGCCCGGCGGCGTCGCCGTCAAAGCTGAATACGACGGCATCCGTAAACCGGAACAGCTTGTGCACATGGTCATTGGTGCAGGCGGTGCCCAGCGTGGCTACGGCGTTGGGGAAACCCAGCTGCGCCAGCGCCACCACGTCCATATAGCCTTCGGTTACCAGCGCATAACCCTGTTCACGCAAGGCGTTGCGCGCTTCAAACAAGCCGTAGAGCTCGCGCCCTTTGCTGAACACCGGGGTTTCAGGCGAGTTGAGGTACTTCGGCTTCTCGTCGCCCAGCACGCGGCCACCAAAACCGATGCATTCGCCCTTGATGTTGCGAATGGGAAACATGACGCGGTCACGAAACCGGTCGTAGCGCTTTTCTTCGGTTACGCCTTCTTCGGCATGGGCGATGACCAGGCCGCTTTCCACCAGCAGCGGGTCGTCGTAGTGGGGGAACACGCTGGCCAGACTGCGCCAGCCTTCGGGCGCATAGCCCAGGCCAAACTGCTTGGCAATCTCGCCCGACAGGCCGCGCCCTTTCAGGTATTGCACCGCTTTTGGGGAAATTTTGAGCTGGTGGCGGTAGGCTTCCCCGGCCTTTTCCAGCACGTCAGTGAGGGTGTTCTGCTTTTGGCGATGCTCTAGTGCACGGGCACGGTCTTCGGGCGAGGCATCGTCCTCGGGAATCTGCATTCCGTATTGCTGCGCCAGATCCTTGACTGCTTCCACAAAGGTCATACCCGCGTGATCCATCAAAAAGCTGATGGCATTGCCGTTCTTTCCGCAGCCAAAGCAGTGGTAGAACTGTTTGGTAGGGCTGACCGAGAACGAGGGTGACTTTTCCCCATGAAACGGGCATAGCCCCATGAAGTTGGCGCCCCCCTTCTTGAGCTGCACATAGCGACCCACTATCTCCACCACGTCAGTGCGGGCGAGCAGTTCCTGGATGAACGTTTGGGGGATGGCCATGGGGTGATTGTAGAAACAAGGGTGCCCGTGTCCGTACGGTTTCAGGGCAGGTGACGGAGTACCGGCGTATGATTTGCTATGAATTGAATAGCTGCCTTCGCAATGAATACGGGGGCTGCAGGCCCATTTGATCGAAAATTTTTGCCGCCAATGCTTTCCTGCATTTTTTCTTCAGTGGGCGTCGACCTGCCAAAGCCACCGGATACCTTGATTCGATTGACGACTTCACACAGTTAGACTGAGCCAACCGGCTGCGGAACATCGCCGGTTCAAACAGGAGATTTCACGCATGCGCCATCGGATTTGGACCCCCAACCTGCATGCCGCACTGCTGCTCGGCGCAATCGCGATGACGGTGCAAGTGCCGTGCAGGGCTGCCTCGCTGGCCCCGGTGGCCGCCGAGCGCGGCATGGTGGTCACCGCGCAGCATCTGGCTTCCCGGGTGGGTGTCGATGTGCTGAAGAAGGGCGGCAACGCCATCGACGCGGCCGTCGCGGTGGGCTATGCGCTGGCCGTGGTCTACCCCGCGGCGGGCAACCTGGGCGGTGGCGGGTTCATGACCCTGCAATTGGCGGATGGGCGCAAGACCTTTCTCGATTTTCGGGAAAAGGCGCCCTTGTCTGCCAGTGCCAACATGTATCTGGACCCGGCGGGTAATGTCATCAAGGGTTTGAGCACCACCGGCCACCTGGCGGTGGGGGTTCCCGGCACGGTCTCGGGAATGGAATGGGCCCGTGTGCAGTACGGCACGATGGGGCGGTCTGCCCTGCTGGCGCCCGCCATTGCGTTGGCCGACCGCGGTTTTGTGCTGGAGCAAGGCGATGTCGACCTTCTGCGCACGGCTACGGATAGCTTTAAAAAGGACCCGGCCAGCGCTGGTGTCTTCCTGAACAAAGGCGAAGCCTTTGCTGTGGGGCAAAAATTGGTGCAAAAGGACTTGGCCAAGACGCTCCGGACGATCAGCCAACGAGGTGCGGACGGTTTTTACAAAGGCTGGGTCGGCCGTTCCCTTGTGGCGTCCAGCCACGCGGGCAATGGTCTGATCACCCAGGCTGATCTGGACCAGTACCAGACCCGCGAATTGGCGCCAGTTGAATGCGACTACCGGGGGTTTCATATAGTGTCTGCACCGCCGCCCAGTTCCGGCGGCGTGGTGATTTGCGAGATGCTCAACATCCTCGAGGGCTATCCGCTGACGGAGTTGGGTTACCACTCGGCGCAAGCTGTGCACTACCAGATCGAGGCCATGCGCCATGCCTATGTGGACCGCAACAGCACCCTGGGTGACCCCGACTTCGTGCAGAACCCGCTGGCGCGTTTGCTCAGTAGCGCATATGCCGAGCAGATCCGCGCGGTGATTGATCCCCATAAAGCCGGCGTCTCCAGTGAGATCAGGCCCGGCACCGCGCCGCATGAAGGTTCCAACACCACCCACTACTCGATCGTCGACCACTGGGGCAATGCGGCGTCCGTCACCTACACCTTGAACGACTGGTTCGGCGCCAAAGTCATGGTGCCCACAACCGGGGTGCTGCTCAACAACGAAATGGACGACTTCACCGTCAAGCCCGGCGTGCCCAACCTCTATGGTTTGGTGCAGGGTGCCACCAATGCCATTGCCCCCGGCAAGCGGCCCTTGTCCTCCATGAGCCCGACCATCGTGACCCAGGACGGCAAACCGGTGCTGGTACTGGGCACACCCGGTGGCAGCCGCATCATCACCGCCGTGTTGCAAACCATCATCAACACCATTGACTACCGGATGAATGTGCAGGAGGCCGTCGATGCGCCGCGGTTTCACCAGCAATGGCTGCCCGATGTGACCAATATCGAGCCCTATGCCCTGTCACCGGATACGGCCCAACGGTTGACGGAGATGGGCCACAAGCTGGGCGCGCCGCAGCCAGCCAATCACCTGGCAGCTATTCTGGTCGGTGCGCCATCCATCGGCGGCAAGCCGGTTGGCAATAATCGCTTCTATGGTGCCAATGATCCCCGTCGCAACACGGGCCAGGCGCTGGGCTACTGAACCAGGAGTTAACCGTGTCACTTTTCAAACGCTGGGCTCTGGCCCTTGTCCTGTCGGTAGCCCAACTCCCTACTGCGTTCGCCTTGACGGACACGCCCGCCAACGCGGTGCAAGTGGTGCCACCGGTGTTGGTTCCCTTCGCATCGGACGAGGGGCTTGCCCGCTTGGCGCGGTCCACAGCCCGGAGTGATTTTGGGGCGCTGGCCAACCAGTTTGAAGCCCAGTCCAACGGTGCCTTCTGCGGCCCCACCTCGGCGGCCATCGTGCTGAACACGGTCCGGGGGCGCAGCAGCGAACTGCCCCGTGACCGCAGCCGCTTGCGCCCGGAAGACCTGCAATTCATGCCGGCCAGTGCCGATCTCAGCGTTCCCCGTTTTACCCAGGACAACGTGATTCCCCAAGGCAAAAAGACCCGTGCGCAAGTGCTGGGGGAACCGGTAACGATCAACGGCAAGCAGATCAAGGATTTTGGCTATCAGACCCGCCAACTCGACGAAATGCTCAGTGCCAATGGGCTGGTCACGCGCCTGAAAATCGTTGACGACGGCAAGCCCGAGCAAGAAATACGTACGGATTTGATCGAGAACCTCACCCGCCCCGGTGATTACGTCATCGTGACTTACCGGCGTGAGGCCGTGGGTCAGCCGGGTGGCGGGCATATTTCCCCATTGGGTGCCTACGACGCGCTGTCTGACTCCTTCCTGGTGCTGGATGTGAACCCTGCCAGCGCGGGCTGGGTCTGGATGCCCGCAGCCACGCTGATCAAAGGCATGCGCACCTTTGATACGGTGGAGAACCGCGGCTACATCCTGATCGATTCGCGTTGATGCGCGGCCGACACCCCGCAGCACACTATTTCTGCTTCGGCACGCGCCCCATCAAATAGAACTCGGGGTTGGGCAGCATGCCCGACATATTGGCCATGCGGTTGGACAGGCCAAAGAACGCGGTGATGGCGCCGATGTCCCAGATGTCTTCGTCGTCAAAGCCATGCGCATGCAGGGCGGTGAAGTCACCTTCTTCGATTTCGTCGGAGTGCAGGCATACCTTCATCGCAAAGTCCAGCATGGCGCGCTGGCGCGGCGTGATGTCGGCCTTGCGGTAGTTCACGCTTACCTGGTCTGCGACCAACGGTTTCTTCTCGTAAATGCGCAGAATCGCACCGTGGGCCACCACGCAATACAGGCAGTGGTTGGCAGCGCTGGTGGTGGTGACGATCATCTCGCGGTCGCCCTTGCTAAGGCTGGAGCCCTCGCGCAGCATCACCGCATCGTGGTACGCAAAAAATGCGCGCCACTCGGCCGGGCGGCGGGCAAAGGCCAGAAACACATTGGGCACAAAGCCTGACTTCTCTTGCACCTCCAGAATCTTGGTGCGAATGTCCTCAGGCAAGGTGTTCAGGTCGGGCAGGGGATAGCGTGGTGTTTGGGTCATGGTATGGGCTGAAATTATGCCAAGTCGAAGCGATCCAGATTCATCACCTTGTTCCAGGCCGCCACAAAATCACGCACGAAGGCCTCTTGCGAGTCGCCGCAGGCATAGACTTCTGCCAGCGCCCGGAGCTGGGAGTTTGAGCCAAACACGAGATCGATAACGGTACCGGTCCACCGGGGCGCACCCGTCTTGCGGTCGCGACCTTCCATCATGCCCTCAGACGTGGCGGACTTTTGCCACTGTGTATTCATGTCGAGCAGGTTCACAAAAAAGTCATTGCTCAGGGTCTCTGGGCGTTGGGTGAACACGCCGTGCTGCACCTGGCCGACGTTCGCGTTCAGCACGCGCAGGCCACCAATCAATACGGTCATCTCGGGGGCCGTCAACGTCATCAATTGCGCCTTGTCCACCAGCAACTCGGCCTGTGCACCGTCAAGCCCTTTGCGGACGTAGTTGCGGAAGCCGTCTGCGGTCGGCTCCAGGACCGCGAACGCGTGAACATCGGTCTGCTCTTGCGACGTGTCCGTGCGCCCCGGCGCAAAGGGAACGGTCACCGAAACACCGGCTTTCTTTGCCGCAGCCTCGACAGCGGCGCAGCCGCCCAGAACGATCAGGTCAGCCAGCGAGATCTTTTTGCCGTTGGATTGCGCGCCGTTGAATGCGTGCTGGATCGCGTCCAGCTGGGTCAGCACTTTGGCCAGTTCGGTTGGCTGGTTGACTTCCCAGTCTTTTTGCGGTGCCAGGCGGATGCGCGCCCCGTTGGCTCCGCCGCGTTTGTCGCTGCCACGGAACGTGGCTGCCGAAGCCCAAGCGGTTGTGACCAGTTGGGAGATGGAAAGGCCGGACGCGAGAACCTTGGTTTTCAGGTCTGCGATGTCCTGCGCGTTGACCAGCGCATGGTCCACTTCGGGGACCGGGTCCTGCCAGATCAGCACTTCTTGTGGCACCAACGGGCCGAGGTAGCGGGCGAGCGGGCCCATGTCGCGGTGCGTCAGCTTGAACCAGGCGCGGGCGAACGCATCGGCGAACTCCGCGGGGTTGGCCATGAAGCGGCGCGAGATTTTTTCGTAGACCGGGTCCATGCGCATCGCCATGTCGGCGGTGGACATCATCGGCGCGTGGCGCTGGGTGGGGTCATGCGCGTCCGGCACGGTGCCGGCGCCTGCCCCGCCTTTGGGCTTCCATTGCTGTGCGCCGGCGGGGCTCTTGGTCAGCTCCCACTCGTATCCGAACAGGGTCTCGAAATAGCTGTTGTCCCACTGGATGGGGGTGGGGGTCCAGGCGCCTTCCAGGCCGCTGCTGATCGTGTGGACGCCCTTGCCGCTGCCAAAGCTGTTCTTCCAGCCCAGTCCCTGCTCCTCAATGCCTGCGGCTTCCGGCTCGGGGCCAACGTACTGGCCCGGATCAGCCGCGCCGTGGGTCTTGCCAAAGGTGTGGCCGCCAGCGGTCAGCGCCACGGTCTCCTCGTCGTCCATCGCCATGCGGGCGAAGGTTTCGCGGATGTCGCGCGCCGACCCGAGTGGATCCGGCTTGCCATTCGGGCCTTCTGGGTTTACGTAAATCAGGCCCATCTGCACGGCAGCGAGCGGGTTGTCAAGATCACGGTCACCGCTGTAGCGCTGGTCGTCCAGCCACTTGCCCTCGGGGCCCCAGTACGTGTCTTCCTCGGGCTCCCAGATGTCTTCGCGGCCACCGGCGAAACCGAAGGTTTTGAAGCCCATCGAATCCAGTGCGACGGTGCCGGTCAGGACGATCAGGTCGGCCCACGAAATCTTGCGGCCGTATTTTTGCTTGATGGGCCACAGCAGGCGACGCGCCTTGTCGAGGCTGACATTGTCTGGCCAGCTGTTGAGGGGCGCGAACCGCTGCGCGCCGTTGCCTGCGCCCCCGCGCCCATCGGCAATGCGGTAGGTGCCCGCCGAATGCCAGGACAGGCGGATAAAGAAGGGCCCGTAGTGGCCGTAGTCTGCGGGCCACCAGTCCTGTGAGTCCGTCATCAGGGCATGCAGGTCCTTGACCACGGCGTTCAGGTCAAGGCTCTTGAATTCGGCGGCGTAGTTGAAGTCCGTGCCCATGGGATCGGACTTGGCAGAGTGCTGGTGCAGGATTTTCAGGTTCAGCTGGTTCGGCCACCAGTTGGCATTTCCCGGGGCACCCGCCACAGTGTGTTTGCGTGCGTCACCCGAGAACGGGCATTGGGCTTCGTTGGACATGAATCTCTCCTTGGGTTATCAACTATTTCTAATGAATACCAGTCTAGAGTTTGGGGCGCCATTGAACAAGCCAATTCTGCCAATAGCACCTATAGCGAGGAACAATGAAGCCGCCGGAGCCCTGCGCCTGCCGACTACTTTGGGGCTGCGGCAAGCTGGTTAACATGACGCTTTTTTCTGAAAGGCGTAACCATGAACTCCCCCGTGCCTGCTAATACGCACAAGCTCCCGCCCGAATCTGCCTTTGATAAGGGCCTGGCCACGCGCAAACTGGTCATGGGCGACGACTTTGTGGCAACGGCCTTTGCCAACGCCACACCATTTACCCAGCCCATTCAGGAGCACATCACGCGTGCGGCATGGGGCGACGTGTGGCAGCGCCCGGGGCTGGATCTGAAGACCCGCAGTCTGATCACCGTGGCCATGCTGACCGCCCTGGGCAAACAAAACGAGCTCAAAGGACACGTGCGCGGCGCGCTCAACAACGGCGCCACGGTAGAAGAAATTCAGGAAGTGTTGCTGCACGCCACGGTGTACTGCGGCGTGCCTGCGGCGGTCGAGGCCTTTCGTACCGCCAATGAGGTGGTAGGCGCCGCAGCAAAGGGCTAAACAGGCGTCTAGCGGTTGTCGTGAATCTGCGTGGGCGCAAATCCCGTGTCTTCATCCTCGTCGTCCAGTTCAGGTTGCACCAGCGCGGCTTTTTTGGAAGCTTGCTTCCCGTCTGCCTTTGCGCCCGCACTCCAGAAGCTGGGTCCCGGCAGTTGGGTATGCGGGCATCCACAGTCCGGCGCAAATTTCCAGGAAAACTGGTACCTGTTTGCGTCTGCTGCAGGGTCAATGCGCCGGAAGCCGTCGAGCAGTTCCTTCTGGATCGCCGGCGCGTATTGCATCAGCCCGTCATGCCATTTGAGAACCACCAGCTGCAGCAACAGTGCTTCGCGCTGGTCCGACAGCAGCATGGGGGCGACTTCACCCGCAATCCAGCTGGACGGAATGCCCTGACGCCGCAAGACGTTGTGCAGGGTCAGGCGCACCATCTCGCGCTGGGTAGAGCTGATCTGGTCCGTTTCCGCCGACGGTCCCGCCGCCCCATCCGCTACCCCCGGCTTGGAACGGCCAAGGCCAAAAAATTCAAACATGCAGTGTGCTCCCGTCTTGCCTGGAAAATTGGTGAACACGAGTGTAGCTGACACCCATCGGTCACCAAGCAGGGGGGTCAGGTTTTACGTTTGACCAGCCTGCCAAACCACTGGCCCATGTCATCGATGAGGGTGAACACGGCAGGAATCACCAGCAGACTCAAAAGCGTCGATGTGATCAGTCCACCAATAACCGCCACCGCCATGGGACTTCGGAAGCTGCTGTCGGCAGCGCCCCAGCCCACGGCCAGCGGAAGCATGCCGGCGCCCATCGCCAGGGTGGTCATGACGATGGGGCGGGCCCGCTTGTGGCAGGCATCCAGCAGGGCGTCCATGCGGCTCAGACCATGGTCCCGACGCGCCACGATGGCGTACTCCACCAGTAAAATGGAATTCTTGGTGGCAATGCCCATCAGCATGATCAGGCCGATCAGCGAAGGCATTGAAAAGCTTTTCCCCGTCAGCAGCAGCGCGACAAAAGCCCCCCCGAGGGACAAGGGCAGGGCGGCCAGAATGGTCACCGGGTGCAACAAGCTTTTGAACAGCAGCACCAGCACGATGTAGATGCAGATCACTCCGGTCAGCATCGCCAGGCCGAAGCTGGCAAACAGCTCGCCCATCACCTCGGCATCGCCGAGTTCGAGTTGTTTTACTCCCGCTGGCAGGTTCTGGATGCTGGGGAGCTTCTGCACGGCAGCGGTCACATCACCCAGAGGGGCACCCGATAGCTCCACTTCGAACGTGATGTTGCGCGCGCGGTTAAGCCGGTCAATCACCGCCGGGCCGCCGGACATTTCCAGTGTGGCAACCTGGCTCAGCATCACCGGGCCTTTCGCGCCGGGCACGGCGAGGCGGCCGAGCACCTCCAGGTCCTGGCGGGCCGAGTCAGCCAGCTTCACCACGATAGGCACCTGCCGCTGGCTCAGGTTGAGCTTGGCCAATGCGGTGTCGTAGTCGCCGACCGTGGCAATGCGCAAGGTTTCACCAATAGCCGAGCTGGTAACGCCCAGGTCAGCCGCGCGCGCAAAGTCGGGTCGTACGGCAATCTCCGAGCGGATCAGGCTGGCGCTGGACGTGATGCTGCCCAGGTTGGGGATGGTTCGCAGGTCTTTCTCCACGGCGGCGGCGGCAGTGGCAAGGGCGTTTGGATCCTCGCCAGTCAGCACCAACTGGTATTTTTCACCCGACCCACCCAGGCCCACCTTGCTGCGCACGCCGGGCAACTCGGCCATGGCGGTGCGAATCGCATTCTCGATGCCCTGCTTGCGCGGGCGCTGGCCGCGCTCGGTCAGCAGCACGGTGAGGGTGGCCTTGCGGACTTCCGTGGTGCCCGCCGGGGCGAAGGGGTCAGAACCCGCCGCGCCGCCGCCCACGGTGGTGTAGACGCTGCGGATATGGTCCACCTTGGTCAGCAGCTGGCGCGCGTGTTCGGCTGCGTCGCGGGTCTGGGTCAGCGTGGAGCCCGGAGGCAACTCGATGTAGACCTGCGTCTGCGAGTTGTCGTCTGGCGGAATAAACCCCTGGGGCAACAGCGGAATGAGCAGGATGGAGCCCACAAAAAATACACCGGCGGCCGCCACCGTCAGCCAGCGGTGGCTCAGCGCCCACTGACTGGCTTTGAGGTAGATGCCCATCCAGAAAGGGTCCTGGTGCGCGCGGGGGCTGCGTTTCATCACGTAGGCGGCCATCATGGGCGTCAGCACCCGGGCAACCACCAGCGAGGCAAACACGGCTAGCGCCGCAGTCCAGCCAAACTGTTTGAAGAATTTGCCCGGAATGCCCGCCATGAACGCGGTGGGCAGAAACACGGCAATCAGCGTGAAGGTGGTGGCCACCACGGCCAGCCCGATTTCGTCGGCTGCTTCCATGGCCGCCTGGTAGGGCGTCTTGCCCATGTTCAGGTGACGCTCGATGTTCTCCACTTCCACGATGGCATCATCCACCAGCACGCCAATGACCAAAGACAAGGCCAGCAGTGTCACCGTGTTGATTGAAAAGCCCAGGTAGTGAATGCCGATGAAGGCGGGAATCACGGACAGGGGCAGGGCCACGGCTGACACCAGCGTGGAGCGCCAGTTGCGCAAAAACAGCCACACCACCACCACCGCCAGCACCGCACCTTCCAGCAGCATCGTCATGGAGGCATCAAACTCTTCGGCCACCGGTGCCACAAAGTCAAACGCCTGGGTGAGTTCAATGTCGGGGTGCTGGGCTTTGAGCTCGTCCAGAGCCACTTTCACAGCGGCGCCCACCTCCACTTCGCTGGCGCCCTTGCTGCGGGTGATCTCAAAGCCCACCACGGGCACGCCGTTGAGCAGGGCAATGGCCCGCGGCTCGGCCACCGTGTCCTTGATGGTGGCGACGTCGCTCAGGCGCACGCGCTGGCCGTTGCTCAGGTTCAGTTCCAGTCGGGCCAGTTCGTCCGCGGATTTGACCGTTGCCAGCGTACGCATGGGCTGCTCGCTGCCACCCAGATCCGCCCGCCCGCCTGCGCTCTCGGTTTGTACCTGGCGCAACTGGCGTGAAATATCTGCCGCGCTGGCCCCCAGGGATTGCAGCTTGAGCGGATCCAGTGCCACGTCGACCTGGCGGGTCACACCGCCCACGCGTACCACCGAGCCCACGCCCTTGACGCCCAGCAGGCGGCGCGCCACGGTGTTGTCCACAAACCAGCTCAGGGCCTCGTCGTCCATTTGGGTGGACCGGATGGTGAGCGCCAGAATCGGTGCCCCCGACAGATTGATCTTGCTGACCACCGGGTCGCGCACGTCACTGGGCAGGTCGCTGCGCACGCCCTGCACGGCACTGCGCACATCGTCGATGGCTTCCTGGGTGGGTTTCTCCAGACGAAATTCCGCGGTAACGGTGACGCCACCGTCCTGCACCTTGGTGTAGATATTCTTGAGCCCTTGCAGCGGAGCAATGGCGTTCTCCAGCTTGCGGGCAACTTCGGTCTCCAATTGCGCGGGAGCCGCGCCGGGGAGGGACGCGCTGACGGTGACGGTCGGCAACTCCAGATCGGGGAATTGCTGCACCTTCATGGCTTGAAACGACAGCAGACCCGCAAAGGTCAGCAGGACAAACAGCATCACCGCCGGAATCGGGTTTTTGATGGACCACGCGGAAACATTCATGGTGCGTGCTCCTTATTTGCTAGCAGCTTGCGCAGGCTTTGCGGGGGCTACAGCACTATTGACTACACGAACCAGATCACCATCGCTCAGAAAACTGCCGCCGCTGGTGACCAGCGTGTCTTCGGGCTTTACGCCGCTGAGCACCTCAACTTGGTCACCCACCACACGGCCGGTCTGGACCTTGAGCTGGTTCACCCGGTTGTCGGTGCCGATGCGATAGACATAGCTGAAACCGTCACGCACCACGACTGCGGTTTGTGGCACGGTAAGGGCCTGCGAACTGCCCAGCTCGAACTCCCCGCGGGCAAACATGCCTGGCTTGAAACTGGCCCCGACGCTTTTGCCCTGGAGCGACCCGGCGGACACTTGCCGCGTATCCAGATCCACATAGACCAAACCGTTGCGGGTGGCCACATCCACCGTGGGCGACACCAGGCGCACGCGGCCTTTGGTTTGCGCGCCGCCGGGCGCGGTCACGGTGACCACGGTGCCCGGGGTCACGCGGGCGAGCTCGCTGGAGGTGACCTCACCGCGCCACTCCAGCCGGCCCTGGCGGATGAGCTTGAACATCTCGGTCCCTGCGCCCACCACCGATCCCACGGTGGCATTGCGCGCGGAGATGATGCCGCTGTCCGGGGCCAGTAGCTGGGTGTGTTTCAGGCGCAGCAACTGGGAGTCCAGTTGCGCTTTGGCGGACTCCACCCGGGCCCGGGCGGTTTGTTCCTGGGTCAGGTACTGGGTGACTTGCTGGGCACTGATGGCACCACTGCCTTGCACTGCGCGGGCGCGGTCGGCGTTGGCGGTGGCCTCGGCGGCGTTGGCTTGCGCTTCGGCAAAGCTCGCGCGGGCCAGAGCCACATCGGCCTGCACGCTTTCGGCGGCAAACGTCGCCAGAACCTGGCCACGCCGCACCACATCACCGATCTGGGCTTTGAGTTCCAGCACCCGCAGGCCTGCGACTTCGGAGCCCACGCTGGCTTCCTGCCATGCTGCCACGCCGCCGTTGGCGGCCAGCTTGATGGGCAGCGAGCCGGCGGTGGCGTGTGACCCTGTCACCGTCAGCGCTGCCTTGGGGGCTGCTGCCCCTTGTTTGGCGGTGTCAGCCGCCTGGGAGTGGGTCACAAAAAGACCCAGTGCGGCCAGCGTGATCAGGCTGGCGTACGCCAGGCCCAGGGTCAGGGGTTTGATTGCAAATCGGTTCATAAAAAGGTTCATGGTGTGCTCGCGTCGGGTCGATCCGGGGTGTTGGGGTCGGTGTCAAAAATCAGGGAGTGGCGTCGGGTTCAAAGCCGCCACCGAGTGCGCGGTACAGGGCAACCCATGCCAGATTGCGCTCCAGTGCCAGTGTGAGCACGGTGGACTCGAAAGTCAGTGCGTTGCGGCGCGCGTCCTCCAACTCGATCAGGCTGGCCAAGCCCTGGCCAAAACGCGCCTGGGTGGCCGCCAGTGATTCGGCATAGCCCTGCGATGAAATGGTGGCATCCGCGCTGCGAAGGTCGGTCGTATTCAGATTGACCAGCGCCACTTCCACCTCCCGTACGGCCTGGCGTACCTTGCCCTGGTACACCGCCACCACCGATTGGTAGTTGGCCTCGGCTGCCTGCACGGCCGCCACCCGCTGGCCGCCATCGAACAGGGGAACACTCAGTGACAGGGGTCCGAACGACCAGGTGGTCAGGTTTTGTTCGCCTGCGCCGCTGCTCACCCGCAGCGCGCCAATGGAGCCGTTAAGGCTCAGGCGTGGCAAGCGCTGTGCCTTCGCGCTGCCCACCTGGGCGCTGGCCACCACCACATCGCGTTCGGCGGCAAACACATCAGGGCGTTGGGAGATGGTCTGGGCGGGCACACTTGCTATCGAAACAGGAGCTGCCTGCGCAGGTTTTACGAGGGCTGCAGCCAGTTTTGACCGCAATTCTGGCTCGGGGAGGGCCGTCAGCGCCACCAGGCCTTTCGTGAACAGATCGCACTGCCCGGCCTGCTGAGTGAGGCGGCTGCTGCTGTCAGCGGCGCTGGCGCGTGCCATAGCGGCCAGCGAGGGCGCCACAAATCCGACCCGGGCGTTGATGGCCGTCAGCCGCGCAGTCTCCTGGCGGGATGCCGCATCGCGTTGCGCTACAGCCAACTGCTGGTTGCAGGTGGACAGGTTGTAGTAGAGGTTGGCCACCTCGGCGGCCACCGACACCCGTGCGTCGTGCCATTGGGCCTGCGTGCCCTGCACCTGGGCTTGTGCTGCATTGCTGACCGCGCGGTTGGCGCCGACCAGGTCCAGTTCCCACGCGGCCTGCAATCCTATTTGCTGGGTTGTTGCCACCGGCTCGTTGGGCAGGCTGACGCCGCGGCTGGCGCTCATCTGGGCACTCACGCCGGGTAGCAGCGCGGCATGGGCCGTGGCTTGCTGTGAACGGGCCGCCTCAATCCGCGACAGTGCCTGCGCCACCGAAGGGTTCACGCCCTGGGCGGCGGTGATCAGTTCTGCCAGCAAGGGGTCACCTTGCTGTTGCCACCACTGGGCCAGTGCGCCGACTGTGCCCTGGTGAGGCAAGGGCGCCTGCCACTGCGGCGCAACCACCGGGCTCACCCGGGTGGGCGGCATCAGGGTGGAGCAGGCGGACAGTGCCAGCATGGCTGCCAGGGATGCGAGTTTGTGAAAGGGGTGCGAGATCATGGGAGGGACTTGCGGGTTGAGTGGGAAGGGGGCATCTGTGCCGTGCGACGTCGTGTTTCGGCGTCGACCAAAGCCATCGCGTAGGACACCAGCCGATCGCCATACTGATCCAGGGCGCCGGGTGCGGCCATCAGCTGCGGGCGAACAGCGTTGATCACATCGCTGCCGACGTGCAGCATCATGCCCAGGCCCGCGATGGAGAAAGCCAGCCGGTGGATGTCGTCGTCCGCTTCAGTGGCATTCAGGTGGCGGCACAGAACGCCCACCAGTGCCATGTGTGCGGGCTTGATGTGGGTGTCAATTTCTTCCTGCCAGACCCCCGTGGGTTCCAGCATTTCGCGAAAGTGCAGTTTCATGCACTGCTGCATCACTTGCCCCTGTTTGAGCGGCTCCACAAACCCCCGAAACATGCCTGCAATGGCCTGCTCAAGGCTTAAGGCGGCGCCATCCATGATCTGGGTCGATACATCCGGATTGCAGCGCGGATCGAGCCAGACCGCGCGGTACAGGCCGGCCTTGTCGCCAAAATAGTAGCTGATGGAGGCGATGTTGACTTGTGCGGCCAGCGCAATCTCGCGGGTGGAGGTCTTGGTGAATCCTTTTTCTGCGAATAACGCCAGGGCTGCTTCCAGCAGGCGGTTGCGCGCCTCGGCGCCATCGCTGCGCAGCGGCTTGGCCGCAGTGGGGGATAAGACTGAAGTTGGCATGGGCACGATTCTATCGAGTTAAATCAAACGTTTGATTTAACTAAGCCGTACGCAGTGTGGGGCTATGGCGGGCTATCCGGCCATCAGCTTGTGAACCAGATCCCCGGTGGTGGACGATTTGTACTTGCGCATCAGGCGTGCGCGGTAGATTTCGACGGTGCGGTGGCTGATGGCGAGCGTCTTGCCGATTTGCTTGGAGGTCAGGCCCTGCATCAGGTGGGCCGCCACTTCGCGCTCGCGCGGGGTCAGTTCGGCCTTGACGGGGCGGCGCGCGCTCAGGTCTTCAAATGACCAGATGCCCGCTTCGTGCGGCGCTTCGCGGTTCAGCGCCCGTCCCGTCACGTGGCACCAAAAGGCTTCGCCCCTGAGGCGACCATCCAGGCGGCGCATGATGCGGTCATCGGCATAGGTGCCACTGCGGTTCAGGATGGGGCTGATGCGTGCGCCGGTGCGCTCGAACTCGTCCGCGCTGGGGTACAGCACCTGAAAGGATTGGCCGATCAGCTGCTCCCGTGTCGTGCCAAACATCTCGCACAGGCGCTGGTTGCAGTCCATGATGGTGCGGTTGCGCGAGAGCGCCAGGCCCACCGGGGCCAGGTCAAACGCCAGCTGGTAGTCAATATCCGTGGGCATAGGGTTTGGCTTTACGAAAAACTACGTACAGGGATAGGTAGTATCGTAGGGCGATTGATTCTTCACAGGAGACTGTTTCAATGAACAAGATTTTTCCCAGTGCAGCCCAGGCGCTGCAAGGCATTGTCCACGACGGCCAGCTCATGGCGGTGGGTGGTTTTGGCCTGTGCGGCATTCCCGAAGCGCTGATCGATGCGCTGCGTGACAGCGGCGTCAAGGACCTGACAGTTATCTCCAACAACGCAGGTGTTGATGGCTTTGGCCTGGGTAAGCTGCTGGAAACCCGCCAGATCAAAAAAATGATTTCCAGCTACGTGGGCGAGAACAAGGAGTTTGAGCGCCAGTACCTGGCCGGTGAACTGCAGCTGGAATTCACGCCTCAGGGCACGCTGGCAGAAAAGCTGCGTGCGGGCGGTGCCGGCATTCCGGCGTTCTACACCCGCACGGGCGTGGGCACGCTGGTGGCCGAAGGCAAGGAAACACGGGAGTTCAATGGCCATGTGCACGTCATGGAGCTTGCGCTGCTGCCTGATGTGTCGCTGGTCAAGGCCTGGAAGGCCGACAAGAGCGGCAACCTGATCTTCCGTCGCACTGCGCGCAACTTCAACCCGGCCGTTGCCATGGCCGGCAAGGTGACGGTGGTGGAGGTGGAAGAAATCGTGGAGACCGGTACTTTTGATCCCGACGCAGTGCACCTGCCCGGTATCTATGTGCACCGGATCGTGCTGAACGCGAACCCCGAAAAGCGCATTGAAAAGCGCACCATCACAGAAAAAGCAGGAGTCTGATCATGGCCTGGACACACGACCAAATGGCAGCGATTGCTGCACGCGAACTGCACGACGGGTTTTACGTCAACCTGGGTATTGGCTTGCCAACCCTCGTGGCCAACTTTGTGAATCCCGATATTGAAGTCTGGCTGCAGAGTGAAAACGGCATGCTCGGCATTGGCCCGTTCCCCACCGAAGACGCGGTCGATGCCGACCTTATCAACGCCGGCAAGCAAACCGTCACCACCATTCCCGGCTCCAGCATTTTTGGTAGCCATGACAGCTTTGCCATGATTCGCGGTGGCAAGATCAACCTGAGCATTCTGGGTGCCATGCAGGTCAGTGAAAAGGGCGATCTGGCCAACTGGATGATTCCTGGCAAGATGGTCAAGGGCATGGGCGGCGCCATGGACCTGGTGGCGGGCGTCAAGAGCGTAGTGGTGCTGATGGAGCACGTCGCCAAAAAGAAGGACGGCACCATCGACCTCAAAATCCTGCCCAGCTGCACGCTGCCATTGACGGGCGTGGGTGTGGTGGACCGCATCATCACCGATCTGGCCGTGTTGGACGTGACGCCGCACGGACTCAAAGTGGTTGAAATGGCACCGGGTGTCACCGCAGAAGAACTGCAGTCTAAAACCGGCGTACAACTGGTTTAGCCGACGTCCCACTGCGGGTAAGATGCTTCGACATTACCCGGGGAAAACATGTCCAGAGCGCTCAAAGTTTTAATGTTCATCTACTTCGTGGTGTTCGTCACTACGGGGGCGTTCATGGTACTGATCGTGAACGCGGATGAGGCATCGCCTTACTGGATTGGCCTGCTGGCCCGCAACCACGGCATCGTGTTCGTGTGGCACCTGGCGTGCTGGATGACGATGGGCATGTTCTCGAATTACTACTGGGATCTGTTCAATATGGGCCGGGGGCTGGAATCGGTGCAGGTGGAGCGTATCGTGCTGCCTCTGCTGGTTTCCCCCGTTGTTTTTTACCCGACCTATAACCTGTGGCTCTCCAGCAGCTCGCAAAGCTACATCTTGTTTGAAGTCATTGCTTTTCAGAGTGGCTTTTTCTGGCAGGCGCTTTTTACCAAGGCCAAGCCTCTGGATGTTGCTGCCACGGTCATTCCCTGGTCGGTGAACAACAGCGGTAGTTCCAAATAAGCTCGATTTTTCAGCCGGGCCGGACCATGCGAAACAATTGCTCCGGACCCACTGAAAAATAATCGGCCGGGCCGCCACCGCGCAACACGTGACCGGCCCCGGCGGTGTTGTACACCCCGCCTATCAGCAGGGCTTTGGCAATATGCACCGCCACCACTTCGCCCAGCACCAGCCAAGTGGGCACCTTTTCGCCATCGGCTCCCTGCAACTGCAGAATTTGCGTCAGGCGGCATTCAAACGACACCGGGCTCTCGGCCACCCGCGGCACAGCAATGACGCGAGAGGCGACGGGCGTAAGCCCTGCCAATGTGAATTCGCTGACATCGGGCGGTACCGGGGCGCAGGTCTGGTTCATGGCTTCGGCCAATGCGCGCGTGGTGAGGTTCCACCCGAACTCGCCCGTCTCTTCTATGTTGCGGACCGTATCCTTGTAGCCAATGCTGGCAAAGCCAACGATAGGTGGCGTGTAGTTAAAAGCGTTGAAAAAGCTGTATGGCGCCAGGTTCAACGCGCCCGCCGCGCTACGCGAAGAAATCCAGCCGATAGGGCGTGGCCCCACGATGGCGTTAAAGGGGTCATGCGGCAGGCCATGGCCGTTGCGGGGTTCGTAGAAATGAATTTCGTCAGACAAGGGTAGCTCCATGGGATTCAGTTGATTCGGCGCCAACATCATCGCTCACTTAGCGCAGCTGCTAGCCAATGGAGCCATGCTGCTTGCCAGACAGCAGTGGTTCAAGCTCTGAATTGCACCGCCATGGGTCAACCCCCGATTGCTTCTACTTCTGAATGTCACCAATGCAGAGGTACTTGATCTCAACGTAGTCGTCCATGCCAAAGTGCGAACCCTCGCGGCCCAGGCCGGATTGCTTGACGCCGCCGAACGGCACGTGTTCGGTGGCCAGAATGCCCACGTTGATGCCGACCATGCCGTACTCCAGCGCCTCGCCCACGCGGTAGATGCGGCCGATATCGCGGCTGTAGAAGTAGCTGGCCAAGCCAAACTCCGTGTCGTTGGCCGCGTCAATGGCTTCCTTCTCGGTCTTGAACTTGAACACTGGCGCAAACGGTCCAAAGGTTTCTTCGCGGGCACAGAGCATATCGGGCGTGGCATCGGCCACGACGGTGGGCTCGAAGAACTGACCGGCCAGGCGTTTGCCACCCACCAGCACGCGGCCGCCCTTGGCTACTGCATCATCCACATGGCGCTGCACTTTTTCAAGGGCCGCTTCTTCAATCAGCGGGCCCTGGTTGACACCGTCTTCGAATCCATTGCCGACCTTGGCCGTGCGTACTTTTGCAGCAAACTTTTCGACGAACTGGTCGTACACGCCTTCTTGTACGTAGAAGCGGTTGGAGCACACGCAGGTCTGGCCGGCGTTGCGGTATTTGCTGGCAAACGCACCTTCCACGGCGCTGTCAATGTCGGCATCATCAAACACGATGAAGGGTGCGTTGCCACCCAGTTCCAGAGACAACTTCTTGACGGTAGGGGCGGATTGGGCCATCAGAATGCGCCCCACTTCGGTGGAACCGGTGAAGCTGATGTGGCGCACCACGTCACTGGCGCACAGCACTTTGCCAATCGCAATCGAATTGCTGCCGTCGGCGCTCAGCATATTGAGCACACCCGCTGGAATGCCCGCACGGATGGCCAGCTCTGCTGCCGCCAGAGCGGTCAAGGGAGTCAACTCAGCAGGCTTGATGATGACCGGGCAGCCAGCGGCCAGCGCAGGCGCGACCTTACGGGTGATCATGGCCAATGGGAAGTTCCATGGGGTAATGGCGGCACACACTCCGATGGGTTGCTTGATGACCATCAGCCGGCGGTTGTTGTCAAACTGGGGCAGGGTTTCGCCGTTCAAGCGCTTGGCTTCTTCGGCAAACCATTCCACAAAGCTGGCGCCGTAGGCGACTTCGCCTTTGGCTTCGGCAAAGGGTTTGCCTTGCTCTGCGGTCATGATGCGTCCCAGGTCCTCCTGGTTGGCCATCAACAGGTCAAACCACTTGCGCAGAATAAGACTGCGCTCTTTGGCGGTCTTTGCGCGCCATGCCGGCCAGGCAGCATTGGCGGCGGCAATGGCAGCTTCGGCCTCGGCAGATCCCAGATTGGCTACATCTGCCAGCTTGAGTCCGGTGGCGGGGTCCAGCACGTCAAAGCGACTGGCGCCCGCAACCCATTGGCCGTTGATCAGGGCATCGGTTTTGAAAATGGTCGGGTCGTTTAGCAGGGCGAGGGGGGATGTTTTCATGTCCATGGGATTGGCTCCAGATCAGTGCGCAGGAAAAAGTGAAGTTGACTATCAGCGGTAGCGTACGCCAGGCAGTACGCACAGCATTTCAAACAGGAGGTTAGCACCTAGCAAAGCCGTGTTTCCATTGGGGTCATACGGAGGTGACACTTCCACAAGATCGCCGCCTACCAGGTTCAGACCACGGCAGCCGCGAATGATTTCCAGCGCCTGCGGCACGGTCAAACCCCCAATTTCAGGGGTGCCGGTGCCTCCTGCGAACGCGGGGTCAATGCCGTCAATATCAAAACTTAAATAGCAGGGGGCTTGGCCGATGGCCTCACGAATCTGTGCCATCAGTGGGGCCAGCGACTGGTACCAGACTTCGTGGGCTTGCACCACGGTAAAGCCCTGTTGGCGCGGCCAGTCAAAATCATCGGCGCCATAGCCGCTGCCGCGCAGGCCAACCTGCCACACCTTGCTGGTTTGCAGCAGGCCTTCTTCCACAGCCCTGCGGAACGGTGTGCCGTGGGCAATGCGCTCACCGAACATGTCGTCGTTCACATCGGCATGGGCGTCCACATGAATGAGAGCCACCGGACCATGTGTTTTTGCTATGGCCCGCAGGATCGGCAGCACGATAGTGTGGTCGCCGCCCAAGGTCAGTGGTTTGCACCCCGCGTCAACGATCGGCTGGTAGTGCCGCTCAATGATGGCGACAGACTTTTCCAGGTTGTAGGTGTTGATGGCCACGTCGCCCAGGTCCGCCACCTGCAGGGCATCAAACGGCGCAGCGCCAGTAGCCATGTTGTAGGGGCGAATCAGGCTCGACTCGGCACGGATCTGCCGGGGGCCAAAACGTGTGCCGGGACGGTGGCTGGTGCCTATGTCGAGTGGCACGCCGATGAAGGCGGCGTCCAGGCCAGCAGGCTCAACGGCGACTGGCAGGCGC
Source organism: Rhodoferax sp. GT1R46 (assembly GCF_056521285.1). Classification (NCBI taxonomy): domain Bacteria; kingdom Pseudomonadati; phylum Pseudomonadota; class Betaproteobacteria; order Burkholderiales; family Comamonadaceae; genus Rhodoferax; species Rhodoferax sp. GT1R46. The sequence goes on from NZ_JBWMBC010000001.1 coordinate 742,022, forward strand.
ATCATGCTGGCCAACCCGCCGAAGCGGGGCATGGTGTTGCCGCCCAAGGGTTGATTGAAGCTCATTTGCTGCGTCCGCGCAGCCACTCCAGCACCATCATCAAGGCTGCAGTGAAGAGGATGAGCAGGGTGGCTACGGCGGCAATGGTGGGAGAGATGTTTTCACGAATGCCGGTAAACATCTGGCGCGGTAGCGTCACCTGCGATGGGCCGGCCAGAAACAGCGTGACCACCACTTCGTCAAACGAGGTGGCAAAAGCGAACAGTGCGCCCGAAATCACACCCGGCGCAATCACCGGCAAGGTGACGCGAAAGAAGGTTTGAATTGGGCCGGCTCCCAGGCTCAGGCTGGCTTTGACCAGATTCTGATTGAAGCCTTGCAGCGTGGCCAGCACGGTGGTGACCACAAAAGGCGCACCCAGTGCCGCATGCACCAATATCAGCCCGGCGTAAGAGTCCGACAGGCCGATGCGGGCGAAGAACAGGTAGGTGCTGACACCCACCACCACAATCGGTACCACCATGGGTGCAATCAGCAGGCTGGTGATAAACCCCTTGCCAAAAAACTGCACGCGGGCCAGGCCCACTGCCGCCAGCGTTCCCAGCGAGGTGGCAATCAATGTAGCCAGCGGTGCCACGATGAAGCTGTTGCGCGTGGCACGGGCCCAGTCGTCGGACGCAAACAGCTCCTGATACCAGCGCAGTGACCAACCTGGAATCGGGTAGGACAGAAACGAGGAGTTGCTGAACGACAGCGGAATGATCACCAGTATCGGGAGCAGCAGAAAGAACAGCACGGAGCCGCACAGCACGCGCAGGCCGCACCAGCCAAGCTTGTCCAGCAAGGTGTAGTACGCAGGAAAGACGGATGGTTTCATGGCAATTAACCCAGGCTGATTTCGGCTTTGGCAAACCGGCGGTAGACCACGTACAGCACCAGCGTGGCGGCCAGCAACACCGAGCCCAGGGCGCAGGCCATGCCCCAATTGACTTCGACGTTGGTGTACTGGGCCACGTAGTAACTCAGCATCTGGTCCCCCGGGCCACCCAGCAGGGCGGGGGTGACGTAGTAACCAATGGAGGTAATGAATACCAGCAAGCCACCTGCTGCTACGCCGGGGTAGGTTTGCGGAACATAGACGCGGAAGAAGGCGGCCAGCGGTGCGCTGCCGAGTGACACCGCTGCGCGCACGTAATTGCCCGGAATGGACTTCATCACACTGTAGAGCGGCAAAATCATGAACGGCAACAGGATGTGCACCATGGCAATGATGACGCCCAGCCGGTTGAACAACAGCGGTATGGGCTCGCCAGTCAGGCCAACGAACATCAAAAAGCGATTCACCAGCCCATTGGATTGCAGCAGCACAATCCAAGCCGCAATGCGCACCAGCACCGAGGTCCAGAATGGCAGTAGCACCAAAATCAACATCAGGTTGGCCTTGCGCTCACTCAGGGTCGTTAGCCAAAAAGCCAGTGGATAGCCCAGCAAGATGCACACCAGCGTTACGACGCCGCTGATGGAAAAGGTACGCAGCAAGATGTCGCTAAAAGCAGCTTCTTCTGCCCCCACGCGGACAATGTTGCCTTGCGCGTCACGCTTCAGATCGACTGCTGTCAGCAGGTAATCGGGAGTCCAGCGAGAGCTGTTTTTGGCAATGGCCCACCAATAGGGCAACTCGGCCCAGCGCGGGTCATGCGCCAGCAGTTTTTCTTTGGCCTGAGCAGGGCTCAGGTCGGAGCCCAAAGGCAGGGCGCGGTAGGTGCCCATGATCAGCGAGCGGGCGCCACTGATTTCGGTATTGAGTCGGCGGGCCAGCACGCCAGCTTGCGCCGTTTCGGGGATGGCGGTCAGGTCGGCCAATAGGGCGCTGTAGGCTGCATCAGGCGGCGCAGCTGTGCGGTCCCAATCGGCGAGGGCCTTGCCGGTTTGACTGAGCGTGCCAGCCACCTCGGGGTTTTCAACAGCCCGAACCAGCAAGGCCCCCAGCGGCACGAGAAACGTGACCGCCAGGAACAGCAGCAAGGGAAGGGTCAGTGCGATGGCGCGCAGGCGCTTGCGGCGTTCCACCCGGCCCAACTGAGTGGCCAGAGCCGAGCCCGCCAAAGTAACCGTTGCATTCATGCCTTGACCCTTTTTAAACCAACTTTATTGCGCAGCCCAGGCGGCGAAACGTTTTTCCAGTGCCTCGCCCTGGTCAGCCCAGAACGAGATGTTGAATTGCAGCGCGTCCTTGCTGTTGGCAGGCGATGTGGGCAAGAGTCCCAGCACTTTGGCATCCAGCTTCGCCAGCGCCTTGTTGTTGGTAGGTCCATAGGAAATGTTGCGGGCGTACTCGGCTTGCGCATCGGGGCTGGACGCCATCGCGATGAATTTCAGAGCCAGGTCCTTGTTGGGTGTGCCCTTGGGCATGACCCAGTAGTCCAGATCATAGATGCCACCGGTCCAGGTAATCTGCAGGTTTTTGCCTTCGCGCTGGGCCGCATCAATGCGGCCGTTGTAGGCGGTAGTCATGACTACGTCGCCTGCCACCAGAAACTGGGGAGGCTGTGCACCGGCTTCCCAAAACTGGATATTGGGCTTGAGTTCGGTCATCTTCTTGAAGGCACGATCAGCCCCGTCTTTGGTGGCCAGCACTTTGTAGACGTCAGCGGTTTTGACGCCATCGGCCATCAAAGCGAATTCGAGGTTGTAACGTGCGCCCTTGCGCATGCCGCGCTTGCCGGCAAACTTCTTGGTATCCCAAAAGTCAGCCCAGGTGGTGGGTGCTGTCTTGAGCTTGTCGCCGTTGTAGGCCATCACGGTGGACCAGATGAAGGTACCCACACCGCATTCGTGCACAGCCGCTGGCTGGAAGTCGGCCTTGTTGCCCACTTTGGACCAGTCCATCTTCTCGAACAGGCCTTCGTCGCAGCCACGGTTCACATCAGGGCTTTCCACTTCGACCACATCCCAGCTGATTTTCTTGGCTTCGACCATGGCTTTGATCTTGGCTTGCTCACCGTTGTATTCAACAGCGACGATCTTTCCAGCGCCGGACTTTTCGAACGCTTCGAAGTAGGCTTTTTTCTGTGCGGCGCCGTTGGCACCACCAAAGTTGACCACGGTCAGCTGGCTCTGCGCCAATACCGGCAGAGCGACCGTAGCGGCAATAGCAATCATCAAAGGCTTGAGTTTCATCGACGTTTCCTCTTATTGGAAGTTGAGTTGAAAGTTGAAAAATGCTGTGGTTCAGCGGTACACACGCAGGTGTTCTGGGGGGGCATGGACCGAAATGGTCTGGCCGGGTTCGGGCAACTGGTGGTGGGCCAGCGGCATCTTGATGGTGGCGTCAGGTTGGCCTGGTACCTCGCAGCGCACGCGCAAGTGGTCGCCGTAATACATGATGTCGATGACGCGGGCGTCAAAGGTATTGGTGGCGGGTGCCGGCGCAATCTCAAGACGCTCGGGACGTATGCCGCACTGCACCGTTTCGCCCACTTGTGCGCTGTTGACGTTGAAGCCGCGCATCAGCGCACCCGAGGGCAGGCGAACCTCGCACTGGGTGCCATCCAGGCGGGTGAGTTCAGCCTGCATCACCGTTCTATCGCCTACAAAGGCGGCCACGAATTTGTTGACGGGCGTCTCATACAAATTGTTGACTACGTCAATCTGCTGGATCTGGCCGTCATTGAAAACCGCCACGCGGTCTGACATGGTCAGCGCTTCGGTCTGGTCATGCGTGACGTATACAAAGGTCACACCCAGTCGGCGGTGCAGTGCCTTGAGTTCAATCTGCATGTGCTCACGCAGTTGCTTGTCCAGCGCACCCAGTGGCTCGTCCATCAACACCAGTTGGGGGTCGAATACCAGGGCGCGGGCCAGGGCCACGCGTTGCTGCTGTCCCCCCGAGAGCTGGGCCGGATAGCGCGAGCCCATACTGCCGAGTTGCACCATGTCGAGCGCACGCACCACTTTGGCTTCACGCTCTGCGGTGGACAGTTTGCGCACGGTCAATGGATAGGCAATGTTGTCCGCCACCGTCATGTGTGGAAACAAGGCGTAGTTCTGAAAAACCATGCCAAAGTTGCGCTTGTGGGGCGGAGTTCGGGTGATGGGCACACCGTCCAGGCTGATCTCTCCTGCGGTTGGAGATTCAAACCCGGCGAGCATCATCAGAGTGGTGGTTTTGCCTGAGCCGGATGGACCCAATAGCGACAAAAACTCGCCGCGCTGGATATCCAGGTTCAGGTCGCGCACTACGAGGTTCTTGCCATCGTAGGTTTTCTGCACGCCCGTGAAGCTGACGAGGGCTTGGGGTTGGGTCATCTGTGTGGGCCTGTTGTAACTTGTATCGATCAGTCGGTATGATGCAAGATTGATGCCGTGTTGGCGATCAACTTGCGTCTGCCCCGCACCATTGTGCGCAGATCAGGCCACCGCGTCAAAGCAGGCAGACATGATGCCCAGGCCTTCATCAAGAATCGCGTCGCTGGCGGTCAAAGGTACCAACACCCGAATCACGTTGCCGTACGTTCCGCAGGTCAGCAGGATCAGACCCCGTGCCGTGGCTTCGGTTGCAATGCGCTTGGCCAGGTCGGCGTCGGGCTGCTTGATGTCACCGTTCTTGAACAGTTCAATTGCCACCATGGCACCCAGACCGCGTACGTCGCCAATGCAGGTGTGGCGGGTTGCCATTTCCTTCAAGGCGGCTGTCAGGCGTTTGCCGACTTCGACGCTGCGTTGCAGCAGGTTCTCTTTTTCAAATACGTCCAGCACGGCCAGCGCCGCGGCGCACGCAATGGGGCTGCCGGCATAGGTGCCGCCCAGGCCGCCCGGTGCGGCTGCATCCATCACCTCGGCGCGTCCGACCACGGCGGAGATGGGGAAACCACCGGCCATGGACTTGGCCATGGTGATCAGGTCGGGTGCCACGCCACTTTGCTCCACAGCAAACCAGGTTCCGGTGCGCCCAGCGCCCGTTTGCACTTCATCGCAGATGAGCAAAATGCCTTGTGCATCGCACAGGGCGCGCAGGCGCTTCATCAGTTCAGGAGGCGCGACGTGGAAGCCACCTTCGCCTTGCACCGGCTCGATGATGATGGCAGCCACGCGGCTGGCCTCAATGTCGTTCTTGAAGATGGCTTCTACCGAAGCAATCGAGTCATCGACCGTGACGCCATGCAGCGCGTTGGGGAACGTAGCATGGAACACCTCGGCCGGAAACGGTCCAAACCCCGTCTTGTAGGGGGCTACTTTGCCGGTCATGGCCAGGGTCAGCAGCGTGCGTCCGTGGTAGCCACCGGCAAAGCAAATCACGCCCGAGCGCTTGGTGGAGGCGCGGGCAATCTTGATGGCGTTCTCGACCGCCTCAGAGCCGGTGGTCAAAAACAGCGTTTTCTTGGCAAAGTCACCGGGGGCTTTGGCGTTGATGCGTTCAGCTAGTTCCACATACGGCTCATAGGCCAGCACCTGAAAGCAGGTGTGCGTATAGCGGTCCAGCTGGTCTTTGACCGCCTGGATCACGGCAGGGTGGCGGTGACCGGTGTTGAGCACCGCAATGCCACCGGCGAAATCCACATAGCGGCGTCCTTCCACATCCCAGATTTCGGCGTTCTCGCCCTTGGCGATGAAAATCTGGTGACTGTGACCGACACCGCGGGGAATGGCGGCCTGGCGGCGGGCGAAGAGGGCAGCGTTGGTGAAATTGGGGTCGCGTTGCATAAAAGGTCCTTGGGCTGTGACGGTCGGTCGGTAGCGCCCGAAATCGGTCGAGCGTATTCAAGTCCGACTGTAGGTGCCAGTGGGTGGCGCTAACATATACAGATTGCCTTCAAATTGGAGCGCACTGTGCAGCCCGCAATACCAGTACACACAAACCCTTGCCCGATGGGGCCTGCTTTCGATGTTTGTTCTTGACTCCCAGTCAACCGTTCCTCTTGTCACGCAGATCGTGGCCGGATTCCGCCAGATGGTGGACGATGGGGCATTGCGCCCCGGTGCCAAATTGCCGTCCATCCGCCAGTTCGCGCATGCCAATGGCGTCAGCGTGTACACCGTGGTGGATGCTTACGACCGGCTGGTGGCGCTGGGCTACTTTCAGTCGCAAGCCAACTCCGGATTTTTTGTGCGCAGCCGCACCAGCACCGAGACTGTCACCACAGGCGGGCCGGGGCAGTACAGCTTTGATTCCATGTGGTACCTGTCGCGTATTTTTGAGAATCGCGGTCTACGCAGCAAGCCCGGCTGCGGGTGGTTGCCCGGAGACTGGCTTTTTGCCGATGGCTTGAAGCGCAGCCAGCGTGCACTGGCGGCCGAAGATATGGATTTGGGAGGCTATGGCGAGCCCAAGGGCTATTTGCCGTTGCGCCAGCTGGTACGGGACTTGTTGGCATCGCGCGAAATCGTGCTGGGTGCGGACCAAGTGCTGTTGACCCAAGGGTCAAGCCAGGCCATGGATCTGGCGGCCCGCAATCTGGTGCGCCCAGGTGATGCGGTGCTGGTGGACGCACCTGGCTACGCCAATCTGTTGTTTTCACTGCGCTTTTTGGGGGCCAAACTGGTGGGTGCCCCACGCACGCCGGATGGCTATGACCTGGACCTGCTGGAGGCACGCATCATTGAGCACCGCCCTAAAGTGTTTTTTACCCAGCCCAGACTGCAAAGCCCGACCGGGTCCACAGCGTCGCTGTCGCAGTTGTACCGGGTGTTGCAACTGGCCGAGAAGTACGATTTTGTGGTGGTGGAGAACGATATCTACGCCGATCTGGACCCTCAGGCGCATCCTTCACTTGCCAGTCTGGACCAGCTCAAGCGCGTGCTCTACATCGGCAGTTTTTCCAAGACCATTTCACCCAACATCCGCGTGGGCTACGTGGCTGCGGGTGCGCTTCTGCTGGAAGACATGGCCCGCTTAAAGATGCTCTCGGGGCTGACCTCCTCCGAATTCACCGAGCGCTTGGCGTATGGCGCCCTGACAGATGGGCGCTGGCGCAAGCACCTGAAAACCCTGCGGGACAGGCTTGCACGGGGGCAGCAGCTGCTTTCGGCCCAGTTGCTCAGCGCGGGATTTGAACTGTTTACCGAGCCGAAAGCGGGCATGTTTCTCTGGGCCCGCCACCCGGCATTTCAAAATGCCGCTGAAATGGCCTACCGCGCCGCAGAGCAAGACATTCTGCTGGGGCCCGGGCATCTCTTTTCTGTCGATCTTGAGCCTTGTCAATGGCTCCGTTTTAACGTTGCTTGGTCGCAGGACGAGGCATTTGAGAGCTTTCTTGGCGAACTCCGCGTGGCCTAAATTCAAACCCTTGCTTCGGCGCTGCAAAACGCTGTTACTTATTTGGCAGTTTCTGTCGCAGCAGGCACAGGTGCGGGGACCGGGCAGGTGGGCGCCAGTCCAAGCTGGTCCCGCAAGGTTTTGGCATCGTAGTAATCCCCCTGGTACTGGATACGTCCGGCCTTGGTATGAATCATGGACAGCCCGTGCAACTCGATGGCTTTTCCGGTGGGCTTCTCGCATTCGAAGGGTATGCCAGTGTTGGTCCCTGTGAATACCCAACGGAAGGCAATGGAATCGCCCTGCACAATCGGCTTGCCTTCCATTTTCCATTGCAGGTCGGGCAACGCCATCATGAAAAACTTGATGACGTTGTCGCGGGCCGTCACGATTCCATAGGAAGATGCACCGACCGTGGCATCGAAGTACTCGACGTCGTAGTCCAAACTCAGCGCGGCTTCGTTGTAGTTGTGCGCGTTCCATGCGGCCATGTATTTCTGGACGACTTTGAGTGCGCTGTCGGCGGCGTGGGCGTTACCCACACACAATATCAAGGGCAAAAGCACAAGGCGGCTGAGGCCTTGCAAGGTGGAAATTTTCATGGTGTCTCGTGGTTAGAAAATAGTCGCGAAAAGTTGTTGTCCGGTGCGGTTAACCGCTGTGTTTGACCATGACGTGGCGGGCGCAGCTATAGTCTTCCCGCGCGTAGACCGACATGTCTTTGCCGTAGCCGGAATGCTTCATGCCGCCGTGCGGCATTTCAGAAACCAGCATGAAGTGGGTGTTGACCCAGGTGCAGCCGTATTGCAGGCGCGAGGCCACGTTCATGGCCACACCCACATCGCGTGTCCAGACCGAACTGGCCAGTCCGTACTCTGAGTCATTGGCCCAGGCCACGGCCTGCTCGGCATTCTTGACGCGGGTGATAGATACGACCGGGCCAAACACTTCGCTGCGCACGATTTCGTCGTCCTGCAAGGCACCAGCCACCACCGTGGGCTTGTAGAAAAAACCTTTGTTGCCTACGGTGCTGCCACCGGTGGTGATCTCGACATGCGAGAGCTGGCTGGCGCGGTCCACAAAGCTGGCGACGCGGTCGCGCTGACGGGCAGAAATGAGCGGGCCCATCTCGACACCGGGTTCCTGCTGCGTGCCTACCTTGATGCCCGACACAGCACTGCTCAGGTCGGCCACCAGGCGTTCGTAAATCTTCTCGCCGGCATAGACGCGGCACGCTGCGGTGCAATCCTGACCGGCGTTGTAGTACCCGAAGGTGCGCAGGCCTTCGACGACACTGGCGATGTCGGCATCGTCCAGCACAATGACCGGCGCTTTGCCACCAAGCTCCAGGTGCGTGCGCTTGATGCCGCGGGCGGCGGCTTCCATAATTTTGCTGCCGGTGGACACATCGCCGGTGAGCGAGGCCACGCGAATGCGGGGATCACGGATGAGCGGCGCACCCACGGTGTCACCCCGGCCGCAAACAATATTGACCACGCCGGGTGGCAGAATGTTGGCCAGCAACTCGCCCAGTCGCAATGTGGTCAACGGTGTGTTCTCAGATGGCTTGAGCACCACCGTGTTGCCCATGGCGATGGCCGGGCCCAGCTTCCAGGCCGCCATCATCAACGGGTAGTTCCAGGGCGCAATAGAAGCCACCACACCGAGCGCGTCGCGGCGGATCATGCTGGTGTGGCCGGGCAGGTATTCACCCGCCATGGTGCCCATCATGTTGCGGATGGCGCCGCCAAAAAAGCGGTACACGTCGGCAATGGCGGGAATTTCGTCGTTGCGTGCCGCGCTGAGCGGCTTGCCGCAGTTGAGTGACTCTAATGAAGCCAGTTCGTCACCATGGGCTTCAATGGCATCGGCAATCTTGAACAGGTAGCCACTACGGTCTTTGGGAGTGAGCGCCGCCCAGGCCGGAAATGCCGCGCTGGCGGCATCCACCGCCTGGCGCAACTGGTCGGCGCTGGCCTCGCGCACCCCGCACAGTACCTCTCCGGTGGAAGGGTTGAGAATGGACTCAGCGCGGCCTTCACCGGTGACGGTGGTGCCGTTAATCAGAAGCTGGGTTGAAAAGCGTTGTGCAGCCATGGCAGTGCTCCAGAGGGGGTAGTCGATGGGAAAAAAAAGGGTCAGCGGTTGGACGGGTTGGCATCACCGTCACGGGTGAGGCGCCAAGCGAGCAAAATCAGCGGCATGGTGATGAACATCACCAACAGGGCCACCACGTTGGTGATGGCCACTTCACGGGGGCGGCTCAATTGGTTGAGTAACCAGATTGGCAGCGTGCGGTCGTTGCCGGCGGTGAAGGTGGTGACGATCAATTCATCCATCGACAGGGCGAAGGCCAGAATGCCACCAGCCAACAAAGCCGTGCTGAGTTGCGGCAGCACCACATAGCGCAGTGTGGTCAGGGTATCTGCACCCAGATCCATGGAGGCTTCAATCAATCGGGCGGGCAAGCGGCGCAGGCGGGCCACCACGTTGTTGTGCACGATGACCACGCAGAACGTGGCGTGGCCCACCACAATGGTCCAGAAGCCCGGCGTCACGTCCATTAACTTGAAGGCCGCCAGCAGCGCAATACCGGTAACGATACCGGGAAGGGCGATTGGCAGGATCAGCAGCGTGGTGAACGCATCCTTGCCGAAGAAGCGGTCGCGGTTCAGCGCAGCAGCGGTCAGCGTGCCCAGCACCATGGCGATCACCGTGGCCATGGCGGCTACCGACAGCGACAACAGCATCGAGGCCCGGATATCGGTGCGCTCCAGTGCCCGCGAGAACCAATGCAAGGTCACCCCCTGCAGCGGAAAGCTATAGCCACTGTCGTCACTGTTGAAGGCATACAGGGCAATGAAGATCAGCGGCAGGTGCAGGAACGCCAGTCCGGCGTAGGCGAACAGGCGCAGAAAATTAAAGCGCATCAAAGGCTCCCAAACGGCGTGCCAGCGACAGGTAGATGGTGATCAGCACGATCGGTACACAGGTGAACGCTGCCGCCATGGGCATGTTGCCAATGGTGCCTTGCAGGGTGTAGACCATGCTTCCGATGTACAGGCCGGATGGGCCAATGAGTTGCGGAATGATGTAGTCGCCCAGTGTCAGCGAAAACGTGAAGATGGAACCTGCCACTACGCCGGGAAACGCCAATGGCCACAACACCGTGCGAAATGTTTGCCACGGGTGTGCGCCAAGGTCCGCAGAAGCCAGCAGCAAGTTGGAGGGCACGCGCTCAATTGCCGCCTGAATCGGCAGCACCATGAATGGCAACCAGATGTAGGTGAACACCAGAAAGCGGCCGAGGTTGGAGGTGGCAAGCGTCTCGCCGCCGATTCCGGGAACACTCAGCACGACTTGCAGCAGCCCGGTCAAACCCAACTGGTTCAGCACCCAGTAAATCACGCCGCCCTGCGCCAGCAGCACCGTCCAGGCGTAGGCCTTGACGATGTAGCTCGCCCACATGGGCAGCATCACGCCGACAAAAAAGAAGCCTTTTTCCCAGGGTTTGGCAAAGTGCGCCATGTAGTACGCCATGGGAAAGCCAATGAGCACCGTGCCCAGCGTGACCGCTATGGCCATACCCAGCGTGCGCAGCACGATGTCCAGGTTGGCCGGCACCATCAGCGCGAGGAAGTTGGCGCTGGTGAGCTCTGCAGTGACCGACATGGCCAGATCGTCGAAGGTGAACACGCTCTGGCTCAGCAGGGTCAGCAGCGAGCCGATATAAACCACGCCAAACCACATCAGGGGTGGCATCAGCATCAAGAACAGCGTCAAGGTGCGGCGCTGGTACATCACGTTGGAGACACGCCGCCGCAGTCTCTGGTCGCCAGCGGTCAGCCTGGGCGTTGACAGGGTATCAGCCATGCAGCATCACCATGCTGTGGGTGGACCAATGCAAAACCGCACGCTGCCCGGGGCAGGTGCGAGCCGCCAGATCGCTCGCGGCCTGGTTCTCCGGCTGCATGGCGGTGATGATCTGGTCACCCACCCGCACTTCAATGCGTTGGTTGGCACCCAAAAATTGGATGGCCAACACTTCGCCCTCTACCGCAATGCGGTCCTGTCCGACAACTGAACCGGGGGCGCCAATGCTGATCGCCTCCTGTCGAACACAAAACGCCTGTGAGTTGCCAGTGATGGCCTGCGCCAAAGCCGAATCGATCACATTGGAACTGCCCACAAAGTCCGCCACAAAGCGGGTACGGGGGCTGTGGTACAGCTCGCGCGGGGTGGCAATCTGCTCAATGCGCCCTTTGTTGAAAACGGCAATGCGGTCTGACATCGACAGGGCTTCACCCTGGTCGTGCGTGACGTACACAAAGGTGATGCCCAGCTTGCGGTGCAACACTTTGAGTTCGACCTGCATCTGCTCGCGCAACTTCAGGTCCAGCGCCCCCAGGGGTTCATCCAGTAACAGAATACGTGGGCGGTTGACCAGCGCACGCGCCAGCGCCACCCGCTGGCGTTGACCGCCGGAGAGTTGTGCCGGCGTGCGCTCGCCATGGTCGGGCAGGGCCACCATGGCCAGAGCTTCGCGGGCCTTGGCATGGCGTTCGGCCTTGGCCATATTGCGCACCATCAGTCCATAAGCCACGTTGTCCAGCACATTCATATGCGGGAACAGCGCGTAGTCCTGGAAGACGGTGTTGACGTCGCGTTGGTAGGGTGGCGTGCCAGAAGCTTCCTCACCCATCAGCGTCAGACTGCCGCTGGTGGGTTGCTCAAAGCCGGCCATCAGGCGCAGGGAGGTGGTTTTTCCGGAACCCGATGGTCCCAGCATGGAAAAGAACTCACCCTCTTGAACGGTGAAACTGACGCTGTCCAGCGCCTTGACTTCACCGTAGTGCCGGGAAATGTCTTTGAACTCGATAGCAACTGGCATGGAACCCTTTAACCATTCAAACAAAAATCAGCGGCCGCCCATGATGGCGATGTAGTCCATCGTCCACTTGGAGTACGGGACGCAGGTGCCCTGGGTGCTGCACTTGGTCTGGGGTGTCTTCCAGAACTTGACTTGTGTGAAGCGGTCGTAGCCGTTGTCCTTGCAGAAGTCGCTGCCACCGGGCGCTTTGGCCTTGCAGGCTGCAGCGCGCACGGGGGCGGCACCAAACCACTCGGCCAGCGGCGCCTGAACGCTGTCGCTCAGGGAGTGTTCCATCCATTGGTAGGCACAGTTCACGTTCTTGGCATTGGCGTGTAGCATGGTGGTGTCAGCCCAGCCGGTCACACCTTCTTTGGGGATGGTGGACGCGACGGGCTGTGGTGGCTTTTCTCCGGTCAGGGTGTTGACCTGGTAACCCCATGAGCCGGAAGCTACAACGCCTTCGTTTTTGAAGTCGTTCATTTGAACGGTGGAGTCATGCCAGTAGCGGTGCGTCAGCTTTTTCTGGGCGCGCAACAGTTCCAGCACGGCAGCGTATTGCTTGTCGTTGAGCTCATACGGGTCTTTGATGCCCAGCTCGGGCTTTTTGGACATCAGGTACAGGGCGGCGTCGGCCAGATAGATGGCGCCGTCATACGCCTGTACGCGGCCCTTGTTGGATTTGCCGTCAGGCAGCTTTTGTTCTTCAAACACCACAGACCAGGAATCGGGTGCCTTCTTGAATACGTTGGTGTTGTACATCAGCACGTTGGGGCCCCACTGGTAGGGCACGCCGAAGTGCTTGCCATCGACCGTGTGCCAGGCGGCATCTTGCAGGCGTGCGTCCACGTTTTTGTAGCTGGGTACGAGTGCGGGGTTGATTTCCTGCACCAACTTGGATGCGATCAGGCGCAGACTGGCATCGCCAGAGGCAGTGACCAGGTCGTAGCCACCGAGCTTCATCAGGGACACCATTTCGTCGGAGGTGGCAGCGGTCTTGACGTTGACCTTGCAGCCGGACGCTTTTTCGAAGCCGCTAACCCAGTCATACGCTTTGTCGGATTCGCCGCGCTCAACGTAACCTGCCCACGCGATGATGTTGAGTTTGCCCTCGCCCTTGCCAACGGCAGCGGGAGGAGCGGCGACACTGGACGCTGCGGTGGCTACGGCCAGCAGACCTGTTAGTAAAGCGCGGGTTTGTGACATGAAAACTCTCCAAATGTTGAGGACACAGCCCACGGTCTGCGGGCCGAAAACCGGCTGGTCGCCTGCGCGATCGGGGCCTGGCAGGAATGGTAGGCGGCTTGCGCGTCCCCATCCAGACGCCGCCTCCGATAGAATCCATCGGTAAAACAGAAACATCGCACCAAATGGCGTAAATGTAGTGGTTTACCCCAGGGTCCAAAGTGGTGCATGCAAGGGTTTACCCGTCTAAAGGTCTGAAATGGTGCCTAAATTTCGAAAATGAGCACTTCATTTAAAGGTATTCGATATTTCATAGCGGTCGCGGAAGCGGGCTCGATCACGGCGGCTATCCACGGGCTGGGGGTTTCGCAGTCGGTGGTGTCGCAAGCCATTGCCCAGATCGAGGCCGACCTGGGCACCTTGTTGTTTGACCGGCGCGCGCGCGGCATGTCGCTGACCCATGCCGGACACCAGTTTTTGCGCCACGCCCACCAGATTGAAGTGGCCATGCGCAATGCGCGCGATGCGCTCTCGTCGCGCCCCCACACGGTCACGGGACACCTGAACATTGGTGTGACCAGCCTGATGGTGGGCTACTATCTGCCGTTTCTACTGGACCGATTCCGCCGGGTGTTCCCGCGCATCACGGTGCAAATTACCGAAGACCGGCGCGATTACCTGGAACACCTGCTGGTCAGCGGCGAACTCGACGTGGCGCTGATCGTGGTGTCGCAGTTGCAGAACCACCATGCATTGGAGACCGAAACGATTCTGCGTTCGGGCTGGCGCGTATGGTGCCCGGTCAACCACCGGCTGGCGGGGGAAGAAAAAGTCCAGGCCACCGAGTTGGCCCAGCAATCTCTCATCCTGCTGCAGGTGGACGAGTTGGGCGATGCCACCACGGCGCTGTGGAATGCCGGCGGAGTGGACCCCACGGTGCTGATCCGCACCTCGTCGGTGGAGGCGGTGCGCAGTCTGGTGGCCACTGGGGCGGGTTGCTCTGTGTTGCCCGATATGTTGTACCGGCCCTGGTCGCTGGAGGGTGACCGTATCGAGGCGCGGCCGCTGGCGCAAAGCCTGCCGCATCTGGAGGTGGGGTTGGCCTGGCGCAAGGGGGCGGCGCAACCGGAATCGTTGCGCAACTTTCTAACAGCCGTGCGGCCCACCCTGGAAGGTTCTGCTTCGGTGGGTGGAACCTATCTGCGCTGAGCTCGGGCGATAATAGGCAGCTTGATTCCTGCCGAACTTTTGCCCACAGATCGAATTGCCATGACCCAGTCCAGCCAGCCCACCATGAGTGTCGCCGACATTCGCAAAACCTTTCTCGACTTCTTCGCCTCGAAAGGCCATACCGTAGTTGCCAGCAGCCCCCTGGTTCCCGGCAACGACCCCACCCTGATGTTTACCAATTCGGGCATGGTGCAGTTCAAGGATGTGTTTTTGGGTGCGGACAAGCGCGGCTATGTGCGTGCGGCCTCGGTGCAAGCCTGCTTGCGCGCTGGCGGCAAGCACAACGATCTGGAGAACGTGGGGTACACCGCGCGCCACCACACCTTCTTCGAGATGCTGGGCAACTGGAGTTTTGGTGACTACTTCAAGCGCGACTCCCTCAAATGGGGGTGGGAGCTGTTGACCCAGGTCTACGGTTTGCCGGCTGACAAGCTGCTGGCCACGGTTTACATCGACGACGACGAGGCTTACGACATCTGGACCCAGGAGATTGGCCTGCCGCCCGAGCGCGTGATCCGCATCGGGGACAAAAAGGGCGGCAAGAAATACCAGTCCGACAACTTCTGGATGATGGCCGACACCGGCCCTTGCGGCCCCTGCTCTGAAATTTTTTACGACCATGGCGACCACATCCCTGGTGGCCCCCCCGGCAGCCCGGGGGAAGACGGCGACCGCTTCATTGAAATCTGGAACCACGTGTTCATGCAGTTCGACATGCAGACGGACGGCAGCCTTCACAAATTGCCCGCACCCTGCGTGGACACTGGCATGGGCCTGGAGCGCCTGGCGGCGATCCTGCAGCATGTGCATAGCAACTACGAAATCGACATTTTTGACGCGCTAATCAAGGCAGCGGCTCGCGAAACCGGTTGTGCCGATCTGCAAAACAAGAGCCTGCGCGTGATTGCCGACCACATCCGCGCCACCGCGTTCCTTGTGAGCGATGGCGTCATTCCCGGTAACGAAGGCCGGGGCTACGTGCAGCGCCGCATCATCCGCCGCGCTATTCGCCACGGCTACAAGTTGGGCCAGAAGACGCCGTTTTTCCACAAGCTGGTGGGCGACCTGGTGGTGGTGATGGGTGAGGCCTATCCCAATCTGGCGGCGCAGCAGGCACGCATTACCGAAGTGTTGCGGGTGGAAGAGGAGCGTTTCTTTGAAACACTGGCCACCGGTATGGAAATTCTGGACGACGCGTTGGGGATTGATGGTTCCACCGGCGTGGCAAAGGTCAAGCTGTTGCCAGGCGATGTGGCCTTCAAGCTGCACGACACCTACGGCTTTCCGCTGGACCTGAGCGCCGACGTGTGTCGCGAAAACGGGGTGGAGGTGGACGAAGCCGGTTTCCACGCCGCCATGGAGCAGCAAAAGGCCAAGGGCCGTGCGGCGGGCAAGTTCAAAATGGACCGCGCGCTGGAATACTCCGGTGTGTCCACCGACTTTGTCGGCTACGAGCAGCTGACCAGTGCTACTAAAGTTGTAGCACTCTACGCAGACGGTACGCCGGTTAACGTGCTAAATGCGGGTCAACAAGGCGTTGTGGTGCTGGACACCACCCCGTTTTACGCCGAGAGCGGCGGCCAGGTGGGTGACGAAGGCGCCATCTTCTGTGACGCATCCCTGTTTGAAGTGGGCGACACGCAAAAGATCAAGGCCGATGTGTTTGGCCACCACGGTACGCTCAAGACCGGTAGCCTCAAAGTCGGTGACGCGGTTACCGCGCATGTGGACACCGTGCTGCGCGCCTCCACCGTGCGCAACCACTCGGCTACCCACCTGATGCACAAGGCCCTGCGCGAAGTGCTGGGTGACCACGTGCAGCAAAAGGGCAGCCTGGTCAACGCCGAGCGCACCCGTTTTGACTTTGCGCACAACGCACCGGTCACCGACGCGCAAATCCGCGAAATTGAAGTGCGTGTAAACGCCGAAATCCTGACCAATGCGGCCACGCAGGCGCGGGTCATGGACATTGAGTCCGCCCAAAAGACCGGCGCCATGATGCTGTTTGGCGAAAAGTACGGCGAAACCGTGCGCGTGCTCGACATTGGCAGCAGCCGCGAACTCTGCGGCGGCACCCATGTGCAGCGCGCGGGCGACATAGGTTTGTTCAAGGTGGTGGGTGAGAGTGGCGTTGCCGCCGGCATTCGCCGCATCGAAGCCATCACCGGCCAGCATGCGCTGACTTACCTGCAGGACCTGGAAGACACAGTGAGTGCTGCGGCAGCCACCTTGAAGGCCCCCGTAGCGGAGCTGGCGGGCCGCCTGCATCAGGTGGTGGATCATGCGCGCGCATTGGAAAAAGAAGTGGCGGCCCTCAAGGGCAAGCTGGCTTCTGCCCAGGGCGACGAGATGCTGTCGCAGGCGCTGGACCTGAACGGCGTGAAGCTGTTGGTCGCTACGCTCGATGGTGCCGACAGCAAGACCCTGCGTGACACCATGGACAAGCTCAAGGACAAGCTCAAAACGGCCGTCATTGTGCTGGGCGTGGTGGATGGCGACAAAGTGCAAATCGCCGTGGGCGTGACGCCCGACACCACGGGCAAGGTCAAGGCCGGCGAACTGGTCAACTTCATTGCGGCGCAAGTGGGCGGCAAGGGCGGCGGCAAGGCCGACATGGCCATGGCGGGTGGCACCGAGCCGGCCAAGCTGGCAGGCGCGTTGGCCAGCGTGCAGGCCTGGGTGACTGCCAAGCTCTGACTGGCGATGAGTTTGCTATCAAATGTGTAGCTGCCTACGCATATTCCACGTGGGCTAGAGGTCGATATGACTATGAATTCTTCTCGCCGAAGCCTACTTTTGATGCTGGCCTGCGCGGCAGCGTTCGCCGGCAATGGCGTTCGGGCTCAAGGGTTCGATGTGCAGCGCTGGGATCCGCGTACGCCGGTGCCTGCCCTGGAGGCGTCAGACCTCAATGGCAAAGTCTGGAAGTTGAAGGAATTGCGCGGTAAGGCGGTGCTGATCAATTTTTGGGCCAGCTGGTGCGAACCCTGCCGCGCAGAAATGCCTGCTCTGCAAGATCTTGTCGAGTTCCGTGAGCCGCAAAAAGTGGTTGTACTGGCTGTGAACTTCAAGGAGTCCAGCACTACCGCCACACAGTTCGTCCGGCGAACGGAATTGAAACTGCCGGTGTTGCTGGATCCTCAGGGCGCGATCGCACGCCAGTGGGGGGTCAAGGTGTTTCCCACGACAGTATTGATTGGCTCAGACGGTCGCGTGCATGCGGTCGTTCGCGGTGAAGTGGATTGGCTGGGCACGGAAGCGGCCCGGCTGATTGCGCCACTGCTGTAGGGCAGTCAGGCTGAGTCGCGATGGCTGATAGCCTTACGCGCGTGAAGCGGTGCGGTGCCACAGCCGTTGCACCAGTCCATCCAGGTCCGGCGAGGGAGCCAATGGCCGTGCACTGCTACCCAGATGGGATTCAATGAGGCGCTGAAGCGTCGCCAGGTGCGGCGTGATCGTGCCAAAAAACAAGGCTTTTTTTTGCGTGGCAATCAGCAGGGTGGGAAAGTTCTCCACTTCGATCGGGTCGACCAGATCGGCTTCGTCTTCGACGTCAATCCACAGGAATCGCATACCAGGGAACTTGGCTAGCAGTTGCTCGAACAGCGGTTGGTATTCCCGGCAGGTGCCACACCAGTTCGCGCACAGGCAGGCGACCAATAGGGTGTGTTCCGGAGCGTTGGGTGAAGTCGGCATGCGGCAATGATCGCAGAAAAAAAGCGGCTTTTCCGCCCGGCAAAGTCGCAACTTTGACTCGCTGCACGGGATCAGTCCCCGGACGTTTTACACTAGAGGGTTTTCCCCAAGATCGTTTTGAACTATAGCAAGGGCCGTCATGAGTGCATTTCTGGATGAAACCGTATTAAGCGTTCACCACTGGACAGACCGCCTGTTCAGCTTTACCACCACGCGTGACCAGACATTGCGCTTTTCCAACGGGCATTTCACGATGATCGGTCTGCGTCTGGAAACAGGCAAACCCCTGCTGCGCGCTTACAGCATCGTCAGCGCCAATTACGAAGACCATCTGGAGTTTTTGAGCATCAAGGTGCAGGATGGCCCGCTCACCTCGCGCCTTCAGCACATCAAGGTCGGCGACAAGATCGTAGTGGGGCGCAAACCCACGGGCACTCTGTTGATTGACTACCTGTTACCCGGAAAAAACCTGTACTTGTTGGGCACGGGCACCGGCGTGGCACCGTTCCTGAGCATTGTCCGCGATCCGGAAACCTACGCCAAGTATGAAAAGGTGATCCTGGTGCACGGTGTGCGCGAAGTCGCTGAGCTGGCCTACTTCGAGTACCTCACCCATGACCTGCCCAAGAACGAATTCCTGGGCGAAATGGTCACCAACCAGATGCTGTATTACCCCACGGTCACGCGCGAAACCTTCAAGAACCGCGGCCGTATCCCCGATCTGTTTGAAGCCGGCAAGATTGAAGCGGACCTGGGCCTGCCCAAGCTCAATCCTGAACACGACCGGGTCATGCTCTGCGGCAGCCCGGCCATGCTGCGCGACTTGAAGCACATGCTGGAGAAGCGTGGCTTCATGGAAGGCAACACCACCAAGCAGGGCGACTTCGTCATCGAACGCGCGTTTGCCGAACAATAAATAAGACCCACCCCATGTCCCATTACGATCTCTACGCCATCGGCAACGCCTTGGTGGATTCTGAATACGAAGTGACCGATGCCCAGCTGCAAGCCATGGGTGTGGAGAAGCGGCACATGACCCTGATTGACACCGCACGGCGCGCAGCGCTGCTGGCACAAGTGCACGGCATGCATGCACGGCGCACCGGTGGTGGCTCTGCGGGAAATACGGTCGTCGCGATGGCCCAATTGGGCGGGCGGGCCTTTTACTCATGCCGGGTGGCCGACGACGAACTGGGTGCCTTTTTCCGCGAAGACCTGGCTGCCAACGGCGTAGCCACCAATTTGAACCACACCAAACCACTGGACGGTCAGACCGGCAGCTGCATGGTGATGGTGACGCCGGATGCAGAGCGCAGCATGAGCACATTTTTGGGCGCTACTGCCGATCTGGATCACACCGCTTTGCACCCGCACGATATTGCGAAATCCAAGGTCTACTACATGGAAGGTTACCTGGCGGCGTCGCCTACCGGGCTGGACGCCGCTTTGCAGGGACGCGCGGTTGCCAAGGCAGCAGGGGTTGCACTGGCGGCGACCCTGAGCGATATGAGCATGATCAATTTCTGCCGCGCGGGCCTCGATGCGATGGTCGGTGATGGCCTCGACTACCTTTTCTGCAATGAAGAAGAAGCCCAGGTCTGGTGCGGTACACAAGACCTGTCGGTGATCTGTCAAAAAATGAGCCAGCAGGCGCGTGTTGTGTGCCTGACCCGCAGCGCCAAAGGCTGCATCGTGCTCGAAGGCGGTATGCAGACCGAGGTGCCTGCAGCCCCGGTGAAGGCGATTGACACCAACGGTGCGGGTGACATGTTTGCCGGGGCCTTTTTGTATGCTGCAACGCACGGTCACAGCCACGCCCAGGCTGCATGGCTGGCCAACCAGTCCGCCGGGCAAGTTGTAAGCCAGTACGGCAACCGATTGACCAATGAGGTCATGTCAGACGTCAAAGCGCGCTTTGCGCAGCACGTGGCGGCCTGAAAGGCCGTTCCCCTGACGCGCCATTCTTTAGCGGTCCAAAGATGCAATGAATACGTGGCGGCGTATCCGGTTGCTGGCTTTGATGGGCGAGGGTTCAGTCGCGTGTGCAGCCCTTGAGCCAAAAAAAGGTCCGGTACAGGGCGACACTGATGACCATGCCCCAGGTCATGCCAACGAACATGCCGCCAAGCATCCCTGACAAGGCGTAAGCGGCGGGCACGACCGGCCAACGCGATAGCCAAAGTGCCCCCAGCGTCATACCAATAAGCATCCATCCAGAACACATCAGGTTTTGCGCAAACAGAGAGCACAGGTAGCGGCCGCAGTGGGGTCGTAACACCCTCAGGCTGGGAATGGCCAGCAAACCGCCAGCCAGCATGCCTGCATGCATTCCCGGTAGAAACGCAATGTGTAGCTGCAAGCTTTCAAAAAAGCTCGCCGATGACGACTGCGCACACAAATTATTCAGGCGTTCAGGCCCTGCCTGAGATACGTCATACAAAAGCCCCAGGAGCATGCCTCCGAATCCCAGGGAGAGCATGACGTGGGGAGGTGACAGGCCCACCCGCTGGGGCCGAATCCAGGCCAGGGCCGCACAGCCCATCGCAACCATTACCAGCGTGGCCAGCACGACTGTTCGCATGGCGCTGTCCATGTGCGTCGGCGTACGGCTGAGCGACAGCAGGGTCACTGCCACCAACACGATCAAAATGGCCGGCGTGAAGATGGCAGAACCGATGCTGCGTGCCAGCCAGTGTGCCTGGGGATTCGCGGTGGTCATAGTGATGCTCAATCTATCCAATAGTTGAAGCGTCCCGCGAAAGTCAGGGTAAACCCCGTGGCGAAGTGGCCACATGCCAATCAATATCTCGCTGCGCATATTCGCACGAAACGTAATTGGGTGTCTTCTCGCAGAACACAAATGCTGTTGCACTGTAGTTCGTGTTTTCGGTGCTGCACTGAGATCTGAACGAAGCGCTTCCAGCTTGCACGAGTGTCTGATATGAATCACGAAGTGATTTGTGCCGAGTTGCCCAGATACATAAGAGCACCACCATGGCATCTTGTCCTTTTAATCCTGTACCGGTATCGTCCCCTAATTCCTGGCTGTATTTGCTTGAGCGGTTTGATGTAGGTGTTGTTCATCTCGATCGGGAACTGCATGTCATTGGCATGAATGACTTTGCGCGCCGCAGCCTTCCGGTGGAGGAAAAAATGCCATTCGGAAAACTGGTTACCTCGTTTCATCCGGAGGCCGCCAAGGCCAAGGTCCAATTCCTGCTGGGGCAAGCGGAGTGCCCGGTCAACAATCCGCCGCCCATGGCAATGATGATCAATATTCCCGATCGGGTGTTGTTGATCAAGGTGTCCAAGGTGGGAGATATGCAAGGTAAAACCACGGGGTACACCCTGCTGTTCTACGACATCACGGATGTGGTGAGCCAAGAAATCGACAGCGGCAGCAATGTCCGTTCGGGTCGCGAAGACAGTGAAAAGCGTCAACTGCTCAAAATCCCTACCGTCAAACAGAACCGCGTGTTACTGGTCGATGTGGCCAGTGTTTCTTTCATCCGCTCGGAAGGGCATTACACCTGGGTTCACACCGCGCAAGGCAGCCAGTTTTGCAACCTGAACATTAGCGACCTTGAGAGCCGGCTGGATCCAAAATTGTTTCTGCGCGTGCACCGGAGTTACATCGTCAACTTGTCCCATGTCGACGAGATCGTCCGGGAGGACGGCCGCGTGACATTGCGCATGCTGAGTTCCATACCGCTGGAGGTTCCTGTGTCTCGCGCCAGCACACCGCGACTGATGGAGCGTCTTGGTTTGGCCGATGCGGTGCTGAGCAAGCACTGATCGCGGTCTGGTTTTCGTTCGTGCATTCTGGTTGCCATTCGTGCGCTGGCGACGCCAGTTGATTGTTTAGCTTCCCGGTCCGGAATCGTCGGCACTAGAGTTCAGCGGTTAGTTTCAGCCAAGAACCATAAGGAGCCAACGTGATTCCACCCGCATTTGATTACCATGCACCGCGATCTATCGGAGAAGCGATTTCATTGCTGTCCACGCTGGGCGAGGATGCAAAACTGCTAGCAGGTGGGCACAGCTTGCTCCCCATGATGAAGCTGCGTTTTGCCCAGCCAGGCACGCTGATTGATATCAATCGCATCCCTGAGCTTCGGGGGAGTCGAGAAGAAGGCGGCGTGATTCGAATCGGAGCGATGACATCCGAGAATGAGCTCATCGCCTCCAGGTTGCTGCAGGATAAATTGCCGCTGCTTCCAGAAGCTGCTTTGTTGATTGCTGACCCGCAGGTGCGTAACCGCGGAACGATCGGTGGAGACATTGCGCACGGCGACCCTGGTAACGACCATCCGGCCATTGCCATGGCACTGGATGCCACGTTTGTCCTGCAGGGCCCAAATGGCGAGCGCAAAGTCAAGGCGGTTGATTTCTTTCATGGCACCTACATGACCGAGTTGGCCGAGAACGAAATACTGACCGCCATACTGATCGCGCCATTCGCTGCCGGCACCGGCTATGCCTACCAAAAACTCAAGCGCAAGACGGGCGACTGGGCTACCGCCGGTGCCGCCGTGGTTCTGCGTATGTCAGGGGGTGTGGTTACGCAAGCAAGCATTGGTCTGACGAATGTGGCACCGACTGCATTGCGCGCGACTGCCGCGGAAGCCGCACTGATGGGCAAACCCCTGAACGATGCCACGCTGGATGCAGTAGTGAAAGCCGTGCGCGCCGCCTGCGATCCTGCGGAAGATTTGCGCGGTGATATTGAATACAAAACCGCCATGGCCGGTGAGATGACCAAGCGTGCCATTCTCACTGCCGCCTCGCGCTGCAGCTAAAAACCCCGTACAAGGAAATAACGCGATGACAAAACAAATGGTGTCGATGACCCTGAATGGTCGCAAGGTGGAAGAGGTGGTGGAGCCCCGTACTTTGCTGATTCACTTTCTGCGTGAAAAAATGAACCTGACCGGTGCCCATATTGGCTGCGAAACCAGCCACTGCGGTGCCTGCACGGTGGACATTGACGGACAGTCTGTCAAAAGTTGCACCCACCTGGCTGTGCAATGTGAGGGCAGCGTGGTGGATACGGTTGAAGGCCTTGCACAAGGCGGCGTATTGCATGCGGTGCAAGAGGGTTTCTACAAGGAGCATGGGCTGCAGTGCGGATTTTGCACGCCCGGCATGCTGATGCGTGCATCCCGTCTGTTGCAGGAAAACCCGGACCCTACGGAAGAGGAAGTGCGCGTCGGCATGTCGGGCAATCTGTGCCGCTGCACGGGTTACCAAAATATTGTGAAAGCAGTGCTGCATGCTGCCCGGGCTCTGCAACAAGAAAAGGTGGCTGCGTAATTGCAGCCGTCTAAAACTAAGGAGACAGACATGAATGCACCACTGAGTGATCGCGAAAAAGCGCTGATGCTGGACCGTGAAAAAGCCCTGATGGGCTTGGGCGAGTCGCGCCTGCGCAAGGAAGACGCCCGGTTTATCCAGGGCAAGGGGAATTACGTAGACGATATCAAGATGCCCGGCATGCTGCATATGGACATTGTTCGCTCGCCGTTGGCCCACGCAAGAATCAAGAGCATCAACAAGGAAGCGGCGCTGAAGATTCCCGGTGTGATTGCCGTCCTGACGGCCGAAGACCTCAAGCCCCTCAAGCTGCACTGGATGCCTACGCTTGCGGGCGACGTGGCAGCGGTACTGGCCGACGGAAAAGTCCATTTTCAGATGCAGGAGGTGGCGGTCGTCATCGCCGAAGATCGCTACTCCGCTGCGGATGGCGTGGAAGCGGTCGAAGTCGAATACGAAGAGCTGCCCGTGGTGGTGGATCCCTTTGAGGCGCTGAAGGAAGGTGCTCCGGTAATCCGCGAAGACCTCGTCGGCAAGACAGAAGGTGCGCATGGAAAGCGCTACCACCACAACCATATCTTTACGTGGGATGCTGGCAACAAAGACGCGACCGACGCAGCGTTTGCCAGCGCTCCGGTGACCGTCAAGCAAGACATGCACTACCCGCGGGTGCACCCCTGCCCACTGGAGACCTGTGGATGTGTGGCGTCTTTTGACCCGGTGCGCGGCGAGCTCACGACCTGGATCACCAGCCAGGCACCGCACGTTGTGCGCACCGTGGTGTCCATGCTCTCCGGCATTCCGGAGTCCAAGGTGCGGATCATCTCGCCCGATATTGGTGGCGGGTTTGGGAACAAGGTCGGTATCTACCCCGGCTATGTCTGCGCCATCGTCTCCAGCATTGTGCTGGGCAAGCCGGTGAAGTGGGTGGAAGACCGGATCGAGAACCTGTCCAGCACCGCCTTTGCCCGTGACTATCACATGACCGGCGAATTGGCCGCCACGGCGGACGGCAAGATATTGGCGCTGCGCACCAACGTCATTGCGGACCACGGTGCGTTTGACGCCTGTGCGGACCCGACCAAGTTCCCGGCCGGCATGTTCCACATTGTCTCGGGAGCCTATGACATCAAAGACGCCTACTGCCGGGTGGATGGCGTGTATACCAACAAGGCACCTGGTGGCGTGGCCTATCGCTGCTCTTTCCGGGTCACCGAGGCGGTGTACCTGGTGGAGCGCATGGTGGACGTACTGGCGCAAAAACTGGGTATGGACAAGGCCGAGATTCGCGCTAAAAACTTCATCAAGCGGGAACAGTTCCCCTACACCTCGGCGTTCGGGTTTGAGTACGATTCGGGTGACTACCAGACCGCACTGGACAAAGTGCTGAAGGCGGTGGACTACCAAGGCTTGCGTGCCGAACAGGCCGCCAAACGTGCGGACCCCGATTGCCCCACGTTGATGGGAATCGGCCTGGTGTCGTTCACGGAAGTGGTGGGTGCAGGCCCTAGCAAGATTTGCGACATTCTGGGCGTGGGCATGTTCGATTCCTGCGAGATTCGCGTGCACCCCACGGGCAGTGCGATAGCGCGTATGGGCACCATCTCGCAGGGACAAGCGCACCAGACCACGTATGCGCAAATCATCGCCACCGAGTTGGGTATTTCCTCTGAAGTGATTCAGGTGGAGGAGGGTGATACCCACACGGCACCCTACGGCTTGGGCACGTATGGGTCCCGTTCCACGCCGGTAGGCGGCGCAGCCGTAGCCATGGCCTCACGCAAAATTCACGCAAAAGCCAAGAAGATCGCCGCACACTTGATGGAAGTCAGCGAAGCGGATCTTGAATGGGAAATTGACCGCTTCAAGGTGCGTGGCAACGACGACAAATTCAAAACCATGAAGGACATCGCCTGGGCGGCGTACAACCAGCCACCACCCGGGCTGGAGCCTGGACTGGAGGCGGTGCATTATTACGATCCCCCCAATTTCACCTTCCCGTTCGGAATCTACCTGTGCGTGGTGGACATAGACAAGGGCACGGGCGAGACCAAGATTCGGCGCTTCTATGCCTTGGACGATTGCGGAACCCGTATCAACCCGATGGTGATTGAAGGGCAAATCCACGGTGGTTTGACCGAAGGGTTTGCCGTGGCTATGGGCCAACTGCTGTCGTTTGACAAGCAAGGCAACATTCAGGGCAACACCCTCATGGACTATTTCCTGCCGACCGCAGTGGAAACACCGAAGTGGGAGACCGACTACACCGTCACCCCGTCGCCGCACCACCCCATCGGGGCCAAGGGCGTGGCAGAGTCTCCGCACGTGGGCAGTATTCCAACCTTCACCAGCGCGATGGTGGATGCATTCGCCCATTTGGGTGTGACCCACTTCAATATGCCGCACTCTGCGTATCGCGTCTGGCAGGAGCTCAAGAAAGTCGGCATTGCCAGCTAATGGACAGTCGTTTTGGGGCTGCTGCGCCCTGGCGCAGCAGCCCTCATGTTTTTTTAGAAAGTAGTCATGGAAGTTATTCTCGATAAACAGTACCCTGTTGCGTCCGGTGTGAATGCTGCCTGGACTGTTTTGTCCAACATGAATGAATTGGCGACCTGTATGCCGGGTGCGCAAATTACCGAAGTGATCGATGCCACCCATTACAAAGGGGCGGTACGTGTCAAGGTGGGACCGGCGGTTGCCGCATTTGCGGGAACCATCGAAATTTTGATACTCGATCCGGCGACCAAAACCCTGAAAATGATGGGCAAGGGCGCAGACAAAAGCGGTTCTTCGGCATCCATGGAATTGACGGCCAACCTGCTCGAAGCTGCAGACGGAACATGCACTTTGCAGGGCCATGCCGAAGTGATTGTCAATGGCAAGTTTGCCCAGTTCGGTGGGCGGATGATGACCTCGGTGTCCGACATGATCCTGGGCCAGTTCGCCGAGACTTTTTCACAGAAGGCTGCGGTCGTTCAGGGGCCAGTGGCCGCTGCGGGTGAGGCGACTTTAGCCCCGCCACCGGTAGCCCCCGTGGTCGCCAAGGAGTTCAATGCCCTGGGCTTGGTATGGGCCTTGATTGTCAATTTCTTTCGTGGCCTTTTTGGTCGCAAGTCCTGAGGTCCGGTATGGAAATGCCCGGCACGCTGGCTTCTCCTGACGGGTTGCGCGAGCGTCTGTTTCGAGCGGGCTACATTGCGGATGAAGACTTGGCCAGTCTGGTCTGGATGGGCCTGGCTTTGGAGCGTCCCCTGCTGCTGGAGGGAGAGGCAGGGGTCGGGAAAACAGCGATTGCCAGTGCCTGTGCAAAGGCTTTGGTCCGACCGCTTTTGCGGCTGCAGTGCTATGAAGGCCTTGACCTGAGCCAAGCGGTCTATGAGTGGAATTACAGCCGCCAATTGCTGGAAATCCGCATGGCCGAAGCGGGCCAGGCGGACCGCCTGGCACTCCGTGAAAACCTGTTTTCTGAAGCCTATCTGCTGGAGCGCCCTTTATTGCAGGCGATTCGATCACCCGAACCGTGTGTGTTGCTGATCGACGAGATCGACCGGGCGGACGATGCCTTTGAAGCCTTCCTCCTGGAGATGCTGTCGGAATACCAGGTGACGGTGCCGGAAATTGGCACGCTTACTGCGCGCAGCAAGCCGCTGGTCATTCTGACCAGCAACGGCACCCGTGATTTGTCCGATGCGCTGCGCAGGCGGTGTCTTTTCCACTACGTGGACTTTCCCACGCTGGCGCGGGAAACCCAGATAGTTCGCACGCTGGTACCCGAGGCGGCCACGCGACTGGTGGAAGAGGCCGTCGCCTTTGTGCAGCGGCTGCGCAAGGAAGACCTGGACAAGACACCAGGGGTTGCCGAGACCCTGGATTGGGTGCGGGTGTTGTTCAAGCTGGGCCATGGTGAGTTGCCAGTCGATCCACAGGCTTTGGTGCCGACGCTGGCAGCGCTGCTGAAAACGCGCAACGATACCTGGCAAGTGACCTCTGAGCGCATTGGCAAACTGATGGACGGGCCGCGCATGGGCCAGGATGTTGGCGTGGCTGGCGCAATGGCGCGCAGCTAGACCAGCGCTGAAGTGAGGCTCCCGTGAAGGCTACCGATCCCAGGCAGACACTGGGTGACTTCGCCCACTACCTGCGGGACCACGGATTTGCCCTGGGCTATGCCGAGTTGGAGTTGATGATCCGGGCGGCAGCGACGTTACCTTTAAATCAGTGGCCGCGTATTGAGGCGCTGTGGCGCGGTATTGCGTCCGGCAGCCGCAAGCAGTGGGTGAAGTACCCCGAGTTGCACCAGGCATTCTGGTTTCCCTACAAGGTCAAAGCGTCAACAAAAAGCTCAGGAATGACGCAGCGCGGGCGCTCGTTGCCGGAGCTGGTGCAGCAGATGCACAGCGAGATGGGACAAAGCCCGCCCAGCCCACCGGCCGCGCCAGGCCCGCCCAAGCCCTCGCTGGGTATGGCGGATCAGCCTGGCATGGGTGAACTGGAGGACAGCGATGTGCCGCAACGCGCGCAGGGCGGCGCCAGCGCAACTGCGCCTATGGACGAGCGGGACTTTGCCGACTGGATGCCCGGCGATATGGACCGATTTGAGCCGCTGGTCGAGGCGCTCAAACGCCGATTGCGCGCCCAGCTGATGCGTCGCCTGGAGAACCACCGCGATAAAGGCAGCATCCATGTGCGCCGGTCGTTGCGCTTGGCCATGTCCACAGGGGGCGAGTTGGTCAAGTTACACCATGTGCGCCGCAAGCGCCGACAGCCCAAGGTCGTGGTGCTGGTGGACGTGAGTCGCTCCATGGAAGTGCACGCGCAGTTCTATTTGCGCCTGAGCCGTGCTTTTGTCGAAGTGATGGATGCGCGGGCCTTTGTTTTTCACACCAGCGTTGCGGATGTCACGCCGCTGATGAAACGCCGCAGCGAACGGGTGCAGGAAAAGGTCAACGCCGTGACGTTTGGATTCGGTGGTGGCACCCGCATTGCGACCTGCGTACAGGAAACACTGCAGTTGCATCTGGGCCGCTCGATTGCGCGTGGCGATCTGTTCATGGTGTTCAGCGATGGTTATGACACCGATGAGCCGCAAGCACTGGCCGACGCATTGGCCCAGGTGCGAGCCCGGGGCGCGCGGGTCTGCTGGCTGCACCCGACAGTGCAAGTGCCGCAGTCCGAGGCAATCCGCCTGGCCTTGCCCTATATATCTCGATTCCTGCCGGCGCACAATCTGCAAAGTCTTGCGCGTCTGCCATCGTTACTGGCCTGAGAACTTGCCTGCACAACACCCCCACACGCAATCGTTTCATTTGCAAAGGAATAACCCCCATGGGATGCTTACTCAAACAAGGCGGCGGCCTCTATGCCCGTCTACGCGTCGGTGCGGTATTGCTCGCAGCGGGCGAGGGCTTGCGCATGGGTGGCGTGGCCAAGCCGCTCATCACGCTGCAAGGCGTGCCACTGATTAACCGTCAACTCATTGCACTTAGCGGTGCGGGGGTGGACGAGGTCGTGGTGGTGACGGGCTACGCGAGAGACGCAGTGGAGGCTGCGGTGCAGACCTTTCCCGTGACCGTCGTCCACAACCCAGACTACGCGCAGGGCCAGCAAGGCTCGGTGCGGGTGGGTCTGACGGCCTTGATCGGCAACTTTGACCTGGTGTTGGTGGCGTTGGCTGACCAGCCACTGATTGGCGCAAGCGACCTGACCGAGTTGATCTCTGCTTTCAAGAAGCGCCCCAGGGGCAACGTGGTGGTGCCGGTGGTCAATGGTCAACGGGGCAATCCGATACTTTTGGATGATGTGGCGCGCACCCAAATTTTGTCCAGTGACACCAACCTGGCCTGCCGCAACCTGATAGAGCGCCAGCCGGAGCTGGTGCACATTTTTGAGACCAGTAACACCCGTTTTATTACCGATCTGGACACCCTGAAAGACCTGGAGCAACTGGCCCAGCGCACCGGCTGGAAGCTGGAGCTGCCCAAGCACGAGGTACCGGTTTGAATGCGGACAACGGACATTTGCAGCGGCACTGGCCCGTGCCGCTCGCGGTGCACCGGTTTGCACGCGCTAAAGAGGTAAATGAGACGCTAGCCCTCGTATTCACTGTGATGCGCGCTACTGATTCTGTAGCGAAATCTGAGGCGGGTGGTGGCCACTTTTACGCAAGTAGCGATGACCTGTTATCGCGTGTGGACTTGCCCGAGTTTCGCGAACTGCTCCAGTTCATCGCTGGCGCCCTGCAGTCCACCGCCAAGGAGGCGAACGCTGGCGTGTGGCCCGAAGGCCGCCATGGTTTGCAACTGGAACTGATGGGTGTCTGGTTCCAGATACAGAATGGCGCCGCCTTTCACGACATTCACACCCATGGCAATTGCTCGTGGTCGGGCGTGTATTACGTGCAAATTGACCCTGTGGCCGAGCGCCAGGCCCACCCTGAATTCGGTGCACTCAACGGTGCCACGCGCTTTTACAGCCCCATGTTTCCCCTGCTGGGTGGGGCGCACATGGATATGGGCAACGCCTTTATGCAGCAGTCCACCTGGGACGTCACGCCCCAAGAGGGTGATCTGGTGCTGTTTCCTGCATTCCTGCCCCACAAGGCCCTGCCGTACTCGGGTGAAAAAGACCGCATCATCGTGTCCTTCAATGCGCAGATCCGCTCACCTGAGGGTGATCAGCTCTATCGTTTCTCCAGCCGATAGGGCGGCAACCCTGAGAGCATTCGGCGACCATAAGCCGTTTGTGTCAGGCGCTTGTCGTAGCAGATCACTTGCGCGTGGTCTTCTTCGGTGCGGATGGCGCGGCCGGTCCACTGCAAGAGCTTGATGCCGGTGGCGGGAATCACCAGCTCATTGAAGGGGTCGCGTCCCACCGTGCGCAGCCACTCGGCGCGCGCTTCGTCCACGGGGTCCGACGGCGGCGCAAACGGCAACTTGGCTATGAACACGGTTTCGCACAATGCGCCCGGTAAATCCAGCCCTTCGCCAAACGACTGAAGTCCAAACAACACCGATGGCATACCGGACTCCACGCGCGCCATGTGACTGCTGAGCAGGCGCGCGCGGGATTGCGTGCCCTGCACTAACACCATGTCCTGCAGGTAGCCTGGCAGCGCCTCGGTTGCGGCACGCATCTGTGCCCGTGAGGTAAACAGCACCAGCGCGCCGCGCTTGACCTGTTCAATATCGGTCATCAGGGCGTGCACCATCTCGGCGGTGTAGGCATCGGCGTTCTTGGGTTCGGCGACGGTATGCACCACGGTCAGCGTGCCTTGCTTCGCGTAGTCAAAGGGACTGGCGACTTCCAGCGCCTGCACATTGGGGTTATTGGAGAGCCCGGCTTCTTTCAAAAAATAATCGAAATTGCCACAACTGGTGAGCGAGGCCGAGGTGACCACGGCGCCACGCACCTTGCTCCACAAGAATTGACGCAGCAAATCGCCCGGAACAATGGGGCACGCGTGTGCGGTCATGGTCAGATATCCATGCTCGCTCTCGGCCTGCAACCATTTGGCCAGCGGCTGATCGCCATGCTCCAGCAGCAGGCTGGCGGTGGAAACCACGCTGCCCAGTCGGGGCGCCAGGCTACCCAGCTTGGTATAAAGCTGCGCGCACAGAACAGCCTGGCTGGGGTCTTCCTTGGCTACGGCTTTTACTTCGAGGCCCAGCGCTTCCAGGGTGGTGGACAGGCCATTTGCCTGCGCCTGTATTTGCGTGACCGGGTCCGCCAGGTCCTCGGGCAGCTTGCCATTGGCAAAACGCAGGGTCCCGTCTTGCCCTTCTCCATGTGCGTTTTTGCCGGTCTGTGCCCACACCAGGTCCATGGCCATGCGGGCCAGTGTCGTCAGGGCACCCTTGAGCTGGCTGGTCACGGTGTTGACGTCTTCACCCAGGTGCAGGTTCAGCTTGCTGCTGACCTCCTGCAAAATTTTGGGCAACTTGTCGAGCCAGCGCAGATTGCTCAAGTCCATGGCGCTGGAGAACTGGTCCAGTGCGACGGCAGGCAAGTGGTGGCCTTCATCAAAAATCACCAGGCAGTTGTCCAGATCGGGCAGGGTTTTCATTCCCAACGATGCCAACACCAGGTCATGGTTTGCGACGATGACATTGGCTTCGGCCAGCCGGTTGCGGGCTTCGTAATAGCTGCAATCCCGAAAACGCGGGCAGTGGCGCACGGTACACGTGTGGCGCTCAGCGGCCACCACGGACCAATCGCGCGGGTCAGGTGCTTCCGCCAGGGTGTCACGGTCACCGTCCCAATTGCCAGTGGCCAAAGTGGACGCCATGGTTTCGTACAACTTGGTACGACGTTCTTCCAGCGCTTCTTCCGAGAGAGGGGAGGAATAGCGGGAAGGCGCGGGCGCATCATCGTCGGCATCAAACAGCTCGTCACTGCCCGCGCCCGTACCGACCAGACGCTCCAGTTTGAGCTTGCACACATAGCGGCCCCGGCCCTTGGCCAAGGCAAACGCAAAGGGCTTGTCCATGGTTTTTGCCAAAGCAGGCAGGTCGTTGGTCATGAGTTGCTCCTGCAGCGCGACCGTGGCGGTGGAAATCAAGACTCTGGTTTTGCGTTCCAGCGCCAGCGCAATGGCCGTGGAGGCATAGGCTGCCGACTTGCCCACGCCGGTACCTGCCTGAATCACGGCAATGGCCTTGGTGGGCGCGGGATGCTCTCCCAGGTCGGCGCGCGCCAGGGTGGTAGCAACGCAGGCGGCCATGTCGTGCTGGCCCGGGCGGGCGCGAAAGCCAGACGTGGCGCCGACGACTTTTTCAAAGGCCGCTAGCGATAGCGCAGCCAGGGAATCAGAGTTCAAGAAATATTCATCCGGTAAAGTGTGCAGGCAAGAGCGGTGCGTTCAGGGGTCGCGCCGCTGCGACCGACCGCCAGACAGAGTTCGCCGCCTGTGCAGCATCGCCTCAGCGAAGCGTGCGACACCTGCTGTCACAGAGATGACTGAAGTATAGGGTTTGTGCCCTCCATGCCGGGCCGCTAGTCGGGCAAAGATGGACTTTACTTCTGCCCAATCCGGGCGATCATCAGGAGACAAGCATGGCAAGACAGCAAGGTTTGGCAAATACTTGGCAGCGTGGGGCTGCGCGATCGGTAATAAGCGCTGTGGCGGTGCTTTGCGCGGCGGGTGGGGTGCAGGCACAGGAAACATTCAAGGTCGGAATTGTGAGCTTTCTGTCGGGCCAGGCCGCGGAGAGTTTCGGCATTCCCGCAGTCAATGGCGCCAAGGTGGTGATAGACGCCTTCAACAAAGGCACGGCGCCAGCACCCTACAACAAGACCGGCTTTGGCGGCATGAAAATCGAACCGGTATTTGTGGATGAGAACGGTGGCGCTACCAAGCAGGTACAAGAACTGCGCAATTTGTACGACCGCGAAAAAGTCGACGCGGTCGTTGGCTATGTCGGCTCCGGAGATTGCCTTGCGGTGGCGCCCGTGGCGGAGGAAATGAAGAAATTTTTGATCCTGTATGACTGTGGCACGCCCCGCATCTTTGAGGACAACAAGCTCAACTATGTGTTCCGAACCGCAGCCCACGCCACCATGGACAACGTGGCGCTGGCGCGTTATCTGAAGGCGCGCAACGTGAAGGTTGAGACCTTCAACATGATCAACCAGGACTATGCCTGGGGCCAGGATTCCAAGAAGGACTTCACCTGGTCCATGGAAAAACTCTACCCCAACGCCAAAGCCGGTGAGGACCAGTTGCCCAAGTTCGGTGCGGGTCAATATGGCACTGAGATCTCGGCATTGATGGCCAAGCCGGCCGACATTACCCATAGCAGCCTGTGGGGCGGTGATCTGCAGGCGTTCATCCTTCAGGCTGGCCCGCGCGGTCTGTTCAAAAAATCGCAGGTAGTGCTGTCGGCCGCTGACCATGTGCTGCCTGGACTGGGTGAAAAAATGCCCGATGGCGCCATCATCGGTGCGCGGGGTGCCTATGGCCTGATGTCGCCCAAGTCGGCGCTTAACGACTGGTGGTGGGATATCTATAGCAAGGCTTACAGCGTGTACCCCGTGCAGGCACCGTACCGCATGGTGCAGTCGCTGCTGGGCCTGAAGCTGGCGGTTGAAAAAGCCATGGCAGCCAACGGTGGCAAGAAGCCTTCCGCCGAGCAATTGGCCGCTGCACTGACGGGCGCTGAATGGGATTCTCCAGCCGGAAAAATCCGTATGGTGCTGGGAAATGGTCACCAGGCGATTCAGGACACCGCGATTGGCAAGACCCGTTTTGATGCTGCCAAGAAGATGGTGGTGCTGGATGATATTCAGCGTTTTCCGGCCGAATGCGTCAATCCGCCAGCCAACATGAAGTCTGAGGAGTGGATCAAGGCGGGATTCCCTGGGGCCAAAGGCTGCCCTTGAGGGTCGTCCAACCATGATCACCATCCTGATCGACGGCCTGACCTACGCGTCGTGGCTGTTCATTGTTGCCTTGGGGCTCACGCTGGTCTTTGGCGTGTTGAAAATTCTCAACATTGCCCATGGCAGTTTTTACGCCCTGGGCGCCTATGCGGCGGCCAGTTTTGTGGGGTGGACGGCGTCTATGCACTGGGCGCCGGCTTACTCACTGGTGGCCATGCTGTTGGCGGCGGTTGCGGTGGCAGCGGTGGTCGCGCCATTGACGGAGCGCGGGCTGTTGCGCTTCTTTTACGGACGTGACGAAGTGCTGCTGGTGCTGGTGACCTATGCCATGTTCCTGATCATGGAGGACGTTACCAAGCTGATTTGGGGGGCGAATCCGTACTATGTGTCAGAGCCCTACACGCTGTTCGGCAGCATTGATATTGGCCAGCAGACTTATGTGGGCTACGACTTTGCGCTGGTGGCATTGGCAGTGCTGATCGGCCTGGTGGTGTGGTGGGGGCTCAACCGCACGCGGCACGGCAAGATCGTGCTGGCGGTCATTCACAGTTCGGAAGTGGCGTCGAGCATGGGTGTCAATGTTTCGCGGGTGTACATGCTGGCTTTTTCGGTCGGCATATTTCTGGCGGCCATTGGCGGAGCGTTTACCGCCCCCATGATCTCGGTACAACCCGGTGTTTCGGTGGGGGTCATCATCGTCTCGTTTGCAGTGGTGATCATCGGTGGGCTGGGCAGTATTGAGGGCGCCGCTGCCGGAGCGCTGATTGTTGGCATGGCACGCTCCCTGGCCGTTCATCTGGCGCCGGTGGCCGAACTTTTTTCCATTTACATCGTGATGGCCGTTGTGCTGATGTTTAGGCCCGAAGGCTTGTTCCAGCGCATTCAGGCGCGAAAGATCTAACGCATGGCGGCTATTCTTCCTCTCTCCCATAGGGCTCCTCCAGCCGATCTGACATCAGCCCGCTGGCGGACGGTAGCCATGGGCCTGGCTTGCTGCATCCTGTTGGCCGCCGGCGGTCTGGTGATGCCCAAGTGGCTCACGTTCCTGATCACCATGGCGGCGGCAAATGGCCTGGTGTCCCTGGGCATCGTGGTGCTGATGCGGGGCGGCGTGGTCCCCTTCGGCCAAGGCATGGTGTTTGCCGCCGGTGGCTATACCGCCGCACTGCTTTTCAACAAGCTCGGTTTCACCGATGCCCTGGGGCTCACCTTGGCTGGCGGTGTGATGG
Source organism: Rhodoferax sp. GT1R46 (assembly GCF_056521285.1). Taxonomy (NCBI): domain Bacteria; kingdom Pseudomonadati; phylum Pseudomonadota; class Betaproteobacteria; order Burkholderiales; family Comamonadaceae; genus Rhodoferax; species Rhodoferax sp. GT1R46. Next base: position 777,177 of record NZ_JBWMBC010000001.1, read on the forward strand.
CAACCCTTGTGGCAGCCCCCTTTGCACCACTGCTTTCGCGCTACCGCGGCATTTTTTTTGCCATGCTGACGCTCGCTTTGTCGATGGTGACCTATGGCTTGTTCATGAAGCTCGAGGTATTGGGCGGCTCAGACGGGTTCAACCTGGGCCGTCCAACCTTGTTCGGCCAACGCTTGCCTGACGAGCGCGTTGGCTACATCCTGTATTTGTTAACCATTGTGGTGTCCACGGTGATGGCGTTGCTGGCGCGGGTGTACTTCGACAGCACCCGCGGTCTGATTACATTGGCCGTGCGCGAGAACGAACTGCGGGTGGAGTACCTTGGGGGCTCCGTGCGGCATGCCATGGCCATCAATTTCATTCTCGCCGCGTTTTGCGGCGGCCTGGGCGGCGCGCTGGCTGTGATGGCGCTCGGACATATCGAGCCCAATTTCAGTTTCTGGACCACCTCGGGCGAGTTCGTATTTGTCGCGATCCTGGCCGGTTGGCAAAGTGTGATTGCGGTGTTTGTGGCCAGCACCGTGCTGGAGGTGGTGCGCTCGTTTTCCAGCACCTATTTCCCCAACACCTGGCAGCTCGCCCTGGGCCTGTTCCTGCTGTTTGTGATCCGATTCCTGCCCCGGGGCATTGGCTCCTTGTGGGTGCGCGGGAGAACGCGATGACGGCCATTCTGGAAGCACGAGGGCTTGGCAAGCGTTTTGGCGCGGTGGTGGCTGCGGCGGATATCAACATCCGTATTCAGCCCGGTGAGCGCGTCAGCCTGATCGGCAGCAACGGGGCCGGCAAGACGACCTTTGTCAACATGATCACCGGTTATCTGAAGCCGGATGCCGGTCACATTTTCTTTGACGGCCGCGATATCACCGCATTGCAGCCTCGTGCCATTACCCGGCTTGGCGTGGCGCGGTCGTTTCAGATTCCCCAGTTGTACGGCGACCTGACGGTACTGGACAACATGCTGGTCGCCAATGCGTGCCACGATCAGCGGCTGAGTTTCTGGCAACCGGCTCGGCGCAGTGCCGCCGTGGAGCGTGCTGAGGTGCTGCTGGACCGCTTTCGCTTGACTGAGCACCGCGATCGCCGCGTCGCCGAATTGCCCGGTGGCGTGCGCAAGTTACTCGACATTGCGATGGCGCTCACCGGGTCGCCCAAGCTGCTGTTGCTGGACGAGCCCACCAGCGGAGTTTCTGCTGAAGAGAAGTTTCCGATGATGGACACCATCATGACCGCACTAGGGCATGAGCAGTCCACGACCGTGCTTTTTGTGGAGCACGATATGGACATCGTGGCACGCCACGCCAGCCGTGTAGTGGCTTTCTACAGCGGGCGCATCATCGCGGATGACGCTCCCACGGCTGCTCTGGCAAACGACGATGTACGGCGGTATGTCACCGGCGAGTTGCTGCAGGAATAGGCATGGGAGACCCAAAAAATGCTGAAAGTTGAAGGCGTTCACGTGTCCATCCAGTCGGTGGTTGCGCTGCGTGGGCTATCGCTCACCGTGGCCGATGGCACGATGGTGGGGCTTATCGGGCGCAATGGGGCCGGTAAAACCACACTGTTGCGCACGGTCATGGGCCATCTGAAACCTACACAAGGCCGCATTACCTTTGATGGGCAAGATCTGGCGGCAGTGCCGCTCCATGCGCGTGCTGCGCTGGGCATTGGCTACATGCCGGAGGACCGCGGGCTGGTACCTGAGCTGACAGTGGAAGAGAACATTCTGGTACCGGTGTGGGTCAACAAGGCACTCAACGAGTCCGATCGGCTGGCGCTGGTGTATCGCGTCCTGCCAGAACTGCAGGAAATGCGCGAGCGCCGTGCACTGCTGCTCTCGGGTGGCCAGCAAAAATTGGTGGCACTGGCGCGCGCGCTGGCAGTTGGCACCCGGCTTTTGCTTCTGGATGAACCGTTTGAAGGTGTTGCACCAGCCTTGTCCAAGCGTCTGGGCGAGGTGATCGCGGGCTTGAAAGGGAGCGCGACCTCGGTGCTGATTGCGCAGAGCGACCTCAACCATTCACGCAAACTGGTCGACACGGAATTCGTGATCGAGCGCGGCACCAACGTGGCGCCGGTCACTGCATGAGGCGGATGCCGGTATGACGCACTGGCGAGGCTTCCCGGTGCCCGCGATGCAGCATGAGGCGCTCTACGGGGATCGCCTGGTGCGCTGTTTTTCCGAGCGGCCCAAGAGCTTTCATGCCCTGTTTGCGGCTTCGCTGGCCCGCAGGCCCGATGCCCAGGCGCTGACCTTTGAAGGGCAGCACTGGACCTATGCACATTGCGATGCCATCGCGCAGAAGGTGGCGGCCGGCTTTGCCGGGCATGGGGTGGGCCTTGGCGACCGCGTCGTGATGCTGATCGACAACCGCCCTGAGTTTGTCTTCACGCTGCTGGCGCTGGAGCGGCTGGGTGCCATTGCCGTGCCGGTGGGCGTGCGCGAACAGAAGCCGGGCTTGACCTATATTGCGCGCCAGTGCGGAGCGACGGCCATCGTTGCCGAAGCCACGCTGGCCGACCGCTTGCCGGATAGGGATGAGGCACCAGATCTGCGGCTGCGTTGTGTCATGGGCGAAGCGCCAGGCTGTGTGCCATGGGCCTCGCTGATGGCAGGTAATGGGGCAGGCAATCGGGCCAGCAATGGGCTTGTGCTGCTGCCAGCCGACGTGGCGGAGACCGACACGGCGGTGATCCTCTACACCTCGGGCACCACTGGCCACCCCAAGGGGGCCATGCTCACACACCTCAATATTGCCCACTCCGTGCTGCACTACCAGGCGTGTATGCAGTTGGGGCCAAATGACCGTTCGGCCCTCGCTGTTCCTGCCAGCCACGTGACGGGGCTGATTGCTGTCATTGCGGCGATGTTGCATGTGGGGGGAACGATCGTGATCGTGCCGGCTTTCAAGGCCGAATCGTTTATTGCGCTGATGCAAGCAGAGCGCGTCACGCATACGCTGATGGTGCCTGCGATGTACAACCTGTGCCTGTTGCACCCGAGCTTCAGCGAGGCAGATCTTGGCGCCTGGCGCATTGGGGGTTATGGCGGTGCACCCATGCCCATCGCCACCATCGACGCACTGGCCGCGCGGTTGCCGGGCCTCACGCTGATCAACGCCTACGGTGCCACCGAGACCACGTCTCCCACCACCATGATGCCGGCTGGCGGCACCCGTGCCCATGCCGACACCGTGGGCGTGGCCTTGCCAGCGGCGGACATTCGCGTGATGGACGAATCCGGCTGTGAAGTGCGTCCAGGCGAGACGGGTGAGCTGTGGATTGGCGGTCCCATGGTGGTGCCCGGTTATTGGGCCAATCCTGACGCTACGGCTGCGTCATTTACCGCCGGCTATTGGCATTCGGGCGACCTGGGGTCGGTCGATGCAGAGGGCTATGTGCGTTTGTTCGACCGCAAGAAGGACATGCTGAACCGGGGCGGATTCAAAATTTACTCGATCGAGGTTGAGGATGTGCTGGCAACCTGGCCTGGTGTGCTGGAAGCCGCGATTGTCGCGAGGCCTTGCCCGGTGCTGGGCGAACGGGTGCACGCCTTTGTCTATGCGCCTGCAGCCCAGCCCGATGACGCCGCGCTGCGTGCGCACTGCGCAGCACGGCTGTCCGATTACAAGGTGCCGGAAACCATCACCTGGTGCGATGGACCGTTGCCGCGCAACGCCAATGGCAAACTCATGAAGCGGTTGATGCGCGACAGGCTCGGAAGCTGAACGACCCTTAGGGGGATAATCAGGCCGCGCCGGGGCTTGACCCTTGCTCGCCAGTGCCAGTGTCGGGGTATTTTTACCTACTCCGATTGCGCCCCTTTCCACCCAATCCGGAGTTCTTTTTATGACCACCGTTAATGCCAATATGTATACCCTTGGTCGTGATGATTCACGTCGAAAATTTTTGAAGAATACGGCTATAGCCCTCGCCGGTAGTACGCTACCTGCTATCAATTTTGCACAAACAGCGGCTGTTGCCGAGCGCAGTTTCAGCCCCGTTCCGGGCGTCTGGCGCACCTTTGAGGTCACTACCCGCGTAGACATTGCCAAGCCGCAGGGCGTAACCCGCGTCTGGTTGCCGATCCCTTCGGTCAACAGCGATTGGCAGAAGTCGCTGGAAAGCAACTATTCCAGCAACGGCACCGCACGCATGGAAGACGACGAAAAATATGGCGCAAAGATGTTGTACGTGGAGTTTGCTGAAAGCGAAGCCAAGCCGTTTATCGAGTTGACCAGCCGCATTCAGACCCAAAACCGGGCGCAGAACTGGTCGCAAAAACTGGCGGTGGCGGAAGACGCCACCACATTGAAATACTGGACCCAGCCCACCAGCCTGTTGCCCACGGACGGCATCGTGCGCAAGACGGCTCTTGAAGCCACCAAGGGCGCCAGCACTGATGTGCAAAAAGCGCAAATGCTCTATGACTGGATTGTGGCGAACACCTTCCGTGAACCCAAGGTCCGCGGGTGTGGCGAAGGCGACATCAAGACCATGCTGGAGACGGGCAACCTGGGCGGTAAATGTGCCGATTTGAATGCGTTGTTTGTGGGTATGTGCCGCTCGCTTGGCATCCCTGCGCGTGACGTCTACGGCATACGAATGGTGCCCAGTGCCTTTGGTTACCGCGAGTTGGGCGGCAACCCTGCCAGCCTCAAAGGTGCGCAGCATTGCCGCGCCGAGGTCTATCTCACGGGCTATGGTTGGGTCGGAATGGACCCGGCTGATGTCGCCAAGGTGATGCGCCAGGAAACCCCCGAGTGGATCAAATCGCCCCAAAACCCGCTGGTAGCACCGGTCAATAAGGGTCTTTTTGGGGGCTGGGAAGGCAACTGGATGGCCTACAACGTAGCCCACGACGTGGTGCTTCCCCATTCCAAAGGACCCAAGCTGGGTTTCTTCATGTACCCAGCGGGCGAGAACGCTGCGGGCCGGTTTGATTCGTACGCGCCAGACGACTTCAAATACCAGATTACGGCCAAAGAAATCAAGGCCTGATCAGGGGCCGCCCCACGGGCCCCACACCCTGCTGTAAATAGGGTCTACGGGGCGTGGGGCCTCTCGGCAAGAAATCGCTAAAACGGCCTTTCTCTGGGTTATTCTTTGGGGATAACTAACAGGAGACAAGACAATGGCCGTTACCAAGCTGATGCTCGACTACGTTTTTGAGCACGAAGCATCGCATCCCGATACCGTCTATCTGACCCAGCCCACGGGTGGCGGGCACGTGGTTGACTACACCTGGCGCCAGGTGCTGGACCAGTCGCGTCGCATGGCGGCGTACATCAAAGCCCAGGGTTTCGAGCCCGGTGCGCGCATTGCCATTTTGTCCAAGAACAGTGCGCACTTCATCATGGCCGAGCTGGCCATCTGGATGGCGGGTGGCACCACCGTCGCCATTTTCCCCACCGAGACCGCCGAGACCGTTCGGTTTGTGCTGGAGCACAGTGGCGCCAGCCTGCTGTTTATTGGCAAGCTCGATACCTGGGAGCATCAAAAACCCGGCATTCCCGCAGGGCTGCCCTGCATTGCCCTGCCGCTGTCGCCCAAGACCAGTTACGAGACCTGGGACGCCATCGTTGCACGCACTGCACCTTTGGCCGGCAAGGTGCAGCGCGCGGCGACTGACATTGCGATCCTCATGTACACCTCGGGCTCCACCGGCCAGCCCAAGGGCGTGATGCACAGCTTTGAGCGCGTCACCCGCGCGAGCGAAAACATTGTGAAAGATACGCAGTCGCGGCTGGGTGACAAGACCGAGAACAGGATCTTGTCTTACCTGCCTCTGGCCCACGTCTTTGAGCGGGCCTGGGTGGAATGCGCGTCTCTGGTAGACGGCAAAACCCATGTGTTCTTTGCAGAATCACTGGACACTTTCCTGCAAGACCTGAACCGTGCCCGGCCCACCACCTTTATCTCGGTGCCGCGCCTGTGGCTCAAATTTCAGCACGGCGTTTTCTCCAAGATGCCACCCAAGAAACTGGACCGCTTGCTCAGCATCCCCATACTGGGGCGCATTGTCGGGCGCAAGGTCCTCAAAGGCCTGGGTCTGGACCAGACCTTGCTGGCGGGCAGCGGCTCGGCCCCCATACCGGCAGAGTTGATCTCCTGGTATCGCCGCCTGGGTCTGAACCTGATAGAAGGCTATGCCATGACGGAAGATTTCGCCTATTCCCACAACTCTACGCCCACGGTCAATGCCCCCGGCTGCGTCGGCGTACCCCTGCCAGGTGTGGAGGTTCGCATCAGCGAGGACGGCGAGATCCTGATCAAATCACCCGGGCAAATGGTGGGCTACTACAAACGCCCGGACCTGGACAAAGAGGTGTTTACCGACGACGGTTACTTCCGTACGGGTGACCGCGGTGAGCGCCGTGCCGATGGCCTGTTGAAGATTACCGGGCGCGTGAAGGAACTATTCAAGACGTCCAAAGGCAAATACGTGGCTCCCGCGCCCATCGAGAACCGCATCAACGCCCACCCGCTGATCGAAACGAGCCTGGTGTCGGGTGTGGGCCAGCCATCGGCCTACGCCATGGTGGTGCTGTCCGAAGAACTGCGGCCCAAGCAAAGCGATGCGGCATTTCGCACCGATGTGGAGACCCAATTGACGCAACTGCTCAAAGACGTGAACAGTGAATTGGCAGACTATGAAAAGCTGCAGATGATTGTGATCACCCGAGAGCCCTGGACCATCGAGAACGGCTGCCTGACCCCGACCATGAAGATCAAACGTACCCGTATTGAGAGTGAAGTGGGCACCCGGGTGGATGGCTGGTATGCGGGGCGCTCGAAAGTGCAGTGGGCCTGAGGCGGGTTACGCAATCATTGAAATCGGTAGCAAGCGGCGCTGGCTTTCAAACTGCCGCATTTCGCCACTCAAAGGGTCTTTGAAGGCGATGGATTTGGCCAGCAACTGCAAGGGCAGGGCGTGGTTGGTGACGCCTTCAGGCGTTAGCACCGGGTAAATTCCATCCCCCACCAGCGGCAGGCCCAGCGCTGCCATGTGCACCCGCAACTGGTGGCGCTGACCCGTGACGGGTTTCAGCAGGTAGCGCGCCCATTTCCCGTGCACTTCCAGAGGCGCAATGTGGGTCAGGGCATTGGGCGGGCCCTCCACTTCGGTTTGTTGCATGAAGTGGTCTGCCGCTGCGATGCGGCTTTCACGGCGCACGGGCCATGGAAGATCCGGGTTCCAGGGCGCTGTGCATTCATAGGTTTTGTCGACCTGCCGGGTGCGAAACAGCTCCTGGTAGGCGCCGCGCGTCGAGACCTGTTTGGAAAACAGCACCAGGCCGGCGGTGTCCCGGTCGATGCGGTGGATGGGGGACAGGGCGTTTAGTCCGAGGGCATTTTTCAGCCGAATCAGTACGGTTTCCTGCAGGTATTTCCCCGAAGGCATGACGGGTAGAAAGTGCGGTTTGTCCACCACCAGCAAATGGTCGTCCTGCCACAGTACAACCGCCTCGAAGGGGATACGGGGCTCCGCCTCCACTGCGCGGTAGTAGTACAGCCTGCGCCCGGACAGGTAGGCCGCATGGGGGAGCACTTGCTGTCCCTGGTCATCCACCACGTCGCCGCACTGCAGGCGTTGCTCCCAGACGGTCGCCGCAACACCAGGAAAGCGCTGCACCAAAAAGTCGATTACGGTGGCCCACGGGCCTGCAGGAAGCACGACGCAACTGGGCCCCACCCCGCTGCGGGCGGGCGGTGGGTTAGGGCGGTAGAGGCTCAAATCCGGTCAAACCCGGTTAAATCCGCTCGAACACCAGATCCCACACGCCGTGCCCCAGCTTGATGCCGCGGTTCTCAAACTTGGTGAGGGGCCGGTAATGCGGCTTGGGCGCATAGCCCGCCAGCTCCGGGTGGGTGAGCAGCGCGCGGTTTTTGAGCAAAGGCTCGGCGGTCAGCACTTCCAGAATCTGTTCGGCATAGGGTTGCCAGTCGGTGGCGCAGTGCAGGTAGCCACCCACTTTGAGGCGCTGGGCCAGCTTGGCGATCAGGGGCGACTGAATCAGGCGGCGCTTGTTGTGCTTGGTCTTGTGCCAGGGGTCGGGAAAGAAGATGTGCACACCGTCCAGGCTTTGCGTCGGCAACATGTGGTCAATCACCTCGACCGCGTCGTGCGCGCAGATGCGAATGTTGGTCAGGTTCTGCTCACCAATGCGCTTGAGCAGTGCGCCCACGCCGGGTTCATGCACTTCGCAGCACAAAAAGTTTGTGTCGCTCAGCAACTCCGCAATCTTGGCCGTGGCTTCGCCCATGCCAAAGCCGATTTCCAGCACTACGGGAGTTTTCTTTGCATCATTTGGGCCGCTAGCCGCCGTGGAACCTGCGAATACTGCTTCCAAATCGATAGCAGAAGGCTGGTAGGGCAGCAAGAATTGGGGCCCCAGGTCTTCAAACGCCTTGGCTTGTGCACCGGTCGTGCGGCCCGCGCGCTTCACAAAGCTCTTGATAGTGCGCATGAAGGGCTTGGGTGTGCCGGTCGCAGCAGTCGGGTCGGTTACGTCAGTTGCGTCAATCTCGGGGGATGCGGAAGTCATGGTGGGCCGGTGATAAGTGTGGCCTGCATTGTAGGGACGGATGGCCGTTGACCTGTTAAACCCCAGGCTGCAAGTACGCGATGTCAGCGCAAGCTTGCAATGTAGTGAGCCAGGTTTTCGATGTCTGCATCGCTCAGTGTTTGCGCAACACTCGTCATATTGCCTGCGTCGTTGGTGCGGGTGCGCGCTTTGAAGTCATGCAATTGCTGCACCACATAGTCATACTGCTGGCCAGCGACCTTCGGTATTTCATTTTGCCCTGCGAGCCCGCCCATGTGGCACATGGTGCACAGGGTTTCATCGGCTTTTGCCTTGCCCAGGCGAACCTTTTCCTCATTGGTTTTAAAGGGGTTGGGCTTGGCAACTTGCTTTGCAAAGTAATTGGCAATATTGATCATGTCTTCCCGGCTCATGTTGGCGGTGAGGGGCGACATGATGGGATTGATTCTTCGGCCTTCTTTAAAGTCTTTCAGTTGAACGTAGAGGTAACGCCATGTTTGCCCGGCCAGCGTCGGGAAGTTGCTGGCCACCGCATTGCCGTCGGCTCCGTGACATGCTGCACAGGCCTCCGCTTTTACCCGTCCGGCTTCAATATCCTGCGAGTGGACAACGCCTGCGCACAGGATCAACAGAGTCGTGAAGAAATGGCGGTAAGTGGTAGTGCGCATGAACCTGACCTGCATGGGTTTCAGCCAGCTGAAATGGCTGTGATTTGGCAATATGGCCACACGAAACAACGGCCACCTTCAGGGTGGCCGTTTTCCATAGACCGCACCTTGCAATGCGTCAAATAGTCAGACTATTTATCCAGAGCGTAAACAACCAGAGAGTTGCCGCGCTTGAAGTCGAGTTGTGTGTTGCCACCGCAGCCCATGGCCACGTACTGACGACCTGAAACCGAGTACGACACGGGCATCGCGTTTGCGCCGGCACCACAGTTGTGTTCCCAGAGAAGCTTGCCGTTTCGGGCGTCCAAGGCACGAAACAATCCGTTGCCTTCGCCATAAAACACCAGATCGCCGCCAGTTGCCAATGCGCCGCCGATCAGGGGCTGTTCCGTATCAAACTTCCAGGCCATTTTGCCGGTGTCGTAGTCCACAGCCGCCAGACGGCCCCATTGCTTTTCGCCTTCAATGACCTTGAATGCGCCACCCAGCCACAGTTTTCCGCCCGGATACTTGGCCGTTTCAACGTGGTAGGTCATGGGCTGGTGAAGGTTCAAGGCATAGGTCAGATGCAGCTTGGGGTTAACGGCCATCGGAGACCATTCCACGCCACCATTGGCGCCAGGCAGCATGCGCGCGCCACTGGCTGTGGGCAGGACCCACATGTTTTCCTGCGGAATCATCGCCTCCGAGAATCGAATCAAATCCCCGGTTTCACGGTTATGAACATACACATGGCCGGTTTTTCCGCCATGGATTACACCCGGCACCGTCTTCCCGGATTTGTCTTTGACGTCCACCAAAATGGGCGGGCTGACCGCGTCAAGATCCCACACATCGTGGGCGATGTACTGGTAGTGCCACTTGTATGCACCCGTGTCAAGATTGACCGCAACGAGCGAGTCGGTGTACAGGTTGTCTCCAGGGCGCTCCGCGCCGTAAAGGTCAGGCGATGGGTTGCCGACCACAAAGAAGATCGTTCGTGATTTCAAGTCCACAGCGGGGTTCATCCACACCCCGCCGCCAAGGGTCTGGTAGAACGAACTGTCGCGCGCAAACTGTGCCTTTTCAGCGGCAATATCGCGGTGCATGTCCCGGCCAGTCGCATCGTTCACGGCCCAGACGCCCTCGTGACCTTTTTCAGGAATGGTGTGGAACGTCCAGAGCAGCTTGCCGGTCGCTGAGTCATAGGCTTTTACAAATCCGCGGATTCCGTACTCGCCCCCGTTGGTTCCGATCAAAACCTTGCCACCCACCACGGTAGGTGACATGGTTTCGCTGTAACCTTTTTCGGGATCGGCAATCTCGGTTTTCCAAAGGACTGCGCCGGTCTTGGCATCCAGGGCCAGCAATTGGGCATCCAGTGTGCCCATGAACAGCTTGCCGCCCTCAATGGCCACGCCACGGTTGTTCGGGCCACAGCAGAAGGTCGTAATCGGCCCCATCTTGTGCTTGTAGTGCCAGAACTCTTTGCCGGTGACCGCATCAAGAGCGTAAACATGGTTGTACGACGTGGTCATGTACATGACGCCGTCCACCACAATGGGCGCAGTTTCCATGGATTCCAGAACCTCGGTCTGGAATGTGAACTTGGGGCGCAAGTTCTTGACATTGGACGTATTGATTTGCTTGCCCGGATAGAAGCGCGTCTGGTCGTAATTGCCGTTGGTGTGAAGCCAGTCGTTGCCCTGATTTCCCGCCTTGTCCAGTTGGGACTGCGAGACGTTGATGCCTTTGGCAAGGGCGGTGGCGCCGCCACTCATGCCCTTTTGCCCTTGAATCTCTTCCGCTGATGCAACTCCGGCAAAGGCGAATGACGCCACGGCTACCGTGACTCCGATATGTGACAGATTTTTCCGCATTTCAGATCCCCCCTGTTTGTTGGATAGGTACGCAATACCAGTGGCAGTGGTGCTCTTACCGGAACCTTACCCGCCTGGAGATTTGTAGTCCTAACAATCGCGTTGGAATATGGTACTTACCCTAATGCGCTCTAAATGACTGCGGGGGAATACTCCCGTAAAGGTAAACATTCCGATCGATAACCAAGGGAGAAAGTAGATGAACGCAATTCGTTTCGTTGCACGTAACGCAGTGCTCACGATGGGTCTGGTGTTGGGCCTGACTGCCCACGCCCAACAAGGGGCTGACCAAATCAACATCAACGGCCAGTTTGTTCTTGCCGCCAAGGCGAGCAAAGTTGAGCGCGTAGCGCAACTGCTCAAGCAAGGCGCGGCGGTGAACTCGCGCGACAGGCTTGGCAATTCCCCTCTCAACATGGCGTCAAGCAAAGGCAATGAAGCATTGGTGGATGTGTTGCTAAGTGCTGGCGCTGATCCCAATCTGGGAAATCTTTCGGGTGTCACGCCGCTGATGGGAGCCTGCTTTGTTGGCAACGCCGACATTGTCAGCAAACTGCTGAAGGCTGGCGCAAGTCTTGATCCGGTTGATCGGGTGAAGAAAAATGCAGCGACATATGCCGCCGCCAATGGGTGTCTTCCTTGCGTGGCGCAACTCTTGAATGCCGGCGTTTCCGTCAACGCGCCGCTTGACAATAAGCTCACGCTTTTGATGTGGGCCGCGGCCTACGGAAAAGATGACATCGTTCGTTATCTGCTCAGCCACGGCGCGGAAAAAAATCTGAAAGATAACCGGGGATTGACGGCCCTGGAAATGGCACGGGAAGCCAAGCAACAGGTTGCGGTGTCGTTGCTGGAGTGAGGTCAACGTCCCATTCAAGCCCGAGTACCCGTGCCGCACAGACCAGTGCATGGTGCGCCGCTTGCGGTGTGGAAGTGTCAATCGGCTGGGCGCCATTTTGCTTGGAGAGTTTTTCACCCTGGGCGTCCAGCACCAACGGCGTATGCAGGTACTCGGGCGTGGGCAACCCCAGGGCACGTTGCAGCAGGATTTGCCGCGCGGTGTTGTCCGTGAGGTCTTCGCCTCGCACGACATGCGTTATGCCCTGTGCAGCGTCGTCCACCACGACAGCGAGCTGGTAGGCAAAAAGCCCGTCGGCGCGCTTGAGAACAAAGTCGCCCACCGCGCCTGCCACGTCTTGCTGTTGGGCCCCTAGACGGCGGTCGGTCCAATGCACGACGGGCGATGCGTTTGCTATGGTTTCAGTAGCTGCTTGCGCATATTCTACGGGGGCTACAGGCCTTTTCGGCACTGAAATTTCGGTGCGCAGCCGCCAGGCCCGACCTTCCTTCCCGTGCAGACCGTTGCGGCAAGTACCCGGATAGACCAGTTCGCCATGGCGGGGTTTTCTCAGGCCCGAACGCTGCAAGGCCGTTTCAATGTCTTTGCGGCTGCAGCCGCAGGGGTAGGCCAGCTGCTTTGCGAGCAGCGTGTCCAGCGCCTGCTGGTACAGCGCGGTGCGCTGGCTTTGCCACACCGGTGGCTCGTCGGGGTGCAGGCCGCAGGCGGCGAGCTGTTGCAGGATGGTCTGGTCGGCTCCGGGCACGCAGCGCGGCGTGTCCACGTCTTCGATGCGCACCAGCCATTTCCCGCCGTGGGCCCGTGCGTCCAGCCAGCTGGCGAGTGCAGCAACCAGAGAGCCCGCATGCAGCGGGCCCGTGGGGGAGGGGGCAAACCGCCCCCGGTACGAAACCTTATTGCTCACGCCATCGACAGCGCCAGTTCCAGACCGGACACGAAGGCGTTTTCTACGCGATGGCCCAGGCACCAGTCGCCACACACGCCCAGACCGGTTTTGGCGTCCCACAAGTGGCTCTGACCGAGCGGCTTGGTGGTTTGCGCATACATCCAGCGCTGGGTGTCGATGTGCGCAGGCTCGGCGCGGATGCCGGTGACCTCGGAGAAGGCTTTGAGCAACTTGGCTTGCACGCGGGACTCGTCATCATGCAGGTGCTCTTGCGACCATGCCGCGCTGGCTTGAACGGTCCAGCGCTCTACGGCTCCACGGCCCGGTTTGGAGGATTCGCGGGCCAACCAGGCGATGCGGTGGTGCGAGCTACGGGCTGCGTTCCACTGGGGGCCCAGCGTGGTCAGCCCAGGTTGTACCGCTTGTGGAAATGCCAGCATCAAGGTCCAGCAGGGCGCTACGGTCACTTTGCTGATTTTCTTGGCCAGGGGCGCTGCCGCTTTGCAGCCCTTGAGCAAATCCTGCGCCTGTGGGGACGGAATGGCCAGCACCACGGAATCAAATCCGGAGAACACGTGGGAACTGTCTTGCGGGCCACTGGTGCGCAATTGCCATTGCTTGCGGTTGAGGGCGTCGGGCTCAATGGCGGTCACGCGGGTCTGCATTTCCACGCACAGACCATCCACCAGCGGTTTGGCCCAGCCTTGAACCAGGGAATTCATGCGCGGTTTGGCTACCCAGTGCTGTTCGCGGGCGGGCAAGCCTGCGGCGGCGACTCGGCCATGCTCATCAAGCACCTGCACGGTGTTTGCACTCCAGGGCTTGCACAGGTTGGGCGTCGTCTGCATTGCTTGCATGAAACGGGGGTCGCGCACGGTGAAGTACTGCGCGCCGTGGTCAAAGGTTCCGAACGGGCTGTTGCGCGTGGCCATGCGGCCACCTACGGTATGGCTTTTCTCAAACACCGTGACGTGGTGCCCCGCCTGCACCAGCGTGCGGGCGCATGTGATGGCAGCCATGCCTGAACCAACGATGGCAATGTGTCTGGAAGCGGTCATAGGCGTTGTCTCCAAGAGTTATTGTGGGTTTGCATTCACTTTATACACGCACGCTTCACCGATTGCGGTGTTGTTCCAGTAATGCGGCTCGGGTGGTTGTGCTTTCGAGTTGCTGCAGCCACCATTGCAGTGCCCGGCCCTGCACCGTTGCGGAGGCCCCGCGCCATGCGTAACTGATGGGCACCATACGGTAAGGCCGTTCGGTTTTTTTAAGCACCAGACGGCCCGTTTCGATGTAGCTGTCCGCCATGCAGCGCGGCAGGTAGCCGCCGCCCAGTCCCCGTAACTGGGCATCGAGTTTTGCGTGCATGCTTGCCACGGTGAACACATCCTGTCCTCCCAGCAAGCCAAACGTCATTCCGGTTCCACGTTGGATGGAGTCAGCCACCGCTACGGCGCGGTGCTGCTGAATGGTTTTATCGCTCAGCGGTTCTGCTGCGTTCGCCAGTGGGTGGTGGGGCGCTATGGCATAGACGAATTCAACTTCGCCCAGAGGCTGGACTTGTATGCCCGAATGGGTGGCCGCATCGCGGGTGACGCCCAGGGCCAGGTCTGCCTGCCCAGAGGTGAGCGCCTCCAGCGTGCCCGACAGTGTTTCGTCGCGCAGCCGTATGCGTGTGGGCGGCGAAAGGCTAAAAAAGCTTTCGCACAACTCCATCACCGTGGCTTTGGAAATGATGGTGTCTACCGCTATCGTCAGCTGCGGCTCCCACCCGGTGGCCACGCGCTTGACCCGGTTGGCTACGGCGTCAATCTCGATCAGTAGTCTTCCACCCTCGCGCAGCAGCTCTGCTCCGGCCTGTGTCAATTGAGCCTGGCGCGAACTGCGGTTATATAGCAGAACATCCAATGCGTCTTCAATCTGGCGCACCCGGTAGGTCAGCGCGCTGGGAACCATGCCCATCGCGCGGGCCGCTGCCGCGAAACTGCCAGCAGAATCAATTGCTTGCAGCATGGCGAGAGCGTCTGGTGTCAAAACATCTCGAGGTGTTTGCATGGGTGAGCAGTTTTGTTGAAATTATTTGAATGATGCCATCAAACAGCGAGGTTGGATACACGCATGCCCCACCTTAAAGTTGAGCCCATAGCAAGGAGCCTGAACCATGTTGACAATTCGCAAATCCGCTGACCGAGGCTACGCCGACCATGGCTGGCTGAAGTCCTTCCATAGTTTTTCATTTGCAGGGTATTACGACCCGAAGCACATGGGCTGGGGCAACCTGCGCGTGATCAACGAGGACCGCATTACGCCCGGTGCAGGCTTTGGTACCCACGGCCATCGCGACATGGAAATCATCAGCTACGTCATGGCGGGCGAGTTGGCCCACAAAGACAGCATGGGTAATGTCAAAGGCATACCCTCTGGCGACGTCCAGCGCATGAGCGCGGGCACGGGGGTGCAGCACAGCGAGTTCAACCACGCCCCCGATGCGACTACGCATTTCTTGCAGATATGGATTGAGCCAAACGTCACCGGTATTGCGCCCGGGTATGAGCAAAAAGCTTTCGCGGCCGCAGAAAAGCAGGGTGCCCTCAAGCTGGTGGCCTCACCGGATGGAGCCGACGGCTCGGTGTTGATTCACGCGGATGCCCGGATGTACAGCGGTTTGTTCGATGGAGAACAGATGGCATCGTTGACCCTGGCACCCAATCGCAAGGGATATGTGCAACTGGTAAAAGGCGAGGTTGCAGTCAATGGCACCGCGCTGGCTGCCGGTGATGCGGCGCTGCTGGATGGTGAGAGACAGTTGACCTTGACTCATGGCAAGGACGCCGAGGTGCTGGTGTTTGATCTGAAGGCCTGATATTCGCGTTGTTTTTCCCTGGGAGTTGCGCGTCGCGCAGCTTCGTTTTTCAGTTGGTTTCAAGGAGTTTTCATATGGCAAAAGTAGCAGTTGTATTTCATTCAGGCTATGGGCACACCCTGCGCATGGCGCAATCGGTGGCACAAGGCGCAAATGCCGAATTGGTAACCATTGATGCTGACGGCAATCTGTCCGACGCGGCTTGGGCAACACTGGGCGCGGCCGACGCCATCATCATGGGCTCGCCCACTTACATGGGTTCGGTGAGCTGGCAATTCAAAAAATTTGCAGATGCATCCAGCAAGCCCTGGTTCAGCCAGGCGTGGAAAGACAAAGTTTTTGCAGGCTTCACCAACAGCGCCACCATGAACGGCGACAAGCTGTCCACACTGCATTACCTGTTCACGCTGGCCATGCAGCACGGTGGCGTGTGGGTTGGCACTGCACTGATGCCCTCCAACAGCAAAGCCGCGCAGCGCAATGACGTCAACTATGTGGGTTCGTTCAGCGGCGCGATGGCGCAGTCACCTTCCGACGCCAGCGCGGAAGAGATGCTGCCGGGTGATCTGGAAACTGCACGCCTCTTTGGCGCGCGCGTGGCTGAAGTGGCTGCCAAGTTCCGCGGGTAAGACATAAGCTTCCCCCATCAGGGAAGCTGGCTCATGAACGCACTTGTGGAGTCATCTCCAAAGCGGCGTTCATGAGCTGGGTCAGTTGCGCGGCCGGTTGAGGGTGCCCGAACAAATACCCCTGGAAATACAGGCATCCTTGCTCTACCAGCTTGTCTCTCTGTTCCTGTGTCTCCACCCCTTCGGCGATGACTTCCAGTTCAAGGCTGCGGCCCAGTGCGAGGATGGTTTGCGTGATGCTGGCGTCGCTGGGGTTGGTGACCAGGTCGCGCACAAAAGACCCGTCAATCTTGAGCTGATGCAGTGGCAACCGCTTGAGATAGCTCAGCGATGAATACCCAGTGCCGAAGTCGTCCAGTGAAAAGGTGATGCCCAAAGCCACCAGTTGGTTCATTTTTTCGATGACGTCATCGATGTTTTTTGCCAGTACGCTTTCCGTGAGTTCCAACTGGAGCTTGAGCGGGTCGGCGCCGTGGGTTTTCAACGTTGCACTGACGCGTTCCACGAAATTCGACTGAAAAATCTGATGGGCACTGAGATTGACGGCCACGATGATGTCCGCCGCAGCGGGGTTCTCGCTCCATTTCTTTATTTGTGCACAAGCCTGCTCCAGCACCCATTGGCCCAGTGGCAGGATGAGACCTGTTTCTTCCGCCAGCGGTATGAACTCACCGGGGGAGACCATGCCGCGCTGGGGGTGAAGCCAGCGCACGAGCGCCTCTGCCCCTATCACTCTGCCAGCGGTGTCAAATTGGGGCTGGTAGTAGACCAGAAACTGCCCCTTTTCCAGTGCAAGGTGCAGGTCCGCTTCGAGCGTTACCTGGCGGTTGAGTTGTGTCGCGATGGTTTTGTCAAAGAAGCGGATGGCGTTTCGGCCGTTGGCTTTGGCCTGGTACATGGCGATGTCTGCACGCTTGAGCAACTCTTCGGGTTCATTCTCATCGCCTTCAAACATCACCACACCAATACTGACGGAAATCTTGTGGTGCTGGCCGTCGATCACAAACGGCGTTTGCATTGCGATACGAATTTTTTCCGCGATCGCGTTGGCCTGCTCAGCGGCAATTTCCGGGTTGGTATCCAGCCGGCCGAGCAATACGGCGAATTCGTCACCACCCGGGTGGGCTACCGTGCCCTCCGAGCCAACCAGGTGACCCATGCGCTGTGCGGCGGCCTGCAGGAGTGCATCGCCGAACTTGTGGCCCAGGCTGTCGTTGAGTTGCTTGAAGCGGTCCAGGTCAGAGAACAGCAGCGCGCCCGGGTGGTGCCCACTACTGGCCCGCGCGGTCAGACTCTGTTGTAACCGGTCGAGCAAAAGGCGCCGGTTGGGTAAGCCGGTCACTGGGTCATAGTAGGCCAGCTTGTAGACCCGCTCGCTCTGCGCCTTGCGGACCGAGATATCCGAGAAGACCGTTACCGAGCGCAGGAATCTGCCTCTGCGCAGCACGGCCTGGGTACTGACCTCCACCGGAAAGTGATGGCCGCTTGCGCCGACAAAGACACTTTCACACTCGAACGACCGGGTGCGCCGATCCGGGTCCAGCATCGGGTTTTGACCGGCTCCAAGCGATGCCGTGTTCGTCGATGAGAGGATCAGCTTGAGAAGTTCTTTGCCCAGCAATGCTTCGCGGGGATACCCCAGCAACTCGCATGTCGTGCGGTTGACATAGGTGGCGAGGCCGTTGCGGTCCAGCACATACATGCCTTCGCCCATGGCGTCGCCAAACGAGGTCAGACGCCGGCCCAAGACCGACTCCCGTGCGGCCAGGAGCAGCAGCGCGCCCAGAGCGATAGCCAATGCAACAAGGGGGAGTTTGTACCTGGACCAGATGTCCTGAAACGTCACGTTGGGAGCCACATCAAACGGCGGCGCGCGCAGGTCCCGCATCAGGGTACGTACCGACTCGTAATCGGCCGGGACCGCAAAACCGTTGATCCCCATGCTGCGTGCGATGGCGCTGCCATGGGGTAGCGACAGCAAGGCGCCTGCGATGCGAACCGTCACATCATCCGGGACGTGAGACATCGCCACAATCGGCCATTCCGGGTACAGCCGTGTGGACAGTGCAAAGGGGTAGCCTGGGTAATTCTGGCCATTCACCACCTTGACCTGCGCGGCATCGAGCTTCCCCTCCTGGATCATCGATTCCATCAGGCCGGTGCGAATAAACGCAGCATCCACCTGCCCGGTCATCAGTGCTTCGACAGAAAGGTCCTGTGGCAGGCCCGTTTCTACAATGACTCCAGGCTTGACGTGTTGTTTCACCATCTCGTAGATCTGCACCTGGTATGCCCCAAATGAAGACAGCGAGGCCGCTGCAATGCGTTTGCCATTCAGGTCGCTGAGCGTCTGCAGGTCTTCCCGGGCTTTGCGCGTCAGAATGACCCCGCCGAATGCACGAACGGGCTTGCCCTGATCGAGGTTAATGAGGGTGGCCAGGGGAGAGGAGAGCCCATTCTGGTGGACCATTCGCACATACTCGGCTGGTTGGGTGATGACCACATCGACTGCTTGTTGACGGACGGCTTCCTGCAACTCCTCGTAGTTGAATATTTTCAGAATGAAGTGACTGCCGGAAACCGTACTATTCAGATAGGTCGCCAAAGGCTGCCATTGGGTTTGAGCCATCGCAATAGGGCGAAAGGACAGCACACCAATGGTCAGGGCTGTGTCCTGCGCCATTGCGGCTTGGGCTGACATCCACACGGCTGCCAGTGTGATCCAGGTAAATACGACTCGCACAGCGATCAAGACGCATCTCCCGGCAAGTAGACGCTGGTGAACAGTTGCCGCGTGTCGATTGGATCGGTCACCAGTCCGGCTTGTTGCATGATGGGCGAAAGCTTCTGCGCTACCCGCAGGATCTGGCCGCCGCTGTCGACAAGGTAGCGTTGATTTCCCACCAGATCAGGTAACTCAAGCCCGCGCAGGGACGCGATCATTTCTTCAGCCGTGACGCCCAGACGCGGCGCCACACGGTATGCGGCGTCCCATGGGTTTTGCCGCATGTAGGCTAGGGCCTTGAAATGACCCGCCAGAGCCGCACGCAGCGTGTTGGCATGGAGCGTGGCAACGTCCGGCCTTACCGCGAGTACGTCAAAAATGGTTTCGGGCATTTCACGGGTGCTCAGAAGCTGCAGCGCTCCCCCGGATTTGAGGCGTCCCGCAATGGGTTCATAGGTGACAAGCGCATCGATGGCACCGCGCCCCCAGGCAGCTTCCTGCTCTTCATAAGCGATCTTTACGGGAACCACGTCGCTAATCTGGAGGCCGGATTTTTCCAATACCATAGTCAGCATCAGGCTGCCCAATGCGCTGTTCTCCAAGCCGATACGCTTTCCTTTGAGTGCACCCAGACTGGTTATTGCCGGGCGCGACAGCAATACATCTGCGCCTTTGGATACGTCAAATACCAGAACAATTTCCAGTGGCGTGCCCTGCGCGCGCAAAAGAAGCACTTCATCCAGCGTCAGCATGACGCCGTCTGCGCGTCCTTGTCTGATGGTCTCGATGGAGTCGTGCACGGTCGGTGATTCCAAGAGGGTCAGCGCTTCTGGCATGTACCCGAGCGTGCGGGCCAGGAACATCGGCTCATAGCCGGGCCAGGGATGTCCGGCCAACACCAGCGGTTTGACCGGGGCGCAGCCTGCAAACCCCAGCAGGGGCATCAATGCCAGTCCAGCCAGCAAATGCCTGCGCAGAGGGAACGGCCCACCGGTTGCAGGGTGCACTTCGTCAAGACGCGTCTGTTTTGCGGACATGCTTCATCCTAATACAGTTCCCGACCTTACTTTTCCCGAGCGGGGTGGTTTAGCCCCGCTACAACACCTGAACTGCAGACAAATCAGCGCCCACCGCACGCCGTTCGTCAAATACAAAGCAGCCACCCTGGTAATGCGCGCCATCGGTCTCTTCAAAGTACTTGAGGATGCCGCCCTCCAATTGGTACACGTGTTCCAGGCCCACTTCGCGCATCAGGATGGCCGCCTTTTCACAGCGTATGCCTCCCGTGCAAAAACTCACGACGGTCTTGCCCTCCAGCTCCGCTTTGTTCTCAAGCAGGGCGTGGGGAAACTCGGTGAATTTGGTGATGCGCCAGTCAATGGCACCCTCAAATGTGCCTTGATCCACTTCAAAGTCGTTGCGGGTGTCCAGCGTCACCACCGGCCGCCCGTTGTCGTCGTGGCCCTGGTCCAGCCAGCGTTTGAGGGTGGCGGCTGGCACGGCAGGTGCCCGCCCGTCTGCGGGGCGAATGGCAGGACGGTTCATGCGAATGATTTCGCCTTTGACCTTGACCAGCATTTTTTTGAAGGGCTGCACATCCGACCAGCTTTCTTTGGGCGCAATGTCGGCAAAGCGCGCATCGGTGTGCAGTTGCGCCACAAAACCATGCACGGCATCGGCTGGCCCTGCCAGAAACAGATTAATACCTTCTTCGGCCAGCAAAATGGTGCCTTTTAGCTCTAATTCCAGTGCGCGGGCCAAAAAAACCTCCCTAAGCGCTGCCGCATCGGGAAGGGGAGCAAATTTGTAAGCAGAGATGTTGAGGATGGAGTTCACCCCCTGATTTTAAGAGCGGGGAAACTTACAATCCATGGATGTTTGTACACCTGCGCCTCCATACCGAATTTTCTGTTGTTGACGGAACCAATCGAATCGATGACATCGTCCAGGCGGCCGTGGCCGACGGGCAGCCCGCGCTGGCCGTTACCGACCTGAGTAACCTGTTTGGCGCGATCAAGTTTTACAAACGTGCCCGTGCCAAAGGCACCAAGCCGCTGATAGGCGCCGAGATATTTCTGGAAGGCATGGGCGGCGATTTAACGGCACTGTCGCGCATCGTGCTGCTGGTGCAAAACAAGCAGGGTTACCTGAACCTGTCCGAGTTGATTGCCCGGGGCTACACCCAAAACATCGTCAAGAATCAGGCCACCATCAAATTGGAGTGGCTGCAGGAACTCAATGAGGGCTTGATTGCGCTCTCGGGAGCCCAGGCTGGCCCCATCGGTCAGGCTTTGGTGCAAGGCGACGCGTCACGGGCACACGAGTTGGCGCTGCAATTGGGTGGTGTGTTTCCGCACCGTTTTTATATCGAACTGCAACGCGCGGGCCGCGCGGATGACGAAGCCCATGTGGTCGCCGCCGTGCAGTTGGCCGCTCGTATCAAGCTGCCGGTGGTTGCGACGCACCCTGTGCAGTTCACCACGCCAGATGATTTTGAGGCCCACGAGGCCCGCGTCTGCATTGCCGATGGTGAAATACTGGGCAACGCCAAGCGCGTGCGCCGTTTTACGCGCGACCAGTACTTCAAATCCAGCGCCGAAATGCAGGCCTTGTTTGCCGACGTTCCGTCTGCCTTGGCGAATACGCTGGAGATCGCCAAACGCTGCAACCTGACACTCGTGCTGGGCAAGCCGCAGTTGCCGGAATTCCCGACGCCAGAGGTCAACGGACAGCGCATGACTCCGGATGAGTACTTTCGCTACGCTTCGCATGAAGGGCTGAAGGAGCGCATGGCGCACTTGTACCCGGATGAGGCGGTGCGTGCCGCCGAGATGCCGCGCTATGTGGAGCGCCTGGAGTTCGAGATTGGCACCATTCTGAAAATGGGCTTCCCGGGCTACTTTCTGATCGTGGGCGATTTCATCAACTGGGCTAAAAGCCATGGCTGCCCGGTGGGCCCAGGCCGGGGCTCGGGCGCGGGCAGTCTGGTGGCCTATGTCATGAAGATTACGGACCTGGACCCGCTGCGCTACAACCTGCTGTTTGAGCGGTTTTTGAACCCCGAGCGGGTGTCCATGCCCGACTTTGATATCGATTTTTGCCAGACGAACCGCAATCTGGTGATTGATTACGTCAAGGACAAATACGGCAAGGACGCCGTCAGCCAGATTGTGACCTTTGGCACCATGGCTGCGCGCGCCGCCGTGCGCGATGTGGGCCGGGTGCTGGACATGAGCTACACCTTTTGCGATGGCATCAGCAAGCTCATTCCCAACAAGCCGGGCGTGAGTGTGAGCCTGCAGCTTCCGCCCGCAGACCGCAAGAAAGACGACAAGACCGTCTATGCCACCGACGAGCCCATTCTGGCGGAGCGCGAGGCGAAGGAAGAGGACGTCCGGACACTTCTGGAGTTGGCCCGCAAGCTGGAGGGCATGACCCGCAATGTGGGCATGCACGCAGGAGGCGTGTTGATTGCCCCGGGCAAACTCACCGATTTTTGCCCTTTGTACCAGCAGCCGGGTAGCGACTCCGCCGTCAGTCAGTACGACAAGAACGATGTCGAAGCCATCGGTCTGGTGAAGTTCGACTTTTTGGGGCTGGCTACGCTGACCATTCTGGAGATCGCGCGCGAATTCATCATGCAGCGCCACCCGGGGCAGGAAAACTTTGCCTTTG
The DNA here is from genome assembly GCF_056521285.1 of Rhodoferax sp. GT1R46. Classification (NCBI taxonomy): domain Bacteria; kingdom Pseudomonadati; phylum Pseudomonadota; class Betaproteobacteria; order Burkholderiales; family Comamonadaceae; genus Rhodoferax; species Rhodoferax sp. GT1R46. Next base: position 799,887 of record NZ_JBWMBC010000001.1, read on the forward strand.
AGGACCTGCCTCTGGATGACGCCAAGGTGTACCGGCTGTTCTCGGAAGGCAAAACGGAAGCCGTGTTCCAGTTTGAAAGTCGCGGCATGCAGGGCATGCTGAAAGACGCCAAGCCCACGCGCCTGGAAGATCTGATTGCCCTGAATGCGTTGTACCGCCCGGGCCCGATGGACCTGATCCCGAGCTTTGTGGCACGTAAACACGGTCGCGAAGTGGTGGAGTATCCGCACCCGCTGGTGGCCAACATGCTGTCCGAGACCTACGGCATCATGGTCTACCAGGAGCAGGTGATGCAGACCGCCCAGATTCTCGGCGGCTATTCGCTGGGTGGCGCCGACATGCTGCGCCGGGCGATGGGTAAAAAAGACGCCGACGAGATGGCCAAGCACCGCCAGATATTCCGTGACGGCGCCGCCAAGAACGACATCAACGAGGCCAAGGCCGACGAGATTTTCGACTTGATGGAGAAGTTTGCGGGCTACGGCTTCAACAAGTCGCACGCTGCTGCCTATTCGCTGCTGGCGTACCACACCGCCTGGCTGAAGGTGCACTACACCGCCGAGTTTTTCTGCGCCAATATGACCGTGGAAATGGATGACACCGACAAGCTCAGGGTGTTGTTCGAAGATGCAGAAAAGATGGGCTTGACGTTTGAGCCGCCCAATATCAACCGCGGCAACTACCGGTTTGAGCCTATTTCCAACAAACAAATCCGCTACGGACTGGGCGCCATCAAGGGCACAGGCCAGCAGGCCATTGAGGCCATCGTGGCGGCGCGCGAAGGCAAAGGCCCAACCAGTGAAGATGGGCCGTTTACCAGCCTGTTTGACTTCTGCCGCCGGGTGGACCGCAGCCGCCTGAACAAGCGCTGCGTCGAAGCACTGATCAAGGCGGGTGCCTTTGACACGCTGCAACTCAACCGCGCATCGCTGGTGGAGTCCATCGAGCGGGCGTTTGCGTTTGCCACTGCGTCCCAGGCCAATGCCGATCAGGTGGGCTTATTCGACATGGGAGGGGAGGACGACCATGGTTCCAGCACGCAGGAGCCCGAACTGGTGCAGGCCATGCCGTGGGGCGTGAAAGAGCAGTTGGTCCAAGAGAAAACGGCAGTGGGCTTCTACCTGTCAGGCCACCTGTTTGATGCCGTCACGCTGGAGGTCCGTCGTTTCGCCAAGCGCCAGCTGGATGAACTGCTGGACACCCGCGAGCCACAGTTGCTGGCCGGAATCGTTACCGATTTTCGGGTTATCAACGGACAGCGCGGCAAGCTGGCGCTGTTCAAGCTGGACGACAAGTCGGCAGTGATCGAAGCCCGCGCCGATGAGGCGCTGATCAACGCCCACAAGAATCTGCTGAAGGATGACGAACTGATTATTGTCATGGGCAAGGTGCAACCCGACCGCTTCTCGGGCGGTATGCAGCTCACGGTGACGCAAATCTGGGATCTGGAGCAGGCGCGCTGTCGCTTTGGCAAGTACCTGCGCGTGGCGGTCAACGCCAGTAGCGTGGGCAAGGTGCCGGATGTGGCACGGATCACCCGGGAATTCCCGGCCCGCCGGGAGACTTCAGAGCAGGGCGAAACCGTGCGCGGTATGTCCGTGCGGCTGGTGGTACAGCGAATGCTGGCATCCGATTCAGCTGGAAATACGGGTGACCCGGAGGCGGGCTGCAGCGGCGCTACAGCGGAGTTGCATTTGGGCGAAGACGCCCGTTTCTATCCCACCGATGCTGCATTGGCTGGCTGGCGTGCGCAGGCAGACCAGGGTAGGGCAGTCATTGCCTATGATTGATTTTTTACAGGAAAATGGTCTCCAGCCCCCGTGGATATTGCGCAAGCAGCTATAGAAAATATAGCATGAACGCGGTGACTGGATTACAGGGTAACGCCTATCTCCAGTCCTTCTTTGAGAATTTTTTCTGGAATCCTGCCGTCGATGTCCGGCGGCACGGTATTCATTTTTTCAACACCCCGGAGAACCGCGTCGTCCCAAGCGTTGTTGCCGCTGGGTGCCACGATCTTGCTGCTCAGGATGCTGCCGTTCGGGGCCACCCGCACCAATACACGAACGGTGGGCTTGCCGCCACCCAGATCTGAAAAACTGGTGTTGGCCTTGATCTTGGCAATGATCTTCCCGGCGTAGCCAGCAGAGGGGCCCGATGATTGCGCCGCACTGCCGGTGGAGCCTGCCTCACCGGTACCTGCCGCCAGGCCCGCCATGCGCTTGATGTTCTGCTGGCGCAACTCGGCCATTTTTTTCGCTTCTGCCGTTGCCTTGGCAGTTTGTGCCTGCAGGTCTTGCTGCTGCTTTTTGTCAGCGACGGCCTTGTCGCGCGCCTGTTTGTCGCGGGCTTCTTTCTCGTCCTGCAGCTTCTTGTTTTTGAGCGCTTCTTTTTGCCGCTTCTCCTGCTCCAGCTTGTCCTGCTGCAATTGCTTCTCTGCCTGCTTTTCCTTTTGCAGTCGGGCTTTTTCCTTGGCAATGGCAATGCTCGGGTCTGGCATCGGAGTGGCCGGTGGTGGCGCGGGGAGGGCCACGACCGCTTTGGGGCGCGGGGTGCGCGGAACGGGCTCCGGCAACGCCACGGGTTCTGGTGCCGGCGGGGCTGCCTGAACCGGTAGGGCAGACCACAACTCGGCTTCCACTGCAACGACGGGCGCTTCACGCTTCCACTGCACACCCGCTGCCAGCATCGCCAGCAGCAATGCATGGGCCAGGACAGCCAAGCCCAGCGCGCGCACCAGTCCCGGAGTGGGTGGCGGCGCAAATTCCATGCGGGCGTTGCGGGCGGTCATGGCGGGAACTTCGTCGGGTGCGCTGTATGGTGCTGTCAATTGGCCAGTTGCACGGACAGGCCCACGCGCTGAATGCCGGCGCGCTGCAAGGTGTCCATGATCTTCACCACGCTCTCATACTTCACATTCTTGTCGGCGCTGATGACGACGGCCGAATTGGCCGCAGCTGCGCTGTCTTTGGCGCCCTGAGCGCGCTTGACCGCACTGGCCACGTCCTTGAGTGCGATGGCAGTTGTCTGGTCCTTGATCTTCATCTCCAGACTGTCGTTCTTGCCCAGCACGATCTGGATGATCTGATCCGGCTGGCGTGAGGCCTTGCCCACGCTGGGCAGGTCAATCATGCTCGGGGTGATTAAAGGGGCCGTGACCATAAAGATAATCAGCAGCACCAGCATCACGTCGATGAAAGGCACCATGTTGATTTCATTGATGGTGCGCCGTCCTCGACCACGGCTTGCAATGGCGGGCATGGTTTACGTCCCTTCAAATAAGGCGAAAAATCGAAAGCGGGTCAGCGCGGCGCCGGTGCTGGTGTTTGTGCACCCACGTTGCGCTGCAGGATGTTGGAGAACTCTTCAATAAAGGTCTCTTGTTGCGTGGCAATACGGTCAATGTCACGCGCAAAGCGGTTGTAGGCCACCACCGCGGGTATGGCAGCAAACAGGCCAATGGCAGTAGCCACCAGTGCCTCGGCGATACCGGGTGCAACCGTGGCCAGTGTGACCTGCGTCAGGGCGGCCAGCCCGGTAAATGCGTGCATGATGCCCCAGACCGTGCCAAACAGACCCACGTAGGGCGATACCGAACCGACCGAGGCCAGGAAGGACAGGTTGGTTTCCACAGCATCCATCTCGCGCTGAAAACTGGCCCGCATGGCGCGTCGGGCACCGTCCATCAGCGTGCCCACATCGGTGATGCGGCGCTCGCGCAGCTTTTGAAACTCGCGCATACCACTGGCGAAAATGCGTTCCATGGGCCCACAATGCGCAGCGTTTTTGGTAGCGGCGGCAAACAGGTCATTCAGACTGGAGCCAGACCAGAAGTCACGCTCAAACACTTCATTGAGTGATTTGACGCGGTTGAGTGCAAACAACTTGCGGAAAATGGCGGCCCAGCTGGAGATGGACACCACCATCAGCAGCAGCATGACCGCTTGAACCACAAAACTGGCATTCAAAACCAGATGGAGTATGGACAGATCTTGATTCATATCGGTGGCTCAGTGTTAAAGCAGCACCGCACGCAGGCGGGCTACGGCTTCTTGCAGATGCTCCATGGAACTGGCAGTGGAAAAACGCACGAAATTGTGCGTCTGCGCGCTGCCAAAATCCCGCCCCGGGGTGATGGCAACATGGGCTTTGTTCATGATCTCGAATGCGAAATCCCAGCTGTCCTTGAGCCCCAGCTTGGCGCATGCAGCAGAGCAATCGGCCCACGCGTAGAAAGCGCCATCGGGCATGACCGGCACGTTAAGCCCCATAGCCTGGAGCTGCGGTAAGAAATAGTCGCGGCGCGCCTTGAACTCGGTGCGGCGTTGTTCGTAGAGCGCCAGGCTCTCAGCCTCAAAGCAGGCCAGCGCCGCGTGCTGGGCAATGGTGCTGGGGCAAATGAACAGGTTCTGCGCCAGGCGTTCAATCACGGTCACCAGTTTTTCTGGCACCACCATCCAGCCCAGTCGCCAGCCGGTCATGTTGAAATATTTGCTGAAGCTGTTGATGCTGATGATGTGTTCGTCCAGCGCCAATGCGGTCTGGCCGTACTGGGCCTCGAAACTCAGGCCCAGATAGATTTCATCCACCAGGGTGATACCGCCTTTGCTCTGCACCACTTCGTGTATGTCGCGCAGCGCATCCGGGTGAATGGAGGTGCCGGTGGGGTTGGATGGCGATGCCAGCAATACCCCACGGGTGCGTGGCCCCCATGCCGCTTTCACCTTATCAGCGCTGAGCTGAAAACGCTCTTCGGCGGTGGTGGGTACCAGCACCGCACGGCCTTCCGCTGCACTGACGAAATGCCGGTTGCAAGGGTAGCTGGGGTCGGGCATCAGTATTTCATCACCCGACTCAATCAGGGCCAGGCAGGCCAGCTGCAAAGCCCCGGACGCGCCTGCCGTCACAACAATGCGGCTCGCGGGCACATTCACACCAAAGCGTTTCCGGTACCAGTCGCTGATACGTTCGCGCAAGGGTTCCAAGCCTGTGGCCTGCGTGTATTGGGTTTGCCCGTCGCGGATGGCCTTTTCAGCGGCAGCTTGCACTAGCGGGGGTGCCGTGAAATCGGGCTCGCCAATGTTCAGAAAAATCATGGGCGCATCGGTGTGCGCTACTTCGCGGCCCAGGGCGGAAGCGGCTTTGGCCACCTCCATGACATAAAACGGCTCTATCTTTTGTGCGCGCGACGAAATTTGCATGGGCTATTGGACGGATATTCAGGGGCCGGGTTCAGCTGCGATGCTTCTTGCCCAAACGGTCTGACTCCACTTCTGCTGCACGCAGACTGGGAGCGATGCCGTTGAGCACAGCGTTCACGTATTTGTGTCCATCGGTACCGCCAAATTCCTTGGCCAGTTCGATGCATTCATTGAGCACCACGCGCCAGGGTACATCCAGGCAATGGCTGAGCTCGTAGGCACCGATCCACATGATGGCGTGTTCGACCGGTGAAATTTCGCCCATGGGGCGGTCCAGCAGGGGTGCGATCAGCAGGTCCAGCTGCTCGCTTTGCGCCACACAACCTTGCAGTAGTGCATCGAAGTGCACCGAGTCGGCCTTGTTGAAACCAGCCAGATCACGGGTGAACATATCAATATCACCCACAGCATTTTTCCCGACCAGGCTTTGGTAAAGCCCTTGCAGTGCGAATTCCCGCGCTCGACTGCGGTCTGACTTGCTGCCCGCTTTGCGGGCACCTGTGCTGGTGACGCCGGTGCGTGTCTGGCGGGGCGGGCGCTTGGCGGCCGAGGGGGTGTTTATGTCACTCATCAAATTGACTCCAGCAAGTTGGCCATTTCTACGGCGACGCGGGCGGCATCACGCCCTTTTTCTTCCTGGCGGGCAACCGCTTGAGGCATATCTTCAGTGGTCAGAATGGCGTTGGCAACCGGCAGCTGGTAGTCCAGGGATATGCGGGTGACGCCAGCGCCTGATTCGTTGGCCACCAGCTCAAAATGGTATGTTTCGCCTCGGATGATGCATCCAATGGCCACCAGTGCGTCGTAGCTGGCTTTTTCCGCCAATGCCTGCAGGGCCACAGGCACTTCCAGAGCACCGGGTACGCTGAAAAGATCAATGTCTTTTTCCGCCACCCCCAGTGCCATCAGCTCGGCCTTGCAGGCTTTCGCCAGCGCATCTGTCACGGACGCGTTGAAGCGTGCCTGAACGATACCAATTTTGAGTTTCTTCCCGTTCATGCGGCTGTCGGTGCTTGCAACGGTGCCTTTGTCTGCGCCAAACATAGAGTGCTCCTTATTTGCTGACGTAACCGGTGATTTCCAGCCCGTACCCGGTCATGCTTGGCATGCGGCGCGGACTGCCCATCAGGCGCATTTTGTGCACGCCACAGTGCCGCAAAATCTGTGCGCCAATACCGTAGGTTCTCAGGTCCATACGTCCGCGCTCGGGTGCATGGGCAGAGCGGGCCGTGCCTTCAAATTGCGAAAGCAATTGTTCGCCACTTTCGCCGCAATTGAGCAATACCACCACGCCTTGGCCCTGGGCCGCAATGTGCGCCAAAGTCGCATCCAGACTCCATGAGTGCATGGTGCGTCCCACTTCCAGCGCATCCAGCACCGACAGCGGTTCATGCACGCGAACCGGAATGGCGTCTTGCTCCGACCATTCGCCTTTGACCAACGCCAGGTGCACCCCGTCGCCCGTCTTGTCACGGAACGCATGCGCGGTAAATTCACCGAAAGCGGTGTGTATGCTTCTAGCGCCGATTTTCTCAATCAGCGACTCGACACGACTGCGGTGCGCAATCAGGTCTGCAATGGTGCCAATCTTGAGACCGTGCTCGGCCGCGAACAGCTGCAGGTCCGGCAGACGCGCCATGGTGCCATCGTCCTTCATGATCTCGCAAATGACCGCCGCTGGCGAACAACCCGCCATGGCCGCCAAGTCGCAACCGGCCTCGGTGTGGCCTGCGCGCATGAGCACGCCGCCGTCCACCGCCTGCAGCGGGAAAATATGACCGGGCTGCACCAAGTCGCTTGGACCTGCAGTCTTTGCGACGGCGGCCTGTACGGTGCGTGCGCGGTCTGCGGCCGAAATGCCAGTCGTTACGCCTTCCGCCGCCTCAATTGATACGGTGAAAGCGGTACCTTTCTTGTCGCCATTGCGCGCAGTCATGGGCGGCAATTGCAGTTCCTCACAGCGCTCACGCGTCAGGGTCAGACAAATCAGGCCCCGGCCAAAACGGGCCATGAAATTGATGCCTTCAGCCGTTACGTGATCGGCCGCCAGCACCAGATCGCCTTCGTTCTCGCGGTCTTCTTCGTCTACCAAAATGACGATGCGCCCGGCGCGCATGTCAGCCACGATGTCTTCAACAGGGGAGATTGGCACAGGGTTCTGGGGATTCATGGTGTCGGTTGTAGGGCAGGGAAAACCCGCTATTGTCCCAGATGGGAGGCGGACGTGCTCTGGTTTAAGCGGGCAGGGCAACTTGCTGGTCAACGCTGTATTGGTAATCGTGAAAAATGTGTTCAGCGCTCAGCGTCTGGTAGCTGCCGTCGGCTAGTCGTCGGGTGGTGTCTTTCAGGCGGTAGGTCAGGCTGCCGCAAGTCCAGCAGTTGTAGTTGCGCATGTGCGTGCAAAGACAGGTCTTATCCAGGACCGATATATTTTTTCCATCCGGATGCAAGGCGAGTTGCTCGTTGTAGGCGGTGATGTAGGCACAGTTGCCATTGCCATCGAGCAAGTAACCATAGGCCTCGCAGTTAGGGCGAATGCCCGAGCCAATGGCCGGCGTGCTTTTCAGCATGCGCATGGGGTAGCCTGTGGGTGAAATGGTATTGACCACGATGTCGTCTTCACTGGCCCTGAAATACTCCTGCTTGACCTTGGCTGGCATGCCGCATTCGTTAGAAACCGTGAAGCGCGTTGCCACCTGAACAGCGTCTGCGCCGTTCTCCATAAAATTCACCGCATCGCTACCGGTAAAGATGCCGCCTGCAGCAATCAGTGGAATATCCAGTTGCTCAGCCTTCAGAAAAGCCGCAATTTCTGCCACGATGGTGGCCAGGTCGTATTTGGCCCAGTCCAGGCCAAAGCCCAAGTGTCCGCCAGCCAGCGGCCCTTCGACGATGACGTAGTCTGGAAGCCGGTTCAGACGTGATGTTTTTCGCAGGAATAGCTGCAAAGCCCGCACCGACGACACAATGATCCCCAGCTTCGCGTCCCGAAACCGTGCGTGCTCTGCCATGAGGCCGAATGAGCCCAGATGCAAACCCGCACTCAAGGTGATGCCGTCAATACCGGCATCCAGCGCCGAGTTGAGTCGCACTTGCAAGGTGTCGCGCGGCGAGTTCATGGTCAACTTTTCCATGACGTTGACAAACACCAGGCCGTCACCACGCTTGGCCTCCATGGTCTTGCCAACATGCAATTTGGTGGCTTCCGCCAGTTCACCCAAGTCAAATTGAATGGTGGTTTTGTCCGAATTGTTGATGTTGCTCTTGTAGAACTTGGTTTTCCCCTTGACAAATTCCGTGTCAAAGCGTCGATCAGATACATCATGAACGAGGGCATCAGAGATGTGCCCGACGCCACCGAGACGCGCAGCCTCCAATGCCAACTCCGCTGTCGAAATATCTACGCCCATTCCGCCAATCATGATCGGCACCAGCTCTTTGCGCCCGAATTTCAATCGAAAGTCATCAACTCGTTTCATCGTTGTCCTAATTGTGGTGATGTGCGGCGAAAGGCGCGTCAAATTTTTGTAGAGGGGCTGCTGCTGAGCATGCGCTCTACATAGCGTGCGACGGTATCAATTTCGAGGTTGACTTTGGAGCCGTTCGTAAGCGTGCCCAGGGCAGTATTCTCGACGGTATGGGGGATCAGGTTGATGCTGATCTCGCAGCCGCCTGGTACATCGGCGACCCGGTTCACCGTCAGGCTGACGCCATTAACCGTGATGGACCCCTTGTAGGCGAGGTACTTTGCCAGAGAAGGCGGTGCCAGTACCCGAAGCTCCCAGCTTTCTCCCACTTGGGCAAAGTGGCTGATGGTACCTATGCCATCCACATGCCCGGAGACGATGTGTCCGCCCAGTCGGTCGTTGGCGCGCAAGGCTTTTTCGAGGTTAATCGGTCCTAGAGCGTCCAATCCGGCGGTTTTATCCAGAGACTCGGCGGAAATGTCGATGGCGAACTGGTTGGCAGCCGCATCGAAGGTGGTGACCGTCATGCAGGCGCCATTGAGCGCGATGCTGTCGCCAAAGCCTACATCGTCAAGATAACGGGGCGGACAGTAGATAGTTAGACGTTTGCCGTGGGTGGGCGAGTTGCCCAGAGCGTGAACGTCGGCAATTCGCCCCACGCCGGTGATGATTCCTGTAAACATCTCATCATTTTCGCAGGGTTTGCAGTCGAACCCGGCACGCATGCAAAATCTTGTTCGTTAAAAAAGGTCACGCCCAGCCACCCGGGCAATGACGCGCAGGTCTGGCCCCACCATTTCAGCGGACTTGAAGTCCAGCGGCAAAGCTTCGTCCAAGCTTGTCAAGGGGCCAAAGCTTGCCATGCCGCGTCCTTGCCCAATGAGTTTTGGAGCGAGGTAGACCAATAATTCGTCCACCAGCCCCTCTCGGATGAACGAACCGTTGAGTTGGTGACCTGCTTCAACATGCAGTTCATTGATTTCACGTCGGCCCAAGTCCAGGAGCATGGCCGCCAGATCCACTTTCCCGGTGGGTGTGCCATCCGCATGCTCACCGGGCAGGTAGATGACGGTGGCGCCACGGGCTTCCAGTGCCTGCTTTTTCTCATCATTTTGACCTGCAGCGTATATATAGACTGCGCGGCCAGCTATAAAAATAGGAGCATCGGTTGGCGTTTGCAGCTGGCTGTCCACCACCACCACGTGGGGTTGTCTGGGGGTCTCCACCAAACGGACGTCCAGCCTGGGCCGGTCGGCTAATACGGTGCCAATGCCGGTAAGCACGGCGCAGGCCCGTGCCCGCCAGGCGTGACCATCGGCCCGCGCCTCGGGTGATGTAATCCATTGGCTGGTGCCGTTGTCCAAAGCCGTTTTCCCATCCAGCGAAGCGGCGACTTTCATTCGCACCCACGGCGTTTTTCTGATCATGCGGCTGAAGAAACCGATGTTTAGTTCGCGGGATTGGATTGCCAAGGGGTCATCTGCAGCCAGGATCATTACCTCCACTCTTGCTGCCCGCAGCGTTGCAAAGCCTTTTCCAGCTACTAGCGGATTCGGGTCTGTGTTGCTGGCCACCACCTTTTTGATTCCTGCGGCAATGAGTGCATTGCAGCACGGGCCGGTTCGCCCGTGGTGGCAGCACGGTTCCAATGTGACAAAGGCAGTGGCTCCTATAACGGAACGGCAATTTGCAGCTGCATCGCGAAGCGCCATCACCTCGGCATGTGGGCCACCGGCGCGTTGGGTGTGGCCTTGTCCGATAAAGGCGCCATCGCTTGACACCAGTACGCAACCAACTCGTGGATTGGGCGGCGCGATGGAGGTCGCTCGTCTGGCTTCCACTATCGCAACCTCTAATGCTTGGAGTGATTTCAATTCGTTTTCTAGCACTTGATGTTTTACCGCTTGGCGAGTAATGAAGACCACTTGTCCGTTCAGTATGCCCCATGTGTCACGTCAGCAATAACATATCCTCCATGAATAATTCTGATTTATCAGCTTTAAATAGGTCAGTAGACTTGCCTTACTTGGGTGCTTGCGTTTCATGTAGAGGAGTCGACGATTTTCGTGGATTCTCGCTGATAGAGCTCATGGTTGTTATCGCAATTGTTGCTATTTTGGCGGCGGTAGCCATTCCCTCGTTTGGCGACATGATGCGGAAAAATCGCTTGTCCAGTGCAGCCTCGGCGTTGCAGGTGTCTCTCAGTTTGGCTCGTTCCGAGGCTATCAAACGTGGTGTGGATTCGGTAGTGACGGTTGCTGCAAACACCGCGGGAGGGGGGTGGACCAATGGTTGGACTGTATTTGTCGATAAGACAGGAACCGCAAATAATGGTGTAGCCCCGACCATTGACACTACCGGTGCGACTGCCGTAACGCGCGTAGAAATTGTTGCTGCACCATCCTCTCCGGTCAGCGTCGGTCAAAGCGGGACACTCAATTACTTCAGTTTCAATGGGCAAGGCAGAGTCGTCACTACCACTGGTGGCCCCGGAAACCGTTCCTTTTGGTTTTATGACGGAATCAGTGAAAAGTACTGTCTGGTCATTGATACCAGCGGTCGCGTTCGCACTGATCGGGTGGCGAGTTCTGCAACCTGTCCCGCTTCCTGACTGTCTATTGTATGTCCCGACAAAATTTCAATTACCGGTTTTTTTCACGGAGCGCCAAGGCTCAAGCATCTTTTCAGGCGGGCTTTAGCCTGATTGAAGTGATGGTCACTATGGTGATTTTGTCGTTTGGAATGCTTGGCGTCGCCGGGTTGCTGGTTAGCGGCGTATCCAACTCTGCGGCTTCGGAGGCATCCGCCAAAGCCAGCCAATTGGCGGCAGACATGGCGGACCGTATTCGCGCCAATCCTGCGGTGGGGCTTTCGGCCAGTAGCGAATACCTAACCAATTACTCAGATGTGCCTCCCAGCACCCCCACGACCATTGCACAGGCAGACAAGAAGGTATGGCTGGAGGCATTAGCGGCGCAATTACCCCAGGGTGATGGACAAATTACCAATGCCGTCGCTGGTGGAGCTCGCAGACTGGATATTACTGTTCGTTGGAACAATTGCTTGGGTACCTTGAACGATGTCGATCGTACAAGCTGTACGAATAACTCTGCTACCGCATTTAAAACGATCACCTTTGAGCTGCGCTTATGAATAAGCCTCATATTTTTCTCTCCCGTCAGCGGGGTCTGTCGCTGATTGAGTTGATGATTTCGCTAGCGCTGTCACTTGCGGTGATGGCCGGGTTGGCATCTGTCTACGTGGCAGTCAAGCAGACATTTCGTTTTCAGGAAAACACTGGTCGATTGCAAGAAGACGCGGTTTTTGCGCTGGACTCGATATCGCGCGACTTGCGCATGGCCGGTTATGCCGGTTGTATGGGCATTGAGAAAGGGGTTGCGTACTTACCTGGCAGCGTGTTGTCTAGCAGTTCTCCCGCCGCTTTTAATGGTCTCAACCCGTTGGCGCAGATTGCCACTATTCAGGCTGAAACCACGTACCCTGAAGTCAATGCACAACCCTTTACTGCATACAACTTTATTCGCGGCTTTGATGCGACGGTGCCAACGGGCATGGTGGCCACCAGTAATCCCACTCCTTCGGCGGCTAGCGGGAGTTTGTTTTTTGCTGGCGGTAGCATGAAGTCCGTTTCGTTGAGTGCTGCTATGGCATCTCCCAGCGCGAGTCCGACGTATGCAACCGATACCTACAGCTGGGCCACTGCCGCGGTCAACAGTGGAATCTATGATTTCATTATCTCCAACTGTACCGCTTCTAGCCTTTTCAAGGGCAAAGTGACCTTGGCTGCGGGCGTCCCCACGATTGATCACAGCACTGCCATGGGTAACAGTTCGGCAAATTTCGCATCTAACACCATGTTTGGTACGGACGCGGTGGTAACGCCTGCTGAGTGGCACTATTATTTTGTTGCCACGCGCACAGGGGCCAATACCCCAAGCCTGTACCACGTCTATTTCAACGGCAATTCACGTCAAGCAGCGGAAGAGTTGGTGTCTAACGTGGAAAGCATGAAATTGCATTTCGGCGAGAACACCGGAAGCATGGTCAACCCGGCGACCGGCTTGACGGTCATTGATCCGGTTACTGGCTTGGCGGTGCCGTCCTTGGTGCCAGATGTATGGCGCACCAGTGCGGCCAGCGTGACCGATTGGAGTCGGGTGGTTGCGGTTCGCATTGGCCTCATGATGGTGAGCGCTGAGGACGACATCAATCCCGGCGTGACGATGAATACGCCCACCTTGCTTGGGGCCACTTACTCACTGCCCACCGGCGCCTCAGCCAACCGTCAACGAAAAGAGTTTTCGACGACTGTGGTGCTGCGAAATCGTATTGCGGCACGATAAATTTGTCCACGTTTTGATCATGACCCATACCCATTTACCCACCCATTTTCGGAAAAGGCAGGCTATTTCTTTGCGGGGAAATCAGGGTGGCATGACCCTGGTCATCGGACTTATTTTGTTGGTCATGTTGATGGTTGTCAGCGTGGTGGGTTTCAGAAACACCACGTTATCTGAACGCATGACGGGCAACGCCTTTGATCGCAATGTGTCCTTTCAGTCGGCTGAGAGTGCAGGTAAAGAAGCGCTGGAGGTTATCAATACGGCTGGTGGTTTTGTGCCGGTTACAGCAACGATCTCTATGACCACGGTAGGGCAGTTCAATCCCCCGATAACCGCAGGAGGCACCGCTGCTTATTGGACACAAGGAGCAGGCGCTACGCTTGCTACGCCTGCTACAGATTGCCTTACTGCCACTTCGTTCAACTGGACAAGTTGTTCGGCAACTGTGGCCACCAAGTATGCCAACAATGCAAACAAAGCCCAGTATGTGATCGAGTTCATATCGAGTTCAGCCAGCTGCGTTACCAATGTCAACACTACGACCACCACCTATCGTGTTACTTCACGAAGTACCGGTGGATCGGGTGATGCAGAAGTAGTGCTGCAAACCATTTACAGCCAAAAAGTGGCAGCCGTTGGTGTATGCCCTTAATGCATTCTGGAGAGTGACCATGAAAAATCTGTTTGATTTTTGGAGTAGCGCAAAGTCCACCGCTTGGAGGCGTTTAGGTATAGCGTGTGCGGTTTTGATCTTCGGCAGCGCGCCGTTCAATGCAGCCAGGGCGCAAACTACGGTGAATATAGCGAAAGTGCCACTACTGGCTCTCAAAAGTGCTCCTGGCTTGGTCATGCTCACTATGAGTCGAGATCATCGGCTTTTCTATGCGGCCTACGACGACACGAGTGACATTGATGGAGATGGCACTGTCGATGTAGGGTTTAAGCCATTAATCACTTACTACGGAAATTTCATTTCCGATCGTTGCTACGACTACATCACGACTGGGGCCAATAACCCCCTATTCAGGCCGGTTGCAATGGCCAGCGCATCTGGCTGCAAGGTTGGTTCGACTCAGCGTTGGCACGGCAACTGGCTCAACTGGGCGACCACATCCCGTATGGATGCTTTGCGCCGCGTGCTTTATGGCGGTTACCGTGTTGTAGATAACGCGACCACATCTGGCGGTACCTCTACGGTGCTGCAGGGAGCCTTCATACCCAAAGACAGCCATGTTTGGGGCAAGGAGTACAGGCCTCTTGCTGCCGGTGGCGTGGATACCTACGACATTGCCGAATACACCACTTTGAGCATGCCAACGGGGACAAATCAACACGATTTTGTAGTGTTAACACCCACTGCCAACACCACTTATGCGTTCATGAGTGCCACCCCTGCGCCCGTCTTGCGTTACCTGACAAATGTTGACAATACCACCCACCGCATTTGGTATTGGGCATCTGCTGACGTTGCACAAGGTATTGGCAGTTCTCCTGCTAACTTTATCAAGGGTACCGGAGTTGCTACCTCCGAAACGGCCACAGACCGCAAGCTGCGGGTGGAGGCCTGCGTGTTGATTGGAGGGGCGCGTGAAGCCGGGTGTACCGGTTATCCATCCAGCAGCCCCACGGTCTGGAAGCCCACAGGTACCTTGCACGACTATGCGGTAAACGACCAGTTGAAGTTTGGCTTGATTACTGGTTCATACGAAAAAAATTATTCGGGCGGAGTGGTGCGACGCAATATCACGAGCTTCAATGACGAAATTGTTACCGCGACGGGGCAGTTTGCGTCGAGTAATGACGGCATCGCCAGAACCATTGATCGTTTAATGGTTCACGGTTGGGGAGGTTCCCAATATGATTGCGGATACAAGACCACCGCCAATCGCAATCAGGGTGACTGCAAGTCTTGGGGTGCTCCGATTGCTGAAATGATGTATGAGGGGCTGCGCTATTTCTCTGGAAAAAGTGCGGCTACCAGTGCTTTTGATTATGGCAGTGGAGCCAGCGCAGACGCGACGATGGGATTTTCAGCCTTGCCAACTTGGACCAATCCATTTCGGGCAAAGGCCAGTGGTGGCAGCCCTATTTGCTCGCGCCCTGTGCAGATGGTTATTGCAGACCCTTTAACCAGCTTTGATTCTGACCAATTGCCGGGTGCGTACTACAGCACGCCAACCACCGGCTATGGCGCAGCTTTGGGTTCCAATGATCTAACCGGTCTTAATGTAACAACAGAAGCAGACGCCATTTGGACCGCTGAGGCCTTGGGTACGCGCAATGTCTATATTGGCCAATCGACATCTACGAATTATGATGGCAACCCAAGTGCCAAGACCGCCTCTTCGTTCTCACAATTGCGGGGGCATGCCCCAGATGAAACCCAGTCGGAGGGTAGTTACCATTCCGCGAGCGTGGCTCGCTTCGGGAAGGTCACGGGAATACCTGTTGGAGCACCAACGGGCACACCGGTTGTAGCTACCGTTGCTGCAACCAAAGTTGACACCCTGGCAGTGGCTTTAGGCAGTCGCACACCTAGAATCGAATTTGCAAATCCACTTGGGGGCAAAGTAACAATTGTGCCTTTGTCAAAAGAGGTCTACGCGGCTAATAAGAACCCGGGTCAGTACCAGGCAACGGGCGCTATTACCGGGTTTTATTACAAGAATTACTCGCCTACGCAGGTTACCGCGGTCGTCAATTATTCCGACTCGGACCAGGGTACCGATAACGAAACCGATGCGCAAGTGGTGTACGACATTACGCTCACTGGTAACGTTTTGAATATCCAGATGCAGCAGCTCGACCCTTATCCTGGTGGCATTCAATCCAACATGGGTTACGTTATTTCTGGCACTGGGGCCACGACCGATGGTTTGTATCTCGATACCCGTACAAACACCTCCAGCTTCCCCAATCCGATGGCCGCAGGGCTTATCTATTATCTGGACACGTATTCTCCTATAGCAGTGACGGTGCCGGCTGGAGTGACTCCTACGATTGCATCTCAATTGCCAAAGACCTTGACCAGCCCGCTGAATAGCAAGGCGCTACCAACTTTTGGAACGACTACCTCACGTACTTTTACGTTGACTGCGGCGAGTGCGACCACCACTAGCTTCATACCGCATGACCCCCTTTGGTATGCGGCCAAATATGGTGGTGCTGGAGTAATGACGGGTCCTGTTGGCGCACAGGATCCAACCAACTATTTCAAGATCAGCAACCCTGCAAACTTGCCCGCTCAAATGGGAAAGGCGTTTCGATCTGCGGCGGCACTTGCCGCCGTGGCGAGCACCAGCGTGGTGGGTGTGGGGCAGCGTAGTTTGGGTACTGCGGCCATATATCAGGCGAACTACGATTCGTTAACCTGGTCGTCTCGCTTGTATGCTTTCCCCGTGTCTACGTCGGGTGCCTTGTCAAACACTCCTGTGTGGGAGTCGTCCGCTCTAATCCCTACTGCGCCTGCATCGCGCACCAACATGTTCTTGGGACGAGGTGGTGCCACCACGCCTATTGTCTTGGCCTCCACCGCCTACGCTTCTCTAAGCGGTTCAGCGGACCCCACTACGACGGAGATCAATGATTTTGGCGACTCAGCAACCTACAACTATTTGCGTGGAGACAAAAGTGGGGAAGAGCGCAACGGCGGCACTTTGCGCAACCGGGGAATTACCGCCGGTACCAACACTTCGACGGCCATCGATCCGGCTACGCAAACTACCAACAACCCTACTGGCACGACCTATGCCAAGTCAACTTATGGCTCGGTCTTGGGTGACATTGTTAATTCTGATCCGCAAATTATTTCCAAGAAGGACTACGACTACGGCGATAGTGACGCAACCTACACTACCTTCTTCAGCGCTATTAGCTCAGAGACCATAGCGGTTGGCAGCAACGATGGTTTCTTTCATATTTTTAACGCCGACCCGACCAGTAGTGGTGGCGGTGAGTTGTTGGCGTTCATGCCGCAAGCCGCGCGCATGAATATCAAAAACATGGCGAGTCCCGCTTTTCAACATGAAGGCAAAATTGATGGATCTATAGGCTTGGGACATGCCAAGATCCGTACACCCGCTGATTCCACTGTGAAGTGGCGCAGTCTGGCCATTGGGACTGGTGGCGGAGGTGCGCAAACCGTGTTTGCAGTCGATGCAAGCTCCACCACGTTTACGACAGGCAGTGTCATGTGGGAGATCAATAACCTTACTACCGCCGCTTCGAGCTTGGCCTCCACTTTTGGATATGGCTCAACTTTTGGCAATATCATGGGGCGTCCAGCCATAGGCAAGCTGGCCGACGGGACTTGGGTGACCGTATTTGGCAATGGTTACAACAGTACAGCAGGGCGTGCTTTCCTGTACGTTGTTCGCTTGAATGATGGCGCTATTTTGAAGATCATTCCTACAAACAATGCCACTACGGGTAATGGCATGGGTGCTACTGAAATTGTGCGCAAAACATCGGGTAACCGAGACACCATTGACTACGTCTACGGTGTGGACTACAAGGGCGGGGTGTGGCGGTTTGACCTGAGCAGCGTCTCAGGCGGGTCCGGCTGGCCAGCCAACGGGGCGCTTCTGTACCAAACGCCCACTGGGCGCCCCATTACCGGTGAAATCAAGGTGGGTCCTGCGCCTACCAGCGTACTGACCACCGGCGGTAAGATGGTCTACTTTGGAACTGGTAGTTATCTGAGTGCGGCAGACCCATCTACTACAGCAGTGCAAGCGCTATATGGTGTCTATGACGATTTGCTGGGCACGTCAAACTCTATAGCTTCGGTACTTGATACCAAATTGTCGAATATGACAATTTCACCGGGAACCTATTCGGATGTACGCCAAACCTCGGCAGCGCCAACAACTCCGTGGTATTCCGTGGCAGGAAACAAGGGCTGGGTAGTGCCTCTGAGGGCGTCTATCTCTCCGTCTATAACCAATATTTATGCCGGTGAGCGAGTTATCGCGCCCCCGGTGCGGTATACGATCACGGGCACAATTGACGCGTTCTTGTTTACCTCTATTGTTCCAAGCACCGATGACTGTTCAGCTGGATTGGATGCCTGGATTACCGGTGTTGACGCAATGACCGGCGGTTACGTTAAAGCGTTCAGTAGCCTTGCTGAGAATTCAGTGCGAATTACTGGCGGATCGCCGCGCGGTGTATTTGTGTTGCAAGATGGTGCTGCACCTACTTTGTACATCAGTCAAACTGTTTTCAATAACACCGTTGCCACTAACACATTTACAACCGGGACGGGTGGCTCGCAGGATGTAACTATCAACGGTGTGACGGGAACCACGCGGATTATTTCTATTGACTTGACCAAGGCAACACCATCTGCCACATCGAACCGACAGGTTTGGCGTCAACTGAAGTAAGACGTGCGTTTTTAATAACAATGGGAATGCAGAAATGAATTTAAAAAATCGTTTGCGTGGGTTCACCTTGATTGAGCTCATGATTACAGTCGCCATTGTTGGGATTTTGTCTGCAATTGCATTGCCGTCATATAAGGGCTACGTAGAGCGGGCAAAGCGGGCGGATGCCAAAACTGTGTTGTTGCAGGGGGCTCAATTCCTTGAAAGAAATCGGTCAAGCAATTTCACCTACGTGGTTGCTTTGCCCTCAGCTTTGGCGGTTTCACCGGCTACGGGCACTGTTGCCTACACCATCGCAGCAGTAGCTACTGCATCCGATTTCACTTTGACTGCCACTCCTACTGGGTGGGTAGATAGCACTTGCGGCAATTTGACCCTTACTAGTCTTGGCGTAAAGGGGCAAAGTCTAGGGAACGCGGCCACATGTTGGAACAAGTGAACGGTTATTGCCATTAGTCTTAGGAAAATTTGAACAAATTTTAAAGTGGAAACTCTCGGCATAGCGTCTGGCCGAGATTGGTTGGGCATGAAGGGGTTTTGGCAAAACCCCAAGTCCACAATGGCCAAGAAATCAGCACGCCGCACTCGGCGCACGCGTACGCCAGCATGCAGAGCGAAGGTGGCGCTGGCAGCTCTGCCTGAGGACAAGACGACGGCAGAGCTGTGCAATCAGTTCGAATTGCATGCCAACCAGATTACGGAGTGCAAGAAGCAGTTGCTGACGCATGCAACGGATGCTTTCGAAGGTGACTCCAAGCCAGTCAAGATAGTGGATCTGGTGCCACCGCACGGGTATAGAAGCATAGGCGCCCCAGCCTGCCCCCAGCAAGGCAACACCAGGCAACAAGATCTATCCCTACTTGTTGCGCAAACTCGCCATCGTGCAGTCCAACCATGTCTGGGCACTGGACACAACATACATTCCTATGGTCCGAGGTTCTGTCAGCCTCACAGCAGTTGCCGATGTGGCCAGTCGCAGGGTGTTGACACACAAGGTGGCGATCACGCTGGACGCTTGCCACGCAGTTGAAATCATTGAAGAAGCTTTTGCACGATTCGGTCTGCCAGAGATAGTCAACACCGATCAGGGCAGTCAGTTCACTGCGAGCGACTTCACCGATACGGTATTGAACAAAGGTTGCAAGCTATCCATGGATGGGCGCGGTGCCTGGCGTGACAACGTCTTTGTCGAGCGGGTGTGGCCCAGCGCCAAGTACGAACGCATCTACCTCGAGGCCTATGACGGCGTGTCGGCAGTCCGTGCTGATATTGCCGACTACTTTGACTGGTACAACACGCAGAGGCCGCATTCAAGCTTGGATCGAATCACCCCAGAGCAGACCTATCTGAACTTGCTGCCCACGTTGGCAGATGCTGCGTAGAATCAAATCCCCGGTGTGCCCCGAGCACCTTTAGCAATCGACCCAGAGCCCACTTAAAGTCGGGAATTTGTCGTTCAAACAACCGGAGCCACTTCTGGGTGAACTGAACCACCGATTGCTCAGGCGATCCCGAAACGATGGCAAGATAGGTCAGACCGTGGTTGGCCCAACCCGAGAAACACCACGTGCCCCGAGTGCATAGCAGTGATGGGGAACTATCCGGCGAATTCCATCAGCGACCGCAATTGCAGCCTGCATACAAAGTCCGGATGCATGACTGCAATCGAAGCTTTGAACCGTCGTGAAATGAAAGCTTGGCAAACCGGGGGAGTCTATGCATGGTATTTCAGAATGAAGTTGCATATTGGTGTGGATAGCCAAAGCGGTCTGGCCCACAACGGAGTGGTAACACCGGCCACTGTGCATGCAAGCGTCCGTTGCCAGACCTGCTGCACGGCAACGAGCGGCGGGTCTACGGTGACTCGGCCTATGCCAGTCAGAAGGCTCTGATTGCTGGCAAGGCACGCACGGCAAAAGACTTCACCAACCAGCGCATGCGCTGGGGTCGTTGACGAGGCCGT
Organism: Rhodoferax sp. GT1R46; assembly: GCF_056521285.1. Classification (NCBI taxonomy): domain Bacteria; kingdom Pseudomonadati; phylum Pseudomonadota; class Betaproteobacteria; order Burkholderiales; family Comamonadaceae; genus Rhodoferax; species Rhodoferax sp. GT1R46. Next base: position 820,269 of record NZ_JBWMBC010000001.1, read on the forward strand.
GCGTGTCAAGAACCGCAACAATTCACGCACCCGCTCACGGTTGGAGCATGTCTTTGGCGCGGTCAAGCGGCTGTGGGGCTTTTCTAAGGTGAGATATCGTGGATTGCAGAAGAACGCCACACAGGCGTTCACTGCTTTGGCCAAAATCCACCTCGGTCCCCAAAGGTTGATGGCCCGGAAAACGGCCCCTAGGGCTGCAGAACTGGGCTCATTTGGCCCCAAGTTCACAACATCAGGCCCCATCCACTCGTGTCGGCGCCTTGACGGTACTTCTTCACCATAATCCTGGATTGGACTACCGCCTCACCTCATCCACCAGCAGCTTGAACTCATCAATGTCTTCAAAGTTGCGGTAGACGCTCGCAAAACGCACATAGGCCACCTTGTCGAGCTTCTTGAGTTCGCGCATCACCAGTTCGCCAATCCGGGTAGACGCAACTTCACGCAAACCCAAGTTCAGCAGTTTTTCTTCAATACGCTCAATGGCGCTATCAATTTGCTCAGTGCTGACGGGGCGTTTGCGCAGCGCCAAGTTGAACGAGGCCAGTAGCTTGGCGCGCTCATACTCAATACGGCGGCCGTCCTTTTTGACAATGGCCGGGAAGTTGACGTCCGGACGCTCGTAGGTCGTAAAGCGCTTTTCGCACGAACCGCATTGGCGCCGGCGCCGGATGAAATCCCCGTCCTCAGAAATCCTAGTTTCCACAACCTGGGTCTCTGAATGACTACAAAACGGGCATTTCATCGCGCAGCCAGATCGTGCTTAGCCGTAAACCGGAAAGCGCGATGTCAAGGCGTGCACTTTGGCGCGCACTGCATCGATGTTGGCCGCATCACGCGGGTTGTCCAGCACGTCGGCAATCAGGTGGGCGGTGGCGCGTGCCTCTTCGTCCTTGAAGCCACGGGTGGTCATGGCGGGGGTGCCAATACGCACGCCGCTGGTGACCATCGGTTTTTCGGGGTCGTTGGGGATGGTGTTTTTATTGATAGTCATGTGGGCGTCGCCCAGCACGGCCTCGGCTTCTTTGCCGGTAATACCTTTGGCGCGCAGGTCGACCAGCATCACATGGCTTTCGGTGCGGCCGCTCACAATGCGCAGGCCGCGCGCAGTCAGGGTTTCTGCAATGATTTGCGCGTTCTTCACCACCTGTTGCTGGTATTCCTTGAAGCCGGGCTGCATGGCTTCTTTGAACGCAACGGCTTTGGCGGCTATCACATGCATCAAGGGGCCGCCCTGCAGGCCAGGGAAAATGGCGCTGTTGATGGCTTTTTCATGCTGGGCTTTCATCAGGATGATGCCGCCGCGGGGGCCGCGCAGGCTTTTGTGGGTGGTGCTGGTGACCACGTCGGCATGGGGCACAGGATTGGGGTACTGGCCGGCCGCGATCAAACCGGCGTAGTGGGCCATGTCGACCATGAAGATAGCGCCCACGTCTTTGGCCACTTTGGCAAAACGCTCAAAGTCGATCGCCAGCGAATAGGCGGATGCGCCAGCGATGATCAGTTTGGGTTTGGATTCATGGGCTTTACGCTCCATGGCGTCGTAGTCAATCGCTTCGTTGGCATCCAGGCCGTAGGAAACCACGTTGAACCACTTGCCACTGATGTTCAGGGGCATGCCGTGCGTTAGATGGCCACCCTCGGCCAAGCTCATACCCATGATGGTGTCGCCCGGCTTCAAAAAGGCCAGAAACACGGCTTCATTGGCGGATGCACCGCAATGGGGCTGCACGTTGGCGGCATCGGCACCAAAAATTTGCTTGATACGGTCGATGGCGAGCTGTTCGGCCACGTCCACATGCTCGCAGCCACCGTAGTAGCGCTTGCCGGGGTAGCCTTCAGCGTATTTGTTGGTCAGCTGGCTGCCCTGTGCGGCCATAACGGCAGGCGATGCGTAGTTTTCGCTGGCAATCAGCTCGATATGGTGTTCCTGGCGCGCGTTTTCGGCCAGGATGGCGGCCCACAGTTCGGGATCGGTTTGTTCGACGAGGATGTTACGGTTGTACATGGCAGTCCTTTAAGACAATGAACCTTGATCACATGAAATGAGACAAGGGCTGCCCAGGCGAACGGCTGAACGTGCCCGCCTGTGCAGGCGGTACGGCACGCTTCCTAGTGGTGTCCCACGTCAGTGCCTTAAACCCTTGCGGGTGGACACCTATCGCCAGTCGCGTACCAATACGAGTTTACCCGACTCGCTCAGGAGTTGGAAATACTGGCCACGGTCTCCGGCGGTTCCTGTGGTTTAACAGGTGCAGTCACGGGTACCAGCCGTGGCGCTGACAGCGGCACGGTACGCCCACCAACCACGAGTTGGAGCCGGTTGTACTCGGCCATAACCTTAGCGGTATAGCCGCCGTCCTCTTCGAGGTTGCCAGCTCCCACGTAGAGCTTGAGGCCACCTTCTATGGAGCCACCACGGGAAATACACTCCTGCAGCACCTTGACGCCAACCCGCAAGTTGGAGACCGGATCAAAAGCTGCAAGCCTGCCGCCAAAACCCTCGTACTTGTCACTATGGATCTTGGTCATAACCTGCATCAGCCCCTGCGCGCCCACTGCACTTTGCGCAAACGGGTTGAAGCCGGACTCAATGGCCATGATGGCCAGAATGAGCGTGGGATCCAATTTGGTGCGTTTGCCGGTTTCAAAGGCCTCTGTTACCAATGCGCTGAGCGGCTCGGGTGCAATGCTGTACTTCCGGCTAAGCCAATAGACCACAGCAGCTTGCTGTTTAGGCAGGCTTTGGGGGTTTGCGGCCGTGGCGCGGTCTATGCCAACAAGGTCCTGGGCAATGCTAATGACTTCAGGTTGGCGGGCCTTCAACCAGCCCATCAACTCAACTTCACCAGCCTGGCGAATTTCTGGCCTAGCGGTCAGGGTGATCACGGCAAACATGACGGCCAAGCCCAGCAGGGCAAAACCGTTGTGTGTGATTTCAAAAAAACCTTGGGCGATGTCGCTTGTGAAGACTCGCAAGCCCTTGGTGAATTTTTCGGTCGCTGTCATAGCTCTTCCTTCTTTGGCGGGGGCTTGCGTCTTGCACTGCGGGCAGTGCGAGAATCTCAGACACCTCGTTTGGGTTGGTACGCTATCAATATCCTGCGGCGTCGGATCGACATGTGCAGCGATTTGAATATGCCGGGTTCGGCAGCGGATACGGGTAATCCCTCGCATTGGCTTGGGATGGGCGGATTCTATGGGTGTCGGATATACCTAGTCAACAATATTAAATAGGTTTGTTATTCTATTTTTGATCTGTTGCCGAGCGCTTTTCAAGCCTGACGCGGGCTTTTCGTGATTTTTTGAACCCGGAAAATTTGGTAATCGAGGCGCCAGCATCCATTGAAAATCCGATTTGAAATCACGTTGCGCCGTCACTAGACTGAGATTGCCTGGTAACTCGGGCGCTGTGTCGGCAGTAGCCAGTCCGTACCAAATGGGTATCAGTGATAAAGCGGCCCCGACATTTGAGGGAGGTAATCTATTACTTCCTAGACCCTGTGGGACTTCAATCTCCCTGGTGTCAACCCTGACGGCACGGACCTTTGGTCAGCCGCCAAGCCCGGTGCCTGAACCTGATGGTTTGGACCCGGGCTTTCTTGTTTCTGCTGGCGCGCCATTGGACAATCACGTGCTTTTATTCCCAATGCATATGGATAGCGGACAAAAATCTCGGAGGAAGCGTCATTTCGCGGCGAAAATAGCGGGTTATTGCTTTCATTTCAAACCATACCCGAGCTCACCGTGACGTCGACTTCCCCTGCTAAAAACAACGATATTGCCCATTTGGACAGTCTGACCGGTGGCGCTTTTACTGCCCCCACTTCCGGCGAACGCGCTGCACGTGTGCGGGATTGGTTGCTTACCAGCCCCAGCACAGACCAACTCGCCGATGTGTTCAAGGAATTGAGCATCAAGGACAAGGGCGCGGCCAAACTGGTGCGCGAGAAGCTGGATGAAGCCAAGCGTGCCAAGGGTCAGGAGGTTCTGGCTGCTGAATGGGCTTCCAAGGCTGCAGCCCTGCTGGCCATGGCAAAACTCAATATTGCGGATGCGCTGGCTTGGCAGCGTGATGCGGCCAAGGCAGGTGCGCCTCTGAGCCGCGAGCCGCTGGCTTCGCTCAAGACCCAACTGACAGACCGCGTGCGCGTCATTGAAGATCTGCAGCGCCGTGTTCAAGTGCAGCGGGAAGCGGCAGTACTACTGGCACAACGCATTGAGGTGCTCTCTACCAAGTCCTGGAAGGATGCTCAGGCCGCCGTCGATGCTTTGCGAGTGGACGTGGGCCAATGGCAGACACAGGCCGCGCAGTTGGTAGCAGACAACAATTGGGCGAGTGTGGACGTGAAGTTTCCGCCTTTGCTGGAGGCGTCCAGTGGACAGCTTCTTGTGGTGTGGGACGCCTTTCAAGGTGCATTGGCACTGGCCGTGTCAGCAGCACAAGACGCAGCCGCTGCATTGCCACCGGTGCCCGTGTGGGCCGATGAGTTGCGCGTGGCGCGCGGTTTGCCCGCAGAAGGTCTCGCCAAGCAGACTAAAGCCAAGGTCGACCCGCAGGTTCGCACCCAGGCAACTTCGGTGGTGCGCGAAGTGTTGGCCAAGTTGGAGCTTGAAATCGCCGAAGGTCACGGCAAAGCCAGCGCAGGCGCTGCGGGCGCGTTGCGCCAGGCGCTCAAAGAATTTGGCAGGGTCATTGACGACAAGCTTGAGAGCCAGGTGCATGCCGCGTTGGCGGCAGCCGGTGAGCTTGAAGGCTGGCAGCGCTGGCGTGCAGACCAGTTGCGCGAAGCGCTGGTAAGCCAGGCTGAGGGGTTGTTGAAACGACCCGAGGGGCAGTCCATTGGTGGACGCAAGATGCAGGAAAACCTGCGTTCAATGCGCGAACAATGGAAGCAAACGGACCAGGGCGGCGTTCCAAATCATGCCTTGTGGAAGCGATTTGACGAGGCTTGCAATGAGGCCTACAAGGTTGTGGAGGCTTGGCTGGAGAAGGTCAAGTCAGAATCTGCCGAACACAAGGCACAGCGTCTGGCATTGATTGCCGAGTTGAACGCCTGGGCTGAAGCGAACCGCACCGCACTTGACGGTGACTGGAAAGGCTTCAACCGGATCCTGCACCAGTTTGGCGACCGCTGGCGAGAAGCGGGTCACCTTGGGGAAAAGGCATTTGCTGAAATGCAACCGCTGTGGAAAACTGCCATTGCGAATGCAGCCGCTCCGTTGGAGGCATTGCAGGCAACGAGCCTTGCTCTGCGCCACGCCATGATTGAAGAAGCCAAGGTGTTGGGAGCCGCTCCAGAGTTGCGTGTTGATGCCGTCAAGGCATTGCAACAGCGCTGGCAGGCACAGGCCCATGAGGTTCCCATGGATCGCCGCCAGGAGCAAAAACTGTGGGACGCGTTCCGAAAGCCGATTGATGACGCCTTCAACCGCAAGACGGTAGAGCGTGAAAAGGCCGAGGCCACCTTGGGCGCCCGCGACAGGTTGGTCCTGCAAGCGGCCAAGGCGCTGGAAGCTGCCAATGCCACAGGGGATGCGCAAACTATTCGCGCGGCCATGGCAGCACTCGATGCGGCCTTGCATGGACAAGCCCAGGCGCAGGCGCAAGTGCAGGCGGCAGGTTCGCAGGAGATTGACGCCAAGGCGGTGGTATCTTCTCCCGATTCAGAACAAAACGGGCCTCTAGCCCCCGTGGAAAATGCGCAGGCAGCTACAGAAAACATAGCAATGGACGAGCCATCGCAAGAGTCCGTGGCGGCGCAGGAAGCGCCAGCGCCGACTTCGGTTCCCAAGGCGGCGCCCAAACCGGTGATTGCGATGCGCGGGGATGATCGTCCCGGCATGAAGAAGGAAACTCCATCGCCTGCCGGTGGACGTGGTGGCAAATGGGGTGAAAAGGGGAGCGATCGCAAAGACGCTGGCCGGGGTCCGCGTGATGCCAACGCGGGATCGTATGGATCCCAGCGTCCCGGTGAGCGTTTCGGTGCGGATAGCCGTGGTCGCTCTGAACCCTGGCAGGATGCCCCCCGTCTGGGTGACACGGCATTCCGTGCCCAGCGCGACGCGATCGAAAATGCACAGCACGCACTTAGAAAGCTGGCGGCACAGGCCCATGGTGAGGCGCTGACTCAGTTGCTGGCTGCGTGGGAGAAACGCGACGCGGCCTTGGTCCCCAGCGCACAGGACTTGGGCAGCCGGGCTACGCCCGCAACGCGCACCGCATGGGTGCAGGCGTTGGGTGGACAAACCCAGGCGTCCGCCAAGGCGCTCACTCCGCAAGAAGCACTGTTGCGTCTCGAAATGGCCGCTGAAGTGCCGACGCCTGCTGAGGATCTCGCCGCACGGCGAAATTTGCAGTTGCAGTTGCTGACCCGTCGCAATGACCCAGCCCCAGTACAAACCTGGGGGCAGGATGCGGCAGTGGTGCTGGCGGGAGCATTTGACGGACAAGCGGCACGACGTCTGCAAAATGTCCTCAAGGTGCTATTGAAAAAATAGCCGGTAATTTCGGAAGGGCTGTGCGTTGTGGATTCCGTTGACGACCTTTTAAGGCGGCTGGAGCAACTCAATACCATTGGCGCAGCCCTGTCCAAAGAGCGCGACACCACGCGTTTGTTGGAAAGTATTTTGGTGGCTGCAAAAACTATCACACATGCCGATGGCGGCACGTTGTACCGCGTCACCGAGGACTTCCAGGCCCTGCGCTTTGAAATTCTGAAGACCGATTCGCTACACATTTCGATGGGTGGCAGTTCGGGTCACGTCATCGAATTTCCGAATTTACCTTTGTACGACGGCAATGGGCGGCCCAATGATTCGCTGGTGGCTGCCTATGCGGCCATCCGTAACCAGACCGTCAACATATCGGACGCCTACACCGAGCCCAACTTTGACTTTTCGGGGACCCGACTGTTTGACCAGCAAACCGGGTATCGATCGTAGTCGTTTCTGGCCGTGCTCATGAAAGATCATGAGGGTGATGTGATTGGGGTTTTGCAACTCATCAATGCGCTGCATCCGGAGACGGGTCAAGTTGTCCCTTTTTCCGCGTCTGATCAAAGTCTTGCCGAGTCTCTGGCTTCACAGGCTGCAATCGCTATCACCAGCCGCAGCCTGATGGGGCAACTCGAGGCACTGTTTGAGTCGTTCATCAAGCTCATTAATCTGGCGATTGATGAAAAGTCCCACCACACCGGCGACCATTGTCAACGGGTTCCGGCTCTGACCATGATGCTGGCCGAGGCCGTTAATGCAACGCAGAGCGGTCCGATGGCCTCATTCACCATGGACGAAAGGGATCGCTACGAGTTGAAGATTGCGGGGCTTTTGCACGACTGCGGCAAGGTGACCACGCTGGTGCACATAGCCGACAAAGCTACCAAGCTGCAAACCCTGTTCGACCGCATTGAGTTGGTTGATACCCGATTTGAGGTTCTCAAGCGCGATTTGGAAATTGCGGCCCTGCGCGCGCAGCTTGCCATGCGATCGCAAACGGACGTTTCGGCAGAAGTGCGGTTGTGGTCGCAATGCCGCGCGCAAATTGCGGCTCTTGATGCGGATCGTGACTTTTTGCGTACGGTGAACCAGGGGGCCGAGTCCATGAAGGAGTCTGACCTGAAGCGTGTGCGCGAAATCGGTCAGGGCCAGTTCTGGCGCAACGCTGAAGGGCTGGAGGCCGAGTTTCTGAGCGCCAACGAACTTGAAAACCTGACCATTCGGGCGGGTACGCTCACCGCTTCGGAACGCGGGACCATCAATCATCACATAGTTGCAACTATCAAAATGCTGGAGCAGTTGCCTTGGCCCAAACACCTGAAAAATGTGCCGGAATTTGCCGGTGGCCACCATGAACGCATGGATGGCAAAGGCTATCCCAAGGCGCTGACGCGGGACCAGATGTCGGTGCAGGCACGGATTGTGGGTATTGCCGATATTTTTGAGGCGTTGACGGCGAGGGACAGACCTTATAAGCAGGGTATGAAACTGTCGCAGGCCATGGGCATCATGCATAAGTACCGTTGGGGCGGCCACATTGATCCCGACCTGTTTGATGTCTTTGTCAATGAAGGTGTTTATTTGCGATATGCCCGGCAATACCTCGATCCCTGGCAGATCGACGAGGTCAATCCACAGGCTTGGCCGCAGCCGGTGACATAGCCGGCGGTATACGTTCCAGTGTCGGGTTGTTGGCTTGGGTGGAGCAACGCAGTCGCAATACTTCGGCGCGGGGCATCGCGGCCTTGAGGTCCCAATCACTGAGAACCAGACGTTCCCTCCCGCAGGCCAAGGCATGTTTGCCGGGGCGATGGGTATGGCCGTGGATCATGTGATCGGCGTTCAGGGCCTGCAAACAGCTGCTGGCTGCAGCGGTGTCGACATCCGCATACGTTGCGTCTGGGCCTTTGCGGCTTTCACTTTGCGCGCGCATGTGGCGGGCGAGTTCCATGCGTTCGTGCAGTGGTTTTGCGAGAAAATCCTGTTGCCAATTTGGACTGCGCACCATGGCGCGAAACTCCATGTAGTCGGTGTCATCCAGACAGAGTGCATCTCCGTGCGTCAATAGCCAGCGCTGCCCCGCAAACGACAGCACGGAGGGATCTTCCAGCAGGGTGGCGGAGCAAGCCTTCATCAGAGAGGAGCCCATCAGGAAGTCGCGGTTGCCCTGCATGACGTAGAGATCCAGCCGGGTTCCTGCCGCACGCAACACATTGACGCAATGCTGCTCGAAGCCGTTTTCGATGCTCAGGGCATCGTCACCTACCCAGACCTCAAACAGATCCCCAAGAATGAACAGGGCATCTGCCGAGGTGTGCTGAAGGTAATGACTCCAGACACCAAAAGTCAGTGGATCGGACTCGTGCAGGTGCAGGTCCGAAATGAAATCAACGCAACGCCAGCGGGATGGTGCAAGCAGTTCCATCCCGTGCGTTACGTTATTTACAGCGCAACGGCTTTTTCGAGGATGACGTCATCTTTTGGCACGTCATCATGAAAGCCCTTGCGCCCGGTTTTCACGGCCTTGATCTTGTCGACTACGTCGGTGCCTGCAATGACCTTCCCAAATACTGCGTAACCCCAGCCTTGTGCGCTGGGTGCCGTGTGGTTCAGGAACGTGTTGTCGGACACGTTGATAAAGAACTGTGCGGTAGCGGAGTGTGGGTCACCCGTGCGTGCCATAGCCACGGTGTAGTTGTTGTTTTTCAGGCCGTTGTTGGCTTCGTTCTCGATAGGGGCGTCGCAGGACTTCTGGTTCATGCCCGGCTCCATGCCGCCGCCCTGAACCATGAAGCCCGGGATGACACGGTGAAAAACCGTGTTGTTGTAATGGCCCTTGTTCACGTAGGCCAGAAAGTTGGCGACAGACTTGGGGGCTTTGTCCTGATCCAGTTCCAGGGTAATGACACCGTAGCCAGTGACGTGGAGTTCGACTTGTGGATTGCTCATGATTTATTTCACCAAAGTGGCAGAGTTGATAACGATTGGGGTCTTGGGGACGTCGGATGGAAACGGTCCACCCGAGCCGGTGGGTACGGTCCTTATTTTCTGGATCACGTCCATACCGCTGATCACCTTGCCGAATACGGTGTAGCCGTATCCGTCCGGCGAGGGCGCATTCAGCCCTGCATTGTCCACCACGTTAATAAAGAACTGGGTGGTTGCAGAGTTTGGGTTGCCGGTGCGCGCCATGGCGATGGTGCCACGGTCATTTTTTAGGCCGTTGCTGGCTTCGAGTGGAATAGGCGCGCGCGTCGGTTTTTGAGTCATGGAAGGGGTAAATCCACCGCCTTGAACCATGAAGTTTTCAATGACCCTGTGAAAAACCGTGCCGTCGTAATGTTTGTCTTTCACATATTGCAGGAAATTTTCGACGGTTTTAGGAGCCTTGTCGGCGTAAACCTCAACCGTGAAATCACCAAGGCTGGTCTGAAATTTCACTTTGGTTGCCGTGTCTGCCATCGCGGACAACGGCAGCAATACCGCTGCGCAGCAGGTGATCCATGTTCGGCGGGTCCATTGCCCTATTTTTTGTTGCATCAAATCACTCCTTCAAAAAAAATCTTCCATTGGCTGCCTTGTCGCATCCAGTATTGCCGCTTGGTCCAGCCTGTTCGGGTACCGTCGGCCACTTCGCCGAACGTTACGACCATCGTGTCAGCCGCATCCGTCCACCGAAGGTAGGAAACGTCCTTGAGCTGAATGGTTCGTCCCTGGCTTGCGGACAATTCTGTCCTCAAGGTGGGAGTCCACTGTGCAAGTGTCTTTCCGTTGCTGGTGAAGTCCGGCGTGTAAAAGGACAATATATGTTGGAGATCGCCCGATGTCTTGGCATTGCGCCAGGCCTGCAATGCATCCTCAAATGGCTTGCTTTCTGCGCGAACGCTGTGTTGCGGCACCCATTTCAGCTGGTATGCAATCACCACGGGTGTGGAGCGCACTTCAACGGTACGGATAATGTGCTTCAAATCCGGATTGGCCAGCACCACGCACCCATCAGTGGCCTGCGGCGGGCGTGAAAACTGGTCGGGGGGGGTGCCGTGTAACCAGATGCCACTACCGGTCTTGCCGCGTTTGCTATCCAGTATGTTGGGGTAGCTGATGGGGAGGGCGCCCGAGCCGTAGAAGTCTTTGAGCGACTTGGGGTCCAGGTTGCTGGTGATGTAATACACGCCCAAGGGAGTTCGCTGGTCACCTTCGACTGTTTTGGATGTACCGGCTTTTCCGACTGAAATGTAATAGTCCGCCACCAGATTCAATCCGGCGGGGGTGTTCTCGAAAAGGTACAGCCGTGACCGCGACGCGTCCACCGCAATCGCATGCCTGGAGCGCTGCGAAAGCGCCAGAAACTGCGATGGAACTGTGCCTGCCAAGGGGCGTTCCCGCAAGGCAGTGATACGCCGCCGGGACTCTTCCCGAAGTTCACTGAGGGTGGTGCCAGCAATACTTGAAATCTCGTCCGGCACGTCACCAAACGCCTTGACGGGCCGCGTTCTGGCCGCCAACAGGTCACCGTATACCAGCTGTGCTAACTGGAAGTTTGGCAAGTCCTCCACCAAGCGGCTAGCCTTTGCGAGCGCTTCGCGGTTTTGTCCCTGGCTGATGAGTTTGTATATTTCTATCAACCGCGCCTCGGCCGCGCCGTCGGCGTCTTTTGCAGCAGGCGGCTCCGGGCGTACTGGCTGCAGTTTCCCCATGTGTTTGCCGGTTGCTGCAGGCGAGGCCCCTGCATTCAATGACAGCAGGGCCACCAGGACGGCGGTGAAATGCGGTCTAGCCATATAAGTGACTGGCGATCAGCTACCCGTGGTTTCTTTGACGATTTGCCAACGGTCGCCATTCTTGACCATATCGAGAGTTTTGCGGCTCGATACTGAAAGCCCGCTGGCCTTGTAATCCTGACGGAACTTAACCACTGCTTTATTGCCGGCCGCTGAAACAGTGAGGTTTTCCAGCTTCAGGCTGATCTTGCTTTTGCTGCTGATGCGCTGCCGGCGCTCTTCTTCCCAAGCGCTGCGGCTCTGAGAACCAGGAGGATTGAATTCCTTGCCATAGGCGGCCAGGTAGGCTTTGACATCCCGGGCGGCCCAAGCTTTGGCCCAGGCGTGGACAGCCGCTTCTGCTTCTTTTTCGGAATTGTTGCCAGAGGCGGCGCTTGCCGCGACGGCCACTGGCGCTTTTGCGGCAGGAGTTGGCGTTGCTGCCGCTGGGGGCGTTATGGCTACCGGCGCAGCTGTCTGCGGGACGGTAGGCGCTGCGGCAATAACGGGTGCCTTTGCTACGGCGGGACCGGGCAGGGTCGGCGCAGGTTTTACGGCAACTGGCGCAGGAACTGACAGCGCAGGCGCACTAGTGGGTGCGGGCGCAGGGGCAGGGCGCGAGGTCTTGGCTCCTGCAGGACTGAACAATTCCCGAATCAGCGCCAGCTTGGGTGGCACTGCCGGATTGGATGCATCCAGTTGCAACGCCTTGTTATAGGCCTGACTGGCCAGTTTGGCATAAACATCCCCCAGATTTTCATGCGCCGTGGCATAGCTCGGGTTGGTGCGAATGGCCATTTCAAGCGCCGTGCGGGCCTTGTCAAACTGGCTTTGGCCTGCGTAGAGGACGGCCAGGTTGTTGTACGGCTCGGGAAGCTCGGGGTAGTCTTCGGTCAGGCGAGTGAAGGTGGAAATCGCATCGCTGGTTTTGCCTGTATCACGCTGGATCACGCCTTTGAGAAATCGCATCTGGGGGTCACGCGGCTTGCCTGCCAGGTATTGGTCGGCCTTGATCAGGGCCTCAGGAAGCTTGCCTGCACGTACCATTTGCGACACGTCCGCATATTCATCTGCATGCGCCGCAGAAAACACCAGTGTGGCTGAAAGAGTTAGCAGCTGGAGCGACTGCATTACAAAGGAACTGGAGTACGTCATAAAGCGTTGGGGTTCTCGCGCGTTGGATGAGCCCTCTCATTGGGGGCTTTATACTGCCGTTGATTGTAGCTGAGGGGGTGACATTCCTCCTCTGAACAAGCCACCAAGTCCCACCCTAACCAGATCTGCATCGGCCCGAGCCATTTCCAGGAATATGTATCCCTCCTGAATGGCGATGAATTACCCATGAGTTTGCGCATTTACAACACGCTGTCGCGTGCCCTTGAGCCGTTTTCCCCTATTGAAGCCGGCCATGTGCGCATGTACGTCTGCGGCATGACTGTGTACGACCTGTGTCATTTGGGACATGCGCGGTCGATGGTTGCATTTGATGTGGTGCAACGCTGGCTCAAAGCCAGCGGTTTGCGGGTGACCTATGTGCGCAATGTGACGGATATTGACGACAAGATTATTCGCCGCGCGCTGGAAAACGGCGAAACCATCCGCGCGTTGACCGACCGGATGGTCGAGGCGCTGCACCAGGATGCGGACGCCCTGGGCATTGAGCGCCCAACTCATGAGCCACGCGCTACCGAGTTTGTGCCCCAGATGCTGCGCCTGATTGGCGCCTTGGAGGACAAGGGGCTTGCCTACCGCGCCTCCAACGGCGACGTGAACTACGCCGTGCGTAAATTTGAAGGCTACGGCAAGTTGTCTGGCAAGTCGCTGGACGAGTTGCGTGCTGGGGAGCGGGTGGCGGTGGCCGATGGCAAGGATGATCCACTAGACTTTGTGCTCTGGAAGTCGGCCAAAGAGTCCGAGCCGGCCGAGGCCAAGTGGCCCAGCGACTATGGCGTGGGCCGACCCGGCTGGCACATTGAGTGTTCTGCGATGGGATGCGAGATGTTGGGCGAGTCATTTGACATCCATGGCGGCGGTGCCGACTTGCAGTTCCCGCATCATGAAAATGAAATTGCGCAAAGCGAAGGTGCCTTGGGCAAACCGCTTGCGCGGGTGTGGATGCACAACGGGTTTGTGACGCGCGACAACGAGAAGATGTCCAAGAGTCTGGGCAATTTCTTCACCATCCGTGACATCCTGGCCCAATATGATGCCGAAACCACCCGGTTTTTCATCATCCGGGCACACTACCGCAGCGCCCTGAACCACAGCGACGCGCATCTGGATGACGCCCGCAACGCGCTCAGGCGGCTGTATACCGCGCTGGATCTGGTGTCGCCGCACAATGATTTCCTGATCGACTGGAATGAACCTCTGGCTGCACGCTTCAAGATGGCCATGGATGAAGACTTTGGTACCCCAGAGGCTGTGGCCGTGTTGTTTGAACTGGCGACTGATGTCAATCGCACGCAGTCAGCCGATCTGGCGGCACTACTCAAGGCACTGGGTGGTTTTCTGGGATTGCTGCAGCAAGATCCCAAGGTATTCTTGCGGGCGGGAGCCGCTTTGGACGATGCGGCCATTCAGGCGCTAATTGCCCGGCGCAGCGCGGCCAAGGCGGCGCGCGACTTCGCCTTGGCCGACATCATCCGCAAGGGTTTGCTCGCGCAAGGTATCGTGCTCAAGGACACCGCCGCTGGTACAACCTGGGAGGCCGCGCAATGATGGCGCCAGTCAAGAAGGCGGACGCGCCACTGCTGACTCCCTACTTCTGGGAAGAGGCCTGCAAACACTTGGTCAAGAAAGACCGGGTGATGAAGCGTTTGATACCCCAGTTTGGTGATGCCTGCCTGCAGACCCGTGGCGATGCGTTCATCACGTTGGCGCGCAGCATTGTGGGACAGCAAATATCAGTCAAGGCGGCCCAGACAGTTTGGGACCGTTTTTCCCTGTTATTGCGGAAAATGTCGCCTGCCAGTGTGCTCAAACTCAAGGTGGACGACATGCGCGCGGCTGGCCTGAGTGCGCGCAAGGTTGAATATCTGGTGGACCTGGCAGTGCACTTTGACAACGGCGCCCTGCATGTCAAAGCATGGGAGACCATGAGCGACGAGGACATCGTGGCGGAACTGATTGCCATACGGGGCATCGGTCGCTGGACCGCCGAGATGTTTCTGATTTTTCACCTGATGCGCCCCAATGTTTTGCCCCTCGATGACGTGGGCTTGATCAACGGAATCAGCCGGAACTATTATTCGGGCGATGTCGTCAGCCGAAGCGATGCGCGCGAAGTGGCTGCCGCCTGGGCACCCTACTGCACCGTGGCGACTTGGTATATTTGGCGCTCGCTTGACCCCGTGCCAGTGGAATACTGACACCCTGACTGAATAGGATCAATTCATGGCCAAGAAAACATTTCTGGATTTTGAGCAGCCGATTGCGGAGCTTGAGACCAAAATCGAAGAGTTGCGTTACGTGCAAAACGAATCTGCAGTGGATATTTCTGCTGAGATCGAGCAACTGAGCAAGAAAAGCCAGCAACTCACCAAAGACATTTATAGCGATCTGACACCTTGGCAAATCACGAAGATTGCCCGGCACCCGGAGCGCCCCTACACGCTGGACTATGTCAATGAGCTGTTTACGCATTTTGTGGAACTGCACGGTGATCGCCATTTTGCAGACGACCTGAGCATTGTGGGCGGTCTGGCCCGCTTCAATGGCACACCCTGCATGGTGTTGGGTCAGCAAAAAGGGCGCGATACGAAGGAGCGGGGCCTGCGCAACTTTGGCATGAGCAAGCCAGAAGGTTATCGCAAGGCCCTGCGGCTGATGAAGCTGGCTGAAAAGTTCAAATTGCCGGTGTTCACCTTTGTGGATACACCGGGAGCCTACCCCGGTATTGACGCAGAAGAACGCGGACAGTCCGAAGCCATTGGCCGCAACATTTTCGAGATGGCCCAGCTCGAAGTCCCCATCATCACCACCATCATTGGCGAAGGTGGCTCGGGCGGCGCGCTGGCTATTTCGGTCGCGGATCAGGTGGTCATGCTGCAGTACTCCATCTATTCCGTCATCAGTCCAGAGGGCTGTGCCTCCATCCTCTGGAAGACGTCCGACAAGGCATCGGACGCCGCCGAAGCCATGGGGATCACTGCGCACCGTCTCAAGGCTCTGGGTGTGATCGACAAAATCGTCAACGAGCCCGTGGGTGGCGCGCACCGTGACACCAAACAGGCTGCTTCATTTCTGAAGCGTGCACTGGCGGACGCTTACCGGCAGGTCGGCGATCTGAAGGTCAAGGAACTGCTGGACCGTCGCTATGAGCGCCTGCAAAGCTATGGGCGCTTTACTGACACCAAAGCCGCCTCGAAGTAGGGTGACGGTCGACGCCGCAATGCGGGCCTTCGCGCCCGCGTTGCCGCTGGCCGTCGCACTGAGTGGTGGGGCCGATTCCACCGCATTGCTGGTAGCTTGCGCGGAGAAATGGCCGGGGCAGGTGGTGGCTTGGCATGTCAATCACGGTTTGCAGGATGCGGCACCGGCTTTCGAAGTCTGTTGTCAGTCGCTGTGCGACCGATTGAATGTTCCCCTGCTGGTGCGAAAGGTGGATGCCGGCCATGCGGCCGGTCAAAGCCCGGAAGACGCGGCCCGAGTGGCACGTTACAAGGCATTTAGTGCCCTAGCCCCCGTGCAATATGCGCAGACAGCTATCAAATCAGTAGCGATTGCCCAGCATGCAGATGACCAGGTAGAGACCTTGCTACTGGCCCTGAGTCGTGGTTCCGGCCTGGCTGGACTGAGCGCCATGCCCGCCCGCTGGCGGCGTGACGGCTTGGACTACCACCGTCCGTTGATCCAGGTTTCCAGCGCCGCAATCCGCCAGTGGCTGGCACAGCGCGACCTGTCCTTTATCGAAGACCCTACAAATCGCGACGAGCAGTTCACCCGAAACCGCATCCGCGCCCGGGTGATGCCCGCTCTGCAGGCTGCGTTCCCGCAGTTTCTGGACACGTTTGCCCGCAGTGCCGGACATGCCGCCCAGGCGCAGGATCTGCTGGACGAGGTGGGTGCGCAGGATCTGCTGCGGGTGTGCGACGCCAGTAGTGGCCTGCTGATGATCAAGCCTGTGCAGGCGTTTAGCCGGCCACGCCAGGCCAATGTAGTGCGTTATTGGCTTAAAACCCGTTTTCAGATGATTCCCAGCACCGCGCAGCTGGAGGAACTGCTCGACCAACTGGCCGCCTGCACCACCCGCGGTCATCGCATCCATCTCAAGGTGGGGCAGGGCTTTGTTCAGCGCAACGGTGAAGTTTTGAATTGGTACAATCCCTGAGTTTTGCTTCAAAAATTCTGATTTCATGGCACTGATCGTTCACAAATACGGCGGCACGTCGATGGGTTCTACCGAACGCATCCGCAATGTTGCCAAACGCGTTGCCAAATGGGCGCGCGCGGGTCACCAGATGGTCGTTGTTCCCTCCGCAATGAGCGGCGAGACCAATCGCCTGTTAGGCTTGGCAAAGGAGTTGGCTCCGTCCAAACAGGGCGACGCCTATGCACGCGAGCTCGACATGTTGGCCTCCACGGGCGAGCAGGCGTCGTCTGCTCTGTTGGCTATCGCGTTGCAGGGCGAAGGCATGGAGTCGGTCAGCTATGCTGGCTGGCAAGTGCCCATTCGGACCAACAGCGCCTACACCAAGGCTCGCATCGAATCGATTGACGACGCTAGGGTACGTGCGGATCTGGCCGTTGGCAAAGTGGTCATTGTTACCGGTTTCCAGGGTATGGATGACCAGGGCAACATCACGACGCTGGGGCGTGGTGGCTCTGATACGTCAGCCGTTGCCGTGGCGGCCGCCATGAAAGCTGCCGAATGCCTGATCTTCACCGATGTGGACGGCGTTTACACCACAGACCCGCGTGTCGTGGCCGAAGCGCGCCGCCTGCATACCGTAAGTTTTGAGGAAATGCTGGAGATGGCCTCCATGGGCTCCAAAGTGCTGCAAATTCGCTCCGTCGAGTTTGCCGGCAAGTACAAAGTGCCGCTGCGGGTCCTGAGCAGCTTCACACCGTGGGATATTGATATTGACGAGGAAGCCAAATCTGGCACTCTGATTACTTTTGAGGAAGACGAGAAAATGGAACAAGCCATTGTGTCTGGTATTGCGTTTAACCGCGATGAGGCCAAAATTTCCGTGATGGGTGTGCCCGACAAGCCGGGTATCGCCTATCAGATTCTGGGTGCGGTCGCTGATGCCAACATCGAAGTTGACATGATCATTCAGAACCTGAGCAAAGACGGCAAGACCGACTTCAGCTTCACCGTCAACCGCGGTGAGTTCGCCAAGTGCATGGACCTGCTCAAGGAAAAAGTGCTGCCCAGCCTGGGTGCGCAAGAGGTGGTGGGCGACACCAAGATCTGCAAGGTGTCCATCGTCGGTATCGGCATGCGCAGCCACGTGGGAGTTGCCAGCCGCATGTTCCGGGTATTGAGCGAAGAGGGCATCAACATCCAGATGATTTCAACCTCCGAGATCAAGACTTCCGTGGTGATTGACGAGAAGTACATGGAACTGGCCGTTCGGGCTCTGCACAAGGCCTTTGATCTGGACCAGCCCCCCGCCTGAAAAACAAGGCAGACTCGTGACATAATATGGCCTGTTCAGGAATCGTGACCGAGTGGCCGAAGGTGCTCCCCTGCTAAGGGAGTATGGGTCTTAAAAATCCATCGAGGGTTCGAATCCCTCCGATTCCTCCAAACAATGAAAAACCCTGAAAGTCTTTGACTTTCAGGGTTTTATTCATTTCTAGCGTAACCCCTTGACCGCTTCAGTTCACCATTCACCCGATTCGCGAACGCGCTGGTCGATGTCGCGCGTATCCGTATCCGTCTGATCCCTGCCCCAGACAGGCTGAGCGATGTGTTCAGGCCAGAACGCAAATCGGGAGTTCGAGACCGAAGCTGCAGGGTTTTCCTCCGACGCTAGCGGCTGGCTGTTTGTAGGGTTGATTGACATATTGGCTCCACTTCATAGTCAAATTCAGTTTAGGGATCTGGCAAAGAGAACTCTGTTGCCCAGCGCACACAATTCCGGAAATATTGGCCCTATCGCCACGGCAACTCCTCATGACGTCATAAGGCGTGCGCTTGAGATTCCTCCAGCGCCAGCAGCTAAGTGCACAAAAAGATGCGCCATATCAACGCAGTATTGGCAGGGGCTGACATCATGCGGCGGATGGACCGCGCATTGCCCCAGCTCATTCAAGCTCTGATGGAGCCCCGGCGCTACCCCGGTGGCGTGCGCCAGGTGGAGCTTATCCAGACGCATATTTCTTGGGTGTTCCTCGCGGGTGACTTTGCCTACAAGATCAAAAAACCCATCAAACTGCATTTCCTGGACTTCAGCACACTGGAGCAACGTCATTCCTTTTGCGATGACGAGTTGCGACTAAACCGCCGGTTTGCGCCAGATATCTATCTGGATGTGGTGGGCCTCTTCAATACACCGCAGGATCCGCAGTTTGAAGGACCTGGCGCACCGATTGAGTATGCAGTCCGGATGCGACGCTTCGATGAGTCTGGGCGTCTCGACCGCGTGTGCGCGAGAGGGGAATTGCGGAGCGAGCATTTGTCCGATTTGGCAGCTACGCTGGTGGCCTTTCATGAAAAAGCAGCTATTGCGCCACCGTCCTCGCGCTTTGGTACGCCGCGCGAAGTCATGAAGCAGGCAATGGACAATTTTTCTGATCTGCAGTCATTGCTGCCAGATACCTGTGTGCGCGCCCGTCTTGCAGGGCTTCGTTCAAGGAGCATTGACCAGATTGCGGACGTAGCGCCGTTGATGGAGACACGCAAGCGCACGGGTCTTGTGCGTGAATGCCACGGTGACCTGCATCTGGCAAATCTCGTGCTGATTGACCATCGGGTGCGCATGTTCGACTGCATCGAGTTCAGTGAGGATCTGCGATGGATTGATGTCGCGGGCGACATTGCGTTCACCTATGTTGACTTGATGGCTCACGCCCAACCGGGCCTTGCCAATTGGTTCGTGGATGAGGTGTTGAGTCGCAGCGGCGATTACGGCATGGCCCAGGTGCTGCGCTTTTATGCGGTGTATCGGGCCTTGGTGCTTGCCAAGGTGGCTGCAATCCGGCAGGACCAGATGCATGTCGACTATGGCGAGACAGAGGCCCTGATTGGTCTGGCGCAACGGATTGCCGCGCCACCGCCAGCACGGCTGGTGATTACCCACGGACTGTCCGCCTGTGGCAAGACCATGGCAACCAATCGATTGCTGCAAAGCGATGCCCGTGCGTCCACATTGCGCCTGCGCTCGGATGTGGAGCGAAAACGCCTGTTCGGATTAGGTCAGACCGAAAAAAGTGGTTCACCCACTGGCGGCGGCATTTACACGCGCAGCGCCGAGGTCCGTACTTACGCTCATCTTCGAACCTTGGCAGAAAGCCTCTTGCAAGCAGGCTGGTCGGTCATCGTGGATGCCACCTTTTTGATGCGAGCTGATCGTGACGCATTTCGGACACTGGCCAAGGACTGCAACGTGGAATTTTCCATTTTGGCGCCCCAGGCCACCTACGCGCAATTGCGGGAACGTATTCTGGCCCGCAGGGAGTCAGGCCGTGATGCCTCAGAGGCCACTGTAGATGTGCTTGCTCAGCAGATACAAACGATCGAGCCTCTGGAGGGCGAGGAGCACCGCGTCGTTCTGGACGTATCAGGTGCGCGTAGTTCACTGCAGCCGCGCTAGTCTCAGGAAACGGAAATCAGCGGTTTGTTGTTGATGCCGAGCGCATTCGTCAATCGATTGAGGCACTCCACCGGTCATTCCAGGTCTTCTGCAAGTCGCGGCGATCCCGTTTGGTTGGGCGCCCATGTTCCAGGGTCAAAGCGGGCTCAGGGCTCAGACGGTGACGCTCTGCTGCCTGAGCCCTCTGTTGCAGGCTCTCAAGCGTCTCGGCATACAACTGCTGTGCCACTGGCGCAGGGCCGCGCTGTTCACTGATTCCCTGAACCACGACCGTATGCGCCACCTTGGCCTGCCAGATGGTGAGCGTGTCGCCCACGCGGACATCTCGCGATGGTTTCACATCCTGTTGTGCCACCTGCACATGCCCGCGGTTCACGGCATCTGTGGCCAGTGACCGGGTTTTAAAAAAGCGCGCAGCCCACAGCCATTTGTCGATTCGGGTTTTGTCCATGGCGGTACTTAAGGGTGTTTTTCTGACAGTTCGGGCAGCCAGTTCGTCCGATCTCTCTGAATTGTGGAGATGGTCGTCAGGGTAACATTCTTGTATGGAGAAAAATGACACCCTGCCGCGCGACGCCCAAAGCATTCTGGAGCTGGCGGCACGCTCTATGTTCGCGCTGTTTTCCAGCGCCAGCGAAGGCATGATGCTGGTCGATCGCCAGGCACGGGTCGTCTGGATCAACGACCAGTACCGGCGTTTTTTACCCGCATTGGGGTTTGAGCGCGAGGACGACTTTGTGGGCCATCCGGTGTCACAGGTGGTGCAAAACACCCTGATGCACCAGGTGCTGGAAACCGGCAAGCCGATTCTCATCGACTTGTTGACTAACCGGGCGGGCACCTTTGTGGTTAGCCGCATTCCGTTGCGGGATGCATCGGGGCTGGTGATTGGGGCGCTGGGCATTGTGTTGTTTGACCATGCCGAAACCACGCTGCAGCCCTTGATTGAAAAATTTTCTCTGCTGCAGCGCGATCTGGATGATGCGCGTCGCGAGCTCGCCACCCAGCGATTGCGCCAGACGGGGAAGCGGCAATCCAAGTACACGTTTGCCAGCTTTATTGGCCTGAGTGCCGCTGCCGTAGAAGTCAAGCGCCAGGCGCGCCGGGCTGCGCAGTCCTCCAGCCCGGTGCTTCTGCTGGGTGAAACCGGTACCGGCAAGGAGCTGCTGGCCCATGCCATTCATGCGGCATCGGCACGCGCAGCAGGGCCGTTTATCAGCGTGAACATAGCTGCAGTACCCGATACGCTGCTGGAGGCGGAATTCTTTGGCTTTGCACCCGGTGCTTTTACCGGCGCCGACCGCAAGGGGCGAGACGGCAAGTTTCTGCTGGCCCATGGTGGCACCCTGTTTCTCGATGAGATTGGGGACATGCCGTTGGCTTTGCAGTCCAAATTACTGCGGGCCCTACAGGAGGGGGAGATCGAGCCACTCGGCTCCAACAAACTGATTGAGTTTGATGTGCGGGTGATTGCAGCGACCTCGCGTGACCTGCCCCGACTGGTGCGCGAAGGCAGTTTTCGTGAGGATTTGTTTTACCGCCTCAACGTGTTGCCGATTCGTGTGCCACCGCTACGGGAGCGTCGAGGCGACATCGCAGCCCTGCTGGAGGTGCTGGGTGAGGATGTAGCGCTACGCAGCGGGTTGCAGCCACCCGAGTTGTCGGCGCAGGCGCTGGCCCTTCTGGAAGCGCAACCGTGGCGGGGCAATATCCGCGAGTTGCGCAATGTGCTGGAGCAGGCTGCCATGCGCAGCGATGTATCGCGCATCGAGGTGACGCAACTCGAAACGGTGCTGCGCGAGTCCGGCGTGCAGCCGCTGGCGCCGGCGGTCATGGCGGAAGGCGATGCCCATTTGTTGCGCCCCCTGTCGCAGCAGGTGGCGGATCTGGAGCGTCGGGCTATTGATGCAGCCTTGAAGGCGAGCAAGGGCAACAAGGTTGCTGCGGCAAAGGTGCTGGGCATCGCGCGGGCGACCTTGTATGCCCGGCTTCACAGTGTCTAAAATACAGACAACATGTATTTTTTTGATGCATTCAATATGTCTTTGTTTTAGTCATTTTTCAGCATTGCCTCCGCCAAGCCTATAAAAATACAATGAAATCAAGGGCTTGGAATGTGGCACATTTCGTGCAAAAGCTTAATGTCAGAAGACTACAACAGGAGACGACAATGAACCAACCCATCTGGGCTATCAAGGCCACGCTGGTTGCCACCGGGCTGTGCGCTGCCATGGTGTGCAGCACCGCTTTTGCGCAATCCCAAGAAATCAGGATTGCCCACATCTACAGCAAGACCGGACCCCTGGAGGCCTATGGCAAGCAAACCGCAACCGGCTTCATGATGGGCCTGGACTATGCGACCGGCGGCACCATGATGGTTGCAGGTAAAAAAATTGTCGTGATCGAAAAAGACGATCAGGGCAAGCCCGATCAAGGCAAGTCGCTGCTGGCGGCAGCCTATGGTGACGACAAGGTGGATTTGGCCGTGGGCCCTACCGCCTCGCCCGTGGCGCTGGCCATGCTGCCGGTGGCTGAAGAATACAAAAAGATCCTGCTGGTGGAGCCTGCGGTGGCCGATTCAATTACCGGTGAGAAGTGGAATAAATACATCTTCCGCACCGGGCGCAACAGTTCGCAGGATGCTATTGCCAACGCTGTTGCGCTGGACAAGGCCGGTGTCAGTATCGTCACCATGGCGCAAGACTCCGCGTTTGGTCGCGATGGCGTCAAAGCGTTCAAAGAGGCGTTAAAGAAGGCCAAACTGGTGCATGAGGAGTACCTTCCTCCCGCTACAACCGACTTCACCGCAGGTGGTCAGCGCATGATCGACAAACTCAAAGAGTTGCCGGGTCGAAAGGTCATTTTTGTTTTGTGGGCTGGCGGCAATCCGTTCAAGATTGCCGATATGGACCTCAAGCGCCATGGCATTGAAATCGCGACCGGTGGCAACATCCTTCCAGTAATGACGGCATTCAAGCAGTTCCCTGGCATGGAAGGCGCCGCGTACTACTACTTTGGCATGCCAAAAAATGCGGTGAATGAGGCCATGGTCGCCCGCCATTACAGCCAGTTCAAGGCGCCGCCTGACTTCTTTACCGCCGGTGGTTTCTCAGCAGCCATGGCGGTGGTGACCGCGCTCAATGCCAGCAAGGGCGACACCTCGGCCAACACCCTGATCAAGACCATGGAAGGCATGAGCTTTGACACACCCAAAGGCAAGATGACTTTTCGCAAGGAAGACCACCAGGCCATGCAAAGCATGTACCACTTCAAGATCAAGGTGGACCCGGCGTTTGCCTGGGGCGTGCCTGAGCTCGTGCACGAGATCAAGGCCGAAGAGATGAACATCCCGATCCGCAACAAGCGTTAATCGGCAAATCCGCCAACCCATCGGCCAGTCGCCTCGAGGCTCCCCCTGTTCGGGGGAGTTCTGAACCATGCTTCAAACCCAAGAACTCACGATTCGCTTCGGCGGACACGTGGCGGTGAATGCTGTCAGCTGCACTTTTCAGCCGGGCACGTTGACCGCCATTGTTGGCCCCAATGGTGCGGGTAAAACTACCTATTTCAATCTGATCTCGGGTCAGCTCAAGGCGACTGCAGGTGAGGTTTTTTTGAATGGCCGCAACTTGACCGGCCTCAGTCCTTCGGCGCGCACCAGGGCCGGATTAGGGCGGGCGTTCCAGCTGACCAATTTGTTTCCGCATCTGTCGGTGCTGGAGAACGTGCGCCTCGCAGTGCAGGCGGCAAAGCCTGGGCCGCATTGGCGGGGACTGAACCTGTGGAGCATCTGGAGCGACCATGCGCTCCTGACGCGTCGTGCGCTGGAAATTCTGGAAGCGGTATCCATGATGGACAAACAGACCTTGCCAGTCGCAAGCCTGCCGCATGGTGACCAGCGCAAGCTGGAAGTGGCGTTGCTGATGGCGCTGGACCCCGACGTATTCATGTTTGACGAGCCAACTGCTGGCATGAGCGCCGATGAGGCACCGGTAATTCTCAACCTGATCCGCGCGCTTAAAAAAGACAAGACCAAAACCATTCTGCTGGTGGAGCACAAGATGGACGTGGTGCGTGAATTGGCGGACCGCATTATCGTGTTGCACAACGGCTCGCTGGTGGCCGATGGTGATCCTGCGGAGGTGATCGCATCGCCCGTGGTGCAGGAAGCGTATCTGGGCATCAGTCCCAGCGCTGCGACAGTGGAGGACGGCGTATGAGCAACCTCCACCCTCATGACAATTTGTTGACCCTGTCAGGCGTGCACACCCACATCGGTTCGTATCACATCCTGCACGGGGTGGACCTGGCGGTACCGCGTGGTCAGCTCACCATGCTGCTGGGGCGCAACGGTGCGGGCAAGACCACTACGCTGAGAACCATCATGGGCTTGTGGCACGCATCACAAGGCAAGGTCGTATTCGATGGCGTCGACATTACGGCGGTTGAGACGCCGCAAATCGCCGGTATGGACATTGCCTATGTGCCCGAAAACATGGGCATCTTTGCGGATCTGACGGTGAAGGAAAACATGCTGCTGGCAGCGCGTTCGGCCAAGCGCGCTCAGCAGATGGACTCAGAGCGCTTGCATTGGATTTTTTCACTTTTTCCCGCTGTGGAGAAATTCTGGAACCACCCCGCAGGCAAGCTGTCGGGCGGACAAAAACAGATGCTTGCGGTGGCACGCGCGATCGTTGAGCCCCGCAAACTGTTGATCGTGGATGAGCCCAGCAAAGGTTTGGCGCCGGCCATCATCAACAACATGATTGATGCCTTTGCGCAGCTCAAGCAAACCGGAACTACCATTTTGCTGGTGGAGCAAAACATCAGCTTCGCCAAACGCTTGGGTGACCATGTGGCTGTGATGGATAACGGCCGTGTCGTGCACGCCGGCTCCATGCAGGAGCTGGCGGACAACGAAGACATGCAGCATGCCTTGCTGGGGTTAGCCATATGAAAAATCTTGACTTTGACTGGAAGCCGCTCGTGCTTGTTCCGCTGTTGGCAGTGCTTGTGATGCCTTTCATTGGTTCATCATCCACCTGGTTGACCCTGACGGTGGCCGGGCTGGCCATGGGCATGATCATCTTCATCATTGCTTCAGGCCTGACCCTTGTTTTTGGCTTGATGGACGTGCTCAATTTCGGCCACGGCGTGTTCATCGCACTCGGGGCTTTTGTGGCCACCGCTGTGATGGGCGCCATGGGCGACTGGACCAGCTCGGACGTGCTTTGGCGCAACCTGGTGGCAGTTTTCCCGGCCATGCTGGTGGCCATGGCAGTGGCGGGTGCCGTGGGCCTCGCGTTTGAGCGCTTCATCGTGCGGCCGGTCTACGGCCAGCACCTCAAGCAGATTCTGATCACCATGGGCGGCATGATTATTGGCGAAGAACTCATCAAAGTGATTTGGGGGCCGGCGCAGATTCCACTACCTTTGCCTGAAGGCATGCGCGGTTCGGTACTGTTGGGTGATGCCGCCATCGAAAAATACCGCCTGATGGCAGTGGTGGTGGGGCTGGCCGTGTTTGCCACACTGGCGTGGGTGTTGAGTCGTACCAAGATCGGCCTGCTGATCCGCGCGGGTGTGCAAGACCGAGAAATGGTGGAGTCGCTGGGTTACCGCATCAAGCGCCTGTTTGTGGGTGTGTTTGTGGTGGGCAGCGGCCTGGCTGGGCTGGGCGGCGTGATGTGGGGCCTGTACCAGCAAACGGTGACGCCGCAGATGGGCGCACAGGTCAATGTACTGATTTTTGTCGTCATCATCATCGGTGGGCTGGGTTCAACCGGTGGCGCACTGATCGGCGCCTTGTTGGTGGGGTTAATGGCCAACTACACCGGCTTTCTGGCGCCCAAGGTCGCGCTGTTTTCCAATATAGCGCTCATGGTGGGCGTGCTGTTGTGGCGGCCACAGGGTGTGTATCCCGTAGCCAACCGATAAGAGGCATTCTCATGTTGCATCGAATCCTCTCCAATGACATGCCGCGCAGCCGCTGGCTGGCTGCTTTGCTGGTGCTGCTGGTATTGGCACTGGCGCTGACGCCTTTTATTTTCCCTGGCGTGAAAGCGCTCAATGTGGCTGCCAAAGTGCTGGTGTTCATTGTGCTGGTAGCGAGTTTTGACTTGTTGCTGGGCTACACCGGCATTGTCAGCTTTGCGCACACCATGTTCTTTGGCATTGGTGCTTACGGCATTGCAGTGGCCACCACCCGCATGGGCGCCACATGGGAAGCATTGGCTGTGGGCCTTGGCGGCGCATTGGCTTTGTCGTTTGCGCTGGCGCTGGTGGTAGGGCTGTTTTCATTGCGGGTGCGAGCGATCTTTTTTGCCATGATCACCTTGGCTGTGGCATCGGCATTTTTGACGCTGGCGTCGCAGTTGCACGAAATCACGGGCGGTGAGGATGGCTTGTCCTTCAAAGTGCCCGAGGTGCTGTCGCCCAGTTTTGAATTCAGCGAAACGCCTTTTCTGGGTGTGTCGCTGGATGGCCGCTTGCTGTGCTACTATCTGCTTTTTGTAACGGCAGTAGTGCTATTTTTGGCCTTGCTGCGCATCGTGAATTCACCCTTTGGCCGGGTGCTGCAAGCCATTCGCGAAAACGAATTCCGGGCTGAAGCCATTGGCTATCGCGTGGTGGTGTACCGCACCACATCCGCCATTCTGTCAGCGTTGTTTGCCTGTATGGCGGGTGCCATGCTGGCGCTCTGGCTGCGTTACAACGGGCCTGATACCTCGCTTTCGTTTGAAATCATGATGGATGTGTTGCTGATTGTGGTAATCGGTGGCATGGGCACGATGTATGGCGCGGTCATTGGCGCGGCACTCTTCCTGGTGGCGCAGAGTTATCTGCAGGATTTGCTGCGCGTGGTTAGCGAGGCGACCAGTTCGCTGCCTTGGTTATCTGCATTGTTGTCACCGGACCGCTGGCTGCTCTGGCTGGGTGTGCTGTTTGTGCTGTCGGTTTACTATTTTCCAACCGGTGTCGTGGGGCGCTTGCGGACTGCGTCGATCAACAAACGAGGTTGCGTATGAGTTTCTCGTCCCGGTACATCACCTGCTCGGGACGCGAAATCCATTACACCGAATGGGGCTCGCCTGAGGCACCGCTGGTGATTGCCTGGCACGGCCTGGCCCGCACCGGCCGCGACATGGACGAACTGGCCGCACATCTCAGCACACAGTACCGAGTGATATGCCCCGACACCATCGGTCGCGGTTTGAGCCAGTGGAGCCCGCAACCCGATCAAGAGTACTGCCTGGCGTTTTATGCCCGCATTGCGGCACGGCTTTTTGACCAATTGGGCATTGAACACGCCCACTGGGTCGGTACTTCCATGGGCGGCGCCATTGGCACGGTGTGCGCGTCGGGCCTGTTTGAACCCTCGATGAAAGCGCGCATTCAAAGCCTGACTTTGAATGACAATGCGCCCGAGTTGGCGCAAACGGCCATCGACCGTATCCGCAGCTATGCCGGCAGTCCGCCCGCGTTTGCAACGGTTCTTGAACTGGAAGCTTTTTTCCGCCAGGTTTATAAACCCTACGGGTGGTTGAGCGATGTGCAGTGGCGCCGCCTGACCGAAACGTCCACCCGCCGCTTGCCCGATGGCCGGGTGACGCCGCACTACGATCCGGCCATGGTGCAGCAGTTCATCAGCCATCCGAACGACTACGACATCTGGCCCCACTACGACGCATTGCAAATCCCGGTGTTGTGCCTTCGCGGTGCCGAGTCGGATCTGGTGTTGCCCGAGACCCTTCAGACCATGCAGCAGCGTGGTCCGGGGGCGGCGGGGCTTTTGCAGGTGGTGGAGGTGCCCGGCTGCGGCCACGCGCCGGCGCTCAATGTGCCGTCGCAGCTCGACAGCGTAGCGGCGTTTATTGCCGGGGCTGCTGCGTAGTCGCCCGCTTCAAAAATTCCTGGTACGGTACCTCTGGCACCAGCAGGCCACCGGTGGTCCACACCACATGGTTGGCGCCGGCATGGGCCAGCGGGTTGCCCTGCAAATGCAGTGGCCCGCTAAAACCCGCAGCGGCAGAGGGCTCCAGGCGCAAACCCTCGGTGCCTAGTGCCATAGCCAGGTGATCAAAAAGCGTTTGGTCTTCAACCGTGAACGCGCCCGCCAACAAGGGCCGCATGATCTGGGCGGCCAGCAAGGACGCACGGGGTACCGCCAGACCATCAGCCTCCGTCTGGTTGGTCAGGCCCACGTCATAAACTGAACGGTGGCTGTCGACAGGCGACAGCATCTGCAGCAGAAAGCACGGTGACTGCACGGGTTCAGCGAAAAAGCAGTGAACGTGGGATCCGTAGAGCTGGTGCAGGCCCCAGGCAATACCGGCCGGTGCGCCGCCGACTCCGCAGGGCAGGTACACCAGCAAGGGGTGGTCGGCATTGACCACCACCTCCTGGGCCTGCAACTGGGTGCGCAGGTGCAGTGCTGCGGCGCTGTAGCCAATCAATAAAGAGAGCGAGCGCTCGTCATCAACAAAATGGCACAGGGGGTCTGTTTCGGCCCGTTGGCGTCCTGCGGCCACCGCTTGCTCGTAGTCCCCCGCGTGTTCGACTACCTGCACCCCCCGCAGTCGAAGGCGCTCTTTTTTCCAGTCTTTGGCGTCAACGGACATGTGCACCGCGGCGCGAAATCCCAAGGCGGCCGCCATCACGCCAATAGCCATGCCCAGATTGCCTGTGGAGCCCACCGCGACCTGGTATTGGGCAAATAACGCACGTGCGGGTGGTTGCGCCAGTGCGCGGTAGTCGTCGCCGGGTTGAAGCAAGCCGTGTTGCAACGCCAGGCGCTCGGCCAGTTCCAGCACTTCATGAAAGCCACCGCGGGCCTTGATCGAGCCTGCCACGGGCAGGCTGTGATCAGCCTTTACCCATAGTCGACCTTGCGCAGGCGGCAGGTGCAGAGCGCGCTGCATCGCTGGCACAGGCACTAGGGCCGACTCGAT
The DNA here is from genome assembly GCF_056521285.1 of Rhodoferax sp. GT1R46. Classification (NCBI taxonomy): domain Bacteria; kingdom Pseudomonadati; phylum Pseudomonadota; class Betaproteobacteria; order Burkholderiales; family Comamonadaceae; genus Rhodoferax; species Rhodoferax sp. GT1R46. Next base: position 849,243 of record NZ_JBWMBC010000001.1, read on the forward strand.
GAGGCCATTGGAGGCAGCCAGTTCGGGAAACAGCACTGCCAGTAAAGGGGCAAAGCGTTCGAACCGGTCCTGCGCGGCCTGCATGTCGGGCAGGCCAAGCGGGGTATCACCCACCACCGTGGTTGCTGGCGGCTCAGCCGTCCGATGCGGGTTGATCCACAGCAGCGGGCGGGCAGCCGACAGCGATTGAAGAATCAACGCCAGTGGCCGTGGCCATGGCCCCGGTAGCCACCACCCCAGTACCCGTACCCCAATTCAATGGAAACGGGTGGGTAATAGGGACGGTAGTAGGGACGCGTGTAGTACGTCGGATAGGCCTCCTGGGTCACGATGACGTTGGAAGGCTGCACGTAGACGGGTTGGGTCTGGATCACGTTATTGGCAGGCGCGGCCATTTGGGTGCTGGCGCCCACGGCTGAAACCTGCAACTGAATGGTCGGACCTGGGTCTTGCGGCATTTGAACGGCGTACTGCTTGCCACCAAATTCATAGACCACGTTGTAGCCCACAGCCCGGTTTTCATAGGAGTTCTGCAATGAACACCGTTGAACGTTTTGGTACTGCGCAGGTGGCGCACCTTCAATACGGTCCCCTACGACCGCACCACCGATAACGCCCAGCATGGTGGCAGCAGCCCGACCAGCGCCCTGACCCACGGCGTTGCCAAGGGCGCCGCCCGCAATGGCACCCATCACCGCGCCACCACCGGATTTTTGCTGTTGTACCTCGATTTGCTCGGTAGAACACACCTGTCGGGGAACCCCCACCTGCTGCATGATGGGTGTGGAAGAAATGACCCGGCCCACTGCGCCGCCCATATCCTGCGCGAAGCAGAACCCGCTTGCAGCGACCGACACGGTTACCAGTAGTAGTTTTTTCACGATAGCAACTTCGAAGTTTATAAGTGGCTCCAGCATGCTCCAGTGCACCATCCGATGCGTTGAAGTTTGATGAAGGTCGGGTAAAGACCCGCAACTCCATTAACGTTTCACGGGCACGGGTCGGTTGACCACGGTATGGCGGTCGGTATTAAATAGGCTTCTAGCCCCCGTGGAATATGCGCAAGCAGCTATAAAAAATATAGCGGAACAGCCGGTGAAGATCTTTCGCCTACTGCTTTGCGCCCAGGGCCAGCGCTGCCGCGCGCTGCGCTGCCATGGCACTGGTGTCCGGCTCAGCCTGGGTAGGCCAGCCGGCCAGATGCTGCTGGGTCACATTGCACAGGGCGGTGATCCACTCAGGGTCGTCGTTCAGGCAGGGGACGTAGAAGAATTCCTTGCCACCCGCGTGCAGAAAGGCTTCGCGGGCTTCCATACTGATTTCTTCCAGTGTTTCCAGGCAGTCGCTGGTAAAGCCGGGGCACACCACATCGACCCGCTTCACCCCCGCCTTGCCCATCGCGATCAGCGTGGGTTCAGTGTAAGGCTCCAGCCACTTGGCACGCCCAAGCCGGGACTGGAAGGTGACCTTGTACTGGTCCTTGCTGAGGCCCAGCTTCTCGCCCAGCAGGCGCGCGGTTTTGAAGCACTCGCAGTGGTAGGGGTCACCCAGATGCAGGGTGCGCTCAGGTACACCATGAAAGCTCATCACCAACTGGTCGGGTCGACCATGGGCCTTCCAGTGGCGCTGAATGCTGGCAGCCAGTGCGGCGATATAACCCGCATCGTCGTGGTAGTGGTTGATAAACCGCAACTCAGGCAGCGCGCGTGTTTTGAGCGCCCAGGTGTAAACCGCGTCAAACAGGCTGGCCGTGGTAGTGGCGCTGTATTGCGGATAAGCCGGCACGATGAGCACGCGGGTTACGCCCTCGGCCTTCATGGCATCGAGTTGGGAGGCAATCGACGTGCTGCCATAGCGCATGGCATAGCGCACCTTGACCTGGTGGTTGCGCTGGCCCAGCCAGCCTTGCAGCAGCTTGGCCTGCTTTTCGGTCCATATTTTGAGTGGCGAGCCCTCAGGCGTCCAGATACTGGCGTACTTGGCAGCCGACTTGGCGGGGCGAAACCGCAAAATGATGCCGTGCAGGATCAGCATCCACAGCAGGCGCGGGATTTCCACCACCCGGTGGTCGCTTAAAAACTCCGCCAGGTAGCGGCGCACGGCCGCAGGAGTGGGGGCATCGGGCGTGCCCAGGTTGCAAAACAGGATGGCAGTACGCGGCGTCTGGCCATGGGAGTAGGGGGGTTCTTTTTCAAAAGGCATGGGGTATTCTCCCGCACCTATGCTCGAACTTTCGAAAATCAAGGCAATAACCCTGGACCTGGACGACACCCTGTGGCCCATCTGGCCGACCATTGTGCAAGCCGAGAAGCAGTTGCATGCGTGGCTGCAGGTGCACGCGCCGGCCACCGCAGCGCTGGCTGCTGACCCGCACGCACGGCGTGCATTGCGGGCAGAGACGGAAGCCCGCTGGCCTGAACTGGTACATGACCTGGGCGCCCTGCGCAGGGAGGCCATCCGTTTGCAGCTGCAGCGCGCGGGAGACGACGCCACCCTGGCAGAGCCGGCCTTCGAGGTCTTCATGGTCGGGCGCATGCAGGTGACGCTGTTTGACGATGTGCTCCCTGCTCTGGCCTGGCTTGCAGAGCGCATGCCCTTGGTCGCGGTTTCCAACGGCAACGCCGATGTACACAGAGTCGGTATTGGTGAATATTTTTTCGCGAGTGTCAACGCCCGCGATGTCGGGGTGGGCAAGCCCGACCCGCGGATATTTCACGCCGCAGCCAAAGCCGTGAATCTGGCCGCGCACGAGGTGCTGCACGTGGGCGACGATGCCGCGCTGGATGTGGTGGGTGCCCTGGGCGCAGGCATGCAGACGGTGTGGGTGAACCGCGCCGAGCATTTGTGGACCCAGGGCCAGCATCCCCACGCCACGGTTGCCGATTTGGCGGAACTGTGCGATCTGCTGGGGCGCACCAGCCTGAACTAGGGCCGCAGTGTGAGGGTGCTTTGGGTATGTGCCTTGACGTCTGCTGAACTGAGGTACTGCGGTACATAGACGCCGGCCATGAAACGCTCGGCTTGGTCCGAATAATGGGTGTCGAACAGCACGCCGCTTTGGCCCACCGGGTTGATGCCGACCGCTTTGCTGGCATCCGCAAAATCAATCACCCGCCGGGTTGACGGACCGTAGCTCACCGCCCAGGGCGAGGTGCCGATATTGCCCGAGAAATTATTGGGTGTTTCACGCCCACCCGGAGCGGCAAACGGCCCCACGTTGAAAAGCAGGTTCAGTGGTTTTTGCATGCCCAGTGGGTGGCCATGGGTCAGGGTATGTGCGTTGCCCCATTTCCACTGCAACAGGTCTTTTCCGTGCTGCGATTCGAGGTGTCTGAGGGTGTTGTTCCAGGCGATGCGTATGGTTTCGAAGCGGCTTTCCACGGGTTTGGTGCTCACGTTGTCCCACCACGGGGAGCTGGCATCGGCCACCAACAGCGGCAACGCGCTGTCCAGTGCGCGGGTTTTCAACAGGTTATTGAATTGCACTTCGCCCATTTCGTCGGCCATCGCCGCATGGGCTATCTCGTATAACAGCTGACTGAACAGGAGTGCGGCAATGCTGTCCCGGGTGTAGTCGCCATCCCACAGCTCCAGGGGTTCGAGAAAGGCCTTGTCATAGGGATCCGTGGTGACAGCCTTGAGGATGGGCATCAGATCCTTCAGCATGCGCGGGCCATAGCCGTTGCCGCTGTCAAGTTGCAATGCCTCGGCGCCAGCGGTATCCCATTTGCGTCCGGGCTCGCGCAGCGCGGAGTCCAGCCGCTGCACCCGGTCCGGCAGGTTGTAGTAGCCGGGTACGGGCACACCGCTGCTGGGTTTGGGCTGGTGATTGGCCGACACGATGTAGCCGCGCGCCGGGTTCTCTTCCTGCGGGTTGAAGCTGAAGTTGTAAAACCCGGGTTTTTCGGCCTCACCGGTGCCGCCGTTCAAGATAAAGGACGGGTTGACGCCTTCCGGGCGGATCGGCAATCTGGCCGCAGCCCACCAGCCAATGTCGCCGCTCGCGTTGGCCCACACGATGTTGAGGCCGGGTGCGTGGATTTTCTCAGACGCAGCCCGTGCCTTCTCAAGAGTGTCAGCGCGGTTGAGGTCGTAGAACGCCTGCAAAATCGGGTTTTCGGTTTCGAGAAACGCCCACCACAGGGCAATCGGCGTGCCACCCAGGCTGTCCTTGAAAGCGTCGGTGATGATGGGCCCGTGGGGCGAGCGACGCAAGGCCAGTTGCACATCGGCTGCACCTTTCACCTTGATGGTTTCCGTGCGGGTTTGCAGGTCCACCCATTGCCCCTGAATCCAGACTTGGTTGGGGTTGTCCGGGTTGGCCTTTTCGGCAATCAGGTCGACGTCGTCGTTCTGGAACATGGTCAGGCTCCAGCCAAATTGCTGGTTGTGTCCCAGCAATGCCAGCGGGTTGAGCGCCTGGTAATGGCCATACAAATCAAACCCGGGAGATGTCAGATGCGCCTCGTACCAGACGGCGGGTGCGGAGTAGCCAATGTGCGGGTCGCCTGCCAGCAGGGGTTTGCCGCTGGCGGTGCGTTTGCCTGAGATGGCCCAGGCGTTGCTGCCCTCAAACTGGGGCACGCTGGCGGCCTCCAGCGCATCCTGGCTCAGTGCGGCCAGCTGGTTCAGACCCTTCCAGTCTTTGGCATCCAGCGCGACCACGCCCTCGGGGTGCCATTCCAGGTCAAACACGCGCAGGTAGTCGGCCCCCAGCTTGTCGCGAATGAAGGTCATGGCCGGTTCGGTCTTGAAGGCGGCTGCAAAGCTGTACGCCAGGTAACCGGAGACGGCAAACGTGTCCTGTGGCGTGAAAGGGCGTTTGGGGATACCCAGAATGTCGAACTCCATCGGGGCCGGATGGCCCGCCTGGAATTGGTTGATACCGTCCAGGTAAGACAGCAGTGCAATCCCCACTTTGCTGGCCGGATCCATTTTGGCCGCCATCTCATCGGCCTTGACGCGGATGCCTAATGTGCGAAACAGCTTGTCGGTTTCCAGCAGCTTGGGTCCCAGCACTTCTGCGAGTTCACCCCTGGACAGGCGCCGCACCATTTCCATCTGGAACAGCCGGTCCTGCGCATGCACGTAGCCCAGGGCTCGGTACAGGTCCGTCTCATTTTCGGCGCGAATGTGGGGCACACCCCTTTCGTCATATGCCACGCTGACCGGTGCCTGCAATTGTTTCAGGGCGACGGACCCACTGCGCACGGGCTGTTTGGTGTGAATGAACCAGGCGCCGGCACCGCCAGCGGCCACTGCGGCAGCGATGACGGTGGCCGCCCCTATTTTTAGCGCGATATGCATGAATTGCGTCTCCTCGTATGGAGTCATCATACGCAATGGCGATGTCAGCTTCGCACCCGTCTGCGGCGGGCTTGCTGGCAGGCGCGGCGGTAGGCGAGCAGGGTTTTCTCGGCATGGCCGAGCACGCTGTCGGCAGGGTAAGGTCCTGGTGAAAGGTCCTGTGGCAATCCACTGGGTAGACCCATCATCAACTCCAGCCCTTCGCCCACATGGCGCGCGGTGTAGACATGGAACAACCCTTGATTAACGGCGTTGAGTACCGTGGGGTCCAGCATCAGGTGGCGCCGGTTGCGATCCGGAATCAGCACGCCCTGGCGGCCGTCCAGCCCCGCGGCCTCGCAGACGCGAAACCAGCCTTCAATTTTTTCATTGATGCCGCCTACCGGCAGCACTTCGCCATGCTGGTTGACCGCGCCGGTCACGGCGATACCTTGCCTGAGGGGCAGGTCCGACAGCGATGACAGCACAGCGAACAGTTCGGCGCAGGAGGCCGAGTCGCCCTCCACCCCGCTGTATTCCTGCTCGAAAACGATGGAGGCGTTCAGCGCCAGCGGTGCAATAGGGGTAAACAGTGCAGTCAGGTAGCTGTGCAGGATCAGCACACCCTTGTCGTGGATGGGGCCTGACATTTCCACTTCGCGCTCGATGTTCATCAGTCCTTCATTGCCCGCATGGGTGCGCGCGGTCACGCGCACTGGCAGGCCAAAGCGCCAGTCGCCCAGATCAATCTGGGTGAGCCCGTTGATCTGTCCAATCTGTTCACCTGTCAATGAGATCAGATGGTCGCCTTCGGCGATGGATTCGCGCAGGCGCTGTTCGGGGTAGTCGTGGCGCAGGCGGCGCGCGGTCAGGGCGTGTTCCACATCTGACGCTTCCACCACGCTGCCTGCACGGGCCCGGCACACGCTGGCGCTCTCGGCTACCAGGGCCTCGGTGTGGGCAAAGATGGCGCTTTGGCGCGTCTGGTCATCCACCTCGCGGTGCGCGTCTTCCAGCAACCGGGCAACGGCCGCGCTGCTGAAATGCGGCAGGCCCAGCTTGCGGCAGGTGTGGGCGACGAAGATTGCGGTGCCACTGCGGGTGTCTTGGCTGGCGAAAAAGCTTTCTGCAAAGTCGACTTTCACCCGAAAACGCCGGGCAAATTCGGGGTCGGCTTCCTGAACCTCGTAGTACTGCTCCACGGAGCCAATCAGCACTATCTTGAGCTCCGCATCGACGGCCTCGGGCTCCAGCGACACGGCGGCCATGGGCATGAGTCCGGCACCGGGTTCCTCAATCTGCACACGCCCGCTGCGCAGGAAGCGGCGCAGCTTTTCCCACACCAACTCATCGGCCAGCAGGTCGCGCAAATGCAGCAACAGAAAACCGCCATGGGCTTTCAGCAGGCTGCCCGCGCGAATGCGGGAAAAGTCGGTCAACAGCACGTCTTCTTCCGCCTGGTACTCAATGCTGCCAAACAACGCGCGAAATACCGGGTTTTCTTCGACGATGACCGGTGCACCTGTGAGGCCATGGTTGTCCACCACCAGGTTCACGGTGTAGTGCAACAGCAATTGCACCAGTGCGTCGCGCCGCACCTGCTCGTCTTCTTCCTCGTCGAGAGGCGAAAAGAGTTCCATATGCTCCAGCACGTCGTGCATTACCTGGTCGAGGTAAGTGCCGAGTTTGACGGAGTCCTTGATCTGCTTTTGCAGGCTGACGCGGATCTCCTGCAACTCACGGTCCAGCAGCGGCATGACGATCTGGCGGCGCAGGGCCGCCAGTGCCTCGTTCATGACGCGCTCCACTGGGCGAATTTTTTCCATGAAGCGCGCAATTTCTGCACGCAGCGCCTGCTCGTCGCGATCAATCTCGGCACGGCGTTCCTTGGGCAGCGCGCGGGCCTCGGCCTCGGTCAGGGCTTGCCCTTTGCTTCCCAGCAAGGTAAAAACCAGTCGACCCTCTTCGCGAAACAGCGTGAAGTGGCGCGCCTCGGCGAAGGCGTCAAGCTCGGCATAGGCCTTTGACTCTTCTGTTTTGTAGGCGCCCTGGATGCGCGTGCTCTCGGCTTTGAAGTCTTCGCTGGCCAGGCGCAGGGGAATCTCGTTTTGCAGTGTGTGCGACAGCGTCACCATGAGCTGGCGCAGTTGGCGCCCCTGACCGGCGGGCATGCGCAAGGCGCGCGGATGCTCGGGCGCATCAAAGTTGTGCAAATAGCACAGGTCGGGTGGAACCGGGCGGCCGGCGGCTACGGTCTGCATGACTTGCAACAGCAGCGAGGAGCGGCCGCTTCCCACTTCACCCAGCACAAACAGGTTGTAGTCGGGCTGCTCCATGGCCAGCCCGAAGCGCGCTGCTTTTTCAGCACGGTCCTGCCCAATCCAGGGCAATGGCTGCTGTACCAGCTCGGATGTGTCGGTGAATCCCAGCGAATCGGGAAGGATGGACAGGCGCAACGCGGCACTGGGCAGGCTTGTAACGGTCATGGAGCTTGTGCTGTGCGTTGGTGGGAACCGGTTGAACAGGCGTCTAGTGGGGGTCGTGTGACGAGTGCAGCCGCATGCGCAAGCCCAAGTCGGTGCGCGAGTCGGCATTGGCCAGAGCGGTCTCCTGGTCGATCAAACCCCGCTGGAAGAGCTCCAGCAGTGACTGGTCGAAACTGTGGGTACCCATGACGCTGGTTTTCTCCAGCGACTCTCGCAGGCCATCCACCGCACCGCGCTGGATCAGGTCTGCGATATGGGCCGAGTGCAGCAGTACTTCGGTTGCCAGAACCCTCCGGCCGGTGAGGCCCGGCAGCAGGCGCTGTGACACGATGGCCTGCAGGTTGAGGGACAGATCCATCAGCAGTTGCGCGTGCGCTGGCTCGGGGAAAAAGTTCAGGACCCGCTTGATGGCCTGGCTGGCATTGGCTGCGTGCAGGGTGGAGATGCACAGATGCCCCGTCTCCGCGTAGGTGATCGCCTGTTGCATCGTCTCCTGATCCCGGATCTCACCAATGACGATCATGTCGGGCGACTGGCGCATGGCGTTGCGCAGGGCACTGGAGAAGCTTAGGGTGTCGACGCCCACCTCGCGCTGGTCCACGGTCGATTCGCCATGCTTGAACAGGTACTCGATGGGGTCTTCTACCGTGAGAATATGGCCGGCATGGTGCTTGGCCCGGTAATCCACCATGGAGGCCATTGTGGTGGTTTTACCCGAGCCCGCAGCCCCCACGATAAGTATCAGACCGCGTGGCAACATCGCCAGGTCACGCACTGTGGGGGGCAGCCCGAGGTTTTCAAACCCTGGTATTTGGGCATTCACCTGTCGGGCGACCAAAGCGGTTTCGCCGCGCTGCTGGTAGATGTTGACGCGAAAGCGGCCAATGCCGTCGGGCGCATACGACATATTGCATTCCATCGTGCGTTCGAAGTCGGCAATGGCTTGCGGCGTCAGAGCCGAGTAGGCCAGCTTGCGCACCTGACCGCTCTGCAGCGAGGGCAGCGGCAGGGTCTGGACCTTGCCATCTATCTTGACCTTGGGTACGGCGCCGGTTGTGAGGTACAGGTCTGAAGCGCCGCACTCCACCATCGTGCGCATTAGCGCATGCAGATCGTTGTTGTCCATGAATAGGTCTCCGGTTGACAGGCTCTAGGGTCTCTTGGCGAGATCGTATGCCGGACTGCGCAGGAAGGAAACCGCAGGATGCCGGTTTCTTGATCTAGGGCAAGTTTCCGGCTGCCCAACCGCTGCGTACAGCGCCTTCGAGCGTAGCCGGGTAGGGCCCGTCGACGTAGTCACCGGCCGCCAACAGGCCGGGGGCAATGGCCTGCGGTGGGCGCACCAGGCTGGGTGTGCAGGCGAATGTGGCGCGCTTTTCCACGACGGTTTGTACCGGCTGTAGCGCGGGCAAGCCCAAACCGGCAAGCTGCCGCTCGGCTTGGGCGAGGACGGCGGCCTGCAGGGACTCGCGTGACCCGTCACTGGCACTGACCACAAAAGCCAGCAAGCCTTCTGGACCACCGAGCTGACCCCGGTCAAAAACGAACTGCGCCGGTGCATCCGGTGCGCTGCGCAGCGCCAGCATGGGGTGCGGCAAACGGGCCTTGCGCTTTGAATCCATCGCCAGAGCATAGACGGTGGCAATGGCTTCAAAGCGCAAGGCAGCGGCAGCTTCCGCCCAGTCAATAAGTTTTTTTGCTATGAATTCAGGAGCTGTCTGCGCAGTATCTGCGAGGGCTAGCGCCGCATGGGATGATGAAGTCGCCCAGACCACCCGGTCAAAGGGTTCCCCGTCAATCAGCCAGTGGGGCGACTGCCAGCGCAACTGCTCCACCCTCTGGCTGGTATGGATGGTGGCACCGCTCTGCACGACCCAGCTGGCAGCCGCAGCCGGGAACAGGGCCGTCAGGTCGGTACGCGGCAGCAGAAGGTGGGATCCGCCCCGAATGCCGAAAAGCGCGTCTTTGAGCACGCGCAAGAAGACCTGGGCGCTGGCTTGCGAAGCGGGGGTGTTGAGGGCCGAGACGCACAGGGGCTCAATCAACTCGTGCAACACGCGGGGCGCCAGGCTGGTGCAGAGTTGCGCCACCGAGAGGCCGGGCGCACAGGTGAAGCCCCGCATTTGCCAGGTGATGGACGCGCGCATCAACGACAGCCGGTCGCTCCAGCGCCAGCCCCGTGCGGTGGTAATGGCGGCCAACGCATCCAGTGGCGCAGGCCAGGTGGCGGCCCAAATGGGCGTTTGCAGGCCGGTGCCATCGGCAAAGGGCAGGGCGAGTGGGCGGCGCAGCAGCGCGGTGTCCGGGTCGATTCCCGCCAGGCGCATCAGGCGCAGCGTCTCGGTGTAGGCGCCTATCAAAATGTGCTGGCCGTTGTCCAGCGTGATGGCGGTGCCATCGGGCAGTGTGGCACTCAGGGCGCGTGCGCGGCCACCCAAGGTTCGGGCCGCCTCAAACACCGTGACGGCATGCCCCGCCTCGCAACCAGCCATTGCGGCAGCCATGCCGGCCCAGCCACCACCCACGATGGCAAGCTTCACATGCTTCCCAATGCTTGGACTTTCCACGCCAGCCACATCTTGCGCAGCGGCGTCAGGCGCACCCGCTGGTTCAGCACCTGGAATTTGTCGGCCTCTATTTCGCGTAGCAGCGTGCGGTAGATGCTGGCCATCATCAGTCCGGGCTTCTGCGCGCGGCGATCCGCAGAGGGCAGCAGTGCCAGCGCTTCGTCGTACAGGCCATGGGCGCGTTGCGCCTGGAATTGCATCAGCGCAGCAAAGCGTTCTGAATAAGTACGCTTCAAAATTTCATGGGCCTTGACATCAAACTGCTGCAGTTCGTTCACCGGCAGGTAGATGCGCCCGCGCAGTGCGTCTTCGCCCACGTCGCGAATGATGTTGGTGAGTTGCAGCGCCTGGCCCAGTTTGTGGGCGTATTCGGTGGTTTGGGGCTGGGTCTGGCCAAAAATACGCGCCGCGACCTCGCCCACCACACCGGCTACCAGGTGGCAGTAGCGTTGCAGGCCGGGGTAATCCAGGTAACGGGTTTGTTCCAGATCCATCTGGCAGCCTTCGATCACCGCCTGCAGATGGCGCTGCTCAATGCCGAAGTCGGTTGCCAGTGGCATCAGGGCCTGCATGACCGGGTGGCTGGGCTGGCCGCCGAAGGCTTTGGCGACCTCAGTCTGCCACCATGCCAGTTTGGTGGCGGCAACGCTGGGGTCAACCATGTCGTCCACCACATCGTCCACTTCCCGGCAAAACGCATAAAAGGCGGTGATGGCGGCGCGCTTGGGCGCAGGCAAAAACAAGAAGGCGTAGTAAAAGCTGCTGCCCGAGGCGGCGGCCTTTTCCTGAACATATTGCGCTGGTGTCATGGGCTTATTGTCACACCAAGAATGACCCTCAAAGTGCGCCAGTCCGGGATATGCCGAAGCTCAAACCACCGGGATGCAACGGTCTTTCGCTATTTGCAGCGAGCCATGGTCACCAGATGGCCTCCTAGAGTCGGGATCGCCACAAAAGGCTCGGTTTTGGTCCACATGACGTCATAGCCGTTGCGGCAGTAGTCGTATTCCATAAGCCATTCTTGCAGCCAAGTACTGAAATAGGGACTGTTTCTTTCAGGCGATTCCGAAGAAAAATACGTGTTCTCAATCACGAATCGCGCCTCACCGGATTCCGTGATGAATGGCTGAAAAGTGGATCGCGCGGCACGGGTCATGGGCGCTTGCGAAGCGAAATAGGAAGCGCACCCAGAAAGTGTGGCCACTGTGATCAATCCGGAAAAAATCCAAAGAAGGCGTTTCATACATCAATTCCCTGTGAAAGCAAGCAACAACGTGGCGCCCTTGTGGATGATAGGGCAGGTGGGGGGCGCATCAGGATTGTCTATTTCAATGCGGTTATCACTCAGGCTTGAGGGCGCTGATCCTCAGGCGCAGGGCATTGGTAATGACCGAAACCGAACTCAGGCTCATCGCGAGCGCCCCGATCATGGGCGACAACAACCAGCCGGTGAACGGGAATAACACCCCGGCCGCGAGCGGTACGCCGAGCAGGTTGTAGACGAAGGCGAAGGCAAGGTTCTGCTTCATGTTGGCCACCGTCGCAACCGACAGGGCACGCGCCGTTGCGATGCCGCGCAAATCACCCTTGACCAGCGTGAGTTGCGCGCTGTTCATCGCCACGTCCGTGCCGGTGCCCATCGCGATGCCGACGTTGGCTTTCGCCAGGGCCGGCGCGTCGTTGATGCCGTCACCGGCCATGGCCACAACGCGGCCTTCTGCCTGCAGGCGTTCAACTAATTGCAGTTTGTCGGCGGGCTTGACTTCGCCGTGCACCTCCTCAATGCCCAGGCGCTTTCCCACTGCCTGGGCCGTTGTCAGGCCGTCGCCGGTGGCCATGATGATGCGCAAGCCCGATTTGCGCAGTGAAGCGAGCGCCTCTGCCGTCGTGGCCTTGACCGGGTCTGACACCGCCAGCAGCCCGGCGAGTTTGCCATCGACGCCCAAGTGCATGACGCTGGCACCCTGGCCGCGCAGTTCCTCTGCCTGGCTTGCCAGCGGTGCCACATCGATCCCGAGTTGCTGCATCAACGTGGTGTTGCCCAGCGCCAGCGCCTTGCCGCCCACGACACCGCGCACGCCAATGCCCGACGCGGAGTCGAACTGCTCGGCCTTGTCCAGGGTCAGATTGCGTGCACGGGCTGCCGTAACGATGGCTGCCGCCAAGGGGTGTTCGCTGCCTTGGTCCAGGCTGGCCGCAAGGCGAAGAACATCTTCTTCGTTGAAACCGGTGGCGCCCACTGCACGCTCGAACGTGGGCTTGCCTTCAGTCAGCGTGCCGGTCTTGTCGACGATCAGGGTGTCGACCTTGCACAGGTTCTCGATCGCGGCGGCATCGCGAAACAGCACGCCCTGTGTTGCACCACGACCGGTAGCGACCATGATGGACATCGGTGTGGCCAGCCCGAGCGCGCAGGGGCAGGCAATGATCAGCACCGTCACGGCATTGATCAGACCATACACCCAACTTGGCTGGGGTCCGAATACCCCCCAGCCGAAGAAGGTGAGCAGGGCAACGCCCACCACGCCATAGACGAAATAGGCCGCCACCGTGTCGGCCATGCGCTGCATGGGAGCGCGGGAACGCTGCGCCTGTGCGACCATCTGGACAATTTGCGAGAGCACCGTCGCTGACCCCACATGCTCGCTGCGCATCAGCAGCGCACCACTGGTATTGAGCGTGGCGCCTATGAGCTTGTCGCCGACCCGCTTCGTGACCGGCAGCGGTTCACCGGTCAACATCGATTCATCCAGCGCGCTGCTGCCCTCCAGCACCACGCCATCCACCGGCACCTTCTCGCCGGGGCGCACGCGCAGGCTGTCGCCCTCATGTATGTTGGCGAGCGGCACGTCTTCCTCGCTGCCGTCAGGCTTCACCCGGCGCGCGGTTTTGGGCGCCAAACCGAGCAGCGACTTGATCGCCGCCGAGGTCTTCGAGCGCGCCTTCAGTTCGAGCAACTGACCGAACAGGGTCAGCGAGATGATGACGACCGCGGCCTCGAAGTAGACCGCGACCCGACCCATTGAAATGAAAGACGCCGGGAATACTCCAGGCGCCAGCGTGGCGACCACGCTATAGACAAAGGCGGCGCCGGTACCCAGGCTGATCAGGGTCCACATGTTGGGGTTGCGCTGGACTACCGACTGCACGCCGCGCACGAAGAACGGCCAACCAGCCCACAACACGACGGGCAGGGAGAGGGTCAACTCGATCCAGCTCTGCGTGGCCATGTCGAACCAGCCGAGCTGGTGGCCGAACATCGCCAGGGTTGTCACGACCACCGTGAGCGGCAGCGTCCACCAGAAGCGGCGGGTGAAGGAGATCAGCTCGGGATTCTCATCGTCATCGAGCGTCGGAACGACGGGTTCCAGAGTCATGCCGCACTTGGGGCAGTTGCCAGGGTGGTCCTGGCGGATCTCCGGGTGCATCGGGCAGGTATAGATGGTGCCGGTACCGGCTGCGGCGCCTTTCGGGGACGGTTCTGGCGCCGGCTGTTCTGCTTGCATGTGACGGTTCATCATTGCGTTCGTGGGTGTGGTCAAGCTGCTCACTTGCCGCCGCGCTTGAAGAACAGAGCGACCAGAGCGATAACAACAACAATCACCAGAATCGGCGTCCATGGTCCACCGTAGCCACCCATCCAGCCAGCGCCCCCGGTACCACCATTCATCATATTGCCGGCCTGCGCCAATGCGATGTCGGTGGTCAGCAGCGCCAGAGCGCCAAATCCCAAAGCAGCCGGGGTTTTCATCAGTTTTCTCCGTCAAAATCAACGGTTCAATTTATGCTGAAATCTTCCGGCTGTCGGTGTGCTGGCAGACATACGCGCTCATCGCGACCTACGGCCCTCAGGGCACCGTGCAATTCCGGCAGCTTTGGGCGATGAACAGTCGTTGACAAGAATTCTTTGGATGCCATCGCGTGGACAGCCAGTACCGTGTTTGAGCAGGATGTGGGTATTTCTGCAGCGTTTCCTCGTTCTACATCCAAAGGGCCCGCCACACCATGACCGGAAAGTCCCACCAGCGCAGGGTGGGGCGCCGGGTGAGGGTGGCAAAGTGCAGTGCCTCGATTTTGTCCAGAATGCGCAGGCCACCTTGCACCACCAGACGCAGTTCCCAGCCGGCGCGCCCAGGCACCTGGTGTACCAATGCAGCACCTTTTCGCATGCTAGCCCCCGCGGTTGCTGCGCAAGCAGCTATCAATTGTGTAGCGTTATCCGTTTGTCGCAACGCCAGTAGGTCCTCCTGCGCCACCCCAAACTGCGCGCAGTCTGCCTGCGTCAGGTAGTAGCGGCCCCGGGGAATGTCCAGACTCAGGTCTTGCCAGAAGTTGATCAACTGCAATGCGGTGCAAATGGCATCGCTGCGCTCCAGTGCCAGCGCGTCGGTTACACCATAGAGGTGCAAGAGCAGGCGGCCCACCGGATTGGCCGAGCGGCGGCAGTAGTCCAGCAGTTCGACCGGGTCGGAGTAACCCGCGCCCGCGCGGGACTTTTCGATGTCCTGGACGAAGGCGTCCAGCAGGTCGTGCAAAAGCTGGGGCGGCAGTGGGTGCGACCGGATGGCTGCTTCCAGGGGGCCGAAAACTTGCGGCCAGCGGGTACCGGGGCTAGGGGAGGCTTGGCAAGCGGCAACCAGATCCTGGCGATACGCAAGCAACGTGTCCAAGCGCAGCTGCGGCGTGGCATCACCCTCGTCAGCAATGTCATCGGCGGTGCGGGCAAAGTGGTAAATCGCGGAAATCGGCGCGCGCAGGTGCGCCGGGCACAAAAAGGAGGCGACCGGGAAGTTCTCGTAGTGGTCAATCGGGACAGGGGAGGCGGCGCGGGTAACGGATTGGGGCATGTGCCGATTCTCGTCGCGGTTGACAAGCATTCTTGTTTAAACTAAATTACTAACCATTCGGTCATTAAAATAAACGTGACCGACATCCAACCTTTACACGCCCACTCCCACCATGTCCATCAAGTCCATTCCCACTGCGGTGATGCTGATTGCGGCAGCCCTCGTGCTGACTGCCTGCTCCAAGCCCGCTCCGACCGAAGAACCCATTCGCGCCGTCAAAGTCATCACCGTGGGTGTCGAGGGCATGCTTTCCGGCGCCGAGTTTGCGGGCGAGGTGCGCGCGCGGGTCGATTCGCGCCTGGGCTTTCGGGTGGGCGGCAAGATCGTTCGGCGGCAGGCCGAGCTGGGGCAGCGCGTGAAGGCGGGCCAAGTACTGGCACAACTGGATCCGCAGGATTACCAGCTGGCCGCGCAAGCCGCCAAAGCACAGGTCGCAGTGGCGGCCACCAACCGCGACCTGGCAGCTGCCGATTTCAAGCGCTACAAAGAGCTGCGTGACCAGAATTTCATCAGTGGTGCCGAGCTGGAGCGCCGCGACGCCACCCTCAAGGCGGCCCAGGCACAGGTTGACCAGGCGCAAGCCCAGCTATCGGGGCAGGGCAATCAGGCGGCTTACACGACGCTGGTGGCTGATGTGTCGGGTGTCGTGACGGCTGTCGAGGCAGAGCCCGGCCAGGTCGTGGCTGCAGGTACGCCCGTCGTGCGCATTGCCCAGGATGGCCCACGCGATGTGGTGTTTGCGGTGCCGGAAGACCGGGTCGCGTTGATCAAGCCGGGATCCATAGTGGACGTGCGGGCCTGGTCGGCTACCGTGGCGCTCAAAGGTGTGGTGCGTGAGGTGGCAGCCAGTGCAGACCCTGTCACCCGCACGTTTGGCGTCAAAGTGTCGCTGGATGCCAAGGATGCGTTGCCTCTGGGCACGACGGTATCGGTGGTGCCCCACGCGTTTGATCGCAGTGGTGTGCCGGTCATCAAGCTGCCCACCAGCGCCTTGCGCCAGGACGGCAAATCATCCGCGGTGTGGGTGCTCGACACAGCCAGCATGACCGTGAAGCTGCAACCCATCCAGATAGCAACCGCCGACGGCAATGACGTGGTGGTGGCCGCTGGCTTGCAGCCAGGCATGCAGGTGGTGGCAGCGGGTGTGCATGTGCTGTCGCCCGGCCAGAAAGTCACGATTTATAAGGAAAAAGGTGCTGTAGCCCCCGTCAATCCTGCGTCGGCAGCTATGAATTCCGTAGCGAAGTGAGGCAGCCATGAACCAGGAACAACCCAAAGCGGGTTTCAATCTCTCCAAATGGGCACTGGATCACTCGGCGCTCACCCGCTATCTGATGATCGTGCTGATGATTCTGGGCGCGACGGCCTACTTTCAGCTGGGGCAGGATGAAGATCCGCCGTTCACCTTTCGCATCATGGTGGTGCGCGCTTTCTGGCCCGGTGCCACGGCACAGCAGATGGCCGAGCAGGTAGCCGACAAGATCGAGCACACCCTGCAGGAGGTACCCAACGCCGACAAGATTCGCAGCTACTCCAAGCCCGGTGAGTCCACTATTCTGTTCCAGGTGAAGGACTCGACCAAGGCCACCGATGTGGCCAACATCTGGTACACGGTGCGCAAGAAGGTGGGTGACATCCGTGGGACCTTGCCGTCCGGGGTACAGGGTCCATTTTTCAACGACGAGTTTGGCGATGTCTTTGGCGTGATTTACGCGCTGGAGGCTGACGGTTTCTCGAACGCCGAGGTCAAGTCGTTTGCGGATGACGTACGCCAGAAATTGCTGCGCGTGACCGACGTGAACAAGGTGGAGCTGTTCGGCGCGCAGGACGAAAAGCTGTACATCGAGATTTCGCAAAAGCGTCTGTCCCAGCTGGGGCTGGACCTGAACCAGGTTCTGGCACAACTGGGTCAGCAAAACGCAGTGGAATCCGCCGGTGCGATGCAGACGCCGCTGGATGTGGTGCAGGTGCGGGTGGGCGGCCAGTTTGAGGCGGTCGAGCAACTCAGCGCCATGCCGATTCGGGGTAGCTCTGGCAACCAGCTGCGCCTGGGTGATATCGCAGAGGTCAAGCGTGGCTACGTCGACCCACCGACCGTGAAGGTGCGCCACCAGGGCAAACAGGTTATTGCGCTGGGTGTGTCCATGGCCAAGGGCGGAGACATCATTGCCCTGGGCAAGGCGCTGGCCACCGCCACTGAGAAGATTGAAACCACGCTGCCAGCCGGCATTCATCTGGTCAAGGTGCAGGACCAGCCCACGGCGGTGACCAAGTCCGTCAATGAATTTGTCGGCGTGCTGATTGAGGCCATTGCGATTGTGCTGGCGGTGAGCTTTATCAGCCTGGGGCTGCACAAGCGTTCCAACAGCACCCATTGGTACAACCGGTATTACGTGGACCTGCGCCCGGGTCTGGTGGTGGGTATCACCATTCCGCTGGTGCTGGCACTGACCTTTCTGGGCATGTGGTACTGGGGCATTGGACTACACAAAATATCGCTGGGCTCACTCATCATTGCGCTGGGTTTACTGGTGGACGATGCCATCATTGCGGTGGAAATGATGGTGCGCAAGATGGAGGAGGGCTACGACAAGGTGCGTGCCGCGACCTTTGCCTACGAAATCACCGCAATGCCCATGCTCACGGGCACGCTTATTACGGCGGTGGGGTTTTTGCCCATCGGCATTGCCAAGTCTTCCACCGGCGAATACACCTTTGCCATTTTTGGCGTGACCGTGCTGGCGTTGGTTCTCAGCTGGCTGGTGTCGGTGTACTTTGTGCCCTACCTGGGCACCTTGCTGCTCAAGGTCAAACCGCATGGCGTGGGTGATGAGCCGCACGAGCTGTTCAACACGCCTTTTTACAACACCTTCCGCAAAACCGTGAACTGGTGCGTGGAGCACCGCTGGATCACCATTGGCCTCATGCTGCTGACGTTTGCACTGGGCATTGTGGGCATGGGGCGGGTGCAGCAGCAATTCTTTCCGGACTCCGCGCGCTCCGAAGTGCTGCTGGACGTCTGGTACCCCGAAGGCACCTCTTTTGCCGCCAACGAGCTCACGACCAAGCGCATTGAGGCCCGTCTGTTGCAGGACCCCGATGTGGGCACCGTGAGCACCTGGGTGGGTTCGGGGGTACCGCGTTTTTATTTGCCGCTGGATAATATTTTCACGCAGAGCAACGTGTCGCAGTTCATCATCGTGCCCAAGGATTTGAAGCTGCGCGAACCGCTGCGCATCAAGATGCCGGCGCTGATAGCGCAGGAGTTTCCCGAGGTACGGGCCCGCGTCAAAATTCTGCCCAATGGGCCGCCTGTGGCCTACCCGGTGCAGTTCCGGGTCGTCGGCGGTGAGCCCGCAGTGTTGCGCGAGCGAGCCGATGAAGTCAAGGCCGTGCTGCGCGCGAGCAGCAACACCCGAGGCGTCAACGACAACTGGAACGAGTCGGTCAAGGTCATCCGCCTGGAGATTGATCAGACTAAAGCGCGGGCTCTGGGTGTTACCAGCCAATCCATCGCACAGGCTTCCAAGACCATGTTTTCCGGCACCCCGGTCGGTCAGTACCGGGAGGGGGACAAACTGATCGACATTGTGTTGCGCCAACCGCAGGACGAGCGCAACGCCATCACCGATGTCGCCAACGCCAACCTGCCCACGGCGAGTGGCAAGTCGATTCCGCTCACGCAGATTGCCAAACCCACGTTTGCGTGGGAGCCCGGTGTGATGTGGCGTGACAACCGCGACTACGCCATTACGGTGCAGGGCGACATCGTCGAAGGCTTGCAGGGTGCCACGGTAACGGCCGAGCTGCTGCCGAAGTTGCGCGCGCTGGAGGCTACCTGGAAAGCCAACGGAATGGGGGCTTACCGCATTGAAGTGGCTGGCTCCGTGGAAGAGAGCAGCAAAGGTTCCGCGTCCATTGCGGCCGGCATTCCCATCATGTTGTTTGTGACCTTTACCTTGTTGATGCTGCAGTTGCACAGCTTCAGCCGCTCCATGCTGGTGTTTTTGACCGGGCCACTGGGCATTGCCGGTGTCGCGGCTGCCCTGATGGTGTCGGGGCGTCCGTTCGGATTTGTGGCGCTGCTCGGCGTCATCGCCCTGATGGGCATGATTCAGCGCAATTCAGTGATTTTGATCGACCAGATTGAGCAGGACCGGTCTGCGGGCATTCCTGCATGGGATGCGATTGTGGAGTCCGCGGTACGCCGTTTGCGCCCCATTGTGCTGACCGCCGCTGCCGCCGTGCTGGCCATGATCCCGCTTTCGCGCTCGGTTTTCTGGGGCCCCATGGCGGTTTCCATCATGGGCGGGCTGA
The DNA here is from genome assembly GCF_056521285.1 of Rhodoferax sp. GT1R46. NCBI lineage: Bacteria > Pseudomonadati > Pseudomonadota > Betaproteobacteria > Burkholderiales > Comamonadaceae > Rhodoferax > Rhodoferax sp. GT1R46. The sequence goes on from NZ_JBWMBC010000001.1 coordinate 868,746, forward strand.
TTGTGGCAACGGTGCTGACATTGCTGGCACTGCCCGCGATGTACGCGGCCTGGTTCAAGGTTCGCCGGGAGACGCCCGTAGCAGGTTAAACTAGCGGGCTGACCGATTTCAAATGGGTGGTCAAAGCTCTGCAGGCAGCGTCTGTAGGTGTTTTTGATCCCCTGTTTCTGTTTTTTGCGCGGGTGGCGAAATTGGTAGACGCACCAGGTTTAGGTCCTGACGGTAGCAATACTGTGCGGGTTCGAGTCCCGCCCCGCGCACCACATATCTGAAAATTAGCTAGTTTAGGAGACTGATCATGGCCGTTACTGTTGAAACTCTGGAAAAGCTGGAGCGAAAAATCACGCTGAATCTGCCTGTGGGCGCAATCCAGTCGGAAGTGGATGCCCGTCTGCGCAAGCTGGCCCGTACCGTCAAGATGGATGGCTTTCGTCCCGGCAAGGTGCCCATGAACGTAGTGGCCCAGCGTTACGGCTATTCGGTTCATTACGAAGTGATGAATGACAAGGTCGGCGAGGCGTTTGCCACCGCTGCCAACGAAGCCAAGCTGCGCGTCGCCGGCCAGCCCCGCATCACCGAGAGTGAAGCGTCTCCTGAAGGCCAGATGGCTTTTGATGCCATTTTTGAGGTGTACCCGGAAGTCAAGATTGGTGATTTGTCAGCTGCAGAAGTTGAGAAAATCAGCGCAGAAGTGACGGATGCGGCCATCGACAAAACCGTGGAAATTTTGCGAAAACAGCGTCGCACCTTCGCCCAGCGTCCCCAGGACGCAGCTGCGCAGGACACCGATCGCGTGACGGTGGACTTTGAGGGCAAAATCGACGGCGAACCTTTCGCTGGCGGCAAAGCCGAAGCATTCCAGTTCATCGTGGGCGATGGCCAGATGCTCAAGGAATTCGAAGAAGCGGTGCGCGGCATGAAGGCTGGCGAAAGCAAGACTTTCCAGCTGGCATTCCCTGCCGATTACCACGGCAAAGACGTGGCTGGCAAGACGGCTGACTTCATGGTCACACCCAAGAAGATCGAAGCGGCACATCTGCCCGAAGTAGACGGTGCACTGGCCAAGTCGCTGGGCATTGCAGATGCGACCGTGGAAGGACTGCGTGCTGACATTCGCAAGAATCTGGAGCGCGAAGTCAAGTTCCGCCTGCTGGGTCGCAACAAGCAGGTGGTCATGGATGCTTTGCTGTCCAAAGCAGAACTCGACCTGCCCAAGTCCATCGTGCAATCGGAGGTGGACCGCATGATCGAAGGCGCCCGTGAGGATTTGAAGCAACGCGGCGTCAAGGATGCAGACAAGGCACCGATTCCAGCTGACATGTTCCTGCCCCAGGCTGAGCGCCGTGTGCGTCTGGGCCTGGTCGTTGCGGAATTGGTACGCACCAATGAACTGCAAGCCAAGCCAGATCAGATCAAGGCACACATCGACGAATTGGCGGCCAGCTACGAAAAGCCCGCGGACGTGGTGCGCTGGTACTACGGCGACAACCGCCGTATGGCCGAGGTGGAAGGCATCGTGATTGAAAACAATGTGACCGACTTTGTGCTGGGTAAAGCCAAGGTTAGTGAAAAAGCGGTTTCGTTTGACGAATTGATGGGTCAGAACTGAGGTCCGGTTCGCCATTGAGGCGAACGGATTGAAAGCGGATGGGGCTTGAGCAGGGCTTGCAGTTCTGCAGGCAAGCCCCATTTGCATTCAGGAATTGAAATATCGGTACAGTCAGTACACTTTTTTGGAGACGCTATGAATGTGAAATACGGAGCGACGGGCGGAATGGACATACAGGCACTTGGCATGGTTCCCATGGTCATCGAGCAGTCGGGCAGGGGCGAGCGCTCCTATGACATCTACTCGCGTTTGCTGAAAGAGCGCGTGATCTTTCTGGTGGGTCCGGTCAACGATCACGTAGCCAATCTGGTGGTCGCGCAGCTGTTGTTTCTGGAGAGCGAGAATCCTGACAAGGATATTTCCTTCTACATCAATTCACCTGGCGGCTCAGTGAGCGCAGGCATGGCTATTTACGACACCATGAACTTCATCAAGCCGGAAGTGTCGACGCTTTGCACCGGCATGGCGGCCAGCATGGGCGCATTTTTGCTGGCAGCGGGTGCCAAGGGCAAGCGGTTTTCCTTGCCTAACTCCAAGGTCATGATCCACCAGCCTTCAGGCGGTAGCCAGGGTCAGGCGACGGAAATTGAAATTCAGGCCCGCGAAATTTTGAAGACGCGTGAACAGCTCAACAAGATTCTGGCTGAGCGCACAGGTCAGCCACTGGAGCGCATTGAACGCGATACCGAGCGTGACTACTACATGTCGGCCGACGAGTGCAAAGAGTATGGCCTGATTGATCAGGTGATTTCAAAACGCGCCTGACCAGCGGAAAGCGGGTTCCAGGCGGTGTCTTGCGGTGACGCAGACACCGTTTTTATTTGAGTATCATTCGGATATCTTCCGAAAAGGCGAGCACCACATGGCCGAGAAAAAAGGCTCCTCCAGCGAAAAAACCCTGTATTGCTCTTTCTGCGGCAAGAGTCAGCATGAGGTCAAGAAATTGATCGCTGGCCCCTCTGTGTTCGTGTGCGATGAGTGTATTGAGCTTTGCAACGAAATCATCCGTGACGAGTTGCCGGCAACCACCGAAGGCAAAGACGCCAAGAGCGACTTGCCGACGCCATCGGAAATCAAGGGCAATCTGGATAGCTACGTGATTGGTCAGGAGCCCGCCAAACGGATCCTGGCGGTTGCCGTATACAACCACTACAAGCGTCTGCGCCATAAGGAAAAAGCCAAGAAGGACGAGATTGAGCTTGCCAAAAGCAATATTTTGCTGATTGGTCCGACCGGTTCAGGCAAGACGCTGCTGGCGCAAACGCTGGCGCGCATGCTGGATGTGCCTTTTGTCATGGCTGATGCCACGACGCTGACCGAAGCCGGTTATGTGGGAGAAGACGTTGAAAACATCGTTCTCAAATTGCTGCAGAGTTGCAACTACGAAGTGGAGCGCGCGCAGCGAGGCATCGTCTACATTGACGAGATCGACAAGATCTCCCGGAAATCGGATAACCCTTCCATCACCCGTGATGTGTCCGGTGAAGGGGTGCAGCAGGCGCTGCTCAAGCTGATTGAAGGCACCATGGCCAGCGTTCCACCCCAGGGTGGCCGCAAGCACCCGAACCAGGACTTTGTGCAGATTGACACGACCAACATCCTGTTCATTTGTGGCGGGGCATTTGCGGGGCTGGAAAAAGTCATCGAAGCCCGCACCCAGTCTTCTGGTATTGGCTTCGGAGCGAGTGTCAAAAGCAAGCAACAGCGCAGCCTGACCGATGTGTTCAAGGAAGTTGAGCCCGAAGATTTGATCAAGTTTGGTTTAATTCCCGAGCTGGTCGGCCGCATGCCGGTCGTCGCTGCCTTGGCAGAGCTTACGGAAGATGCATTGGTACAAATTCTCACCGAACCCAAAAATGCCTTGGTAAAGCAGTACACCAAGCTGCTGGCCATGGAGGGTGCGGAGCTTGAGATTCGACCTTCTGCGCTCAAGGCGATTGCAAAGAAGGCGCTGGCCCGTAAAACCGGTGCCCGTGGATTGCGTTCGATTCTGGAGCAATCCCTGATCGACACCATGTACGAATTGCCCAACACGGCCAACGTGGCAAAAGTCGTGGTGGACGAATCCACGATTGAAGAAAACAAACCGCCTCTGCTGGTGTATCGCGAAACCGCCAAGAAGGCGTGAGTTCAGAACGGCGCAAATGCCCGATTTGACGGGCTTTTGCGCTGGTTTAATTGATATTTATGATTTCAGCCGCTTTGATAATCGAAGCTGGCTTGAAATTCAAGCCTTACGGTCCATATTTAACAGGTAACTAAAAGGTATCCCATGTCTGGCCATACTCCTCTGCCTGCTACTCCTCTTGATTTGCCCTTGTTGCCTCTGCGCGACGTAGTGGTGTTCCCCCATATGGTGATTCCCCTATTTGTAGGGCGTCCCAAAAGCATCAAAGCGCTTGAAGCGGCGATGGAAGCTGAGCGCCGCATCATGTTGGTAGCCCAAAAAACGGCCGCAAAAGATGATCCTCTGGTGTCCGACATGTTCGATGTCGGTTGCGTTTCCACCATCCTGCAAATGCTGAAGCTGCCAGACGGTACCGTCAAGGTGCTGGTTGAGGGCCATCAGCGGGCACTCGTCAATAAAATTGAAGAGGGTGAGTCGCATTTCACTGCCAATGTGACCCCAATTGAAGCACCAATTGATACTTCCGAAAAAGGTCGCGGCAAAGCAAGCGAAGTGGAAGCCTTACGCCGTGCGGTCATGCAGCAGTTTGACCAGTACGTCAAACTGAACAAGAAGATCCCGCCGGAAATTTTGACATCCATTTCCAGCATTGATGATGCCGGTCGCCTGGCTGACACGATCGCAGCCCATTTGCCGTTGAAGCTCGATAGCAAGCAGGCGGTGTTGGGTCTGTCTAGCGTGAAGGAACGGCTCGAAAACCTGTTCGAACAGATCGAGCGCGAGGTCGACATCCTGAATGTGGACAAAAAGATCCGGGGGCGCGTCAAGCGCCAGATGGAGAAAAATCAGCGCGACTTCTATCTGAACGAGCAAGTCAAGGCGATCCAGAAGGAACTGGGCGAGGGCGAAGATGGTGCCGATATGGAGGAGATCGAGAAGAAGATCAAATCCGCGAAGATGCCGAAAGAGGCGCTTAAGAAGGCCGAGGCCGAGTTCAAGAAACTCAAGCTTATGTCGCCCATGTCTGCAGAAGCGACCGTGGTGCGCAATTACATCGACGTCCTTACCGGTTTGCCTTGGGCCGCCAAGACCAAGATCAAGCACAACCTGGCCAACGCGGAGGCTGTGCTCAATGAAGACCACTACGGGCTTGACAAGGTCAAAGACCGCATCCTGGAGTATCTGGCGGTTCAGCAACGTGTGGACAAAGTGAAGGCGCCGATACTGTGCCTGGTTGGGCCTCCTGGCGTTGGAAAGACGTCGCTGGGTCAGTCTATTGCCAAGGCGACCGGGCGCAAATATGTGCGCATGGCCTTGGGCGGCATGCGCGATGAGGCCGAAATTCGCGGCCACCGCCGCACCTACATTGGTGCCATGCCCGGCAAGGTGCTGCAGAGCCTCTCCAAAGTGGGCACGCGCAATCCGCTGTTTCTGCTCGACGAGATTGACAAGCTGGGAACCGACTTCCGTGGCGACCCAAGCAGTGCGCTGCTGGAGGTTCTGGATCCTGAGCAAAACCACAAGTTCGGCGACCACTATGTTGAGGTCGATTACGACCTGAGCGATGTCATGTTCGTGGCCACGTCCAATTCCATGAATATTCCGTCGGCCTTGCTGGACCGGATGGAGGTTATCCGTCTTTCGGGCTACACCGAAGACGAGAAGACCAATATCGCCATTACCTATTTGCTGCCGAAGCAAATGAAAAATAATGGTGTGAAGGACTCCGAGTTGTCGATCGGCGAGGATGCCGTGCGCGACATCGTTCGGTACTACACCCGCGAGGCTGGGGTTCGCTCGCTTGAGCGTGAGTTGTCAAAGATTTGCCGTAAGGTGGTCAAGGGCCTTCTGCTGAAGAAACTGGAACCGCAGGTCAAGGTTAACGCCGACAACCTGAATGACTATCTGGGTGTTCGTAAGTACACCTATGGTCGTGCCGAAGAGCAAAACCAGGTGGGGCAGGTCGTTGGATTGGCGTGGACCGAGGTGGGTGGTGATTTGCTGACCATTGAGGCTGCGCTGACGCCCGGAAAAGGTGTTATTACCCGCACGGGTTCTCTGGGCGATGTGATGAAAGAGTCCGTGGAGGCTGCACGCACCGTGGTGCGAAGCCGCTCGCGCCGACTGGGTATCAAGGATGAGGTGTTTGAGAAAAAGGACATTCACATCCACGTGCCAGATGGAGCAACACCCAAGGATGGTCCCAGTGCAGGGGCTGCCATGGCCACGGCCTTTGTGTCGGCCCTGACAGGCATCCCTGTCCGCGGTGACGTCGCCATGACCGGTGAAATTACCTTGCGCGGAGAAATAACCGAGATTGGCGGCTTGAAAGAAAAGCTCTTGGCGGCTTTGCGTGGGGGAATCAAGACGGTACTGATTCCCGAGGCCAATGCCAAGGATTTGCAGGACATTCCCGAGAACGTGAAGAATGGACTTGAGATCATCCCCGTTCGCTGGATAGACAAGGTACTTGAATTGGCGCTGGAATCGAAGCCTGTACCTCTGCCAGACGATGAAACAGTTGCGCCCGCAGCGGGATCTGCGGCGGTTCCTGCGGTAGAATTAGTGGATTCGATTAAGCATTGAATTGGGCCGTTTGAGTGGAATAAGATTTTTAAATCTTTGCATAAAGCCACAAAAACACGCTATAATTTGAGGCTTGAAACGCGGGAATAGCTCAGTTGGTAGAGCGCAACCTTGCCAAGGTTGAGGTCGAGAGTTCGAGACTCTTTTCCCGCTCCATATTTCAGGAAAAGGGAAGCTAAATGCTTCCCTTTTTCATTAGGTGAAACGCATCGGTTTCTTGTAGATGTAATTGTGATAGCAGTGGCGCGGTAGCAAAGCGGTTATGCCCCGGATTGCAAATCCGGTTAGCCCGGTTCGACTCCGGGCCGCGCCTCCAGATATTTTGGTTAGAAGTGCCCCGTCAACTTTCGCTGTCGGGGCATTTTTGTTCCACAATAGATCAAATGGCCCGAGTGGTGAAATAGGTAGACACATCGGACTTAAAATCCGCCGCTTCGTGAATAACGGGCGTACCGGTTCGATTCCGGTCTCGGGCACCAATCAGTAGTTTTAGATGGTCTCAGAAGCCCTCAAAACCCGCGTAGTTCATAGCTACAGCGGGGTTTTTGTTGCCTCAAGCAGTCTCGCGGGTCAACATGACATACCAGCACTTTGGCGGTACTTCTGTTGGTACTCGCACGATGCCAACAACTGGGATGGATCGGTGTTTACACGGAGGGTTTGCTGATGAGTTGGAGCCGAATGCATCCGTCTCGGCGCTTTTTTGTGTTGAATGAAATCGATTAAGGGTGAGACCCCAAGACTAGCTAGAAACCCGTCGCGCGTATGCGAGACGGGGGCATCAAAATCGTGCGTTTTGAGCGGTTACCCGCATACCCGACAGCCACTGCCGTGTTTACAATGAGTTGACAACTTATTGGGTACCAAAGATCCAACAAAGGGGTTACTTTGAAAAATGACGGTACTTTTGACGGTACTTTTTCAAATTAACTCCAGAGAACCGAGTATTCGTGTGGGCTGCAGCCTCCTTTGCGGTTCCGGTCTCGGCAAAATATGCCACGCTATAACGCTCCATTTGAAATCCACGTTCACGGACAGGTTCCATTGCGCGCAGATGTCCAGTTTGAACAGCTTCAGGATGCGCTCAAACCGATGTGGAAATATGCGGGTGCCCGCTCGTTGTCAGATGGCGCTGGAAGCTCATATGAGGACGAGCCAGGCATCAAGTTTGACGCACAGGAACATATTCTTCAAATGTGTTGGACCGTGGCGGGCGATCTCGACTTCCGTCAAACGCTGGATGAGGTCTGCATGAATCTCAATGAACTTGCGGACGCTGGCGCCGCCATTGAAGTGACGTTCTATGACGCAGATTTCGATGAGGAAGATGGCCCCCCGGGCGGTGAGTCGCGCGACGATTTCGTGATGCTATTTGTCGGGCCCGATCCAGCGGCCATCATGCAGGTTCAAAGAGACTTGCTGGTACAGGATGTCGTGAGTCTGATGGAGCGTCACTTTGACGGCGCCGAGTTGAGCGGGGTGGTTGGTGAAGTTGACAAGCTGTTTGCGCAACGATTTGATTTGCTGGTAAGTTCATTAGCTATTGGAAAACCCCCCAGCGGATCCGGTGGCAATCATGGTGGACATGGCGGAGGCCGCAAGCCGCGACATTTGCACTGATCCATTCACTCGTAAGTCACCATGCTGAAGAAAATTCACGTTGATCACCTCGCACTGGGCATGCACCTGAAGGAGTTTTGTGGCTCTTGGATGGAGCACCCGTTTTGGCGTAGTGGTTTTGTTATTGAAGACCCCAAGGATTTGCAGACGATTTGGGCTAGCAGCATTAAAGAGGTCTGGATTGACACCAGCAAGGGACAGGATGTTGCCCTTGGACAGACGGCAGTGTCTGAAGCAGAGTCCGATGCCCAGGTTGAAGCGGAACTCCAACTGGCTGTCAGCGAAAAGCGGCAGGTTGCACCTGTGTCAACTTCTGTTGAGCTGGAGCGAGCAGCAAAAATTTGTCTGCAATCCAAGCAGGCCGTGATTTCCATGTTCCAGGAGGCACGCATGGGAAAAGCGGTTGACACTGGCGGCGCCAAGCGTTTGGTGGAGGAAATAACTGACTCGGTAGCGCGAAATCCGGGAGCGTTAATCAGCTTGGCAAGACTGAAAACAGTGGACGATTACACCTACATGCACTCAGTTGCAGTGTGCGCCATGATGGTTGCACTGGCCAAACAGTTGGGTCTGGACGCGGAACAGACCCGATCTGCGGGCCTGTCTGGATTGATGCACGACCTTGGCAAGGCCATGATGCCGATGGACGTTCTGAATAAGCCGGGAAAATTGACGGATGCCGAATTCTCCATCATCAAGACGCATCCACAAGAAGGCCATCGCCTGCTGTTGACTGGAAGTGAACTTGATCCAATGGTTTTGGATGTTTGTCTGCACCATCATGAAAAAACCGATGGTTCTGGTTATCCCAAGGGACTCAAGGGCGACGAGATCAGTCTTTTTGCCAAGATGGGCGCAGTGTGTGATGTGTATGACGCCATCACTTCGAATCGACCCTACAAATCTGGCTGGGATCCGGCAGAGTCACTTCGCAAAATGGCCGAATGGGCCAATGGGCACTTCGATGGAAAAGTGTTTCAGGCCTTTGTGAAGAGCTTGGGCATATATCCCATCGGCTCGCTCGTTCGACTGACCTCAGGGCGCTTGGGGGTTGTGGTGGAGCAGACTGGAAAATCCCTGACCATGCCGATGGTCAAGGTGTTCTTTTCAACCAAATCGAATATGCGTATTGTTCCGGAGTTGGTGGACCTCTCGTACGCTGGCACCACTGAGAAAATTGTGAGCCGTGAGGATCCCGCCAAATGGAGATTTTCTGATCTCAACGAACTCTGGTCAGGATTGACCAAGTTTCATTAAAAAACACTGCCAGCCCACGTCTTGTATGGGCCTGTAGCTACAAAAAACGGAGCAACCAAGGTTGTTACCAAGTTGCTTCGAAGTTTTAACACCCGCGCGTAATCGGCATTTCGACCGGCTTGGGATTCACGGCGTACTTGCCCAGCTCCAGTTTGGCAATCGCGTTGCGGTGGACTTCATCCGGGCCATCCGCAAAGCGCAGGGTGCGGGCATTGGTATAGCTGTATGCCAGGGGGAAGTCGTCGCACATGCCTGCGCCACCGTGGACTTGCATGGCCCAGTCAATGACATCGCAGGCCATAGTCGGAGCGACAACTTTGATCATGGCAATCTCATTCTTTGCAAACTTGTTACCGCCAATGTCCATCATCCAGGCTGCCTTGAGCGTCAGCAGGCGGGCCATATCGATTTTGCAGCGGGCCTCAGCAATGCGTTCCTGTGTCACGGTTTGGGCCGCAATGGGCTTGCCAAATGCAATGCGCGATGAAGCACGTTTACACATCAATTCCAGAGCACGTTCAGCCAGTCCAATCAGGCGCATGCAATGGTGGATACGTCCAGGTCCAAGGCGTCCTTGTGCAATTTCAAAGCCGCGCCCCTCGCCTAGCAGAATATTGCTGACGGGCACGCGTACGTTCTCGAACAGTACCTCCATGTGTCCGTGTGGGGCGTCGTCGTAGCCGAAGACGTTGAGTGGTCGCACGACCTTAAGGCCTGGTGTATTGGCTGGAACCAGAACCATGCTTTGCTGTGAATGGCGCGCGGCTTCAGGATCTGTCTTGCCCATAGTGATGTAGATAGCGCAGCGGGGATCGCCTGCGCCAGATGTCCACCATTTACGGCCGTTGATGACATAGTCGTCACCTTGACGCTCAATTCGCGTCGCAATATTCGTTGCGTCGCTGGATGCGACTTCGGGTTCGGTCATTGCAAATGCCGAGCGGATCTTTCCTTCGAGCAAAGGCTTCAGCCAGCGAGCCTTGTTTTCTTCTGAACCGTAGCGGGCGATGGTTTCCATGTTGCCAGTGTCCGGTGCGGAGCAGTTGAATACTTCGCTGGACCACATGACGCGTCCCATGATTTCAGCAAGCGGAGCATATTCCTGGTTAGTCAGGCCGGCCCCGGCATAGCCAGAAGCTGCGGCGCTGTCTTCCGGGAGGAAGAGGTTCCACAAACCAAGTGCCTGCGCCTTGGGTTTGAGATTCTCGATGGTTTGCAACGGAGTCCAGCGCTTGCCTGCCGCCGTATTGGCCGCTATTTCAGCGTGGTAAGCACCCTCATTTGGGTAGATGTGCTCATCCATGAACTTCTGCAAGCGCGATTGAAGTTCTTTTGTCTTGGGGGAGTAGTCAAAATCCATGGGATCTCCGGTTGTGTTTATGTAATAAGGGGGGGGCAGGCTTTGCAGGCGAATTTCCAGGCCATTTGAGCCAAAGGGCGGGCGCCAGCTGCCGAGCTGACCGCTTGTGCGCTGGATGCAGTACCCGCCTCGACCCGCTTTGCGATGCCTTGGAGAATGGCCGCAATGCGGAACAGGTTGTAGGCGAGGTAAAAGTTCCAGTCCGCCTTGAGTTGCTCGGGTGTTGCAAGCCCCGTGCGTTCGCAGTACAGGCGAATGTATTCGTCTTCGCTTGGGATACCGAGGTCGGTCAGATTAAGACCACCGATACCACGAAAGGCACCGGGAGGAATGTGCCACGCCATGCAGTGGTAGCTGAAGTCTGCCAGCGGGTGGCCCAGGGTAGAAAGCTCCCAGTCCAGCACTGCAATCACGTGAGGCTTTTCAGCATCGAACATCAGGTTGTCCAGCCGGAAGTCACCGTGGACGATGCTGACCATGCTCTCGTCCCGCGCCATGACCGGAATATTTCGGGGAAGCCATTCCATTAATTGATCCATCTCTGGAATAGGCTGGGTAATGGATGCGGTGTATTGCTTGCTCCATCGGCCAATTTGCCGCTCAAAATAATTGCCTGGCTTGCCGTATCCGCTTAAACCGCGTTCAGCGAATTTCACCTTGTGCAGTGCCGAGATAACGCGGTTCATTTCGTTGTAAATGGCACCGCGCTGGGCGCGATCCATTCCGGGAAGAGACTGATCCCACAAGATTCTGCCCTGCATGAACTCCATCACATAGAAGGCACGCCCTATGACTGATTCGTCTTCGCAAAGACAGTACATGTGTGGAACCGGTACATCGGTGCCCTGCAGTCCTCCCATGACCGCAAATTCGCGCTCGACGGCATGGGCCGATGGCAACAGTTTGGCGACAGGTCCCGGCTTGGCACGCATGACGTAACTTTTGCCTGGCGTATTGAGTTTGTATGTCGGATTGGATTGTCCGCCCTTGAAAATCTCAGCTGTCAGCGGACCTGAAAATCCATCCAGGTTTTTTTCCAACCATGCGGTCAGCGCGTTCAGATCAAACGCATGCTGTTCGGTTACAGATCGCGTCCCTACAAAATGGTCAAAATCGCTCATGGAGTGTTCGTTCGGTGAAGTTCGGGGGCTTAGTTGTCAGATTCGATGATGTTCATTAACGCATTGCGATCGCGGATGACCAGGCCGCCTTGCTCGATGCGAATGGCGTTGTCACGTTCCATGGACTTCAGCTCCTGGTTGACTCGCTGGCGTGATGCTCCGAGTAGCTGAGCCAACTCTTCCTGCGCCAGCTGCAATCCAATGCGTACTTCGCTCGCGTCGCTGAGGGACGGCACGCCATAGCTGCGAACCAGGTGTAGAAGTTGTTTTGCCAGCCGTGCGCGCAAGGGCAGGGTATTGAGGTCTTCTACCAAGCCGTAGAGTTGGCGAATACGACGGGCGTGTAGTCTCAATAGGGCTTCGTACAACTCGGCGTGCACTGCCAGTATCTTTTTGAAATCGGCCTTGGCCACGCACAAAATGGTGCTGTCGCCATGTGCGTAGGCATCGTGGGTACGCCGGTCGCCATCGAATATCGAGACATCGCCAAACCAGATTCCCGGCTCCACATAGGTCAGTGTGACTTGTTTGCCCGAGATGGATGTGGAGCTCACCCGAACGGCTCCCTTCGCACAGGCAATCCACTCTTCCGGCGGTTCGCCACGGGCCGTTATCAGGTCCGCGTCTTTGTAGCGTTTGACGTATGCGCATCGAAGAATATCGTGTTTGAGAGATGGGGAAAGCGACGCAAACCAGCGACCGGAGTTGATCGCTGCGCGTTCCTCAATGGTAAGAATGGGTTCGTCCATGGCCTGTCTTTTGGGTGACTGTGTTCATCGGTTTCTATCTCGCCATTGTCCCCCTTGCGACCATCTCTCGCACAGGCATTTGTCGCCTGCGTGTCTGTACCTGTCAGGGCTCTTCGTGCAAAAGGCTCAGTCCGATGGCACCTCGCCTGCGCAACCAGGCGCTTGGACGATAGCGCGGATCGCCATAAACGGTCTGCATATTAAAAAGAACTTCCAGAATATTGGTGGGCCCGTACAGGTTGCCCATCGCCAGGGGGCCTTGCGGGTAACCCAAGCCCAATGTAACCGCCGTCTCCAGGTCACTTGGCGAGCAAATGGATTGCTGACACATATCCGATGCAATGTTGACGATGTTGGCGACCACCCGTTGGGTAACAAATCCGCCGCTATCACGAATGACGCTGACGGCTTTTCCGTCCCGGGCGAAAAGGGCGTGCGCTGCGTCACGCATGTCAATGCGTGTGGCTGGATTGGTTGCAATCACCCGCCTGCGACTGATTGCGTCGTCAACCAGCATGTCAATGCCGACCGTGCGTGCAGGGTCCAGACGTTCCACGACTGCAACGGTCGTTACGTCAAAGCCCAGGGGGGCTACCAGCGTCAAAGCATTTGGCGAGGGGGATTGACCGGTTTCAACTTGGGCGCCCAGATTCTTGAGGAGCTGCAGCAACTCGGCACGGCGCGCCGCTCTGGGGGATAGCCACACAGGAGGCAATTCTTCAACGACCGGAACCGCAGGCTCTGCTGAGATCTGGGCAATGCTATTGGTATATTTGTAGAACCCCTCGCCAACCTTGCGCCCCGTCAGACCACCAGCCAGTCGCTGTGCAGTGATGACGCTGGGCCGGTAACGCGGCTCTTCATAGTACTGGTGATAAATCGACTCCATGACGGGGTGCGAAACATCCAGACCAGTCAGGTCCATGAGTTCGAACGGGCCCAGCTTGAATCCTGCCTGGTCGCGCAAAATGCGGTCAATAGTCGCAAAGTCAGCTACTCCTTCCGAGGCGATACGAAGCGCCTCCGTACCGTAACCGCGCCCCGCATGGTTCACAATGAAACCTGGAGTGTCAAGCGCAGTTACGGGGGTATGACCCATTTGTCGGGCATATTGGGTCAGTCCATGGACGACAGCTGGGTCCGTTTTGAGTCCTGCAATAACCTCCACTACCTTCATCAGGGGAACTGGATTGAAGAAGTGAAAACCAGCCACCCGCTCAGGATGAAGCAGGCTTGCCGCAATGGCGGTGATGGACAACGAGGACGTATTAGTTGCCAAGACGGTAGTTGGTTCGACCAAGGTTTCCAATTCCTGGAGTAAGCGTGTTTTTATTTCCAGTCGCTCAACCACCGCTTCAATTACCAGATCGCAGCCGGCCAGTTCCGGCAGGGCCTGGGCGGTGCCCAGCCGGGTTGCATTTACCAAGGCTTCATCAGCGGTGATGCGCTGCTTCTCGCACAGCCGCTTCCATTGATCAATGATGTGCACCCGTGCAGTATCTGCCGCAGCTGTCTGCACATCGAAAAGCAGCACTTGACTGCCAGCCTGGGCTGCAATTTGGGCAATGCCGCGACCCATCGCTCCGGCGCCCACAATTCCGATTTTTTTGTAGTGTGGTTTCATCAGGCCATTATCACGCGACCCCGAATGGCGGCTGTTGTGTTCTGCATCGGGGGTTTGCCAGCATGGCTCTGAATGCGGTAGGCCGGGTATGCGAAAATAAACCGCATAAATGATGCCAGTTAAAAAACTAAAATTTTCGGCTTTGGGGGTTGCGCTCATTTGCTTTGCTACGGCCAGTTCGGCATTGACGATGGGCCGTGCCCGTGGCGTGGCGATTTTGGGGCGACCTTTCGATGTGTCGGTGCCGGTTCAGCTGGATTCCCAGGAAGATGCCGCAGCTCAGTGCTTCGAGGCTGATGTTTTTTATGGCGAGTCTCGGCAGAGTGGCAACATAGTGACAGTGATGCCTGGCGGCGGTGGACAAGCACAATCCGTTACTGTGAGAGTCGCTGCTAACGCCAGCGTGAATGAGCCGGTTGTTACCGTGTACTTGCGTGCCGTCTGCGGGCAGAAGTCCTCACGCAGCTATGTGCTTTTGGCAGACATGGTGACTGAACTGGCACCACTGCTGGAGGCGACCGCACCTTCTGTTCGGACGCCGGTAGCGTCAGCCGTTTCCGTGGGCGAGCTCATGCCAGTTCAGAAGTCTGCAGGAGGAATGTCAAGCAATGGCTCCAGACCCATCGTTGAGTCTCGCGTAAAACGTCCTGAGTTGAAATCTGAATCAAAGTTCAATTCACCGCAAAGTACGAAGGCTGCGGCAAGTTCACGACCGCGTTTGAAGCTGGCACTGATGGATTTGGGTCCGGAACGCGATCCAGCACTCAAAATCAGTGACGAACTGACAGTTCTTCCTGTGGAAGATCTTCAAAAGCGGGTGGAAGCCTTGGCCCTTTGGCGGTCGCTCAATGCCACACCGCAGGATATGCTGCGTGACGGTGCCCGTCTGCAGGCAATGGATGGAGAGATGAAGGGTCTGAGGGAGCAGACGGTGAAGAACCAGAAAGCCCTTTTAGATTTCGCGGGACGTCTTGAGCGCGCTGAAGCAGAGCGATATGCCAACCCACTGGTCTATGGGTTGATCACCTTGTTGGCGGCTTGCGGCTTGGGAATGGCGTATGCCTGGACTCGATGGCGTCGTCTAAATGGGGGTGATGCGCCCTGGTGGGGCGGTCAGGAGCCGGCAGGTGCAAATGGATTTTCTGAATTGGGTGGCGTTGATCGGAGGATTGGCGAGAGTCCAGACCTGATATCCGAAATGACCCGGGAGACGGTCTCGGCCGTATCTGAGGAGGCCTTTGCGCATACCCCCCCCATGCCCATTTCCGGAGGGGGTGAGGTTGATATTGACCTCCATTTGGGAGAGTCCGTTTTTTCGAAGCTGGAGCCTGTGTCGGCTTCTTTGGCGAGTGCGGCGCCCAAAAGCTCTCCAGAACGTGATTTTGCGAATAGCACCGGTGCAACCCTGCGGGCGATCAATACCCAGGAAATGCTGGACGTACGCCAACAGGCCGAGTTTTTCATGACACTGGGTCAGCATGAGGATGCCATCGCCGTACTCGAGAATTGCATCCGGGATAACGAAGAATCCAATCCCTTGGTGTTTCTGGATTTGTTGAAGATGCTGCACACATTGAGTCGCAAGGCTGAATATGACCGCTATCGTGATGGCTTCAATGCGCTCTTTACCGGGCATGTTCCATCTTTCAGTAATTTCTATCAGTCTGGAAATCCGCTGGAGGATTACCCTGATGTTTGTAGCCAAATAGCAGCGCTTTGGCCATCAAAGGAATCGGTGCATTTCATTGAGAATTGCCTGGTGCGGACACTGGAAAATTCGCAACAGGAATTTGACTTGGAGGCCTTCCGCGACCTGCTGTTGTTGCACAGCATTGCAGGCCGAATCGACTCTCTTTCGGACTCGGGTTTATTGCCTTTTAGCGCATCCAGAACCTTCGCCGTACCCACCACCGCCGTGCCGGTTGCCCCAGCAATGGCAATTGAGCAAGACAGAACGGCAGACCTCGACTTAGACTTGGATCTGTCGGAACCAGACGGCAATCTCATTGAGTTTGACAGTTCGGACTTTCCGGCAATGCCCCGGGTGCAGCCACCCAAGCCATGACAACCCTCTAACGGCGTACCTGCAGGGCGCCTGGGTTGATGATGTTCGTCGGGGTGCCCTTGATGAAGTTCGTAACGTTGTCGAATGCTGCGCCAAAGTACATCTCGTAGCTGTCTTGCTCGACATAACCAATGTGGGGGGTGCAGATGCAGTTCTCCAGCCTCAAAAGCGCATGCCCCTGCAATATGGGTTCAGTCTCGAAAACGTCTACTGCGGCCATGCCCGGGTGTCCGCGATTGAGTGCGCTGATCAATGTGTTGGTTTCAATCAGCTCAGCGCGCGAAGTGTTCACCAGAAGCGCAGTGTCCTTCATCAGCGCCAGATCCGCCGCCGTAACAATTTCCCTTGTTGTGTCGCTAAGGCGAAGGTGAAGTGACAAGACATCACAGTCTGCAAAGAATGCCTCGCGGCTTGGCGCCGCAGCATAGCCTTCCTGACTGGCCTTTTCCCGTGACTGCTCGCTGCCCCAGACAATGACTTGCATGCCGAATGCTTTTCCATATCCGGCCACTAGTTGACCGACTTTGCCATATCCCCATATCCCCAGCGTCCTGCCGCGCAAAACCGTACCCAGGCCAAAGTTGGCTGGCATGGACCCGGCCTTTAGTCCAGATTGCTGCCAGACGCCATGCTTCAGGTTACTGATGTATTGGGGAAGCCTTCGCATGGCCGCCATGATCAATGCCCATGTGAGCTCGGCAGGCGCGACCGGAGATCCTCCTCCCTCGGCTACTGCGATCCCACGTTCAGTGCAGGCCTGCACGTCGACGTGACTACCAATGCGTCCTGTTTGAGAAATCAGCTTGAGTTTGGGTAGTTTTTCGATTAACTGGCGGTTGATGTGCGTGCGTTCACGGATCAACACAATGATGTCGGCGTCCTTGAGTCGAATCGATAGTTGCGCCAGACCTTTCACCGTATTGGTGTGAACTTTTGCCGGGAAATTCTCCAGCTTCGATGCGCATTCCAGCTTGCGAACGGCATCTTGGTAGTCATCCAGAATCACAATATTCATGCGCTGATTGTGCCTCTTCAGACGACCAAAGACGCAGGGGGAAAACCGATGGCAATTCCCTGCCAGCGAAAATCCCCTGTTTCGCCTAATTCAGCGCTGATTCACAGGCTGCGAGTCGATCCAATTCTGCACACACATCGGCCATGCGACCCGATATGACCATCCGTCCCACGCAGGAGCGCGCCTGCCCGGATTCGACCACGCGAACTACGCGTAACGGTTTGAGTAAAGGGAGTTTTTGGCCGCTAGCCCTCGTCATTGTTACGCATGGCGCTATAAATTTAGGAGCGTAGGAGTGTTCCGCTTGAACTGGTCTGGCGGCCTGACGCCTCGCTGTAGATCTGTTCGAGGTCCACCAGCGCAGCAAACCTTGGATGGGCTCAAAACTACCTGGGCTGGCAAATAAAGCGATGTTCATAGAGTGCCTGTTTTGTGTGGGGGAATCACATGAGCATGGTGTTGCGGATGAGGCCCACTGCGAGACCTTCGATCTCGAAAGGCTCGCCGGGCTCCACCACAATGGTTTGATAATCCGGATTCTCCGGGTGCAGCTCGATCAGGTGCTTGTTGCGCCGGAAGCGCTTGACGGTGACCTCATCCCCGAGTCTGGCGACGATGATCTGCCCATTCTTTGCATCTTTGGTGGCTTGCACCGCCAGAAGATCGCCGTCCATGATGCCGGCATCGCGCATGGACATGCCGCGTACTTTCAACAGGTAATCGGGCTGATGCTTGAAAAGACTGTTTTCCACATAATAGGTCTGGTCAACGTGCTCTTGCGCAAGAATCGGCGAGCCGGCTGCTACCCTGCCTATCAGTGGCAATGCCAGTTGTGCCATACCAGGCAAAGAAAGGGAAAATTGCTTGCTACGGGACTCATTAATGGACCGAAGTGCGTCACTTTTGAGCCGAATGCCGCGAGATGTGCCGCTTACGAGTTCAATGACGCCCTTGCGTGCAAGGGCCTGCAGGTGCTCTTCTGCCGCATTGGCTGATTTGAAGCCGAGTTCAGAAGCAATCTCCGCACGCGTTGGTGGTGCACCCGTGCGTGAGATTGCAGTCTGAATCAGGTCCAGAATCTGTTGTTGGCGAGCGGTGAGTTTGGGGCTTTCAAGCATGCTGACTCCTTTTGTCTGGGCCGAGAGGGACTGTTGGTTCATACACACTGTTTCGGCATCCAGTAGCTGTATTTTTAACCAGTTTTAATTTGATTGCAAGCGGATCATCCAAATATGACGAAAAAGATTGTTTTTCTTGGTATGGGGGGCACGATTGCCGGCACGGCGAGCAGTGCTTTGGACAACGTTGGATACAAGGCGGCACAACTGAGCGTGGCGCAGCTACTGTTGGATATCTCTGGCATGGACATGGCGCTTGACGGCCATACGCTCGTATCCGAACAGGTGGCGCAGTTAAACAGCAAGGATATGGGCTGGGCTCATTGGTCCGCGCTGGCGCTTCGCGCGAGTTACTACCTTGCCCTGCCGGGCGTGGCCGGACTGGTGATCACGCATGGGACAGATACCTTGGAGGAAACGGCATATTTTTTGTCCTGCGTGTTGCCGGCCGATTTACTTGCTCTAAAGCCTGTAGTACTGACTTGCGCAATGCGTCCCGCGACGTCGTTGGCACCCGATGGACCCCAGAACATGCGAGACGCGGTCGTCGTGACGCGCGCAGAAGCGGCTCGGGGAGTACTCGTGGTTTGTGCTGGGACCATTCATTCAGCGCGTGACGTGCAGAAAGTTCATCCTTACCGGCCGGATGCCTTCGGGTCCGGCGACGCCGGGCCGCTGGGGTTTGTGGAGGAGGGTATTGTGCGCTGGATGCATCGCTGCCCCGAAAATGAGCCTGCCGGCCTGTTTACTGCTACCGAGCGCTTGCGCGATGCAGTTTGGCCACGGGTCGAGATCATCATGAGCTACGCGGGGGCTGTGGGCGCCACTGTGCGGGCTCTGTGCTCTGCGCCTGCGGGCGGGGCTGCGCCGGTGCGCGGCATCGTGGTAGCGGGCACCGGCAATGGCACGGTTCACGAAGATCTGGAGGTCGCTTTGATTGAGATGCAAAGTCAGGGTATTCAGGTCGTTCGGGCCTCCCGCTGTGCCTTCGGACGCGTGGTGGAGGGGGAATCGATGACCTCCGGGTTGCCGCATTCCAATGGCTTGCCGCCATTGAAAGCACGGGTTGCCCTGATGCTTGAATTGATGATGCAGGATGAAATTTGATGATTGCCTTGCATGAAAAAAGGCCGCTTGGAGCGGCCTTTGGTCTGGAGCAGATTGGCGCTACCCAGCCAATGCTTCGAAAACCCGGGCCGTAATGGCGTTCACGTCGCCCATGCCGCTGATCGCGCGGTATTTTGGCGCGGCAGCGGGATCTTTTGCCGCCCAATTCGAGTAGTACTCAACCAAGGGTCGCGTCTGAGCGCTATACACATCCAGGCGTTTCTTGACGGTTTCTTCCTTGTCGTCATCCCGCTGGATCAGGGGTTCTCCAGTCACGTCGTCCGCGCCAGGCACTTTGGGTGGGTTGAATTTGACGTGGTAGGTGCGTCCCGACGCGGGATGCGAGCGACGACCACCCATGCGCTCAATGATGGCCTCGAAAGGCACGTCGATCTCGACAACATAGTCCAGCGCAACACCGGCAGCCCGCATGGCGTCTGCCTGGGGCAGGGTACGCGGGAAACCGTCGAACAGGAAACCGTTGACGCAGTCAGGCTGGGTCAAACGCTCTTTGACCAGATTGATGATCAGGTCATCGCTGACCAGTCCACCCGACGCCATCACGGCTTTGGCTTCCAGTCCCAAAGGAGTACCCGCCTTGACGGCTGCACGTAGCATGTCGCCCGTGGAAATTTGTGGAATTCCGTACTTTTGGCAAATGAATGTGGCCTGGGTACCCTTACCAGCGCCTGGTGCGCCCAACAGAATCAGTCTCATGAATATCCTCAGTTTGAATGAATGCCTTATACGTCGATGGAGGAGCCGAGCAGGCGTGACTCCACGTGTGATTGCGCTCCAAGAATAGCATGGGAGCCCTGCCGGTTAACTTACAGGCAATGCACCGTTTGCGACGTAGAGAGCCCTGACGCGTTCGAGGTCCTGCGGCGTGTCAACACCCGGTCCCGGCGCGTGGCTGGAAACATGTACCGCGATCCGGTAGCCATGCCACAGTGCCCGCAACTGTTCGAGCGCCTCGGTAACCTCGATGGGCGCTTGAGTCAATTGAGGAAACAGACGCAAAAACCCGACGCGATAAGAATAGATGCCAATATGGCGCAATGGCGCGGGGCTAGGCAGGGATTGAATGCCGTCTGCAAAGCCATCGCGCCACCAGGCGATGGGTGCGCGGCTGAAATACAGTGCCAAGCCCGCCGCATCCAGCACGACCTTGACGACATTGGGGTTGAAAAAATCCGCAATAGTGTCGATAGCGTGGGCGGCCGTACCCATGCTGGCCTGCTGTTGCGCACGCAGTAAATCTGCCACCGCCTGAACCAGCGCCGGATCAATCAGAGGCTCGTCACCTTGAACGTTTACTACGATTTCGTCATCCCCCAGACCCAGAAGCTGGCTGGCTTCCGCCAAACGATCGCTGCCAGAGGGATGGTCGTTGCGCGTGAGAACAGCCTCGATACCATGATCCAGGCATGCATTAACAATCGCAGGGCTGTCACCCGCGACCACGACCCTGGTGGTAGCCGCCACGCCTGAGCGCACCCGCTGCGCGACGCGAACCACCATGGGTGCGCCTGCCAGATCGGCCAGAGGCTTGTTGGGCAGGCGAGTGGAGGCCAGGCGAGCAGGTATGAGTACGGTGTAGCCCATGTGTCTTGCTATAGGCCGAGTTCGTCGTCTGCGAGGGTGCGGGCCTCGTTCTCCAGCAGCACAGGGATGCCATCGCGCACGGGGTAGGCCAGACGGGCACTGCGCGAAATCAGCTCCTGCTTTTCTCGGTCGTATTCCAGAGAGCCCTTTGTCACCGGGCAAACGAGTAGTTCAAGTAGTCTTGTGTCCATGCACCGATGATAACTTTGCGGCGAGTTGCTCCGAGATGCATGCATCCAGCGCCTCGAAAAAGGCGGATTCAATGGTCAGCACGAGAGGAATAGCCAACGCGTCGGGCGCAAGCCGCCACAGTTTGGCTGCGTCTTTTTCTGTGCAAATGATGCTGTAGCCCCTGTCAATACTGCGTGGCAAGCTATCAAAAGCATAGTGATCTGTAAGTCCAACCGTTTGTACCAAAGGCAGATGGAGCGCGCGCAACATGGAAAAAAATGATTCTGGTTGCGCAATGCCTGCAACGGCCACCCATGGCGTGGCTCCTGGCCCGGTCAGGGTTGTCAATGGGAGGCTGGTGCCGTCACTGCGGACCGCAAATGGGGCAAGCGCGCGTTGCGCGAGGTAGCCTGCAAATGCGGGATGGCTTCCCGTGTGCAGAACGAAAAGTCGATCCCCACGTTGTCCTGCCTTCGCCACCGCGTGTCGGGGCCAGCCTTCACGCAGCGGTCCGGCGGGAAGAAGCCATCCATTGCCGATGCCGCGATCGTCAAACACACAAACCTCCAGGTCGCGGAAAAGCCCGTAATGCTGCAGGCCATCGTCACACAGAATGATTTCTGTTTCCGGGTACTTTGCCAGCAGCGCTGTGGCGGCTTCATGGCGGGTTCGACCCACAAATATCGGGACCCGGGTGGCGCGCTGGATCAACAGGGGCTCATCGCCGACGTCTTGTGGCAAAGAGTCGGGGCTGACTTCCCGGCAATCCGAATGGGTTCGCCCATAGCCGCGGGAGACCAGTCCCACCCGGTGGCCCCGAGCCTGGAGGTGGCGCAAGAGAGCGATGGCGGTAGGCGTTTTTCCGGCACCACCGGCAATCACATTTCCGACAACAATAACCAGTGCGTCAACTTGCCGGATCTTGAACCAACCCAAGCTGTACAGCTGACGGCGGAGCCAGATCATGGCACTGAAAACAAAGGAAATGGGCCATAGCAGGCAGGCCGTCAAACCTCGCCTGGTCCAAGCCCGCAGCAAGGCGCTTTGCAGCGCAGGCCGCAAAGCATGTGGCATGCCGCTATTTGCCACCCGCTTGCGCAGACGATTGGGTGGCAAAGGTAATCTGGCTCAGACCCGAGCGCCGCGCCGCCTCCATGACGGTGACGACCGCTTGGTGCTTCGCGCTGGCGTCAGCGCTGATGATCACCACGGTGTCTTTGCCGGCTGTGGCGCCTTCGGTCAGCGCAATCGCAAGGTTCTCCAGACTGCGCCCTGGCACAGGAAGCCGGTTGACAGTGTAGGCGCCATCGGCGCTGACCGTCACGATCAGTTCTTTGGGGTAATCCCGCTGCGCGTCGGTATCGGCCACGGGGAGCTTGAGCTGCATTTCCGTGAACTTGCTGTAAGTGGTCGACAGCATCAGGAAAATCAGCACCACCAGCAAGACATCGATAAACGGAATCAGGTTGATCTCGGGTTCGTCCCGGGTACGAGGGCGAAAATTCATGGCGTTATTTGCGAAATACCTTCAGATGGCGTGCCAACCGTTCGGCAGACAATTCGAGCGTCATCAAATAGGCATCCACTTGCCCGCGGAAATACCGCCAGAAGATCAATGAAGGAATCGCCACAATCAGGCCAAAAGCGGTGTTGTATAAGGCGATCGAAATGCCGTGTGCAAGTTGGGCAGGGTTGCCGCCCGTGGTTCCGCCGGGAGCCTGCGAGCCGAAGATCTCGATCATGCCCACAACGGTTCCGAAAAGCCCCATGAGCGGCGCGGCCGATGCAATTGTTGCCAGGGCGCTGAGGTAATGCTCCAGCCGGTGTGCCACAACGCGACCCGACCCTTCCATGGTGGCCCGCAGATCTTCTTCGCTGCAACGGGGGTCGGTATTGAGGGCGCGCAACCCACTGGCAAGCACTTCCCCGAGAGCAGAGTTCTTTTCCAGTTGAGAAACAACGTCCGGCCCAGGAACCCCCGTCCGGGTCACACTCAACACTTCCTCCAGAAGTCGTGGGGGGGCAATCTTGGCAGTCTTGAGGCTGATGAAGCGCTCAATAACGATGGCCAATGCCAGTATGGAACAGGCGATAAGAGGCCAGATTGGCCAGCCAGCGGCTTGTATGATGGAAAACAAATAGTCACTCCGGGCAATTGAAATGCTTCGCGATTATGGCGCACCCTCGCAGACTCGCGGCACAACAGAAGTTGGGGTCAACTTTGTGCAAAACTCGAAGCAAAGCCCGCGGCAGGCCGCGCCAGAGAGCGGATTTGACCTATTGATGACTAATTCAGCATTTTGAAGGCCCAATGATTTCAACAACTTGTTACGAAAATGGTGCGCATGGCTGACCTTGGCACGTTTGCATCTCCGACGCGTATCTGGCAGGTGGGCGCGCTGTGTCGAGCCATTGCCGACGCGATGGATGCCCGCTTCAATCCGGTTACCGTTGGTGGGGAAATCACCGGTTTTTCACGTGCAGCCAGCGGGCACTGCTATTTTTCTATCAAAGATGAGAGCGGGCAGATTCGCTGTGCCATGTTCAGGCGGGCCGCTGGCCTGCTGGATTTTGTGCCGCGCGATGGGGATCGGGTGGAAGTACGGGGTCGCCTGGGCGTTTACGAGCCCAGGGGCGAACTTCAACTGGTTGTCGAGAGCATGCGCACTGCGGGGCAGGGTACGCTGTTCGAGCAGTTTTTCAAGCTCAAGGCAAAACTAGAGCAAGAAGGCTTGTTTGATGCGAGCCGCAAACGGCCGCTACCGGTCATGCCACGGGGAATCGGCCTTGTGACGTCATTGGGCGCTGCTGCTCTGCATGACGTGGTGACAGCCCTGCAAAGGCGGGTACCGCACATTCCGGTGGTGCTCGCTGCTGCATCGGTTCAGGGTGAGAATGCACCGCGCGAAATAATGCAGGCGCTTGCAGACCTTTTTGAGTGCACACAAGCGCCCGCCAAAGGGCGACCCGTTCAGGTCGACGTCATTCTCCTAGTGCGCGGTGGTGGCGCCATGGAAGACCTGTGGGCCTTTAATGACGAGGCCTTGGCCCGCATGATTGCGCGCAGTCCCGTACCAGTGGTTTGTGGCGTCGGCCATGAAACCGACTTCACCATTGCTGATTTTGTTGCTGACCTGAGGGCTCCCACACCAACAGCGGCAGCGGAATTGGTGTCGGAGTCCATGCAGACCTGGCTAGGCGTAACCGCAAACCTCGAACAACGAATGCGGGACGCCTTGGTGCGATACCTGGATCAGCAGGCACAACGCCTGGATATGGCCACCACGCGCTTGGGGCGGCCCTCGTCGTTGGCCGGTCGGCAGCATTTGAAACTGGCATCGGCAGAGCAGCAGATGCGCCATGCCCTGCGAACGGCCCTTCAGTTCAGGCAGAGTGAAATTGCACGATGGCAGCAGGAGTGGCCCTCTTCGACAGGCCGCGCGTTGCAGCGCCAGCGCGATAGGGCCGTCCGGGCGGAGCTGCGTCTGGGATTGCTGGACCCTTCACTCGTGCTCAAACGGGGCTACGCCTGGCTGACTTTGGAGGATGGAGGGGGCCTGAGCAGTGCGAGGCAGGCGCAAGCAGGGCAACGGGTGCGCGCTACCCTTGCGGATGGTACGGTCGACTTGGCGGTCATCAGCTCCGACACGATTTAGTTTCTACAATCAACCCCTTAATGCAACCATCTGGAGGATTTCATGGAACACACTTTGCCCGCACTGCCGTATGCCATCGATGCATTGGCACCCGCCTATTCCCAAGAGACTTTGGAATTCCACCATGGCAAGCACCACAATGCCTACGTGGTTAACCTCAACAACCTGCAGAAAGGTACTGAGTTTGAGAGCATGCCCCTGGAAGAAATCATCAAGAAATCCAGTGGTGGCATTTACAACAACTCAGCGCAAATCTGGAATCACACTTTTTTCTGGAGCTGCATGAAACCTGCAGGCGGCGGTGAGCCCACCGGCGCGCTGGCAGCGGCCATTAATGCGAAGTGGGGCAGCTATGCAGCTTTCAAGGAAGCCTTCGTCAAGTCAGCGGTCGGCAATTTCGGTTCCGGCTGGACCTGGTTGGTCAAGAAGGCGGATGGGTCAGTGGATATTGTCAATATGGGCGCCGCAGGCACGCCGCTGACCACTGCTGACAAAGCGCTTTTGACTGTGGACGTGTGGGAACACGCCTACTACATTGACTACCGCAACATGCGTCCGAAATTTGTGGAAGCATTCCTGGAGAAGCTGGTGAACTGGAGCTTTGCGGAAGCCAATTTCGCCTGAAGACTCTTGGGCTTCACAAAAAAACCGGCTTTTAGCCGGTTTTTTTTATGGATTGAATGGTCGGCCAGAAATTCGGGTTCCTGCTTTGAACCCTTTTTTCGCAAACCAGCCCTGGTTCATTTCCAGTACGTACCGGACAGGCTTGGCAGAGCAATGCGATTCTGTGGTTTGCGGCTTCATGTCTTCCAGATTGACGATGGTGCCGTCGTCCGCGACGAATGCTGCTGTCAAGGGCAGAAGGGTGTTCTTCATCCAGAAGCATTGGCGACTTGGACTTTGAAAAGCGAAAAGCATGCCTTCGTGCTGTGGCATTTCCTTTCGGTACATCAGTCCTATGGCGTGTTGTTCGGGGGTCAGTGCGACCTGTGCGTCAATCAGGTGAATTCCAACAGACAGGGTGGTACGCTGCAAAGCAGTTTGAGGTTCACCTTGTGCGAACGCACCAAGGGTCGAAAGTGTCAGCGCAGCTAGCAAGGCATTGATCAGAATTTTCATGACTTTATTGTGGACCAGCAATTAAAAATGCCCGCGTGAGCGGGCATTCATACCAACAATGACGAAATTAATTCGTCACAGCTGCTTTCTTGGCTTTCTTGGCTTTCTTGGCTTTCTTCGCTTTCTTAACGACGGCCTTTTCTTTTTTCATCTCTTTAGCGGCTGGTGCAGCGGCTGGTGCAGCCTGGACCGCTGGCGCCACTGGTGCGGCTGGAGCTGCGGCTTGGGCAAATGCACCAACGGAAAAGAGACCAGCGACCAAAGCGGCAAGAAGTTTGTTCATTATCGAAATTCCTAAAAATAAATGAGAGATTGCAGATACCAATACTTCCAGATTCAGAAGACGTTTCCACAACGTCTATCGTAAACGCTCGAGTTGACAGAATCGAGTAATTTTTTAGGGATAAAATTTGAAATACTTCCAGAAGCGCTGCAAACGACTTTTGTCAGGTAGTTCAGATTCCTAAAATCCACGGAGACCTCTTCCCATGTACCAGCACATTAAAGTCCCTGCCGAAGGCCACAAGATCACCGTCAACGCGGATATGTCCTTGAATGTGCCCGATCAGCCGATCATTCCCTTTATCGAAGGTGACGGAACCGGGCTCGATATCACGCCTGTGATGTTGAAGGTTGTGGACGCGGCTGTAGCCAAAGCCTACGGCGGCAAGAAGAAAATTCACTGGATGGAAGTCTATGCCGGGGAGAAGTCCACCAATGTTTATGGACCCGACGTGTGGTTGCCTGAAGAGACCCTGCACGCACTGCGTGACTATGTCGTGTCGATCAAGGGCCCACTGACAACGCCGGTTGGTGGCGGAATTCGGTCCTTGAATGTGGCTCTGCGCCAGGAGTTGGACCTTTACGTCTGCCTGCGTCCAATCCAGTATTTCGACGGTGTGCCCAGCCCGGTGAAAGAGCCACAGAAGACCAATATGGTGATTTTTCGCGAGAACTCGGAAGATATCTATGCTGGTATCGAGTTCGAAGCCGAAAGCGACAAAGCCAAGAAGCTCATCAAGTTTTTGCAAGAGGAAATGGGCGTCACGAAGATCCGCTTCCCCAACACATCGGGTATCGGTATCAAGCCAGTTTCCCGTGAGGGAACCGAGCGTCTGGTGCGCAAGGCCATTCAGTACACCATTGACAATGACAAACCCAGCCTGACCATTGTTCACAAGGGCAACATCATGAAGTACACCGAAGGTGGCTTTCGTGATTGGGCATATGCACTGGCACAAAAGGAATTCGGCGCTGAGCTCATCGATGGCGGACCATGGTGCAAGTTCAAGAACCCCAAAACGGGCAAGGACATCATCGTCAAGGACAGCATTGCCGATGCCTTCCTGCAACAGATTCTTTTGCGTCCCGCAGAGTACAGCGTCATTGCGACCCTGAATTTGAATGGTGACTATGTGTCCGACGCACTGGCCGCACAAGTTGGTGGCATCGGTATTGCTCCGGGTGCCAATCTGTCTGACTCTGTGGCATGTTTCGAGGCTACACACGGTACCGCGCCAAAATACGCGGGCAAGGACTATGTGAATCCAGGATCGGAGATCCTTTCTGCTGAAATGATGCTGCGTCACATGGGTTGGCTCGAAGCGGCGGACCTGATCATCAGCTCCATGAAGAAGTCAATCAATAGTAAGAAAGTGACTTACGACTTTGCACGTCTCATGGAAGGTGCAACGCAAGTCAGCTGTTCCGGTTTCGGTCAAGTGATGATCGACCACATGTAATGCTGTGAATGAAGTGGGGTGATCCATTGGGTCGCCAAGCTCGTCACGCTTTTAAACCGCCGGACGCTCCACGAGCCGCTGGCGGTTTTTTTATTTATGGTTTTGGGTTGAATCTGCGACATGCGACACCAATTCACTGTGTCGGCGCACAGATTTGAGTCGACCGATAGAATTGATTCATGGCTACAAATATTCCGAAGACTCCCCCCGTACCACCAGTCCGTCAGCCAGACCAGGACGAGAGCAACTCTGTGGTTCTGGAGCGCCGAACCGAGCGCGTTCAGCCACCCCAGATGTACCAGGTGGTCATGCTGAACGATGATTACACCCCCATGGAGTTTGTGGTGGTGGTGATACAGGAGTTCTTTGGCAAGGATCTGGAGTCGGCAACACAGATCATGCTGAAAATTCACCTGGATGGCAAAGCCGTCTGTGGTGTGTATTCCAAAGATGTCGCGGTAACCAAGGTGGATCAGGTGCTGGAAGCAGCGCACAAGGCCGGTCACCCACTTAAATGCATTTGTGAGCCAGTTGATTTTTAGCTGATTAACCACAGCTACTGACTGAGGTTCGAAAACGGTTTACAGTTATTCATCAAAGCAAGGCAAAAAGGAAAGCACATGATTGCCCAAGAATTGGAAGTCAGCCTGCATATGGCGTTTGTGGAAGCGCGCCAGCAGCGCCACGAGTTCATTACCGTGGAGCATTTGCTCCTCGCTTTGCTCGATAACCCGAGTGCGGCAGAGGTTCTGCGTGCCTGTTCGGCAAATATTGACGACTTGCGCAAGTCGCTGTCCAACTTCATCAAGGACAACACCCCTCAGGTGGCTGGCAGTGATGATGTAGATACCCAGCCAACGTTGGGGTTTCAGCGGGTGATTCAGCGTGCCATCATGCACGTGCAGTCCACTGGAAGCGGGAAAAAAGAAGTAACCGGTGCCAACGTTCTCGTCGCCATTTTTGGCGAGAAGGATTCGCATGCCGTGTATTACCTGCACCAGCAGGGCGTTACACGTCTTGACGTTGTCAATTTCATTGCCCACGGCATCAAGAAAAGTGACCCGCCAGAGTCTGCAAAGGCCAGCGAAAGCCCTGCAGAAAATGAAGAGGGCGGCGGTGACAAGAACGAGAAGAGTTCGCCGCTGGAGCAGTTCACCCAGAATTTGAACCAGCTCGCCAAAGACGGAAAAATCGATCCGCTGATTGGCCGGGAATATGAGGTCGAGCGCGTTATCCAGATTCTGTGCCGCCGGCGCAAGAACAATCCTTTGCTGGTGGGCGAAGCCGGCGTGGGCAAAACCGCTATTGCTGAGGGCTTGGCTTGGCGTATTACGCAAGGCGATGTGCCTGAAATTCTGGCGGAGGCTGTGGTCTATTCGCTCGATATGGGCGCCTTGCTGGCGGGTACAAAATACCGCGGGGATTTTGAACAGCGACTCAAGGGTGTTTTGAAGTCCCTGAAGGACAAACCCAATGCTGTTCTTTTCATTGACGAAATTCACACCCTGATTGGCGCAGGCGCCGCATCCGGTGGAACGCTGGACGCATCCAATTTGTTGAAGCCAGGGCTCAGTTCCGGCCAATTGAAATGCATCGGTGCAACCACTTTCACCGAGTACCGTGGGATCTTTGAGAAAGATGCGGCTTTGTCCCGTCGATTCCAGAAGGTCGACGTGGTCGAGCCGACAGTTGAGCAGACTGTCGACATTTTGAAAGGGCTCAAATCCCGTTTCGAAGAGCACCACAACGTGAAGTACGCCCTGGCCGCTCTGCAGGCTGCAGCAGAACTCAGCGCGAAGTACATCAATGATCGGCATTTGCCGGACAAAGCCATTGACGTGATTGATGAGGCGGGTGCCGCGCAACGCATTTTGCCGCCAAGCAAACGCAAGAAGATCATCAGCAAGGCTGAGGTGGAAGAGATTGTGGCCAAGATTGCCCGCATCCCCGCCGCCAATGTCTCCAATGATGACCGCAGCAAGCTCAAGACGCTTGAGCGTGATTTGCGCAATGTCGTGTTTGGCCAGGACAAGGCCTTGGACGTATTGGCCTCTGCCGTCAAGATGGCGCGCTCGGGCTTGGGCAAAGGTGACAAGCCTATTGGTTCCTTCCTGTTCAGCGGTCCCACCGGTGTTGGCAAGACAGAGGCCGCCAAACAGTTGGCCTACATCATGGGCATTGACCTGATCCGCTTTGATATGAGCGAGTACATGGAGCAGCACGCGGTAAGTCGATTGATTGGCGCGCCTCCGGGCTACGTGGGATTCGATCAGGGTGGTCTTTTGACGGAAGCCATCACAAAGAAGCCGCATTGCGTACTGCTGCTCGACGAGATCGAAAAGGCGCACCCAGCGATTTTCAACGTCTTGCTTCAAGTCATGGACCATGGCACGCTGACCGACAACAATGGTCGAAAAGCTGATTTCCGAAACGTGATCATTGTCATGACCACGAATGCGGGCGCGGAGACCATGAACAAGGCGAGCATTGGTTTTACCAATCCGCGTGAGGCGGGGGATGAGGCTGCTGATATCAAGCGTCTGTTCACGCCCGAGTTCCGCAATCGGCTGGATGCCATCGTCAGCTTCAAGGCGCTGGATGAAAATGTCATTCTGCGCGTGGTGGACAAGTTCCTGCTGCAGCTGGAAACCCAGTTGGCAGAGAAGAAGGTGGACGTCACCTTTACCGACAAGCTGCGCAAACACCTCGCCAAGAAGGGTTTTGACCCGCTGATGGGTGCACGTCCGATGCAACGGCTGATTCAGGACACTATTCGCCGCGCCTTGGCTGATGAATTGCTGTTTGGTCGCCTCACCGAAGGCGGGCGTTTGACGGTGGATCTGGACGACAAGGATGAAAGCAAGACCGAAGTATTGCTGGACATCCAGCCTTTGCCGAAAAAGGAAGGCAAGTCCAAACCAGAAGAAGCCACCGCCAGTTGATGACGACGCAACGTTAACGTGAGAAAAGGGCTCAGTTCGTCGAGAACTGAGCCCTTATTGCTTCTACCCGGTTGCGATTCACATTGAAGTCTTTTTGACCCAAGCGGCTGGACGAGCGGACCTGAATGACCCCCGCGGAGCGGTCAAACCAGAACTCGACGTCATCGGTGAACTTGAGGAGTTGTGTGCTACTTTGCGCGTACAGGTAACCGGGTTCATGGGTAATCAGCACGGTCCGATCCGAGTTTTTCAGAATGTCGGCAATTCTGGCCATGGCTTTTTCTCCGTCACCGGTGAACTGCAATGGCGCAATGCGCGCGTAGTCTTTTTGTGGATGGTCTGGATAGAGGTCAGCTTGGCTTGTCACGCTGTTGGGGGTGCGTGATGGTGGCTTGAGTCGACCATCATGAACGCCGAGGTCTTTGGGCGCCGGACCACTAAGCAGGCCAATTTGTCCCGCCATTACCAATGCGGCAGACACGCTGACGACAAACAGGGCAATGAACCAAAGGATCCGCATATTATTTGAATCCTACTCGGTCCAACATCTGCTGTACTTTGACCTGGTTCATACCCACCACGCTGATCGGAATCGTCTCGCTTTTGAAACTGCCTCCCGTCATGGCCTGGAGCGCCGGGTTGCTGATCTTTACGCCTTTCGCCGCAGGCCACTCGTTGTTACCGTTGGCAAAGTGGTCCTGAGCCGGTGCGCTGGCAAGGTACTCCAGAAACTTGACCGCATTGACGGGATTCTTGGCATTTTTCGCAACCGCTCCACCGGCGATGTTCACGTGAGTTCCCCATGTTGCCTGGTTGGGGAAGACCACGCCTACCCGCTCAATTACAGCCTGATCTTCCGGTGTCTGGGATCGCATGAGGCGAGCCAGGTAGTAGGTGTTGGTCACTGCAATGGCGCATTCACCGGACGCTACTGCCTTGATCTGGTCGGTGTCACCGCCTTTGGGGGAGCGCGCCATGTTAGCCACCATACCGCGTAGCCACTGTTCTGCTGCCGCGTCGCCCAGATGCTCCGTGACGGCCCCAAACAGGGAAAGGTTGTAGGGGTGTGACCCGGAGCGGATGCATAATTTGCCCTTGTTTTTCGGATCTCCCAGCTCCTCGTATGTGTCAACGTCTGCTTTGTTCACTTTGGCTTTGTTGTACACAATGACACGGGCGCGGGTCGAAAAGCCAAACCAGGGTGTTTCTCCGGCAGGCGTTGCCTTGCCTCGCAGCTGGACGGGTATCGCGTCGTCCAGCACCTTGGATTTGATGGGCTGGAATAGCCCGTCGATCTCTCCGCGCCACAGGCGGCTGGCGTCCACCAGAAGAATGACGTCGGCAGGGGACGCGGTGCCCTCTGCCTTCAAACGGGCGAGAATGCCGGCATCGTCCGCATCGACGCGGTTCAGTCTGATTCCGGTTGCCTTGGTGAAGTTGGAGTAAAGCGCTTCGTCCGTAGGATAGTGGCGTGCAGAATAGATATTCAAAACCTGTTCGTCTGCTAAAGCCCCTGTGCTGGCAATGCAGAGAAAGGACGCGATGGAAACGATTTTTTTCATCATGTTTGGCTATTGGGTGGTGCGTTGATCGGTAGGCGGATCATATAACAAACGCGAATCATTCGCAATTAAGCTTTCGTTGGCATTTTAAAATTGGTCTTCATGAAGTATTTTTCTTTTTTGGTTTGTGCGGTCGTTTTGGCGGGATGCTCAACGGCTCCCAAGGATGTGAGCCCGCCCGATATACCGGTCGTGGCACCCATAACGGTTCCCGTTGTAGCCGTCAAGATCCCGCCTCGCATTGGGCTCGCGCTGGGCGGGGGTGCCGCCAGGGGGTTCGCGCACGTTGGTGTGATCCAGATACTGGAAGAAGCGGGGATCCGTCCGACGCTGGTCACGGGAACGTCTGCCGGCAGCCTGGTTGCCGCCATCTATGCGAGTGGAAAAAACGGAAAGCAATTGCAGCACGTTGCCGAGACCATGGAAGAGGTGACCATCGCTGACTGGACGCTGCCGTTATTCAACAGTGGCATGTTTCGGGGTGACGCTTTGGCAAAGTATGTCAACGGTCAAGTGAGCGCGCGCCTGATTCAAGATATGCCATTGCCCCTGGGCATCGTGGCCACTGATCTCAACAGTGGACAAAGCATGCTGTTCCAGCGCGGCGATACCGGCACGGCCGTGCGTGCGTCGAGCGCAGTTCCTGCGGTATTCCAGCCAGTCAAGATCTCCGGGCGTGATTATGTGGATGGAGGGCTGGTGTCGCCAGTGCCGGTGCGCGCTGCCCGGAAAATGGGCGCCGAGTTGGTGATTGCGGTGGACATTTCGAGTCCGCCCGACAGTAATCTGGCAGGCGGAACCTTGGACGTTTTGCTGCAGACCTTTTCCATTATGGGCAGCAGCATCAACAGTTTCGAACTCAAGGACGCTGATGTGGTTGTGCGCCCGGTATTGACCGGAATATCGAGTTCAGACTTCAGCGCCCGTAAACGCTCCATCGAGGCGGGCCGCCAGGCCATGCTGCAAATGCTGCCCCAGTTGCGATTGGCAATTGCCTCCAAAACACACTGATGGTTCGACGGGGCCAAAAAAAAGGCCCCGTCTTGCAACGAGGCCTTAAGGGATCCCTGAACCTGAAGGTTTCGAAAGGATCCGAGGAGACAACCAGTTGGGAAGTTATTCATTTCCCGATGGGGCAATTATCTCAGGGTTTTCCCTTGCTTGTTAGAGTCATCGCTCCTAAAACCCGTTCTTGCCAAGAAATTAACGCTTCTTGGCAACTTGTTTCGTTGCATTGGACGCTGTGGAGGCCACCGCATTGAAGTTGGCTTCAGCCACTTCAGTTGCTTGTTTGACGGCTTTTTGCACGGATTCCAGAGCGTTGTTGGCAGCAGCGACCGTGCTCTTCATGATAGCAACAGCGGCTTCGGAGCCAGCGGGTGCGTTTTTGGCAGCGTTGTCAACCAAGCCCATGAATTGCTTCTGTGCATCGGCTGCCTGGCCTTCAATGTTCTTGCTGAATTCGGCAGTCGCACCGTTGGCGATGTCGTACAGGTGACGGCTGTAGGCAGCGGTTTTTTCAGCCAAAGGCTGGAACAGGCCGGATTGCAGGGCCAGCAGTTCTTGCGCGTCTTTGACGCTCAGCATAGATTGGGTGTGTGCATTGGCTTCAGACAGGGCTGCTTTGGAAGCAGTCAGGTTGAGCTCAACCAGCTTCTCAACGCCTTCAAAAGCCTTGGTGGTCAAGCCAAACAGGGTTTCGAAGTTTGCTTTGTGGGAAGCCATCAATTGTTCTACGGTCATCATTTTCAAATCTCCAGAGGTTAAGGTGAATACTATGTGCTCTGAACCTGGCCAATCGCCATGTGTATGTTGCAGTGCAGCATGACTAAATTATAGGACGATGTAGCAGTTCTGCAAGCAAAATTTGCTGCATTGCAACAATCTCTTGCATTTTTTCTCAAACAACGGTTCTGTCATCAAGGGGTCATGCGCGCGAAGGCGGCCAACCCGGGGCTGGCAAAATCGGTGCATGCAGCAAGCCCAAAATCCCAAGCCCGTGCCAGAGCCACGCAGTGCGTACCGCGCGTTTCGCCCCATTACCACCCGCTGGATGGACAACGATGCCTATGGGCATGTGAACAACGTGGTGTACTACAGCTGGTTTGATACCGCTGTGAACGCTTATCTCATTGAGCACGGTGCCCTGGACATCCATGCAGGGGAGACGATCGGGCTGGTGATTGAAACCCATTGCAACTACTTTGCATCGCTGGCGTTTCCACAGACGGTTCAAGTGGGCATTCGGGTGGCGCGGCTGGGAACCTCCAGCGTGCGCTACGAAGTGGGTATTTTTGGCGACTCGGACCTGACCGCCGCCAAAGGACATTTCGTCCATGTTTACGTAGACAAGATAACGCGCAGGCCAGTGCCCTTGCCTGCACAACTCAAAACGGTTTTGGAGACCCTGTTATGACTTCTTCGGTAGTGGATGCGGCGATCACCTCGCGCATGTCAGCGCGTGCTTTTACCAGTCAACCCGTTGCACGGGATCTGATCGAGCAGATTTTGCAGGTCGCCAGTCGCGCACCTTCGGGCACCAACTGCCAGCCGTGGAAGGTCTATGTGCTGCAGGGTGCCAGCCGCAATGCACTGGTGGACCAGGTGTGCGCCACGCATGATGCGATGCGCGCCGACCCCGCCCTGGCGGCCGAGTACACCGAAGAGTACGACTACTACCCGCAAAAATGGGTCAGCCCCTACATAGACCGTCGCCGTGAAAATGGCTGGGGCCTCTACGGCTTGCTGGGCATTGGCAAGGCGGACAAGGACAAGATGCACGCCCAGCACCAGCGCAACTACCGTTTTTTTGATGCGCCGGTGGGGCTGATGTTCACCGTGGACCGGGTCATGGGCCGGGGCTCACTGGTGGATTACGGAGCGTTCCTGCAAAGCATCATGGTGTCGGCGCGGGGCCACGGGCTGCACACCTGTCCGCAGGCGGCCTGGAACAGCTTCTCGAAAATCATCCTGCCGCATGTGGGTGCAGGCCCTGACGAAATGCTGGTGTGCGGCATGGCGCTGGGTTATGCCGACGCGTCAGACGTGGTCAACACCTTTCACACACCGCGTGTGCCCGTGCAGGATTTCACCACCTGGCTTGAATAAGTGGGCACCTGCCCACCATGAGCTTTGTTGCCATTCAGTTTCTCAATGGACTGAGTTACGCCACCACGCTGTTTTTGATGGCGGCAGGGCTGACGCTCATCTTTGGCGTGACGCGCATCGTCAACTTTGCGCACGGCAGCTTCTTCATGCTGGGCGCCCTGTTCAGTGCGCACTGGCTGGTGGACTGGTTCCCTGCCTGGGCTGACAGCGCATGGCTCTATGCGTTTGCTATGCTTTTAGGAGCTGCCTGCGCAGCGTTGACGGGGGCTATAGCCGAATTTTGCTTACTACGCCGCCTCTACGGCGTGCCCGAGCTGTACCAGCTGGTCGCTACCTTCGGCCTGAGTCTGGCGCTGCACGATGCGATGCGCTGGGGCTTTGGGCCCGATGAGGTGTTTGCGCCCCGTTTTCCCGGGCTCAAAGGGACCATTGAGTGGGGTGGCGAGTATTTTCCCCAATACCAGGCGCTGACCATCGTGCTGGGGCCGCTGGTCTGGATGGGCTTGCACCTGTTGCTCACGCGCACCTCCTTTGGCGCACGCCTGCGCGCCGCCACCCAGGACCGCGCCATGTTGTCTGCCTTGGGTATTAACCCTGCGCCCCTGATGCTGGGCGCCGTGGTGCTGGGCTGCGCGCTGGCTGGTCTGGGCGGTGCATTGCAATTGCCGCGTGAGCCCGCGCATTTGCAAATGGACGTGAATGTCGTGGTCGAGACCTTTGTGGTGGTGGTGACTGGCGGGCTGGGCAGTATCAGCGGCGCTTTCTTTGCCGCTTTGCTGATTGGGCTGGTGCACGCCCTGGGCATCAGCCTGTTCCCGCAGGCCACGCTGGTGCTGGTGTTTGTCACCATGGCGGCGGTGCTGGCTATTCGCCCGCAAGGTCTGCTGGGCAACGCGCTGGACGCGGGTCCGCAGGAAGTCGCCCACAAATTTCACGCGGTGCCCCGCTCGCGCAGCGGGTTTTTGTTCGCCTGCGCAGGGTGTCTGGTGTTAGCCGGGACGGCCTGGTGGGCGGGTGCTTATTGGCAGTCGCTGGTGAGCGACATGTTGATCCTGCTGATTCTGGGCGTCAGCCTGCAGGCCATGATGGCTTTGGGTGGTCTGGTCAGCTTTGGCCACGCGGCGTTTTTTGGCTTGGGCGCCTATGGCGCTGCGCTGGCGCATACCGTTTGGGGCTGGACCCTGCCGGGCGCGCTGGCTGCGGGCTGCGCGCTGGCGTTCGGGGTGGCGCTTGCGCTGGGTGGCGTGCTGGTGCGCAGCGCAGGCGTGTACCTGGCGATGCTGTCGCTCGCTTTGGCACAGGTGGTGTGGGCCACCGCCAGCCAGTGGGTGACGCTGACTGGGGGTGACAACGGCTTGATTGGTCTGCAACTGGTCAGCGATGACACGCGTCTGCTGTTCTTCGCGTTGCTGGTGGGCGTTGCGCTGCTCAGCATCGCCGCCCTGGGGCGCTTGAGCCGTTCCACGCTGGGCGCGGCCCTGCAGGCGGTGCGTGATGCGCCGCAGCGGGCGGCCGCCAGTGGCTTGCCGGTGCAGCGCATCAAGCTGCGCATTTATGTAGAAAGCGCCACGCTGGCAGGGCTGGCGGGTGGCTTGTTTGCCGCACACCAGGGGGCGGTGTTTCCCTCGGTGGCCTCGGTTTCAACCTCGGTCGATGCGCTCTTGGTGATTTTGCTGGGCGGTGTGCACCAGTTGTGGGGCGCAGCGGCGGGCTCGTTCATTCTGGTGTGGGCGGGTGCTGAACTGGGGCGGGGTTTTGACTACTGGCGGGGTGCTTTGGGCTTGCTGGTGATGGTGATCATGGTGGCCGCACCGTCTGGAATATTGGGCCTGCGGCGGGGGACGAAACCATGAGCTTGCATGTGCAAGGTCTGGTCAAACACTTTGACGGGGTGCAAGCCGTCAAAGGCGTCACGTTTAGCGTGGAGCCGGGCGAATGCGTGGCGTTGATCGGCCCCAATGGCGCGGGAAAATCCACCACTTTTGCCTGCATTGCGGGTCAGCACACGCTGACCGCCGGGCAGGTGCAGTGGAATGGCGAGCGCGTGGATACCCTGCGTCCGGCGGCCCGCTTGCAACGCGGAATCGCCCGCACGTTTCAGGTGGCGCAGACCTTTGAGGCGCTGACCGTGCTACAAAATTTGCAGCTGCTCACGCAAGCGCCACGGGGGCTCTCGGCCTTTAAGCTGCTTGATTCGGTACGCAATTCAACGGACGCGTCCGTGGCTATGGCGCTGCTGTCGCAAGTCGGCCTGAGCGAGTGGGCACAGGCCGACGCGCAAAGCCTGCCCTACGGCGCCAAGAAGCGGCTGGAGCTGGCCATGGCGCTGGCCGGCCTGCAATGCCCACCCGGCGCGCGCAGCCAGGGCCCTGCGCAGACTGTCGGGGCCCCATTGCTTCTGCTTGATGAACCCGCAGCGGGCCTTGCGCTCAGTGAGCGGGCCGCGCTGATGGCGCTGGTCAAGTCGCTGACCCGACCGCAAGGCGTGCGCGCCGCTATGGCCGTGCTCTACACCGAGCACAACATGGACGCCGTGTTTGGCGTGGCCGACCGGGTGCTGGTGCTGATCGACGGCGCCATTGCCGCGCAGGGCAGCCCCGAGGCCATTGCAGAAGACCCCACCGTGCGCCAGCGCTACCTGGGCCAGTGGTGGGAAAAGTCACAAGGCGGCCTGCATGCTTGACGTTCGAAACCTGTGCGCCTGGCACGGTGCGGCCCAAGCCTTGTTCGGCGTGACGCTGCAGGTCGGTCGCGGTGAGCTGGTGGTGCTACAGGGCCTGAATGGTGCCGGCAAGTCCACGCTGTTACAAGCCATTATGGGCCTTGGACCCCGTGTAGATGGCGCAGTCAGCTATCAAAAAAAGAGCATTGTCGCGTTGCCGCCGCACCAACGTGCGCGGCTCGGTTTGGGCTATGTGCCCGAAGACCGGCGTTTGTTTACCGCGCTCACGGTGCAGGAAAACCTGTCGATCGCCGCGCGGCCGGGAGCCCTGGGGCCAGCGCGTGTGCTGCAACTCTTTCCGGTACTGGCAACGATGCTGGGTCGCAGCGCCGCCCACATGAGCGGTGGCGAGCAGCAAATGCTCAGCATTGCCCGCACGCTGATGACCGGGCCGTCCATGCTGCTGCTGGACGAACCGTGCGAGGGCATTGCGCCGGTGCTGGTGGAATCGATTCGCGATGCCTTGCTGACGCTGAAAGCCGAAGGAATGTCCATGCTGGTTGCAGAGCAAAATGGCATCCTCGCCGACCGGGCCGACCGGGTCATTACACTGACCGCGCAGACCCCCTTGAATGCTCTTTAAGTCTTGAACCCATGATCATCACCAGCCTTCTGGATACCGACCTGTACAAGTTCACCATGATGCAGGTGGTGTTGCACCAGTTTCCGGGTGCGCAGGTCGAATACCGCTTCAAGTGCCGCAACCCGGGCGTTGACCTGGCTTCGCACGCCAGCGACATTCGGGAAGAAATTCGCTCGCTGTGCAGCCTGCATTTTCAGGACAGCGAGTTGCAGTACTTGCGCTCCATGCGTTTCATCAAGAGCGACTTTGTGGATTTTCTGGGGCTGTTCAAGCTCAACGAAAAGTACATCACGGTCACGCCGCTGCCCAGTGGCGAGATCGAAATCGCCATCATCGGCCCGTGGCTGCACACCATCCTGTTCGAGATTCCGGTGCTGGCCATCGTCAACGAGGTCTACTTTCGCAACACCCAAAAAGTGCCTGATTTCCCGGAAGGCCGCAAGCGGCTGGACCGCAAGATCGAGCAGCTGCGCAGTGCGGGCCTGTCTGACTTGAAGATTGCTGACTACGGCACCCGCCGCCGCTTCTCCCGCGCCTGGCACGACGAGGTGCTGCGCGTGCTGGTCGCCCGTCTGGGCACGGTGCAAAGCCCCGACAACAGCAAGGGTGCGCCGGGCCAACTAGCGGGCACCAGCAACACCTTGCTGGCCATGAAACTGGGCCTGACGCCGCTGGGAACCATGGCCCACGAGTATTTGCAGGCCTCGCAGGCGCTGGGGCCGCGGCTGCGCGACAGCCAGATTTTTGCCTTTGAGTCGTGGGCGCGCGAGTACCGGGGCGACCTGGGCATTGCGCTCAGCGATGTCTATGGCATGAGCGCCTTTTTACGTGATTTCGACCTGTATTTTTGCAAGCTGTTTGACGGTGCCCGCCACGACAGCGGCGACCCGTTTCAGTGGGGCGAGCGCATGCTGGCCCATTACGCCCGCAACCGGGTGGACCCCCGCACCAAAACGCTGATTTTTAGCGACAGCCTCACCGTGCCGCGCACCATCGAGCTATACCAGCAGTTTCGCGGGCGTTGCCAGCTCGCCTTTGGTATTGGCACCAACCTGACCAACGATCTGGGTTACGAGCCGCTGCAAATCGTCATCAAGATGGTGCGCTGCAACGGCCAGCCGGTGGCCAAGCTGTCCGACTCCCCCAACAAAGACATGTGCGACGACAAAAACTACCTGGCCTATCTGCGCCAGGTGTTTGAAATTGCACCGCCCCAACCTGAGCAATTACCATGACCATTCCCGATTCCACACCAACTTCCATGCCCGCCATTCTGGTGACCCGTGCCGTATTCCCCGAGGTGCTGGCGAATCTGGCGCAGCATTTCGAAGTCGAGTCCAACCAGGCGGATGCGAGTTGGGACGCCGCTGAGCTGGCACGCAGGCTGCAGGGCAAGGTGGGCGTGTTCACCACCGGCGCGGACGCCATCAGCGCATCGCTGCTGGCCCAATGCCCCTTGCTCAAGATTTGCGCCAACATGGCGGTGGGCTACAACAACTTCGATGTGCCCGCCATGACGGCTGCGGGCGTGCTGGCCACCAACGCCCCCGATGTGCTGACGGAAACCACCGCCGATTTCGGCTTCGCACTGCTGATGGCCACAGCCCGCCGCGTGACCGAGAGCGAGCACTATTTACGCGCCGGTTTGTGGACGCGCTGGAGCTACGACATGTTCTCGGGCGCTGAAGTGCATGGCTCCACGCTGGGCATCATCGGCATGGGCCGTATCGGGCAGGGCATTGCGCGCAGGGGCGCGCTGGGCTTTGGCATGCACGTGATTTATCACAACCGCAGCCGCCTGGACGCCACGCTGGAGGCCGAGTGCCGCGCCACCTATGTGGGCAAAGAAGAATTGCTCAAGACGGCGGACCACGTGGTACTGGTGGTGCCGTACTCGGCGGCTTCGCACCACACCATCGGCGCGCCCGAGCTGGCGCTGATGAAGCCCACAGCTACCCTCGTCAACATTGCCCGCGGCGGCATCGTGGATGATGCGGCGCTGGCCGTGGCCTTACGTGAAAAGCGCATTGCCGCCGCCGGGCTGGATGTGTTTGAGGGCGAGCCCAAAGTGCACCCTGATTTGCTGACCGTGCCCAACGTGGTGCTGACCCCCCACATCGCCAGTGCCACGGTGGGCACGCGACGTGCCATGGCCGATCTGGCGGCCAACAACCTCATTGGCTATCTGGTGAACGGCAAGGCGCTCACGCCTTTGAATACGCTGGGGTAGTTTCGCTTGCATAGTGCGCTGCAGTATGCTGTAGGCGCTACGTTTTTGATAGCTGCTTGCGCAGGTAATACGGGGGCTAGAGCCCTGTTTCTCTTCAATAATCTGGTAGGGGTGGTTTCAACGTGAATGAATGGCTAGTGTGGGTTTTGGTGGTGTTGGCGGTCGTCAATCTGGCCCTGGTGGTCTGGGTTGGGCTGGGGCGAGGGCAGGGCGGTGGGGATCTGCAGGCACAACAGCAGCTAAAGGAGCTTCAGGATCTGCGCAGCGTGTTGCAAGCCAGCAGCGAGCGCCTGGAGCGCGAGTTGCGCCGCGAGATTGCCGAATCGTCGCGTGGTGCCCGCCAGGAGACCACCCAAAACCTGGCCACCTTCCAGCAAACCCTGACG
Source organism: Rhodoferax sp. GT1R46 (assembly GCF_056521285.1). NCBI lineage: Bacteria > Pseudomonadati > Pseudomonadota > Betaproteobacteria > Burkholderiales > Comamonadaceae > Rhodoferax > Rhodoferax sp. GT1R46. Next base: position 909,931 of record NZ_JBWMBC010000001.1, read on the forward strand.
CAACAGGGCGCAGAGGCCACGCGCACCCAAAACACACAGATCGACGCCTTTGGCCAGCAACTGGCGCTGCTGCAAAAGACGCTGTCGGACACGCTTAACAACCAGCTCTCGGGCCTGAGCGAGGCCAACGCGCGACGCCTGAACGAAGTGCGCGAGACGCTGGAAAAGCAGCTGGTGCAACTGCAAACCACCAACGCCGCCAAGCTCGACGAGATGCGCGCGACCGTGGATGAAAAGCTGCAAACCACCTTGCAGGCGCGCCTGGGCGAGAGTTTCAAACAGGTCGCCGACCGGCTGGAACAGGTGCACAAAGGCCTGGGCGAAATGCAGACGCTGGCGCAGGGCGTGGGTGATCTCAAGCACCTGCTGACCAATGTCAAAACCCGCGGTATTTTTGGTGAAGCGCAGTTGGCCAGTCTGCTGGAACAGGTGTTTGTGCCCGACCAGTACGCGGTGCAGGTGGCGACCCGCCCCGGCAGCAAGAATGTGGTCGATTTCGCCATCAAGCTGCCCGGCAAGTCGGACACGGGCGAGCCGCTGTGGCTGCCGATTGACGCCAAGTTTCCCAACGAAGATTACGAGCGCTTGCTCGATGCGCAGGGCCGTGCCGACGTGCTGGGTGCCGAGGCGGCAGGCAAGGCGCTGGAAGTGCGTATCCGGCTGGAGGCGAAATCGATGGTCGAGAAATATGTGGAACCGCCGCACACGACCGACTTTGCCATCCTCTTTTTGCCCACCGAAGGCCTGTATGCCGAGGTGCTGCGCCGCCCAGGCCTGATGGAAAGCCTGCAGCGCGACCACCGCGTCACGCTGGCGGGCCCCACCACCTTGCTGGCCATGCTGAGCTCGCTGCAAATGGGCTTCAGAACACTGGCGCTGGAGAAGCGCTCCAGCGAGGTGTGGCAGGTGCTGGGCGCCGTCAAGACCGAGTTCAACAAGTTTGGCGATGTGCTGGCCAAGGTCAAGTCACAGACCGAGACCGTGCTCAAAACGCTGGACAGCGCCGAGACGCGTAGCCGCGCCATGAGCCGCGTGCTGAAGAAAGTCGATGCGCTGCCCGACACACAGGCGCAAGCGCTCATTCCATTCGACAAGGACTTCGATCGCGATGCAGACAGCGAAACCGCTTCCACATGAGTGCTGCGCCGCACACACCGCACGCCGGGCCCTGGGCGTTGGCCCGCCTGATTAGCGGGCATATCTGTCTGCACGGCAGCATGGCGGGCCTGCGTTTGGCGGCCCCCTTGCTGGCCTTGGGTCAGGGCAATAGCGCCCTGGCGGTGGGCGTGCTGCTGGCACTGTTTTCCCTGTCACAGGTTTTTCTGGCTTTGCCAGCCGGGCGGTTTGCGGATCGCCACGGGCTGAAGCGGCCCATGGGGCTGGGTGTTCTGGCTGCGTCCACCGGAGCGATACTGGCCGTGCTGTGGCCCCAGTTTGAAGTGCTCTGCCTGAGCGCACTGCTGATGGGCGGTGCAACAGGCACCGCCTCCATCGCCTTGCAGCGGCATGTAGGGCGCGCCGTGCAAGACACCACGGAATTGAAACGGGTCTTCAGTTGGCTGGCCATCGGACCCGCCGTCTCCAATTTTCTGGGGCCGGTTACGGCCGGGTTGTTGATAGACCACGCGGGGGTGTGGATGGGTGGGGCCCCGGCAGATAACAACGGCTTTCGGGCAGCCTTTTTGATGCTGGCGATCTTGCCCTTGATCACCTGGGCGCTGGTTCGGCGCACTGCGGAGCTGCCTCCCGTGCTGCACCCGGCCGGTGCGGCCAAAACGAAGGCCTGGCATTTGTTGCGCGAACCCCGCATGCGCCGCCTGTTGCTGGTGAACTGGCTGCTGTCGAGTTGCTGGGATGTGCACACCTTTGTCGTGCCGGTGCTGGGCCATGAGCGGGCGTTCAGTGCCTCAGTCATTGGTGCGATTCTGGGCGCTTTTGCCATTGCGGCGGCCGCGGTGCGGGTGGCCATGCCGTTATTGGCAGCCCACCTGCGCGAGTGGGTCGTAGTCACCACCTCCATGGTGATCACCGCACTGCTGTTCGCCATTTACCCGTTCATGCCGTCACCCCTTACGATGGGCATGTGCTCGGTGTTGCTGGGCCTGTCGCTGGGCGCGGTGCAGCCCATGATCATGAGCACCCTGCACCAGATCACGCCCCATGCCCAGCACGGACAGGCACTGGGCCTGCGCCTGATGAGCATCAACCTGTCCAGCGTGCTGATGCCCATGCTGTTTGGCACCGCGGGCATGGTGGTGGGCGTTTCGGTAGTGTTCTGGACCGTGGGCGCGATGGTGGGCGCCGGTGCGCGCGTCGCCTGGCGCATGCGCCCCTGATTTGCTACCTCACAACTTGTAAAACGTGCGGATGAATTCCCAGGCTTCCAGTGGGTCGTCGGTGTACTGAAACAGGTTCAAATCAGCGGGTGAAATGGCGCCTTCTTCCACCAGCACGTCCAGATTGATGAGGCGCTTCCAGTAGTCCACGCCAAACAGAATGATGGGTACCGGATTGGCCTTTTTGGTCTGCACCAGCGTGATGACTTCGAAAAGCTCGTCGAGCGTACCAAAGCCGCCGGGGAACGCCACCAACGCTTTGGCCCGCATCATGAAGTGCATCTTGCGCAGCGCAAAGTAATGAAACTTGAAGCTCAACGCCGGTGTGACATAGGGATTGCCGCTTTGCTCGTGGGGCAGGGCAATGTTGAGGCCCACAGTGGGTGCACCCATTTCGAATGCCCCCCGGTTGGCCGCTTCCATGATGCCGGGCCCGCCACCGGTGCAAATGTAGAGCCGCTCCTTTTGGGGCAGCGCCTCGCTGTGGGTGGCCACAATGCGGCCAAACAGGCGGGCCTGATCGTAAAAATGGGCGTTGCGCATGTGCCGCTTGGCCAGGGTCATCGCGTCAACGTCTCCGCTCTCGCGGGCTGCTTCCAGCAGACGCAGTGCATCTTCAGGCGGGCTGAAACGCGCGCTGCCAAACACGACGATGGTGTTGTCGATGCCCATCTCTGCCTGGTCCAGGTCCGGTTTGAGCATTTCCAGCTGAAAGCGGATGCCGCGCGTTTCGCGTCGCAACAAAAACTCGGGGTCGGCGAACGCCAGCCGGTAGGCATCGGGTTGCAGCGGAATGCCGGCGTCGGCGTGGGCTTTGAGGTCGGCCCAGGCGTCCGCCAGGGTGCGTTCATTGAGGTCGTGTGGGGTGTCCAAAAGGGTGCTTCCTAGGTGGCTTGAAATGACAAAGTGGAAGACAAGGCGGTGGCAATCACCGGCGCCATGCTCACGGAATTGGTGGGATGCGCAATGCAGTCGGTGCTCCAGACCTGGCCTACGCCTGCCCGCTTGATGACTTGCAGGGCGTCGCCCGCAAACAGGGCATGGGTGACGGCCACGTCGACAGAGGTGGCTCCCGTGGCCAGCAACAGGCGTGCGGCGCCGGCCAGCGTGTGGCCGCTGCTGGCAATATCGTCCAGCAGCACCACGGAACGACCGGTCACATTCAAGTCCGGAAGGGTGGTGTGCACATCCCGGTCACCGTTGCGGACCTTGCGGCACACCCCGAATTCGAAGCCGTGGCTTGCGGCCGCCTGTGCAAGCCACTGTGCGGATTCTTCGTCCGGCCCTACCAGCAGCGGCCGTTGAGACGATGGCTGGTGGTGCGCGGCGATGAGGTCGGCCAGCAGTGGCGCACCGCTGAGCACGATGGCCTGGGGAACCGGCACCGCCTCCTGCAGGGTGGCAACCCGGTGCAAATGCGGGTCCACCGTGATGACGGCATCAAACAGGTCGGCCAGAAAACTGCCGACCACACGCTGGCTCACGACTTCACCCGGCTGGAACGCAATGTCCTGGCGCATGTAGGCGAGGTAAGGCGCCACCAGTGTGACGTGGTGCGCGCCCAGCGTCCGCGCGGTACGTGCCACCAGCAGCAGCTCGATCAGTTTTTCGTTCGGGTAGTCCAGTGAGCGCAGGATTACCACGCGTGTTGGCAGAACGGGGGGCAACCGCAGCTTGAGTTCCCCATCCGGGAAGCGGTGGCGCTCCATGACGGACAAGTCCAGGGCCGCCGCGGTGGCGATACGCTGGGCGCTGGCCCGGTCTTCCTCAAAGCACAGCAACAGGGCGGTGTTATGGGTATCACTCATTAAAACTCCACAAAAACATGGGGCACTTCGCTGGCCGTGCCAATGGTGTAGCCGGAGGACCTGCGAAAGGCCTGGCGCGCAAATTCGAGGTCTGCCGGAAAACTGGCATGCACGCGGTAAAGCACGGTGTTGGCTTGCACTTCATCGCCCAGTTTGCGCAGCAAATCGACGCCCGCGCACTTCACTTTGGGTGCACCGGCCAAGCCGGCAATGCGTGCGAGCTGCAAGTTGTCGATGCCGGTCACCACACCGGCAACCGGCGCACGCACCTCAAAGGTCAGCGCGCCCAGTTCGGGCTGGTTGTGGTCGAACGATTTGCTGCCCTGGGCCTGGATGATGTCGTTCATCTTGGTCAGCGCACGGCCGGAATCGAGTATGTCGCGTGCAATGGCGAAGCCATCACCACCGCGCACATCGGGGTCGCTCTCGATCAGACGACCGGCCAGGCGCAAGGCCTTTTGCCGCAGATCAATCGGGGCGCGGGGGTCGTTTTCCAGCACCCGCATTACGTCGCGCGCCTCCAGTACCGGGCCAATGCCGAAGCCAATGGGCTGGCGGCCATCGGTGATCACCACGTCCAGCGACAGCTTGATGCGCCGGGCTACATATTCAAAGAGCCGGCGCAGCCGTTGCGCGTCCGGCATGGAGCGCACTTTGGCCGTGGGGCCGATGGGAATGTCCAACACCAGGTGGCTGGAACCGGCAGCGATTTTCTTGGACAGGATGGACGCCACCATTTGCCCGGGCGAGTCCAGTGCGAGCGGTCGCTCCACGGAAATCAGTACATCGTCAGCAGGCGACAGGTTCGCAGTCCCGCCCCACGCCAGGCAACCGCGGTGCTTGCGCACGATTTCTTCGAGTTGCTCAATGGGCAGCTCCACATTGGCCAGCACCTCCATGGTGTCGGCGGTACCCGCCGGTGAGGTAATGGCACGGGAGGACGTTTTGGGGCACAGCATGCCGTGGGCGGCAACGATGGGCACTATCAACATGGACGTGCGGTTGCCGGGGATGCCACCAATGCAATGCTTGTCCACCACCATGTGTTCGTGCCAATCCAGGCGGCGCCCCACGTCGACCATGGCTTCGGTCAGAAAGTAGACCTCTTCGCGGTCCAGTTCGTCCCGGTTGGTGGCGACCACAAAGGCTGTCAGCTCGATCTTGGAATAGTGGTGCTCGGCAATGTCCTGCACAATGGCGCGAAAATCATCCAAATTGAGCCGCTCACCTCCGAGCTTGCGATGCAATGCGCCCATCGACTCGGGTGGCTCGGCCTGCGCCACCGTCGCGGTGTGGCCGTCTTCTACGCCCATTTGGGCAAAAGCGGCTTTGGATAGCCCCAGCCCTCCGGGGGCGACGATGGCGGCGTCGTCCACCACGTTCAGAGTGGCCAGAATGCTGCGCCCGTTGGTGCGAACCTCCACTTTGGATAGCGCCTTGAAGCCCTCGGCCCGGTAGACCTCGCAGTCCCGGTGCATGTAGGCCACATTCTCATGGTAGGTGTCAATCAGCACGCGGCGCAGCACCAGGCGTGCCGGGCTGAACGTGCCATTGCCCGGGTTCAGGCCGATGGCCGCCGGCTCAGGTATTTCGTTGCGCATGGATATAGCCTACACCGATTTAATTGCAGTCAAAGCAAGATCAGGCAGAGAATCCGGGAAGTCCAATAGCGCCTCTGAGGGCTGGCTAGGGTCCCGCTGTCAATCTCTGGAGCATTCATGCATTTAGCACAGTTGATGTATCTCATGCTGCCGGTCTATCTGGCCAACATGGCACCCCCCTTTGTTCGTTTCTGGCGTGGGTGGAATCCCCCCATCAGCGTCACGCTCCTGGGGAACCACAAGACCGTGGTGGGTTTTGCCGTGGGCGTCGCAGTCGGTGTGGCGGTCACATTCTTGCAGTCCCGACTGCAGTGGGAGGGAAGCCTGCTGCCCCCGGAAGATTGGCTTGGGGCAGGATTTGCCGCCGGTTTTGGAGCGATGGGGGGCGACAGTCTCAAGAGTTTTTTCAAGCGCCGCCTGCAGATTGCGCCCGGAAAGCGCTGGATTCCCTTCGATCAGCTCGACTTCATTGCAGGCGGGCTGATCGCACTGGGCTTCTTTGTTCGCCTGGATTGGACGGACATTGCCTTGGTCTGCGGGATCAGTTTTATAGGCGATGTGCTGGTCAACCATGTTTCCTTTTATCTCGGGATTCGGGAAACCAAATGGTAGCTGCAGCCCATTGAATGTCTCTGGTATGCCTATCGACCAGCGGCTAACGGTCGCCCTGGAATTGCGAACGTCGGGACCTGGCAGCAAGCAGTCGGACAACTGGGTGCCGAGAATTCGCCCAAAATACCCTTTGCTGACCGTGAGGGTTTGACTGTCAGTACCCGCAATGCTGCGTAAACCGTCTACTTCTGGCATCAGCGAAAAACGCAGGGATTACCGCGGCAATGTGGGAACGAAAGTTGCACTGCCTTGAACCAGTGTTGCTATCATTCTCCAAGGTGTGGGCATGTCGTGGTGACATCCCATTGCCGCATCAGAACAAGCTCCTGAACGGGATATTTCGCAAGAGATGACATGAACTATACGCAAAAGCTGACTATATCCATGATTATCCCCACCGCCATGGTGGCAGGTGCGGGTAGCGCAGTGGTATTTGGTGCTGTGTGGCTGCAAGGACAAGCGAAGGTAGCCTCCAATTCAACCATCGCCAATTACCTTCATGTGGGTGGAACGCTTACCGCGATGCTGACAGCGATCTGCGTCGCTGTGTGTATAGGCTTTACCATTTGGATCCGACGCACGGCAAGTGCGGTGTTGGGTGGTGAGCCCTCCGAAGCGAGCCAGGCGCTCGCAGCTCTTGCCAATGGAAACCTTGATCTGAAGGTGTCTCGGGCTCCGGAAGGCAGCCTCATTTATTCGCTGGCTAGGCTGGTAGCTATGTTGCAATCCACCATGGGAGAGATCAAAAATTCTGTGCTGAGCATTTCAGATGCATCCAATGAAATTGCGACTGGCAACCAGGACTTGAGTACCCGAACCGAGCACACTGCCGGCAATCTGCAGCGCACTGCCTCCAGCATGGAAGATCTCAACAACACAATGCGGCAATCCACAGAAGCGGCAAGTCAGGCAAATCAGCTTGCTGCATCAGCAGCCCAAGTAGCGACACGTGGTGGAGTCGTGGTGGGGCAGGTCGTCGCCACAATGGAAGAAATCAATCAAAGTTCCAAAAAAATCAGCGACATCATCGGAGTAATTGATGGTATTGCGTTTCAGACCAATATTCTTGCGCTCAATGCGGCGGTCGAGGCGGCTCGCGCTGGCGAACAAGGCCGGGGGTTTGCCGTAGTTGCCAGTGAAGTACGCAGCCTTGCAAGCCGCAGCGCCGAAGCTGCCAAGGAAATCAAAGCCCTGATCGGCGCGTCTGTAGAGCGAGTGGACTCTGGCTCTCGCCTAGTTCAGGCCGCTGGAACCACGATGGTTGAAATTGTGAGTTCGGTCAGGCGTGTGGGCGACATAGTGAGCGAAATCACTGCAGCGTCGGTGCAGCAATCCCGAGAGATCGGCGAAGTCAACGCTGCGGTCAGTCAAATTGAGCAAATGACCCAGCAAAACGCTGCCCTGGTGGAAGAGTCTGCAGCGGCCGCGGAAAGCCTCAGGGAACAGTCGTTGCGACTGGCCAGCGCGGTGTCAATATTTCAGACTGAAAACACGCGTCTATTGATGTGATCGTTCAACATGAACTTGTGAGTTGAGCCGCTGACCCAATTGGGCTCACACACGATGCAACCACACACTTTGGGAACTGGTCAAAAGCACTATTTTGGGCATGCAGGCAGCAGTCTTTGCTTGGGCAGTTCAGGCGCCGCGTGCGAGACACGGCACAACTCACGCCAGAAGCGTTGTGTGAATTCAGGGTACTGCGCGTAAAACGCGAGGCCCGAAGCGGCATAAAACGAAAAATCCTGCAGCACCGGCAGTAGCAACTCCAACTGAGATTTTTCATCATCGGGGAGGCCGTCAACAACAAGCTCCGGTAACGCCGCCACCTGCACATGGCCTTTGAGCAACATATAGGTGGTTTGCATTCCGGTGCCACCGGTTTCTGCGGCAATCCCTCTCGTTTTTAACACTTCTTCAGCGACCGAGCCACGGGTTACTGCGACCCTGAATTTGGGTGGTCCATTCAAGGTCTTTCCGTCCCACTGGATGGACTTTTTGTCCCGCCGCACCCAAAATCCCATGCGTGTTTGCGCCATAGCAAAGCGCGGGTCCGGTAGCCCATTGCGCATAGGGAACTGTGCCACCTTCATGCGTTCCTCAGTAGGCGCGGTCAAAGCCAGAAGGTCAACGCGATTTTCCGATATTTCTGCGTTCATACGCTTTTGCGGCAGGCGCACTGTTTGCACCGTGGGCGTGCAGCCACTGCGCTTGATAGCCTCGTGCACCCACGCTGGGGCCAAGCCGGGCTGGTCGGAAAACGTGTCACCGTTTCCATTCAGCAAAGAAGATACGGCAAAGTTGTAAAACGCTACGCGTACTTTTTCGGGGCACGGCTCCTTAGCCAGCGCCGGAGGGGTGGCGAGAGGGAGAAGTAGCACAGAGAGGAAAGGCATTAGAAAGTGCATGCATGTTGACTCGTATTTGTTGCATGGTATGCCGTATTTCGTTCGTCCGAATGACTGTTGTCGCAGCAAACCCGCCTTCAGGAATTTGATCGCCAGTGGCTGGTTTCAGGCCATCGGATTGAGGAGGGCTAAGTCCGGTATGGGTCGGCTGCGGCTACGGGCCAGTTGGGGGTAGTCGCCAATGACTGATGTCGGGAAGTAGGCTGAGACCTGCTCAATCCTTGAGATTCACCCCCAGGGCGTCCAGCTTCTTTGCATAAGAGTCCCTGCGCTTTGCTGCCTTTGCAGCGGCGTCAACGGCTGCGTGGATAGCCTTGGGCCCCTTTTGTGCGGCAGCTTGGATCAGACCGGACTTGTGGACCGCCTCAGCCTCCGCCCGATTGAAAGTGGCAATGAGGTCGGCATGGGTAAGGGATGGATTCACAGGTATCCCTAAAGCTTGACGTTAGTGCGAAGCAAGGCTGTTCTCAATTCGCGGCTGGCCGGTTTTGAAACATCCACGCCTTGAACCGCTAGGTCGAACGATGAGCCTGGCCTGATGCCGATAGGCAGTATTTTTTTTGCGGGATTCACAGTCGGGGATTTGCCATCCGCGGGACACATGCGAACGGAAAACCCGAATTCGTCGAGGACCCCTTTCGCGTACAACTCCGCCAATTGCTGAAACGATACGAATGTTGAGCGCTTAACTTCTTTGCACCCTGGCTCACGGATGTCACGAACGATCTCGAATTTACCCAACGTATCTCGCTGCGTATTGGTAAACGGATGCAGCAAGAAAGTCTGACGAACCCCATTCTTCTTGGACACCAGCGTGTGCTCGACGGCGATATCAACTAAAAGCATATTGTTTTCCTTTTGATTCAGTAAGCCACAGCTAGCCCCACCCGATCGGCCGCCGTCCCAGAGGGAGAGGACTTTAACTGAACGAGTGCAAATGGTAGATCGATATTGCAAGGTGACTGACCGCTTTGGGCCTTGGATTCAACCGGTCGATTCCCGAAATCCAGATCGCCGGTCTAGCCGGCAGCAAACGCAGCATTGCAGTCATAGACATGTGCGACGACGAGCACCCGCAATGGTCCCACGCAGCCAAGTGAGTTCCTGGCTTCGCTGGTTGTTCAAGCAATTGCACGGAGTAGCAAACAAGAAAGGCTCCCGAAGGAGCCTTTCTTTGACCAAGCGCCACGCAGGATACCTGCGCCGCAGTGGGTCCGATTTTGCTTAGACGCGCTTGCGGTATTCGCCGGTGCGGGTGTCGATTTCAATCTTGTCGCCCTGGGCCACAAAGATTGGCACGCCGACGTCAAAGCCGGTGGCGATCTTGGCAGGCTTGAGCACCTTTCCGGATGTGTCGCCTTTGACTGCGGGCTCTGTCCAAGTGATTTCTCGCACCACACTGGTGGGCAATTCAACCGAAATGGCCTTGCCGTCGTAAAACACGACTTCGAGTTCCATGCCATCTTCCAGGTAATTCAGTGTGTCGCCCATGTTCTCGGCTTCCACTTCGTACTGGTTGAACTCTTCGTCCATGCACACGTACATAGGGTCGGCAAAATAGGAGTAGGTGCAATCCTTCTTGTCCAGAATAACCTGGTCCATCTTGTCGTCGGCCTTGAATACGACTTCGGTGCCAAAGTTGGCGATCAGGCTTTTAAGCTTCATGCGCACGGTGGCAGAGTTGCGGCCACCACGGCTGTATTCGGTCTTCAGAACGACCATGGGGTCTTTGCCGTGCATGATGACGTTGCCGGCGCGGATTTCTTGAGCGACTTTCATAATTGTCTCGTAATAGGTACCACTGTTAGCCTGTGCTGACAGCGTAATAGGCCGCTATCTGCGGCGGAGCACGGGCTGCGAATATTTTCGGCAAACCCAGCAAAGCCTCCTATTTTAACGTTTTTTCGATACGAAGTGGATCAGCTGGGCGACCAGATCATCCATTTTTAGGAGTCGGGTTCTGGCCTCTGTGGCAATTCGCCGCCAGGCTTCCAAGGGTTCAGGCAGGAAAATGTTGGAGCAGTCAGTGCCTTCTACGCTATTCCACTGGCGGTAAAGGTGCCGCAGCGAAGCGTCGGCCCCCAGCATGTTCAAAAAAGCGTCCAGCTTGGGGTGGTGCGCATCGTCGTCTTGTGGGTAGATGTTCCAGATGCAGGGTTGACCGGCCCACAAAGCACGCACCAGCGAGTCCTCTCCCCGCACGAAGTTCAGATCGCAGGCCCACAAAAGATGGTCAAACTCCCTTTGCGTCAACGCCGGAAGGTATGAAATAGATAGCACCTCACGCTTATTCCACGGGGGGTTCAGTCGGTTTTCATGTTCAATCATGGCCTGCACTGCCGCTGCAGCACGCCCGGCCGTGACCAGCAGGCGCGTGGGCAGGTTTTGGGAGGCCAGGTGCCGCACCAGCCAGGGCAGGGCGGCGGGCTCGTAGCAGAACAGTGAAATCAGCCGCTCTCCCGGTTTGGGTTCAATGCCGCAGCCGTTCAGCCAGGCGTTGCGGTCAAAGCAGGCCCGGCGTTGGGCCAGATCGGGCTCGCGCAACAAGCCGCCAGTGCCCTGCGTGAAGCCGGGGTAGAAAAAGTGCCTGGTTCTGCCCCGCGCGGGTCCGGATAGGATGGGTGATGGCAGGCGGTGGCAGCGCTCCACATAGGACTCGGCCGACAGGTATTCGAGGTTGATCCAGACCGGGTTACGTAAGTCTTTTTCGGGTTTAGCCCCCGAAGCATCTGCGTGAGCAGCTATGAATTCAGGAGCAATGTCGCATCCAAAGCATTCCATCCAGACGTCCGCCGGGACCAGGTTCGCCAGGCTTTCACGGTGCCTGGTCTGGGCCCAGTCATGCACCTCAATGCCATGCCAATTCCCTTCCTGCGCACCGGGTGCCATCCAGGTCAGCGCGCTGGCATCATCCACCCACAGTCGCACATCATGCCCACGGGCGGCCAGGTCCGCACACAAGCGCCAGCACACGCCGATGTCTCCAAAGTTGTCGATCACGCGGCAGAAAATATCCCACAGCAGGGCGGGCTTATTGGGGGCAGTCATGGCGGGGATTGTCCACAAAGTCGGGGTGGCCAGGCGATTGCTGGGCGCCTTGCTGCTATAACAAAGATGAAAATCAGCCGCGATGCCCGGCTTCTGCCCCCGTTCAAACCAGGAGACATTCATGAAACCCCGTTCTTTTGCCGCCCTGTTGTTGACTTCTCTGCCGCTGCTGGCCGTGGCGCAGGACACCACGTTTCAGACCCGATCGCTGACGCCCGAGGTTGCGCTGGTAGCCGGGCGCTCGGCGCTGGAGCAGTGTCGCAAGCAGGGTTTTCAGGTCGCAGTGGCCGTGGTTGACCGCTCTGGTCTGACGCAGGTGTTGCTGCGTGACCGGTTCGCCGGTGCGCATACGCTGGATGTCGCGTCTGGCAAGGCTTGGACAGCGGCGAGTTTCAGGACGCCCACTTCGGCGCTGGCCAACGAAACCCAGCCGGGCAAAGCGATGAGCGGATTGCGCAATGTGCCCCGGTTCATTCCCGTGGGAGGCGGACTGGTGATCGAAGGGGGTGGCGTGGTGTTTGGAGCCATTGGCGTGTCGGGCGGGCCTGGTGGGGATGCGGATGAAGCGTGCGCTGCCGCGGGCATTCGCGCCATCGCGGAGTCCATCGAGTTCTGATCCCGCGACAATACGGCCCCATGTCTGAAATCCACTCTGCTGAATTGTTGCGCGAAGTCGCGGCATTACCCTCGCTGCCTGGCGTCTACCGGTATTTTGACGTCGAGGGGCAGTTGCTGTATGTAGGCAAGGCCATCAGTTTGAAAAAGCGGGTGTCGAGCTATTTCCAAAAGAACCATGGAGGTACGCGTACCGGCCACATGGTGAGCAAGATTGTTCGGATGGAGACCACCGTGGTGCGCTCCGAGGCCGAAGCACTGCTGCTGGAAAACAACCTCATCAAGACGCTGCACCCCAAGTACAACATCCTGTTTCGGGACGACAAGAGTTACCCCTATCTCAAGATGACCGGGGTTCCTGCTGCAGCGCTGCGGGCGGATGCGCTGGGTGCAGCGCCCTCGGCCGCGAGCTTTTCACGGGTGTCTTACTACCGGGGTGGTGTGGAGAAGAAACACCGCTACTTTGGTCCCTATCCCAGCGCCTGGGCGGTGAAGGAAGCCATCCTGCTGATGCAAAAGGTGTTTCGCCTGCGCACCTGTGAAGACCCGGTGTTCAGTAACCGCACCCGTCCTTGCCTGCTGTACCAGATCAAGCGTTGCTCTGCGCCGTGTGTCGGCCATATCTCGCCGCAGGACTATGCGGATGACGTGGCGAACGCAGAAAAATTCTTGCGCGGCGATGCGCAAGAAGTAATGCGTGCGCTGGAGTCCCGCATGATGACCCATGCGGAAAAGCTGGAGTTCGAGCAGGCCGCTGAGCTGCGCAACCAGGTGGCGGCCTTGTCCAACGTGCTGCACCAGCAATCGATGGACAATGTGGCCGACCGGGATGTGGACATCCTGGCGGTCAAAGTGCAGGGCGGCAAGGCATGTGTGAATCTGGCCATGGTGCGCGGTGGCCGCCATCTGGGAGATCGACCGTATTTTCCGGTCCATGTGGAAGAGGCCGTGGGCCTGCATGACGAAGCAGACGAGGACGGTGATGCGGAAGTTCCAACCGGCACGGACGCGGAAAAGCCAGCGGCGGGAGATTCGGTCGAGGTGCAGGTACTAGAGGCCTTTTTGGCACAGCACTACATTGATGTGCCGATGCCACCGACACTTATCGTAAGTGACCCGGTCAGCAAGACATTGCTGAAAGCTTTGTCACAGCAGATGGGTTTCAAGGTCAGCGCCATTCACCAGCCGCGCGAGCAACGCAGGGCCTGGCTGGACATGGCGCAAACCAATGCCGCATTGCAGCTGGCCCGGTTGCTGGCCGAAGAGGGCTCCCAACAAGCGCGCACGCGGGCACTGGCTGACGCACTGGATTTGACGCTGGAAAATCTGGATGAACTGCGTGTGGAGTGCTTCGACATTTCGCACACATCAGGGGAGGCCACGCAGGCTTCCTGTGTGGTGTTTCACCACCACAAGATGCAAAACGCCGAGTACCGTCGTTTCAATATCGACGGCATCACGCCAGGCGACGACTATGCTGCCATGCGTCAGGTGCTGACCCGGCGTTACAGCAAGCTGGCCGAATCATTGATGGAAGCCAAGCGCACAGGGCAGACGCCTGCTGGCACCGGGCGTTTACCGGATCTGGTGCTGGTGGACGGCGGCAAAGGGCAGGTGTCCATGGCCCGCGAGGTTTTTGAGCAACTGGGTCTGGACCTGTCATTGATCGTCGGCGTGGAAAAAGGCGAGGGTCGCAAAGTCGGGCTGGAAGAGTTGGTGTTCGCCGATGGTCGCGAGAAGGTGTACCTCGGCGCGGACTCAGCTGCCTTGATGCTGGTGGCACAGATACGCGACGAAGCCCACCGTTTTGCCATTACGGGCATGCGCGCGCAGCGGGCCAAAGTACGTGTGGGTGGAGGCAAGCTGGAAGAGATTGCGGGGGTTGGACCCCGGCGCCGGGCCAAGCTATTGCAACGCTTTGGTGGAGTGCGGGGCGTGGCGTTGGCCAGTGCCGACGACATTGCTGCAGTGGATGGCATATCCCGTGAATTGGCGGAAGAAATTTATCGGGCACTGCATTAGCCGTGCCACAATCCAAGCATGTTTTTGACGATACCGACCATCATGACCTGGACGCGAATTTTCGCGATCCCGCTGATTGTCGGAGTCTTTTACTTGCCCGAATCACTTGCCACGTCCGGCGAGAGGAATCTGATTGCAACGGTCATGTTCGTGGTGTTTGCCGCTACCGACTGGCTGGATGGCTATTTGGCCCGAAAGCTGAACCAGACGTCATCATTCGGTGCATTTCTGGACCCGGTTGCCGATAAATTTCTGGTCTGCGCCTGTGTGCTGGTGTTGGTGCATTTGCAGAGGGCCGATGTCTTTGTTGCGCTCATCATCATTGGTCGTGAAATTGCGATTTCAGCTCTGCGGGAATGGATGGCGCAGATTGGCGCATCCAAGAGTGTGGCAGTACACATGATCGGCAAACTCAAGACGGTATCGCAAATGGTTGCCATACCCTTTCTTCTGTTTGATGGCCTGTTGTTCGGCGTGGTAGATACCCATGTGTGGGGCGTCTGGCTGATCTGGGTGGCGGCCGGGCTCACGGTGTGGTCCATGGTCTATTACCTGCAAAAAGCATTGCCGGAGATACGGGCCCGGGTCAAATAGCAGAGCCCCTGAGTCGTGCAAAGTAGTGCATGCGCAGTGCACTTTTTTTGTGCCTCGCTTACCACAATAATTCTTGAAGTTGATGGCCGGTTTTCATTGGAAATGCGACTAGAATTCTGCTCCGCACTGTCGTATTGCTGCACGGCGTATTGACACGGGAATGGCCCGTGGCTTTAATGGTTTGCAGCAGGTGAGACTGCTACCGACATGATCCAGACATCCCCCCAGGATTTTTTTGCGTTAATCGCATTGGCCCTTGTGTAATGTCCGGTGAATAAATAAATTTGAAGAGACAATTCGACTAACTCTGCTTCCATACAAGGGGTCTTTGTGAATAAAACCGAACTGATTGAGCACATCGCGAAACATGCTGATATTTCCAAGGCTGCGGCTACGCGTGCGCTGGAGTCCACTATTGGTGCCGTAAAGACTACACTGAAAAAAGGTGGCACTGTTTCATTGGTTGGTTTTGGTACATTTGCGGTTGGAAAACGTGCAGCCCGGACCGGTCGCAATCCTCGTACCGGCGATGCGATTAAAATCAAGGCTGCAAAGGTTCCAAAGTTCCGTCCGGGCAAAGCATTGAAAGATGCATTGAACTGATTGGTACAGTAGATATTCAGGTTTCAGGTGGGGTGATTAGCTCAGTTGGTAGAGCGGCGCCTTTACACGGCGTAGGTCGGCGGTTCGAGCCCGTCATCACCCACCACCACCCAAGCAAAGGCGAACAGTGTTGTTCGCCTTTTTTTGTTTTTCATGGAGAGTTAGCGAATGTTTGATTTTGTCCGCAAGCACACGAAGGTCATGATGTTTCTCATGTTCTTGCTGATCATCCCGGCGTTTGTATTGGTCGGTGTAGATGGTTTTCGACGCATGGGCGGCGCGGGTGAAACGGTCGCAAAAGTCGGTAGCCACAGCATTACGCAAGCTGAATGGGATGCAGCCCACAAGAACGAGGTAGATCGCTTGCGTGCATCCATGCCAAACCTGGATGCGAAGTTGCTGGACTCTCCGGAAGCCCGTTACGCCACTCTGGAGCGCATGGTCCGCGAACGGGTGTTGTCCGAGGCGGTACAAGATTCCCATCTGAGTACCAGCGACGCGAGACTGGCACGTGAACTGCAGCAGGACCCGACCATTGCGTCCCTGCGCCTGCCGGACGGCAAACTGGACATGGATCGCTACCGCCAGCTTGCCGCCAGCCAGGGCTTGACACCCGACGGCTTCGAAGCCCGCGTGCGCAGCGACTTGTCTGTACGGCAGGTAGAGGCGGGGCTGTTGTCTACCGCCTTTTCCCCCCAAGCTTTAGCCGATGTATCCCTCAATGCATTTTTCGAACGCCGTGAAGTACAAATTGCCCGCTTCAGCCCCGCCGATTACGCTAGCAAGGTAACGCCCAGTGATGCGGATGTGGAGGCGTTTTACCAAGCCAATCCGTCCCTGTTTCAGGCCCCTGAAGCTGCTGATGTCGAATACGTGGTGCTTGATCTCGATACCGTTAAAAAGACCATTGCGCTTAACGAAGCGGATGTCAAAGCATATTACGAGCAGAACGCAGCCCGATTGAGCGGCAAGGAAGAGCGCCGTGCGAGCCACATCCTGATCAATGCACCCAAGGGCATGCCAGCCGCCGATCGCTCGAAGGCCCGGGAACGCGCCGACGAGTTGCTGGCGCAGGTGCGTAAGGCGCCTGATTCCTTTGCTGATGTTGCCCGCAAGAATTCACAGGACACCGGCTCTGCGCCGGGCGGCGGTGATCTTGACTTCTTCGGTCGTGGTGCCATGGTCAAGCCGTTTGAAGACGCAGCGTTTGCGATGAAAAAGGGTGATATCAGCGATATCGTCGAGTCGGACTTCGGCTTTCACATCATCCGCCTCACGGACATCAAGGCTCCGAAGCAGCGCAGTTTCGAAGAACTGCGTGCGGGTATCGAAGCAGATCTGAAAACGCAACAGGCGCAGCGTAAATTCGCAGAAACCGCGGAGGCGTTTACAAACGGGGTGTATGAGCAGTCAGACAGCCTGAAGCCGGTTGCGGACCGTTTGAAACTGGAAGTCAGGACCGCCTCCAATTTGCAGCGCACTCCATCACCATCCGTTACCGGTGCGCTGGCCAATCCGAAGCTGCTCGCCGCAGTGTTCAGTCCGGACTCCGTGGACAAAAAACGCAATACCGAGGCGGTTGAAATAGCGGCTAACCAGCTTGCTGCGGCGCGCATCACACAATACACCCCGGCGCGTACCCGTCCATTGACAGAAGTGCGAGCCAGTGTGCGTGACCGTCTGATTGCCAGCCGGTCAGCTGAATTGGCCAAAAAGGATGGTACTGAGAAGCTGGCTGCCTGGAAAGCTGTTGCTCCAACCAGTCTGCCAGCCGCTGTGATCGTGTCGCGTGAGCAGGGGCAAACCATTCAAGGTCCGGTGCTGGATGCGGCGCTGCGTGCCGATGCCAGTAGTTTGCCAGGATGGGTCGGTGTTGATCTGGGCGCGCAAGGTTATGCGGTGTTGCGTGTGAACAAAGTGCTGCCCCGCACGGCGGTGGCACCGGAGCGGGCAGCTCAGGAGCGCAAACAGTACACGCAGTGGATGGCAAGTGCCGAGAACCAAGCCTATTACAAGATGCTCCAGGACCGCTTCAAGGTCCAGATCAAAGTGCCGCGTCCAGCACGATCTTCAACTGATCTGCGAACTGCTGTCGAATAACGCCAAACAGCCGCTATAATTAGTGGCTCACGGTGGCTGTAGCTCAGTTGGTAGAGTCCAGGATTGTGATTCCTGTTGTCGTGGGTTCGAGCCCCATCAGCCACCCCAAGTGATTATTGAAGACCTTGCTATTGAATAAGTAGCAAGGTCTTTTCATTTGTGCTGCTTGCAGGCAATCTGTACGCAACTTGATTTAATGGAATGCACCGTTAAATCCAATATCGGCCGAGCCAAGCAACAAAAATCTCCAACATGGATGCATCGACCAACCTGGCCACTCTCGGTTTGACCTTACCCACTCCAGCCTACCTTGTCGGATCAGTGGTTTTCGGTTTTGCGGGCTACCTTGCCTATCGCCGTGGTCGTACATCTTCGCGGCTCGAACTCACTTTGGCCGGAGTGGCATTGATGGTCTACCCTTACGCAGTTTCTGAAACGTGGATGCTTTGGGCGATTGGCGTGGCGCTGTGTGGCTGGCTCTATGTCAAATGGGACTGAAAATCCCACTGTGTTGCGTTAAGTTATCGCGTGACAACTTTTGACATCTTCATCTCTGCATTCTTTTTTGCGTTTCGTGTGTTCAGCCGGCCCGTCGCTATCTCCAGTGCATCCAATGACTGGCCCAGCAATTCGGCGATTTTTTCAGTGGATGGATTGGGGTGATCGCGCAACAGTCCCACGGTAATTATCGAGGCTGATTTCATGAGGTTTTCCATTGACGTCTCTTTCTAGGTTTTGGGGGAATTCAAATTATGCGGCTTTCGGTCGTGCAGGCTGTCAGGTCGGCGCGAACTTGCACTTCACGGGGAAACAGCGCTGGATACGAATGCGGAATAGGCACGAGCCACTAACTGTGATTTTTTTCTGCAACAAATAGGCACAGGTTTCCTTTTTGATTAATAATTGCTGCACTGCAACATTTTTTGGAGATCCACATGTTTACCAATACCCCTTTCGCTTCCGCTGCCACGATGTTTCCTGGCGCTGAGAAATTTACTCCAGCTGCCATGCAAGACGCCGTCAAGCCTTTGATGGATAACTTGAAGGCTTGGGGTGAGCTTGCACAGAGTCAGGCGCAAGCGACCCAAGCAGCGGTTGCTGAATCAGTCGAAGCTTTCAAAAGCATCAAGGAACCACAGGCCGCATTGGAAACCATGAAGACCAGTGCTGAGAAGAGCATGGCTCTGACAGCCAAGCACCTGCAAGAAGCAACTGCTTTGAGCGTTGCCCAATTCAATGCGGGCATCGACGCTCTGCAAGAGAGCCATCCTGCTCCAGAAGCGTTTGCCAATGTTGGCAAAGGCCTGAAGGCTGCTGCAGCCTCTATGGAAAACGCGGTTGCTTCCACCTTGAAAAACGGTGCTGCGGTTGCAAAGAAGGCACGTGCTGCCTAATCTGAAGCTGAT
The DNA here is from genome assembly GCF_056521285.1 of Rhodoferax sp. GT1R46. Taxonomy (NCBI): domain Bacteria; kingdom Pseudomonadati; phylum Pseudomonadota; class Betaproteobacteria; order Burkholderiales; family Comamonadaceae; genus Rhodoferax; species Rhodoferax sp. GT1R46. The sequence continues at coordinate 929,084 of NZ_JBWMBC010000001.1, forward strand.
TTACTGACGCTGCTTTTGCGTCAGCCAGGCCGCCTCTCCGAGGTTGGCTTGGTACAGGCTTCAAAAAAATCCAGTCCTTGTGCTGGGTTTTTTTGTGCCCGTCTAGAGAGGGAGTCCCACGTAGTTTTCCGCCATCGCTGTAGATGCCGCAGCTGAGTTAACCAGGTAATCAAGCTCCGCGTCCTGCAGTTTCTGCCCAATGGCCCCGTCATTGGGGAAGCGGTGCATCAGGCTGGTGAACCACCATGAGAAGCGCTCACCTTTCCAGATGCGGCTCAGGCAGCGCTGGGAGTAGGTGTTGATACCTGCCTCGGACTGCTCAAGATAGAACTCGATGATGGAACTGGAGAGGTATTTCACGTCAGTGGCGGCCAGGTTCAAGCCCTTGGCACCGGTCGGAGGCACGATGTGGGAGGCATCGCCGGCTAGAAACATGCGCCCAAAACGCATGGGCTCCGCCACGAAACTGCGCAGTGGCGCAATACTTTTCTCAATCGATGGGCCTGTTACCAGGTTTTCTCTGGCCTGGGGGTCCAGTCGCAGCCGCAACTCCTGCCAGAAGGCGTCGTCAGACCAATCTTCGACCTTGTCGCTCAGGGGCACCTGCAGGTAGTGACGGCTGCGCGTGTGGCTGCGCATGGAACACAGGGCAAAGCCGCGCGTGCTATTGGCATACACCAGCTCTTCATGTACCGGAGGTGTGTCTGACAGTACGCCCAGCCAGCCGAAAGGATAGACTTTTTCATATTCGGTAATGGATCCCTGGGGCACGCTGGCGCGGCACACGCCATGAAATCCGTCGCAGCCGGCAATGAAGTCGCATTCAATTTCGTGCGTCTTTCCGTCCTTCTCGTAGCGAACGCGGGGTTTCGTGGTGTCGAAGTCATGCACAGTCACGTTGCCTGCTTCATAAACCGTGGTCAGACCCGCTGCGAGGCGTGCACTCATCAGATCCCGCGTGAGCTCGGTCTGGCCGTAAACCATGACGTTTTTTCCACCGGTGAGTTTGTTCATGTCGATGCGGTGGCGCTCACCTTTGAAGAGCAGGTCAAAGCCTCCGTGAACCAAACCTTCCTTGTGCATGCGCTCACCGACGCCCGCTTCATCAAGAAGGTCAATGCAGACCTGTTCCAGAATGCCTGCGCGGATGCGCGTGAGCACGTAGTCGGCGGTCTGGCGCTCAAGGATGATGGCATCAATTCCGGCCTTGTGAAGCAATTGGCCCAGTAGCAGGCCAGAGGGGCCGGCACCGATGATGGCAACTTGGGTACGCATGAAATCTCCTTGTTTTGACTGCTTCAAAGTTTAGGTTGGTATAGCCATAGCCGATAGACAGTGCCATTGCCCATTGTGCGATGAATGGAGTGAGTGCGCGATAATCGCGCAAAACCATTCCTCAAAATTCAAACTCCATGTCAACCGACCTTACCCATGCCAGCCCCCAGATTGCAAAAGCCGACCTCATCGCTGGAATGGCCAAGGGCATGGCGGTCTTGGAGAGTTTTGACACCGAACGTCAACGGCTCAACGCCACACTGGCAGCGCAGCGCGCCGGCATTACACGTGCTGCGGCGCGACGGCACTTACTGACATTGGCCTATTTGGGCTACCTTGAAACGGATGGCAGTTACTTCTGGCTTTCCAGCAAGGTATTGCGCTTCTCGGGAAGTTATCTTTCGTCTGCGCGTTTACCCCGGGTGTTGCAACCGACGCTGAATCGCCTTGCCATGCAGGCGCAGGCCTCTTTTTCGGCTGTGGTGCTGGATGGTGATGAAGTGGTGATCGTCGCGCGCAGTGGGAACGACTGGCGCAGTTCCCCCTCGGGAGCGGCCCAGGTGCTGGCCTATGGATTGCACCTGGGCGCCCGGCTGCCCGCGCAAGCGACCTCCACCGGGCGGGTGTTGTTGGCGGCATTCGCCCGACCGGCCCTTGGTGAGTGGTTGAAAAGCCACCCGCTGCGGCGTCTGACCGCCCACACCGTCACGGATATACGTCTGCTCCGAGGGTTGATTGACCAAGCGCGCCGTCAGGACTTTTGTATGGCGAGTGAGGAGCACGAACTGGGCGTGCAGGCACTGGCGGTGCCGCTACGCAACATCGCGGGCAAGACCGTGGCGGCGCTCAACGTCGTGGCTGCGCCCCACCGTTTGACGCTGGATGCGATGCAGAGAGACTTGCTACCCATGCTGCTCGACGCCGCACGGGAGCTGCGTCCCCTGTTGTGAAGCGCCGGTGACCCGTTCAGGTTGCTCCCCACACCTCCTGCGCAGTTTCAATCACCAGCCTCAGCTTGGCCCGTTGCGCTTCTACGGCAATGTCATTCCCATGCACTGTGCTGCTAAAACCGCACTGAGGTGACAAGGCCAACTGGTCAAGCGGTGCGTAGCGGGCTGCTTCGTCTATGCGGCGTTTGAGGTCGTCCTTGCTTTCCATTTCGCCGAACTTGGTGGTCACCAGGCCCAGTACGACCGTCTTTCCTTTGGGCAAGAAGCGCAGTGGCTTGAAGTCACCGCTGCGGGCGTCGTCGTACTCCATGAAATAGGCATCCAGATTCATTTCCTTGAGCAAGGCTTCCGCTACGGGTTCATAGTTGCCGCTGGCAGCGTGGGTGCTCTTGAAATTGCCACGGCACAGGTGCATGGCCAGTAGCATGCCAGGCGGTTTTTGCGCCACCACCAGGTTGATGAATTTGGCATAGCGGTGGGGCAGTTCATTGGGGTCGTCGCCGCGCTGGCGTGCGGCTTCCCGCATTTTTTCGTCGCAGAGGTAGGCCAGATTGGTGTCGTCCATCTGCACATAGGTACAACCAGCAGCGGCGAGGCTCCGAAGCTCATCGCCGTAGGCATTGGCTACATCCTGGTAAAAATCGGGGTCCAGCTCGGGGTAATGCTGCTTGCTGATGCCTGCACGCCCGCCCCGAAAATGCAGCATGGTGGGCGAAGGAATTGTGACCTTGGGTGTGTTGCCAGCGCTCACCTGGCTCTTGAGGTATTCAAAGTCTGCCAGCTGGATGTTCTTGACGTGGCGAACCTTGTCGACCACGCGCATCACCGGTGGCGCCAGTTCCTGTGTGCCGTCGGGTCGAATGACCGTGACCGGGATGTCGGTCTTGACCCCTCCGATTTGCTCTAGAAAATCGATGTGGAAATAGGTGCGGCGGAACTCTCCGTCTGTAATGCTTTTCAGGCCTACGTCTTCCTGAAACTTCACTATCTCGGTAATGGCGCGGTCTTCTACCAGGCGCAACTGCTCTGGGGTCATAGCCCCTTTTGCTTTTTGCTCACGGGCTTCAAGCAAGTACTGAGGGCGCAAAAAGCTGCCTACATGGTCGTAGTGGGCGGGGAGCTGGGTCATGACTGGGTCTCCTTGGGATGAACTTACGTGTAATGGTAGAGCAGGTTTACGATGCGTTATTGAATACAGGAATATCTGATAGACCAGCAATTGCCCTAAATTCAAGTCATATTTATTAATTTATGTATACATTACGTATCCATGAAAGCTAAGAACTCTACTTTTCCACTCAATGCCTGGTACGCCGCTGCTTACGATGTCGAAGTGGTCCACGCCCTGCTGCCTCGCACCATCTGCAATCAGAAGCTGGTGTTGTTTCGCAGACTGGACGGCACCGTTGCCGTGCTGGAGGATGCCTGCTGGCACCGTCTGCTGCCGCTTTCTATGGGGCACCTCAATGGAGACGAGGTGACGTGCGGCTACCACGGCCTGGTCTATAACGCGCAAGGGCGATGCACACACATGCCCAGCCAGGAAACGCTGAACCCGTCTGCCTGCGTTCGCAGCTTCCCGGTGCTTGAGAAGCACCGGTTTGTATGGATTTGGCCCGGTGATCCGGCCAAGGCCGACCCGGCGCTGGTGCCCGATATGCATTGGAACGACGATGCCCATTGGGCGGGCGACGGCAAAATGATCCGGGTGGCATGCGATTACCGCCTGGTGGTGGACAACCTGATGGACCTTACCCACGAGACTTTCGTTCATGGCTCCAGCATCGGTCAGCGCGCTGTGGCAGAGGCACCTTTTGTGGCCACCCACGGCGGCCGCACGGCCACGGTGACCCGCTGGATGGAAAACATCGACGCACCCCCGTTTTGGGCTGGACAAATTGAACACGCCCGCGGATACAAGGGGCCTGTCGATCGCTGGCAGATCATCCGCTTTGAGGCGCCTTGCACAGTGAACATTGATGTGGGCGTGGCCGAAGCGGGTACTGGCGCCGTTCCGGTGGGCGGCAACGCTGGCGATAGCCGGACCAGTGACCGTAGCAAAGGGGTCAATGGCATGGTGCTCAACACCATCACGCCGGAGACCGACGGAACCTGCCTGTATTTTTGGGCCTTCGCACGCAACTATTGTCTAGGCGAACAGGCCTTGACGCACAAGCTGCGCGAAGGAGTAGCCAGTATTTTTCGCGAAGACGAATTGATTCTGGAAGCGCAGCAAAAAGCGATGGAAGACCACCCCGGACATCAGTTCTACAACCTCAACATCGACGCGGGATCCATGTGGGCCAGGCGCCTCGTCGAGGATCTGGTCGCTCGGGAAGAGCCCAAGACGCCTGTGATTCCCATACGCCATACGACTTGACGGTATGAAAGAAGGTGTAAACCCCATGGCGATTGCTACTAGAAATATAGCGGTTCACGCAATGAATACGGGGGCTAACGGTCAAAATGACATAAAGAATCTGCAACAGAGCGTGCAGCTCAAGGCGCAACGCCGTCTGCGCGAGATGATTCTGGCGGGCGAGTTGCCAGGGGGTGCCCGGATTGCCGAGCTGTCGATTGTCGAGAAACTGGGTTTTTCCCGTACGCCCATTCGTGCGGCTTTGATGCGATTGGAGCAGGAGGGCTTGCTCGACGCTCTGCCCAACGGAGGCTATGCCGTCAAAACGTTTTCGGAGCGCGACGTGTCCGAGGCCATTGAGCTGCGCGGCACGATCGAAGGCCTGTCGGCCCGCTTGGCCGCAGAACGCGGTGTTTCACCCGTGGTGCTCAATGAGTCTCGCGCGTGCCTGAGACAGATTGATTCCGTACTGGGCAACAGTTCGCTGGATGACGAGGCGTTCGCCAGCTACGTGACGCTCAACGAGCGCTTTCACGCCTTGCTGGGCGAGATGGCCGAGAGCTCGGTGCTGGCACGTGAGCTCGAGCGCGTGTGCGGTTTGCCGTTTGCGTCGCCCTCAGGCTTTGTTGTGGTGCAGGCCAGCAGCCCCCGCGCCCGCGACTTGCTGGTGGTGGCGCAAGACCAGCATTGGCAGGTGCTGGATGCCATTGAGCGGCGCGAAGGTTCCCGTGCCGAAAACCTCATGCGGGAGCACTCGCGAATTGCACAGCGCAATCTGCGTGAAGCGGTGCAAAGCCATGATCTGGATCAGATGCCGGGTGTGCGCCTGATCCGCAAACGAAGTTGAGGCACTCAAGCGCCATGAAAACCACACAAGTCTGGCTTGATGCCAGCGTGCACACTGTGCGCGAGATCACTCCCACCGTTCGCGAGTTCACGCTTCGCCCATCCGACGGCGTTCGGCCGCACGAGCCGGGTAGCCACCTGCAAGTCCAGATCAACGTGGGGCAGGGCGCGCTGGCCCGTCCAAAAACACGCTCCTACTCGCTTATTGGTCCGTCGGAAGGTGCGTTCTACCGCATCGCCGTCAAGCGTCTCGATGAGGGGCGCGGCGGCTCACTTGCCATGTGGCGGCTGTCTGTGGGCGACCGGTTGCGCATCAGTGAGCCGCAGAATCACTTCTCATTGGATTTAGTCGCGCCCGCTTATTTGTTGGTGGCCGGTGGCATCGGCATCACCCCTCTGGTTCTGATGGCCCAGACGCTGGCCCGTCGCGGTGTGATGGTTCGGATGGTGTACGGTGCCCGAACCCAGGATGAGCTCGCTTATTTGCCTGATTTGACAGCGCTTCAGTCCCCGTTCTCGTTGCAGACCGCTGTGTCCAGCCTGGATCAATCGATCGATTTTGATGCCGAAATTGCTGCTTTGCCACCAGGTACCCAGGCCTATGTGTGTGGACCGGCGCCCATGCTCGATGCGATGCGCCGTGCCTGGCAGTCTGCCGGGCGCCCGCTAGCCGATTTGCGCTACGAAACCTTTGGTAGCAGTGGCCGCTTTGCGCCGCAGGCGTTTCGGGTCAAGATCCCGCGACAGGCCGTTGACATCACCGTGCCAGCCAACTGCAGCCTGCTGGATGCGCTGGAGCTGCAAGGCGTGCAAGCGCTGTATGACTGTCGTCGGGGCGAGTGTGGGTTGTGCGCCATGGACGTGCTGTCCGTCGATGGGGAGATTGACCACCGCGATGTATTTCTAAGCGATGAAGAGAAGGCGCAGAACCGCCGCATCTGCGTGTGTGTTTCGCGTGCAGTGGGTTCCATCACACTGGACTCCGCTTACCGGCCAGAGATCTAGATTCGAACCTGAAGCTATCACGATTTGTTATATCAACCAGTCTGAATATGCTGTTGCCAATAGAAGAATTTGGCAACACGATGCACCATAATCGCAATTTTAGGAGACACCCCGTGAAAAAAAGACTATTCCTCAGCGCCTCAGCGCTGGCAGTTGCCACTCTTGCTTCCAGTGGCGCAATGGCAGAAGGCAATACCTTCAAAGTTGGCCTGATTTTGCCCATGACCGGGCAGCAGGCCACCACGGGCCGACAGATTGAAGCCGCGGCCCGCCTGTACATGGCACAAAACGGCGATATGGTGGCGGGCAAGAAGATCGAGCTGATCCTGAAAGACGATACGAGCGTGCCGGATGTCACCAAGCGTCTTGCCCAGGAACTGGTGGTGAATGACAAGGTCGACGTGCTGGCTGGTTTTGGCATTACGCCTTCCGCATTGGCCACCGCCCCAATTGCCACCCAATCCAAAACGCCTCAAGTGGTGATGGCTGCTGCAACTTCCAGCATCACCCAGGCATCTCCCTATATTGTGCGTACCAGCTTCACACTGGCACAGGCGGCCGTCGCGATGGGCGACTGGGCTCCGAAGAACGGCATCAAGAAAGTGGTGACCCTGGTGAGTGACTACGGCCCCGGCATTGACGCTGAAAAATACTTCAAGGAACGCCTGACGTTCAATGGCGGTCAGGTCACCGAGTCCTTGCGCGTGCCCTTGCGCAATCCCGACTTTGCCCCGTTCCTGCAAAAAGTGCGCGACCTCAAACCCGATGCCTTGTTTGTATTTGTGCCATCCGGCGCCGGTGCCGCCGTAATGAAACAGTTCCTTGAGCGTGGCATGGACAAGGCCGGTATCAAGCTCATCGGTACGGGCGACGTGACGGATGATGACCAGCTGAACGACATGGGTGACGGGGCCCTGGGTGTGGTCACTTCGCACCACTATTCCACGGCGCATCCTTCGGCCACCAACAAAAAGTTTGTTGACGCGTTCCAGAAGGCCAACAAAGGCTTGCGTCCCAATTTCATGGCCGTGGGTGGTTACGACGGCATGCGCGTGATTTACGAAGCGCTGAAGATCACCAAAGGCGTTGGCGGCGGCGATGCCTTGCTGGCAGCCATGAAGGGCCAGATTTTTGAGAGCCCACGCGGCCCGATGTTCATTGATGCACAAACCCGTGACGTGGTGCAAAACATTTACCTGCGCAAGGTTGAGCGCAAAGACGGCCAACTGTACAACGTGGAATTTGACGTGATCAAAGACGTCAAAGATCCTGGAAAAGCCAAGTAACTTGCTACCTCACCGTTGCCTCTGGGCTGCGCGCAGCCTGGTGGCAACGGTTTTTTTTATGACCAGCCCGAATCGAACGGACGTTTGAATGCTGACCATCCTTTTTGACGGCGTAGCCTACGGCATGCTGTTGTTTATTCTTGCCGTGGGGCTGGCGGTGACGATGGGGCTGATGAATTTCATCAACCTCGCGCACGGCGCCTTTGCCATGGTGGGCGGCTACATCACGGTGCTGCTCATGCAGCGCCTGGGTGTGCCTTTTTTGGTATGCCTGCCCTTGGCATTTCTAGGCTCCGCTTTGTTGGGCGGGGTGCTGGAGCGCACGCTCTACCGCCCGCTGTACCACAAACCCCATCTGGATCAGGTGCTTTTCTCTATTGGCCTGACCTTCATGGCTGTCGCCAGTGCCGACTATTTCATTGGCTCCACGCAGCAAATCGTGCAACTACCTGAGTGGCTCAAGGGCCGCACCGAGCTGGGCGAGGGCGACTGGATGCTGGGCATGGGTCACTACCGCCTGTTCATCATCGCTGTGTGTGCGGCACTCACGGTGGGCCTTCAGTTCATTCTGACCCGCACCCGCTTCGGTAGCCGTCTGCGCGCATCGGTGGATGACCAGCGAGTGGCCGCAGGTTTGGGTATCAATGTCAATGTGGTGTTTCTGTCCACCTTTGCGGTGGGTTCGGGCCTTGCCGGTTTGGGCGGCGCATTGGGCGCCGAAGTGCTGGGGCTGGACCCCACCTTTCCTCTGAAGTTCATGATTTACTTTTTGATCGTGGTCGCCGTGGGCGGCACGTCCAGCATTACCGGGCCCTTGCTGGCCGCTTTGTTGCTGGGCATTGCCGATGTGGCCGGCAAGTACTACATCCCCAAACTCGGGGCCTTCATTGTTTACTGTTTGATGATTGCCATTTTGATCTGGCGTCCGCAGGGGTTGTTTGTACGCAAGGGCGGAAAATCATGATGGACCGAAATCGCTGGAAATGGTGGGAGTTGGCTCTTTGGCTGGTGGCGCTGTCATCGCCGCTGGTCCTTTCTACCCACGCGCTCATCATCAACGAAATCGCCATCGTGGCCTTGTTTGCCGTCTCGCTGGATCTGATTCTGGGTTTCACCGGCATTGTGTCCCTGGGCCATGCTGCTTTTTTTGGCATGGGAGCCTACGCTGCAGCGCTGTTTGCCAAGCTGGTCATGCCCGACCCCCTGGTGGGTCTTGCATTTGCGGTGGCCGTATCGACCGTGCTGGGGGCGGTGTGCAGCATGACCATCATCCGCGGAAGCGATTTAACACGCCTGATGGTGACGCTGGGTGTGGGCCTGATATTGATGGAGTTGGCCAATAAGCTCGACTGGCTGACCGGCGGTGCCGACGGCTTGCAGGGCGTCGTCATGGGCCCCGTGCTGGGCCAGTTTGAGTTTGACCTGGCGGGGCGCACCTCGGCCTGGTATTCCATTGGCGTATTGCTGGTGTTGTTTGTGCTGGCGCGACGCTTGGTGAACTCGCCGTTTGGCGCCACGCTCAAGGCGATTCGCGACAACCGCCTGCGTGCCATGGCCATCGGCATTCCGGTCACCCAACGCCTTGCGGTGATCTACACGGTGGCAGCGGGCATGGCGGGCGCGGCGGGCGCTTTGCTGGCCCAAACCACCGGGTTTGCGTCGCTGGACGTGTTCGAGTTTCACCGCTCGGCCGATGTCATGCTGGTGCTGGTGGTGGGCGGAACGGGCTGGTTGTATGGCGGTGTGGTGGGCGCGATTGCGTTCACGCTGCTGCAGAATGTCATCTCTTCCATCACGCCACAGTACTGGACTTTCTGGATTGGTCTGTTCCTGGTTGTACTGGTACTGGTCGGGCGTGAGCGCCTGATTCGCCCGTGGACCTGGTTCTCGCGTGGGGGCAAAGTATGAGCCTCACAAAATCGATGCCATCCGCTGACGTTGTGCTGAGTGCGCAAGGCCTTATCAAACGCTTTGGTGGCATCACTGCCACCAATAACGTGAATCTGGACCTGCGACGGGGCGCCCGTCACGCACTGATTGGTCCCAACGGGGCGGGCAAAACGACGCTCATCAATCTGCTAACCGGCGTGCTGGAGCCCACTGAAGGCCGCATCACGCTGGAGGGCGAGGACATCAGCCAGCTGGCACCCCACCTGCGCGTACGCCGGGGCATGGTGCGCACCTTCCAGATCAACCAGTTGTTTGACACCATGACGCCGATGGAGACGCTGGCACTCACCGTGTCGCAGCAGCAGGGGCTGGGCGGCAAATGGTGGCAGGCCCTGGGCTCGAATGCCCGCGTGAACGAGCGTTGTGAACAGCTGCTGGAGCAGTTTCACCTGACCAGTGTGATGCACCAGACCACCAACGTGATGGCCTACGGCAAACGCCGTTTGCTGGAGATTGCCATTGCCCTGGCCTGCGAGCCGCGCGTCCTCTTGCTCGACGAACCGGTAGCCGGTGTACCTGCGGGTGAGCGCGAAGAATTGCTGCAAACCGTGGCGGCCCTGCCGGCCGATGTATCGGTACTTTTGATTGAACATGACATGGATCTGGTTTTCAGCTTTGCCAACCGCATGACGGTGCTGGTCAACGGCACAGTACTGACCGAGGGTGACCCGGACCAGATTGCCAACGATCCGCAGGTCAAGGCCGTCTATCTGGGACATGGCGAGGAGGCCGGCCATGCGTGAGCTGTTGAAAGTGGAGGGTTTGAGCGCCGGTTATGGCGAGGCCGTTGTGTTGACAGGTATCTCCCTGTCGCTGGCTGAAGGGCAAACACTGGCGCTGCTGGGTCGCAATGGTACGGGCAAGACCACGCTCATCAATACATTGGCGGGCGCTACACGCCAGCACGCCGGCAGCATCACATTGGGTGGCGTGGCCCTGCACAAGCTGCCCTCGCATGAGCGGGCGGCAGCGGGCATTGGCTGGGTGCCACAAGAGCGCAACATCTTCAAATCGCTCACGGTGGACGAAAACCTCACGGCGGTGACACGGCCCGGGCGGGCGGGAAAAACTACCAGCCCGTGGACGCCCGCACGCGTGTACGACATGTTCCCCCGTCTGGCGGAGCGCAAAACCAACCTGGGTACCCAGCTTTCGGGCGGCGAGCAGCAAATGCTGGCCGTGGGCCGTGCACTCGTGCTGAACCCCACCTTGCTGCTGCTGGACGAACCGCTGGAAGGCCTCGCGCCGATCATCGTGCAGGAGTTGTTGCGCGCCATTCGCCGCATTACGCGCGAAGAGGGGCTGTCTGCCATTATCGTGGAGCAGCATCCCCAGGCAATTCTGGCTATTTCGGACACGGCTGCCGTGCTGGACCGTGGAACTGTGGTGCATGCGGGCACTGCGGCCAGTCTGCAAGAGCAACCGGCATTGCTCGACAAACTGCTGGGTGTTGCACGCTAGAGTCAGTTGAAGCAGTTTGCTATTATTTGTATAGCTGCTCACGCATATTCCACGGGGGCTAGAGGCCTGAATCATATGAAAACGTTGCTGAAATACCTGGGTCTTGTCCTTTGCGCTGGTATCTGGCTCTCTGGGTCGACATGGGCCCAGACATTTCCCTCCAAACCCGTTCGTATCGTGGTGCCGTTCGGTGCGGGCGGTGTGGCCGATTTGACGGCGCGCACCGTGGCCCAGAAGCTCAGCGAGTCATGGGGACAACCGGTGGTGATCGACAACAAGCCCGGCGCCGGCGGTGTGGTGGCGGGTGATGCGGTCGCCAAGGCCGAGCCCGATGGCCACACCCTGCTGCTGATGTCCAACGGCACGGCTGTCAGTGCAGGCTTGTTCAAGGCTTTGCCGTTTGACACAGCGCGGGACTTTGCGCCGGTGTCCACCCTGGGCTTTTTCGACCTGGCCATCGTCGTCCCGGCTGCTTCCCCATTCAAAACCCTGGGCGACCTGCTGGCCTTTGCCAAAGCCAACCCCGGCAAGCTGAATCTGGGCACCATCAACATTGGCAGCACACAGAATCTGGCAGCCGAGTTGTTCAAAACTGCAGCCGGTATCGACCTTCAAATCGTGCCCTACAACGGTTCCCCCGCGGTAGTGACTGCTCTTCGGGGTGGGCAGGTTGAAGCCGCCATTGAGATACTGGCTCCCATGCTGCCGCAAATCAATGCCAGAGCCGTGCGCGCGCTGGCGGTCACCGGTGCCAAACGCGTCGCTGTTTTGCCGGATGTGCCGACAGCCAAAGAAAGTGGCTTATCTACCTTCGTGGTGTCCAGTTGGAATGCGCTGGCTGCACCGGCCAAAACGTCCCAAGGTGTGATCGCCCGTTTGAACAAGGACGTGGTGGCCGCGCTCAATGCCCCCGACGTCAAAAAGCGGCTACACGACCAGAATGTGGAAGCCCAATCGAGCTCGCCTGAGCAGGCTTCCGAGTTGCTGGCGAGTGAGATCAAGCGCTGGGGCGACGTCATCGTGCGCGCCAAAGTTCCGCAGCAATAATTGCGCAGTCCATCTGCGATGAAGGGGAGGGCGACCTGTGAAGTTTGACCACATCGGCATGATCGGTTACGGCGAGGTTGGCAGAATTTTCAGCGCGGGGCTCAAGCCCAAGGCGAGCGCCACCAGTGCCTGGGACCTGAAGTTTGAGTCCCTCACCTTGGCGCAGGAGCCGCTGGCCCACGCGGCGCAATCGGGCGTTTCGGCCTGCAGTTCCATTGCGCAACTCTGCAGTGGTGCCGATCTTGTCATTTCCGCGGTGACCGCGTCCAACACGCTGGCCGTGGCGCAAGCGGCAGCCATGCACATCCGGCCCGGCGCAGTCTTTCTGGATCTCAACTCGGCATCTCCCGGAACCAAGCAGCAGGCTGCAGCACTGATTGATGCTGCCGGTGCGCATTATGTGGAAGCGGGCGTGATGACCTCTGTGCCGCCCTATGGCATTCGGGTGCCCATGCTGCTGGGTGGCGCGCGCGCGGCTGAATTGGCGGGTGTGCTGATAGCTTGGGGCATGGATGCCAAAGCCGTGTCGGAGAAGCTGGGCGTTGCCAGCGCCATCAAGATGTGCCGCAGCGTGATGATCAAAGGCCTGGAGGCATTGGTGATAGAGAGCTATACCACCGCCCGCGCCTATGGGGTGGAAGCCTACGTGCTGCCCACCCTGGCCGAGACTTTTCCCAGCATCGACTGGGAGCAGACCGGCGCCTATTTTTTCAGCCGCGTGGTGCAACACGGCCAGCGTCGCGCCGAGGAAATGCGTGAAGCGGCCAACACGGTGCAGGAAGCCGGGTTCGAGCCCTTCATGGCCCGCGCCATTGCCGACAAGCAGCAATGGGTGGCCGATCAGGCCCGGGGCGGAGTGTTCGCCGGCCTGGAAAAGAATGTATCCTGGCAGGCGTATGCCGACCGGCTGCTTGCCGCATCAAAGGATCTCCCTTGGTTAAAGACTTGAACGTGCATGGTGACGTTGCAGAACAGCGCCTCCGTGCATTTTTCGACGGGATGACTGACGGGGTGCAGTTGTGTGAACTCATCATGGATGACGAAGGGCATGCGGTCGATGTCCTCATTCTCGATGTGAACTCGGCTTATGAGCGACACACCGGCATCACTCGGGAGCAGGCGGTTGGCCGGCGAGTTTCTGCAGTTCTCGCACCCGTTGAGCCGGAGTGGCTGCTTCGCTACGGCGAGGTTGTCCGTACTCAAAAAGTGGTGTGTTGTGATGAATACAGCGCGGCGCATGCGCAATGGTTCCGCGTCTGTGCAAACTCCATGGGCGGCAACAACTTCAGTCTGGTTTTCAGAGATATCACCGAGACCAAACTAAGGGAACTCGAGAACATTCAATTCAAGTCCATCGTCACTTCATCGGACGATGCCATCATGAGTAAATCACTCGACGGCATCGTCACCAGCTGGAACCCCGGAGCACAGGCGATGTTTGGGTATCGCGCAGATGAAATCGTCGGATGCCACATTGGCATGTTGTTTCCCCCTGCGCGACTGGATGAAGAGGAAACAATTCTTGGAAGGATTCGCGACGGAGAAAGATTGGTGCAGTTTGAATCGGTGAGGTTGCACAAAGACGGAGCGGCAATCGACGTTTCCGTAACCATTTCGCCAATCCACGACGAGAATGGCAAGATCATCGGCGCCTCAAAGGTCGCCCGAAATGTTTCTGATAGACGACGCTCAGACAATGCATTGCGTGAGAGCGTGAGCCGGTTTGAAAAAGCCATTGAATCCCTGCAGGAAGGGGTCGTTCTGCACAATCAGGATGGCAAGATCGATTTCTGCAACTCCAGCATGGAGCGCATCCTGGGGTTGACGGCGGCACAGTTGACGGGACTCAGCGCGACTGATGCCCAATGGAACATTATTCATGATGATGGCTCCGATTTTGCGCAAGAAGATCATCCCGCTACCGTGTCGCTAAGCCAGGGAATTGCACAGCACGGCACAGTCATGGGAATTCATAAACCCTCCGGGGAGTTGACATGGATTTCGGTTAACTCGGTGCCGCTTGGGCCCAGTGAGAAGCCCACCGGCGTTATCGTCACAGCAGTCGATATCACCGATCGCAGGCAGTTTGAGCATGTGCTCAGTAGCAATAACGAGGAACTGTACCGTGCCAAGGCCGTCGCCGAGAAGGCGAATCTGGCGAAGTCCGAGTTTCTGTCCAGAATGAGCCATGAATTGCGCTCACCCTTGAATGCCGTGTTGGGATTTGCCCAGTTGATTGAATCAGGCACGCCACCGCCCTCAGCATCTCAGATGCGCTCAATCCACCAGATTTTGCAGGCGGGTTGGTATCTGCTGGACATGATTAATGAAATTCTCGATTTGTCGAGGATTGAGTCGGGCACCGTCACCATGTCGCAGGAATCGGTGTCGCTGAGCGAAGTGTTGCAAGATTGTCTTTCCATGATCGAGCCCCAGGCGCAGCAACGCGGACTGAAGATGACATTCCCCTGGTTCGGGCAGAACCATCATGTTCTTGCCGACCGGACGCGGCTCAAGCAAGTGCTGCTCAATCTGTTATCCAATGCGATCAAATACAACCAGGCGGGCGGCTCGGTTGTCGTCCAGTGTGTGGCGACAGGAAATGACAGGCTGCGCCTGTCCGTCAGCAATACGGGCGCTGGACTGACGCAGGAGCAGGTAGATCAACTGTTTCAGCCCTTTAACCGATTGGGGCGAGAGGGCGGTACCGAGCAAGGCACAGGTATCGGTCTGGTTGTCACCAAGAAAATGGTCGAACTGATGGGCGGCGCAATCGGCGCCGAAAGCAGTGTGGGTGTCGGCAGTGTTTTTTGGGTTGAATTCTTGGTCATGAAAGCGCCTGAGCCGACAGGCATCGAAAGTGACCCGATCGAACAGAACTTGCCGGCTCAAGATGTGACACGTGCGCCTCCACCCCCGCGCACGCTGCTGTGCGTGGAGGACAATCCGGCAAATTTGCTTCTGATTGAGGAGTTGATTGGGCGGCGACGTGATTTGAAACTGTTGACCGCCATTGACGCCGAACTGGGTATCAAGATGGCCAGAGCCTACCGCCCTGACATTATCTTGATGGACATTAATTTATCCGGAATGGATGGGTTTGACGCGCTCCGGGTGCTGCGTGATGCGCCTGCAACTGCCCATATTCCGGTAATGGCGCTATCGGCCAGCGCGACTGCGCGTGACATCGCTCGGGGCCTGGACGCCGGATTTTTTCGCTATTTGACCAAGCCGATCCAAGTTCAGGAGTTTATGGATTCCGTTGACGTGGCGCTGATTTATGCGGCCGAAAATGCGGTCGCTCGTGCTGAGGTAAAGGCCTGATCGACGGCTGCACAGGGGCAAACCCAACGGGTCGAGAGCGTGGCAGTGGCAATCGATTGTTTCAAGCAGGATCAGGCCAGTACCCATCCTGAAGATGTTCAGAGGGTGGCTTCAATGGCACGACGCAACTCGGGGGTTATCTCCGGCATCACGCCGAACCATGCATGAAATGCGGGCCGGGCTTGGTTCAGCAGCATTCCCAGCCCATTGACGGTGGGGTTGCCGCGTTCGCGGGCTGCGGCCAGCAATGGCGTTTCCAGGGGTACATAGATGACATCGGAAACCAGTGCGTGCAGAGGCATCTGCGTTAAATTCAACTCCAGGGGCGGGTTGCCGTGCATTCCCTGGCTGGTGGTGTTGACAAGCAAAGAAATATCGGCCAAGGCATCGTGGCGCGAAGACCATGGCATGGCTTTTACAGGGCCGCCAAAAAGGCTTGCCAGCTCTTGTGCCTTGTCCTCGGATCGATTTAGCAGTCGTATCTCCTTGGCACCGCGCTCGGCCAGGCTTAAAACCACGGCACGGGCTGCACCGCCGGCACCGAGCACCGTGATCGGGCCGGAATCCGCCCGCCAGTCGGGCTTGGCATCCAGCAGGCTCTGGATATAGCCGAAACCGTCGTTGTTAAAGCCTTTGAGTGACCCGTCAGGTTGCACCACGATGGTGTTGATGGCGCCCATGCGCTGCGCCATGCTGTCCACCTCATGCACCAGGGCCATGGCCGACACTTTGTGGGGAATGGTGATGTTGCAACCGGCAAATCCGAGAGCAGGCAGGCCGGCAATGGCCACCTCCAGATTTTCGGGCAGCACTGGCAGCAGGACGTACGCGCCCGTGAGGCCGTATTTCTGAATCCAGTAGTTGTGCAGTAGGGGTGAACGCGAATGGGCAACAGGCCATCCCATGACGCCTGCCAGACAGAATTTGGTGTTACTCATGTTGAATCTTCAATCTACTTGCGGTTTGCAGTTGGGGGAACGGAAATGGCAACAAGCCAGCAAGGGTCTAGGCGTATGCCTGAACAGCCTTTTTGACCACATCGGCCACCAAATTTTGGACCTCTTTGTGTGTTTCGGTACTGGGCCGTCGTGCGGAGGTGACCAGCATCAGCTCGCAAATCAGCTGCGGGCTATGCAGTTTGTGTGTCAAAAAGACATGCGGTTTCTGGAAGTTGCTCAGGGTGTATGGCGGCAGCACAGCAAAACCCAGGCCTTCTCCCACCAGATCGAGAATGGCGTTGAGGCCGTCCACTTCCAGTTCGATTTTCGGGCGGCAGTTGACGCGTATCAGTTCCGTCTCGATCAACACGCGAAAGGCATTGGGACGGCTGGGCACAATCAGGGGCAGGTCGGCCAGTGCAGACAGGGGCATGCGCGCGCTCAGGCCGGGCACCGGGTTGCGCTTCACGCTCTCTTGCGATGAAATCAGAACGAGCTCTTCGCGGTGCAGCGGCTGGGTTTCAATGTCGGGGGAGTGTGCGGTGTTGTACAGCACCGCCATGTCCAGCCGGCCAGAGCGCAAACCCTCATTCATGACCACGGAAAATCCTTCCGTCAAAGTCAGGTGCGCATTGGGCAACCGTTTGCGAAACTCCAGCGTCAGCGGTACTGTGATCAGCTTGCTCAGGGAGGGGGGCAGACCAATCGAGACGCGGCCCGCCAGAGAACCGCGCACGGACCCCAGTTCTTCGCGCGCCAGTGCAACCTGGTGAAGAATGCCCCGGCCATGTTCCAGCAGCACCAGGCCCGATTCGGTCAGGGTCACGCCGCGGCCATTGCGGAGTAAAAAGGTCTGGTGGAATTCCACTTCCAGCTGGCGAACATGCCGGCTCAGCAGAGGCTGCGGCATGCTCAGGGCCGCAGCGGCCCGCGTGAAACTGCCCAGTTCGGCTACGCGTACAAATGATTCAATTTGTTTGAGGTCCATGGTCTTATCTGGAATATCAACGTATAAGCTATACCGATTGTTTATAACAGCTAGTGACGAGAAATGCACCGTAGTCAAGGGTAAGTCTCTAAAATTTACTTATGAAAATTGCCATTTCCCGCCCTGTCATGCGCGGCATTTCCTCTATGGCCACCCGCGCGGTGCTGAATGATCTGGTCGCCGCCTACGCGAAGCGAACGGGGCGCAGCGCAGCCATTGAATCAGTCGGCGGCGTCGACGCCGCAAAGCGTGTGCAGGCTGGCGAAGCCTTTGATGTGGTCTTTCTGGCGTCGGAAGCAATTGACAAACTGATTGCCAGCGGCCACGTGCTCGCCGACAGCAAGGTGGATTTGATGCGCTCGGGTGTGGCGGTGGCGGTGCGCCTGGGGGCTGCGCAGCCAGATATCTCGACGGAAGACGCATTGCGGGATGCCGTACGCAGTGCCTCCAGTATCGGATTCTCGACCGGCCCTAGCGGCGTGGCGCTTGCCAAGCTTTTTGAGCGGTGGGGCATTGCGCAGGACATTGAGGCCCGTATCGTACAGGCCCCGCCCGGCGTGCCTGTTGGCACCCTGGTGGCAGATGGCCGGGTGGCATTGGGTTTCCAGCAAAGCAGCGAGTTGATGCACCTCGAAGGCATTGTGGTGCTGGGGCCATTGCCGCCCTCCGTCCAGATCGTGACAACCTTTTCGGCAGGCCTGTGCCGCGGCTGCTCCGAGCCGGAAGCGGTGCGCGGGTTGCTGGCCTTCATGGCTTCATCCGAGGCCACAGACGCAATACGCAGACACGGCATGGAGCCGGTTTGAACAATCAACCTATTGGTAAAGCAACGCGAGTCACGCTATGAAAAAACCACTCATCATCGATTGCCATGGCCACTACACCACGGCACCCAAGGCGCTGGAGACCTGGCGCAATCAGCAGATTGCCGGCATCAAAGACCCGGCCAGCATGCCCAAAGTGGCGGACCTGGAAATTAGCGACGACGAGTTGATTGAAACGATCGAAACCAACCAGTTGCGCCTGATGAAAGAGCGCGGTAGCGACATCACGCTGTTCTCGCCCCGCGCCAGTTTCATGGCGCACCACATAGGCGACTTCAACGTGTCGAGCACCTGGGCGGCAATTTGCAATGAACTTTGCTACCGTGTCAGTCAGCTCTTTCCCGACAACTTTGTGCCGGTCGCCATGCTGCCGCAGTCCCCTGGCGTCGACCCGGCAAGCTGCATTCCTGAGTTGGAGAAATGCATCAAGGAATATGGCAACGTGGGTATCAACCTGAACCCCGATCCATCGGGCGGGCACTGGACCAGCCCACCGTTGAGCGACAAGCACTGGTACCCCATTTACGAGAAGATGGTGGAGTACGACATCCCCGCCATGATTCACGTGTCAACCAGTTGCAATGCCTGCTTTCACACAACCGGCGCGCATTACCTCAATGCTGACACTACCGCGTTCATGCAATGCCTGACCAGTGATCTGTTCAAGGAATTCCCGACGCTGCGTTTTCTGATTCCCCATGGCGGCGGTGCGGTGCCCTACCACTGGGGCCGCTTTCGCGGGTTGGCGCAAGAGCTCAAAAAGCCCTTGCTGGAAGAACATTTGCTCAACAACATTTTCTTTGACACCTGTGTGTACCACCAGCCGGGCATTGACCTGCTGAACACGGTGATTCCTGTGAAAAACGTGTTGTTTGCCTCAGAAATGATTGGCGCGGTGCGCGGCATTGACCCGCAGACCGGCAACTATTACGACGACACCAAACGCTACATCCAGGCGTCGAAGATCCTCAGCGAAGAAGACCGTTTCCAGATTTATGAAGGCAATGTACGCCGCGTGTTTCCTCGGCTGAATGCAGCGCTGCAAAAGAAAGGCAAATGACCATGGACATGAATAACCTCGGCGTCGTCAAACGCAACATCACCCGTGCCAACAAGGCGGCGGTCGAAAAACTGTCCCATTTTGGTGTGGCCACCATCCACGAGGCCATGTGCCGCGTCGGGCTGATGAAGCCGTATATGCGCCCCATCTACAAGGGCGCAAAAATGTGTGGAACGGCCGTCACGGTTTTACTGCAACCCGGCGACAACTGGATGATGCATGTGGCGGCCGAGCAGATTCAGCCAGGTGACGTCGTCGTGGCCGCTTGCACGACCGATAATTTTGATGGTTTCTTTGGTGACTTGCTGGCCACCAGTTTCCAGGCACGCGGCGCCATGGGTCTCATCATCGATGGCGGCGTGCGCGATGTGGATGAGCTGGAGCGCATGTGCTTTCCGGTGTTCAGCCGTGTCATCTACGCCAAGGGAACGATCAAAGCCACGCTGGGTTCCGTCAACATCACGGTGGTGTGTGCCGGTGCGCAGGTCAACCCCGGTGATGTGGTGATTGCCGATACCGATGGGATTGTTGTTGTGCCAGCCGCCATCGCCCAGCAGGTGGCCGATGCCGCCGAAAAGCGGGAGAGTTTTGAAGGTGAAAAGCGCGCGAAGTTTGCGGCAGGCGTGCTGGGTCTGGACATGTACAAGATGCGTGAGCCGCTGGAAAAAGCGGGCCTGCGGTACATCGACTGAGCACAGAAAAGAACCCGTCATGGAATTTACCAAAACCCCCGGCTGGCTCGACTGGTATACCGGCCCGAGCAAACCCCGCTTCCAGGTACCCGCGGGCGCGGTCGATGCACATTGCCACGTGTTTGGCCCCGGAGCCGAGTTTCCCTTTGCGCCCGAGCGCAAATACACCCCCTGCGATGCGTCCAAGCAGCAGCTTTACGCATTGCGCGACCACCTGGGCTTTGCGCGCAACGTGGTGGTGCAAGCTACCTGCCACGGGGCCGACAACCGCGCCATGGTCGATGCACTGGTGCATTCCCATGGAAAGGCCCGCGGGGTGGCTACCGTCAAACGCGGTGTTACGGATGAAGAACTGCAGGCCATGCACGCAGCCGGTGTGCGCGGCGTGCGCTTTAACTTCGTCAAGCGTCTTGTCGATTTCACGCCAAAAGACGAATTGATTGAAATCGCTAACCGCATCAAGCCTTTGGGCTGGCATGTGGTGATTTACTTTGAAGCGGTGGATTTGCCCGAGCTGTGGGACTTTTTTACCGTGCTACCCACCACTGTGGTCGTGGACCACATGGGTCGCCCCGATCTGAACAAACCGGTCGATGGGCCTGAGTTCGAGTTGTTCGTGAAGTTCATGCGTGAGCACCGGAATGTGTGGAGCAAGGTGAGCTGCCCTGAACGCCTTAGCGTGACCGGTCCGAAAGCGCTGAACGGTGAGCAGAATGCCTATGCCGATGTGATTCCATTTGCCCGTCGCATTGTGGAGACTTTTCCGGATCGCGTGCTGTGGGGCACTGACTGGCCGCACCCGAACCTCAAGGACCACATGCCCGACGACGGTTTGCTGGTTGATTTCATTCCCCATATTGCCACCACACCCGAGCTGCAGCGCAAGCTGCTGCTCGATAACCCGATGCGACTCTACTGGCCAGACGAAGCGGCTGACTAAGGAAACCCCATGGCACTCGACAAACCGTACCTTGATGTACCCGGCACCACCATTTTTGATGCCGAACAGTCCCGCAAGGGCTACCACCTGAACCAGTTTTGCATGTCGCTGATGAAGGCCGCCAACCGCGAGCGCTTCAAGGCCAACGAGCGGGCCTATCTGGATGAGTGGCCCATGACGGAGGAGCAGAAACTCGCCGTGCTGGCCCGTGACCTGAACCGTTGCATGGCGGCGGGTGGCAATATTTACTTTCTGGCCAAGATTGGTGCAACCGACGGCCTGAGCTTCCAGCAAATGGCGGGCAGCATGACCGGCATGACCGAAGTCGAATACCGCAACATGATGATTGCCGGGGGCCGCTCGGTTGAGGGCAATCGCGTGGTCGGAGAAGACGGTGATGCCCAGGCACACCGCCAGCCACAAGGGAAATCACAACAGAAGGCGAACGACTGATCATGGCCAAAATTACCGCAAGTGTTTACACCTCCCACGTACCGGCCATTGGGGCAGCACTCGACCAAGGCAAGAGCAACGAGCCTTACTGGCAACCGGTTTTCAAGGGTTACGAGTATTCCAAGCAGTGGATGAAGGACAACAAGCCTGACGTGATCTTTCTGGTCTACAACGACCATGCTACGGCCTTCAGTCTGGACATGATTCCGACTTTTGCGATTGGCACCGCAGCCTCGTTCAACCCGGCTGACGAAGGCTATGGTGCACGTCCTGTGCCAATGGTCATCGGCCATCCGGAGCTGGCTTCGCACATTGCGCAGTCGGTTATCCAGCAGGACTTTGACCTGACCATTGTCAACAAGATGGATGTGGACCATGGCCTGACTGTGCCGCTCTCCCTGATGTGCGGCCAGCCCGACGCGTGGCCGTGCCCCGTGATTCCATTTGCTGTGAATGTGGTGCAGTACCCGGTGCCTAGCGGCCAGCGTTGCTTCAATCTCGGTCGGGCCATTGCCAAGGCCGTGGAGAGCTACGACGACGACCTGAACGTGCACATCTGGGGCACGGGCGGCATGAGCCACCAGCTCCAGGGCCCACGCGCCGGTTTGATCAACAAGGAGTTTGACAACGCCTTTCTGGACAAATTGATTGCGGACCCTGCAGCAGCGGCGGCCATTCCCCACATCGACTATGTGCGCGAGGCGGGCAGCGAAGGTATCGAGCTGGTGATGTGGCTGATCGCGCGCGGTGCTATGAAAGATGTA
This sequence comes from Rhodoferax sp. GT1R46, assembly GCF_056521285.1. Classification (NCBI taxonomy): domain Bacteria; kingdom Pseudomonadati; phylum Pseudomonadota; class Betaproteobacteria; order Burkholderiales; family Comamonadaceae; genus Rhodoferax; species Rhodoferax sp. GT1R46. Next base: position 951,246 of record NZ_JBWMBC010000001.1, read on the forward strand.
GCTGACGGCGCAGGTTCTGTGCGGGTCAAGCACCGTTTTTACCATGTACCTGCGTCCAATACGGCGGTGGGCCATCTGATCCTGGAGAACAACTAAGTGAGCAAAACCATCAAAGTCGCCCTCGCGGGCGCAGGTGCCTTTGGCATCAAACACCTGGATGGCATCAAGAACATTGACGGCGTGGAAGTCGTGTCGCTCATCAGCCGCGATCTGGACAAGACGCGGGAAGTGGCTGCCAAGTACGGCATCGGCCATGTGACAACCGATCTGGCCGATAGTCTGGCGCTCAAAGAGGTCGATGCCGTCATTCTGTGTACCCCAACACAGATGCATGCTGAGCAGTCCATTGCCTGCCTGAAAGCCGGTAAACATGTGCAAGTCGAGATTCCACTGGCCGACAGCCTGCAGGGCGCGGAAGAAGTCGTTGCCGCGCAAAAGGCCTCGGGGCTGGTGGCGATGTGCGGGCACACCCGTCGCTTCAACCCCAGCCACCAGTATGTGCACAAGGAGGTGGCGGCCAGGCGTTTCAACATCCAGCAGATGGATGTACAAACCTACTTCTTCCGTCGCACCAATACCAATGCGCTGGGTCAGGCGCGCTCATGGACCGACCACTTGCTGTGGCACCACGCGGCGCACACGGTGGATCTGTTTGCCTACCAGTGCGGAAGTCCGATTGTTCAAGCGAACGCCATGCAAGGTCCCATCCGCCCGGTGCTGGGGATTGCCATGGACATGAGCATCCAGCTCAAAGCTGCCAACGGGGCGATTTGCACCTTGTCGCTGAGCTTCAATAACGAGGGTCCGCTGGGTACATTTTTCCGCTACATCGGCGACACGGCGACCTACATCGCCCGCTATGACGACTTGTTCAATGGCAAGGAAGAAAAGATTGACGTGAGCCAAGTGGATGTCAGCATGAACGGCATCGAGTTGCAAGACCGCGAGTTCTTTGCCGCCATTCGTGAAGCCCGCGAGCCCAACAGCAGTGTGGCCCACGTATTGCCGTGCTACCGGGTGCTGCACCAGCTTGAGCAGCAGCTGAACGCGGATTATTGAACCTTGGAGCTGGGTCGGTCCATCCACCGGTCCCGGTAGGCCTGCAGATGCAGCATGCCTTCCTCGCCGGGGTTGAATTTCATCAGTCCGCGCGCAAACTCCAGGGCAATGAAGGTGGTGATATCCGCAATGGTGAAGCGCTTGCCGGCCACATAGGGCTGGTGGGCCAATTCACTGTCCAGCCAGCGCGCTATCAGGCGCATTTTTTCACCCTGTGATTTTCCAAAATCGGGGAACTGCGGCTGCTCCAGCGCAGCCAGGCCGGGGTGGGTATGGCGTATGCAGTTGGCAATGCTGCTCATCAGGTACAGCTCAATCCGCCGGTCCGTCATTTCAATGAAGGCGCGCTCTTCAAAGTTTTCCCCCATCAAATTGGGCTCGGGGAACAGGCCCTCCAGGTAGGTGCAGATGGCGCGGGTCTCGGTCAGCACGCGCCCGTCGTCCAGTTCCAGCGCCGGTACTTTGGCCAGAGGGCTCTTGGCGCGGTAGGCCTCGGTTTGGTGTTCGTTGCCCGCAATGCTGACGGTGACTTGCTCAATGTGACTGATTCCCTTCTCGGCCAAAAACATGGTTACGCGGCGCGGACTGGGCGCGCGGGGGGAGACGTAAAGCTTCATGGCTGCGCTCCGGGGGTGCGGGACTGGCCGGTTTCCATCATCTTGCGGGCTTCCTCTGCGAACTGGCGGGCTTTGTCTTCGTCATCAATGCGCATGTTCAGGGAGGAGGGCGGCATCTCGATCCCTTTGAGGACGGCGGGTCTGGCTCGAATGCTGTCCGTCCAGCGCTTGAGGTGGGGCATGTCGTCCATGGACACACCCGACCAGCGGTGGGTGCGCACCCAGGCCCAGTTGGCAATGTCGGCAATGGAGTAATCGCCAGCCAGGTATTCGTGGTCTTTCAAGTGGCCATCCAGCACCCGGAACAGCCGCGTGCTCTCGCCCTGGTAGCGATCAATGGCCGCTGGAATTTTCTCGGGAAAGTAGCGAAAGAAAACATTGGCTTGTCCCATCATCGGGCCGATGCCGCCCATCTGGAACATCAGCCACTGCATCACGCGTGAGCGGCCTTTGGTGTCACTGGGCATCAGCTTCCCGGTTTTTTCGGCCAGGTAGACAAGGATGGCACCCGACTCGAACACCGGAAAATCATCCTCAGCACGGTCCACGATGGCGGGTATGCGTCCGTTGGGGTTGATTTTCAAAAACCAGGGTTGCTTCTGATCGTTTCCGGACAAGTTGAGCGTGTGCAGGGTGTACGGCAGCGCCAGCTCTTCCAGCGCAATGGATATTTTGTGGCCGTTGGGCGTTGCAGCGGTGTAGAGGTCAATCATGATTCTGTCTCAATGGAAGAAATGTCAGGCGGAAATGGTGCGGAGTTGTTGGTCGCCCAGGCCATGAATGCCCAGGCGCATGGTCTGGCCAGGCTGCAAGAATACCGGGGGTTTTTGCCCCATGCCCACACCGGGCGGCGTGCCGGTGAAGATCAGGTCGCCGGGCTCCAGGGTCATGAACTGGCTGATGTAGCTCACCACATGGCGCACGCCGAACACCATGGTTTGGGTACTGCCGTTCTGAAAGCGGTGACCATCTACGTCCAGCCACATGGAGAGAGCTTGCGGATCCGGCACTTCGTCAGAGGTAACCAGCCAGGGGCCAATCGGTGCAAAGGTGTCGTGTCCCTTGCCCTTGTCCCATTGACCGCCGCGTTCAATCTGAAAAGCGCGCTCTGACACATCGTTGGCCACGCAATAGCCGGCCACATGCTGCATCGCATCAGCCTGGCTGACGTACTTGGCGCGCTGGCCGATCACGATGGCGAGTTCTACCTCCCAGTCGGTTTTCTCTGCGCCACGGGGTATCTCCACGTTGTCAAACGGGCCGCAGATACTGCTGACGGGCTTCATGAACAGCACCGGCTCGGCGGGAAGCGCCATATTAGCCTCGGCGGCATGGTCCGCGTAGTTCAGCCCCACGCAGACAATCTTGCGCACGCTTCCCACGCAAGGGCCAATGCGCAACGTTGGGTCCAGCAATGGCAGCTGGTTTGTATCGAGGGTGCGCAGAGCCGCCAGACCCGCCGGCATCAAGGTGGTACCGCCTATGTCCGCGCAGTGCGCCGAAAGGTCGCGTAGCTGACCCTGGGCATCCAGCAGGGCGGGGCGTTCCTGGCCAGCTGGGCCGACGCGTAACAATCGCATGTGTATCTCCTCGTAGGGGTTGTTTCAACCCGACTTTATCCCGGCTGACTGTATCGAGGTGTCACCAACATGAACCCCGCAGGGTGATTAGCTGCAGTCTCGCCAACTTTGAATCACAATAGGGGCATCACATATTGTTGATTCGAGGATATTTCCATGGGCAAGCTTGCTAAACAAGAGTCACCTGATTCCAATTTTGATCACCATCAGGTTTTCGAGTTGGCGGCTGAGCTGTTTCGCGTGTTGTCCGCGCCCATGCGGCTGCGAATCATCAAGAGCCTGTGCGAGCGCGAAAAAAACGTCAGCGAATTGCTGAGCGTCATTAACACCACACAGCCCAACATGTCGCAGCACCTCAATACGCTGTACCTGTCCGGCGTGCTGGGAAAACGCCGGGATGGTGTGCAAATTTACTACCGCATTGCCGACGACCGTGTCGCCAACTTGTGCCGCGTCGTCTGCGCCCAAGTCGCCGCCGATGGCGATTTGGTCGCACACTAAACCACTTTTCTCCAGTACGTCAGGGTTATTACCGTATCGGCGGAGGCAGCGGTAGCACTAGCATTCGATTCATATATATAAGGAGTCGATTATGAAAAGAGTGCTGCTGCTGGTTGCGACTTTGCTTGCTGCTTCGCTGGCTTGGGGTGAAGTGAAAGTGGTGTACCACCTGAGCGAAGGTATTCCGCAGGCCTCCCGGGCGATCGGGAATATTCGCAACCATATCGCCGCCGATCCAACGGTCAAGATCGTGGTCGTCACCCATGGTGCCGGAATAGATTTCTTGCTGGACGGTGCAGTCAACGCCAGGGGTCAGACATTTGCAGGAGACATTGGTGATCTGGCCGGCCGCGGGGTCGAGTTCAGGGTCTGTAACAACACGCTGACCAGTCGCAATATTTCCAAAGACAAGGTTGCTATGGAAGCGAAAATCGTGCCTTCTGGCGTTGCCGAGACGGCCAACCTGCAAGCCAAAGAGGGTTTTGTTTACATCCACCCTTGACGCAATGTTACCCAATCCGACATCAGGAGATCACCACATGAAAATGCATTCAGCTCTGGCGGCCTGCGTGCTCGCTACAGTTTCGGGTTGGGGCCAGGCCCAGCCTGTGGACCCTTTGCAGGTGCGCAGCATGGCTGCCTCTTGTGCCACTTGCCACGGTACCAACGGCGTTGCACAAACCGGCAATGAGTCACTGGCAGGCGTCAACAAGGATGAGTTGTTGAAAAAAATGCTGGACTTCAAGATCGGCAAGAAGCCGGCAACCATCATGCACCAACTGTCCAAGGGCTATTCCGACGAGCAGCTAGCGGCACTGGCGAGCTATTTTTCTGCTTTGAAACAATAAGGGAGGCCTGATCATGATGAAGCGTCGTCAATTTGTTCAAAACCTTGGAGCAGCGGGCTCCCTCAGTGCGCTGGGTCTGGTCACTGGTTGCGCAACAACTGGCAATGGCAATGGGCTCAAAGTCGTGGTGGTGGGTGGTGGTTATGGCGGGGCGACTGCAGCCAAGTATGTGCGCATGTGGTCCGATTACGGCATCGACGTGACACTGGTCGAGCCCAGCAGTGTTTTCATTTCGTGCCCCATTTCAAATCTGGTGCTGGGTGGCAGCAAGACCATGGCGGATATCACCACCCCGTACGACAACCTGGTGAAACGCCATGGCGTAAAGATAGTGCTGGACATGGTGACCCGTATCGACCCCGATAAGCGGGTAGTCATGCTGGCCAAAGGTGGCGAACTGGCTTACGACCGCTTGATTGTCTCGCCTGGCGTGGATTTCATCTGGGAAAACCTGCCCGGCATGGCCAAAGAGGGCGCCAAGGACAAGGTGTTGCACAGCTGGAAAGCAGGCGCGCAAACCGTGGCGTTGCGTAAGCAGCTTGAAGCGATGCCGGACGGCGGCGTGTATGCCTTGTCCATTCCTCTGGCTCCATACCGTTGCCCGCCCGGTCCCTACGAGCGCGCCTGCCAGGTGGCCAGTTATTTCAGCAAAGCCAAGCCCAGGAGCAAGGTACTGATTCTGGATGCGAATGACGACGTGACCTCCAAGGCGGCACTGTTCAAAAAAGCCTGGAAAGACCGCTACGAAGGTATTGTTGAATACCGCCCCAAGCACAAGCTGGCCGATGTGGATGCCGCCACCAATACGCTCAAGTTCGAGTTCAATGACGACGTGAAGGCGGCAGTGCTGAATGTCATTCCCGATATGCGCGCTGGCGACATCGCAGTCAAAACCGGCATGGCAACGGCGAACAAGCGCTGGTGCGACGTCGACTTTCTGACGTTTGAGTCCAAGGCAGTCCCGAATGTGCACGTGCTCGGTGACTCCATTCAGATCGCGCCTGCCATGCCCAAATCGGGTCACATGGCCAACCAGCATGGCAAGACCTGCGCAGCGGCTGTGGTGGCACTTTTGACAGGAAAGCAGCCCAATAGCGCGCCGATCTATACCAACACCTGCTACAGCTTCGTCAGCGACGAAGACGTAGTGCACGTGGCCAGTGTGCATCGCTACGATGCAGAAAAGAAGACCATGCTGGCAGTGCCAGGTGCAGGTGGAGTGTCCAGCGCAGCCAACGAGCTGGAAGGACGTTATGCGATGGCATGGGCTCGCAACATCTGGGCTGACACCCTGGCCTGATCTTCTCTATGCAAGGTAGAGGAATGCCATCAGGACGCAGTTGGTTGTGTGCGCTGGCCTTGGCGGCTATCGCCGGCGGCGCATGGGCGCAGGCCGACGAGGCGCGCGCGAAAAAAATTGTGGCGGGAGTCTGCTTTTTGTGCCACGGCGCCGAAGGCGAGTCTTCCAGCGAGGTTTTCCCACGACTGGCGGGCCAGCACTGGGAGTACGTGGCCAAGCAACTGGATAACTTCAAGTCGGGCAAACGCAAAAGCACTGCCATGAAAGATATGGCTGCGAAGCTGACACCCGACGAGATGGTGGCATTGGGTCGCTTTTTTGAAAAAAAGACTGTGGCTACCGAGTCACCCAAAGACACCGCACTGGCTGCGGTGGGAAGCTACATTTACCAGAATGGCAACAAGTACAGCGGCGTAGCCGCCTGCGCCAGCTGCCACGGACCGGGTGCGCTTGGGACTACGAATTTACCCCGGCTTGCGGGTCAGTATGCGTCTTACATCGAGACCCAACTCAAGCTGTTCAACCAGCGCGAACGCACCAACGACAACGCGGTCATGCACTCCATCGTGATCAAGATGACGCCGCTGGAAATGGCGGCGGTAGCTGAGTACCTCAGCGGAAAATAATCCAGTCCGGGTGGCTTGCCGGTCAGGTTGCTTTGGCTGTCGGTTGCATGCCCACATTGGACTGGTGGCGCGTGGGCCGGTTGTCCAGCACACGGTCCATCAGACCTGCACCACCCCACATGCCAATCAGCGTTACCCAGGCGGTAATGGCAAAAATAGAGCCCCCTGTCATCCCCGCCCCGACAGCGCAGCCGCCTGCCAGCATGGAACCGAATCCCATCAAGATGGCTCCGGCGATGTACCGGGTCATGCTGTAGCCGTCCTTGAAGCCCTCCAGCTTGAGGTCGTGTCCCAGCCAAGCACCTAAAAATGATCCCGCGAAAACACCGGGCAACAAGCCAAAATCAAACCCGATTCCAGGTGCTGGCGAGGCCAGCACGCGCATCAGCCATTCGGCGGATGGGCCGCTGAATGTCAATCCCTGAACCTGGATGGGCTGGAACGACTGGGTGGACACAAAATAGCTGAACCACCACGCAGCGGCTACTGTTAACCCGGTGCCGATGCCACCCATCCAAACCCACACGCTGCGCTTGGGACTGCGCCAGGAAAAATACAGCGCCGCGAACAGCCATACCAAACCGGCTACCAGGCCGCCCCATGGGCCGGCACCGGTGGTTGCCAGAAAGTCGCGCGAAGGGCCTGCCTCGACCGTCCACCAACTGCTGATGGTTGCACGCAAAGGGGCCAGTGCGCCAGAGAGGGAGGCCTGAGCCGTGACGGCAAAGATCAACCCCGAGAGCAGGGCGCGCAAGTTGCCATTGGCCGACAACACCAGCAATCGGCTGGCACATCCGCGTGTCATGATCATGCCAGCACCGAATAGCAGGCCACCCACCAATGCACCCGAGAGGCTTCCGCGCGTGGCGATCTGGCGCGCCGTACTGACGTCCAGCGCGTGGGTCAGGATCAGCAGTTGAACCACGACCACCGCACTGGCAAAGGCCAGCAGCCAGACCGACAGCTTCTCGCCGAATGTGCGGTGCCAGAACTCAATGACGGCTGCTCGGAGGCAAAAACGCGATCTTTGGGCAAAAAATCCGAACAACGCACCAATCACCAAGCCACCCATGGCCATGACAACGCCATCGCCATATCTTTCCAAAATGGTTGCCAGATCCATCGCATTCCCCAATAATTCAGCAAACGCTTATATTAAGGCTTGGTGAAAGCGATGAGTTGATCCCGGTCAAGAGTTTGATGATGGCTCATTCACCCTGTTGAAAAAATGCAACTTCCAGTTTTGCGAGGAGATCCCATGAATTTTCCGACCCAGCAAACCCTTCTGCGGCATGCGAGGCACTACTTGATGGTCTTGCTGGCTGCGTTCGGTCCCATGGTGCCGGCGTTTGCGCAGACCATGGCCATGGTTGCGCAGCGCGTATCTCCGTCGTCCTGGTATGTTGAAGGCTTGGGGGCCTTGGGGTCCAGCGCCAATCAGAATTTCATCTCCAATGCGGCGTTCGTTGTAACCCCTGCGGGTGTGGTGGTCATCGATTCGCTGGGTTCGCCGGCATTGGCGGAGCACCTGATGTCAGAGATCCGCAAAATCACACCTCTTCCCGTGACCCATGTGATCGTTACCCACTACCATGCGGACCATATTTACGGTCTTCAGGCGTTCAAGGCAAAGGGCGCACACATCATTGCGCACCGCGCTGCGCTGGAATACTTGAATTCGGATACTGCCCGCCTTCGGCTGGAGGCGTCCCGCCAGGAGCTCGCACCGTGGATTGATGAAACAACCCGTCTGGTACCTGCAGATGAATGGATTGATGGCCCCAAGGAGTTGGTCGTCGGTGGTGTTCACTTCCTGTTGCAGCCGGTAGGGCCCTCGCACACGCCGGAAGATCTGGTGGTTTACATGCCGCATGAGAAGGTGTTGTTTGCAGGTGATCTGGTTTTCCGCAGTCGCATTCCCTATGTAGGTCAGGCGGATAGCGGGCACTGGATCAAAGCGCTGCAAACCCTGCTTTCTTTCGACACCGCGGTGATCGTTCCTGGTCATGGACCCCTGTCATCGGAAGCGCGCAAGGACATGGAATTGACTCGGGACTACCTGATTTACCTCCGCTCTGCGATGGGTGAGGCAGCGAAGAACATGCTGCCTTTCGAAGAAGCCTATGACGCGACCGACTGGATGAAGTTTGAGCACCTGCCGCTGTTTCGTGTGGCCAATCGCATGAATGCTTACAACACGTATTTGCTGATGGAAAGAGCTGCGCAATGACGGCACGCCCAAATGGACTCGGGCGTCGAGAGTTGATCCTCGCGGCCGGTTGCCTCGCAACGGCTCTGACCCCCCGTGCCTGGGCCGCAAGTCCGGCCTTGCCGGCGCCAGACTCGCTGGCCGATGAATTGCCCAAGGCATTAAAAATCGGTCAACCACTGGTTGTGATGGTCAGTCTGGAAGGCTGCCCGTTTTGTCGTGTGGCGCGAGACCACTACTTTGATCCCCTGCGCCGCCAGGAGGGTGTTCCTGTGTTCCAGATCGATATGCGCAGCGCTGTGGTGGTGCGCGATTTCAAACGTGTAGCCGTGACCCACGATCAGCTGGTGCGGGCATGGGGCATCAAGGTGGCGCCGACTATTTTGTTTTTCGGTGCTGGCGGTAAAGAGGTGGCAGAACGGTTGGAGGGCGGCTACCTGCCAGACTTTTATGGTGCCTATCTGGATCAACGAATGCAGCAGGCCAGGGCGGCAGTCAAGTCATGAAGCTTATCAACCGAATTCCGCTAATCTGGCTGGCTGTGATCGCGGGCTGGTTGGCCATTGCCCCTATCTCGCCAGAACCTCATCTGATTGAAAAATTTCGCATGCTCTCAGCCGGCACTCTGGTGCGGCCGATTGATATCTTCGATCTGCTGCTGCATTCAGTGCCTCTGCTGATTCTGTTTCTACGCTTGTTGGGCTGGTACCGGGCGCGCCGCGAGTAGTGGGTAGCCACTGCTAGTGTTTCCCCGGGGGGATTCAGTATTTACGGTGCGTGTCAGTGGGTGGGGATGGCACCGGCCGCACGGGTGTTGGCTTCAAAGCCGCCCTTGGCTTTCCACTCTGCAAAGCCGCCCTGCAGGATGCGCAGGTTGTCATAGCCAGCCAGGCGCAATGCCAGCCCCGCCTGTGATGACAGGGATCCGGTGTTGCAATAAATCAGGACCGGCTTGTCTTTGGGGATGCGGCTGCGCTCTGCCAGCACTTTGCGCCATTCAATGTTGGTCGCGCCAGGGATGTGCTCTTTGCTGAATTGATCGGCATCGCGTGCGTCGATCACAAAAAAGCGTTTCCAGTCTGCGGCGGGAATCTGCTCTGGAAAAATGGTGGCACCGCCGTAATCGACGAAGTCCAGATAGTCCTCCATCGCCTTGACCCCTGCCGAGTCCTGCGCATGAGCGTTGGTGAATGTCGAGACCGTGAGCACGCATGCCAGGAGAAGAGCTGCCATTCTCCGTGGTCGGACATCAAGGCGCGTAGCTGGAACGGAGTGTGTCATCGTTTCTACTTTCATTTATAAGCGTGTAGCGATATTATCCAGTCATGCGCCCATTCCTGCAAGGAGTTGGAGCGCAAAACTGCGTACCGTGCAAGGCAACATGATCCCCATAAAAACTGAATCCGCCTGGAAGGGCACCTCCGACTGCCGCAACTGTAGCATCCGTGACATGGTGCTGTTTGCTGATCTCAACGAAGAAGACTTCGGGCTCATCCATGCGCCGATTGACGACATGGAGTTCCACGCTGGTGCGAGCTTGTTTCAGGAAGGAGCGGCGGCTTTAGGCATATTCACGCTACGCACTGGAATGATCAAATTGGTACGCTCTACCTCGGATGGTCGCCAGCGCATCGTGCGGGTGCTTCGGCCGGGTGACGTGATTGCCCTGGAGGCACTAGCGACCTCCCGCCACGAAACCGACGCGGTGGCATTGACCGAGGTTTCCGTTTGCCGGATTCCCTTGTCGGTCATCCACAAGCTGGGTGTGCAGTCACCGCGTTTGCACCATAGCCTGATGGGTAAGTGGTCTCGCACCCTCAAGGAGGCGGACGACTGGTTGGCAGATCTGAATTTTGGTTCTGCGCGCAAACGAGTCTGCAATTTGGTGCTGAAGATGCGCAGCCTGGTGGATGCCCAGACGGTTACGCTTTTTGCGCGTGAAGACATGGGAGCCATGCTTGACCTCAAAATGGAAACGGTCAGTCGCGAGGTCAGCGCACTGGTGCGGGAAAAGGCTCTGGAGCCACTGGACAAATGCGGTCGCGTCTACCGCATCCTCAATCTGGATTGTTTGCTTGCCGCCTGAAAGCAAGCCCCTAACTCGCAGCCTTGGCTGCGGTAGCAGCGTCTTCAGCCATTTTGCGTTTGAAATAACGCAGGAAAAATACCCCCATACCGAGCATAAAAATTATCCCGCTGATGCTCATGAGGCCATAGTCGGTAGAGAACAGATCGGTCAGCAGTTTCATGGTGATACCTCTTTTAATCAGAGCTTGCAGTGTGACCCCGTGAAGCGGCGATCAGCATGATCCTGATCAATGAATCAGGGTTTGTCCTCGTACCACGCTAAAATAAAATTACCTATACTGGTATGGGTATAAATTCTATTTGAGGCTTTTGCGTATGTCGATTTCTGTCCAATCTGCCGGGAGTAGAGTCAGGCCTTTCTGGCCGCCTTTGGTCGCTGGCGTTGCTTTAGGCCTGGTCTTGCTGTTGACCTTCGTATTGACGGGTCACGGCCTTGGCGCTACGGGTGCCACCACCCGCATGACCGCATGGCTGGGCTGGACGGTGGTCCCCGCCGCAACGCAGGCAAACAGCTACCTTGGTCCCATGGTGGAGAGCGGTAATCCTCTGTCCTCATGGATCACCTGGCAAGTTATCGGTGTGGCTATTGGCGCGCTGGCAGCCGCCTTCATGGGTGGCCGTTTTCGGGTTCAGCTGGATGGTGCGCGCAGTGTGGGTACGCCGCGTCGTTTGCTGGCAGCCTTGGGTGGAGGCCTGGTTTCTGGCTTTGGTGCCCGTGTAGCGGCTGGTTGCACCAGCGGCTTGGGCCTGTCGGGCGCGGCCACGCTCGGGATCGCAGCTTTTGTTTTTTTGGGCCTGTTCTTCGCGACTGGCCTGATTGCCAGCCGTTTGGTGAAGGGGCTCTGAGATGTTTCCATTCAATGATGCAGGTGTGATTTCCGGGCTTGTGTGCGGAGTCCTGTTTGGCTTTGTGCTGGAAAACGCAGGATTTGGGAGCCCCGCCAAGCTGACCGCGCAATTCGAGTTGCGCGACTGGTCGGTTTTCAAGGTCATGTTCACCGCCATTGTGGTGGCGGCTTTCGGTCTTTACGGTCTCAAGGCGGCGGGGCTCATGCAGGCCGATGCCGTGTTTGTGCCCAGCGCCTTGCTCATGGCCTCAGCCGTGGGTGGCGCTTTGGTGGGCGCAGGTTTCGCGGTGGGCGGGTATTGCCCCGGTACATCCGTGGTAGGGCTGTTTTCGGGCCGACTCGACGCACTGGTTTTCCTGGTTGGCTTGCTGCTGGGAACGGTAATTTTTGCTGGCTTCTACGGGCCGGCCATTGAAGCGCTCATGGGCATGTGGGAAGTGCAGGCGGGTGACACCTTTACAGACGCTTTCGGTGTTTCCGAAGTGACCATGCTGGCGATTCTTTCTGCCGCCCTGGTGGCCGTGTTCTATTTTGGCTCGTGGTTCGAGAGACGTTCTGCTGGCCCTGTAACGGCTGAGCAGGCCCTCGCAGGCGCGGGCTCTCCAAGCTCCCATTGACTATTCAACAACACCCGGAGTTTTACCGATGAAGAAATCCACAGTTTCCCGCTCGAAATTAGCAGAGACCCTGTCCGCACTGATGCTGGCCACCGCGCTGGTGGCACCGGCTCCCGCAGTGCTGGCAGCAGACGCGCCCGCTGCAGCCGCCAGTGCGGCAAAAGATGGAAAGAAGGCTGAGAACCCTTGTGCCCCAGGCAATCCCTGTGGCCCAGCCAAGAAAAAGAAAAAGAAGGGCTCAGACAACCCTTGTGCGCCCGGCAACCCTTGCGCACCCAAGAAGTAAGAGCTTGAAGGACGGCTAGAACTAACGCCATGGCTGCGGTTTCTGAACCACTGCTACACGCAGCGCATGACGCATTGGGCATACCACTGCGTTATGCCCGGTCGGGCAGCAGTCTGGCAATGGCCGCCATGGCGGGAGCAAGACAGTGGGTGGAGTTGCAACACTACCCGCGCCGCGATGTGGTGGACGGCGCGCATGGCACCCGGTTTTATTACCATGCCCACGGATCACGCCACACACCGGATAACGAACACGGTCACTTTCATCTGTTCGCCCACGGCAAGCAGCCCGGCGACTACACGCATCTGGCGGGGCTATCGATTGATGCGCAAGGCCAACCGGTTCGCCTGTTCACCACCAACCGCTGGGTCACGGGTGAAACCTGGCGCACGGCCGCTGAGGTGGAGCAATTTTTGGTGCGTTTTGCGGTACAGACGCACGGCCGTATGGCCCCGGTAGCGCGCTGGCTGACCGCCATGGTGCATTTGTACGGTCCGCAATTGAAGCAGCTGATTCGCCGCCGTGATGCGGTGATGGCCCGACGTAGCGCCCGCCAGGGGTGGGACGTACTTTGTGAAGACCGGCAGCTGGATGTGGTGACCCAAACCCGAATTTCGCTTGCCAAACGGATTCAACAGATTCAACAACTCGGCTGACTAAGCAGCCAACAATCAGGAGAACGCGATGAAACAACTATTAATCAAAGTATCTGCCGCTGCCGTAGCAGCCTTTGGACTCGTGGTCGCCCACGCAGGCGTACTGCCCGGCCCGCTGGTCAACACCAAATGGCTGGCTGACAACCTGGACAAGGTGCAGGTGGTTGAAGTGCGCTCCAACGTGAAGTCTTTCACCGAAAAGCCAGAACTGGAAACGGACGCAAAGACCGGTAAAAAAGTACTGGTGGAGGTGGGTGGTCATATTCCTGGTGCTCGCCTGATTGACATGAAGAATATGCGCACAGACCGCACCTATGGTGACATCAAGGTCAAGTACATGATCCCGGAAAAAACCGTTTTCGAAAAAGCCATTCAGGCCGCTGGCGTTGACGCGGACAAGCCCATCGTGTTTGTGCCAGTAGGCGTGGACGTGACCGATGTGGACGACGCCTTGCGCGTGTACTGGCAGTTCAAGGTGTACGGTGAAGACGAAATGGCCGTGCTGGATGGCGGCATGGCGACCTGGCTCCTGGAGGGGCGTGAACACAGTTCCGCTGCGGCCCCAGCCAAAGCCGGCACCTGGATTGCCAAGGCTGATCGCAGCGCACAGTACTTCGCAACGTCTGAGGATGTTGCCAAAGCCATGGCCGACAAGAGCGCAACCCTGATTGACTCTCGTGACTCCAAGCAGTTTAACGGCTTGGGAAAACGCGACTATGTATCTGCCTTTGGTCACCTCGATGGAGCCAAACTTTACGGAACGGACTTGATGGTCAACGCCTCGGGTGGCGCGGTCAAGTTCCTGTCCTCCAATACCTACAAAGCGTTGATGACGGCGCAGGGTATCGATCCGTCAGCCCCTTCCATCTCGTACTGCAACAGCGGACATTTGTCGTCCGGCCCCTGGTTTTTGGCCTCTGAAATTTTGGGCAACAAATCCGCCAAGTTGTATGACGGCTCACTGCACCAGTGGACTCTGGAAAAACGTACCCTTGTGGGCGCCGTTCCACTGAATTGAAGAGTTCTGCCACAGGGGAGCCTTGTGGCTTGGCGTGTCATCGATCCGGGGCCTTTCCAGGCTTGCGCAGTGCGGCGATCTGCCCCTTAGTTGCGGCAATAACCTTCACTGAGAGACCGTTTGCCTTGTCTGCGACTATCCGGCGAGGTCATAGCTGTATCCTCATTGCCAGCAAATGGAAACAGGGCACCGCTTGGATCGCGCGGTCTTTGACATGGGCGAACGGACCCTGTTGGTCGGTGCTATTCCCGGCTTTCCGAGGCAACACGGCTACTTGTCGTTGGCCGGGTGGAAAAAGTCATCCACCAGATTGGGGCTATCGATCAACGTGGCCTGCAAGGTAATCTCGGAGACGCTTGCCAGCGCTCTGGACAGCGGGCAATCGTGTTTGGCCGCCAGCGCAATGCTCTGGAATTGGGCGTCATCGATTCCCGGTACGGCGGACTTCAAGGTGAGCGCAATCCGGTCGATGACAAATCCTTCGCCCTGCTGTGCCAGGCGCACACGGGCCTGTGTGTCGACAGTAGCGGTGGCAAAGCCTGCTTTGTCGCACGCGAACGAGAATGCCATCGTGAAGCAGGCGGCGTGTGCAGCCCCCAGTATTTCCTCGGGGTTCGTGCCGAGGCGGTCGTCCTCGAAGCGACTCGCGAAGCCATAGGGGTAGCGCTTGAGCGCCCCGGTTTCGGTGCTGATCTGTCCCTGGCCTTTTTTGCCCGGGCCTTCCCAATGGACGTTGGCGGTCTTCTCGGTCATGGTGGGGTCTCTCTTGGATGGATGTCAGAAGATGTTCTGCCCAAGGGGGACCCTGCGTCTGTGCTCTAGCGAACATTGTGAAGTGGGGCTTCAAGGTGCTGATGGTGATGTACTGGCAAAATCCCCTGATGCACGAAACCTTGCCATTGCCGCCTGTTGCGAAGACGACCTCAGCCCCCATGACGGCCCAACTGGTTGAGACGCTCAACAATGAGTGCTTCTGCATCAGCCTGGACACAGACGCATTGCGAAAAGCACTGGAGTCGGAGATTGGCCAGCCCGGGCTGTTTGACCTGGTTCGCGAGCGGTGCCCGTATTTGTTTGCCGCGCGTCCCGTGTTTGTATCGCAGACCCACATGGTGCGCATGGCGCAGGTGGTACGTGCTATTGAAGCGGTGGTTTCCATGCCCGCCTACCGTGAGAAGGTTTTGGCGCAGTCTCCCGCCATTGCCCGGCACGACGCGGGCGGCGCCAAGGGTGTTTTCTTCGGCTACGACTTTCACGTTACCGAAGGTGGATTCGGGCTGATTGAGGTCAATACCAATGCGGGTGGCGCGCTGCTCAACGCGGTGTTGGCGCGAGCGCAGCGTGCCTGCTGCCCCGAGATTGAAAGCATGGTCCCACTGCCGGCCACAGCCCATGCGCTGGAAGAAAGCGTAGTGGCCATGTTTCGCAAGGAATGGGATTCCTCAGGCCGCAACAGGCCATTGCGCAGCATTGCCATCGTGGACGAGGCGCCCCAGCAGCAGTATTTGTACCCGGAGTTTTTGCTATTTCAGCAGCTGTTCCACCGCCACGGGATGCAGGCCGTGATTGCCGACCCATCGGAATTCACCCTGCGTGATGGGGTACTGTGGCATGGCGACCTGGCCATTGACCTGGTCTACAACCGGCTGACTGATTTCTACCTGACCGCACCCGCCAGCGCGACGCTGCACGACGCCTATTTGCAAAACGCCACGGTGCTCACGCCGCACCCCCAGGTGCATGCCTTGTATGCGGACAAGCGCAATCTGGCTTTGCTCAGTGATGCTGCAGCACTCCAGGCGCTGGACGTGCCGCAAACCATTCAGGACGTATTGCTGGACAGCATTCCGCACACCGAGATTGTGGATCCGGCCAACGCCGAGCGCTTGTGGAGCAACCGCAAGCGCCTGTTCTTCAAGCCCTTTGCCGGTTATGGCAGCCGTGCCGCTTACCGGGGTGACAAACTCACGCAGCGGGTGTGGCAAGAGATTCTGGCGGGCGACTACGTGGCGCAGGCGCTGGTGGCGCCGGGCGAGCGCACGATCTCTGACGCCTCGGATCAGCAGCCCGCGCAGGTACTGAAGTTTGACCTGCGCGTCTACGTTTTTGATGGACAGGTGCAGTGGGTAGCCGCCCGCTTGTACCAGGGCCAGACGACCAACTTTCGCACCCCCGGTGGTGGCTTTGCACCTGTTTTTGAAGGAGCGGTTTTTAATCATGTCTAGACGCCACACAGAATCTCATCGCACGCAACATATTGGCTGGCTGCGCGCGGCCGTACTGGGTGCCAACGACGGCATCGTGTCCACCGCGAGTCTGATCGTTGGCGTGGCCGCGTCCAGCGCGAGCCACAGCGCCGTTCTTGTCGCGGGTGCAGCGGGTCTCGTGGCAGGGGCTATGTCCATGGCGGCTGGTGAATATGTGTCTGTCAGTTCGCAGTCCGATACCGAACAGGCCGATCTGGCGCGCGAGCGCATTGAGCTGGCAACCGACAGCGTGCATGAGCATGCGGAATTGACGGCCATTTATGTGGGGCGCGGTCTTGACGAATCACTGGCGCGGCAGGTCGCCGAGCAGCTGATGGCCAAGGATGCGCTGGGCGCGCATGCCCGCGACGAGTTGGGTATCTCGGAGACGATGACGGCCAAGCCTTTGCAGGCGGCGTTTTCTTCGGCCTTGTCTTTCATTGTGGGTGCGGCCCTACCTCTGCTGGTGGCCGTGTTTGCCGCTCCCAGCCAATTGGCGTTAGTGGTTAGCGTGGCATCGCTGGTGTTGCTGGCGCTGCTCGGTGCGTTGGCGGCCTACACCGGCGGTGCCGGCATCGGCCGTGGCATGCTGCGCGTGACATTCTGGGGCGCATTGGCGATGCTGATCACTGCCGGGGTCGGCACGCTGTTTGGTGCTGCACCATGAGTGCTGGGCACGATCACGATCACGATCATGGGCATGACCACGGACATAACCATGCCCCTGCAGAATTCAACCAGGCATTTGCCATTGGAATCGCACTGAACATTGCTTTCGTTGCTATCGAAGGTTTTTACGGCTGGAAGGTCAACTCGCTGGCACTGTTGGCCGATGCGGGTCACAACCTGAGCGATGTGGCCGGGCTGGTGCTGGCCTGGGGCGGTGCGCTGGCGGGCAAACTGCGTCCCGACGTGCGCCACACCTATGGCTTGAAGCGCGCGTCCATCCTGGCGGCCTTCTTCAATGCCTTGTTGCTGCTGGTGGCCATGGGATCACTCGGTTGGGAAGCGGCGGGGCGCCTGCGCTCGCCGGAGGCGACCGAGGGCTGGACCATCATTGCCGTGGCTGCCGTGGGTATCGTGATCAATACCGCCACCGCGCTGCTGTTCATGCGGGGACGAAAAGAAGATCTCAACATCCGCGGTGCCTTTTTGCACATGGCGGGGGATGCGCTGGTGTCGTTGGGGGTGGTGATTGGCGGCGCTCTCTACCTGTGGCAAGGCTGGACCTGGGTCGACCCGGTGATGAGCCTGGCCATTGCGGTCATCATCGTGGTGGGCACCTGGAGCCTGTTCAAGCAATCGCTGCACCTGCTGTTTGATGGCGTGCCGGATGGTGTGAATCTGGCCACCGTCCGCACCGTTCTGCTCGACCTGCCGGGTGTTGCCGATGTGCACGATCTGCATGTATGGGCTATGGGGACATCGCAAACCGCACTCACGGCGCATCTGGTGCTGAACGTCGGGGTTGCAGACACGGGCGCCGTTTTGCACGCAGCCGAGCATGAATTGCACGAGCACTTCGAGATTCGCCACGTCACCCTGCAACTGGAGTCACTCGCCTACGCGCAGAACTGCGCGCTGCGTCTGGGTGCGGGTTGCAGTTAGTGATTTGCTATTTATTGAATAGCTGCTTGCGCATGTTGCACGCGGGCTGCAGGCAGTTTTTATACAAAAATAGTTGCCCACGCGACTGACAGACCCACGCGAGTCAGAGTCTGAAGGTCCCCACCAGTTGATTCAAATGCTGCGCCTGCTCGCGCAGGCTCATGGCGGCTGCCGCAGACTCTTCAACCAGTGCTGCATTTTGCTGGGTCATTTCATCGAGCTGCTCGACTGATGTGTTGACGCTACCGATGTCGCCACTCTGCTCGGCAATGCCCGCAGTGACCTCGCCAATGATGTCGGCTACTTTCTGAACCGAACTCACAATTTCATTCATGGTGCGGCCCGCGTCGGCCACGAGCCGGGACCCTGCCTCAACCCGCTCCACGCTGGCGCCAATGAGGCTTTTGATTTCTTTGGCTGCTTCGGCAGAACGTCCGGCCAGGCTGCGAACTTCCGAGGCCACCACCGCAAAGCCACGCCCCTGTTCTCCCGCACGAGCCGCCTCGACTGCCGCGTTGAGTGCCAGGATATTGGTTTGAAAGGCGATGCCGTCAATCACGCTGATGATGTCCGATATTTTTCGGGAACTGTCATTGATGTCGTTCATGGTGGATACCACCTGCGCGACCACTGTGCCACCCTGGGTGGCTACCACAGCCGCTGACGAGGCCAGTTGGCTGGCCTGGCGGGACGAGTCGGCAGACTGTGCCACGGTGCCCGTCAACTGCTCCAGCGAAGCGGCGGCCTCCTCCAGGTTGGCTGCGGTGCGTTCAGTCCGGTTGCTCAGATCCTGGCTGCCACTGGCGATTTCATCGCTGGCAGTCGTGATGCTGTCCGTGGAGCTTCGCACATCGCCCACCAGTCGACGCAGGGATTCCTGCATGCGTGACAGTCCATCCATCAGGCTGCCTTCCTGGGAAGTCGAGGGCAGGCTGACCGAGAGGTCACCCTCGGCAATTCTGGAGATGGATTCGCGGGCAACGGCGGGATCACCTCCAAGCTCCGTGGCTACCGTCTTGTTCATAAAGAGTGCAAAGCCAATGGAAACCAGAGCCGCCAGGCCAGCCAGCACCGCTGCGAACACAATAGCGCGGTTCGCTTTCTGATTGACGTCAAGCTGTGCCTGTGCGGATACCTTGCCGGTCTCTTCAATCTGTTTGATCAACTCTGCCCGCAGCACCCGCCATGCCGGTGTTTCGGTGCTATTGAGAAACTTGATGGTGTCTTCTGATTTTTCCTGAACCATGACCACGACCTTCTCTTGTGCCAGGGCATGTGCGCCACGCAAAGCGGGCAGCAATTTGATGCCTGCTTCAAAAACGGTTCCCACAGCAACGCCAGATGCCTCGCTAAAAGCTTTTTCGTAAGCGGTGCGCGCCGCGTTGAGGTTGTCTACCGCCTTGGTGTTGGCAGGGTCCAGAACAATGTTGCGCAACGCTTGCCCCATCTGCAGACCTTGTGCGTACATCTCGGTCAACGCAGTGCCCATGCGTTGCTCGGTATTGATGTAATGTTCAAACTGGCTTTTGGTGTAGACCAAGCCGCCGATGCTGACCAACAACCCGACAATAAACAGCACCGAGGGAATGATGGCTGACAGCAGCAGTTTTGTATTGAATCGCATGGGTAGTTCTTTCGGTTCTGGCCAATCTTCACGCCCGCATTTTAGGGACCCTGGATGACGATTGCTTGCAATGGAGAGAACAGTGTAAACAAGCGCCCCAATCCGGCGCGTTTCCATTCGATCGCTGACAATCGGGCGGTCAACGACTTGGGGGCCCTGTGGATCGCCAGTTTCCAGCGGGTGAAGAATTTTGAAAGCGATCTGCCCAGTGTGCGATGGCGGACAGATTGCTCTGCTATTGATAGCGGCTTGCGCAATATGGGCGGGGGCTACAGGCTGTTTTTATATCGAAAATTTTTGAGCAAGCTGATATGGGTGCATCGATATCAATACCCGTGCTGTGTGTACTGCGAGGCTGTCACCCGCCATGCGGGTTCATTCACCAAAGACCGCTGTGCTGCATTGTCAGTCTTAGCCCAATGGGGCCAGCAGTCGTTCAATCCGCCATCCAATATGGTTCAACGTTTGAGCCAAGGGTTAGACATCACTCGGCAAAAGTCCGCAAATCGCTTTAAAAAAGTCAGGCACCTGAAGCAGCTGCACATATGCATCCCATCAGTGTTTGGGGCTAAAGACGTGATCAAGCACTGGCAAGCCGTCTGATCGGCAGGTGCAAAGCCAGACAGGTACCTGCTTGGCTTGACGTCCAGCGTATTTCTGCACCGATGGATTCGGCTCTTCGACGCTGATTCCCCAGCCCTTTGCCAGCATTGATCATCCCTTGTGCAACCGAAAATCCTGAGCCATTGTCAATGATCTTGACCACGACGCAGCTGTTGTCGACGCCAGTGATGACACGGATTTCCGTGGCACAGGTGTGCTTGATGATGTTGGTGAATGCCTCTTGCAGGATACGCAGGATGTGCAGCGCGTTTCGCGGGTCAAGCCAGTCCAGCGGCGGAACGTTCTCAACCTCCCAACGCAAAACAATGCCTGCGCTTTCCAGGCGCGGACCCAAACGGAAACGCAAAGTCGCCAACAATAGCAACAAGTCGGCCTGCACGGGTTCCATGGAGTCGATGGCCAGCTTCAGGTCATCAATGCAGTCTTTCAACACCTCTGCCACCATGGTGGCGTTGATCTGACCTTTCTCCACCGTCAGAAGTGCCGTGCGCAATGACGAACCCATGCCATCGTGCATGTCCTGCATCAACCGCTGACGCTCATCGCTGAGGGTCTGGCGGTGGGCGATGTCACGTAGCCGCTGATGGCTCAATAGCAAAGCGTCTTCACGTTCTTGCAAACGCAATTGGAGGCTGGCATTGACCACTTTGACTTCGGCATTCGCCGCGATATAGCGGCGAAAGATGATGTGCATGAACAGCAAAAAAGCCGCGATGTTGCTGAACGGTCCCAGGTAGATACTTTCAATGTCGATGTAATTGTTTTGCATCAACCAGTCGTGTCCGCCCAACAGCATACCGACCAGCGCCCAGCTGCTGATAAGAAGACCGTCACGCGAACCGGCCAGCCTGGACTGGTGAAAGCCGACGCCCGCAACAAGAAAACCCATGAACAGCAAAGCGATATAAATCAAGGGCGACAGCGCATAGGCATTAAGAGATTGCACAAACACCGGCAAGCTCAGGATGCAGATGCCAAGCGTGATGCCGGTAACAAGGCGATTCAACCAACGTATGGGGCGACAGTGCAGGTCGTTCAGAAAAAAGTGAGTGATCAGCATCATCCAGTAAAGGGAGTTGATAGTGACCCAGGTAAACCACGCATCGCTGATGGCCAGCTTGCTTTCGCCGACGCAGAAATGCAGGGTTCGCAAAAACGACGCCACCGCGATGCAGAAAAGCAGCAAATACTCAGTTTCTGTGCGTAGCCTGAACCAAACGAACAATGAAAACAGTCCAACCGCAAGGAATGCTGCACTGCTCGCCGAGGGCAATTGGACTTGAATCAGGTAGCGCAGTCGGTAACGCCAGCTCAGACTGTCACTGTCCCCAAGCCACACCGATGAGATGCCTCCCCCTGAGTCCCGGGGACTCTCGATTCTGAGAAAAATCTCGCTCGGCGCAACGGAGTCGGCGGTTTCGTCCAAGGCGATCCACAAGGGAATGTTCCAGCCATTCCAGAGGATGTTGGCGTGGGATTGGTAAATCAAGCGGCTGTTGCTATAGACCGCAAGCTGTCCGTCGGTTTTCCAGCGCGGAATGTAGATGTACCGTGGATTGAAGGACGGTTTGATCCCAGGTACGGACAAACGGTACCAGGTCACAAGGGTTGGCGGCTCATTGGCGTCACCGCTGTCAGCACCTGGCACCAGTGGTCGAGTGAGCGCGTGAGGAAGTGTGACAGTCTGCCAGCTGCCCGGCAGATTCTGGACCCTGGCTTCATAAGGCGGCGGCGCATAGCCTTGGGCGCGCATCAGCAGTGACTCGGCTGTCGTGATGTGCAACGGCACTTCAGCCTGCACCGTTTGATGCCACAACGCCACACACATCAAGCCCAGGCCAATGAAGCGTGAGAAGGCCTCAATCACCCAGCAGACCTTGGTAGCGAGCCTCGAAAATCGCCTCGGTTTTGGAGTTGACCTCGAGTTTGCTGTAAATGCGCCGGATAAAGGTCAAGACGGTGTGGCGCGAGATCCCCATCAAACCCGCAATCTCTTCCGAGGTGAAGCCCTTGGTGATGAATTCCAGAACCTCTTGCTCACGGGCAGACAAGGCGGTGCGTGGTCGGTCCTGGGGACGGAACGGCATCGCGGGCAAATGTTTGGGTTGATCCCGAAAGCGCATCAGAATCTGACGCGCGATGAGTGGACTGATTGGGCTGCCACCCTGATACAGGCTGCGAATCTCGGTCACCATGCTTTTTGGCGCACTGTCTTTGAGCAGGTAGCCCGCAGCACCCGCCTCCAATGACTGCATGACGTGCATTTCATCGCCAAAGGCGGTGCTGACCATGATGGCGCAGTTGGGCCACGTAGCGTGGGCCGCGCGAATCACATCGATGCCCGAGCCGTCGGGCAAACCCAAGTCGACTAACAACACATCCACTGGTTCGCCGTTGAGCGCATTTAGCCCCGCAGCCCGGGTGCTGGCTGCCGACACCAGAACCATGTCTGGGGCCAGTTCCAGGGTGTTGCGCAACACCAATTGGAAGTCCACATCATCCTCGACGAATGCCACACGAATGGGAGAGGTGCTGATTGATGCAGGCATGGTGCGGGGGCGGCTACACCCCCTGGCAGGATGCACAGAAGGCCATCGAGTGTGACACACAAGACGCCCAACGCAGATCCCAGTCTGTCCCCATTACGAGTGACAGACAAAAGCCGTTTTCCTCACTAGCCTCGACCTATCAGAAAAGTTTTTGCGCGCGTCATACAGGTTGTTGGAAAACTCGTCTGGCTTAGACATACAAACATGCCGAACGAAACCCGCGTTATCCGCGCACATTTACTTCGAAGTAGCTAATGATAAAAATTATTCGTGTTTGTTTTTTCTTGTATTTAACCTTTATTGCGCTGATACCACTCACAACATCCGCACAAACACCAGCTGATATTGAAGCGGCACAACGCCAAGCGGAGATACTCCAGCGCCAGGAGCAAAGCCGTATCCAACGCGATCAGGAAGACGCGCGTCGACAGAGTGATCGCGTCGAGGGTATGGATACCAAGCCGCTGGTGCCAAAAATAACACTACCCAATCCCGATTCGCCATGCCGGAACATATCGGTGATCACCATCACAGGCGGATCGCAGCTATCCGATGTACTGCGACAAAAGATAACCGATGAATTCTCAAGCCGCTGCCTCAATGTCGGTGATATTGAAGGTGTTTTGACTACCATTACTACATACTATATTGAACGCGGATTTATCACCACCCGCGCTTATTTGCCAACACAGGATTTAAGCCAAGGCAAACTTGAAATTATTGTCATTGAAGGCAAGGTTGGAAAGATCAGTATTGAGGATGGCAACAGTCGCAGCGTCTCGATAGGAAATGTATTCCCGGGTGTTGCAGGAGACTTGTTGAATTTACGTGATCTGGAGCAAGGCGTCGATCAGATTAACCGGCTCAGCTCAAATAACGCCAGACTCGATATCCAGCCTGGCGAAAACCCGGGCGAGAGCACGGTGCTTGTGCACAACCAGCCGCAATCACGATTCCATATCAGTGCGTCCGTGGATAACCAGGGACAAGATTCGACGGGAAAAGTACAAACTGGTGTCACAGGCAGCGTGGATGACCTGCTCGGCTTCAATGACTTTCTATCAATGACACACCGCGAATCAACGCCGGGTGATCAAAGCCGCCAATATGCCGGCAGTGACAGTCTGAGTTTTAACATTCCCTTTGGTTACACCACGTTATCACTGGGCAGCAGCCGTTCCCAATACGCCAACACAATTTCACTTCCCAGCGGGCTGAGCCTCGTATCCAGCGGCAATAGCGATAGCAATAACCTGCGACTTGACCGCATTGTCTACCGCAGCCAAGCCACTCGCGCCATGCTCGCAACAACCCTGACGACTAAATCGTCAAGAAATTACCTGGATGGGCAATATCTGGGCGTCAGCAGCCGCAATCTAACAATTCTGGATCTGGATGGCAACCTAAGCACCAATTTGGCAGGCGGTGTTATCTCGATCGATCTTGGTTATGCACAAGGGCTCAACACCATGGGCGCTCTGCAGGATCTTGATCAGCTGCCAGATTCTGCGCCACGCGCCCAGTTCGGAAAATTCAAGTACGGATTTAACTCCACCCTTCCATTCCGGGCCGTAAGTCAGAATTTTGCCTTTACCAGCCAACTGTCCGGACAAACAACCAATCATGTGTTGTATGGATCAGAGCAGTTCCAGATCGGTGGTCTTTACTCGGTGCGTGGTTTCGTTAACAACGTTCTCTCGGGTGATGACGGCTACTACTGGCGCAATGAAATATCCATGCGTCAAGCGGTCAATATTGGAAACGAGACTGTTTCTGGTCGTTTCTATGTGGGTTACGACACAGGTGAAGTCAGAAACATCGCACCAAATATTCCACAAGGTCAACTCAGTGGCATGGCGATAGGCATATCCGTCAATTGGCGGGGTGGCACTTGGGACTTTTTCAATACGCGCCCTCTCACCCTGCCTGGGAATATGACCAAAGAATCGAGCCAGACCTGGTTCAGAGTCGCCTACGCACTTTAAGGAATACCGTGAACCATATCTATCGTGTCATCTGGAATGAATGTGCGGGTGCTTGGGTTGCGATCCCTGAAACTGCACGCAGCTGTGGCAAAGGGCGTTCACGTGCCGCAAGAAAGGCATTGCTTGCTGTTTTGATGCTATCCGGCTTGGCTGGCCCTGCCGCAAGGGCTGTTCAGCCAGCGGTGACGGTTGTGCCTGTCGGTGGAAATGCGACCGCTTATATATCGGCCAATGGTGTCCCTGTGGTGAACATCGAGAAAGCCAATTCAGCCGGACTTTCACACAATACCTACACGAGTTACAACGTGGAGCAGAACGGCTTGGTGCTCAACAACGGCAACAGCAGCCAGCTCATGCGCCAATCGCAGTTGGCAGGCCAAGTGCCGTTCAACCCCAATCTTGCCAACGCAGCCAAAGTCATTTTGAATGAGGTTGTGTCGACCAATCGCAGCGTGCTGGCTGGGTTCACGGAGGTGTTGGGTGGCAAAGCCGATGTCATTGTGGCCAATCCGAATGGCATTACCTGCAATGGTTGCGGATTCATCAATACCGATCGCGCCACCCTCACCACAGGCAGCGCCAATATTGCCAGCGATGGCAGCCTGACCGGATTCACAGTCAACCGGGGTGACGTGCGCGTCGAGGGCTTGGGGGCAGTGGCCAGCGCGCAACAAGCCTTTGACATTGTCGCGCGTTCGGTGAATGTGTCCGGCAAGATCAACGTTTCTGCCACCGGCAGCCTTGGCATCACCACTGGCAACAACGTCTGGCGCTACGCCGATGGCACTGTCTCAGGCGCAGTTGCCGGCAGCGGCCCAGCGCCATCCTACGCGTTTGACTCCTCGGTGCTGGGGGGCATGTATGCGGGGCGAATCCGCATCATCGCGACCGAAGCGGGTGTCGGCGTCCGAATGCTTGGCGAAGCGGCAGGCAGCGCTGACGACTTCACCCTCTCGAGCGCAGGCAAAGTTGAACTTCGCGCGGCCCTCAGTGCTGTGCGCGATATAAGCGTCACCACCACCGCCAGCAGCGGCACGCAGGACCTGGCTTTGACCGGTGCGGCACTCACCGCAGGCCGTGACCTGTCCCTGTCGGCGGTGGGTGGCCAGGCGGCTTTGACCGGGGGCGCGCTCTACGCGGCGAAAAACCTCGCGCTGACGGCAGCGACGCTCGTTGATGTTTCATCCGCAGGCAATACCCGGTTCGCAGCAACAGACACCACACTCAATACCACCGGCTCAGCCAGCGTGGATGGCAGCGTCTGGGGTGCAACGGGTGCACTGTCGGGCGCCTTTGATAGCCTTGCCATTGGCGCCAACGGTGCCACGATGTTTGCCGGGTCAACCTTGTCTCTTGAGGCTGCCAATGATCTCAGGCTGGCTACCGCCACACTGCAATCGGCAGGCAACCTGACGCTCACTGCCAACGCGGGCCAGATCAGCACCCAATCCGGTGCCGCACAGGGTATCGAAAGCGCTGCCGGAGACCTCCGCTTGTCTGCCGGTAACGGCCTTGCGAACGCTGGCACGATGTCTTCCCGAACCGGCAACGTGAGCGCACGCATGAACGGCACGGTGACCAACAGCGGGAAATTGCATGCCGCCCAAACGCTGGACATCACTGACAAAAACGGGGTGATCAGCGACGCTATTGTTAACAGCGGCACGTTGATAGCCGAGGGACATCTGAGTGCAAAGACGCGAGATTTGACGAACCTAAGCGGCGGCGTCATTCAAGGCGACACGGGCCTCAGTATTACCGCCAGTGATTCCATCAACAATTTAGGGGCCTTGGAATCGGCAGGCCAACTCACGCTGGATGCCGGCAATGCGTTAACCAACACCGGACTCATTCAGACCGTTACCCCAACACAAGGAAGCGCGAGTGCTATGCGCATCCAGGTGGCGGGCTTGCTAAGCAACACTGGCACGATTGACGCTGCGGGCTCGGCAAGCCTTTCGGCCAATGCGCTCAACAACTCCGGCACGCTGCAAAGTGCCCAGGCGTTAGCACTTGGTGATTCATCGCACAGAGTCGACTTGACAAACACCAAAGACATTATCGGGAAAAGCGTATCTATTATCGGAAACACCCTGAATAATACGGGCAGCAACTCCCGCATACTCAGTACGATAAATGGTGGTGACGATGTCCTGTTGGACCTCTCCGGGCAGTTGACAAACGATGGCGTTTTGCATGCTGATCGCGCACTGACGATTCAATCTGGCAACGTCAACGCTTCTGCAACCAGCGGTATATCCTCGAATACTGGCGATTTAAACATTACCTCTACCAGTGATATCAGCAACAGCGGCTGGATATTTACAAACAGAAACATGACGCTGGCGGCAAGCGGACATGCCATTCGCAACACCGAAACGGGCAATATTGAAGCTATAACGTCGCTAGCGGGTACTAGCGGCAATATCACCTTTAATGCCGGCAATAGCGGTAGCTTTTTCAATGCCAACTACATCAAAAGTGCAGGTAATTTAAGCATCACGACAGGCAGTTTTGTCAATCAGGCTGGAGATATTTTGCCCAGCGTGATAGACGGCCCTCTGGTGTACACAAACCAAATTTCTCAAGTGGGTGACAGCGGCAATTTCAATTGCGCAGGCGTAGCAGGTTCGTACCACGATTGCGCACATAGCCGCTTATACCAATATACCTTTACTTCCGATCAGTCGTATGCGTTTGCGTTAAGAGGTCCGGCCCAACTGCTCTCAACCGGAAATATTGACATTAACTACACCACCACGGCAAAAAACATTATGTCGGTGGTTTCCGGAAAAGATATCCATATTGTTGGAGGATCAGGATCATCGAATCTTGAAAATAATGACATTGGCTTAAAGCGATTAACCTACCATCGCCTGCTGTGGATTCGTTCGGGGCATAGCCAATACGACTACATCCCCATTGATGCCGCCCAATACAACGCAGGGCTAAATAACAGCGGTGCGGAGGAGCCTGGTGTTTATTTTCCAACCCAGCGAGACGGTTCAGGGAATCCTGATAACCCCGTTGAATTAGCGTTAATGGAAACGGGTTATGCCCAGTTGAGCAGCTTCATAGCCAAGCCCGGCCAGCCCGCAACCAGCGCGGGTATTTATGCCAGCGGTACTTTTTCCTATGTGGGTTCTGGCGTTAATCTGAGTTCCAGCATTAGTCCGAAGGTAACTCCGGCGCCGACACCCACTGGCAATGCACCAACACCGAGCGGCGCTTCGTCGGTTGCAGTCAGCAGTCAGGGCGTTGTCTTTCCGGGATTGAGCTTGATCTTGCCGACCAGCCCGAATGGTCTGTATGTCGTGTCAAAAAATCCGGACTCTGCTTACCTGGTCGAATCCAATCCACTCTACGGCGCCAACAGCGGTACAGGTTCAAATTATCTGGCGGCAATATTGGGGTTTGACCCCAGCGCGATTCAAAAGAGACTGGGTGATGCCAATTACGAAACCCAACTGGTGCGCAACCAGCTGATCTCGCAGACCAACAACTTCGTTTTGAACGGTTACGCCACAGAAGCAGACCAGATGAAGGGGTTGATGGACCATGCGGCCAGTCAGAATGTCGATTTGGGCCTGACCTTTGGTACCGCATTGACGGCAGATCAGGCCAGTCGGGTCAGCCGGGACATGGTGTGGATGGTCAGTACCGTGGTGAACGGGCAAACCGTGCTGGCGCCGGTCGTCTACCTGTCGGCGGCAACACGGAACGCGGTGCTCAGCGGCAGCGTCATTGCCGCGCGCGACGTGTCAATCAATGCACAAACCCTGAGCAATACCGGCGGTACTATTCAGGCCACCAATGCGCTGGCCATTACCACGCGCGGCGACATTACCAATACCAGCGGCAAGATTCTGGGCGGCGATGTCAGCCTGAAATCAACCGATGGCAGCATCGTCAATCAGACTACAGCAGAATTTTTTGGAAATGACATCACGGGTCAAACCGTGATTGGCGCTACTGCAACGATTGCCGCCACGGGCAAGTTGAATCTCAATGCGGCCAAAGATGTCAAGGTCATCGGTGCTGCTGTCAAGGCGGGCGGCGACGCCAGCATCAGCGCGGGCAATGACGTGGTGTTCGATACGATTCAGGACAAGACCGCGGTCACCACCGCGGGCTCTAGTAGCAGCACGTTTAGCAGCAGCAGCTGGTCCAAAAACGAGGTGAACAGCAAGCAAATCGGTTCCAGTCTTGATGCTGGAGGCAACGTCAGCCTTCGCAGTGGCAACGACGTGACCGTGGCAGGCAGCAAGATTGCCGCTGGCGGTGATGTGACGGTGGATGCGGCCAACAACCTGAACGTGATTGACCGTCAGGATGTGAATCAGGTGACCACCACCAACAAGTCAACCAGTACCGGCGTGGGCGCCAGTGGCAGCAGCGTCAGTGTGAACACCACGACCAAAACGGAGACCGTGAAAACCACGACAGGCACCAGTGTCGGCTCGTCCATCACCGCGGGTCGCGACATGGGCCTTAAGGCGGGTAAAACGCTCACCGTGCAGGGCTCGGACATTGCCGCGACGCGTGACTTGGATGTCACTGCCAAGGATGTCCAGGTTCTCGCGGGACAAAATACGTTTGATCAAACCATAGACACCAAGACCACGGTGGTGGGCTTGTCCGTTGGGGTGGATATCAGTGCGGTTACCAAGGGTATCGATATGGTCAAGGGTGACAAGCCTTCAGCCGCCGATGTCGCCAAACTGGCTGCACAAGCCTACGGGGCGCAAGGGGTGTCGGTTGGGGTCAACATGACGACTACCACCACGCACTCCGAAGAGTCGAACAGCACCGCGCGGGTGTCGACCTTCTCCTCGGGCGGCAAGACCAACGTCACAGCGAAAAACACTGCCACCTTTGAAGGCGCACAAGTCAATGCGGGCGGCGCTATCAACGTCGCGGCTACTGACATCAACATGGTTGCTGCACGAAATACCAGCAGCTACACGTCAGAGAGCAACACTACTGGAATGAATGCGTCCCTGTCAGCTGATCCGTCAGCCATTGCACGCAAGGCAGTTGCCGATAACGTGTATTCGGGCGGCGGCGGCGGAGTGACGGTGGCTACGGTCAAAAACACCCAGACGAACACCACAGACACCGGCAATACAGGAACGGTTAGCAATTTCAATTCTGGCGCCAGCGTGACACGCACGGCGAGTAACGCCATCAACGACCAGGGCACACAGATCGCGGCGGTGGGAGACTTTAACCAGAGTGCTAAAACAATCAATATGCTCGCCTCAACCGACACGACTAGCCATGTGACGACTGAGGTAACCAATACCGGCACGATCGGTGTCAGCGTCAATTTCGAACCCGTCAAAGCGATCAAGGATCTGAAGGGTGGTGATCCAAGAGGGCTGATCGGCTTGGCCAGCGGTCCGACCATCGGCGTTGATGGCGAATACACGCGTAACAACAACACATCGCGCAGCGGCTCCACCACGGCTGTGGTCGGTAACGTCACCGCGGGCGGCAGCATCAACAGCACCTCGAGTGGTGCAACGACACTGCAGGGCACCAACCTGATCAGTAAGGGCGACACCACCATCGTTGCGCAGGATTTGGTTGTCAAAGCCGCAGCGAATACCCAAAGTAGCAGCAACAATGGCAATACCGTCACGGTTGCGGCCAGAGGCGATGTCGGTGCTTCCGGCAAACCAGGTGGTTCACTGTCCGGAACATATGCCACCAATCAGGATCAAAGCTCCGCCAGTCAGGCGGTTACTGGTTCCATTCTCTCTGGTGGCAATCTGACCATTAAGGCCGCGCGGGATGCCAGTTTCGAAGGCACCACGCTCAATGCGGCTAAGGACGCCAGCATTGCAGCCGGCGGCAGCGTCACCATGAAAGCTGCCAAAGACACGAGCGACTCATCATCATCCAACAAAAGTTTGACCGTTGGCGTGAGCGCCAGCAAGGGCGGCAGCAAAGGCGCATCGGTGGGGGTGACAGACGAAAGTTCACGCGCCAATAGTTCTGACGCAGTCATCGGAAGTGTCGGTGCGGGAAATAACCTGACCATACGTGCTGGCAAAGATGTGACATTTGAGGGCACAGACATTGGCGCTGGGAAAGACGCGTCAATCTCAGCAGTGGGTGACGTCAAGATGCTGGCGGCGACCAGCACCGTTTCAACGGACAGCAAGTCGATTTCTGCCGGTGTATCAGCCAGCCAGGATGCTAAATCTCGTCATGCAGGAGCAACAGTTGGTGTGGTTTTGGCGAAATCGGATTCCACCACCCAGACCGGATCCAGCGTCGCAGTGGGGGGTGACCTGAATATTCGCTCCGGTGGGCTGACGACGATGCAGGGTACGCAGGCAGATGCAGGCGGGAGTGCCAAGCTGGATGCTGCGGGTGGTGTGGTCAAAACGGATGCGGTCAACGAAAGTAGCTCGTCTGGACTCAAAGTTTATGCAATGGTCCAGGTGGGTAAGGATCGCAAAAAAGGAGAAGCTGCACCTGCGGACAATTCGCCGACGCGCCCGCGCAGTAATGCGGTTACGGAAGCACCCACACCGGTTGCGAAGCCCTCAGTGCTAGAGACAGTGAAGACCTATGGCAAAAAAGCGGTCACGGCGGTCGTCTCCGCTAAAGATGCAGCCAAGCAGAAAAAGAATACTTCAAGTTTTCCGATCGCTGCCGCATTGAAGTCCGACAGTTCAAATCGAACGACGATAGGTGTGGATATTCGTGAGGGTGCTGCAGCCAATGTCAGCAAATTGCCACAGGTCGCCAATGTTTTAACCCAGCCTGTGGTGAAGGCTGCGGTGCAAGTAACTGCAGATCTGGCAGCACCGTTGGCACAGTATGGTTCACAGGCAGCGATTCCGGACAGCGTCAAACGCGAAATTTTGACCAAAGCTGGCATCCTCATTCCGCCAGGTGCTAATCTGGATGCCTTGCTGCGCCAGCCGAAAGCTGAACTTAACCCCGCTTTACAAACGCCTTGAGCGCGTCAGGTGGCGGCTGCCACACCCCGCTGTCGGCCCGTTGGA
This sequence comes from Rhodoferax sp. GT1R46, assembly GCF_056521285.1. Taxonomy (NCBI): domain Bacteria; kingdom Pseudomonadati; phylum Pseudomonadota; class Betaproteobacteria; order Burkholderiales; family Comamonadaceae; genus Rhodoferax; species Rhodoferax sp. GT1R46. The sequence continues at coordinate 983,157 of NZ_JBWMBC010000001.1, forward strand.
TGGTTGGGTACAGCTAAAATAATAGCGAATAACCAGGCCCGTTCAGGGCCTGGCCAACCGCTGCGCTCACACGGTTTTCCACTGGGCACTACGGCTTGATTTGAACAGCGCATCGATGTCTGCCACGACAGAACCACCCAGTGCGCCTCCACTACAGTCTGCCCGCTTGCTCGATCATGTGCACGAGCGGATTCGGTACATGCTGGTGTGCACTGTCTGTTTGCTCCTATTTAGATAGCGTATTACGCAATCCATTCCGGGGCTACAGCCTGATTGGATTCAAAAAAGTTCCGGGTAAAGGATCACCAAGTCCCTTCACAGAGTCAAGTCAGTGGCCGTTTTTTGTCAGCCGTTTGCGCGCCCAGGTCCAGGTAGTGGGCCGCATGGTCAGCTAGCGACCGAGCATGCGGGCGAGTCGCCCCGAGACTTCGTGGAAGTCGACCTGCTCTTCGCGAAGTCGCTTGCGGAACAGGGGTGCCGTGGTGATCGCGCTCGACCCCGATACCCTGCTTCGGGCGTTGATGGGAAGGGCACGCAAAGTCGGGGGCATCCCAACGTCCATCCTCGGAGTCGGTGCCGAGAGGAACGCTTCGAAGGATTGTGAAGCGCGGACTCGATCGCTTAGAAACGGCTTCTTGTCGCCGCAGAAGCGCGCAAGAATCGTTTTAAGAATCGAGCAATGATCGAGCGTGATCGCGGGAGCGGGACCCGGAGTCACCCAGGGTGAAATCACAAACGTCGGTACCCGCACGCCGTAGGGGATTTCAATGGTTCGATCGGTCGGCGTCGCCGCAGGAAATCCCTCGTGCGCACCAAGAAGCACGTCAAGCGCTTGGGGCGAAAAGTGACCGTGGCCCACCGCTGCACTGGCCCCTCCGGTAGCGACCGTGGGTTGAAGCGTTCCCGCGACGGCGACTGCGACACCCCCTTCAGCCAGATCAGGGCGTGGCGGGCTCAGAACGTCGGCGATTGGAGGGACGACATGGTCATAGAATCCGCCGTGTTCATCGTATGTAATGAGCAAAAGCGTCTTCTGCCATGCCGCTTGGTTCGAGCGCAGCGCCTGGTAGACCTTTCGGATGAATATCTGTCCGCGGTACATGTCGGCGTCAGGGTGATCGTCATCCTCGGGATGATGATGCATCGCGGGCTCTACGACCGTGAGGGCCGGAAGGGTTCCTGCGGCCGCATCGCGAGCCAGTTCGATAAACGGCCGAATGTTCACGTTGTCGGTAGCGTACCGCGCGAACATGCGGAGCATGGTGACCGATGGGTTGGATTCGTAAACACGCCAGCTTATCCCGTTGCGCGAGAGGATGTCGTAGATGGTTGGCGCGCGCGACAGCAGAAAGTTGTCGCCGTGGTTGTTGTCCAGGATGGGCGTCCCCAGGCGATCGTATTGCACGTCGCCGGTGAGCGAAAACATGCGGTTTGGAAGCGTTGGCCCAGGATGTGAGCTGAAGTACCTGTCGGAATAGGTAAAACGCTGCGCCAAAAATGCGTAGATCGGAAGATCGTTGACGGGTTTTTTCGTGTTGGGATCGACCACGGTCGGGTTGCTCTCGTAGTAACCGAGCACGTCGAACGGAACGACGCCGTCGACGCCATTGACGTTCCCACCCAGATTTTTGTCGCGAAAGCTATTCACGAAGCCATTCGGATCGTTGATGCGTCGACCGCCGGGGCCATCGATTTGTCCGGAGAGCTGCTGTTTCACGTCGTCGAGTTCGTGACCAACACTTTTCGGCAGCCGCGTGCGCAGATTCACGGCGTTCAGCGCAAATCCCGATTTGCGAAGCGGGTGGACGATGCCCACTTGATTGCTTTCGGCCAAGGCGACCGTGGGTTGGAAAATTGGAGTGGTGAGCGAAGCAGTGACCGCTGCCATGAGCTCGTTCGTAAGACCATCTTTCCCATCGTTCGTCGGCGCCTGCGCACGATACCCAAGGACGTGATCGTACGATCTGTTTTCCATCATCACGACCACGATGTGATCGATCTTCTTGAGATTGGTGGCAGCCCAGGTATCGCCCATCATTCTGGGTAGGAACGTGGGGTGACCTAGGGCCTCGTGCACAACCGTTCGTCCGATGGCGCCGCGGTAGTCGGCACGCGGCTGAAGGTCGGGTTCAAGGGGAGCGATGTGTTCAAACAGGATGTCATTGCCTTCAAATCGCGGAGGCAAGTACGTCAGGTGGGTTCCAAACAGCGTCATCATGATGCGTGGTCCCATGGAGGGATCATCGAAGAGCTTTGCGATAGCCTTCGTGAAACGGGTGTTCACGAATTCTTCGACATAGTGGTGAATCACCCCGGCGGTGATTCCGCCCAAAAGGGGACTCAGCACGAGGAGCATCGCCGTGATGGTGGCCGCGCTGAAATCAATGTCAAAGGCCGCGCCGGGCACCCACTGCACGATCCGCGGGGTGCCATCGGGGTCAATGCGCACCCCGACTTCAATCGCCAGCGATCCGTTGCTCAGCCGTGCATCCGCGACGGTGAGCCCCCTCCATTTCAGGTTCACGCCACCGGCCATCGTCAGGACGAGCCGGAAAGCAGGCGTTGTGGCTCCAAGTCCCTGGCCGGGTGCAAGCGTGGCGTCGATCGACGTCAGCCTCGCATTGCTCACGTCGAGCGACAAGCCGTAATCAAGCGGATCGACGTGGTAGAGCACCATGGGCACATTGGCCTGAATGTCTACCGACTGGCCTTCGGCGCGAAGGCGCGAGTCAAGCAAGCCGTGCATATCGATGGTCTCAGCGGCTACCACGTCGGTGATCGTTAAAACGGCCGCTGCGCCTCCGGCGCGATTCTCGCCCACGAGCTTGATGAACGGAAAGAGGTGCGGACCGAGCACCTTCTGGATGCGAGCCTGCAGCACCGCTGTACCGATGCGGCCTTCACCGAGCACCGTCGCAGTCACGCTGGGGGCGCCCAACGGGGTTGGCAATTGATCATGCGAGACCTCCAGTGTCCAGAGTCGCGGATGCCCGGCGGCGTCGCGCGATTTACCCAGTTGGGACAAAGCAATCGGGCAGCGCATGGTTCGCGACGTCGATGCGGCGACCTGAAGGCCGTCGGGGTCAAGGAGTCGCATTTTGAGGCGGCCATTGAACGCGAGGCCAAAGATGCCGGAGTTGACGACTGTCGCGACGAAATGGCCCACGCGGTTGAGATCGAACGTGAATCTCTGCACGGGAAGCACGAGTTGGGTTCGTGGGACCAGCGGTGCAGCGCTTGTCGAGGGAACGGTTTCGAGGACGCTGAGGTCGATTACACCCCGCGGGTCGGTGACCGATTCGTTGAACGCCCCGCCCGGTGTGTACGTGCGACTCTGCCCCGAAATGGAGTAGGACCAATCGCCAAGGGGCGACCCGCGCAGATCGCGGTACTTTTTGAGGTCGGCAAGCGTGACTTCGCCGCGCGTGAAGAGTTGTCCGTTTGGTTCATAGAGTCGAACGTCGAGCGGGATGGCCTCGACCATGACTTGGACGCCGTTGTGGAGCGGCTGCGGAGGCCCTGGTTGATGGGGAAATGTTGGATGGCCAGGAGAATCGATTCCACCGGGAAGTGGCGGTGGCTGAGTGTCCGGCGTATCGATGCGCATGCTGTGGCGCACCGTCGCGTTGATGTTTGGTTGCAACTTGCCTGGATAGAGAACGTGAAAACGCCCCTGCGCGGAGACTCGAAACGAAACACTCGATCCACTGGCGATCGTCTCGGGATACAGAGGTTCGGACACCAGAGTGTGCTGCAGAGTGAATGGCATGGTCTCTCCTTTGGATGGACTTACCTTTGACCCATGTTTGGCTGCTTGTGCTTCTGGGGGTGCGCTTGCCGCGCAAATGGCTGTAGCAGCGAAAGGGAAATGCTTGGTCAATTGAAAATTTTCCTGCAAATCGAGAATCAACGCAACACTCGCGCATTTTCGAGACAATTGACTGGTAGATGCCTTACACAGCCCGTTCGGGAGCTACAGCCTTATTTTTTTCAGAATATCCAGGTCAGCGAATCACGGAACCGCTTCACCGCGTCAAGCTGACAAACAGCCGCGTCAGCCGCTCCGGTAACTGTTCGATGCGGTCCACCACGGTGGCGTGCTGGCCGAAAATGTCGTGCACGTAGGCGTCGGCCTGCGGATCCAGGCTGATGCAGTGGCTGTGTATGCCTTGCTGCGCTATCTCTTGCACGGCCTGGCGTGTGTCTTGCACCAGCGCCTGGTCGTCGCTCACATCCACGTCTGACGGCCTGCCGTCGGTCAGCACCAGCAGTAGTTTTTTGTCGGCCGTTTGCGCGCCCAGGTAGTGGGCCGCATGGCGCAGGGCCGCGCCCATGCGGGTGGAGTACTGGCCTTGTAGGGTCGCAAGTCGGGCTTTGGGTGCCTCACCCCAGGCTTCGCCAAAGCCCTTGATGTGCTGGTAGCGCACGTCGTGCCGGGTGTTGGAGTGAAAGCCTGCCAGCGCAAACGGGTCGCCCAGGCGGTCAATGGCCCAGGCCAGCACGGCTACCGCTTCCGTACTCAGGGCGAGGCGGGTTTGGGTGGTGCCTGGCACCACATCATTCAGGGATTGCGACAAATCCAGCAGCACCATCACCGCAATGCTGCGGCTGTCAGGGCGGTGGCTCATCAGGATGCGCGGGTCGGGCTGGGCGCCAGCGCGCCAGTCGATGAGTGAGCGGATGGCCACGTCCAGATCGAGCTCGCTGCCTTCTTCCTGGAAGCGGATGCGCACGCGGTTTTGGGGTTTGAGCAGGTCCAGCAGCTTTTCCAGCTGGCGCGCCAGACCGGCATGCTGGGCCAGCAGGGCGTCGATGCGGTGGGCGTCCCCACTGGGGTGCAGGGCTTCATAGACGCTGACCCAATCCGGGCGGTAGCTTTGGCTAGCCGCATCCCACTCCGGGTAATGGCGCGGTGGCAGGCCGGTGAGCTCTTGGGCCTTGGGCGGGCGTGCCTGGGTGAAGCTGTCTTCTTCGTCACCGGCCTCGATAAAGGTCCACAGATGGCGGTTGTCGTCCCGGTAGCTGATAACTGTGTCTTCAAAAAACACACGCGCCTGCTGGTCGCTTTGGCGGCGGGTGCGGGCGCCGTGTTGCAAAGCCAGGGTTTGCATGGCTTGGGTGCTGGATTCGTTGCCGTTCAGCAGGGCATGGAAGGCGGCCACGCAGTTGTTCAGGTCGGGATCAACGTAGTCGTGGTTAGGGTCGAGCAGGGCGCGTGAGAGCAGGGCCAGCCGGTGGCGCAGGCAACTGGCCACTGCCGGGTCGCAAGCACCTTCGATGGGGCGCGGGTGCAGCGTCAGCAAGATTGGACGCAGGCCAGGGTAGTGGCGCAGCAACAGGTGGTCGATGCGGGCGTCTTCCAGGCATTCGGTGGTCATGCGCTGCAGGGGGCTCAGGTTGTCGGCCACCATCGACGCGCTCCAGCGGCGGTGCGCAGCGATGTGTGCCAGCGCCACGCGGTAGCAGTCCAGGCCGCTGATGGCTGGCGTGCCTGTGGACGCTTCAGAAAAATCGTCGTAGACATCGGGCAGGCAGATGGCGCCTGTGCCTTCCACCGTCGTGTCGCCAGGGCGGTGGGTGCTCCAGGGCATGGACCTGCCATTCAAGCCGATTTCATCCTGCAATCCGGTGGCGTAGGCTTGCAGGGGGACGCTGGTGTTCCATAGCGCGCGCAGGGTCAGGCTCAGCTGGTTTTCTACATCGGCCAGGAGCGTGCCGTGGCGTTCGCGTTGCAACACGGCGCGGCTGTCGGGCAGGGCGCAGGCAAAGTAGGCGCGCTGGTTGTCGGGGTGGTGCTGGTAGTGGCGCGCGCCGTAGTCGGCCCATCTGGATAAGCCCGCCACAGACAGTACGCCCAGCAGCCGGGGTGCGTGCTCCAGCAGCACGCTCAATCCGGGGCTGGCAAAGGTGGTGTGATGCCCGTGAATGGACACGCTGGTGCGGGTCATGACCTCGCGCACCACGCGCAAATAGTGGCGTAGCGGGTCCGGGCCCTGCAGGCGCCGCGCCACCGCAGCCAGCGTGTTCAGCAGGGGGGCCATGGCTGCGCTGTTGGGCGACTTTTGCATGGCAAACAGCAATGCATCCACATCGGCCAGCGTGTCTTCACCCACCGTGGTGGCCACTTGTGGCCACTCTTGCAAGAGCGCCAGTACCGGCTCGGGGCCGCGGCCCATTTTGCCCAGTGACCGGGCGCAGTTGAGGTATGCGTCCAATCCTGTAGGGCTGAGCACGCGGGCAGCCTCCAGCATGCAGTCGGCAAATACGGCCTGCACAGCGGGAAAGCTGCAATCCAGCTGGCTGCGCCAGGCGTCCAGTTGCTCGGGCGAGGGCAGCATGTTGATGTGCCCTCAGACGAACACAGCGTCGATGGTGTGGTCCAGCGTCTGGCGGATGTCGGCGTCGTCGGTGATCGGGCGTACCAGCGCCATGCGGCAGGCGTCTGCGGGCGCGACGCCTTGGCGGATCAGCAGCGCGGCATACACCAGCAGCCGGGTCGAGATGCCCTCGGTCAGGCCATGGCCCTTGAGCTGGCGGGCGGCATGGGCAATGCGTACCAACTGCTCCGCACGCGAGGTATCCAGCCCGGTCTCGGTGCTGACGATTTGTGCTTCCAGCTCGGCGCTGGGGTAGTCAAACTCAAACGCCGCAAAGCGCTGCTTGGTGGAAGGCTTGAGGTCTTTGAGCAGGCTCTGATAACCCGGGTTGTAGGAGATGACCAGCTGAAAGTCGGGGTGCGCGTGCACTGTCTCGCCCTTTTTGTCCAGCGGAAGCTGGCGGCGGTGGTCAGTGAGGGGGTGAATCACCACCGTGGTGTCTTGCCGTGCTTCGACGATTTCGTCCAGATAGCAAATGGCGCCGGTGCGGGCGGCCACCGTCAGTGGCCCGTCTTGCCACCGCGTACCACCCGCATCCAGCAAATAGCGCCCCACTAGGTCAGAGGCGGTCATGTCTTCGTTACAGGCCACCGTAATGAGCGGCCTTCCCAGCCGGTGCGCCATGTGTTCGATGAAGCGTGACTTGCCACAGCCCGTGGGCCCTTTCACCATCACGGGCAAACGGGCCGCATAGGCTGCCTCGAACAGCGCCACTTCATTGCCTTGCGGCTGGTAAAAGGGCGCAGCCATCACCGGTGTGCACCAATTTTTTCGCGCCAGCCGGGGAACAGCTTGTCGGCGTCGCCGGGGAAGGAGTCAAACGCGCGGGCAAACTCCTTGTGCTCTTTCGCGTACTCAATCGGGTCGGCGCCGGCCTTCCAGCATTCGTACGATTGGCGCAGCGATATGGCACCGGCAGCGGGGCTGTCGATGTGGCCATAGGCGCCGCCCCCGGATGTGTTGATAACGTTGCCGTGGCCCAGATTCTCGAAGAAGCCTGGCAGGCGCAGCGCATTCATGCCGCCCGAGATGATCGGAGTGGTGGGCTTCATGCCGTACCACTTCTGGAAGTAGACCGGGCCTTGTGCTTCGTCACGTTCAATCATGTAGGCGATGTTTTTGTCCGAGTTTTCGCCTTCCATCTTGCCGTAGCCCATGGTGCCGACGTGGATGCCTGAGGCTCCTTGCAGGCGGGAAATCTTGGCAAGCACAAAGGCGGTGTAACCCCGCTTGGCCGATGGCGAAGTGATCATGCCGTGGCCAGCGCGGTGGTAGTGCAGGTACTGGTTGGGGTACTGGCGGCGGGCCGTGGTGATCATGCCGGGGCCTCCTACAAAGCCATCCACCAGGAAGGCGACCTTGTCGGCATCCGGGCCAAAGGCTTCCAGGATGAAGTCGGCGCGGGCCAGCATTTCATAGTGGTCGTCGGCGGTGATGTTGGCGGAGAAAATTTTGGCCTCACCGGTTTCGTCCATGGCGCGCTTCATCGCGTCATACACCAGCGGGTACACCTTTTTGGCCGGGCAGAACACCTGGTTGCCTTGGGGTTCGTCGTTTTTGATGAAGTCGCCACCCAGCCAGAATTGGTAGGCCGCCGCTGCAAACGGCTCTGGGCGCAGGCCCAGCTTGGGCTTGATGATGGTGCCGGCAATGTAGCCACCGTCCTTCATCGGGCGACCGAGAATGCGCCACAGGTCGGTGATGTCTTTGGAAGGGCCATCAAACAACTGAATGGCGCGCTCGGGGAAGTAAATGTCGTGAATCTTGCCGTGCTCGATATCGCCCATGCCCTGGTTGTTGCCAATGATCAGCGTCAGGATAGACACCATCATCATGCGGCCGTCGGTCATGTTGCGGTCGAACAGGTCCATCGGATACGCGATGCGCATGTCTTCCGTGGCTTCGTCGATGTAGTACACCAGTGCGTCCAGGCCCTTGGTGAAATCGTCGGTGGTGGACACCTCGACGTTGGTGCCGGTAGACGACTCGGCCGCAAAGTGGGCTGCGGCTTCCAGGTAACCGTGCCCGGCCTTGGGCTTCATTTTGTAGGCGACAAGAACGTGTTTGCCATTCTTGATCAGGTCTTGTTCCTTGAGGCTCAGGTCTGCGTAACGGTTGCTTTGGTCCATGCGAAGTCTCCAGTGGTTTGAATAAGGGCACCTCTGGACTGCACGAAATCGGCAAGCCATCAGCGGTGGTGGTGCAGACTATAAAAAAATATGTTCATAAGAAAAAGTAAATTTTAATAATTTTTACATAAGGTAAAACTTATTTGGAAAAACCACGGGGAATGAGGCGTTCAAGCCCAGGAATCAATCAGCGGCCCGCCTTGCTCAATCAAAAAAGCCTTGAAAGCCTTGGCTGCCGGGGCCAGTCGCTTCTGGCGCAGGTGGGTGATGTACCAGTTGCCCACCATGGGCATGCCCACCACATCTACCAGCGCAATATGGCCGCTGGCCAACTCATGGCGAACCGTGCGCATGGACAGAAAACTGAGCCCCATACCGGCCATCACCGCCTGCTTGATGGTTTCGTTGCTGGGCATTTCCATGACCACCTTGAGTTCCACCTCGTTTTGCGCAAACAGGCGCTGCATGGCCGCCCGGGTGCCGGAGCCCTGTTCGCGCACCACAAAGCCGTATTCCCCGAGTGCACTGAATGGCAGGTGTTTGCGCCGCGAGAGTGGGTGATCGGGGGCTGACACAATCGACAGCGGATTGGTTGCAAATGGGGTGGCCTCGCAATCCAGGGTGTTGGGCGCGCGCCCCATGACCACCAGGTCGGCCTCATTGCGGGCCATCATGCCCAGAATGTTTTCACGGTTATCGATGCGCAGGGTGATATCCACACCGGGGTAGAGCTTGCCAAACTGCACCAGCAGCATGGGCACAAAGTACTTGGCGGTGCTCACCACTGCCAGGTTAATGTGGCCTTTTTTCATGCCCACATGCTCGGCCATGACAGCTTCCAGGTCCTTGAGCTGGCCCATGGCAGCTATGGCGTGGGTCAGGAAATCTTCCCCCGCCTGTGTCAACTGGATGTTGCGCCCGGCGGATTCCACCAGCGCAATTCCAAACGCATCTTCGAGTTGCCGCAGTTGCATGGAGACGGCCGGCTGGGTGACGAACAGGCGCTCTGCGGCCTTGGATACCGACCGTTCCCGCGCGACCTCGATGAAGGTATGGATTTGTTTGAGGGTGTAGTTGCGCATGGCGATATATTCATCAGATATTTCTGATGAAAATTACAATAAACATGATTGGAGTTTATGTGTATTGCCGGATAAAGTAAATCCGCGGTGACCTATATTTGTCACTCATTTGAACCCTTTAAAGGATGTCCTCCATGCTCAGCGCCCTGATTTTTGATGTCGACGGAACGCTTGCCGACACCGAAAGCGCCCACCGCGCCGCGTTTAACCACGCGTTTGCCGAGGTGGGGCGCGATTGGGTCTGGGACGAGGCCACTTACAAAAAGCTGCTGGAGATTTCGGGCGGCAAAGAGCGCATCCTGCATTACTGGAAGCAGGTTCAGCCCGACATCACCCAGGTCAATGGCTCGGGTGTGCAAGATACGGTGGACCGCATGCATGCCCTGAAGACTGCCGCCTACGAGCACGCTGTGCAGGACGGCTCCGTGCAATTGCGCCCCGGCGTGCTGCGTCTGATTGAGTCGGCGTACCAGGATGGCCTGCGTCTGGCCATTGCCACCACCACATCGCCGGTCAATATCTCGGCGCTATTGCGCGCCGCCATTGGCCCGGACTGGTCGCACTACTTCATGGTGATCGAGGATGCATCCACTGCACCCATCAAAAAGCCGCATCCCCAGGTCTATCTGCAAACCCTCAAACGCCTGCAACTGCCGGCAGCCGAATGCCTTGCTTTTGAAGATTCCGCCAACGGACTGAAAGCAGCGCTCAAGGCGGGCCTGCCGACCATCATCACACCCAATGGTTTCACCGCTGACCACTATTTCACCGGTGCCCTGCGCATCCTGCCCGATCTGCTGGGTGTCACCATGGCCCATTTGCGTGCTTGGCATGGCGAGGCTTCGGCCCGTCGTCCTGGTTCCCCTGTTTCACGTGTTGTCTGAGAGACTTTCATGACTACTTCCCACTCGCCTATCCGCATTGCCCCCTCCATCCTGTCGGCCGACTTTTCGCGTCTGGGCGAAGAGGTTCGGGCCATCGAGGCCGCCGGTGCCGACTTTGTGCACTTTGATGTGATGGACAACCACTACGTGCCCAACCTCACCATCGGCCCGCTGGTGTGCGAGGCGATTCGCCCGCACGTCAAGATAGGCATCGATGTGCATTTGATGGTGGAGCCGGTGGATGCGCTCATTCCGCTGTTTGCCAAGGCCGGTGCCAATCTCATCACCTTTCACCCCGAGGCCACGCGCCACGTGGATCGCACGCTGCAGCTGATTCGCGACCACGGATGCAAAGCCGGCATTGCCATCAACCCCGCCACGCCGCTGAGCTGGATGGTGCATGTCATGGATCGCCTGGACATCGTGCTACTGATGAGCGTGAACCCCGGTTTTGGTGGCCAGACATTCATCCCCGCCACGCTGAAGAAGCTGCGTGAAGCCCGTCGCCGTATTGATGCCCACACCGCTGCGGGTGGCCAGCCGATCCTGCTGGAAGTGGACGGTGGCGTGAAGACCGACAATATCGGCGAAATTTGCGCTGCTGGTGCTGACACCTTTGTGGCCGGTAGCGCCATATTCAACGTCCCGGATGCCGATGGCGGCTACCGCAATGTCATGCAGGCGCTGCGCCGCGCAGCCCACCCAGCCTGAACCCTATTCGAATTACCCGGAGATTTTCCCCATGTCATTGACGCTTCGTTCCAACCGTTCCACGCTCACCCAGTTCCTGATCGAGGAGCGCCGTCGCTTCCCGGGTGCCAGTGGTGACTTCAACGCCCTGATTCTGGATGTGGCGCTGGCCTGCAAGGGTATCGCCAAGGCGGTGGCTTTCGGTGAGCTGGCAGGCGTCATGGGAAACCATGCGGCGGACGCCGGTGGATCGGTCAATGTGCAGGGCGAGACACAGAAAAAGCTGGATGTGCTATCCAACGATGTGTTCATTCAGCGTACCGAATGGGCCGGCAATCTCGCAGGCATGGCCTCGGAAGAGATGGACTTGCCCTACCAGATTCCAGCGCAGTTTCCGCGTGGCAACTACCTGATCGTGTTCGACCCGCTGGATGGTTCCAGTAATATTGACGTGAACGTGTCGGTGGGCAGCATCTTCAGCATTTTGCGGGCGCCGCAAGAGGTGATTGATTCGGGCCGTGATGTGGTGGAGGCCGACTTTTTCCAGCCCGGTACCAAACAGATGGCGGCGGGCTATGCCCTGTACGGCCCCACCACCATGCTGGTGCTGACCGTGGGCGATGGCGTCAATGGCTTCACGCTGGACCCCAATTTGGGCGAGTTCATGCTGACGCATCCCAAGATGCAGATTCCGGCGGATACACAAGAATTTGCCATCAATGCGTCCAATGCGCGTTTTTGGGAAGCCCCCATCAAGCGCTATGTGGACGAATGCCTGGCAGGTAAAACCGGCGCGCGTGGCAAGGATTTCAACATGCGCTGGATTGCCTCCATGGTGGCCGAGGCACACCGCATTCTGATGCGCGGTGGTGTGTTTTTGTACCCGCGCGATACCAAGGATGCGTCCAAACCCGGCCGCCTGCGCCTGCTGTACGAGGCCAACCCGGTCGGCATGATCATGGAGCAGGCGGGTGGCCGCGCATCCACCGGCGAGATGCCCATGATGAATGTGCAACCCACGTCGTTGCACCAGCGCATCGGCTTTGTATTTGGTTCCAAGAATGAGGTGGAGCGCATTGAGCGCTACCACACCGAGCCAGTGGAAGCAAAACTGGACAACCCCTTGTTCGCCGAACGCAGCCTGTTTAGAAACTAATAACTATTGAGGACGAACCCATGTCTGAACGCCATCCCATCATTGCCATCACCGGTTCCAGCGGTGCAGGCACCACTTCGGTGACCCGCACGTTCGAGAACATCTTTCGCCGCGAAGGCGTGAACGCCGCCATCATCGAAGGCGACAGTTTTCACCGCCACGACCGCAAGACCATGAAGGTCAAGCTTGACGAAGCCGAGAAGGCCGGCAACAAGAACTTCAGCCACTTTGGCCCTGAGAACAATATGTTCCCCGAGATCGAAGCGCTGTTTCGTGATTACGCCAAAACCGGCACTGGCAAGCGCCGCAAATACCTGCACGACACGGAAGAAGCAGCGCCCTACAAGCAGGACCCCGGCACCTTTACGCCCTGGGAAGACGTACCTGCCGATACCGATTTACTGTTTTACGAAGGCCTGCACGGCGCGGTGGTCACACCCGAAGTCAACATCGCCCAGCACCCGGACTTGCTGGTGGGCGTGGTGCCCGTCATCAACCTGGAGTGGATTCAAAAACTCTGGCGCGACAAGAGCAAACGCGGCTACAGCACCGAGGCGGTGACCGACACCATCCTGCGCCGCATGCCCGACTATGTGAACTACATCTGCCCGCAGTTCATGCACACGCACGTCAACTTCCAGCGCGTGCCGATGGTGGATACCTCCAACCCCTTTATCTCCCGCGACATTCCGTCGCCTGACGAGAGCATGGTGGTGATTCGCTTTGCCAAGCCCAAGGGCATTGATTTTCAATATCTGCTCAACATGATTGATTCCAGCTTCATGAGCCGTGCCAACACCATCGTGGTGCCCGGCGGCAAGATGGAACTGGCAATGCAGCTCATCTTCACCCCCTTCGTGTGGCGAATGATGGAACGCAAAAAGAAGGCTTCCTGAGACTGAGCAGGACAAACACCATGACTACTCCTACACCTGAATTTGCCCGCCAGATGGCCAACGCCATCCGCATGCTCGCCGTGGATGCGGTTGAAAAAGCCAAGTCGGGGCACCCTGGCGCACCCATGGGCATGGCCGATATTGCCGAAGTGCTGTGGAGCCGCCATCTGCAGCACAACCCGACCAATCCGCATTGGCCGGATCGCGACCGTTTTGTGCTGAGCAACGGCCACGGCTCCATGCTGATTTATGCGCTCTTGCATCTCACCGGCTATGACTTGCCGATGTCGGAGTTAAATAACTTCCGTCAGCTGCACAGCATAACCGCCGGCCACCCGGAAGTGGGTGTGACACCCGGCGTGGAAACCACCACCGGCCCACTGGGGCAGGGCATTACCAATGCCGTGGGCATGGCGCTGGCCGAGAAGCTGCTGGCCAGCGAGTTCAACCGTGAAGAGGGTGGGGTGGAACACGCCATCGTCAACCATTTCACCTACTCCTTCATGGGTGACGGTTGTCTGATGGAAGGCATCAGCCACGAAGCCTGCTCGCTGGCCGGCACACTGCGTCTGTCCAAGCTGATTGGGCTGTATGACGACAACGGCATCTCCATCGACGGCCATGTCGAAGGCTGGTTTACCGACGACACGCCCAAGCGCTTTGAGGCCTATGGCTGGAACGTAATTGCCAATGTCGATGGCCACAACCCCGCCGCCATTGATGCGGCCATAAAGGCCGCCAAAGCGCAGGCCGTTTTGCCCGACGGCAAGCCGACCCTGATCTGCTGCAAAACCGTGATCGGCATGGGCTCGCCCAACAAGGCGGGCACGCACGACGTGCATGGTGCAGCCCTTGGCGCGGCTGAAGTAGCGGCGACCCGCGAGGCCCTGGGCTGGACGGCTGCGCCGTTCGAGATTCCGGCAGATATTGCCAACGCCTGGAACGCGGTGGAGCGCGGTCAGGCCGCTGAGCGGGCCTGGCGTACGCGGTTTGAAGCCTATCGCGCCCTGTACCCGCTGGAGGCGGCCGAGTTTGAGCGCCGGATGGCGGGCGAGCTGCTGCCCGCATTTGCCGACAAGCTGCCCGAACTGCTGGCCGCCATTGCCGCGCAGCCCACAGCGTTTGCCACCCGTAAATCCAGCCAGAACGCACTCGATGTGCTGGCCCCCCTGCTACCCGAATTTTTTGGTGGCAGTGCGGATTTGACAGGCTCCAACCTGACCAACTTCAAGGGCTGCGTCAAGGCCGGCCGCGACAAATGGGGCAACCACCTGAGCTACGGCGTGCGTGAATTCGGCATGGCTGCGATGATGAACGGCATGGCGCTGCACGGCGGCTACATCCCTTACGGCGGCACCTTCCTCACCTTCAGCGACTACAGCCGCAATGCCATTCGCATGGCGGCACTCATGAAGATTCGCGTCATTCATGTGTTTACCCACGACAGCATTGGCCTGGGAGAAGACGGCCCCACACACCAGAGCGTGGAGCATATTCCGTCCTTGCGCATCATCCCCGGTCTGGACGTCTGGCGCCCGGCTGATGGACTGGAAACGGCTGTGGCCTGGGCCAGCGCGGTGGAGCGCCATGACGGCCCCAGTGCGCTGTGCCTGTCGCGCCAGAATCTGCCACGCCTTACCGAGGTGAGCATGGTGGACGCCATTCGTCGCGGTGGCTATGTGCTGTCCGATATGGAAGGCGCGCAAGCGGTGATCGTGTCCACCGGTTCCGAGCTGGAACTGGCTATGCAGGCACAGGCCACATTGGCCGCTGAGGGGGTTGCTACTCGCGTGGTGTCCATGCCCTGCACCAATGTTTTTGATCGCCAGAGTGAGGCGTATCAGGAATCGGTGTTGCCGCTGAGCTTGCCCGCGGTGGCCATTGAGGCTGCGCACCCCGACTTCTGGCGCAAATACGTGGGCCGCACCGGTGTGGTGGTGGGTATGCCCACGTTTGGCGAATCGGCCCCCGCCAAAGACTTGTATGCCTACTTTGGCATCACCGCGCAGCGCGTGGTGGACGCGGCGCGCACCCTGGCGCACCGCGCGGCGCATCGGCGCGAGGTGCCTTTGTCCGACCACATTGTTCGCTCAATCAACTGAGGGGTGTGCATGCAAGCGACTTTTGATTTGGTCATGTTTGACCTGGACGGCACGTTGATCGAGACAGCGCCTGAAATCATGGATGCGGTGAACGACACCCTGCGCCACTTTGACCTGCCCGAGGTCACGCAGCAGCAGGTGAATGACTGGATCGGTCACGGCACCCGCGAGCTGCTGATTCAGGCCTTGGCCTTTACCGGTAAAGCAGACGTGGCCTCTGTGCGTGCAAGCGACAGCCTTGCCGCGATTGCGGCCGAGTTTGACAAGCACTACCAAAGCCGTTGTGGCACGCGCAGCCACCTGTACCCGCAGGTGCGTGAAACACTGGTGGCGCTGCGCGAGCGGGGCGTCAGAACGGCAGTGGTCACCAATAAGGAGGGCCGCTACACGGCAACCGTGCTGGATGCCCACCAGTTAATGCCCCTGCTGGACTGCGTCATCAGTGGCGATACCTTGCCCACCAAAAAACCCAACCCGGCAGGCATCCACAGCTGCATGGCGCAGTTTGGTGTGACGGCAAGTCGCGCGCTGTTTGTGGGTGACTCGTCGATTGACGTGGCCACTGCACGCAATGCGGGCGTCGCGGTGTGGGCGCTGCCCTACGGCTACAACATGGGCCAGCCCATTGAAGCGTGCGGGCCAGACCGGGTCATTGCCGATTGCTCTGCGCTATTGAATTAATAGCTGCCTGCGCAATAGCGACGGGGGCTACAGGCCATTTTTATCTAAAGAAATTACCATGACTATCAAAATCGGCATCAACGGCTTCGGCCGCATCGGACGCAACGTCTTGCGCTCCGCCCTGCAAAACTTCAGCGACATCGAAGTCGTGGCCATCAACGACCTGCTGGAGCCCCATTACCTGGCCTACATGCTGCAATACGACAGCGTGCACGGCCGCTTCAAGGGCGAGGTCTCGGTCGATGGCAACACCCTCATCGTCAATGGCAAGAAAATCCGTTTGACGCAAGAGCGTGACCCTGCCAACCTGAAATGGAACGAAGTCGGTGCCGACATCGTGATTGAGGCCACCGGCATCTTCCTTGACAAGGCGGGTGGTGAAAAGCATTTGACTGCGGGCGCCAAGAAGGTCATCTTCTCGGCCCCCTCCAAAGACGACACTCCCATGTTTGTCTATGGGGTGAACCATGCCACCTACAAAGGCGAAGCCATCATCAGCAACGCCAGCTGCACCACCAACTGCCTGGCACCCTTGGCCAAGGTCATCAACGACAAGTTTGGTATCAAGCGCGGCCTGATGACCACCGTGCACGCCGCTACTGCTACGCAGAAGACGGTGGACGGCCCGTCCAACAAAGACTGGCGCGGCGGCCGCGGCATTCTGGAAAACATCATCCCCTCCAGCACGGGCGCGGCCAAGGCCGTGGGCGTGGTCATTCCCGAACTGAACAAAAAGCTCACCGGCATGTCTTTCCGCGTGCCCACCAGCGACGTGTCGGTGGTTGACCTGACCGTGGAGCTGAACACCTCGGCCACCCTGGCTGAAATTTGCGCCGAGATCAAGGCGCAGTCCGAAGGCGCCATGAAGGGCGTGCTGGGTTACACCGAAGACAAAGTGGTCGCCACCGACTTCCGCGGTGACACCCGTACCTCCATCTTTGATGCCGATGCATCGATTGCACTGGACGGCACGTTTGTGAAGCTGATCAGCTGGTACGACAACGAGTGGGGTTACTCGAACAAGTGCCTGGAGATGGTGCGCGTGGTGGCTGGAGGCTCCAAATGAAAGTCTTGCGCTTTGCCGATGTGGTGAAAAGCGGGTTCGCCTTGAACAAGCGCGTATTCATTCGCGCAGATCTGAACGTGCCGCTGGATTTCAGCGCCGGCGGGGAAGGGTGCATCACCGAGGACACGCGCATCCGCGCATCCGTGCCCTGCATCCAGATGGCGCTGGACGCCGGTGCAGCAGTGATGGTCACCAGCCACCTGGGCCGTCCTACCGAGGGTGCGTTCAAACCGGAAGATTCGCTGGCACCCGTGGCCAAACGTCTGGGTGAGTTGCTGGGCCGTGAGGTGCCGGTGATTGCCGATTGGGTCGATGGAGTCACCGTGGCTCCAGGCCAAATCGTCATGTTGGAAAACTGCCGCGTCAACGTAGGCGAAAAGAAGAACAGCGAGACCCTGGCCCGCAAGCTCGCCGCCCTGTGCGACATATTTGTGCACGACGCCTTTGGTACCGCCCACCGGGCCGAAGGCACGACCTACGGCATCGCCCAATATGCGCCGATTGCCTGCGCCGGGCCACTCTTGTCGGCGGAGATTGATGCCATCCACACCGCGCTGGCCAACCCCAAGCGGCCGCTGGTGGCCATTGTGGGCGGCTCCAAGGTCAGCTCCAAGCTCACCATTTTGCAAAGCCTGGCCCGCAATGTGGACCAGTTGATCGTGGGTGGCGGCATTGCCAACACCTTCATGCTGGCAGCGGGGTTAAACATTGGCAAAAGCCTGGCTGAGCCCGATTTGCTGGACCAGGCCAAAGCCGTCATTGCGGCCATGAAAGCCCGAGGTGCCGAGGTGCCAATCCCGACCGATGTAGTGACCGCCAAAACCTTCAGCTCCGACGCCGTTGCCACGATCAAGCGCGCCGCCGACGTAGAAGACGATGACCTGATTCTGGACATCGGCCCCGAGACCGCCGCGCGCCTGGCCGAACAACTCAAGCACGCCGGCACCATCGTCTGGAACGGCCCGGTGGGTGTGTTCGAATTTGCGGCGTTCGAGAACGGCACTAAAACGATTGCCAAAGCGATTGCCCAATCCAGCGGCTTCAGCATCGCCGGGGGCGGGGACACGCTGGCTGCCATCGCCAAATACGGCATTGCAGACCAGGTGGGCTACATCTCCACCGGGGGCGGTGCCTTTCTGGAGGTGCTGGAGGGTAAGACGCTGCCGGCCTTCGAGATTTTGCAGAAGCGCGCGGAGGCGAGCGGCCTGTGACGCGACATCACTTCGTTATTCTTTTGCTATCGATTCTGTAGCTGCCTGCGCAGATTCTGCGAGGGCTACAAGCCTATTTTGTTTATAACTTCTGGAGATTTTCATGGCTTTTGTTTCCCTTCGCCAAATGCTGGACCACGCTGCCGAACACGGCTACGGCGTGCCCGCTTTCAATGTCAATAACCTGGAGCAGATCCAGGCCATTATGGAAGCCGCCCAGGCCACCGACAGCCCGGTGATTTTGCAAGCCTCGGCAGGCGCCCGCAAATACGCGGGTGAAGCCTACTTGCGCCACATGATGATGGCGGCGGTAGAGAGCCATCCGGACGTTCCCGTGGTGGTGCACCAGGACCACGGCACCACGCCGGCGGTGTGCATTCAGTCCATTCGCTCGGGCTTTACCAGTGTGATGATGGATGGCTCGTTGATGGGCGATGGCAAGACGCCGGCCAGCTACGAATACAACGTCGATGTGACACGTCGTGTGGGCGAAATGGCGCACGCCGTGGGCGTGTCGGTGGAAGGCGAACTGGGTTGCCTGGGCAGTCTGGAAACCGGCGAAGCGGGTGAAGAAGACGGCGTGGGTGCCGAAGGAAAACTCACCCACGACATGATGCTGACCGACCCCGTGCAGGCCAAAGACTTTGTGGAAGAGACCGGTGTGGACGCGCTGGCCATCGCCATTGGCACCAGCCACGGCGCCTACAAGTTCACCCGCAAGCCCACGGGCGATATTCTGGCCATGGACCGCATCGTGGCTATTCACGCCCAGATCCCCAATACCCATCTGGTGATGCATGGATCGAGCAGCGTGCCACAGGAGTGGCTTGCCATCATTCGCCAGTTTGGTGGCGACATCAAGGAGACCTATGGCGTGCCGGTGGAAGAAATCCAGCGGGGCATCAAGAGCGGTGTGCGCAAGATCAATATCGACACCGACATCCGCCTGGCCATGACCGGTGCCATGCGCCAGGTCTTTGCCCAGCAGCCCAGCGAGTTTGACCCCCGCAAGGCGCTGGTAGCGGCCAAAAATGCGGCGCGTGGCATCGTCAAGGCGCGCTTCGAGGCGTTTGGCTGTGCCGGCATGGCCAGTCGCATCAAGCCGGTGAGCCTGGATGTCATGGCCACTCGCTACAAATGAGCATTGGGCGGTTGGTTTTAATTATTAATGAGGAGACAAAATGAAATTCGTAAAAATTTTGGTGGGCACTGCGGTGCTGGTGTCTGCGCCGGCTTTTGCCAGCCTGGATCTGGCCAAAAAGAACAACTGTATGGCTTGCCACGGTGTGGACAAGAAGATCGTTGGGCCTGCCTATCTCGAGGTTGCCAAGAAGTATGCCGGGCAGAAAGATGCCGAAGCGACCCTGATCAAGAATATCAAAGCCGGTGGCGCTGGCAAGTGGGGGCCTATTCCCATGCCCGCTCAGGCGGCTTTGAGTGATGCCGATACCAAAACGCTGGCTGACTGGATCATGGCGGGCGCCAAGTAAGCGATCCGTTGGTTGTCAAGTCCGGGAACCCGCTCGTTAGCGGGTTTTTTTACGCAAATTTTTCCATCAGGCGGGCAGAGCGCTCCACCTCCTGGATGGCTTGTGCATCGGTTTCCGATTCGTTGACCGCTTCGATCAGTGAGCAGGTCATCATCCGGTAGAAAGCTTTGTCCATCGCTTTGCGTGCGGCGGACATCTGGGTGGCCACGTCTTCACAAGAGCGATCTTTCTCGATCATGTCCACGATTCCGCGCACCTGTCCTTCAATGCGGCGCAGGCGATTAACCATATCTTTTTGATGCTCCTGGCGATAGTCCTGCGTCAAAGCCGTGGACTTTGGCTTCGCTACTGCGGTGATCTTCTTGGTCATGGTGTTTTGCAAATAAATGTAGTGGCAAGTTGAGTGTGCCAGATAGTCAACTGGAAGTGAATTCCAGTGGTAACATTTTAAAAAAATACCATACCCCGATGGGTATAGGGTATCTACCAATTACTTTCTTTTGCTATTTGCAAGATGATTCATCAGCTTCAGAAAATGACCATTTATGTGGTCTCGCTGACTTCCCTCAACCCGAAATATGGAGTACTCATGAATTTGTTGTCACCCTCTCTTCGCGCCCTGGTTTTGCTGGGCGCAGTCTTTTTGACTGGCTGCGGCACGATCGGCACACTTGGCAAGCTCGAAGATGGCGCGGGCGCTGAAGCCAGTCGCATGTGGGACCGCTGGGTAGAGGCCGATGGCGACATTGCAGTTGCAACAACCTGGGAGCGAAAAGTCAAAGCCGGCGTGACAGGCGATGACATCGAGCAAATTTTGCGCAGCGTCGCAACTGAGCGCAACATGAAGGAAGTGGGCATCCTGCCGTTGTCCAAAGAGCTGGAAGCCCGTACCGGCGTGAAGCAAAAGCTGCTCACGGTGTATTCGTTCTGCACCCCATCTACCGCCCGTGAGATGGTGGACTTCAGCCCGGCCATGTCAGCCTACCTGCCTTGCCGTGTCTCCGTGGTTGAAAAGGCAGACGGCCTGTGGCTCTACACCCTGAACATGGACATGATGGTCAAGATGGGTCGCAAGTTGCCTTCGCCGTTGAAAGAGCACGCATGGGCTGTGCGCAGCACGCTGTATGAAATGATGGAACGCGCCTCCAAGGGTGAGTTTTAAGCTGGTAGTTCACGTTAAATAATACTAAACCGGAGACAGGCATTGACCTCATCACGCACAACAACAACCCGGCTTCGGCCGCTGGCGGTGGCTTTGATTCTTGGTGGTTGCATCACCTCGGCGTTTGCTACGAACGGCATGAATATGGAAGGCTACGGTCCGATCTCGACAGGTATGGGTGGTGCATCGCAAAGCTTTGACAACGGTACAGCGGCGATGGCACAAAATCCGGCAACCTTGGGCCTGATGACGGAAGGTGCTCGGCTGGATGTGGCTGTAGGACTGCTTGGCCCCAAGATCTCGGCTTCCATGACTGGTATGCCTACCGCGGATTCTGGTGGTACCTCTTATGTCATGCCTGCTCTGGGCTATGCGCGCCGCAGTGGTTCACTCACGTACGGTTTTGGTATGTTTGCGCAAGGTGGCATGGGAACTGAGTACGGCGCAAATACCTTTATGGCTGGTGGTTCGGGTGCCGATGTGCGTTCAGAGCTGGGCGTCGGAAAAATCATCATTCCTATCGCCTACCAGGCCAGTCCCGAATTGACGTTGGGGGCTACGTTTGATTTCATGTGGGCTGGTATGGACCTGTTGATGGCTGCGTCGGGTGCGCAGCTGGGTGGCATGGTGACTGCCAGCGGCGGCAATCTTGCGGCGGCACTTCCTGCGTTGGGTGGTGCGCCTTGGGCGCGTATCAACTTCTCCGACGGGGACAAAAACACCGGTGCCGCAAAGGGAACCGGCTACAGTGCCAAGTTGGGTGCGGTCTACAAGGTCAGCAAAGACGTGAATGTGGGCGGCTCTTACCAGTTCAAATCCAAACTGGATGACATGAAAACTGCAGTGGGTTCTGCGAGCATTACTGCAGCCGGTGGGTTTAACGACGTCGGAACCATCACACTTATCGATTTTCAGTGGCCGTCCGTTTTGGCGGTTGGTGGAAGCTGGCAAGCGACGCCTGCACTATTGGTTGCAGCAGATTTGAAGTCAATCGGTTGGGCTGACACGATGAAAAGCTTCCGGATGCGCTATGACAGCGCCGGAATGGGAGGTAGCGTCAGTTTTGCATTACCACAAAACTGGAAAGATCAGACTGTATTGAGCGTTGGGGTTGCATGGCGCGCCAATGATGCGCTGACTCTTCGTGCGGGTGTCAATCTTGCAGACAACCCTATTCCGGAAGACTTGGTGAATCCTCTCTTCCCAGCCACCATTAAAAGTCATATAACTGCTGGTTTCGGATACCAGGTAACACAGGCTGGGGCTGTCAATTTTTCGTTAGCGATGGCGCCAAAAACTACGGTGACCAACGCCAATGGTGTGACGACGACGCATGAGCAGACCAACCTGCAGCTGATGTATTCGCATCGTTTTTAATTTGACAGAGGTCGCTCCAGGGCAGCACGTTATGTATAAATTTCTTTGCTTACTTACGTTTTTTTGCGGAAGCGTGCACGCCCAGATCCCGTCCATTTTCCAGGGTGCCGACCTGAAACTGGGCGAGAAGCTGATTGTTGACAACAAATGTGCGGCTTGTCATCAGCAAAAATTTGGCGGCGACGGTTCGGCCATCTACCGGCCGGCTGGGCGGGTCAACACGCCAGGCATATTGCGGGGCATGGTGGAGCAATGCAACACCGAGATGAATCTGGGGTTGTTTCCTG
Source organism: Rhodoferax sp. GT1R46 (assembly GCF_056521285.1). Classification (NCBI taxonomy): domain Bacteria; kingdom Pseudomonadati; phylum Pseudomonadota; class Betaproteobacteria; order Burkholderiales; family Comamonadaceae; genus Rhodoferax; species Rhodoferax sp. GT1R46. The sequence continues at coordinate 1,005,747 of NZ_JBWMBC010000001.1, forward strand.
AAGAGGTTACAGCGGTGAGTGCAGTGTTGAACCGCGATCACTATCGGTTCAAGTGACGTGATGTCATTTATGGCCAGGCGTAATCAATTTGTCAGTTTCTTTTGTCAATAATATATCAGTGCATTCGAATATATTGTTTAAACGTTGAGTCGTTGGAAGCCCAACAAGTGAAGGAGAACATGTGAAGCAAGAAGTTATGGGTTCAGGCCGTATCATCAAGGCACCTGAGAATTTTTTGAGCCGCGAAGGCATCAAGACGGTATTTGCCGAGGCGAAAAGTGGGCGTCGCGATTTTCTGCGCAACGCCTTTGCTGCAGCCGCAGCAGGTGTAGCCGCTCCCATCGCGATGGCGCAGGGCAACCCGGTTCCCACGGAGGGTGGTGACCCGAACATTTTGAATCTGCCGGAGCACGCGACCAGTTTGGGGCAGGGCGTTTCTTCCGAAGGAAGTTACGGCAAACCATCCAAGTTTGAAGCCAATGTGCAGCGTCGCCAGAGCCCTGGCTTGACACAGACAACGCAGGCGTCCGTCTCGTTTGCGCCCTTGCAGTCGCTGTTTGGAATCGTTACACCCAGTGGCTTGCATTTTGAACGCCACCATCAGGGCTGGTGGGACATTGATCCGTCCAAGCACCGCTTCATGATCAACGGCATGGTGAAGACGCCCAAGGTGTTCACCATGGACGAGATCATGCGTTTGCCTTCCATTTCGCGCTTCCACTTTATTGAGTGCGGCGCCAACACGGCGGCTGAATGGGGTAATGTGGCTGTGCCAACCGCCCAGTACACGCACGGAATGGTTTCCTGCAGTGAGTTCACGGGCGTGCCGCTGATCACCTTGCTTGAACTGGCGGGTGCCGACCTCACCAACGGCAAGTTTGTGCTGGCGGAGGGCGGCGATGGCTCGTCCATGACACGCACTATCCCGATGAGCTTGATCAAGTCGGGCGAAGTCTTCGTGGCGTATGGCCAGAACGGCGAGATGTTGCGTCCCGAAAACGGCTATCCGCTTCGCCTGATCGTACCGGGGGTGCAAGGCGTGAGTTGGGTCAAGTACCTGCGCCGCATTGAAGTGGGTGACAAGCCTTATGCGACCAAGGACGAGGCCGTGCACTACATCGATCTGCAGCCCAGCGGTTTGCAGCGGCAGTACACCAACATTCAGGAATGCAAGAGCGTGGTGACTACGCCGTCCGGTGGCCAAGTCCTGCTTGACAAGGGTTTCTACAACATCACGGGTCTGGCGTGGTCTGGCCGGGGCAAAGTCAAGAAGGTGGATGTGTCGGTGGATGGCGGCCGCAACTGGCGCCAGGCCCGCTTGGAAACACCCGTGCTTTCCAAGGCACTTACCCGCTTCAATATTGACTGGATTTGGGATGGCAAGCCAGCCATTGTCCAGAGCCGTGCTTCTGACGAAACTGGCTATGTGCAGCCCACTTACAAGCAACTGCGTGCTGTGCGCGGCACGCGCTCGATCTATCACAACAACGCCATTCAATCATGGCTGATACAGGAAAATGGCGAGGTGAAAAATGTTCAGCTTTCGTAATGCAGCAGTCGCAGCAGCGGTGATGGTCGTGGCCGGCTGTGCGCTAGCGCAGACCGGCGCGCAATATCCTGGCGTTGGCCGAGCGGCGACACCCAAAGAAGTGGCTGCATGGGATATCGACGTGCGTCCAGACTTCAAGGGCTTGCCCGCAGGGTCGGGTTCCGTCTCCAAGGGGCAGGACGTTTGGGAGACCAAGTGCTCTCACTGCCACGGTGTATTCGGTGACTCTGGCGAGGTTTTCAGCCCGCTGGTTGGCGGCACCACCGCTGAGGACGTTAAGACCGGTCATGTGGCCAAGCTCAAGGACTCGACAGCCGGTCGTACCACGTTCATGAAGGTAGCTACGCTCTCCACCATCTGGGATTACATCAACCGCGCCATGCCGTGGACGCAACCCAAGTCGCTGACGACGGAAGAAGTCTATGCGGTGACGGCCTTCTTGTTGAATCTCAGTGGTGTTGTGCCCGACAACTTCACGTTGTCTGACAAAAACATTGCCGAGGTGCAAGCCCGCATGCCCAACCGCAATGGCATGACAACCGAGCACGCCATGTGGCCAGGCAACGAGTTCAAGGGTACCCAAGCGCCAGATGTCAAGAACATCGCCTGCATGAAGGATTGTGCGATTGAACCGACCGTTGCTTCCTTTCTGCCAGACTTTGCGCGCAACGCACATGGCAATCTGGCTGAGCAGAACCGTCCGATTGGCGCGCAGCACGGTGTTGATACGACCAAACCTGAAGGCAAGGTTCCAACTCCTGGTGCGGCAGTAACCGCCGTGGTGGTGGCACAAGCAGCCGCACCGGTGAAGGTGGCCGAGGCTCCTAAAGTCAGCACGCCAGCACCAGCGGGCGGCGCAGATTCCAAAGCGGCGCTGGCATTGCTGCAGAAAAACAATTGTGTTGCTTGCCACGGGGTTGACAAGAAGATCGTGGGCCCCAGTTTTGCTGACATCGCCAAGAAACATGCCGGTAAAGCGGACTATCTTGCGGCCAAGATCAAGTCAGGCGGCTCAGGCGTATGGGGTCCCATTCCGATGCCATCCCAATCGCTGCCTGATGCGGATGCCAAAGCTATTGCGGCCTGGCTCGCTGCAGGTGCTGCCAGGTAGGCATCAGGGAAATCACCGTCACGACTTTTTTATTACTTGACTATCATTTGTTTAACCAGGAGAAACTACATGCAATCACGCAGACAAGCGCTCAAGAAAACCGCCGTTGTGGCTGGCCTTTTGGCCACCACGGGCCTGTTCCCCCAGTTCGCCCTCGCCGCCTTCAGCAAGGACGCTTTTGAAGCCAAATCCGTTGCCGACGCACTCAAGGCACTGGGCGCTGGCGCCCCGACCGAAAGCAAGGACGTTTCAATCACCGCCCCTGACATTGCCGAGAATGGCTCTGTGGTGCCAGTCGCCGTTGCGACTACGTTGACGGGTGTGAAAAGCATGCTCATCATGGTTGAAAAGAACCCCGCAACCTTGACGGCCATGTTCCATATGACTGACAGCGTCGACGCCGCATTTTCTGCACGCGTCAAGATGGGCCAGTCTTCGGATGTGTACGCCGTTGCTGTCATGAACGATGGCAAGGTTTTGTTTGCCAAGAAGGAAGTCAAAGTCACCCTCGGCGGTTGCGGCGGTTGATTGCGCAGTAACCAACCAAATTTTTATTTTTGATTTAGGAGCTAAAAATGGCAGATCCAATGCGCATTCGCGCCCAGGCAGCTGGTGACAAAACAACCGTTCGCGTTCTGATGGCGCATGAGATGGAGGGCGGCCAGCGCAAAGACGCAGCCGGCAAGATCGTCCCAGCCTGGTACATCCAGGAAGTCACAGCAACCCATAACGGCAAGACCGTTTTAACCGCCGAATGGGGACCGGCTGTTTCCAAAAATCCTTTCCTGCAATTCGTGGTTAAAGGTGCCAAGGCTGGTGACAAAATCGGCGTGAATTGGAAAGACAACCGGGGTGACACCCGCAGTGACGAAGCGACGGTGTCCTGATTTGGTTTGATGTTTTGCCCAGGGGAAGTTTTACTTCCCCTGTCTACCTTGTAAAAATTAAAAAGCAGATTGGACAAGAGGATGACAAAAAAACTGACGCTGATCGCTCTTGCGTGCTTGGCGAGTACGGGGGCCATGGCCCAGAAATCGGCGGTGCAGTCGATTGAGGAGTACCGGGCCATGTTGCAGGATGGAAACCCGTCAGACTTGTTTGAAGCCAAAGGCGAAGGCCTTTGGGCACAGAAGCGCGGTCCCAAGAACGTGTCGCTTCAGCAGTGTGATCTGGGTAAGGGCCCCGGCGTTGTCAAGGGCGCTTTTGTTGAGTTACCCCGGTATTTTGCGGATACCAACCGGGTTCAGGATCTGGAGTCCCGCCTCTTGACCTGCATGGAAACGTTGCAGGGTTTCAATTCCGCTGACATTGCCAAAACCCCATTTGGTAAGGGTGAACAAAACAACATCACGGCGCTGGCCACCTGGATTGCTTCTGAATCCAAGGGGTTGCGATTCAACCTGTCTCAAAACCACGTACAGGAAAAGACGTTTTATGAAGTGGGTAAGCGGCTGTTCTTTCAGCGCGGCGGACCACACGATTTTTCCTGTGCGTCGTGCCACGGACAAGACAATACCCGTATCCGTCTCCAGGACTTGCCTAACCTCACCAAGAATCCCGGTGATGGCGTTGGCTTTGCCGCTTGGCCGGCCTACCGCGTTTCCAACGGGCAGATGTGGGGTATGCAACAGCGTCTGAACGATTGCTACCGGCAACAACGCTTTCCTTATCCGGGTTTCGGTAGCGATGCCACGGTTGCGCTCGGGGTGTATCTCGGGGTTAACAGTCAGGGCTCAGCTTCTGTTGCGCCAGCCATCAAGCGCTGAAAAGACGGAGAAAAATAATGAAGAAACAACACAGGATTTTTTTGTCTGCAATGGCCGCTGCTGCCGTGGTCGCTGGATGTACCGCGCTTCCTGCCTCAGCCGATCTGGATCAGCTAACGACCAAAATCGTCAAGGCATCTTTCAGGGATGAAGGGATCGTCAAAGCAGCTGTTCTCGATACTGACGAGACCAATCGAGTGTGCAGTGCTGCAGATGTTGCCGGTCAGCCGCTGGATGACGCTTCCGCCAAAGCCATTGAGGCCAGCAACCTCAAATCCGTGAAATGGCCCTCCAATGGCAAGTTTCTAGGCGACTGGAAAGAAGGTGAAAAAATTGCCCAAAGCGGTCGTGGCCTGACGTGGACGGATGATGCCAAAACACCCAATGGCGGCAATTGCTACAACTGCCACCAGATCGACAAGAAAGAGATTTCTTTCGGCACCATTGGCCCGAGCCTTTACAACTACGGCAAGTTGCGCGGGGTTGCAGACCCGGCCAGTCCTGATGCCAAGCCTATCGTTGAGTACACCTGGGGCAAGGTGTGGAACAGCAAGGCCTACAACGCGTGTTCGAACATGCCGCGCGCGGGGCATATGGGCATTCTGACCGAATCTCAGGTGGCGGATGTTCTGGCGTTGCTGCTTGATCCGAAGTCCCCGGTCAATCAATAAATTTTTCCGTACCCGACGCGTGTTCGGGTATTTTTGTTTCTGTTAATTTTGTGATTGCGTATTTATGAATTTAACCAAGCGTGAGTTCTTTCAGGTGTTGGGTGCCGGCACCATGGCGGGTATGGGGTTGGGAGCCTATGCCGAAGCAGATGCTGCTACGGCAGCTAGCGGCTTGTACGACATACCCAAGTTCGGCAATGTGTCCTTTTTGCACATGACGGATTGCCACGCCCAGCTCAAGCCGATTTATTTCCGGGAGCCCAGTATCAATATTGGCCTGGGAACCATGAAGGGCAACTTGCCGCATCTGGTTGGCGAGCATCTGCTCAAGGTGTCCAATATTCGACCCGGGACGGCAGAGGCCCACGCGCTGACTTGTCTGGACTACGAGAAGGCCGCTAAACGCTACGGCAAAGTGGGTGGTTTCGCGCACTTGGCTACACTGGTCAAGCGTATGAAAGCCAGCCGGCCCGGTGCGTTGCTGCTGGATGGTGGCGACACCTGGCAGGGATCAGGTACGGCTTTGTGGACCAACGGCCAGGATATGGTGGACGCGTGCAAACTTCTCACTGTGGATGTGATGACAGGTCACTGGGAATTCACGCTGGGTATGGAGCGTGTGAAGGAAATCATTGAAAAGGACTTCGCTGGAAAAGTTGATTTTGTCGCCCAGAACGTCAAGACGGCCGACTTTGGTGACCCAGTGTTCAAGCCCTATGTGATTCGTGAGATCAATGGCGTGCCTTGCGCCATTATCGGGCAGGCGTTTCCGTATACACCCATTGCAAACCCGCGTTACATGGTTGCCGACTGGTCCTTTGGCATCCAGGACGAGAACATGCAGAAGATGGTGGACGAGGTGCGGGCCAAGGGTGCACAGGTAGTGGTTGTGCTGAGCCACAACGGCATGGATGTGGATTTGAAGATGGCCAGCCGGGTTATTGGCATTGACGCCATCATGGGCGGCCACACACACGATGGCATGCCGGTGGCCTCGCTGGTTTCCAATAAGGGCGGCAAAACCATCGTTACCAATGCGGGTTCGAATAGCAAGTTTCTCGGCGTACTGGACTTCAATGTGCAGAACAAGCGGGTCATGGACTTCCGTTACAAACTGCTACCTGTGTTCGCCAACATGTTGCCGGCCGATCACGACATGGATGCACTCATCACCAAAATTCGCGCGCCGTATGAAGCCAAGTTGGCTGAAAAACTGGCGGTTACGGAGGGTACGCTGTACCGTCGCGGCAACTTCAATGGCACCGGTGACCAGTTGCTGGTCGATGCGTTGATGGACGTGCAGGGTGCAGAAATTGCATTCTCGCCTGGCTTCCGCTGGGGTACTACCTTGCTGCCGGGGCAGGCCATCACGCGCGAATGGCTGATGGACATGACGGCCACGACCTATTCCTATGCCACGGTAACGGAGATGACGGGTGAAACCATCAAGACCGTGCTGGAAGACGTCTGCGATAACCTGTTCAACCCCGACCCCTACTACCAGCAGGGTGGCGATATGGTGCGTGTGGGTGGCCTGCAGTACAGCTGTGATCCCAACGCAACAATGGGTAAGCGCATCGACGACATGCGCCTTGGCGGGAAACCCATTGAGGCCGGCAAAAAATACAAAGTTGCAGGTTGGGCTCCCGTGGCTGAAGAGGCAAAAACCCAGGGCAACAAGATGGTCTGGGATGTCGTGGAAACCTGGCTTAAATCCAAGGGTGGCAAGGTATCGGCGCGCAAACTCAACGCACCCAAGTTGTCAGGCGTAAAGCCTAACCCGGGATACATCGAAGGGTGATCTGCAGTGATTGAATCACAACAATCCGTCGAATAACACTACGTCAACAGCGTCGCCTTGGGCGACGCAGCCTTGTTCGTGGTGCAGCACGACAATGCAGTTGGCTTCTGACATGGAGCTCAGAATCCCGGAGCCCTGAGACCCGGTGATTCGCACGGTTTGCTTGCCATTGGTGTCGGTTGACAGGATTCCCCTTTGGTATTCGGTGCGACCTGGCTTTTTCCGGATGGGAGATTCAGATACTACGCGCGTGAGTGGCAGTGGTGCACTGGTTGACCCCATCAGGTGCAATAGCGCATCCCGAGCAAAGAAATAGAACGTAATGGCCACCGCCACCGGATTGCCCGGCAGTCCGAACAGGTACGCCGAGTTGCCGTGGGATGTAATTCTCCCAAAGGCCATGGGTCTGCCGGGGCGCATGCCGATCTTCCAGAACATCACATCTCCCAGTTTGGCCATGACCTGCTTCGTGTAGTCGGCCGCTCCGACCGATACGCCGCCGGATGTAATCACTGCGTCGGCATTTTCACAAGCGGATCGCAGGGCATTCTCCAGAGACTCCGGATCGTCTTTGACAATGCCCATGTCGATGGGCTCACAGCCCAAACGGGTCAACATGCCAAAGATGGTGTAACGATTGGAGTCATACACGCACCCCGTGTCCAGCGGCTCACCCAGAGAACGCAGTTCGTCACCCGTTGAAAAGAAGGCGACACGTAATCGCTTTTGTACGGACACCTCGGCGATGCCCAGCGAAGCAATCAAACCCAAATCGGCCGGACGCAGGACTTTTCCCTGGTGCAGTGCCGCCTTACCTGCCTGGAGGTCCTCACCAAGCAGCCTGCGGTTATCTCCGGTCTTGACCACTCCGTTTGGGACCATCACGTAAACGTCTGACGCATCCCGCGTAAGTTCTTGCGGCACTACGGTGTCGCAAGCGATGGGCATAACCGCCCCGGTCATGATGCGCACGCACTGGCCTGGCCCCACTGCTTCGGTAAAACTGCGTCCTGCATAGGCCGTACCGATGATGTGCAAGGTAACGTCGGCTTCACCTTGCACATCACTTCCGCGCACCGCATAACCATCCATTGCAGAATTGTCATGCGAAGGCACACTGATGGGGGATACGATATCTGCCGCCAAAACCCTGTCCAGGGCGTTGCGGATGGAAACGACTTCTGCCGTATGGTTGGGCGTGACAAATTCCCGAATGATGCGTTGGGCTTGCGAAACCGGAAGGGCGTTGGAGTCGTAGCCTGTGAGTTCGCTAGCGATGTCTGAAAGGGTAGGGGCGCTCATGGTTCAATTTCAATGGGTATCGAGTTTTTTCAACTCCTCCAGTGTATTGATGTTTTGAAATGCCGCTTCGTCGGAAAAATGAACCTCAGCCACCTTGAGCGATGCAAACCACGCGTCAACTTTACGCCCGCCTTTTTGAAGAAACACAGTGAGATGCGGTAGCACAGACACACTCACCAAGCAAAATACCGGGTGGATCTGCCTCGTTTTTTCGTCACCGGTGACCGCCACGGCAAGATCAGCGCCTACGTCCAATAACCCACGAGTCAGGCGTTCAACCAAATCAGCGGGCAAAAACGGCGAATCACAGGGCGCGGTCACCAGATAAGGACTGTCGCAATGCATCAAGCCGGTTTGCAGGCCCGCCAGCGGGCCCGCAAAGTCCGGCATCGCATCGGGCCAGACGGGCCATCCGAAAGCCTCATAGCTTGCCTGATTCTGGTTTGCATTGATGAGCAGACTTCGAACTTGCGGTGTCAGCCGCTCCACCACATGTGAAACCATCGGTGCACCACGAAAGGGTTGCAGACCTTTGTCTACGGTACCCATGCGGGAGCCCCTGCCTCCGGCAAGGATGAGCCCTGTAATTTCCATACCAGCGTCTAATGCCCGCCCAGGTAGGCGGCCTTCACGGCGGGGTCGTTTTTCAGCTTGTCTGCCGGACCATGCACTGCAATGCGTCCATTTTCCAGAACATAACCGTAGTCCGCCACATTGAGAGCGGCGGCAGCGAATTGCTCCACCAACAACATGGTGACACCCTCTTTGCGCCAGCGAGCGATGATGCGGAACACTTCTTCCACGAGGATCGGAGCGAGGCCCATGGAAGGTTCATCCAGCAAGACAACCTCCGGGTTCATCATCATGGCACGGGCCATTGCCAGCATTTGCTGCTCACCGCCCGACAAGGTGCCCGCCAGCTGAAGGCGCCGCTCTTTGAGGCGGGGGAAATATTCCATCGCCTTCTCCAAATCGGCGTTGATGTCACCTTTGGGTCGGGATCCTGTGAAGCGGGGGAACGCTCCCAACAAAAGGTTGTCATTGACGGTCATCGTCGCAAAGACGCGCCGGCCTTCAGGCGAGTGCGCAAGTCCCAATTTGGCGATGTCGTATGACTCACGTCCGGCAATTTCGTGTGTACCCAGAGTAATGGAACCCGTACTGGGCGCAATCATTCCGGAGATGGCGCGCATGGTGGTCGTCTTGCCTGCGCCGTTACTGCCAATCAGTGTGACAACACGGCCTTTAGGCACTTCAAGGTTGATTCCATGTAGCACTTCGATCTTGCCGTAGCCTGCATGGAGGTTTGAAATCTTAAGCATCGTTTATTCCTGTTTGTCGCTCAGGCTGCAGCAGCGGGTTCAACTTCGCCACCAAGGTAAGCCTCAATGACCTTCGGATCTGACTTCACCACGGAGGGCACACCCTCAGCAATCTTCTGACCAAAGTCAAGCACTGTGACTTGATCGCAGACGGACATCACCACATCCATGTGGTGTTCGATCAATATGACCGTTATGCCTTCGCCACGGATCTTCTGAATGATGGTGACCAGTTCCTTGATGTCGGGGGCCGTCAGTCCGGCGGCTGGCTCGTCCAGCAGCAGAAGCTGCGGGTTCAGTGCCAGTGCTCGGGCAATCTCCAGCAGTCGCTGTTTGCCGTAGGGCAGGTTACGGGCCTCTTCACCCGCCAAATCACTCAAGCCCACCAAGCGGAGCAGGGCGTGACCGCGCGCGGTGCTGCTGTTGCGTTCCTTGATGTACTTGCCCGACTGGAAGGCCACATCCAACAGGTTGCTGTCAAACGTATGGTGCAAACCCACCAGTACGTTCTGCAGTGCAGTCATCTCGCCAAAGAGCTGCACATTCTGGAAGGTTCGTGCGATGCCCGACAGGGCAATATCGGAGGACGTACGACCCACGACCGAGCGGTCTTCGAAAGCGATGGTGCCAGCGGTGGGAACGTATATACCCGTCAGCACGTTCATCATGGTGCTCTTGCCAGATCCGTTAGGTCCGATCAGGCCATGGATGGTGCCGCGCTTGACACGCAAATCCACGTTGTTGATCGCCTTGAGACCGCCAAATTGCATCAGAACATTCGAGGCAATCAAAATGTCATCCGACTTGCCGCCATGCGGGTGCTGCAGGGCCTTCTCGTCTGATGCAATGGAGCGCGTGGCTTCTGCATCGGTACGTGCATGGCCATGCAGATTAAGTGCGTTTCGCACAAAGCCGACAATGCCGTCTTGCAGGAAGTACACGACAAACAGGGTGATCAATCCAAAGATCGACAGGCGCCAATCCGCCATGGTGGTCAGGACAAACGAAATGCCAGCCAGACCGACACCCGAGGCCACCGGAATCGCGACCTTTTGCACGGTCGATTTACCGCGGGCAATCAGGTAAACGCTGCCAGCGACGATAAGCGCAGCAAATATGACCGATACGATCCGGAACAGCGCAATGTCGTCAAGCAGTTTTGGCAGCATCACGATAATGGCCGCACCCAGGATGGCTCCGGTACGCGTTTTGCGACCGCCCATGATGATGGCCAGCAGGAAGAACACGGTCATCTCGAAGTTATAAGTGTTGGGCGAGATGTACTGTTCAGAGAAGGCATACAACGATCCCGCCAAGCCAGCCAGACCCGCGCTAATCACGAACGCATAAACCTTGTAGCGATAGACCGAAACGCCCATGCAATCTGAAGCAACCGGGCTACCCCGAAGCGCCTCGAAGGCACGGCCCAGTTGGGAGCGCAGTACCCGGTGTACAAAGATCAAGGAGACAATCAACAGCACACACACCAGCCAGTAGAACTCGTGCTCGTCCAATTTGTGGCCAAAAATGCTGGGTTTGTCGACCTTGATGCCCAAGGGACCTTCCGTCAAAAAAGTCATCTCATTGATGAGAATCTGGATGATCGTGCCAAACGCCAATGTCACCATGGCGAGGTAGGGTCCGGTGACCCGCAAGGCGGGCAGGGCCAGTAACGCGCCGAAGACCGCTGTAACTGCGATCGAGGCCGGCAGGACGACCCACAGTGGCGCAGCAAGCTTCAGCACCAAAACGCCAGCCGTGTATGCGCCGATGCCAAACAGACCCGCATGGCCCAGTGACACCTGGCCGGTGTAGCCCACCACAATATCAAGTCCAAACAACAGGATCGCGAAGATCATGATGGTCTCGACCAGGTGGATGTAATACGGGTTACCCGAAACCACGGGGAATACTGCGAGGAGCAGGATGCCGATGGCAGCAAAAAACAGTTGTGAACGCTTCATGATTAAACTTTCTTGATGGCGTTCTTACCAAACAGCCCAGCTGGCTTCCATGCCAGTACGATCAGGAGCAATACCAGTCCGGGAACGTCCTTGTAGCCGGTTGAAAGGTAAAAGCCTGTAGTGGTTTCGGCGATTCCCAAAATGATGCCGCCGACAATAATGCCCATGCCGCTGGTCAAGCCACCAATGATTGCGACGGCAAATGCCTTCAATCCCAGCACCGAGCCCATGGTGGCACCGGTCAGCGTCAGAGGTGCAATCAAGATACCCGCTACTGCAGCGGTGATTGACGACAGCGCGTACGAGAAAGTGATGACCAGTGCGGTGTTGATGCCCATCAGCTTGGCCGCATCGCGGTCATTGAAGGTGGCCACAACGGCTTTTCCGTAAATCGATTTGCGGTTGAAAATTTCAACAATGGCCATCATCAGCAAAGCACCGCCCACCACCAAAATTTCCATCGGAAGAATGTTGGCACCCAAAAAGTGCATGGGAGACTCTGGCAGTGGCGAAGGGAACTTCAGGTCGTCACGGCCCCAGACGTTCTCGGCCACATTCTTGAAAATAATGCCCAGAGCGATGGTGGACATGATCCAACCAAATTCGCTTTTGATCTTGATGGCGGGACGCACACCAACGCGTTCTACCAAGGCCCCTTGCGCCGCACCGAAGATGCAAACCAGTGGAATCATGAGCCAATAATTGACTCCCCAACTGACCAGCGACAAACCCACCAGTGCGCCCAGCATCAGTGCATCGCCCTGTCCAAAATTCAGGGTGTCAGAGGTGGCAAACGTCAGCTGGTAGCCGAACGCGATCACCGCGTAAATCATGCCCAGTGCGATGCCACTGAACACCAGTTGTGTAAATATTTGCATACAGTCCTTTATGCGCTAACGGCACCTTCACGCAAAGTGCGGTGCACCAAACAAGACGCCACACGAACCGACGTCCATGTGGCGTTTTTAAAACCGAAAGGCTTATTTTTTTACCGGTGCCGCCACAGGCTTGGCGCTGGTGTCCTTCAAGCGAACTTCCGACGCTTTTTTCTGGTCATCGGGATAGGCATAAACCACGCGTTGTCCCTTGACTTCTCCAAAAACGGGCATGTTGGCCGTAATGGCTTCGTGATCAGACTTGGTAAAAGGCTTGTTGTAAGTGGTCACAACGCCTTCGACCGGAGTCTTCAGGTCTTCAAGTGCTGCCTTAACCTTAGGCCCCTCCGTGCTGCCGGCCTGCTTCATGGCTGCTGTAAGCAGATAGATGGAGTCATAACCTTGTGCAGCAGAAACTGGAGAGTCAATGCGTGCATTTTTTGGGCTAAAGGTCTTCAGGTAGTTAATGATGAAGGCCTGACGTTTGGGTGTCGTTGGCTCCTGAACGAAGGTCTGGGGCATGCGCGCACCTTCACCACCAGGGCCTGCGTTGTCAATGAAGTTGGCCATAGACAGGGTCCAGCTACCAATCATTGGAACTTTCCAGCCCAGCTTGGTCATTCCATTGGCTATTTGCGCGAGTTCAGGGCCAATTGCGTAGGTCAAAATAACTTCGGCACCGGCTTCCTTTGCCTTCAATAGTTGCGCAGTCATATCCACATCCTTGATGTTGAATTTTTCAACTGCAACGGCTTTTACGCTCTTTGCCGCCAATGCTTTTTCGAGGTCGTCGCGACCCAGTTGGCCGTAGTTGGTGGAGTCGGACAAGATCGCCACTTTCTTGTAGCCGCGACGCAACACAGCTTCCTCGACGATCATCTTTGCCTGAATGCTGTCAGCAGCTGCATTGCGGAAGATATAGTTTTCAGGCTGATCATCAAACTGGCGCGTGATGATGGTGGCTGTTGCCACGTTGTTCATGACCGGAATTTTGGCATCCTGGTAGAAGCGCGTTGCGGCCAGTGCGACACCGCTGTTGATGAAGCCCACCGTTGCGGCGACTTTTTCTTTGTTGATCATTTCCTGTGCAATCTGCACACCGCGCTCATTTTTAGCCTCATCGTCCCGTTCGACCAAGAGAAGCTGGCGACCCAGCACGCCGCCGGATTTGTTGATTTCGTCTGCAGCCATTCGAACGCCATCACGCATGCTGACGCCCATCGATGAAGAGCCTCCGGTGAAGGGTCCAGATACGCCAATCTTGATGGGGTCTGCCGCGATCGCACCCAATGTGGTCCACACGAGGGCCACGGCTGTCAACTTTGATTTCAAATTCATTTCAATGTCTCCTGTTGTAAATATTGCTGATTACTTATAAACGACCAAATTAATGTAGAGCATGTCTTTCGGGTTGTCATCAGGCATAACCCTCTTCAACACACTTTTTCCTGTCAAATCACTGACTGCTTCCCACGCCGGTTCCGTAGCCAGTGGCTGCGGCCAGATTGCCACCGCGACGGATGGCAACGGCGCAGTATTTGAATTCAGGTATTTTTCCGAAAGGGTCCAATGCAGCGTTGGTCATCAGGTTGGCTGCTGCTTCATAGTACGCAAATGGAATGAACACCGCACCGCGGGGTGTACCGTCGTCCCGGCGCACGCGAATGGCTACTTCACCTCTGCGTGACTGCACCGTAATCACGTCACCCGTTTCCAATCCCAGCACTGCGAGGTCGTCACCGCAAAGCGATGCTGTGGCCATGGGTTCGATGCTGTCGAGCACGGTCGCCCGGCGTGTCATGCTGCCAGTGTGCCAGTGTTCGAGCTGTCGGCCCGTAATCAAGACAAAGGGAAACTCGGCGTCGGGCCGTTCGTTTGCCGGAATAATATCTGCAGGAACCAGATGCACACGTCCGTCGTCGGTGGCAAAGTGGTCCATGAATACCGTAGGTGCACCGGGATCATCGGCACTCAGGCACGGGTAGGTCACGCTCGATTCGCGCTCCAGACGTTCCCATGTGATGCCTGAAATGGCCGCATGCATGGCCTGTCGCATCTCTTCATACACGGCAGCCACACCGTGGTGGTCGCCTTCGTAATTCCAGTTCAGGCCAAGACCTGTCGCCAGTTGCTGGATGATCCAGAGGTCCGCCCTGGCATCGCCCGGCGGTGTGATGGCCTGTTTGCCCAGCTGAACCATGCGGTCGGTGTTGCTGACAGTGCCGGTTTTTTCTGGCCACGCCGTAGCGGGAAAAACCACGTCGGCAAGCCAGGCGGTTTCGGTCATGAAGATGTCCTGCACCACCAAATGCTCCAGGCTGGCCAGTGCATGGCGTGCGTGATTCAGATCGGGGTCACTCATCGCGGGGTTCTCGCCCATGATGTACATGCCACGCACTTTATGCGGATCGGTGTCGGGTGCCAGCGCCTTGTGCATGATCTCCACCACGGTGTAACCGGGCTGATCATCCAGCTTCATTCCCCAGAAGTTCTCGAACCAGTCATGTGCCGCCTTGTTGGTCACGCGCTGGTAGTTGGGATACATCATGGGGATCAGGCCCGCATCGCTCGCGCCCTGCACGTTGTTCTGCCCACGCAAAGGGTGCAGACCAGAACCTGGTTTTCCAATCTGCCCTGCCACGGTTGCCAGCGCGATCAGGCAGCGTGCATTGTCGGTGCCATGCACGTGCTGGCTTACACCCATGCCCCACAGAATCATCGCGCCTTTTGCCTTGGCATAAGCCCGTGCCACTTCGCGCAGTGTTTCTGCGGGAATTCCGCAGATGGGTTCCATGGCCTCTGGGCTGTAACCCTTGACATTTTCACGCAACGCTTCAAAGTTGTTAGCGCGCCGGCTGATGAAGTCCAGGTCGGTCAGACCTTCTTCAATGATGGTGTGAATCAACGCGTTGAGCATGGCCACATCGGTATCGGCCTTGAATTGCAGAGTGCGCCAAGCGTGCTTGCCAATGTCTGTAACGCGCGGATCAGCCAAAACGATCTTCGCGCCATTTTTGGCTGCGTTTTTCATCCAGGTCGCGGCCACCGGATGATTGGACGTAGGGTTGGAACCGATGACAAAAATCAGGTCTGAATGTTCGACGTCATTGACCTGGTTGCTCACCGCACCAGAGCCTACGCCTTCCAGTAGCGCCGCTACGCTGGATGCATGGCACAGGCGCGTGCAGTGGTCCACGTTATTGGAGCCAAAACCCGTTCGCACCAATTTCTGGAACAAATATGCTTCCTCGTTGCTGCCCTTGGCAGAGCCAAAGCCGGCCAGTGATTTCTTTCCTTTCGTGTCACGCAAGTGCTTGAGCTTGCCGGACGCCAGTTCCAGGGCCTCTTCCCACGTGGCTTCCCGGAAAACCGAGGACCAATCGGCGGAGTCACGATTGAGGTGTTCCAGTGCCTGCGGGTCCTTGGGGACTCCGGCTTTGCGGATCAGTGGCATGGTCAGGCGCTGGGGACTGTGGGCATAGTCAAAGCCAAATCGTCCTTTGACGCACAGGCGGTTGTGGTTGGCAGGTCCATCACGGCCATCCACGCTGACAATGACGTTGTCCTTCACGTTGTAGGTCAACAGGCAGCCGACGCCGCAGAACGGGCAAACCGAATCGACCTTCTTGTCCACAACCTGTGAGCCGATCTGTGTTTTTGGCATGAGTGCCCCGGTTGGGCAGGCTTGCACGCATTCGCCGCAGGCCACACAGGTGCTGTCACCCATCGGGTCTTTCAGGTCGAAGACGATCTCACTGTGGGACCCGCGCATGGCGTAGCCAATGACGTCGTTGACCTGTTCCTCGCGGCACGCCCGCACGCAGCGGTTGCACTGAATGCAGGCGTCAAGATTCACCGCCATGGCAGGGTGGGAGAAGTCCGCTTTGGGTTGTTCACGGCGCAGCGCCTTGAGTTCGGGGCGCACCCGGACGTTCATGCGGGACGCCCATTCGCTCAGCTCGCCATGCTGCAGCGATTCGTCAGCCTCATTCCACTTGTAGCCGGTATCCGGCATGTCGGAGAGCAGCATCTCAAGAACCATCTTTTGGCTCTTGACGGCGCGCTCACTGGTGGCTTGCACTTCCATGCCCGCGGTCACATTGCGACAGCAGCTGGGGGCGAGGGTTCGCTCGCCCTTGATCTCGACCACGCAGGCGCGGCAATTGCCATCAGCCCGGTAACCGTCTTTGTAGCAAAGATGAGGGAGATCAACGCCGTGGCGCTGCGCTGCCTTGAAGATTGTTTCTCCGTCGAACGCCTGGATGGCATTGCCATCGAGCGTGAAATGAATGATTTGTGGCGTCACTTCCACCTGTTTTGTCGGGGCGTTCATGCGTTGCCTCCAATTTCGTGTGGAAAGTATTTCTGGACGCAGCGTATCGGGTTGGGAGCCGCTTGCCCCAGCCCGCAGATGGACGCATCGGTCATGACTTGGTTGAGATCTTCCAGTGTCTCGTTATCCCACTTTTCGGACTGCATCAGTTTCGCGGCTTTCGCCGTACCTACGCGGCAAGGCGTGCATTGGCCGCAGCTTTCATGCTCGAAGAAGCGCATCATGTTCAATGCGGCGTCCCGTGCCCGATCGTTCTGCCCCAGAACGATGACTGCCGCTGAACCAATAAAACTTCCATGCGGCTGCAAGGTGTCGAAGTCCAGCGGAACGTCCTTGAGGCTGGCTGGCAAGATGCCACCCGAAGCGCCGCCGGGGAGGTAGGCGTAGAGGGTGTGGCCATCCAGCATGCCGCCGCAATACTCATCAATCAACTCCCGCACGCTGATGCCTGCAGGCGCCAACTTCACGCCCGGGTGCTTGACACGACCGCTGACGCTGAAACTGCGCAGCCCTTTGCGGCCATTGCGACCAAAGCCGCTGAACCACTGCGGGCCTTTTTCGATAATGTCACGCACCCAGTAAAGGGTCTCGAAATTGTGCTCCAGCGTGGGGCGACCAAACAGGCCCACCTGTGCGATGTAAGGTGGGCGCATACGCGGTTCTCCACGCTTGCCCTCAATGCTTTCAATCATGGCGGACTCTTCGCCGCAAATATAGGCACCGGCACCCCGCCGCAACTCAATGTGTGGCAAAGGGCAGGGTGGATTTGCTTGAAGCTTTGCAATCTCCGTTTCCAGAATTGCACGGCAGCCATGGTATTCGTCACGCAGATAGATGTAGCAGGCGTCGATGCCCACCACGCGCGCTGCCACCAGGAGCCCCTCCAGAAAGCGATGCGGATCGCGTTCCAGATAGGTGCGGTCCTTGAAAGTACCCGGCTCGCCTTCGTCAATGTTCACGGCCATCAGGCGAGGGGCTGGTTGATCACGCACGATGCGCCACTTGCGGCCAGCCGGAAACCCGGCACCGCCCAAACCGCGCAGACCGGAGTCTTCCATCGCCTGAATGGTGGGCTCGGTGCTGGCGTCGTCTGTGTGCACGGATGCTGCCAGTGCATAGCCGCCATTGGCCCGGTAGGCTTCATAGCCGACATATGCAGGGGCCACATGGTGCAGGTGCTCTAGAGGCGAAATACTCTTTTCCGAATAGTCGGATGCTATGAAATCAGTAGCTGCCTGCGCAGCAGGGTGGAGGGCTACAGCCTGATTTATCAGTGAAACGATGGCCTCTGTCGTGGCAAAAGGTACCGGGTGCTGGTGCACCAATGCTGCGGGTGCCTGCTCACAGCGGCCAATGCAGGGTGCCGAAATCACCCGCACGTCTTGATTACCCAGCAGGGAAGGCAAGCGGGCAAGCAAGTCTTTCGCTCCAGCCATCTCGCATGACAACCCATCGCACACCCGCACCGTCAGGCCAGGGGCCTTCCCGTCGTTGTTTCCATCAGCCCGCACCACCTCAAAGTGGTGGTAGAAAGTGGCCACTTCGTACACCTCGGCCATGGGAATATTCATCTCTTTGGCCAGCGCCACCAAATGGCGGTCGTGCAGGCAGCGGTAAGCATCATTGAGCTTGTGCAGGTGCTCTATCAGCAGGTCGCGCCGATGCGGAGCCATACCGACCAATGCGCGCACTTGCTGCAGGGATGCGTCATCCGCCTGTCGGCCTTTGAGCCGGCTCTTTTTTCGGATGCGCTCACGCATTTCATCCACCGTTGCAATGGCTACGGCTTTTATGTCGCTGGAATGTGCAGAAAGTGTCATGTGGTCATCCTGCGGGCGTGCCGTGAATGGCACGACCCACAGTCTTTTGGATGGGAAGGTTTAGTTGAAAAACTTGGCAACGCTCTGCAAGGTGCGGTAAACGCCCCACGCCAGTGGAAGGCCAACGGCCAGCCACGCTGCGGCAACCAACACCGGGCTCACCGAGTCAGCACCACCTGCACCGCTTCTTTGCAGAGTCGCAGCAGATGCTTTCTCATGGGCCAGTCGTTTTTCTTCCGCCAGCTCGGAGTCCGTCATGAACCATTTATCGGCCAATGGGCGCACCATCAGATTGCAGATTAAACCGACAACCAGCATGCCCGTCAGGATGTACATGGTCTGGTTATAGACCTGCTCACGCGGAATTCCAAGGCCCAGCTGGTACTCACGCATGTAGTTCACCACCACAGGGCCGAGCACCCCGGCTGTGGCCCAGGCGGTGAGCAGTCGGCCGTGGATGGCGCCCACCATTTGAGTGCCAAACAAGTCTGCGAGGTAGGCTGGCACCGTTGCGAAACCACCGCCATACATGCTCAGGATAATGCAGAAGGCGCTCACAAACAGCACAATGCTGCCCGCTGCCGCACTGCCTGGCACACTGAAATACAGCACGCCGCCCAGCACGAAAAACACAACATAGGTCATCTTGCGACCGAGTTTGTCTGACAGACTTGCCCAGAAGAAGCGGCCACCGATGTTGAACAGGCTCAAGAGCGCAGTGAAGCCCGCAGCCACAGACGCAATGGCTGCCAGTTGGATCTTGTCAAGCTCACCAAATTTTTGGGACACACCAATCAGGGATCCACCAAAGACTTCCTGCAACATGGGAGAGGCCATGCCGATCACGCCAATACCAGCACTCACGTTCATGCACAGCACCATCCAGATGAGCCAGAATTGGGGAATGCCCCAGACCTTTTTGACGTGAACGTGGCGCTGGGTAATCATCGCGTTGTTCACTTGGGCGGCAGGGGGCGTCCAGCCGGCTGGCTTCCAGCCGGTTTCAGGGACACGGTAGGTCAGGGCGCCTGCCATCATGAAAACGAAATAGACGATGGCCATCACCACGAATGTTTGCATCACGCCCACGCTGGTTGGGGTCGCAAAGTATTTCATCAGGTCAGCAGCCATGGGTGAGCCAATCATGGCGCCACCACCGAAGCCCATGATCGCCATGCCGGTTGCCATGCCACGACGGTCCGGGAACCATTTGATCAGCGTCGACACAGGCGAGATGTAACCCAGACCCAGTCCGATACCACCGATGACGCCGGAACCCAGAATCATCAGCCAGAACTGGTGCAGGTAGACCCCCAAGGCGGACAGCAGCATGCCACCACACCAGCACAGTGCAGAGACGACGCCTGCCTTGCGGGGGCCAACGCGTTCCAGCCAGCCACCCCAGATGGCCGCGGATGAGCCGAGCAACACAAAGAACAGGGTGTACATCCATCCCAGGGTGGAGATCTGCCAGTCACAAGTGGTCGTGAACAATTGCCCGAAAAATCCGACTTCAGGTCCGCACTTGATGGCTTCCTTGATGCCCAGAGCTTTGGACAGTGGGAGCCAGAAGACGGAAAATCCATAGGCCATACCGATACAGAGGTGGATGGCCAGTGCCGCGGGCGGTACCAGCCATCGGTTGAAGCCCGGACCGGCGATGATCCGCTCCTTGTCCAAAAATCCAGCGTTTGAGTCCGACATTGTTGTCTCCTTAATTATTTGATGTCTGCCATGAACCTGGTCCAACGGCGTCGCAGTATCAGGTTGATTGGATGGGTGTGTCCAATTGAATCGAAATATGGGTTGATTCGAAAATTAAATGCGGCATTGCAGCATTTCGGGTGGTTCTCTATGTCTGCGTCGGTTAGTCCTTTCTTGCACTATTTCAGGGGGTTTTAAAAATGTCCACTGCCGATTCAAGTTGCGTCGCCTGATCGCGCATTTTCATGGCCGCTGCTGCCGACTGCTCTACCAGTGCTGCGTTTTGCTGGGTCATTTGATCAATTTGCCCTACGCTGTGATTCACGCTCTCAATACCTGCGCGTTGTTCGTTGCTGGACAGCGCGATGCTGTCGATGAAACCAACGACCTCCTGCACCGATTGTGTGATCTGTGTCATGGCCAAACTGGCTTTTTCGACCAGGTTACTGCCGGCGTTGGCGGTATGAACTGACGTGTCGATCAGGACTTTTATTTCACGAGCAGCGCTTGCGCTGCGCTGCGCCAAACTACGCACTTCAGTGGCGACTACGGCAAATCCGCGGCCTTGTTCACCTGCGCGGGCTGCTTCCACCGCCGCGTTCAGCGCCAGAATATTGGTTTGAAACGCGATGCCATCAATCAGGCCAATGATGTCGTTGATCCGTTGCGCGCTGGATTTGATTTGCCCCATGGTGTCCACCACCTGTCCCACGACGGCGCCGCCTGTCATGGCCAGCTCTGATACAGACGCCACCAGACCGTTGAGCTGGTTGGCCCTGTCCGCGTTTTGGCTCACCTTGATGGTTAATTCATGCATGGCTGACGCAGCCGCGTTGACCTCGCCGGCCTGCTGCTCGGTGCGGTTGGCGAGATCCATATTCCCATCGGCGATCTCACGTGTTCCATCAGTCACCATCGAGGCCGCCTGGCGGACATTTCCCACCAGACCCGTCAAGCCCACGCTGATGCCGTTGATGGCAAGCAACATCTGGCCGATGTCGTCCCCTTCATGCACATGAACCTGGTTGGTCAAGTCACCAGCAGCCAGCCGCAGCGCGGCGTGGCGGCCCTGCATGACCGGTTGCATCACTTGGTGCTTCATCAGGATATAGGTGATGATTCCGATAGAAACGGTGGAGAGTCCTGCAAATGCCCATTGGGCTGGATCTGTCAGTCGACTTGTCAGCAAGGAGAATAGTGTGCAAAGGGTTGCATTGAAGATGGATAGCTTCCATGCCATGGCCGCGGCCATGCTCATCGCGGGATTGCTACTCACATCAAGGCCGACAAACAGGATGCCCACAACGTGGCCGGACCGGTCCCGCACCGGGTCGTAGCGGGTAATGCATTGCTTGCCAAAAATCGTCGCGTAGCCGACGTAGGGTTTCCCCTCCAACGCGCATCGGTAGGCTGGTTGGGACCGATCCAGATGGGTGCCAATCGCCCTTTGGCCGTTCTGCTTGCGCACCGACGTCGTAATGCGGGTGAAATCGTCATCCATGCGAACGAAGATGGTGGCCAACAGACCCGTGCGGTCGGTGAAATCATCAGGGATAGAGAAATCCAGGTTCAGCACCCTGTTTCCGTTGCGCAATGTCGGCGTGTTGCTGCCTTCGATGTCCACGCGCTGTGCCAAATCGATTGAAAACGGCTGGGCCATGGTCTTCGCCAAAATCCCGGCGCTTGTCGCAATGCGCTGCTTGCGAGACTGCAATCTAAAAAAATCCACGGGTTGTCCTTTGCTTCTTCATACTGCTACCTCTGGATGAGCAGTCAGTATCCGGTGCAAACGGTAGTCCGTCTAATTGCGTGAAGTAATCGGACTATTCAAAAAATAAATGCGGCAGCGCAGCAGGGCGCCTGCTCGTCAGGCGGAAAGCAGTCCACTGTGTGCGGCGGCATGGCGCAGCCAGGCGCCGTCCTGCGCCAGGGCCAGCGCAGCTTCCAGTGCCCGTGACGGTCGGACTGAAGCATGGGACATGAACCCGATGGGCGTACGGACATCCGGGCCTGTCAAAGGCAAGGCCTCCAGCTCCCGATAGCCCCGCACCGCACCCACCAGCGCACCTGGCATGACACTGCAGACGCTGCCTGCCACCACGCTGAGAGCCATCGTCAGAATAGAGTTGGTCTCTATCGCCGGCTTGACGGGAGTGCCTGCCATGGTGAATGCGGCATCCACGATGGAGCGGTTGTGCATGTCAGGTGTCAGCAGGCACAAGGGCAGGTGGGCGGCTTCCTCCCAACGTACGCTGGGACCAATTTGAAGATAATCGGGGTGCGGTTTGGCGGCACGACGCAGCAAAAAATAGTGCTCTGTGTATTGGGGCCAAGCTGCCAACCGCGTGTCATGCAGCCCCATTCGCTCGGTGTAGCCCAACGCGAGGTCAAGCGAAAGATCCTCGAGACCCTTCTCAAGAGCCGCAGAACTAAGTGATAGCACCGTGGGCAATATGCCTGGATGGCGCGCCTGCAACATGGCTGCGAAACGCGCCACAATCGGCATTGCCGTTGGAACCGCGCCGATGCGAACGCCGCCTCTTGGTAAATGGGTTTCGCTGTGCAGTTCTTGTTGCAACAGCGCTTCTTCATGCAGCATGACCTGCGCGGTAACCAACACCCGCTCGCCCTCGGGTGTCAGGCCGGCAAAGGTTCGGTCCCGCTTAACAATCACGACGTTGAATTCACTCTCCAGCGCCCGCAACGCATTGGAGAGCGCGGGTTGTGTGATGTGGCAAGCCTTGGCTGCGCGACCGAAATGGCGGTGCTCATTGAGCGCCACTAAGTAGCGCAGCGACGACAACAGGTTCATGTAAGGGTTCCAGTAAAGAACCCCAAGTCTATTCGTTGACCATGACCAGTTTGCCCATGACGCCCCGCGAGCCCATGTGGGCGAAGGCGGCCTTGAGTTCCGCCATCGGCATGGTCCGGTCAATCACGGGCTTGATCTTGCCTTGGCCGTACCACTGCGCCAGCTCCATCATCATGGCCGCATTGGCTTTGGGTTCGCGCTTGGCAAAGTCGCCCCAGAACACGCCGACGATGGATGCGCCCTTGAGCAGCGCCAGATTGAAAGGCAGCGCCGGGATGGGGCCTGAGGCAAATCCCACCACCAGATAACGGCCACGCCAGGCAATGGAGCGGAACGCAGGCTCGGCGAAGTCGCCACCCACCGGGTCGTAAATCACGTCCGGACCTTTGCCATCGGTGAGCGCCTTGACCGCCTCGCGGAGATTTTCGGTGGTGTAGTTGATGGCGGCATCCGCGCCAATGGATTTGCACAGATCACACTTTTCCTGTGTGGAAGCGGCCGCAATCACCCGCGCACCCATGGCTTTGGCTATCTGAATGGCGGATGTGCCCACCCCGCCGGCAGCGCCGAGCACCAGCACAGTCTCTCCCGCTTTGAGCTGCGCCCGGTCTACCAACGCATGGTGGGACGTGGCGTAAATCATGATGAAGGCGGCCGCGTCGACCATCGGGAATCCGGGCGGAAGCGGCATGCACAGCGCAGCCGGTGCCAGCGTGTGGGTGCCAAAGCCCCCGGTGCCGCTGAGGCAGGCGACAGGTTGGCCCACCTTGAGATGGGTAACGCCTTCGCCGACCGCCTGTACCACGCCTGCGTATTCCGATCCCGGAACAAAAGGCAACGCAGGCTTCATCTGGTACTTGTTTTGCACAATCAGCAGGTCAGGGAAGTTCAGGCTGGCGGCTTTGATTTCAATCAGCACTTCGCCCGCTTTAGGCTGGGGTGTCGGTAGTTCTTTCCAGTTCAGGGCGTCAACGCCGGTGGGGTTTTCACAAAGCCAGGCATGCATGGGAGTCTCCAAAAAATGTAGGCAAATCATAGGGCCATGCGCCCGTGCAATTTGTCTCTGGGGTGACCAACCCTTCGGATGTGTGCGCTTGTTGCGCCCCCCTACAATGAACAGCTACCTGCAGAGACTATGAAAATCCTTATATCCAACGACGATGGTTACCAGGCGCCCGGCATTGTGGCGCTTTACGAAGCGCTGAAAGACGTGGCGGAAGTGGAGGTGGTTGCGCCAGAGCAGAACAACAGCGCGAAATCCAACGCGCTGACATTGCATTCACCGTTGTATGTCACCCGGGCAAGCAACGGTTTTCGCTATGTCAATGGCACACCAGCTGATTGCGTGCACATTGCGTTGACGGGCTTGCTGGACTACCGGCCTGATCTTGTGGTGTCCGGCATCAACAACGGCGCCAACATGGGCGATGACACCATTTATTCCGGCACCGTGGGTGCTGCCATGGAGGGCTTTTTGTTCGGTATTCCGGCCATAGCGTTCTCTCAGGTCGACCGGGACTGGCATCACCTGGACTCTGCCGCCCGCAAGGTGCGCGACCTGGTGCAAGCGATGGCGCAACAGCAGCTGATTACACCCACACCCTGGCTGCTGAATGTCAATATCCCTAATTTGCCTTACGACGAGATTGGCAGCTTGAAGCTGTGTCGCCTGGGTAAACGCCACTCCGCGGAAAAGGTGATCCAGCAGCAGAGCCCACGGGGTGAAACCATGTACTGGATTGGCGCAGCCGGCCCGGTCAAGGACGATGCCGATGGCACCGATTTCCACGCTACGGCGCAAGGTCACATCGCCATGACGCCGCTCAAGGTGGATCTGACGGACCACGACTACTTGGGGTATTGGGCTCAAACCGCCTCACGGCTGTCGGCCAGCGCGCAGACACCCAAGCCATGAAGCAGCGCCCATCGTTTCCGGCGCGGCTGGATTCGGCGCCCCTCAAGCCCCGTCAGGCGTCCCATAGCGCTCCGGCGGCACCTCACGGGGTCGGCATGGACTCCAGCGCCGTTCGTCTGCGCATGGTGCAGAAGCTCGCCGCCCAGGGTGTGAGCGATTCCCGGGTGCTGTCCGCCATGGGTGCCATCGAGCGCCACCGCTTTGTGGACAGCGCGCTGGTCAACCAGGCCTATGAAGACACCAGCCTGCCCATTGGTCTGGGGCAAACCATTTCCAAGCCGGGGGTGGTCTCGCGCATGGCCGAGCTGCTGCGCAATGGGCAGCCAGGCAAACTGGGCCGCATTCTGGAGATTGGTACCGGCTGCGGCTACCAGGCTGCGGTGCTGAGCCTGCTGGCCACCGAGGTCTACAGCATTGAGCGCCTGCGCGGTCTGCATGACAAGGCACGTGAAAACCTGCGTCATCTGCGTTTGCCCAATTTGCATTTGCTGTTTGGGGACGGCATGGAGGGGTACGCCAAGGGCGCGCCGTACGCGGCCATCATCTCTGCAGCGGGCGGGGAAGCGGTTCCGCAGGCCTGGGTGGATCAGCTGGCCATGGGCGGGCGTCTGGTAGCGCCCGTTGTCACCGCTGGCGCACAGGGCGGCGCACAAGCACTGATGGTGCTGGACAAGACGCCGCAAGGGGTTCGACAGACGATATTGGAGGCCGTGCACTTTGTCCCTTTAAAATCAGGTGTTGCTTGAAGGAAGTGCTTATGTTTGGTTTGATGCGTCGTGGTCTGTTGTTGACGGGTGTTGCGGTCGGTGTTTTGTTGTCTGGGTGCGGGTCCACCGTGCTCAACCGCGCCCCGGTGGAGGACCGCGGCTCGGTATCGGGTAAGGCGGCCATGGATGCCCGCACGGCGGCAGTCAAACAGCTGCCCGGGTTCGAGAATGCGGGTAAACCGGGCTACTACACGGTCAAGCCAGGCGATACCATGATCCGAATCGGCCTTGAAACTGGCCAAAGCCATAAGGACATCACCCGCTGGAACAGCATCGAGAACGCCAACAAGATTGAAGTGGGTCAGGTGTTGCGGGTGGTACCACCGGTAGCCAATGACACGACTGCTGCGGCTTCCACGGCATCTGTGGCAGTTGCCAAGCCGGTGAGCACAAGCTCCGTCACCTCGACACCGATTGCAGCTGGGACGGCCAAGCCCGCTTCGGCCCCCGCGTCCGCAACGCCAGCGGCGGCCCCAGCCCCAACGGTTGCTGCTGCTCCTGCTTCTGCGGGTGGTGATGACGAGATTAACTGGATCTGGCCAGGCAATGGGCCAGTGTTGGCCGGTTTTGATGAAGCCAAAAACAAGGGCCTGGATATTGGCGGCTCTGCCGGCGACCCTGTGGTCGCAGCGGCCGAGGGGCGTGTGGTGTATGCCGGTGCAGGCCTGCGAGGCTACGGCAATTTGATCATCCTCAAACACAACAGCACCTACCTGACTGCGTACGCCCACAACCAGACCCTGCTGGTAAAGGAAGACCAATCGGTCAAGAAAGGGCAAAAGATAGCCGAGATGGGCAACAGCGATGCGGACCGCGTCAAGCTGCACTTTGAGGTGCGCAGGCAAGGCAAGCCAGTCGATCCTTCGAAATACCTTCCCTCAAAATAGAGGCCACATGGCAAGAAAACCCCGACCGACTGGTTTTGACAGCAACGCTGCCAACCAGCGGTCTGCAGGGAATTTTCTGGAGCAAAAACGGGCCCTAGCCCCCGAAGACATTGCGCAGACAGCTATTGATTTCATAGCAGTGCATCCGGTGGACGATCGCGTGCCGGAGATCCCCGGGATCGACTCTTCCGTCGATTCCTCGGTGGATTCGCTGTCCCTGTACCTGCGAGGCGTGCGGCGTACCGAGCTATTTACCCCCGAGCAGGAATTTGAGGTGGCCACCCTCGCCAAGGCGGGCGATTTTGCTGCCCGACAAAGCATGATCGAGCACAACTTGCGTCTGGTCGTGAGTATTGCCAAAGGCTATATGGGGCGCGGCGTGCCCATTGCGGACCTGATTGAAGAGGGCAACCTAGGCCTGATGCACGCGATCGACAAATTCGAGCCCGAACGGGGGTTCCGTTTTTCGACCTACGCCACCTGGTGGATCCGCCAATCGGTCGACCGCGCGCTGATGTACCAGGGCCGTGCCGTGCGCCTGCCGGTGAACGTGGTACGGGAGTTGCAGCAAGTGCTGCGCGCCCGCCGGGCGCTGGAAAATGATGCTGCCCTGACGGCCCAGCGCCCAGAAGGAATCCGGGTGGAGGACATCGCTGCACTGGTGGGGCGCGATGCCAGTCACGTGGCCGATTTGCTGTCCATGGCCGAGGCGCCGCGGTCGCTGGACGCCTCCCTGGACCGCAGCGACAACGAGCAGACCATGGGTGACACGCTGGTGGATGAGCTGGCGCTGGACCCCGAAGACATCCTGCAGGCCCATGAGGTGGATCTGTTGCTGGAGGAGTGGATCACCACACTGTCCGCGCGCGAGCGTGAAGTGCTGGAAGGGCGTTTTGGCCTGCACGACCGCGATCCCGAGACCCTGGACGTCATTAGCGCACGCCTCGGCTTGACGCGCGAGCGGGTGCGCCAGGTTCAGAATGAAGCGCTGTTCAAGCTCAAACGCTACCTCACACGGCGCGGCATTACGCGTCAATCGCTGATGTAGCGGCCTCGGGCTGCCGTCGGCCCCTGTGTACCTGAGACAATTCAGGCATGACAGAAACAAATTTGACTGAAAAGCCGCTGCCCGAGGGTTGGCTGGTTGTGAAATCCCTCGATCTGGAAGCGCAGGGCGTGGCCCATAAACCGGACGGCAAGGTGGTTTTTATTGATGGTGCATTGCCCTTTGAGGTGGTGAGCGCCCAGATTCACCGCTCCAAAGCCAGCTTTGAGAAAGGCACGCTGACCGAGATCCACCGCGAATCCTCGCAGCGCGTGCGTCCCGAGTGTCCCCATTTTGGTTTGCACGAAGGTGCCTGCGGTGGCTGCAAGATGCAGCACCTGCACATTGGCGCCCAGGTGGCCGTCAAGCAGCGGGTGATGGAAGACAACCTTTGGCACATCGGCAAAGTCAAGCCCGATAATATTTTGCGGGCCATTGAGGGCCCCGCCTGGGGCTACCGGTACCGTGCGCGCCTGTCGGTGCGCAATGTACGCAAAAAAGGCGCCGTGCTGGTGGGTTTTCACGAGCGCAAAAGCCGCTATGTGGCCGATATGAAGGAATGCCGGGTTCTGGCCCCCCACGTCAGCGCCATGTTAGTGCCATTGCGCGGCTTGATTGCCTCGCTGGAGGCGGTGGATGGCTGTGCGCAAATTGAGCTGGCCATTGGCGATATGGAGGGCGCCCCCGGTGCTGGTGACGTAACCGCCCTGGTGCTGCGCCATCTGGTGCCCTTGAGTGATGCGGATCTGGATCGTTTGCGCCAGTTTGCGGCGGCCCATCCGGGTGTGCAGTGGTGGCTGCAGCCAAAAGGGCTGGACACCGTGCACCAGCTTGACGAGTTGCCGGGTCATGAGACCGCTCAGCTGGCCTATGCGCTGCCCGCCTATGGCATCACCATGCCGTTTCGCCCGACCGACTTTACGCAGGTCAATCCCCATATCAACCGGGTGCTGGTCTCGCGCGCATTGGGGCTGCTGGCCGTGGGCAAGGACGAGCGGGTGATCGACTGGTTCTGCGGCCTGGGCAATTTCACGCTGCCCCTGGCCACCCAGGCGCGCGAAGTGCTGGGTGTGGAGGGTGCTGAGGAGCTGGTCGCCCGTTCACGCGAGAATTTGAAGCTGAATCAGGCGGCAGCCCCCGCCAACCGTGCGCTGGCAGCTACAACATTTGTAGCGCGTAACCTGTTTGAAATGACGCCGGAGATGCTGGTGGGCGATGGGGCGGCCCAAAAATGGCTGGTGGACCCCCCCCGAGAAGGCGCCTATTCTCTGGTGCAAGCCCTGGCCGCGTTGCGCCAGCGTCGGCTGGACGGTGTTGCCACCGAGGCCGAGTTGGCCTGGTCACCACCCAAACGCATCGTGTATGTCAGTTGCAACCCGGCTACGCTGGCGCGCGATGCGGGTGTGCTGGTGCAGCAGGGCGGCTATCGGTGCTCGGCAGCGGGCGTGGTCAATATGTTTCCGCACACCGCGCATGTGGAAAGCATGGCGGTATTTGACCTGGAAGTCTGAGGCAGACGGGCCTGCCATCCCGGTATCCCGAGATGGCGCTATTCAGCGGGCTTCTCAGATGCCTTGGGTTTGGCGGGCGCTTTGGCAGACGTTTTGGCTTTGGGTTCCGCGCCGCCTTTTTCTTTGGGTGCATCCGCGGCAGGTTTGTCGCCTTTGGGCCCATCAATGACCTCTTCCGCAGGACCAGGGGCCTTCACGCCGGTGGGCGGGATGCCGTCAATCTTGTTGTCGCGCATGTACTGGTCCATCTCTTTCCAGCCGGCAAACACGGCGGCCTTGGACGCTTTCTCGTTGAGCGCGTAGCAGTCTTCAATGCTGCGCACGCCGTAACGGCATGCGCTGCCAATGGCTTTGGCGTCGGCTTCCCGCTGGGCCACTTTGGGGTCGGCCAGCATGGCCGCGATGTCACACCCGCCCAGTAGCAGGGTCATTGTGAGAAGGATCAGGCGTGAAATCATGGATGGTGCGGGATATCTAGGTTCTGTATCGGCAAATACTGCCGGGAATTGAGTCCATGGTGCGACAAAGACCGGGTTTGCAGGCAAAGAAAAAGGCCCCTCAGGGCCCCTTTCTCGGATCGCTGCATGCCGAGTCAGTTTAGTCGCGCTCGCCACCCATGATGCCTAGCAGTGCCAGCAGGCTCTGGAACACGTTGATGAGATCCAGGTACAAAGCCAGTGTGGCGCTGATGTAGTTGGTCTCGCCACCGTCAATGATCTGCTTGATGTCGTAGAGCATGTAGGCGCTGAAGATACCGATGGCCGCCATCGAGATCGCCATCATGCCCGCGGTGGAGCCCACAAACGCGTTGATGATGCCGCCAACCACCAACACCATGGCTCCCACGAAGAGCCACTTGCCCATGCCGGAGAGGTCACGTTTGATGACCGTAGCCAGGCTGGCCATCACCAGAAATACACCAGCGGTTCCGCCAAAGGCGGTCATGACCAAGTCAGGGCCGTTCTTGAAACCCAGCACCATGCCAATCATGCGCGACAACATCAGGCCCATGAAGAAGGTGAAACCCAGCAGCACGGGAACACCCGTAGCGGAGTTTTTGGTTTTTTCGATGGCGTAGATAAAACCAAACGCGCCACCCAGGAACACGACCATACCCAGAATGCCGTTCAGGGACTGCGTAATGCCCGTGGCCACGCCAACCCAGGCACCCAGCACGGTCGGCACGAGGCTCAGGGCGAGAAGCCAGTAGGTGTTGCGCAGCACTTTGTTGCGCTGCTCGGTGGAAATGCCATAGCCCAGGCTCTGGCCCATGGTGGTTACGCGATCAGTCATAGTCTTAGCTCCTTATAGGTCTGCTTGACGCAGGTGCAGCCATTCTAGGGTTTATCAAGTCCCGGTTGCGGCAAATCGCCCGGATTGGCCCGATTTTTAGCAGGGCTGTTGTGCAAACCCGGTCACGAAAGGGCGTCCCTCAGACGGTATGCTTGGGGTTTTACCAAGATAGAGACCACACTATGAAAATCAAATCCGTCCTCGAATTTTCCGACATCAAGGCCATTGCAGCCGCAGCGGAAGCCGAAGCGCTGAAGAACAACTGGGCCGTCAGTATTGCCATTGTGGACGACGGTGGCAACATGCTGTGGTTCCAGCGCCTGGATGGTGCAGCACCTATTTCTGCCCATATCGCACCCGGCAAGGCCCGGACATCGGCCATGGGTCGGCGCGAGAGCAAGGTGTATGAAGACATGATCAACGGCGGCCGTGCATCGTTCCTGAGCGCTCCCAATCTGGAGGGGATGCTCGAAGGTGGCGTGCCCATCATGAAGGACGGCCAATGCCTGGGCGCAGTCGGTGTGAGCGGCGTGAAGTCCAGCGAAGATGCGCAGATTGCCAAGGCCGGCATTGCCGCCATCGGCCTGTAATACGCGCTTAAGCGCCTGAATTGCTCTTTTATTGATAGCTGCTCGCGCAATATCTACGGGGGCTACAGGCATTTTTGACGTTTATTTTGTCAGAATGAGCTTGCCGGCCCGAGTCGTCTGTAAACGGTAGCGTTGGCCGTTGTGCTCAATTTCGACGGTCTGGCCTGAGCCCAGCAGATCCGCCGAAAGCAACACGGCGGGGCGCACCGCCCCCGGCGTCGTTTGTGCTGTTTTCGGTTGCGCATTCAGGTAGGCCGGCAGGGCCGGGCGAGCCATTGTTGACACCCTCATTTTTTGGGTTCAGTGATGAACCCGATTTTTCGCAAACCGGCCCGTTGGGCGGCTGCCATGGCCTGGGCTACAAACTCATAGCGCACAGCCTTGTCCCCGCGAATGTGCAAATCGGGTTGGGGGTTTTTGCCGGCCTCCACGCGCAGCAAAGCTGGTAATTCGCTTTCCGCCACGCGTTTCCGGTTCCAGAAATAGGCGCCCTGAGCGTCCACGCTGAGCTGGATGGTCTCGGGCTTGGCGTCAATCGGCTGGCTGGTCGCTTGGGGCAATTCCACGTTGATGGCCTGTTTCATGACCGGCACGGTGATGATGAAGATGATGAGCAGCACCAGCATCACGTCTACCAGCGGCGTCATGTTGATTTCGTTCATCACCTCGGTATCCGCTTCAGCGGACGCGTCGTGCATTCCAAATGCCATGGTTATCTCCTTCAGGCCTTCTTGATGGCGACGATTTTTCCGTCGGTACTGGTATTGCCCACCCGGGCGCCGGTCAGGAAGTAGGCATGCAGGTCGTGGGCAAAGCGGTTCAGGCGCGTCAGGATCGACTTGTTGCCCCGTACCAGGGCGTTGTAGCCCAGCACCGCAGGAATGGCGACGGCCAGACCCAGTGCCGTCATGATGAGCGCCTCACCGATGGGGCCTGCCACCTTGTCGATAGTGGACTGCCCCGACGCACCAATCGCCATGAGTGCGTGGTAGATGCCCCAGACCGTGCCGAACAAGCCGACAAAGGGTGCAGTTGACCCAACCGACGCCAGTATGGCCAGACCCGACTGGAAGCGTGCAGTACTGTCGTCAATCGAGTTGCGCAGGGACCGGCTGATCCAGTCACTGATGTCCAGCGTGTCGTACAGCTGTGCCTTGGAATCCTGGTGGTGCAGGCTGGCTTCGCGGCCAGCCGTGGCCAGATGAACGAACGGATTTCCATCCTGCGGCCCCAGTTGATTCAGGCCATCGGCGAAGTCTCCGCTGTGCCAGAACGCTTCCGTTCGCTTTCCCGAATCCTTGTATTTGAAGATGTCCAGCGCCTTGATGAGGATGACGATCCACGAGGCCAGCGACATCGCCAGCAGCATCAGGGCGACTGACCGTGTCACCCAGTCGCCCTGGGTCCAGAGACTGAAAAGTCCGAGTTGCGAATCCATAACTACTCCACTAAAAAAATTGGGTGACTATTCGAGAACAAAACTGAATGGCACGTTGAACCACATGGCTTCCGGCACACCGGCCCGCTTGCCGGGTACGTAGCGCCAACGCAGCGCGGTTGCCAGCGCGGCCTGGTCCAGCCGGTCAAAGCCGCTGGACTGTTTGATTTCCGCCTTTTGCGCTGTGCCGTCGACGCCAATGAGCGTACGCACCACCACCTTGCCTTGTTCGCCCAGTTGCTTGCTCAGGCGCGGGTAGGGCGGTTTGGGGTTGTTCAGGTAATCGGCATCCGTGGAGGGCGGCTCCACTTTGGTTAGGGCAGTGGCAGTACCGGTGGACGCGGGTGTCGCGACACCCGCCGTGCTGATGGCCCCGGAGTTGACCGGTGGGTTGGCGGGTGCGGCCGCTGTGACAGGGGCAACGCTGGACGGAGCCGGAGCCGGGTCTGCCACGGCCAGCGGCATGGGCGCAGCAAGCGGCACGGGTGCCTTCAAGGCGGCGGGCGCCACGGGCGTGGGCTTTGCCGGGGTGGGCGCTTTAGGCGGTGTCGCGATGGGCATGGCAGCCGGAGGGCTTGGTGCCATGACTTCCACCAGAATCTCCGCGGGTATTACGAGCTCGGTCACACGGCGCAGAAGACCGGTTTGCAGTGCCCACAGTGCCACCACATGCAGCAGCACCACGCCGATAACGATGGAGGTATTGCGGTTCATGCGGGCAGGCGTGCGGGTGAGGGTTAAAGCGGGGTTCGGCATAGTGTAAGTTTGCGGCATCTGGCTGTTGGCTTCAGGTGTCGGCCCACATGCGCAGCAGGTTGTGGTACACGCCGGTGAGTGCCGTGGTCTCGTCGGTTTCACCGTGGCGGGTTCGCAGGCCCAGCAGGTTCATGTCCAGCTCGTACAGCAGCCTGCGTTGCTCGTCACTGCGCACCATGCTCTCGATCCAGAAGAAGCACGCCTGGCGGTAGCCGCGGGTGACCGGTTTGACCTGGTGCAGGCTGGTCCCGGGGTACAGCACCATGTGGCCTGCAGGCAGCTTGATGGCCTTTTCGCCATAGGTGTCGGCAATGCAGAGCTCACCACCGTCGTAAGTTTCCGGGTCCGATAGAAAGAGGGTGCAGGACACGTCGGTTCGCACCCGCTGACCTGTGTCGGGCAGGTAGCGCACCGCACCGTCGATGTGGTTGCCGTAGAAATTGCTGTCACCCCCATATCGGTTGAGCCGCGGCGGGAATACCCGTTTCGGCAGGGCTGCCGAGAAGAAGAGGGGGCTGCGGTCCAGCGCCTGCAGCACCATGGCGCGAATCGTTCTGGCGGCTTCGCAGTCGTGGTCCAGTTGCTCGTTGTTTTTCACCTGCCTGGCTTGTTCGCCTGCACCTTTGCGTCCGTCGCACCACGGGGCGGTGGACAGCAAGCCCTGGGCATGGCTAACTTCGTCAGGGGTTAACAGGTTGGCAAAAGTGAGAAGCATGGCGATGGTGGCAGTGGGGTTGCGTATGGGCGGACGGCTTTTTAGAATTTCACGTTCAGCGTGGCCTGGACGTTGCGGCCCGAGCCAGGAACGTAGTGGCCGGTGTAGAGCGAGTCGGCGTACAGCGTGTTGGCCACATTGGCGATGTTGCCTTTGAGTACATAGCGGTCATTGAACTTGTACTCGGCTATCAGATCCACCGTGGCAAAACCAGGCGCCATGAAGCCCGGGTTGCGGTTGGGAGACTGCTCGCTGCGGAAATTGATGCCGCCGCCCAGACGCAACTGGCTGTTGATCTGGTACGTGCTCCACACCGTTCCGGTATGTACGGGGGTCAGTGAGGGGCGTTCGCCTTCACGCTCGCCGGCCGTGGCGGTGGGAGCTGCCACGTCAATCACGGCGTCGGGCATCCACATATAGGAAACATACATTTCCCATTGCGGTGTCAGGCGACCGGAGAGGTCGACCTCCAGGCCGCTGGTGTGGCGTTTTCCCGAGAGCAGCAGGGCTGTGGCGGCCGAGTCAGGGTCGGTGTTGCGCTCGTTGGTTTTGGTGGATTGAAAAATGGCCAGCCGGGTGGTGAAACGCTTGTCCACGCTGTCGAGCTTGGCGCCCAACTCGACGTTGCGGCTTTGCTCGGGGTCGGTGTTGGCACTCAGGGCGCTGTACGAATAGGTATCGGCTGAGGTGTTGAACGAGGTGCCGTAGGAAAAATGGAAAGAACTCAGCGCGCTGGGCTGGTACAGCACGCCGACGCGCTGGCTCCAGTTAGCGATGGTCTGGTTGTAGCTGCTGCTGACCACACCCGTGGCCAATACGTTGTCAAACGTGCCGCGCATGCTGTCAAAGCGCAGGCCGCCCAGCACTTTCCAGTTCGGGGCGATTTGCAGCATGTCTTGCGCATAGACGCCCATGTTGTCAGCCTTGAATGCACTGGAAACGCCGGCGGTGCGGGCACTTTCATCGATCCAGGCGCCGTCGTTGGGCGTTCCGGCGGTGGTGGATGGCTTAGTGACGGCGCTGATGCGGTAGACATTTTTTGCCTCCCGTGCCAGATCAATGCCCGCCAGCACTTCGTGTTGCAAGCCCCAAGCGGTGAATTGGGTGCTGAGGTCACTTTGCGCGTAGGTGGCGTTCAAATCCTGAATTTTGGCGTTGTTGCCCCGGTTCAGTACCGTGGCGTCCGAGAAGTTGTTCAAACCGGCGCCGGCAAGCATACGTACCGTGCCTGCACGTTGGTCGCGGGTGAATACGCCCTGGCGGATGACGGTTTTGAGTTCCGTCTCGCCCCCAAAGCGGTGAATATGGCTGCCCGTTATAAATTTGGCACTGCTATTGTTGTAGTCGCTCGCCATGCCGTAGTAGGCGCTGGGGTCGAGCTTGTTATTGATGGTGGAGGTGGATGCCGCGGCCGTGGAGGTGGGCTTGATCCACGGCATCCCGTAGTTGATGCCGTTGTGGTTTTCCAGGGTGTAGAGGCTGACCAAAAGCTCGTCGGATGAACCGATGCCAAAGCGGTAGGCCGCCGCAATGCCGCGTTTGTCCAGGCTGCTGCCGGTGCCATTGTTGTCTGCCTTGGTGGCCATGGCGTTGATGCGCAGGGCGGAGTCGTCGCCGGTCTGGATGTTGAAGTCGCCGGTGACGCGGCGGTAGCTGTAGCTGCCCAGTGTGGTGGTGACCTCGTACTCATCCGAGTCGCGTGGCAGTTTGCTGACCTGGTTGACCGCACCGCCGGTGGAGCCGCGGCCAAACAGCATGGAGGCGGATCCGCGCAGCAATTCAATGCGGTCGTTGTTGAAGGTGTCGCGCTCGTAAAACGCAGGGTCGCGGACGCCGTCCAGAAAGATGTCGCCCGTGGTTGCCAGCGAAAAACCGCGCAGGCGGATGTCTTCTTCACCCCCTTCGGCCGCCTGAAACGTCACACCAGCCGTGTTGTGCAGCACGTCTTTCAGGGTATCCAGGTTGCGGTCGTCCACCAGTTTTTCGGTGACTACGGTGACGGATTGGGGGATGTCGCGCAACTGCTGCTTGCCTTTGCCGATGGACGTGCTGGTGGCGCGGTAGGCGTCTTTGTCTTCGGGCGCTTCGGCTTTTTCCGTGATCACCACGGTAGAGAGTGTTTTAAGGGTGTCCGCTGGCGGTTGCTGCGCCGCTGCACTCAGGGATCCGGCCAGCAACATGGCTCCGATGGGCATCAGGGGACGGGGAGTAGTCGATGAGGAAGCTATTATTTTTGTAGCACTATGCGCAGGGCGGCTGAGGTTTTGCTTCGTATTTGAATTGTAATTTGTGCGGTGTGGCATAGCGGCATCTACCTTGAGGGGTGTTGTCTGGCTGGCTATGCACGTCGCGCCGGGCGGTGCGTGGTTTGGCTGGCTGTTGTGGAAATGAACAGCGCCTATTCTACATACAAATGCGAATCATTCCTATTTAAATTAATCAAAGATAGGAATTTCCTTTCCAACCAGCACGCGTCCTGGTTGCCTCTCAATAAACCAGTCGATCCGGATGGATCTCCTGCAGGATGGTGGTGGCGATCTCTTCAATCGACTTGGTGGTGGTAGACAGCCAGCGAATGCCGGTGCGCCGCATCATGGCTTCGGCTTCGCTGATCTCCATACGGCAATTTTCCAGTGACGCGTATTTGGAGTTGGGTCGCCGTTCGTTGCGAATTTCGCTCAGACGTTCAGGCTGAATCGTGAGACCAAAGATCTTGGCCTTGTGCGGCACCAGCGCAGGCGGTAACTGCTGACGCTCAAAATCCTCGGGAATCAGCGGGTAGTTGGATGCCTTGAGCCCGTATTGCATGGCCAGGTACAGTGAAGTGGGGGTCTTGCCGCTGCGGCTGACACCCACCAGGATCACGTCGGAATGTTCCAGATCGCGGTTGGACTGGCCGTCATCATGGGCCAGCGAAAAATTGATGGCTTCAATACGGCTCTGGTATTCCTTGCTCTTGCTGGCATCGCTGAAGCGGCCGATCCGGTGGTTGGACTTGAGCTTGAACTCGTTTTCAAGCGGGTGGACAAAGGTGCCAAACATGTCGAGCAGCATGCCCTGGCATCCGTCCTGAATCACCTTCAGGACCTCCATGTTGACCAGCGTGGTGAAAACAATGGGTCTGGCGCCGTCCACCACCGCCGTATGGTTGATCTGGCGTACCGCCTGATGCGCTTTGTCCACCGTGTCGACAAACGGCAGGCGGACGTGGCGCGCCTTCGCTTCAAACTGCGCCAGGATGGCATTGCCAAAGGTTTCGGCCGTGATGCCGGTGCCGTCAGACACAAAAAATACGGTGCGGTGGTGCATGGTGGGTGGGCGAAGAAGTTGTCAGTGTTATGCAAGTGCGGATTTGTAGCCAGGCGGCAGGCGGCCCCTACAATGGCTGCAATTTAGCGCATTTTTCTCTTAGCCCCGGTTTCAACAGAACAACAACAGAAATCGGAAAAAGACAGGCGGCTGCGGCACGGACTGGTTTCGTTCCGGCGCAGGGCAGCGAAACAGTTTTAACTTCTGGAGCTTACCCATGTCGACACTATTCAGCCCAACCGATCTGGTTGTCCCTTTTGAAAACCTGCGAATGACCGACGTCGAGTCGGTCGGTGGCAAAAATGCCAGCCTGGGCGAGATGATTTCTCATCTGCCTACCGGCGTGAAGGTCCCCACCGGTTTTGCCACGACAGCCCATGCCTTTCGGGAATTCCTGAAGTTTGGCGGCCTCGCGGAAACCATTAAAACCCGACTGCTGGCACTGGACACGGAAGACGTGCGGGCATTGGCGCAGGTGGGCGCGGAAATTCGCGCCCTGGTGGAGGCGCAGCCTTTTCCGCCGGAGCTGGAGCAGGGCATCCGTTCTTCTTTTGAAACCCTCAGCGCAGACAACCGCGAAGCGACGTTTGCGGTGCGGTCCTCGGCCACCGCCGAGGATTTGCCGGATGCATCGTTTGCAGGCCAGCAGGAAACCTTTTTGAACGTGCACGGCATCGACGACATCCTGCACAAAATTCGCGAGGTATTTGCGTCCCTGTACAACGACCGGGCGATCAGCTACCGGGTGCACAAGGGTTTTGCCCACGAGCATGTGGCGTTGAGTGCGGGCATCCAGCGCATGGTCCGCTCCGACATGGGGGCCGCGGGTGTGATTTTCACCATCGATACGGAGTCGGGCTTCTCGGACGTGGTTTTCATTACCTCCAGCTATGGGCTGGGCGAAACCGTGGTGCAGGGCGCCGTCAACCCCGACGAGTTCTATGTGCACAAGCCCATGCTGCGTGCGGGCAAACGCGCCGTGATCCGGCGCAGCCTGGGTTCCAAGCTGATCCAGATGCAATTCACCACATCGGAAGAAAAAGCGGTGGGTGGCAAGCTGGTTAAAACGACAGATGTGCCAACGGAGTTGCGTAACCGCTATTCCCTGACCGATGCGGAAGCCGAGCAACTGGCGCGTTATGCGCTGGTGATTGAAGAGCATTACGGCCGGGCCATGGACATTGAGTGGGGCAAGGACGGATTCGACGGACAGCTATACATCCTCCAGGCCCGACCCGAAACGGTCAAAAGCCAGGCGGGCAATCAAGCGGAATACCGCTACAAGCTCAAGGGCAAAGGCACCGTGCTGGTGGAGGGCCGTGCCATTGGTCAGAAAATTGGCACAGGCCCCGTGCGCATCGTGCACAACATCAGCGAGATGGACAAGGTGCAGGCCGGTGATGTTCTCGTTACCGACATGACCGATCCCAACTGGGAACCCGTCATGAAGCGAGCTTCCGCTATCGTTACCAACCGTGGTGGGCGCACCTGCCACGCGGCGATCATTGCCCGTGAGTTGGGTATTCCGGCGGTGGTGGGCTGCGGCCACGCGACCGAGTCGCTCAAGGATGGAATGCTGGTGACCGTGAGTTGCGCCGAGGGAGACACCGGCTTCATCTACGACGGATTGCTGGAGACCGAGGTGACCGAGGTTCTGCGCGGCACCATGCCCGAGAGCCCCGTCAAGATCATGATGAACGTGGGCAACCCGCAGCTGGCATTTGATTTCTGCCAGCTCCCCAACGAGGGCGTGGGCTTGGCCCGGCTGGAGTTCATCATCAACAACAACATCGGTGTGCACCCCAAGGCCATTCTGGACTACCCCAATGTGGATGCCGATCTGAAAAAGGCGGTGGAGTCGGTGGCACGTGGTCACGCTTCACCCCGCGCGTTTTACGTGGACCGTGTCGCCGAAGGTGTGGCAACCATTGCTGCCGCTTTCTGGCCCAAGCCGGTCATCGTGCGGCTCTCGGACTTCAAGAGCAACGAATACCGCAAATTGATCGGCGGTAGCCGCTATGAACCGGAAGAAGAGAACCCGATGCTGGGCTTCCGCGGAGCCGCGCGTTACATCAGTACGGACTTTGGCGAGGCGTTTGCGATGGAGTGCGAAGCGCTCAAGCGGGTGCGCAATGAAATGGGCTTGAACAACGTTCAGGTTATGGTGCCATTTGTCCGGACGCTGGGCCAGGCCAAGAAGGTGACCGAATTGCTGGGGCGCCATGGGCTGCGCCGTGGTGAAAACGAGCTCAAGCTCATCATGATGTGCGAGATACCCAGCAATGCCATCCTGGCTGATCAGTTCCTCGAGTATTTCGATGGCTTTTCAATTGGCTCCAACGACCTGACCCAGCTCACACTGGGCCTGGATCGTGATTCCGGACTCGAGTTGCTGGCCGCCGACTTTGACGAACGTGACCCGGCTGTCAAGGCGCTCGTCAGCATGGCCATTGCTGCCTGCAAACGCCAGGGCAAGTACATTGGTATTTGCGGTCAGGGCCCCAGCGACCATCCTGACTTCGCGCAGTGGCTGGTGGATGAAGGGATTTCCTCCATCTCGCTTAATCCGGATTCCGTTATTTCAACCTGGCAAAAGCTCGCCGCTAAATGACGCAGGCAGCGACCCGGCGCCGGTGGAGCCTGCATGCAGGTCTGCTGGCGCTGTGGTTTGCTGCGTCTTTTGGGGTGGTTTTTTTTGCCCGCGATCTACAGTTCGTCGTTGCGAACTGGCCGGTCGGATTCTGGTTTGCTGCGCAGGGATCGGTGCTTGTTTTTATCGGTATCGTGGTGGTCTTTGCATGGGTAGCAAACCGGCGGGAGGGGCCGGAGCCTGGATTTGATGCCGTCGCCTATGGCATGCATAAACGCATGCTGCACAGGCGATTTGCCCTCTATGTCATATGCCTCATTGCCTTTTTGTTCGCATTGGCGTTGGCCGAACGCAGGGGTTTGCCCAAAGTATGGGTTGCAGGCATTTTTCTTTCTGCAACCCTCGTTCTTTATGCCGTGATTGGCGTGTTTGGCCGCACCGCTGACGCGGCCGAGTATTACGTCGCTGGCCGGCGCATACCGGCGTTTTACAACGGTATGGCGACAGCGGCGGACTGGATGAGCGCCGCTTCGTTCATCAGCCTTGCCGGGGGACTGTATTTGCAGGGCTATTCCGGAACCGGTGCGCAGGCAGGCGGACTGGCCTACGTACTGGGGTGGACGGGAGGGTTTTGTCTTGTTGCCCTTCTGGTGGCGCCGTATCTGCGGCGCTTGAAGCTCTACACGGTTCCTGACTATTTCGCTCTGCGCTTTGGCGGCCGCTGGCCCCGCATGATTGCAGCGCTGGCGGCCGTCTTGTGTTCGTTTACCTATGTTGTGGCACAGATTTACGGGGTAGGGCTGATCACTTCCCGTCTGACGGGAGTCCACTTTGAGATTGGAATTCTGCTCGGTCTGGGCGGCGTGTTGGTGTGCTCCTTTCTAGGAGGAATGCGGGCTGTGACCTGGACTCAGGTTACGCAGTATGTTGTCATCATCCTGGCGTTTTTGATTCCGGTGTCGTGGCTGGCCTACAAGCAGATTGGTAATCCTCTGGCACCTTTGGTGTACGGACAGCAGCTGCAAAAGATTGCGGAAATGGAGCGGCGCCTGATGGATTCACCGGAGGAGCAGCAGGTGATTGAGGAGTACGCCCGCAGAGCCCGATCTTTTGAGCAAAAGCTGCAGGATGTGGAGGGCTCCTTGCAGATCGAGCGCCAGACGCTGCGTAACCAGCTTCGTGCTGTGGGCGAACTGAAAGCTGACGACGACCGGGCTGTAGCCTTGCGCCGCGAGCTGGCTGCAGTCCCCAAAGATGCCAATTCAGCGCGGGAACGCTGGACCCTGGCAATGATGGAGAACCGGGAGAGGTCCAAACCGCTGGGCGGTATGCCGGCGCATGCGACGCCATTTGCTGGCGATCCGTCGGGGTCCGCCCAAGAGCGGCAGGCGTTTGATACCTCCCGGTTGAACTTCATGGCCCTGATGTTTTGCCTGATGGTGGGAACCCTGGGTCTGCCCCATTTGCTGACCCGGTACTACACCACACCCACCGTGGCTGAGGCCCGTAGTTCGGTGGCCTGGTCGCTGGTCTTTATCGCCCTGCTGTATTTGTCGGCACCTGCGCTTGCCGTACTGGTCAAATACGAGGTGATGGCCCACCTGGTGGGTCTGCCCTTCGATAGCCTGCCTTCGTGGGTTGCTCAGTGGGCACGGGATCCGTCACTGCTGACGGTGTCCGATGTCAATGGGGATCACCTCCTCCAGTTTGCAGAGCTGAAAATCGGTGCCGATCTGGTCATGCTGGCGACGCCTGAAATCGGCGGGTTGCCCTATGTGGTGTCCGTACTGGTTGCTGCTGGCGGCCTGGCCGCCGCGCTCAGCACCGCCGATGGCTTGTTGTTGACGATTGGCAATGCCGTGGCGCATGACGTCTACTTTGAAGGAGACGGAAACAAGGCGCAGGCCATGCGTCGGGTGATGTGGTCCAAGTTTGCCTTGCTGGTGGTCGCGCTGATAGCGGCCTATGTGGCGGCACAAAGGCCCGCAGGGATTCTGTATCTGGTGTCTGCGTCATTTTCTTTGGCGGGTGCCGCGTTTGTTCCGGCGATGGTGTTGGGTATTTTCTGGAAACGCACCACGCGC
Organism: Rhodoferax sp. GT1R46; assembly: GCF_056521285.1. Taxonomy (NCBI): domain Bacteria; kingdom Pseudomonadati; phylum Pseudomonadota; class Betaproteobacteria; order Burkholderiales; family Comamonadaceae; genus Rhodoferax; species Rhodoferax sp. GT1R46. The sequence continues at coordinate 1,047,677 of NZ_JBWMBC010000001.1, forward strand.
GCGGGTGCTGTAGCCGGAATGCTGGCCGGATTGGGTGTCACTATTTATTACATGGCGATCAATCTTCCGGTGGTTCGCCTGGCGCTGGGCTTGTCGGGTGAGGGTTTGTGGTGGGGCATTCAGCCCGTGTCGGCCGGGGTTTTTGGCGTTGCCGCGGGCTTTGTCACGACGGCTTTCCTGAGCCTGGTAACGCGGGCCGGTCAGGTGCTGGACGATCAAACGACCTCAATAAATTCGAGTGGGTTATAATCTTGGGCTTCACCTTGCTGCACCTCGTTTAGACGCTGAGGGCAGTTTTTTTTACCCAAAGTTCCCAAAAACGGGTTACCCATAAGGAGTATCAATGCGTCACTACGAAATCATTCTCATGATCCATCCGGATCAGAGCGAGCAGGTTCCAGCCATGCTGGAGCGTTACAAGGGCATGATCACCGCTGGCGGTGGCAAGGTGCACCGCGTGGAAGACTGGGGCCGTCGCCAACTGGTCTACATGATCAACAAGCTTGCAAAAGCCCATTACCTGTGTGTCAACATCGAAGCCGACCAGGCTGTGATGTCTGAACTGGAGCACGCCTTCAAGTTCAACGACGCCGTGTTGCGCCACCTCACCGTGTCGAAGAAGAAAGCCGATACCGGTCCTTCTTCCATGATGAAGACGGTCGAGCGCGAAGATGCGCGTAAGACCCAACAGGCCGAGTACCAAGGCTAAGACGGCATTTTTGCTGACGGAGAGTGCGTGCCAATACGCTTGTTTTGAGTGCTTGTATCGCAGAGGCGGAAACCCTGCGATACACCCCGGCCGGATTGCCGGCCTTGAATCTCAGACTCGAACACGAGTCGGAACTTCAAGAGGCGGGGCAGGCAAGACAGGTAAAGGCAGCAGTAAAGGCGGTGGCCTTTGGAACGTTGGCCGAGCGGCTTGTAACCCAAGCAATCGGCAGCGTCTGGAGATTCAGCGGTTTTCTGGCAACTCCCCGAAATGGCAAAAGCGTTGTGTTTCATATTCAAGAATTTTCGCAAGATTAATTTTTTCAGGAGGCCCTAATGGCCACGTTCAAAAAATTCAACAAAGACAAGCGCCCAAAGCGCCCCGCACAAAACCTGCTGTTCAAGCGCAAGCGCTTTTGCCGCTTCACGGTGACTGGCGTCGAAGAAATCGACTACAAGGACATCGACACACTGCGTGACTTCATTGCTGAAAACGGCAAGATCATTCCCGCCCGCCTGACCGGCACCCGCGCTATTTTCCAGCGCCAGCTCAATACCGCTATCAAGCGTGCGCGTTTCCTCGCCATGCTGCCGTACAGCGACCAGCACAAGATCTAAGGAGTCCGACCATGCAAATTATTCTGCTCGACAAGGTCGTGAACCTCGGTGACCTCGGCGATATCGTCAAGGTTAAAGATGGTTACGCACGTAACTTCCTGATTCCTTCTGGCCGCGCTCGTCGCGCCACTGAAGCTGCCAAGGCTGCTTTCGAAGTCAAACGCGCTGAGCTCGAAAAAGCGGCAGCGGCCAAATTGGCCGAATCGCAAAAGCTGGGTGAAAAGCTTGCGGGTACAACCGTCAAGCTGACTCAAAAGGCTGGCGTGGACGGTCGTTTGTTCGGTTCGGTAACCAATGCTGACATCGCTGAAGAGCTGGTCAAAAATGGTTACAAAGTCGTGAAATCCCAGATCCGCATGCCTAATGGTCCTATCAAGACCGTCAGCGAAAGCACCGTCAGCGTGGCTCTGCACACTGACGTGGTGGTTGAGATCACTGTCTCCGTATACGGCGAAACAGCCTAAATTTGACATTCGCACCGGCGCCTGATTATTCAGGCTCCCGGCACAATGCCAAAAATGAGCCGTAGGGGCATGCCCCCTGCGGCTTTTTCATTGGTGGTCCGGTTATCCACTGATTTCCACAGCTTGCCCACATGTTGATCCCCGCTTATGCCCAGCCTTTCACTCGACGCAGGCGCGTGGGCCGCGTAGCATCGGTGGCTTCAAGGAAAACACCATGTCAGCCGTAATTTCTGCCGTAGACGAATACGGCGCAGACCGCCAGATTGCCCAGCTTCGCGTTCCGCCGCACTCCATCGAAGGGGAGTCCAGCGTGCTGGGCGGACTGTTGCTCGACAATGCCGCCTGGGATAGGGTGGGTGATATTCTCACTGACGGCGATTTTTACCGTTATGAGCATCGGTTAATTTATGCCGCGATTGGCGTTCTGGTCAATGCCAGCAAGCCTGCGGATGTGATTACCGTGTTTGAGCATATGCAAAACCAGGGCCGAGCTGAGGAAATCGGCGGCCTCGCGTACCTGAACTCGCTGGCCCAGTATGTACCCAGCGCCAGCAATATCCGCCGTTATGCCGAGATCGTGCGTGACCGCTCCATTTTGCGCAAACTGGTAAGTGCCAGCGACGAAATTGCCACCAATGCGTTCAATCCCAAGGGCCGGCCTGTTTCGGAAATTGTGGATGAATCCGAGCAGAAGATTTTCAATATTGGGGAGCAGGGCAAGCGCAACAACCAGGGCTTTCAGGCCATGGATTCCCTGGTGGTCAAGCTGCTCGACCGGGTCCAGGAGATGGCCGACAACCCCAATGACGTCACGGGCGTGCCAACCGGCTTCTATGACCTGGACCGCATGACCGCAGGTTTTCAGGCCGGTGATCTGATCGTCCTGGCCGCACGTCCATCCATGGGGAAAACGGCGCTGGCTATCAACATTGCCGAAAATGTGGCCTTGAACGAAGGCTTACCCGTTGCCGTGTTCTCCATGGAAATGGGCGCCGCGCAGTTGGCGGTGCGTATCGTGGGCTCCATTGGCCGCATTGACCAGGGCCATTTGCGCACCGGCAAGCTGACTGATGAGGAGTGGCCGCGCCTCTCCGAATCCATTGAAAAGTTGCGGACGATTTCCTTGCACATCGACGAGAGTGCAGGCCTGACATCCAGCGAACTGCGCGCCAATGCACGACGCTTGGCGCGCCAGTGCGGGCAGCTCGGCCTCATTGTTGTCGACTACCTGCAATTGATGAGCGGCAGCGGGAGCGACGGCGAGAACCGGGCCACCGAGCTTGGCGAAATATCCCGGGGCCTCAAAATGCTGGCCCGAGAGCTGAAATGCCCGGTCATTGCTCTTTCGCAGCTAAACCGAAGTGTTGAGCAGCGCCCCGACAAGCGCCCCATGATGAGCGACTTGCGAGAATCGGGCGCTATCGAGCAGGATGCCGACATCATCATGTTCATTTATCGCGACGAGTACTACACCAAGGACGCCTGCAAGGAACCCGGTGTGGCGGAAGTCATCATCGCCAAACAGCGAAACGGCCCCACCGGGACCGTCAAGCTAGCCTTCCTGCGCAACATCACGAAGTTTGAAAGTCTGGCCAGTGGCGGTGGCGGCGACTATTGATGGGTTGCGTATGAACAGAAAAAAAGCCGCACACTGTGCGGCTTTTTTACATCAAATGGGTGCTTGGCCCCCGTGATACCTGCGCAAGCAGCTATCTAATCTATAGCACCTCGCTGGCAAAGTCGGCCAAGCGCGAACGCTCGCCACGCGCCAGCGTGATGTGCCCGCCGTGTGGCCAGCCTTTGAAGCGGTCCACCGCAAAGGTCAGGCCGGACGAGCCTTCAGTCAGGTAGGGCGTATCAATCTGGGCAAGATTGCCCATGCAGATGATCTTGGTGCCAGGGCCCGCGCGGGTGATCAGAGTCTTCATCTGCTTGGGTGTCAGATTCTGCGCCTCATCAATGATGACGTACTTGTTCAGGAAGGTGCGCCCCCGCATGAAGTTCATGCTCTTGATCTTGATGCGGCTGCGAACCAGTTCGTTGGTGGCCGCACGGCCCCATTCGCCTGAGCTGGTGTCGGTCTTGCTCAGAACCTCGAGGTTGTCGTCCAGCGCACCCATCCAGGGGCCCATTTTTTCCTCTTCGGTTCCTGGCAGAAAACCAATGTCCTCGCCCACACTGACGGTCGCACGGGTCACGATGATTTCGGTGTAACGGCGGTCATCCAATACCTGGGTCAGACCCGCAGCCAGTGCCATCAGGGTCTTGCCGGTACCCGCCGTTCCGGTCAGGGTCACAAAGTCCACTTCGGGGTCCATGAGCAAATTCATGGCAAAGTTTTGTTCCCGGTTGCGGGTGGTGACGCCCCAGACTGCATTTTTCAGGTGGTTGAAATCGCGCAGCGTCTTGATGACGGCCGTCGTGCCCCGGATCTCGGTCACCCGGGCGTACAGGCTGGGTTCGCCAGGTGACTCGTAGTACACAAACTGGTTGATCAACATGCTGGGTACGACCGGGCCGTCAATCTTGTAGAACGTGTGTTGACCCTGCTGCCAGCTCTCGACCGCTTGGCCATGGGTTGCCCAAAAATCTGATGGCAGCGCAAGAGAGCCAGAATACAGAAGATCGCCATCTTCGAGGGTTTTGTCGTTCTGGTAATCGTCGGTGGCCAATCCCAGCGCGCGTGCCTTGACGCGCATGTTGATGTCTTTGGAAACCAGCACCACTTCACGGGGTGCAAATTTCTGTCGCAGTGCCTCGACCACACCCAGAATCTGGTTGTCGGCCTTGCCTTGGGGCAGGCTGGTGGGCAAGGTGTAGTTGAGCGGCTGGGTCTGAAACAGGAGTTTTCCGCGTGCTTCGCGGTGCCCGGTGCTTGCCAGCTGGAATCCGGCGGTAATGTCCGCTCCCGGTGTGCCAGCCAGTGCGTCAAGTGTCCGGCTCGTCTGGCGGGCGTTGCGGGCCACCTCGGTCATGCCCTTTTTGTGACCATCGAGTTCTTCCAGAACAATCATGGGCAAATAGATGTCGTGTTCCTCAAAGCGGAACAGGCACATTGGGTCGTGCATCAGCACATTGGTATCGAGAACAAACAGTTTCGTCGGACCGGCGGTTCGCGCCGACTTCTTCGAGCGCACCGCGCTCCGGGTTGCCGCCGGTTCGCTGATGGGGGCGGGAACTGCAGCCTTCGCACCTGGCGTTGCCACCGGCTCTTTCAGCAGAGCCGGCATCGAATTCCGGGAGTTTTCTCGCAGAGGAGCCTTGTCCGTGGCAGCACGGGTCGCCGGCGCTTGCATTGATGCGACCGGTTCAGGCTTGCTCGCAGGCCTGACGGCGCTGCGCGCAATGGCCTCAAACGCTTTGGGAGAAAGCCGGTCAGCGGGTTTGGTAGGTGCGGGGGGCAATGGCATAGGTTGAGGCTCGTGGAATGGAAATGGGGAGGGCTGTGGACACAAAGAATGGAATCGCAAAAGCAAAAAAGCCGCCTTGAGCCAAGGCGGCTTTTTGTAGGAGCGCGGTTGCGATGTTCAACAGCATGGAATCATTATGCATGAGCCAAGTGACACCGCCGGGTCGGCGTGCGTCAAAACAACGCAGTCCTGTCAGGCGACTTTCTTGAGTCCCTTGACAGCCTTCAGAACGTCGTCCACATGACCAGGGACCTTGAGTCCACGCCATTCTTCCTTCACCAGACCGTCTGTGCCAATCAGGAAAGTGCTGCGCTCAATGCCCTTGACCTTTTTGCCGTACATGATCTTGTTCTTGACCACGCCAAACATGTGGCACATTTTTTCTTCCGTGTCGGCGATCAATTCAAACGGGAGTTCCAGTTTGGTCTTGAACTCATCGTGGGACTTCATGTTGTCGCGCGAAACGCCAAAAACAGTTGCGCCAGCTTTCACGAAGTCCTTGTACTTGTCGCGAAACTGCATGGCTTCGGTTGTACAGCCAGGGGTGTTGTCCTTGGGGTAGAAAAACAAAACCATGGTTTTCCCGAGGTGGGTGGTGTTGCTTACCTTGATGCCACCTGTTGCATTGGCTTCAAATTCGGGTAGTGGTTTGTTGACAACGATCGCCATATGGTACTTTAGTCTCGCGTGCTGGATGTGTCAGTCAAAGCAGAGGGCTGGAAACGTGACAGCGTTACGTCACCCTCGACTGCAACCCATGATTTTACTCTGAAACGGGCGACCTAGACCCCAAGGGTCTTCCCGGGCTCCAACAAAAGCGCCGCAACCACTTTGCGCCCTTCGGCGGCCAAAAAGTTGTAAGTCCGGCAGGCGGCTTGCGTATCCATCGTTTCCAGGCCTATACGCCGGGCATAAAGCGATTGCAGCCACTGCGGCTGCGGGAAACGGATGCGGTCACCGCTGCCAAAAATGATCAGCTCTGCATCCATCTCGGCCAGCAGTTCAAAGTGGCTGGCTTGCAGCTCTTCAAAATGGGCGCAATTCCAGGCAAAGCGCGGGCCTGCGGCGCTGATGACCAGGCTGGAGCTGAACTTTTCGCCGTTGACGGCAACCCACCCCGTTCCGTATTCGTTGATGGAGGGCCCCTGAATGGCGTCTGGCTGGAGTTTCATGGCGTTATTCGGGTGAAATTTGAATGCTGCACCGCATCAGGTCGATACGGAACTGTGGTCAAATTATAGGTTTCACCCTGTGCTGCTGACTCCCGGAGGGACTTTGAGAACCATTCAAAAATCTGCCAAGCTGGCCAACGTCTGTTACGACATCCGCGGCCCCATCATGGACCGCGCCCGGCAGATGGAAGAAGAAGGCCAAAAGATCATCAAGCTCAACATCGGCAATCTGGCCGTGTTTGGCTTTGATTCGCCCGAGGAAATCCAGCAGGACATGATTCGCAACCTGCCCAACTCGGCGGGTTACTCGGACAGCAAAGGCATTTTTGCGGCCCGCAAGGCGGTTATGCACGAGACGCAGAAGCAGGGTGTAAAGGGTGTCACGCTGGACGATATCTACCTGGGCAACGGCGCCAGTGAACTGATCGTGATGGCCACCAATGGTTTGCTTGACGATGAGGATGAGTTGTTGTTGCCAGCGCCCGACTACCCCTTGTGGACCGCTGCGGTCAGCCTCTCCGGCGGCACACCGGTGCACTACCTGTGCGACGAAGCCAATGGCTGGATGCCCAGTCTGGATGACATTCGCGCCAAAATCACGCCGCGCACCAAAGGCATTGTGGTCATCAACCCCAACAACCCCACCGGCGCGCTGTATTCGGATGCCTTGTTGCTGGCCATTGTGGAGATTGCCCGCGAGCACGGTCTGGTGATATTTGCCGACGAGGTGTACGACAAGGTGCTGTACGACGGCGTGAAGCACACCGCCATGGGCTCGCTCAGTGATGACGTGCTGACGCTGACCTTCAATTCGCTGTCCAAGAGCTACCGCTCCTGTGGTTACCGCGCGGGCTGGATGGTGGTCTCGGGCGACAAGCGGCCGGCGCGCGACTACATCGAGGGCCTGAACATGCTGTCCAACATGCGGTTGTGCTCCAACGTGCCGGGCCAGTGGGCCATTCAGACCGCGTTGGGTGGCCACCAGAGCATCAATGAGCTGGTGGGCGAGGGCGGGCGCCTGCGCCGTCAGCGCGACCTGGCCTATGAGCTCATTACCGCCATTCCGGGAGTCACTTGTGTGAAGCCATCGGCGGCGCTCTACATGTTCCCCAAGCTGGATCCCACGATGTACCCGATCGTGGACGACCAGCAGTTCTTTCTGGAGTTGCTGCAGGAGACCCGCGTGATGCTGGTGCAGGGCACGGGCTTCAACTGGGCCGCGCCGGATCATTTCCGCATCGTGTTCCTGCCGCATGAAGACGATTTGCGAGAAGCCATTGGTCGCATGGCCCGGTTCCTGGAAAGCTACCGCAAGCAGCACAGCAACTGATTTACTATTGATTTGATAGCAGCTCACGCACTGTTTGCGGGGGCTACATGCATAAAACCTGAAAATATATATGAAACCGATTCAAGTAGGCCTTCTCGGCATTGGCGTGGTAGGCGCAGGCACTTTCAACGTACTCAAGCGCAATCAGGAAGAAATCCAGCGTCGCGCCGGTCGCGGTATCGAAATCACCATGGTGGCCGATCTGGATGTGGCCCGTGCCCAATCGATCGTCGGTGACGGTGTGAAAGTCGTCAATGACGCCCGCGCCATCATTGCCAATCCCGACATCGACATCGTGATCGAACTGATTGGCGGCTACGGCATTGCCAAAACCCTGGTGCTCGAAGCCATTGCGGCCGGTAAACATGTGGTTACTGCCAACAAGGCGTTGCTGGCAGTGCACGGCACCGAAATCTTTGCTGCAGCCTCCGCCAAGGGCGTGATGGTGGCGTTTGAAGCGGCCGTGGCCGGTGGCATTCCCATCATCAAGGCGCTGCGCGAAGGCCTGACGGCCAACCGCATCCAGTGGATCGCCGGCATCATCAATGGCACCACCAACTTCATCCTGTCCGAGATGCGTGACAAGGGTCTGGACTTTGGCGTGGTGCTCCAGGAAGCGCAGCGTCTGGGCTACGCCGAAGCCGACCCTACTTTTGACATCGAAGGCGTGGACGCTGCGCACAAGGTCACCCTCATGTCGGCCATTGCGTTCGGCATTCCAGTGCAGTTCGACAAGGCCTACGTGGAAGGCATCACCAAGCTGGGCGCGGCTGATATCCAGTACGCCGAGCAACTGGGCTACCGCATCAAGCTGCTGGGCATTACCAAGCGCACCGACAAAGGCATTGAGCTGCGCGTGCACCCGAGTCTGGTGCCGGCCAAGCGCTTGATTGCCAACGTCGAAGGCGCCATGAACGCCGTGATGGTGCAAGGCGACGCCGTCGGCACCACGCTGTACTACGGCAAGGGGGCCGGTGCGGAACCGACGGCCAGTGCCGTGATTGCCGATCTGGTGGACATCGCCCGCCTGCACACTGCCGATGCGGCCCACCGTGTGCCCCATCTGGCATTTCAGCCGCACGCCATGAGCAGCACCCCCGTGTTGCCCATGGGCGACGTGGTCACCAGCTACTACCTGCGTCTGCGCGTGGCCGATCAGGCCGGTGTGCTGGCCAAGGTAACCGGTCTGCTGGCCGATGCGGGCATCAGCATCGACGCAGTTTTGCAACGCGAGGCCGATGAGGTGGGCGGCGAGGGCAGCACCCAGACCGACCTGATCATCCTCACGCACGATTGCCAGGAAGCCAAAATGAATGGCGCACTGGCGGCGATGCAAGCACTTCCCACCGTGCTGCAACCCATTACCCGTATCCGCAAGGAAGAGTTGGCCTGATGAAATACGTAAGCACCCGGGCTTCCAACCCCGCCACTGCCGACCGCAATCGCTTCTGCGAAATCCTGCTCGAAGGTTTGGCGCCCGATGGCGGCTTGTACCTGCCGGAGACCTATCCCCAGGTCAGCGACGCCCTGCTTTCGCGCTGGCGTACCGTGTACCACAGCCAGGGCTACGCCGAGTTGGCGTTCGAAGTGCTGTCGCTGTATATCGACGATATTCCGGCTGCCGACCTCCGGGCCATTTGCCGCAAGACCTACACCACCGAGGTGTTTGGTACCAGCGAGATCGTGCCCCTGCGCGAACTGGACGATGGCCTTTACCTTGAAGCCCTGTCCAACGGCCCCACGCTGGCCTTCAAGGACATGGCCATGCAGCTGCTGGGCAATCTGTTCGAATTTGAGCTGGCCCGCCGTGGTGAAGAGCTCAACATCCTGGGTGCCACCAGTGGCGACACCGGCAGCGCGGCCGAATACGCCATGCGGGGCAAGAAGGGCGTGCGCGTCTTCATGACCAGCCCGTTCGGGCGCATGAGCGCCTTCCAGCAGGCGCAGATGTTCAGCCTAATGGATGCCAACATCTACAACATCGCCGTTAAAGGTGTGTTTGACGATTGCCAGGACATGGTCAAGGCCGTTTCCAACGACCTCGAGTTCAAGCGCAAGTACCGCATTGGAACCGTCAACTCCATCAACTGGGCGCGCCTGATGGCCCAGGTGGTCTATTACTTTGCGGGTTATTTCCAGGCGACTTCCGGCCGCGTCCAGGCCGCGCCAGAGAAAGTCAGTTTTACCGTTCCTAGCGGCAATTTCGGCAATGTCTGCGCCGGCCATGTGGCCCGCATGATGGGCCTGCCCATCGACAAGCTGGTGGTCGCCACCAATGAGAACGATGTGCTCGACGAGTTCTTTCGGACGGGTGTGTACCGGGTGCGCATGAGCGCCGATACGCACGAGACCTCCAGCCCGTCCATGGACATTTCCAAGGCCAGCAACTTCGAGCGCTTTGTGTTTGACTTGCTGGGCCGCGACGGCGCGCGCACAGCGGACCTGTTTGGTCCGCAGCTGGTCAAGGCAGGGCGTTTCGACCTCAGCGCGGACCCGGCTTTTGTGCACTGTGCCGAACGCTACGGTTTTGTCAGCGGCAAAAGCACCCACGCGAACCGTCTGGACACCATTCGCGACACCTGGGCTCGCCACCATGTGATGATCGACACCCACACCGCCGATGGGTTGAAGGTGGCGCGCGAGCACCTGACCCCCGGCGTGCCGATGCTGGTGCTGGAGACCGCATTGCCCGTCAAGTTTGCCGAAACGATTGTCGAAGCGCTGGGCCGTGAGCCCGATCGGCCATCCAAGTTTGAAGGTATTGAGGCACTCCCCAAGCGGGTGTCTGTCATGGACGCCGATGTGGATGCCATCAAGGCGCTGATCGTCCGGGAATGTGCGCAGTCCGCCTAACGAGATTAATCCGATGACCCAGCCGCAGCGACCACCACTTTTGCCCCTGGACGAGGCGCTGCGCCAGCTCTTGTCGCATGCCCATCCATTTCAAGAGACCGAGCAGGTGCACACCATGGAGTCTGATGGGCGCGTGCTGGCCCAGGATGTCGTCTCGGCCTTGCATGTGCCGCCACATGACAACAGCGCCATGGACGGCTACGCGATGCGGTGTGCTGACGCATTGATTCCCGGCGCGCAGTTGGCTGTTTCGCAGCGCATTGCCGCCGGTACAAGTGGTACCGCGCTGGAGCTTGGTACCGCGGCGCGTATTTTCACAGGTGCCCCGGTTCCCGACGGGGCCGACGCGGTGGTCATGCAAGAAGAATGCACCGTGCTGCCGGATGCCGCCGAATGGCCCCGCGTGCAGGTCAACACCGCGCCCAAGCCGGGACAGAACATTCGCCGTTCGGGTGAAGACGTAGCCCGGGGTGACGTGGTGCTGGCCAAGGGTCGTCGTCTGGGGCCCGCCGAGCTGGGTCTGGCCGCCAGCATTGGCATGGACCGGCTGGACGTCATCCGCCGCCCCCGCGTGGCCCTGTTCTCTACCGGAGACGAACTGGTCATGCCCGGTGCCGTGGCGCCGCAGGATATGCCTCCCGGTGCTATCTACAACTCCAACCGGTTTTTTCTGAACGCGCTGCTTCGCCGCATGGGTTGCGATGTAACCGACCTGGGTATCGTGCCCGACCAGCGCGAGGCCACGATTGAGGCGTTGAAGGATGCAGCCGCCTCTCATGATGTCATCCTGACCAGCGGTGGCGTGTCGGTGGGCGAAGAAGACCACATCAAGCCCGCTGTGCAGGCGCTGGGCACGCTTGATTTGTGGCAAATCGCCATCAAGCCAGGCAAACCCTTTGCTTATGGCCGCATTGGCCCTGCGCACTTTCTGGGACTTCCGGGTAACCCCGTTTCAAGCTTCATCACGTTCTTGCTCCTGGTGAGGCCCTTTCTGCTGTGCCTGCAGGGACAGGAAGATGTTGCTATTAAAACAGTAGCTGCCCGCGCAGACTTTACTTGGGTCAGAGCCGATAAACGCCGTGAGTTTTTGCGCGTACGGCGCAATGACGACGGCGGACTGGACCTGTTTCCCAACCAGAGTTCAGGCGTGCTTACCTCTGCGGTGTGGGGCGATGGGCTGGTGGACAACCCGCCCAGTGGCACCGTTGCACCGGGAGACATCGTGCGGTTTGTTTCTTTTGCGGAGTTGCTGGCATGAAAGTGCACCTGAAATACTTTGCCTCCATTCGCGAGACCCTGGGCACCGGTGGCGAAACCCTTGACACCCCGGCCACCACCCTGGCCGCGCTGCGTGACGAACTGATTGCCCGCAGTGACGACTTCGCGGATGCCCTGGCGCGTGGCAAGTCCGTGCGCATGGCGTTAAACCAGACGCTGAGTGACGAATCGGCGCTGCTGGTTGAGGGCGCTGAGGTGGCGTTCTTCCCACCCGTGACGGGCGGCTGAAGCATGCAAGCACCCGTGCGTGTTTCCATCCAGACGGCTGACTTCGATGTGGCGGCCGAAATTGCGGCCTTGCGGGCGGGTGATCACCGCGTTGGCGCTGTCTGCAGTTTTATTGGCACGGTGCGGGACCGCAACCTGGGTGGTGCGGCAGACTCTGTTTTGACCATGGAACTGGAGCACTATCCCGGCATGACCGAGAAATCCATCGAAGCCATGATTGACGAGGCTTTTGTCCGCTTTGACATTTTCGGGGCCCGCATTATTCACCGCGTAGGCCTGCTGCAGCCGCCCGACCAGATTGTCATGGTGGCGGTGACCTCCGCGCACCGGGGCGAGAGCTTCAAGGCCTGTGAGTTCTTGATGGACTACCTCAAAACACAGGCCCCGTTCTGGAAGAAAGAGCAAACGCCCGCCGGTGCGCAGTGGGTAGACGCACGGGTGAGCGATGACGAGGCGCTGGCCAAATGGGGCATCGTCGCTAAAAACGCCTGAGGGCGGCCGCCGGATCTTGATATAAATCAGGTTCCCCGTTGTCTGGGCTTGCTTCCAAGCCGAATCGCACTTGAAATGACCGGTGTAGTCCCCCAGCTTGAGGACAACTAAAGGGATCTTTATGCGAATCGAAAAACTCACCACCAAATTTCAGGAAGCCTTGGGAGAGGCCCAAACACTGGCACTGGGCAATGACAACCAGTACATAGAGCCTGCCCACGTACTGTTGGCCATGCTGCGCCAGGAAGACGGCCCCAAGTCGCTGTTGCAGCGCGCGGGCGTGAACGTGCCCGGCCTCACCGCCGGCGCTGAGACTGCCATGAAGAAACTACCGCAAGTGCAGGGGCACGAGCAGGTGCAGGTGGGCCGTGACATGGTCTCGCTACTGCAGGCGGCCGAGAAGGAATCCATCAAGCGGGGCGATCAGTTTGTAGCCGGCGAGCTTTTTCTGCTGGCCTTGGCGGACAGCAAGGCCGATATTGGCAACGTGGTGCGCGCCAACGGCCTGACCCGCAAGAGCCTGGAGACCGCCATTGACGCCGTGCGCGGTGGCCAGAATGTGGACAGCGCAGATGCCGAAGACCAGCGCGAATCCCTCAAGAAATACTGTATCGACCTGACTGAACGCGCCCGCCTGGGCAAGCTGGACCCCGTGATTGGCCGCGACGACGAAATCCGTCGCGCCATCCAGGTGCTGCAGCGCCGCACCAAGAATAACCCTGTGTTGATTGGCGAGCCCGGTGTCGGCAAGACGGCCATCGTGGAAGGCTTGGCGCAACGCATTGTGGCCGGTGAAGTGCCCGATTCGCTCAAAGGAAAACGGGTGCTGAGTCTGGACATGGCCGCGCTCCTGGCGGGTGCCAAGTTCCGTGGCGAGTTTGAAGAACGCCTGAAAAATGTGCTCAAGGACCTGGCCAAGGACGAAGGCCAGACCATTGTGTTTATTGACGAGTTGCACACCATGGTGGGCGCGGGTAAAGCCGAGGGCGCGATGGACGCGGGCAACATGCTCAAGCCCGCACTGGCCCGTGGCGAGTTGCATTGCGTGGGCGCCACCACGCTGGACGAATACCGCAAATACATCGAAAAAGACGCCGCTCTGGAGCGCCGCTTCCAGAAGATTCTGGTGGGTGAGCCCACGGTAGAGGCCACTATTGCCATTCTGCGCGGTCTGAAAGAGCGCTACGAGGTGCACCACGGCGTGCAGATTACCGACCCGGCCATCGTGGCCGCCGCCGAGCTGTCCAACCGCTACATCACTGACCGCTTTTTGCCGGACAAGGCGATTGATCTGATAGACGAAGCTGCGTCGAAAATCAAGATTGAGCTGGACTCCAAGCCCGAGGTCATGGACAAGAAGGACCGTCGCAAGATCCAATTGCTCATCGAGCGCGAAGCTGTCAAGCGCGAGAAGGACGAAGCCTCGCAAAAGCGCCTGGAGCTGATCAACGAAGAGATTACCAGTCTCGAGAAGGAAATTGCCGATTTGGACGAAATCTGGAAGGCCGAGAAAGCCCAGGCCCAGGGCTCCAAAGCCATCATGCAAGAGGTCGAGAAGCTGCGTTTCCAAATTGAAGAACTCACCCGCAAGGGCGATTTCAACAAGGCAGGCGAGCTCACCTATGGCAAGCTGCCCGAGCTCGAAAAGCAACTGAAAGACGCCCAGGATCAAGAGGCTGGCAAAGCCAAGACCGCCAAAGATGGTGGTCGCGCGCAGCTGCTGCGCACCATGGTGGGCGCCGATGAAATTGCCGAAGTGGTGAGCCGTGCCACCGGCATTCCGGTCGCCAAAATGATGCAGGGCGAGAAAGACAAGCTCTTGCAGATGGAAGTCAAACTGCACGAGCGCGTGGTGGGGCAGGACGAAGCCATCGGTGCCGTGGCCAACGCCATCCGCCGTTCACGCTCGGGGCTCTCCGACCCGAATCGCCCCACGGGCTCCTTCCTGTTCCTCGGCCCCACGGGCGTGGGCAAGACCGAACTGTGCAAAGCGCTGGCGGGCTTCATGTTTGACAGCGAAGACCATTTGATTCGCGTCGACATGAGCGAGTTCATGGAGAAGCATTCCGTCGCCCGTCTGATTGGCGCGCCTCCGGGCTATGTGGGCTACGAAGAGGGCGGCTACCTGACCGAAGCCGTGCGCCGCAAACCGTATAGCGTGCTGTTGCTCGACGAGGTGGAGAAGGCACACCCCGATGTGTTCAATGTGCTCTTGCAGGTGCTGGATGACGGCCGCCTGACCGACGGTCAGGGCCGCACGGTGGACTTCAAGAACACGGTGATCGTGATGACCAGCAACATCGGCTCACCCATCATCCAGAGCATGGTAGGCAAGGACTATGAGGACATCAAGGACGCCGTGCAGGCCGAACTGAAAAACTACTTCCGCCCCGAGTTTTTGAACCGTATTGACGAGACCGTGGTGTTCCATGCACTGGATGCGACCAACATCGCGGCCATTGCCAAGATCCAGTTGCAGATCCTTACGGCGCGGCTGGCCCATATGGATCTGGCGCTTGAAGTGTCCGACGCTGCGGTGGCCGAACTGGCCAAGGTGGGCTTCGACCCGGTGTTTGGTGCACGGCCGCTCAAGCGCGCCATTCAGCAGCGCATCGAGAACCCGCTGTCGAAACTGCTGCTGGAAGGCCAGTTTGTGCCGAAGGAAACCATTCATGTGGGCGTGGACACCATCCAGGCACCGGGGCAGTTCAGCTTCACGCACGGCTAAGGTGGTTGCATCAGCAGGTTGATGCGCCGGGGCGTATCAACTGTTGATGTATATCAAGTGCAGGGAATACTGCCCGGGGTAAGGTACACAAGGTACTTTTGAAGGGCTACTCCATGACTTTGCTTGAATGGGCCCGCGGGCCGCTGCTGGCGGTGTCGCTTTTTATTTTTGTGGCGGGAGTCAGCTGGCGCCTGTTCGCACTGTGGCGTATGCCAGTGTCCCATAGCCCCCAGGCGCCGGCCCGCCAGGCCTTTGGCACTGGCGATGCGCTGGGCGCCGCGCTTACCCGCATGGTGCCCCGAGGTGGCTTTCATCCCAGTGCCACGCTGGTCACTATCAACCCGTATGTGTTTCACATCGGGCTGTTCGTGGTGTTCTTCGGTTACGCACCACACATCGCCTTTATTCAGCGGATTACCTGGTTGCATTGGCCCGCATTGCCCGACCTGGTGATGTACATCGCCGCCGGCGCCACCATCGTCTCGCTGTTGATGGCGCTGCTGTTTCGCCTGACTGACCCGGTGCTCAAGAAGATATCCAATGCAGACGACATGATCACCTGGACGGTCACGTTCCTGCCGCTCATCACTGGCATGGGGGTCATTGGCGACCCGTCAGCCATCATCTTGGCGCGGGACCACGTGATCTACGGCGGCCCGCTGGCGGTGCACCTGCTGTCACTCGAATTGCTGCTGGTGTGGTTTCCCTTTGGCAAGCTCATGCATGCTTTTCTGGTGTTGCCGGGGCGTATGCAGCTGGCCACCTTCTTTGGCCGTCGCGGGGTGCGCTCATGATCAATATGGATGTTTTTCATGGTTTTCTCGATGCCATTCACCATCTGCCAGAGATGGCGCAGCCGGATGCGCTGACTGATGACCAGCGCGTAAGCAAGGCCCGGGCGGTCATGCGTGCCAAGACTGATCGCAGTCTGGCGCTGGACCTGGAGGCCTGCGTCAACTGCGGTTACTGCTCCGAGGCCTGCCACTTTTTCCAGAGCACGCAAGACCCCAAATACAGCCCCAGCCGCAAGCTGGATTTATTGCGCCGTGTGCATGCGCGCGAGACGTCCGCCTTTGCACCGATCAAACGCCTCTACACCCGCGACATCACCATTGACGATTTGAAGGAGTGGCAAGAGTTGGTTTATGACAGCTGCACCGAGTGCGGTCGTTGCAGCATGATTTGTCCCATGGGCGTGAACACGGCGCGCGGAGTGAACGTCATGCGCGAAGCCTTGTTCGAAGCCGGCATGGCACCCCTGGAACTGACTGCAGTAGCGCAGGAGCAGGCTGGCCGCGGTACCGTGTTTGGCGTCGGCCCCATCGAACTGAAGCAGACCATTGAGTTGCTGCGTGCGCAGGGCATCACCATTCCGCTGGACGAGCCCCAAGCCGATGTGATGCTGGTCACCACAGTGATTGACGTGCTGCTGTACCAGGACGCACTGGCTGCTGCCGCGCGCATTTTGAACCATCTGGGCCTAAAGTGGACCCTGCGCAGCGCCGGTTTCGAGGCGGCCAACTTTGGTTTGCTATCGGGCAGTGAAGCACTGCAAAAAGCCGCCACCCAGAAGCTGGTTGACGAGGCGTTGGCTATTGGCGCCAAAACGGTCATCCTGCCGGAATGTGGTCACGCTTACCCGGCATTGCGCTGGGATGGACGGCTTCAGAATGGGGAGCCGCTGCCATTTGAGGTGCTGGCGACTTCGGAGTTCGTGGGCCGTGAGATCAGTAGTGGCCGGCTTACGCTGACACCGGGTGATGCCAGCCGAAAGATCACCTACCACGATGCCTGCAAGCTCGCCCGCCATGGTGGCGTGATGGACGAGCCGCGCGCCGCCCTGGCCGCCCTGGGCATGGATCTGATTGAAACCACTCCCACGGCCGAGCAAAACTGGTGCTGTGGTGGTGGCGCCGGTGTCTTTCTCATCAACCGTGCGGAAGGTCTGCGCCACAAGGCGTGGGAAATCAAGCGCGAGCAGGTTGATGCCACGGGTGCCGACACGGTCGTCGTGTCCTGCGCCAGCTGTCGCCTGAACTTCATGGCAGGGGCCGAAAAAGTGCAGTGGGCAACCAAAATCGAGAGTGTGGTGGAGATGGTTGCCGCACAATTGCCGGTTTATTCAAAGTAATCTCCCACAATGACCCCTGCGCAGCACTCCAGCGATTTCGATGACATTTCCCTTGGCGTAAGCCTGCCTGTGCCCGAAGGATTTCGCGTGGTCCAGGTGGGCGGCGCCTTTATCGCTGGCAACGGCCCCCTCTACGCCAAGTGGACGGGCGAGCGCCTGCTGCTGGGTTTTCGGGTGGAAGAGCGGCACACCAATCCGCTCAAGATGTGCCATGGCGGCATGCTGGCCACATTTGCCGACATGGTGATCCCCTGTGCGGCTTTCTACCAGGCCGACATGGCCTCGCGGTTTCTGCCAACGGTCAGTCTGCAAGTGGATTACATGGGCTCTGCCAAGCTGGGCGCGTGGGTGCAAAGCGAGGCACAGGTGCTGCGCACCACACGCAACCTGCTGTTCGGTCAGGCCCTGATTACTGCCGATGGCGAGCCCGCCTTGCGGGTGAGTGGCATTTTCAAGCTGGGGCAACTGCTTGACGACGGAAATCGCAAAGACCCGTTTGGGTTTTTTAGCTGAAGTTTGAGAGGATAAATCCCCTTAAGCCCCCGTAAAACATGCGTGTGCAGCTATTGATTTGATAGCAATTTATCAGTATTCAGTTCGAATTTTTGTTTTGAAAATGGCTGGGCGATTTGCCCATGGCCAGCTTGAACATGGCGCAAAAGGCGCTGTCGGTGGCGTAGCCGCTGGCGGTTGCGACCTGGCTGATGGGTGTGCCGCGCGCAAGCAAGGGTAGGGCGTGGGCCAAGATAGCCTGCTGGCGCCACTGCTGGTAGTTGGTGGACAGCTCAGTGCGAAAAAGGCGCGACACGGTACGCTCGCTCGCTCCGATGTCCACCGCCCACTCCGACAAAGTGGCCAGTCGGCCCGGGTCGCTCAGGACGGCTTCACACAGTGCGCGTAGCCGCTTGTCGCGCGGCATGGGAACGCCCAGTGCCTGCGTCTCGGCTTGGGTGATTTCGTCCACGGTCAACGCCATGAGCGCATCGTCCCGGGTACCCGGGTGAGACGCGACCAGTGCGTGAATCAGTTCACGCAACAGCCGGGTCACCACCAACACCCGGCAGTCCTCCCAGCCTTGCGGGGTGACCGTTGGTGACAGGTCCACAGTGCGTAACTCGGCGGATTCAAGCACCACCACGGTGTGTTGCACACCGGGCGGAATCCAGACGGCCCGCGAGGGCGGAACGATGAAGGTGGTCTGCACATCGCTCTGCGTTACCGTGACTTGCATCAGCCCGCTTGCGCAGTAGGTGAACTGAGCCCAAGGGTGCTGGTGTGGTTCGATGTGGGTATCCATGACAAGAGGGCGGGACCTGCTGCGAACGGGACGCTGGGATGTTGGTGGGCGTCCCTCCGAGTCGTCAAAGCGCACCGGCTTGAGGGCAGTATTGCGTTTCATATGGAATGAACTGATTTGGCGGACATTCGACAATTATTGTCTTTTTATCGTATTTCGGCGGCGCGGGCGGGCCGTACGATAACGGCATGACCAGCGCCACCATTAGCCACCCCCCCATTTCCGCTCCGCTTGGGCAGGATGCCGCCATCATCGGCCTCGTGGGCCTGGCCCATGCCAGCTCGCACTTTGGCCATTTGCTGTTGCCCCTGTTGTTTCCGGTGTTCATGAAGGAGTTTGGCCTGAGCTACTCGGAGCTGGGCTTGCTGATGAGCACCTTCTTTGTCGTGTCGGGCGTGGGCCAGGCCAGCGCGGGTTTTGTGGTGGACCGGGTGGGTGCGCGTCCCTTGCTGTTTGTTGCTCTTGGTATTTTTGTGGCGGCCTGCATGGCCGCGTCCATGGTGACTGGTTACACGGGGCTGTTGATGGTGGCGGCACTGGCGGGCCTGGGCAACGCCACGTTTCACCCGGTGGACTTCACGATCTTGAACCAGCGGGTATCGGCCCAGCGGTTGGGCTATGCCTTCAGTGCCCACGGCCTGACCGGCAATCTGGGCTGGGCGGCAGCACCGGTGTTTTTTGCGGGCATGGGTGTAGCTGTGGGCTGGCGCAACGCCTATGTGGCTGCAGCAGTGATGTACGCGGTCATATTTGCCGTGTTGGCGCTGAACCGCGACAAGCTCAGCACCCAGGTGGTACGCCATGAGCCGGATGTGCACAAAGAGCACGACCTCGCATTCATGAAGCTGCCGGTGGTGTGGTGGTGCTTCGGCTTCTTTTTGCTCTCCACCATGACGCTGGCCGTGGTGCAAAGCTTCTCGGTCTCCATCCTCAAAGCCATGCACGGCATCAGCTTTGAGGCCGCTACGCTGACGCTGACCGCCTACATGCTGTGCGGCGCGGTAGGCATGTTTGTGGGGGGCTTTATTGCCGCGCGTGCCATCAATAGCGACCGGGTCGTGGCGATCGCCATGGCCGCGGGCGCGGTACTGCTGGCAATTTGTGGCACCGGGCTGCTGGGTGCGACGGCCACCATGGTCGTGCTGGCTATCACGGGCTTTGCGGTGGGAATTGGCGGCCCCTCGCGCGACATGATGATCAAGAAAGCCACACCCAAAGGCGCCACAGGGCGTGTTTATGGCCTGGTGTATTCGGGCCTGGATACCGGTTTTGCCATTTCACCCCTTGTGTTTGGGGTGTTTATGGACCGGGGCTGGTATGGCGCCACCCTGATCGGCGCAGCACTGGTGTTGCTGCTCAGCGTGGTGGCTGCGCTGGGAGTGGGGCGGCGAACCGTGAAGCGAAGCAGCTAATCCAGTTCAACCGGAACCCCGTTAGCAGCCAGGACGATGTCGCCCGGGTTTACCGAGGCATCCGTCTGGATGAACGGAACGGCAGCGTCGCCGGGCAAGGAACGTCCTTTGGCGCAGAAGATTCCCTGCGCCGCGGTCTACTCAAACCCGAAGGGTGAGCCGTTGGCAGGTTTCTGGCCTCGATTCGCAGCAGCGCAATGTCCGTGTATGGGTCGGCACCGGTGATGATGAACCCGCAGGCCCAGCTTGCCGCCAGTTGGCCCAGTGGCTCTGCAAGCAGCAAAATTGGCGGCTGGGCGAGGTCCAGGATGGCAGTTGTGCCGACAGCCGGTTATTCGACCTTCAGCGTGGTCAACGCAATCGACATGACATGCTGCAAATGGATCAAATCTCGACAATCATTTCATTGACCACACTGGACACGCCTGGTGCCGCCCATGCTGCGCCCAGAACGGCCTGACGCTCGGCCCATGAATGAACCTTCCCCCGCAATGTAAGACGGGAACCCTCCGCCAGAATGACCAGATGTTTGGCCTCACGAATAGCTTGGCGCGTCAGCGCATCCTGAATGCTTTTCTGGATGTCGATGGGGGAAACGTGAGGCTTGACCTTGATGAGATTGGAAACCCCCACCACGCCAATCAGATCGCGTACGGTTCGTTCTGCAGCCCCGCTCTGGTATTCCCACTCCACCTGTCCGCTCAAGGTGATCCAGCCTTTTTCTGCTTTGGGCTGGATGCAGTGACGCGGTACCACCGCGCTCCATTCCAGTGCGTGTTGGACAGCAGCCACAAGCTCCGCATGTGACGACACCGTCCTGGACGATGACGCCGATGGCTGTGGCGTTGACCGAAGGGTCCCAACTCAGTTCGTCAAGAATGTCTCGTTTTAATTCCGCATCTGTTTTCATGACATGTCCCTTCAGCGTTGGTGGTGTGCGTGGATCACACATGGACCCACGGGGTGTCAACAAGGCAACCACGCAATGCCAATTTAAGGCCAGTGGTCTGGTAGTGGCTTGCGAATTCTCAAGAGAATTTTCGGTCAGCTGGGTCGGGTGAGATGGCCCAGTGGCATCTCGGTACTGGACTTGACGCAGTTCAAGACAATATTGGAGCGGATGTTGCCCACGCCCTGAATGCGGGTCAGCCTGCGCAGCACGCTTTCCGAGAGCACGCTCAGGCTCACCGCCGCAATTTGCAGGATGTAGTCGGACTCGCCAGCCACTGAATAACATTCCAGTACTTCCGGAAAAGTGGCAATTTCGCGCTCAAAGGCCAGACCCTCGTCGCCGCCGTGGCGGGTGAGGGTGACGTAGGTAATGGCCCGCACACCCAGCCCTAGCGCGGCGGGGTCCAGTAGCGCTACATAGCGGCGGATGAGGCCACTGGCTTCCAGGCGCTGGATGCGTCGGCTCACCTGCGAAGCCGACAGGTGAATCTCCTCGCCTACTTGCTGGTTGGTGGCATGGGCGTTTTGCTGCAGCGCGGTAAGCAAGCTGATATCGAACCGGTCAAGAAGTAAATCATCAGTTTTGTCTTGATTCATGCACGAATTATGCATAAATTAACCAAATAAGGTGCAACTTGCTCACACCGTGCGGGCGCTACTGACCACAATCAAGGATTCAATACAAGACGCTGAGGAGCACTGCAATGGCTGATCTTTTCGAGAACCCCATGGGGCTGATGGGCTTTGAGTTTGTCGAGTTTGCGTCACCCGTGTCCGGCGTGATTGAGCCCGTGTTTGAGCGCATGGGCTTCACACTGGTGGCCAGGCATCGGTCCAAAAACGTGGTGCTGTACCGCCAGGGCGATATCAATTTCATCATCAACCGCGAACCGAAAAGTGTGGCGGGCTACTTTGCGTCCGAGCATGGCCCCAGCGCCTGTGGCATGGCCTTTCGCGTGAAAGACTCGCACCATGCGTACAGCCGCGCGCTGGAGCTGGGTGCACAACCGGTGGAACTGCGCCCTGGCCCCATGGAGCTGAACCTGCCCGCCATCAAGGGCATTGGCGGCGCACCGCTGTATTTGATTGACCGCTATGAAGACGGCAAGTCCATTTACGACATCGACTTTGAATTCATCGAGGGTGTAGACCGCCACCCCGTGGGCCATGGGTTGAAGCTCATCGATCACCTGACGCACAACGTATACCGCGGCCGCATGGCATTCTGGGCGGATTTTTACGAGCGCCTGTTCAACTTCCGCGAGATCCGCTATTTCGACATCAAGGGCGAGTACACCGGCCTGACCTCCAAGGCGCTGACCGCACCCGACGGCAAGATCCGCATTCCGCTGAACGAAGAGGCGCGCCAGGGCGGCGGACAGATTGAAGAGTATTTGATGAAGTTCAATGGAGAAGGCATTCAGCACATCGCGCTGATTTGTGATGACCTGGTTGCCACCGTGGACAAGCTTGCGCTGGCTGGCGTGCCGCTGATGACCGCGCCCAATGATGTGTACTACGAAATGCTGGAAGGTCGCCTGCCCGGCCATGGCCAACCCGTGTCCGAGTTGCAGACCCGTGGCATTTTGCTGGACGGATCGACGGACGCAACTGACGGGGTTGCAGGTCCAGGCACCCCCCGACTAATGCTGCAAATCTTCTCGCAAACGCAGCTGGGCCCGGTGTTTTTTGAGTTCATCCAGCGTCAGGGCGATGATGGTTTTGGCGAGGGCAACTTCAAAGCGCTGTTCGAGTCACTGGAGCGTGATCAGGTGCGCCGTGGTGCACTGGAAGTCGCATAAAGGAACACCATGAAAATCGATCGCATTCACCACGTAGCCTACCGCTGCAAAGACGCCAAAGAGACGGTGCTGTGGTACCAGAAAATGCTCAACATGGACTTTGTGCTGGCCATTGCCGAGGACCTGGTGCCCAGTACCAAAGCGCCCGACCCCTACATGCACGTCTTCATGGACGCAGGGCAGGGCAATGTGTTGGCGTTCTTTGAGCTGCCCACGCAGCCACCCATGGGGCGCGACCCCAACACCCCCGCGTGGGTGCAGCACATTGCCTTCAAGGTGAAAGACCGTGCGGAACTCTTGGAGTTCAAGGCACACCTGGAAAACAATGGCGTCGATGTGCTGGGTGTGACCGACCACGGCGTCTTTCACTCCATCTACTTTTTTGACCCCAACGGCCACCGCCTGGAACTGGCTTGCCCCGACCCGGACGAGCAGACCCAACTGGCAAGGCTGGACGCGGTGAAGTGGGACATGCTGGAGGAGTGGTCGCAAACCAAACGCGCGCCCAAGCATGCGGCCTTTTTACACGCCAAAGAATGGGGTGCGCCCCATGCTTGACGCTACACACGACCCCGCAACCCAAAGCTGGGTGGAGTCGGCCAACGCGCCCGATACCGACTTCCCTATCCAGAACCTGCCGCTGGGCCGCTTTCGCCGCAGCGCGGCCGAGCCCTGGCAGATGGGTGTGGCCATTGGCGACCAGGTGCTGGACCTGTACGCTGCGGGTTTGATCGACCACCTGCACATGCCCACGCTGTTGGCTGCACCCCGTGCTGTGCGCCGCGCTTTGCGTACGGCACTCTGGCAGGGTTTGCAAATGGGCTCGGCCCTGCAGCCCGTATGGTCGCAGGCGCTGCTGCCACAAAACACGGTGGAGATGGGCTTGCCCTGCGAGGTGGGTGACTACACCGACTTCTACACCGGCATCCACCACGCCACCACGGTGGGCAAGCTTTTTCGGCCAGACAACCCGCTGCCAACCAACTACAAATGGGTTCCGATTGGCTACCACGGCCGTGCGTCCAGCATGGGTGTGAGCGGCCAGCAGTTTCACCGACCTGTGGGCCAAACCCTCAAGCCGGGTGCGTCAGTGCCCGACTTTGGCCCCAGCGAGCGGCTGGACTACGAGCTGGAGCTGGCCGCATGGGTGGGGCCGGGCAACGCGCTGGGCACGCCCGTGGCGATGGAGCAGGCCGAAGACCACATAGCAGGGCTCACCCTGCTCAACGACTGGAGCGCCCGCGATGTGCAGGCCTGGGAATACCAGCCGCTGGGCCCCTTTCTGGCCAAAAATTTTGCCACCACCGTGTCCCCCTGGCTGGTGACGCTGGACGCGCTGGAGCCGTTTCGCACCGGCCCCGTGCGGGCTGCGGATGATCCGCAACCTTTGCCGTATCTGGACTCCGCCGCTAACCGCGCGGGCGGCGCTTTTGAGGTGACGCTGGAGGTGTGGCTGCAAACCCCCGCCATGCGTGCAGCGGGCCACGCCGGGCAGCGCCTGTCGCAGTCCAGTTTTCGGGATGCGTACTGGACACTCGCGCAGCTGGTGGCCCACCACACGGTCAATGGTTGCAACTTGCGTCCGGGCGATGTGCTGGGCACTGGCACCTTGTCCGGCCCCGCTCCAGAGCAGGGCGGCTCGCTGCTGGAACTGAGCCTGGGTGGCAAGCAGGCCATCACGCTGGTCAATGGCGAAACACGCACCTTTCTGCAAGACGGTGACACCGTGGTACTGCGCGCCTATGCTGAGCGGCCCGGTGCGCGCCGCATTGGTTTTGGTGAATGCCGCGGCACACTGCTGCCTGCGCGCGGAAAAGAGTGAAGGACGGATGATGGAAAAGCTGAATTCAAACCAGATTGACGCGCTATCGAAAGATCTGCCCGCCTGGCAACTCGACCCGCTACAGGGACGCATCACGCGCGAGTTTGTGTTGGCCGACTTCATGCAGGCCTTCGCCTTCATGACCCAGATTGCGATTGCTTCAGAAAAGGGCAACCACCACCCCGAGTGGAGCAATGTCTACAACCGGGTGCGCATTACCTGGACCACGCATGATGTCCTGGGCCTGAGCACCAATGACATCGCCATGGCCCGCCTGTGCGACCAGGCCTTTGCGAGGTATCAGCCATGAAACACGGTTTGGCGTCTGGGGCCGATTTGACGCCCCAGCGACCCGACTGGACGGTGGATCAGGGCTGGGACAACTACACCGCGCAAGAGCACGCTGTGTGGAAAACGCTGTTTGAGCGGCAGACCCAACTGCTGCCGGGCCTGGCCTGTGATGCGTTTGTTGAGGGCATGAAAAACCTGCCCATGACAGCGGACTGCATTCCCGACTTTGTGCAACTCTCGGAGGCCCTGCAGCCCGCCACTGGCTGGCAGGTGGTGGCTGTGCCGGGGCTGGTGCCCGACGAAGTGTTCTTTGAGCATCTGGCCAACCGGCGCTTCCCTGCGGGCAACTTTATCCGCCGGGCGCACCAACTGGACTACCTGGAAGAGCCTGATGTGTTTCACGACGTGTTTGGCCATGTGCCCATGCTCATGCACCCGGTCATGGCTGACTTCATACAGGCTTATGGCGAGGCAGGCTTGCGCGCGCAGCGCCTGGGCAAACTGACCGAGCTGGCGCGGGTGTACTGGTACACGGTGGAGTTTGGTCTGGTCCGCCAGCCAGAGGGCTTGCGTCTCTATGGCGCGGGCATTGCATCGTCGTATTCGGAAAGTGTTTTTTCTGTCCAGAGCGAATCGCCCAACCGCATCGGTTTCGATCTGGAGCGTGTGATGCGCACCCACTACCGCATTGACGATTTTCAGGAAAGCTACTTTGTGTTGAACGACCTGCAGGATCTGCTGGAACTGGCTAACATCGACTTCGCACCCTACTACCAGCGCCTCGATCACGGCCCCAGCTACCAGCCCGGCGATGTGTTGACTACCGACACGGTGCTGCACCGTGGCACGGGCAGCTACCATTTGACCAGCAACTGCGTGTGAAGAAACGAATCCAGGTGAGGTAAGCCCCATGGCACTGACCATCAGCTATCGACTTGTGGGAACCGGTTGGTCCGAATGCACGGTTGACGATGGGCAATCCCACTGCACACTCAAAGCCTCGTATCTGTCGGATGCACTGGGAAATCTGGTGATGGCTGCGTCGGCTGCAATGGCCGGTTTCACGCGCCTGTCGTTCGAATTCGAGGAAGAGCCCGGCGAGTCCAGGTGGGTAATTTACAGCCCCCAACCCAATGATCTCGATCTGGAAGTGTTTGAGTTCAAGGCGTTGTCTACCGGCAAACCCGATGCCGATGGCCGCTCCATCTTCCAGACGCGTTGCCTGCCTGTCGAATTTGCCAAGGCGGTGCATGCCGCTGCGGAGCAGGTTCTTCAGGAGTACGGCGAAAAGGGCTACCTCGAAAAATGGGCCGAGCACCCATTTCCATTGAAGCAAATGTCGGTGCTGCGGGATCAAATTGAGGCGGTTGAACGCGGCACTTGATGACTTGCAGGTGTGCCTGATGGGACTGCCGCTTTGACGGCACAATTGCCATCATGACCTCCGCACCTTTACCCCAACTCGCTGGCCACCTGCTGGTCCAATGTCTGATCGAGCAGGGTGTAACCCATGCCTTTGGTGTCCCCGGCGAGAGCTTTCTGGCGGTGCTGGACGGCTTTCACCGTTACCGCGACCAGATTCAATTTGTCATCAACCGCCAGGAGGGCGGTGCGGCGTTCATGGCCGAGGCGCATGGCAAGCTTTCGGGCCGTCCGGGCGTGTGCATCGTGACGCGCGGGCCCGGCGCCACCAATGCGGCCATCGGCCTGCACACGGCGTTTCAGGATTCCACACCCCTGGTGCTGCTGGTGGGCGATGTGGCCAGCGACACGCGTGACCGCGAAGCCTTTCAGGAGCTCGACTACAAAGTGCTGTTTGGCCCCAGCACCCTGGGTATGGCCAAGCGGGTAGAGCGCATTGACGATGCCAGCCGCATCCCCGAATACATTGCCCGCGCCTTTGCCACGGCCATGAATGGCCGTCCCGGCCCGGTGGTGCTGGTGCTGCCCGAGGACATGCTGGTGCAAACCATGGTGCCCAATCCGGTAACGGGAGCAACGCCACAGCCTCTGGCCCGCGTAGAGCCGTCAGATGCCTGGAGTGACCCTGGGTCCTTGCGCAGCCTGCGTGAGCTGCTATTAAAAGCAGAGCGCCCGTTGGTGATCGCGGGTGGCGGAGGCTGGACGCCCCAGGCCGCACAAGCCCTGCAGCGCTTTGCCGAAAATTGGCGCTTGCCAGTGGGCAATGCGTTTCGATTTCAGGACACCTTTGACAACCACCACCCGCAGTACGCAGGCGATGTGGGCATCGGCATCAACCCTGCGTTGGCCAAGCGCATCAAGGACAGCGACCTGATCATCGCCATCGGCCCACGTCTGGGCGAGATGACCACGGGTGGCTACACGCTCTTGCAGGCCCCACGCAGTGTGCAGACGCTGGTGCACATCCACGCCAGTGCCGAAGAACTGAACCGCGTCTACCAGGCAGATTTGGCCATCCACGCCAGCATGCGCGCAGCCGCCCGATCGCTGGAAGTGCTGACTGCGCCGGTGAGTGTGCCGTGGGATGCCTGGACGCAGGCCTGCAACGCCGACTATGAAGCCAACCTCGTGCCCAGCGTCATCAAGGACTTGCCTGCCGACAATGAGCGCGGCTTGGTAAACATGCCTGGCGTCATCGCCACGCTGCAAAAGCATTTGCCCGCCGATGCCGTTTTGACCAACGGCGCCGGCAACTTTGCCAGCTGGCTGCACCGTTTTTATCGCTACACCGGCTTGGCGAATGGCCACAAAACCCAACTGGCCCCCACCAATGGCGCCATGGGCTATGGCGTGCCGGCAGGCATTGCGGCGGCCATCACCACGCGCAGGACCGTCTTCACCATTGCCGGCGATGGCGACTTTTTGATGAACGGGCAAGAGCTGGCCACTGCCGTGCAGCACGGCGCCAAAACCATCATCCTGCTGCTCAACAACGGCATGTTTGGCACTATCCGCATGCACCAGGAACGTGAGTACCCCGAGCATGTGGCGGGTACCCGGCTGCAAAACCCGGACTTTTCTGCGCTGGCCCGTGCCTATGGCTACGCGGGCGTCACCATTCGCAAGAGCGCCGACTTTGAAGCCGAACTGCTGGAGGCGCTGGCGCGACCTGAAGGCACGGTGATAGAAGTCATTCTGGAGCCGGAGTTGATCAGCACGCGGGGCACGCTAGCGGCTATCACCCAAGGCGCGCTATCAAAAAAGTAGCTGCCTGCGCATATTCCACGGGGGCTAGAGACTGATTTGATCAAGATATCCGCCAGCGTGTTGGGTCACTTTCGCCCGCGCATCACGCTGCAAACCCTGGGGCGCGGCGAGGCCCTGCTGGGCTTCAAACCCCATGGCAAGCTGGCTGCGCGGGGTGACAGCGTGACGCTGGTGCAGATCGACTGGACCTACCGCACGGACGCAGGCGCGCAGTGGCAAACGCCCGCACCCACGTCCGTGCTGAACAGTCGTCCCTCCACGGTGCAAGAAATCCATGGCACCGGTTTCCCGGTGCTGCGCATGCGGCGTGATCTGGCGGCCGAGGCCGACGCCATGGACCTGGTGTGGGAGCTGGGGCTGCTACCCGTGTCGGCGAAATCATTGCAATGGCGCAGCCGCGAAGCGGGCGACTCTGCAGAGCCTCACTTGGGCGCGGTGTGGACGCTGCCGCAAGAAGGCTTCTTTGGCGACTTCTGGGCCGAGCAGGTGCCGCGCCTGCAAGCCAAAGGCTGGTCGGTGGTGGTGCAGCCCGGCTTTGCGCACGAGAGTGTGCCCGTGCAGCGCTGGAAGCTGCTCGTGCAGCCCGACACGGGCGAGGTGTTGGGTAAAGAGCTGGATGGTCCACTGGCGCCGCGCGAACGCCCGGTACAAAAACTGAACCTGCCCGAGCGCGAAGGCGCCTGGCTGCTGAGCTTGGGTATCGAGATAGATGGCGAGACGCTGGACTTGGCGCCACTTTTGGCCGACCTGCTCAAGCGCGACCCACGCTGGTTGAATGCCACACAGATGGCCGCCATTGACGACCATGAATTGGTTTCGCTGCGCGCGCCCGGCGGGCGGCGCATCGACGCGCTGGCTGCGCCGCTTAAAGCCATTGTTGGTGCCATGGTGGACCTGCTGACCGACCCGCTGCGCAGGCACAAAAGTGGCGATCCGTTGCACCTGGGCGCGTGGGAAGCGCGTCGTCTGGAAGCTCTGCGCTTCGGCTTGGTGGAGGCGCACCGCGTTGGCGCGCAAGGTGGTTGGCAACTGGAAGGTGATGCGGGCTTGGCTAGTTTGGCCAAGCGCCTGCAGGCCATTGGCACACCGCAACCTGTGGTCGCGCCGACCGGTTTGAAAGTGCAGCTACGCGGCTACCAACTCGAAGGCCTTGCCTGGCTGCAATACCTGCGCGCGCAGGGCCTGGGCGGCATTCTGGCCGATGACATGGGCTTGGGCAAAACCGCACAGGCGTTGGCCCACGTGCTGCTGGAAAAACAGAGTGGCCGCATGGACCTGCCCACGCTGGTGGTGGTGCCCACCTCGCTGGTCTTCAACTGGCAGGTCGAGGCGCAGCGCATGGCGCCCGACTTGCGCGTGCTGACCCTGCAGGGGCCCGACCGTGCGACGCTGTTCCCGCAGATGGCCGAGCATGATTTGGTGCTGACTACCTACTCGCTGCTGTGGCGCGATATCAATGCGCTGGCAGCGCAGCGCTTTCATTTGCTGATTCTGGACGAAGCGCAGATGGTGAAGAACGCCGGCGGCCGCAGTGCCCGCGCGCTGCGCCGCCTGCAGGCGCGCCATCCGCTGTGCATGACCGGCACGCCGCTGGAAAACCACCTGGGCGAGCTGTGGGCGCAGTTCGACTTTTTGATGCACGGATTCCTGGGTGATGTGCGCAGCTTCAACGCGCGCTGGCGCAAGCCCATCGAAGAAAACGGCGAGACTCTGCGTGCCCAGCTGTTGGCCCAGCGCGTGCGGCCCTTCATCCTGCGTAGGCGCAAGCAAGACGTGGCCAGCGAGCTGCCGCCGCGCACCGAAGTGATCCAGCGGGTGCAGCTGCAAGGCCAGCAGCGTGAGCTATACGAGGCGGTGCGCACCGCGGCGGACAAACAGGTACGCCGTGTGCTGCAACGCCAGAGCTTTAACGGTGCGCAGATCAGCATCCTGGATGCGCTGCTGAAATTGCGCCAGGTCTGTTGCGACCCGCATCTAGTCAAAGGAGTCAAAACACCCGCGACTATGGAACGCGCCAAGCTGGAACTGCTGTGCGAGATGCTGCCCGAACTGGTGGACGAGGGGCGGCGTGTGCTGGTGTTCTCGCAGTTCACCGAGTTGCTGGAGCTGGTGGCCGAGCACCTGCAGGCGCTGCAGCTGCCGTTTCTCAGCCTCACGGGCAAAACGCCAACCGGGCAGCGCGGCGCGGTGGTGCAGCAGTTTCAGGCAGGCGCAGCGCCGATCTTTCTGGTCAGCCTCAAAGCTGGTGGCGTGGGCCTGAACCTGACTGCTGCTGACACTGTGATCCATATGGATCCGTGGTGGAACCCGGCGGTGGAAGAGCAGGCCACGGCCCGCGCCCACCGCATCGGGCAAGGCCAGCCGGTGTTTGTTTACAAGCTGGTGGTGGAGGGCAGTATTGAAGAGCGCATGCTGGAGTTGCAGGCCCGCAAGCTGGCACTGGCCCAGGGCGTGCTGGGGCATGATGCGGCCGGTGCGTCCAAGTTCAGCGAGGACGACCTGGGAGCGCTGCTGGCGCCGCTGGGTGCTATCAAAAGCGAAGCTGCTAACGCAATGAATACGGGGGCTTAAGGCATATTTTGCTCAAACCCTCCACTGCCGTAATCGAACCAGGCGTGGGCATTGGCATCAGAATACGATACAAATTTTCCACATCTTTCAAAGGAAAAACTATGGCGGGTATGAACCTTATGGGCAAACGGGTGCTCATCACCAACGCAGATGTATTTATGGGTCCGGTTCTGTGCCAGGTGTTTGCCGAACACGGAGCAACGGTCATCAAGAGCACTGATTCGCTGTTGAGCCCCGACTCGCCTGCCTCCCTGGTCGCCGCTGCAGGTCGAATAGATGTACTCGTCGCCAATCTGGCCGTACCTGCACCCACAACGGCCGTCACTGACGTTCTTGATGAAGAGTGGAGCAACACATTTGCCGCACTCGTGAATCCACTTCCTCGCTTGTTCCGGGCTGTCTTGCCTGCGATGATTGAACGACGCGCGGGCAAAATTCTGGTCATGGGCAGCGCTTCAGCCCTGCGCGGCATGAAGCGCGCTTCCACCTATAGCGCGGCGCGAGGCGCTCAACTGGCCTACGTTCAGGCTGTTGGTGTAGAAGTAGCGGGCCACAATGTTCAAGTCAATGCCATTGCGCAGAACTTCGTCGAAAACCCCACCTACTTTCCCTCCGATGTGCAGGCCAACCCGCGATTCCAGGAGCGCTTGAAGCGCGAGGTGCCGCTCGGGCGCTTGGTTGGAGCAACGGAAGACGCTGAGTTTGCGGCCTACCTCTGCAGCGAACACGCCAATTGTTTTGTCGGGCAGGTCTTTCCCGTGTGCGGCGGCTGGGTACAACGATGATGGTCCGGCTAACAAATCTAGCCATCTTCTCAAGGTCCTGAACGCGGATTGGTTCTGGAAAACCCATACAGTCCAGAGCACGGGAAACGTAAGTCTCTAACCGACCAGCAACCGACATTCGCTGTTTCAAATTGGTTGACCGGTCTGCCATCGATTGCAGCCATTGGCGACGGCAAATCCTACTACCCCTATGGGCTGATTGCGGACAAATTGCTCGCTTAGAAGCGGACAAAAGGCACCTACAGAATCCGGGGCGATTCACCCAGGCTTTAACGGCCGAAACAGACTTGTGGCCTCACTGGGAATGCCTAAGCAAGCACCACTGGCCGGGCGTTTGACCAAGCGCGCCCGGGACTTAGGAGATCGCTGACAGTTCAGTCCAGTGAAAAGACAAAGCCCACTTCGACGCGCACGACCTACTCAATCGGCTGGAATTTCCACTTGGCCACGGCGTCGCTTGCCGAGGTGTTCAAAAAACGGTTGTCCCTGCAGGCCTACGGCCTGTGGGTCTTCAGCCCGGGCTACCAGATGCGGGTGTCGGCAAGCAACCTGGCACCGCGCGACTATGTGTCTTCTGACACGCTGCTGACCACCAACGCCTTGGGCCAAAGCGTGTGCGAGACGTCGACCAACACAGCCCCGAAAGCGGTGAATCTGCAGGTGCGGTTTGAAATGAAGTTGTAGGGTGCAACTGCGCGCTATGCCTACAGCCCAAGCCGTTGCAGTTCGGCGTTGAGGTGCTTGGCAGAAATCGGTTTGGCAATGTAGCCATCTGCGCCTGCACTCATAAACCGGACATCATCACCGGGCTCGGCATGGGACGTGCACATGATGATGGTCTGGTGTTTTCCGGTGGACTGCTCTTTTTGCCGGATGGCCGCCACCGCCTGCAGACCATCCATCACCGGCATCATCACGTCCATCAGCACGACGTCGAATTTCAATGCGGCAAGGCATCGCAGGACCTTTTCACCATCACTAACGACCACGCCGGTGTGCCCCAGCGTCGACAGGATGGCGGTTGCCACGCGCTGGTTGATGATGTTGTCATCCGCCACCAGCACTTTCAGAGAGCGCCCGGGCCGGGCTGCAACCGGAGCGTTCATGGTGTCACGGGCCAGCAAGGCTCAGGCGACCCGGAAGCGGGCAATTTCACCCGTCAAACCGATTGCCTGCTCGCTCAGCGCACCGGCTGCAGCACTGGTTTCCTCGACCAGCGCGGCGTTTTGTTGCGTGTGCGCGTCCAGCTGGTGGATGGCTTTGACGACTTCTTCGACGCCCCGGGATTGCTCGCTGGTGGCCACCGAGATTTCGCCCAGCAGGGTGTTGATCTGGGTCGCGTTGCTGACCAGTTCAGTCATGGCCTTGCCTGCGCCCTCGACGATCTCGGTGCCCGCAGAAACCCGCTCCACGCTGGCCGATATCAGGCTCTTGATTTCGCGGGCGGCTTCCGCACTGCGGCCGGCCAGGCTGCGGACTTCCGAGGCCACCACAGCGAATCCGCGGCCAGACTCACCGGCCCTGGCCGCTTCGACTGCCGCGTTGAGTGCCAGGATATTGGTCTGAAAAGCGATGCCATCGATGGTGCCAATGATGTCGCTGATTTTGGACGACGACTGGTGAATCTCACGCATGGTCGTGACCACATCGGTGATGATGCGCCCGCCCTTGGTTGCCACTTCGGCGTTCCCTTGTGCCACAGTGGCCGCACGCTGGGCGCTGTGTGCGGTTTCGCGGACCTGCGAGCCAATCTGCTCGACCGCAGAGGCCTGCTGGCCGAGGCTGGATGCGGCCTCCTCCGTGCGCGCGGACAAGTCAAGGCTTGCGCGGGAGACTTCGGCGCTGGTGTTGGCCAGCTCGCGCGCCGAATGGCGCACCCGGCGGATCAGGTCGTGCATGGAGTCGTACAGCTTGTACAGATCCACAATCAGCGCGGCAGGCTCGTCTTTGCCCCAGGGCTGGGCAGGACGGTGGCGCAGGTCCCCCTCTGTCATTTCATGGATGTGCTTGCTGACTAGGGCCAGCCCGCCCTTCATGACCGTATAAAAACACAAAAATAAGTACAGTGCAATGGCGATACCCACCAGGGCCGCCGCGAATTCCAGATAGATCTTGGTTTTGACGCGGTCGATACGGGCCAGGAACTGGCTGTCCAGGCGCGCGGCAATTCGTTTGTTCAGGGCGAGCTGGCTGTCAATGGCAGCGTCGGCCGCCGCCCGGTATGCAACCGGGTCGCCCGCAGGCGCCTCCACCATGACCTGCTTTTGCACCATGTCCATGAAGGCTTGTCGCGTGGTGTCCACGCCTTTCATGTCCATGGTCTTCACAACGTCCGGGAGGGCCCCAACGCCGCGCCGGAAAGAGTTTTCAAACAGGGGGTCCACGTAGTCAATCAGCGCCAGATCGCGGTCCAGCAACCGTCGGCGCGAAGCTGGCATGGGCTGCCCGGCGCCTTTACCCAAGGTGAGCACCCCCAAGCCACGCAATCTGGCCAGGTACTCCGTATACTGCGGCCCGACTATTACCACCAGATTCAGCATGTGGTACGTGTCCAGCTCCGGGTCCAGCGACAGGCCGGAGCCATCGCTGATGTCCCCCAACAGGTCCAGGGCCGCCGACACATTGTCCGCATGCAACGCAAAAGTCTCGTCCGGCGTAGCCAGGGTAGGGCGCTGAAGAGCCGCCTCTATCCCCTTGGTGAGCTTGGCAAAGCTGGCGTTGGTATCGCCACCGAAGGCGACGCCATAGTCTTTTTGCAGTTGCTGCACCTTGGCAAAACTGGCAGCCACCGCACTGCTTTTCTCCGGCAGGTCGGCAGAGCTGTTGGTCGCGGCGCGCCGCAGGTTGCGGATATCCGCCGCCAGGTCATCGACTCCATTAACGTAAACCAGGCCCTGGCGTTCAAGCTGGGTGATGCTGATCAGCTCCGCGTCGGCGCGGTAAAGCTGCACCAGCAGCCCGACCATGGGGATGAGCATGGCCGCAATGATCCACACGGTCTTGGCTGGAAAGCCGATGGAGCGAAACAACTTGACCCCGGGTGCCAGCCAGCCATGGTGCTGGAAAAAATGG
Organism: Rhodoferax sp. GT1R46; assembly: GCF_056521285.1. Classification (NCBI taxonomy): domain Bacteria; kingdom Pseudomonadati; phylum Pseudomonadota; class Betaproteobacteria; order Burkholderiales; family Comamonadaceae; genus Rhodoferax; species Rhodoferax sp. GT1R46. Next base: position 1,082,281 of record NZ_JBWMBC010000001.1, read on the forward strand.
GAGTTGTTGTCCAACGAACGCCTGTTTTCAAGTGATTCCATCGAGTTTCCTTCGAATTTTGAAGAATAGTATGCATCAAAAACATGGTGGAAACCTGACCCGCCTGTGCGATGTCTAACGCACCACTCCGAGAGCGAGAGTACCTGCCCTGGTTGCTTGGAAAGGCGCAGCAAAAGCCCTTATATGGCGACACGAATCGCCGGTAAGTCCATATATGGTCATTGCGCTAAGTCGCACCAAGCGGACGTTCCCCACCTTCGAACACGGACTCGGCGGCCGATCCGCCTGTCAAGCACATTGCCCGCTGGTGGCCGCCAATTGCTTGGCCGTATCGAAGCTCCAGATATCAATTGGATCTCCCTCCAAGCCGCTCGATGTGCGGCTGGACTGTTGCCCTCACGACTTGGCCTGCCACTCTACGAGAGCACAACGGCGCGATGCAAACCCTTCAATTCCAGCGGCAAGCACAGTCCAGCGGCAATGAAGATGGCATTGGCTACGCAACCGCGTGCTCAGTCCATTCAAGGAATCTGGTATCGCCCCGTACCCCGACCCCGGCCCAAGCCTCCGTGCGGATCGCTCGGTGGCTTGATCAGGCCAACGGCCTCCAGCGCCTGTGGGCATCTCTGAACCCACTTCTCGAACTGAGACGTACCGATCTGCGGCGGGGCCACGCACAGCGGCGTCACATACGGCAGGTAGGCCCTGAAGTCCCGGCTCTGCTCCACGTAACGCAGCAGGTAATAGTCTTGCACTAGTTGGGCCTGTTGCTCGACGTGGTAGTCCCCCAGATTGGGATGCGCTCCAAGCTTGTACTTGTATGCTCCGTCTCCCTGCCGTGCCTGGCGCTCCATCGAGTCGACCATGTACAGGGCACCTTGACTCAGGAATTGATGTACGTGCATCAGTTCATGCACGAGCTCGCCTTGCTGAGGTGGACTCGGGAAGACCAGCGTCGACATCGCGGTGAAGGGACGTTCGTCCTCCATCAGACCGACGATATCCGCAGGGATTGAGCCCTGCACGATCCACACGTCCAGCAGCTTGGGCCAGAAACCGTAAACCCGGACTACATCAGCCAGTTCGGCCGGTGTCAGGCGCCGTCCACTCCACAGTGAAACGAATCCAGCAAAGATGATGGCCAGTTGCGTCGCACCAAACGTCCAAGCCGCCTTCAGCAGGTCGAGCGCCGCGTGGCCTAGGTCCACCAGCGCGGCTAGAAACTGTCCCCGGATCAGATGACTCATTACCGCCGACGCAAGCTCGCCAATGATCGATGCGACGTTGTAGCCCAGGGCAAACATCGACCTGAGTGTCGCTTTCAGCGTATCGGCTACTGCGTGGACAAGCTGTTCCATGTAGTTGGCCAGGGAGCCAACCGCAGCTATCAGGGTCCGACTGACTTCGAGGATGGCCACGCCTGCTATCAAAGCCCGTTCGACGATGGCAAGCGGTAACACAGCAGCCTTCAACAGCGCACCGACGACGCTACCGATGGAGCCGGTATGCGCAGCCACCCAATCGATGGCGTCTAGGGCCCGCTCCTTCACTGCGGCAACTGCCTGAACCATCTTTTCGAGCATCTCCCCCGAGACTTCTAGCGCCGCCGACAGCACGTCGCCAACGGCCTTTCCAGCATCGATAAGCGTATCTGCGAACGCCGCGAGGGCGTCGATGGATTCATCGACAAGCGACTGCAATGCGGAAGCCAAATCAAGTGCCTTGTTCAGCACGTCGTTGGCAAATTGAGTCGCGGCGTCAACTGCCGCCTGAGCGACATCGACTACGGCGGCGATCGCGTCCTCGACGTCGTCCCACCTATCGGCGATCCAGCCACCCAACGAAAACGCAGGTCGCGGCCTACTATTCGCGCTTCCAGCGCTCCCCTGACGCAGCATCGTTCTACTTACCTGTGTGAACACGTGCAGCACCGCGGCCTTCTCATTGGGCTCCCAAATCTGATCCAGTACCGCCTTTCCGGTGTCGCGCCCCACCAAGTAGGCAGTGGCCAGCAGCAGATTGTGCCGACGCAACGTGATCATTCTTGCGACGACCCTGTGCAGCAGGTCTGTGTTGCCGGTCTTCTTTGACGAGGCCAAGACAATGGCCACGTACGGAGCCATTTCCTTGTCGCTTTGATCCGCCGTCAGCCGCGCTGTCAGCATTTTTCCGAGTAGTGCTGATTGCGCCACTGCACTGGACACCAGCATGCCAAAACGGGCCGGCGTGATCTGTGACAGAGGCATCGCAGTACCAACCAACGGCCCTGCAGGCGCCGCACTGGAATGTGATGGCATGACTACTCCTATTATTGGATTGGCGACGACGCTCAAGGAGATGCGCATCGGCTTCGAAAAATTCTACTGCGGATGTACGGTTGCCGCGTTGCGAATTCTCAATCCAGCGAAGGTCCCGGTTCGGCTTCATCCCTAACTTGGATCACGCACGGCTTCGACTTGAGAAGGCCGCCATCCAAATCTAAAGCTAGGCCGGCCGGCTTTCGAACCTCGTCACTCGTACCCATCATCCGTCAGCTTGCCTACTCCCCTCTCACTCCCACAGGTTGATTGATCGGACGGCATCAACGTTGGAAACGCTTATGGAGGATGTCTGCTTTTCGATCTAACGGAGGCCGGCTTTGGGTCGGATCCTGAGATCTGACGGACCCACTTGAGTGACCGCTGTACCAGCGTCACCATCCATTGGCAGATCCAAGTCATGCGACTGCCGTGGGCCCCTTGCTGAATTTCCATTTCGGGTCTTGAGAACCCGCAATCTGCCATTTGCAAACCTTCGTGACCGGCTGAGGGCTTCGAACGTAGTCCTCAAGCGCATTGGATACGCATCCATCTGCCAGTGGCGGAATGTGAATGCAATATGCAGGCTTCAGGCTGATTTCACTACGGCACTTGTGCTGCCTAAAGCCTTAACGAGCGTGGCTGGTTTTGCGTTTTTTCCTGCCCTCGTCATCGGGGGCGCTTTTCGCTACAGGCATGCAATCCGCTTGGTCCAACCAGAGCAAGGCATCCACATAGGACATGAAGCGGTTCAGATAATCCGGCGAGATGTCGCGCATCACGGACAAAGAGCGCAGCACCAGTTGATGCGAATTAAGGGGGCCTGCATTCTCCGGGCCCTGGGCAATGGCTTGGGAAAGCTGTTTGTCAACGCTGAGCTTGGACCAGGTATCCCTGAAATAGCGGATGGATTTGAGTTCAGGACGGCCACCCATGCTGGCCGGCGCATTTATTGGTAAGTGTTGCGTGAGCGTGCGGGTCAGCTCCGCCAGGGCGGTCGGCTGAGGGGGACTTTCCAGACGCTGCAATTCGCTTGCGGCATCCGTGTGCTGCGCGACGCGCTCCTGATAGGCTGCCATTGCGCGGGCCAGCTTGTCTTCGAGAAGGTGTTTGACTGTGCCTTCGCTATCCCGGGCGCGCCGGGCCAAAGCCTCCAAAAAGCGCAGGCGCACCGGGTCAAAGGGCTCGACAGGATCCAGCGCGTGGTTCATTGCCCGGTGCTGGTATTGGCGTTGGTGGTCCGGGGAACGGGCGCCATTTCTACACGCCTGTTTTGCGATCGGCCCTTGTCGCTTGCATTCGATGCAACCGGCTGCCCTGCACCAAAGGCGGCGGCGAAAACCGTGGAGGAGGGCATGCCTTCTTCAATCAATGTCCGCGTCACGGTGAGTGCCCGCTGGGCCGACAGTTCCCAGTTGTCAGCAAAGCTGTCTTTGCCACCCACGATGTTGCGGTCATCGGTAAAGCCGCTCACCATCAACAGCTCTTCGCGCGCGCTCAAATACGCGCGCAGCGGTGACACCAGGCTTTTCAAAAGCTGCCGACCGTCGGGCTGCAACTCGGCCGAATTGGTGGCAAACAAGACGCTACCGCTGATGCCAATGCGCCCGTTGCGCACGGTGACCCGGCCCGATGCCAGCGGTATGGCGAGGGCTTTTTCCAGGTCCATGCGCCGCTTTTCTTCTACCTGGCGCTTGCTGATTTCGGTTTCGAGCTTGTTCGCAAGCTCCATTTGAACGCCCAGCACACACACCAAAATCAGCACGAACGCGCCCAGCAGACCCGCCATCAGGTCGCCAAATACGGCCCATACCGGCGCAGTGTGTTCAACAGTGCCTTCCATATCCTCCATCAGGCCACCTCTTCGGCCAGCGACGCCTGCTGGCTGCGCAGCGTGCGCAAGTCGTCAAAAACTTCCTTTTGCGACATGATGCTCAGGTCAATAATTTCGCGCGCCTGCGCCACGTAGTAGGCTAGCTGGTCGTCGCTGCGGGCCATGCTCTTGTCCATGGCGGTTTCAATGCGCTGCAGGTTGGCAATGAGCTTTTCATTGGACGTGTTGAACAGTTGCACCGCGAAGTTGAAGGATTCGCTCAAGGCACCTACCTCCACCGCACTGCTGGTGACGTGCGCTGCCGAGTCTGACAAGCGCGCCGCCTCTGTATCTACTTTTTCCGTAAATTGATTACCCACCCGGTTCATCAACGCCTCGGATGAGGTAACCAGCGCATCAATCGTGATGCGCTGTTCGGCAGACGCATGGTTGATGGCATCGAGCAAGGCGCTGAGCGTTTCCAGAATGCGGCTGCGTTCTTCGAGCATCGCGTTGTCGCGCGCCATGCTGCTCGAGAGTTCTTGGCGCAATTGGCCGATGACCTCTGCCGCCGCGCGCGGCGCCTCAGCAGCGGCGTCCAGCAGGCGTGTGATTTCATCCAGCGTATTGTTGGTATTGGTTTTTGCCTGCTCGGTGATCTGCTGTGCGGTGGCTTCCAGCGTGGTGCAGATTTGTTGCTGCTGGGCCAATGTTTGTGCACCCGCTTGCTGCCATTCGCGCTGCAAGGTTGCGGCAATGGATTCCAGTGATTGCGTCCATGTGGCCAGTTGGGCTTGATGGTCTGTGGTCTGCGTTGCCTGCAAGGCGGCGTAACTCGCACTGACTGCGCTTACCAGTGTGGTTGAGCGCTCCTGGAAAGTTGCGCCAAAGGCGTGCAGGGACTCACCCACACGGGTGACCAGCGTGTCGTGGCGGCTGTCTTGCGCCTGCGCTTGCGCGGTCATCTGGTGCGCGGTTTGCTCAAGCGCCGTGCAGATTTGCTGTTGTTGGTCCAGTGTTTGTGCACCGGCTTGCTGCCATTCGCGCTGCAAAGTGGCGGCGATGGATTCCAGTGACTGTTTCCAAGTTGCCATGTGCTGTTCATTGCCCGCAGCCTGCTGGGCCTGCGCAGCAGCGACGGATTCGCCAACCGAAGTCACCAGCGCATGGGAGCGTTGCGCAAAGGTCTCCGTAAACGCGTGCAAGGAGTCGCCCACCCGTGTGGACAGCGCGCCGAGTTGCGTCTGCGTGGTGCTGATCATGCGTTCGTGCAGCTGTGTGGCCTCGTGGGTCAAACCCGTCATCGTGGCCTCGACCAGGGGCTTGATCGTTTCAGCCGCCACGCGGGCGCTGGTCGTCAGGCTGGCTTTGAGCGACTGATCTACCGAGCGGGCCAGCTCGGTGTAAACGCCCTTGATGTGGCCATGAAAATGGTCCTGATTGGTCAGCAGCCGTTCGTTTAGTTGCTGGCTCTGGCGCTCCATTAACGCCATCATGGTTTGCAAGGTGTTGACCACGCCAGGCAGCGCCTGCGATTGCAGTTGCAGGGCTTTGAAGGTTTCCTGGCGCTGGTGGGTGAGCGAAAAACGCCGCAAAACCGTTGCAATTCTTCCGTCCAGTACTTGACCTGCGTGCAGGCGCTCGCGGCGCACCAGAGCCGAGATCAAGCCCAGCATGGCCGATGTGGCCACGCCCGCCAGGGATGTGCCAAACGCCAGACCCAAGCCCTTGATCGGCGCTGCAAGTGAGGCGCGCATGGCTTGCAGATCGGTCGTGCCCTCCAGCGCAAACACCGCGCCGTTGAGCGTAAGCACCATACCCAAGAACGTGCCCAGCATGCCCAGCATGACCAAAAGACCGACCAAGTAGGGCGTCAGTGTGGGGCCGGGCAGCCCCGCCCGCTCACCTTCCACCCGCAAACGCACGGCATTTTGCAGCGAAGGGTCCAGCTTTTCCAGCCAATCACCGAGATGGGGAAGCTCATCGGGAATGTGTGCCAGTGCATGGGCCAATGTGGCAGTTGCCCGGCGGAATTTGAGTAATTCCAGTGCGCCAATTCCATACACCGCCCCAATAACCAGGGTCATGAGCAGCGCCAGCGGGTTGGCAGCAAAAAAGCCAAAGGCGACCCACACGACGGCCATGGCACCCAGGGAGAATGCGGCTGGAAAAAAAATTCTATTCATGTCTATCAATTAACCTCGTTGCTAAACGCTTCAATGAGCCCCATGGCCGGTTGCAGGCGAACGTCCAATTCTGCGAGCAAAGCTTCCAGCAATTCATCCCGAAAATTGGCTAGCCACGCACCCGGGCGCATCCACATCGCCGGATCATCGGTCTGCCCGATGCGCACAAGCATCTGCTGGTGGAGTTTGAGCAATTGCTCAAAGCGTCTTTTGAGTAAAACTGGCACGGTGCCAAGCAGGCGGCGCTCCCGATCACTCAAAATTTTGTCCAGGGCTGCATCCAGAGTCGCCAGCTGTTTCAAGCGGGGGGAGTGGACTGCCAGCGCTGCTCGCACCGTGGCGCGCACAGGGCCAAGCTTTGACTCCATCTCCCTTTGCTGCGATACGTAAAAATGGTGCAACGGCGAGTAAATGACTGCTATTTCAGGCAGTGCATCCGGCGGGGGGATGGGGAATTTTATTCGAGCTGCGCCCAGTGTCGGCGAACAGCTGGCTTTCATTGACTCCATCAGGGCTGTGCGGACCCGGGAAAACTCATCCCGCGCCACAAGATAGGACGCTGATTGCGCCCCGGCTTGCGCCTCCGATGGCTTGACCGTGGCTTGCACCTTGCTGGCGTCCAAGGCCACGTAGAGCCTGTCGGCGTCCGTAAAGCTGATCCATTGGCCCAGCCGCTGCGCAAAAGCCTGTTTTGATTCGGCCCCATCCACAAGGGCCAGATCCGCCAGAAAACGGACAAGCCTTGAACTGTTGAAGTTGGTGCGCGGCAAGATTTGGGCTTCCCTTTGCTTCTTATCTTTCATTCCAATGGCATTGCGTAGCTACGTTATGAGCCGGTGGCTGGGTAGTGATGGAGGGGGTGCGCGCTCAGACAGCGCGATCGGATTCGCCATCACGGGTGCTGTGAGGCTCACGGGTGGAAATTCAGCCGCTGGGCCCCAATTGTCGCACTGTCAGGACGGGTGAAAAAATTCAGGCCAGATCGAACGCCTTGATGCGCAAACGCACGGCGGTTGCGGCGCCACGTTGGGGTCGGGTGTCGTTGCTGAAGCCAGGCGGTATTGACGGCACCTGTGCCGGGAATCCCCCCCCAGTGGCATTGGGAGGGGGCTAGTCTGCCAAGCTGCTTACTTCATATCCACACCGCGGAAGGTGTGGCGACCAAACGGGCTCAGTTTGAAGTCAATGACTTCCTTGCGCACGGGTGCGAGCTGCACTGCGTGGGCAATGGTGAACCAGGGGGCTTGTTCCTTGAAGATGACCTGGGCTTTTTCGTACAACTTGGTACGTTCTTTCACATCCGACACGACCTTGGCTTTTTGAATCAGGTCTTCAAATGGTTGGTAGCAGAACTTGGCTACATTGGAGCCGTTGGTTTTGGCCGAGCTGCAGCCCAGTAAGGTGTTCAGGAAGTTGTCCGGATCTCCGTTGTCACCGGTCCAGCCCAGCATGCCCATCTGGTGCTCGCCTGCCTGCATGCGCTTGCGGTACTCGCCCCATTCAAAGCTCTTGATTTCTGCCTTGACGCCTACCTTGGCCAGGTCAGCCTGCATCAACTCGGCAATGCGCTTGGCGTTGGGGTTGTAGGGGCGCTGCACGGGCATGGCCCAGAGGTCGGTGGTGAAGCCGTTGGGGTAGCCAGCGGCGGCCAGCAGTTTTTTGGCTTCGGTGGGGTTGAAAGCGTCGTCCTTGATGGCCTTGTTGTAAGACCAGAGGCCCGGTGGAATCGGGTTGGTTGCCGGTATACCAGTGCTCAGGTAGACCGCGGACACGATGGCCTTCTTGTCGATGGACATGTTGATGGCCTTGCGCACGCGCACGTCATCAAATGGCTTTTTGGTGGTGTTGTAGGCCAGATAGCCCACGTTCAGGCCGGGTTGCTCAAGTAACGAAATATTGGGATCCTTGCGGATGGCATCCAGGTCCGCCGGGTTGGGGTAGGGCATGACATGGCATTCGCCCTTTTGCAGCTTGGCCCAGCGTACCGAGGCATCGGGTGTGATAGCAAAAATGAGGTCATCAATCTTGGGCTTACCGGCATAGTGCTGGGGGAATGCCTTGAAACGAACGATGGCATCTTTCTGGTATTGCACCAGCATGAAGGGACCGGTACCGACAGGCTCCTGGTCAATCTTCTCCGGCGTGCCGGCCTTCAGCATGGCAATGGCGTATTCCTTGGACTGAATGCCTGCCCACTGCATGGCCATATTCGCCAGGAAAGGTGCCTCGGGCGCATTCAGGGTGAACTTGACGGTGTAGTCATCAACCTTGTCTACCGACTTGAGCAGCTTGGGCATGCCCATGTCGCCGAAGTAAGCGTGGTTGGAGCTGGTAACCTTGAAGTACGGATCGTTTTCTTTCCACTGGCGCTCGATCGTGAAGAGAATGTCGTCTGCATTGAAGTCGCGTGTGGGTTTGAAGTTTTTGTTGGACTGCCACTTCACCCCCTTGCGAAGTTTGAAGATGTACTCGGTTCCATCCTTGGAGACTGTCCAGCTCTCCGCCAGACCAGGAACCACTTTGGTGCCGCCGCGTTCGAAATCGACAATGTTGTCGTAGATTTGTTCGGTCACGTCAAAGGAAGTACCGGTGGTATTGACGCCAGGGTAGAAATTCTCAGGGCTGCCTTCGGAGCAGTAGACCAGTGTTTTTGCCGATGCCGGTGCTAGGGCCATGAGCGCAGGCAATGCCAACGCGCACAAGAGGGCGCTTTTGGTGGGGCGCAAGCGGAAATGAATCATCAAATAAACTCCTGTTGGAATAGTCCGATGGACTACGCAAAAATCGGGCCCAACTCGTTTGTTGGGCTAACAGAGTGCCATCGTACGCCGAGAATCAGGCCTTGCGTCTTGGGGTTGATACGGGGGTTAGTCTGCAAGAGGCGCATCGCCCGCGGCCGCCAGGCGCTCTGCTTCGAAGCATGCGACCTGTCGCCCACGCAATTCCCGCAACGCCGGGCGCTCGACGTGGCAGTGTTCCACTGCATGAGGGCAGCGGGTCGAGAAAACACATCCGGGTGGAGGGTTCAAGGGTGACGGCAATTCGCCCTTGAGCACCGTGCGATGCTGTGCGGGCCCACTGCCCGCCAAGCCGGGTGTAGAGGCCAGCAGTGCCTGTGTGTAGGGGTGCAAGGGGCGGTTGAAGATGGCATTCTTCTCGCCCTGTTCAACGGTGTGCCCCAGGTACATCACCAGCACATCATGGGCAATGTGGCGCACTACGCCCAAGTCGTGCGAGATGAACAGATACGCCAGACCCAGGTCGCGCTGAAGGTCCGCCAGCAGGTTCAAGACCTGGGCCTGAATCGATACGTCCAGTGCGGATACCGGCTCATCAGCCACCACCAGTGAAGGGTTCAGCATGAGCGCCCGCGCGATGGCAATGCGCTGGCGCTGCCCACCCGAGAACATGTGCGGGTAGCGATCGTAGTGCTCGGGGCGCAGGCCTACCAGCGCCAGCATGGAGCGTGCCTTTTCTGCCCGCTCGTCCGCGGTCAACTGGGTGTTGATCTCAAGAGGCGCTTCCAGAATCTGCCCGATGCGTTTGCGCGGATTCAGGGAGCCGTAGGGGTTTTGAAAGACCAGCTGTACCTTTTGACGCAGGGCGTGTCTGTCATGGCTGGACGCAGCGACTACGTCAACGCCACTGATCTGCAGGGTCCCTTCGGAGGGCTCCTCAATCAGTGAGACCATACGTGCCAGCGTGGACTTGCCGCAGCCCGACTCGCCCACAATGGCCAGTGTCTTGCCTGCTTGTACCGAGAACGAAACGCCGCCCACGGCCTGCAGTTGATCGGGTTTGCGCAGAAAGCCTTTGCTGATGGCGTAAACACGTTTGAGGTTTTCTGCCTGGACCACGGTTTTTCCGACGGCGGGTGCCAGCGTTGGTTGCGGGCTCATGCGGACACCTCTTGCGGGTTGGCGCGTTGCTGGGTATCGCCTATGGGAAAGTGGCATCGCACGACTCCGTCTTGCCAGGGGCGCAATGCGGGGCGGGTCAGGCACAGGTTGCCATCGGCATAACCGCAACGGGGAGCAAAGAGGCAACCCGTGGGTCGGTCAAACAGGCCGGGCACCATGCCGGGGATGGTGGCCAGGCGCGAATGTCCGTCATTGCGTTCGGGTAGTGCCGCCATCAGGGCTTCGGTGTAGGGGTGTTGGGGCGCGGTAAACAGGGTGTCGGAGCCCCGCTGCTCCATGATCTGGCCGGCATACATGACGGCCACGCGTTGCGCCATTTCACTGACTACGCCCATGTTGTGGGTGATCAGCACCAGCGCCATACCGCGGTCTTTTTGCAGGCTGCGCAGCAGGTCCAGAATTTGGGCCTGTATGGTCACGTCCAGCGCGGTGGTCGGCTCGTCGGCTATCAGCAGCTTGGGGTTGCAGGCAATGGCCATGGCAATCATGACGCGCTGGCTCATGCCGCCTGACAGCTGGTGGGGATAAACACCCAGGCGGCTTTCGGGCGCGGGTATGCCGACCTGCTCCAGCAATTCAATAGAGCGTTTGCGGGCGGCAGCCTTGTCCAGGCCCATGTGCAACTTCAGTGTTTCTGCCAGCTGAAAGCCTACCGTGAAGCAGGGGTTGAGGCTGGTGGTCGGGTCCTGAAAAATCATGGACAGGTCTTTGCCCGTGAGCCTGCGCCGCTCGCGGTCAGACAAAGCAAGCAAGTCGTGGCCATCAAAGCGCAACGTGTCGGCACGTACGCGTCCGGGGTAGGCCACCAGGCCCATGAGCGCCATCATGGTGACACTTTTGCCCGAGCCGGATTCGCCCACGATACCCAGCACATCGCCGGTATCGAGGGACAGGCTCACGCCGTCAACTGCGTGCATGACGCCGTTGTGCGATGGAAACTCCACCGACAGGTTTTCAATTTCAAGCAATGCCATGGTGCGGTGTGCTCAGGGGTTCCAGCGATTTAGCGCTTGAGCTTGGGGTCCAGCGCATCACGCAGACCATCACCAAGCAAGTTAAAAGCCAATACGGTAATCAGTATCGCGAGGCCGGGAAATGTGACCACCCACCAGGCGCGTAGCACGAACTCACGCGCGTCGGCCAGCATGGTGCCCCATTCGGGCGAGGGTGGTTGCGCTCCCAGACCCAAAAAGCCCAGCGCCGCTGCATCCAGAATCGCCGTCGAGATACCCAGTGAGGCCTGCACGATCAATGGTGCGGTGCAGTTGGGCAGCACTTCACTGAACATGACCCGCCAATGCCCGGCACCGCCCATGCGGGCAGCGGTGACGTAATCGCGCGAGGTCTCGGTGATGACAGCAGCCCGGGTGATGCGCACGTAATGCGGCAACACCACAATCGCCACCGCAAGCATGGCATTCATCAGGCCGGGCCCCAGGATGGCCACGATGACAATGGCCAATAGCAGGCTGGGCAGGGTGAGGATGATGTCCATCAACCGCATGACGGCGACTTCAAACACGCCGCGGAAATAACCTGCAAGCAGGCCCAGCACGGTGCCCAGAACAACCGAGACGGAAACCACCGCGATGCCAATCAGCAGCGACAGGCGGGCGCCAAAAATAAGACGCGACAAAATGTCACGGCCAATGGCGTCCGTGCCCAGCAGGTGCGCCGTGGAGCCACCCGTCTGCCAGGCCGGTGGAACCAGAAAAACGGTGGGGTCGGTCAGGTCGGGCGCATAAGGCGCGATGACATTGGCGAAGGCCGCCATCAGCAACACCAGCACCACAATCAGCAGTCCCGCGACGGCGCCCCGGTTTGCACTGAAGTAGCGCCAGAAGTCGCGCAGCGGGTGGAGGGGCGCCACCGGCGTAGCCGTTTCCATGGATCGTAGGGTTGTCATTTTTGGTGCCTGATCCGGGGGTTGATGATGCCGTAGGCGAGGTCCACCAACAGGTTGACCGCCATCACCACGGCACCCAGCAACAGCATGCCACCTTGCAGCACGGGATAGTCGCGCCGACTGATGGCCTCAATCAACCACTTGCCCACGCCCGGCCATGAAAAGATGGTCTCGGTCAAGATGGCGCCGGTGAACAGCACTCCCACTTGCAGTCCAATCACGGTGATGACCGGTATCAATGCATTGCGCAGCGCGTGCACTGCCACTACGTGCAGGTTGGAGAGCCCTTTGGCACGTGCGGTGCGAATGTAGTCCTCACCCAATACCTCCAGCATCGCAGAGCGCGTCATGCGTGCAATCACGGCCAGTGGATTGGTGCCCAGCACAATGGTAGGAAGAATCAGGTGCGAAACCGCGGACCCGAACGCCCCTGTCTCGCCCGACAGTAGCGTGTCAATCAGCAGGAAACCGGTCACCGGTTCAATGAAGTACTGCACGGCAATGCGACCAGAGACGGGGGTCAGGTCGAGCTGCACCGAGAACAAGAGAATCAGCAACAGCCCCCACCAGAAGATGGGCATGGAGTAGCCGGTGAGCGATACGCCCATCACGCCATGGTCGAGTAGGGAGTTGCGTTTGACAGCCGCGATGATGCCGGCCGGAATGCCAAGGATCAACGCGAAAAGAATGGCGCACAGGGCCAACTCGATAGTGGCCGGAAACAGGGCAGCAAACTCGCTCAATACGGGCGTTTGGGTGATGATGGATTTGCCCAGGTCACCCTGCAAAACGCGCCCGATATAGATGCCGTATTGCACCATGACGGGGCGGTCCAGTCCGTATTCCTTGAGCAGCGCGGCGTGGCGCACGTCATCAATGCCGCGCTCACCGGCCAGTGTTTCGATGGGGTCGCCCGGCACCATGCGAATCAGAAAAAACGCCAGCAAGGTCATCCCGAAAAAAGTCGGAATGATCAGGCTCACGCGCGTGAAGAAGAAGCGCAACATGGTTTAAGTGGGTATTGAATGAAAAAAGCCGGTCAAAAACCGGCTTTTTTATTGACAGCATGGCTATCGATTACTTGAGGTGCTTGCCGATCAGGCCAGCCATCTCAAACATCGACACTTGCATCTTGCCGAAAACTTCCTTGAGCTTTGCATCGGCGTTGATCATGCGCTTGTTGACAGCGTCTTGCAACTTGTGCTTCTTGATGTACACCCACAACTGCTTCACCACTTCGGTGCGTGGCAGCGGGCTGTTACCAACGATGGAAGCCAGAGCGGCGCTCGGTGTCAGGGCCTTCATGAAGGCTGCATTGACGGTGCGCTTTTTGGCCGGAGCCTTTTTGGCAGCTACTTTTTTCGCAGGAGCGGCTTTCTTGGCTGGCGCAGCTTTTTTAGCTGGAGCTGCCTTTTTGGCCGGTGCCTTGGCGGCTACCTTCTTCGCGGGCGCTGCTGTCTTTGCAGGTGCAGCCTTTTTGGCCGGCGCTGCTGCTTTTGCAGGTGCAGCTTTTTTTGCCGGTGCTTTCTTTGCAGTTGCCATGATTGATTGTCCTTCTAGAAGTTGATTAATCTCCAGCGAAAAACTGCTTCTTCGCTGGTAACCCGGATGCTACTGGAGAAAAAGCACGTTTCCAAGGGCGGAAATGCTTTTTTCACTTGGGAATGTTGTTTTTTTCATTGGAGAATAGGTGTATTCAACGAAAAGGAGTACCAACCCATGGCAACCGGCTTTGCAACATGCGACCTTTGCGACGTTTACAAGAATGATTCCAGCGGTGATTTCCGCGTGCTGGCTCCCGTGTTCAGGGACTTTGGACAGATCAGGAAGTTCGCGGGACCCGTGGTCACGGTGAAGTGCTTTGAGGACAACACTTTGGTGAAAGCTGCAGTGGATTCCCCTGGCTTCATGGATACGCCCGAGGGCCGCGTCGGCAAGGTGTTGGTCGTGGATGGTGGCGGTTCGCTGAGGCGGGCATTGCTGGGGGGCAATCTGGGCGCGGCGGCTGCCCGCAATGGCTGGGCTGGTGTGGTTATCGACGGCTGCGTGCGGGATACCGCGGAACTGGCGACCCAGGCCGTGGGTATACGCGCATTGGCGGCCATGCCGTTGCCAACCGAAAAGCGCAATCAGGGGCAGGCGGATGTCGCCGTGCAAGTGCAGGGCATCTGGATTCGTCCGGGAGACTGGCTCTATGCCGATGAAGACGGCATCGTGGTGGGCACTAAGCCGCTGGTGTAGTGGTCTTACCGCTTGGGAGGGTGGCCAGGAGAACCCCGAGTAGCGCAATGGCAAAGGCCAGCAACTGCAGGCCACCCAGTGTTTCACCCAGGACGAGGACACCCACCAGTGCGGCAGAGATGGGCAGCATGACCGTGAACACCCCGGCGCGGGCAGCGGGCACGGCTTTCAACCCGGTCATCCAGAGCCACACCGTCCATACGCTGGCGGCCAGCGCGTAAAAGACCAGCAGCACCCATGAGCCCGTGGCGACGGTGCTGAAATCGAAATGCAGCGCCACGTAAAGCCCCATCGGCGTCATCAACAGGAAACCCCACAGGTTGATCAGGGCCGTGATACGTTTGGGCGACAACGCACCGGTCAACGTCTTGCCGATCACCGCATAGGCTGCTTCGCACAGCACCGCGGCGAAGACCAGAAGATTGCCGATGAGTGCCTTGTTGTGCATGAAATCGGTCTCTAGCCCCCGTGTAGATTGCGCAGATAGCTCACTTTTTGATAGCGCAAGCAAACCAATGCCCAGCGCGCCGCAACCCACGGCCGCCCAGACGCGTAATCCGATGCGCTCTTTCAGGAAGGCCCAACTCATCAGCGCGACAACCGCAGGGATCGACGCCATGATGACGCCGGCAGACACCGCGCTGGTCATGCTCACCCCGAAGAGCATGCAGATCGAGAACATGAAATTGCCCAGAAAGGATTCCAGAAACACCAGCCGCTTTGTCGCGCCTGTCATGGGCACTTCAGTCGCTGGCCGTTTCAACCAGTGCGCCATGGCCACACCGCCAATGCCAAACCGCAACCACGCCAGCAAAAAAACGGGCAGGGCAGCCACGAGCGGTTTGGAGAGCGCTACGTAGCTGCCGACCAGTGACATGCTCAGAGCAAGAAAACAATAAGCGACCCATCTTTGGGGCGCCGGGTGTGAATGGGCTGCAGTTGTCATGGGTGGCAATCATGCCTCAGCGAGGGGCGGTATTCAGTGGTTTGACTCCTTGCGCCTGAATTGGTACCAGCCGGGCAGCCAGGTATGCGGTACCTTTGGCACTTCCCAAACAAGGATCTGAAAATGGCGATTGGACAATTTGCGTACGCGAACAACAGCAACCGGTTTCTGGCCGCTCCCGCTCTGGACGGTCAGGCGTTTGCCGTGGTGGGCGTGCCCTTTGATGGTGCGGTGACCAACCGCCCCGGTGCGCGTTTCGGCCCACAAGAGATTCGCCGGGCTTCGCTCATGCTGTGTGATGGATTGCATCCCGTGTTCGGTGTGACGCCGCTGGGTGTGATGGGTGACGCGGGTGACATGCTTTTGCCCAACGCGTCCGGCTTGCCCGCTGTGCGCACCGCCATCGAGCAGCAGGCGACGCAGTTGATGGCGGCCCACCACTGCGTCTTCATTGGGGGCGACCATTCGGTGACTCTGCCGCTGTTGCGTGCGGCCAAAGCGCAGCATGGTGAACTGGCCTTGATTCACTTTGATGCCCATTGCGATACCTGGGAAGATCATTTTGGCGAACCCTCCGGCCATGGCACATGGACCTACGAGGCCATTCAGGAGGGACTGGTCAGCCCGGCGCACACGGTACAAATCGGCTTGCGCTCCAGTGGCGAGCGTGCGGCGCGTGAGTTTGTGCAGGATCAGGGTGGCCTGATTTACACCGCGCGTGCGCTGCGGGGCAAGGATGGGGATGGTCTGCAATCGGCCATTGCGGAAATCAAAGCCCGTATCGGCAGCAAGCCGTGTTACCTGACGCTGGACATTGATTGCCTGGACCCCGCCTTTGCACCCGGCACCGGCACGCCGGAGCCGGGGGGCATGAGTAGCTCGCAGGTTTTGACGTTTCTGGAAGAGCTGTCGGGTTTGAACTTCATCGGCATGGACTGTGTCGAGGTGGCGCCTGCCTACGACCATGCAGAACTCACCAGCAACGCCGCTTCGGCCTTTATCTGGACCTACCTGTGCGGACAGGTGGCCAAGGCGACTGCCTGAAAGAAACCGATATGTTGCTTGATTCCGATACCCAGCTCAATCAGAAGAGTTATTACGAAGCCAGCGTGCAGCGCGAGCCCGCCCTGCCTGCCTTGCGCGGTGATGTGCAGGCCGATGTGCTGGTGGTGGGCGGCGGGTTTGCGGGCCTGTCGTCGGCCATCGAACTGGCGCAGCGAGGCTACAAGGTTGTGGTGCTGGAAGCCGACCGCGTGTGCAGCGGTGCTTCGGGCCGCAACGGCGGGCAGACCATCGTGGGTTTTGCCGGCGGACAGGAGCCCTTTGAGCAGCAATTGGGGGCCGCGAATGCACGGCTGGCCTGGGACATGTCGCTGGAAGCGGTCAAGCTGATTGACGAACGCATTGCCCAATTTCAGATCGATTGCGACCGTGTCAAAGGATATCTCTACGTGGCGGATTCCCCTCGAAAGGCGCGCGCGCTGGAAGCGGAAATGCAGGCGATGGAGCGCAGCTATGGTTTCAAGACAGACTTTGCACGGGGTGCTGATGTGCAGAAGCATATTCAAAGCCCCTTGTACTGCGCGTCTGCTTACGAAGGAACCTCGGGCCATCTGCATCCCCTGAAGTACGGTCTGGGTTTGGCGCGCGCAGCGCGCGCAGTGGGCGTGGAGATTTTTGAACATTCACCCGTGGTGGATTTGCAGCGCGGTGCGCGTGTCACCGCGCGCACTACAGAAGGGAGCGTAAGCGCCCAGTTTGGTGTGCTCGCCGGCAACTACACGCTCGCTGAATACGGTCCGAGGGTGGCACCGGATATTGCACCGCGCATCATGCCCGTGGGCACCTACATGATCAGTACCACGCAACTCGACCCGCAGCTGTGCAAGCGCCTGATCCCCAGCAATGCATCGGCTTGTGACAACAATTTCATACTGGATTATTTTCGCTTCAGCGCAGACCACCGCATGCTGTTCGGTGGTCGTGTGAGTTATTCCACCCGCACTCCGGCTGATTTGCAAGGGGTCATGGCGCGACGCTTGGGCGAAGTGTTTCCCGATTTGCGTAACGTACCCATCGAATTTCTATGGGGTGGATTTGTCGACATCAGCATGAACCGGGCGCCTGACTTTGGCCGTCTGGGTGAGAACCTGTATTACCTGCAAGGGTTTAGTGGTCATGGTGTCGCGCTGACCGGGTTGGCGGGTCGTCTGGTTGCGCAAGCGGTTGCGGGTCAGGCAGAGCGTTTCGATGTGTTCGCCGGGCTGCAGCACCACAAGTTTCCTGGCGGCCCGCTTCTGCGCATGCCCAGCCTGGTGCTTGGCACGCTGTACCACCGGCTGATGGACAAGTTCTGAAGGACTAAATCAGGGGACCAAACGCCTGACTGTCGAGATAGCCTGCGCCAGAATCGGTCCGTAGCGCTGAATTTCGGTCAGCGGCGCATAGCCATAACCAATGACCAGACCCTTGGCGTCCGTGCGTTCGAGGCAATAGGCGGAGAGGGCGCGTACGGTGAGGCCCATGTCTGCCATTCGCTGCGCCAGCGCCTTGTCGTCCACGGCATGGGGCAAGCGCACACACAGGTGCAGGCCCTGCTCAGCCCCTGTGATTTGTGCGTGCTCCCCCAAGCAGGGTTGCAGCGCCTCCAGCAGGCATTGCCTGCGCTGCGCATAACTGGTGCGCGCACGGCGTAACGCACTGGCGAAGTGCCCCAGCTCAATGAACTCCGCCAGGGCAGCCTGCAGCGGCATCTGGCCCGGGCGGTTGAGGTCATAGTGGGCTTGCTTGAAAGCCGCTTCCAGTCTCTTGGGGACCACCAGGTAGCCCAGCTTCAGGCCGGGGTACAGCACCTTGGAGAAGGATCCCAGGTACAGGACGCGCTCATCCTTGTCCAGTCCAGCCAGAGAGGAGAGCGGCGGTCCGCTGAACCGGAATTCGCTGTCGTAGTCATCCTCCAGAATCCAGGCGTTGTGGGTGCGCGCAATCGACAGAATTTGTTGTCGGCGGGCGAGGGACATGACCGCCCCTGTGGGGTACTGGTGCGACGGTGTGGTGTAGATCAGGCGGGGTGGCTTTTTTTCATCAGTCGGACCTGGTGCAATTCCGTGTTGGTCCACTTTGACCGGGTGTGCCTGCAGGCCTGTTGCCATAAAGGCTTTGACGGCGCCCCAATAGGCGGGGTCTTCCAGCCACACGGTATCGCCGTGGTCAGCCAGCATATGCGCGCACAGCTCCAGTGATTGCTGCGTGCCGCTGGTGATGATGACCTGGTCCACACCAAGGGGCACGCTGCGGAACACGCGCAGGTAGTCCGCCACAGCACGACGCAAAGGCGCGTAACCACCGGAGTAGCTGTAGTCCAGCATCTCGGGGTACGTCATGCGCCAGTGCTTGTTCTGCAGACGCTGCCAAAGGGCAACAGGGAACGCGCTGAAATCTGCGATGCCGGGCGTGAAGGGCTGGATTTCCAGCTGCGTGGCACAGAAAGTGGAAGATAGCGCAGTGCCACGACGCGACAGGTCTGCAACGTGGTGGGGTGCGCTGGAAGGCCGTGTTCTGGGCTGGGCTTTGGGAATGTTGTCGTTGACGAAAGTGCCGCTGCCCACACGGCTCACCAGATACCCTTCCACGCTGAGCTGGTTCAGTGCCGCAACCACGGTGTTTCGGGACAACTTCAGGTCATCGGTGAGCTCGCGGCTGGACGGTAGTCGATCCCCAGCGCCGAGTTTGCCGTCCAGCATGGCGCGGCGCAGGGCCTCGTACAGCTGGCGGTGCAAAGGCATGTTGTCCTTTTGACTGAGTCGGGCCATTTCTGTGAGCAATAGTTCAGACAACATGAGGAGTTTTTCAAGAATCGAGAGTGGTCGGACAGAGTGTGGTGTTGTCAGAAGTGGCACCTTGCAGTTGCCGCAACTGGCCCCCATCAAAATCCAATTCTGCCTCACAATGAGACAAAGAATAGGGAGACATCCATGAAAAAGCCGACATGTTTGGTGTGGTTGCCTGCGGATCATCGACTTCTGGGCAACGGTGATCGCACAATGCCTTTTTTCGTCCTTGGCGAAAAATATGCACGTGCCGTCAAGGAAAACGCCTTGGCGGAACCGGTGGTCTTTCCGATGGCCGATGTAGCGCAGATTCCGGCACTTCTGGATCTGGTGGATGGGGTCATGTTGACCGGATCTCCCTCCAATGTTCACCCGTCCCATTTTGGTGAATCCGTAGCCAATCCAGTGTTGCCGCTGGATGAGCGTCGCGATGCACTGACCCTTGCTCTTGTCAAGGTCTGTATTGCGACGGCGGTGCCTTTGCTGGGTATTTGCCGTGGGTTCCAGGAAATCAATGTGGCTCTGGGCGGGACATTGCACCAGCAGGTTCAGACGGTGTCTGAAATGATGGATCACCGCGAGCCCGCTGGCGAACCTTACGCTTTGCAATATGCACCGAGCCACGAAGTGCGTCTGGTGCCTGGCTCGTCTATCGCGCAGTGGGCCGGCGGCGATGTTGCGCAAGTGAATTCATTGCATGGTCAGGGTATCGGTCGTCTGGCACAAGGCTTGCGTGCTTTAGCGCATGCACCCGATGGCCTGGTGGAAGCCTTTGAAGTCCGGGACGCGAAAGCCTTCGCATATGCAGTGCAATGGCACCCCGAATGGCGCACCGCTGAGAACCCTTTCTACACCGCTATTTTCAAGGCATTCGGTGAGGCCTGCCGCGAACGACAAGCCGCCAGATTTTCGCAACCCGTTTGACACGTGCTGCTCAACGCAGCGAGGAACGAAGTATGAATGACAAGAAAACAATGACCTTCAATGATTTGGAGCAATGGCTCAACGAGCGACGGGTAACCGAAGTCGAGTGCCTGGTGCCTGACTTGACTGGTGTGGCGCGCGGCAAAATTTTGCCCCGGGCCAAGTTCACCGAAGACCGTGGCATGCGCTTGCCACAGGCCATCGTCGCCATGGGTGTGACGGGAGAGTTTCCCGAGAGCGGGCCCTACTACGATGTGATTGATCCTATTGACCGGGACATGCAACTGCGGCCCGACCCCTCGTCGGTGCGCATCGTGCCATGGGCTACCGACCCTACCGCGCAAGTGGTGCACGATTGCTTTAACCATGAAGGTGTGCTGGTGCCTTTTGCACCCCGCAGCGTGCTGCGCCGCGTGTGCGATTTGTTTGCCGCCGAGGGTTTGCAGCCTATCGTTGCCCCTGAACTGGAGTTCTATCTGACGGCACGAAACACCGATCCGGACATCCCACTGAAAGCCCCTATTGGTCGGAGCGGGCGTGCGGAAACCTCGCGTCAGGCCTACAGCATCGATGCGGTGAATGAATTTGATCCCTTGTTTGAAGAAATCTACGACTACGCCGACAAGATGGAGCTGAATGTGGACACGCTCATTCACGAGGTAGGTGCCGGGCAGATGGAAATCAACTTCTTCCACAACCAGCCGCTTGGGCTGGCGGATGAAGTGTTCTTTTTCAAGCGCACGGTGCGTGAGGCAGCGTTGCGGCACGACATGTATGCCACCTTTATGGCAAAGCCGATCGCCGGTGAACCGGGTAGTGCCATGCATGTGCACCAGAGCATTCTGGATGTGGTGACGGGTAAAAATATTTTTAGCAATCCGGATGGATCGGTGTCCGAGGCCTTTTTGCATTACATCGGTGGCTTGCAGCGATACATTCCGGCCGCCATGGCTTTGGTCGCGCCCTACGTCAACAGCTACCGCCGCTTGTCCCGCAACATGGCCGCACCGATCAACATCGAGTGGGGTTACGACAACCGCACGTGCGGCATTCGCTCACCCATTTCGTCGCCCGCAGCGAGGCGCGTTGAAAACCGGGTGATCGGAGCGGATGCGAATCCCTACATCGCGATGGCCATGACGCTGGCTTGCGGCTATCTTGGGTTGAAAAACAAGATCAAACCCAAGCCAGAAATGAAAGGGGATGCCTATCTGTCGCCTTACGCATTGCCACGCAGCTTGGGCGAGTCGCTGGACTGGCTACGTCGCGAATCCGATCTGCACGAGGTACTGGGTAAGGAATTCATCACGGTGTATTCGGAAATCAAGGAACTGGAGTCGGACGAGTTCATGAAAGTGATTTCCCCTTGGGAGCGTGAGCACCTGTTGCTTCACGTTTAAACCAAATCCATCAATCTGAACGGGAATATTTGTATGAGTACAGCAGTCGATACCGCACACATTCAGTCTTTGGACAGCGCACACTTTTTGCATCCTTTTACTGATTTCAAAGATCTGAATACCCGCGGCGCCAGAGTCATCACCAAGGCCGAAGATATTTACGTTTGGGACTCCGAAGGGAAACGGTTACTGGATGCCATGAGTGGCCTGTGGTGTGTCAACGTAGGTTATGGGCGCAAAGAGCTGGCGGATGCGGCGCAGAAGCAGATGATGGAGCTGCCTTACTACAACAGCTTCTTTCAAACTACCAACGTGCCTGCGGCCCGGTTGGCCGCCAAGCTCGCCTCCCTGGCGCCCGCCGTAGGTGACCGCACTTTCAAACATGTCTTCTATTCATCGAGTGGAAGCGAGAGCAATGACTCCAACGTCCGGATGGTGCGCCGGTACTGGGATCTGTTGGGACAACCCCAACGCAAAGTGATTATCGGCCGATTGAACGGTTATCACGGAAGCACCATGGCGGGCGCATCGCTGGGCGGCATGAGCGGGATGCACGCGCAGGGGGATTTGCCGCTGCCCAACATCACCCATATTGACCAGCCGTATTTCTTTGAAAATGGCTTGCCAGGTGAAACCGTCGAGGCCTTTGGCGTACGTGCCGCAGGATGGCTGGAAACCAAAATTCTGGAGCTTGGCGCAGACAAAGTAGCGGCCTTTATTGCTGAGCCGGTGCAAGGCGCGGGGGGTGTGATTATTCCGCCGGCAACCTACTGGCCTGAAATCCAGCGCATTGTGGACAAGTACGGAATCCTGTTGATCAGCGATGAGGTTATTTGCGCTTTTGGTCGATTGGGGCACTGGTTTGGGTACGAGAAATTTGGCTACAAGCCCGATTTGGTGACTTTTGCCAAGGCGGTTACCAGTGGCTACATACCGCTGGGTGGCGTGATGGTGGGAAATCGGGTAGCAGATGTGCTGATCGAGAAGGGGGGGGAGTTCAACCACGGCTATACCTACAGCGGGCATCCCGTGGCGTGTGCAGTGGCTTTGGCCAACATTGCGATCATGGAGCGTGAAATGTTGCCTCAGCGCGTTCACGACGATATCGGGCCCTACCTGGCCACGCGTTTTTCTGAGTTGAAGGCACACCCGTTGGTGGGTGATGCTGAAACCTGTGGCTTCGTCGGTGGTTTGGTCCTGGTCAAGAACAAGCAAACCGGTGAACGTTTCAATGGTGATTTGGGTGTTGGCATGGTGTGCCGGGGACACTGTTTTGGAAACGGTTTAGTAATGCGAGCGGTGGGCGACCGGATGATCATCGCACCGCCCCTGATCATGACCCATGCGCAAATTGACGAAATGATGGCGTTGATCGTGAAATGCCTCGATTTAACGTATGCCGATGCCCTGAAGAGCGGATGGTTGGCATAGGGATTGCATGTATGGATGCCTGCGTTATCCGGGAATAGGATCTCAATCGGGTGCATTGCGCCAATGAAGACGGCACATATTTTTCGTTTGTAGCGTTTGTTTAAATACCAGGAGAGTAAATTGATCAAATCATTTGGGGGAAATTGGGTAAGCAAGCTTTTTAGCGGGCTTGCCGTTGCCAGTCTGGTGACACTGGCCGCTTCGTCTGCGCAAGCGCAGGAGGAGAAGGTTCTCAATGTTTACAACTGGTCTGACTACATAGCGGTCGACACCATTCAGAATTTTGAAAAAGAAACCGGCATCAAGGTTCGCTACGATACCTATGACAATAATGAGATCCTGCACGCCAAGTTGGTGGCAGGAAAGACGGGATACGACGTCGTGGTTCCTTCATCGACATTTGCGCGTTTGCAGATCGATGGTGGTTTGCTCACCAAGCTGGACAAGGCGCAGCTACCCAACCTGAAAAATCTGGACCCGGACATTCAGGCGCAGATTGCCAACATTGATCCCGGCAATGAGCACCTGGTGAACTGGCTCTGGGGTTACACCACCATCGGCATCAACACGGCAAAAGTGAAAGCTGCATTGGGCAGTGAACCAATGCCTGACAACGTGTGGGAATTATTCTTCAACCCCAAATACATCAGCAAACTCAAAACATGTGGCGTGTCAGTGCTGGACAGCGCAACTGAAGTGTTGCCGGCGGCTTTGCACTACCTTGGAAAAAACCCCTTCAGCAAGAGCGCAGCGGATTACCAGGCGGCGGGGGCACTGCTGAAATCCGTGCGCCCCTACGTAACCTTGTTTAGTTCGTCCGGCTACATCAATGACATGGCTGGAGGATCCATCTGTATGGCCTTGGGCTGGAATGGTGATATCAACATTGCACGCAAACGCGCAATTGAGGGCAAGACTGGTCAGGATATTGTTGCATTTGTTCCGAAGAACGGTGGCATTCTGTTTTTTGACATGATGGCGATTCCGGTCGACGCGGCACACCCCAAAAATGCACACGCATTCATCAATTACATCATGCGGCCTGAGGTACATGCGGCCCTGACTAACAAGGTGTTTTATGCCAATCCGAACAAAGAATCACGGAAGTTCATCATCGCTGACGTTGCCAACAATCCTTCCGTCTTTCCTACCAGTGCTGAAATGGCGAAGATGGTAGCGCCCCAGGCGTTGAGCAATGATGTGCGTCGTCTTGCTACGCGCACCTACACTGGCTTCAAGACCGGCCTGTAAGTGAACAGCTGTCAGTATTTCTGCATAAGGGTATTTCGGTGGCAACTAACTCAAACTCAAAGCCAGCGGTCGCTGCAACGGGAGACGCTCCGTTTCTGCAAATCAAGCGCATCGTCAAAAAATTTGATGATGTCTTTGCAGTAGATGAGGTATC
Source organism: Rhodoferax sp. GT1R46 (assembly GCF_056521285.1). Taxonomy (NCBI): domain Bacteria; kingdom Pseudomonadati; phylum Pseudomonadota; class Betaproteobacteria; order Burkholderiales; family Comamonadaceae; genus Rhodoferax; species Rhodoferax sp. GT1R46. Next base: position 1,106,580 of record NZ_JBWMBC010000001.1, read on the forward strand.
TCTTGACATCCAGCAGGGTGAGATTTTCGCCTTATTGGGTTCATCCGGCTGCGGAAAATCCACTTTGCTGCGCATGCTGGCGGGGTTTGAGACACCGACTTCGGGGCAAATATTGCTGGCGGGACAGGACATTGTTGGACTCGCTCCCTATGAGCGGCCCATCAACATGATGTTTCAGAGTTACGCATTGTTTCCTCACCTCACGGTTTGGGACAACATTGCATTTGGTTTGCGAAGGGACGGCATGCCCAAGGATGAGCTCGAAGCGCGGGTCACTCAAATGCTGGATTTGGTTCAGCTCAAGGCCTATTCCAAGCGCAAACCGCATCAGTTGTCTGGAGGGCAACAGCAGCGGGTTGCGTTGGCACGCAGTTTGGCCAAACGTCCCAAGTTGCTGTTGCTGGATGAACCTCTGGGCGCTCTGGACGCCAAGCTTCGGGAACGCACCCAGCTGGAGTTGGTGGGCATTATCGAGCAGGTGGGCGTAACCTGCGTGATGGTGACCCATGACCAGGAAGAGGCCATGACCATGGCAACCCGGATCGGTGTCATGAGTGAGGGAAAAATTCTGCAGGTCGGCAAACCTGCAGAAATTTACGAAACGCCCAATTGCCGGTTTGTGGCCGACTTCATTGGCAGTGTGAATTTGTTCAAGGGCTCTGTCGAAGTAGATGAGCCAGACCATGTCACCATCACCACGCCTGAGTGCAAACATTATGTAAGCCATGGAATCACCGGGACTTCTGGCATGGCGGTTCACGTGGGTATTCGTCCTGAAAAAATGACCATTCAGCAGACGCTACCAAGGGATGATGAGCGTGAGTCACTCGCTGAAGTGGGATTCAACATCACCACTGGTGTGATCGAGGATCTCGCCTACCTCGGCAGTCTGACGACGTACCATGTCAAACTGGAAACGGGTGTCATCGTCAAGGTGACCCATACCAATGATGCGCGCCACAACGCCACCCAGCTGACCTGGGGCGACAAGGTGGTGGTGTGGTGGTGCGGCAGCGATGTTGTTGTTCTGACCAGGTGAACGAACATGATTTCCATCGCAATTAAAAAATGGTCGTTTTACGACAGGATTACCGGTCCATGGGGACGGTCCGCTGTCATAGGCGTGCCTATGGTGTTTCTGTTGCTGGTATTCCTGTTTCCGTTTCTGGTGGTGTTCAAGATCAGTCTCTCTGAAATGGATACGGTGTTCTTCAAAGATATTTTGACCTGGGCAGACGGCGTTGTCGACCTCAAGCTGAAGGTTGGTAACTACCTGAGTTTGGCGGAGGACTCGCTGTACATTCAGACCTACTTGAGTTCGGTGAAGTTTGCGGCAATCACGACAGCGATTTGTCTGGTGATTGCCTATCCGTTTGCCTATTTCATGGCGCGGAGCCCGGCCGACAAACGCCCGGCATTGCTCATGCTGGTCATGTTGCCGTTTTGGACCTCTTTTCTGCTGCGCGTTTATGCGTGGAAGATGTTGTTGGCGGACAGCGGAGTTTTCAACAACCTCGCGCTGGCAATGGGGTTGATCTCTGAACCAGTGAAAATGATGAATACCCCGTTTTCACTGGTCTTGGGCATGGTTTACACCTATGTGCCTTTCATGATTCTTCCGCTGTATGCCAATTTGGCAAAGATGGACTTGCGCCTGCTCGAGGCTGCATTGGATTTGGGTGCGACTCCCTGGCAGGCGTTCTGGCGCATTACCGTTCCATTGTCCAAGAGCGGGATCATTGCGGGCTCCATGCTGGTGTTCATCCCCTGCGTCGGCGAGTTCGTCATTCCCGAGTTGTTGGGTGGGCCGCAAACCCTGATGATTGGACGTGTCCTTTGGGATGAGTTTTTTAGTAACAACGACTGGCCCATGGCCGCCACTGTGGCTGTAGTCATGGTGCTGCTCATCATCGTGCCACTGGCCTTGTTCAACAAATACCAGGCTGAAAGCACCTCAGGGGGTCGCGCATGAAGATCAATGCAGGACGTGTCACATCCCGGGTCTGGATGGGAGCAGTTTTTCTGTTCCTGTACCTGCCAATATTTACGTTGGTGGTGCTCAGCTTCAACGGAAGCCCCATGGTTACCAGTTGGGGCGGGTGGTCCCTGCGCTGGTATCAGGAACTGGCCCGTGACACCGAAATTATTAATGGGTTTTCCCTGTCGTTGGAAATTGCATTTCTCACGGCCTGCTCTTCGGTAATTCTGGGGACATTGGCAGCCTTGGCGTTACATCGGTTCAAACGTTTTCCGGGCCGCACCTTGTTTGCGGGCATGGTGAATTCACCGTTGGTCATGCCTGAGGTGATTATTGGATTGTCATTGTTATTGATGCTGGTGTCGGTCCAGCGCATGTTTGGATTTCCTGAGCGCGGGTTGGGAACTATCTGGCTTGGCCACACCCTGCTGGGAATGGCCTATGCCACTGTCGTAGTGCAATCACGTTTGCAGGAATTGAGTCCGCAGATGGAGGAGGCGGCACAAGACCTGGGATGTCGACCCCTGCAAGTTTTCTTTTTAGTAACTCTGCCACTGATCTCTCAGGCTATTGGCTCTGCTTGGCTGCTGACGTTCACCTTGTCTCTTGATGATGTGGTGTTGTCGGCTTTCCTGTCCGGTCCGGGATCCACCACCATGCCCATCACCATTTTCAGCCGTGCTCGCCTGGGATTGAGTCCCAGTGTCAACACGGTCGCGACTTTGACGGTGGCGGTTGTCAGTATGGGTGTGTTGGCGGCCAGCATCCTTATTTCGCGTGCCGAACGTCGTCGTGCGGCTGAGATGGCCGCAGCGTATCGCGCCAGCTAGTTTGTGTCCAGTTGCTTTTATTTTGATTTCAAACAGGAGAATGTAATGCGCCTTCAAAGAAAACTAATCATCGTCGCACTCGCCAGCGCAATGCCCTGGGTTAGCGCGCAGGCTCAGTCTGCAGCCGACTTGCAAAAAGAAATTGCGGCGCTTAAGGCACAGTTGCAGTCACTGCAACAAAAAGTCGACGCAATCAGTGCGGCGCCTCCCAGCACGAATATTTCACAGCAAGTCACGCGTCTTGAGCAAAAAATGGAACTGGTTGCCGATGAGCAGGAGAAATCCGGCTTTAAGGGCGTGAAGATCAATGGCGTGATTGAAGCCTCATACAAGACGAATGACCTGGACCGCAACAATGTTTTCAGTTCTTCCGGTGGTTTTGCAGATGAATTTGCCATGCTGCAGATTACCAAGGAAAGCCAGGACGGCGAGGGCGTTGACTGGACCTTGCGTTTGTTGCCCGGTTCTTCCACCTACAACCATGTTCACGAAGCATCAGTATCGATTCCCATCAACAAGGAAAATCGAATCATCGGCGGGATGATTCCGGACTTCCAGGGTTATGAGTTCTATTTCGCCAATGCCAATGCGACATTGGGAAACCAACTCCTGACCCACAACGCATTATTTGACTTGACGGGAGCCACCTCTTACAAAGGTTTGGGTATGACACACACCTTCAACAACGGGACTTATGCGTTGAAATGGATAGTTGGGAATGTCGATGCTGGCGTGGATAATGTAAATTCCAACCCGACTACCTTTGCTCCTACTGCAGTAGCTGCCTCAAATACCAATTCGGTTGCTCTCGCCTATCGTGCTGATTGGTTTATCAATGAGTTCTCTTATGTCGGATTGTCTGGTCTTCACGGATCTGTCAATCGCAATTTCACTGTGATGTCCATTGACGGTGGTTACACCCATGGTGATTGGGCGTTTAACGGCCAATTATCTTGGGGCTCACAGCGCAATGCGGCCACCACTGGAGAAGACGCGCGGTGGGCCGGTGTGTCAGGATTAATGGGGTACAAAGTGACTCCGCGCCTGCAGTTGTTAGCGCGTGTTGATTTCATAGATAACCGGACCAATGGTGGCGGGACATATGCATACAACGGTAGCAGTGGTAGCGATTATGCTTCCGGATACAACTTTGGGTTAGGTCAGGAATTGGATTCGACTGGTGCGCCTGCGTTGGATGCCGAAGGAAAGCCGGTTGGAGCCAATTTGACTCGCGTGTCTTTGGGTACCAACTACCAAGTCAATGCAAACACCCAATGGAAGGTGGAATACCGCCTTGATCAGTCAACCGGAAACAATTTCCGTGACATCGATGGAAACTTTAAGCAAAACAAAAATACCTTGGGCACTTCTGTTGTGCTTTCGTTCTAAGTCGCGAATCGCTCACATTTAGCGGCAGGTGAAGGCGGGGTCGGTAGCAATACCGCCCCGTTTTCTATTTGTGGACTGTCATGGGTCCACTTTTTGAGAACATCAGGTATCCAGTTTATGACTGGACTTGGACAGTTTGGAGAACGCAATTATGAATACTACCTATGCACGGGCAACTCCTGCATTAGATGGCAGAGCCTTGATTGATGGGCAAAGGGTTTCAGCCAAAGACGGACAGCTGTTTGATTGCGTTTCGCCCGTAGATGGGCGCGTGTTGACTCAGGTTGCGCGTTGTGGAGAAGCCGACATTAATGCTGCAGTCTTGGCGGCCCGCGCTGCTTTTGAAGACAGGCGGTGGCGCGGACTAGCCCCTGCGCAGCGCAAGCGCATCATGATCCGCTTCGCTGACTTGCTGTTGCAACATGCGGACGAGCTGGCATTGACCGAAACGCTCGACATGGGTAAGCCAGTGAAGTATGCACGCGCTGTGGATGTCAACAGTGCTTCCAATTGCATTCGCTGGTACGGGGAAGCCGTCGATAAAGTTTATGACGAAATTGCGCCAACCGCAGACACCGCGCTGGCTTTGATCACGCGCGAGCCGGTTGGTGTGGTTGGGGTCATAGTGCCGTGGAATTATCCCATGATCATGGCGTCATGGAAGATTGCCCCGGCACTGGCTGCTGGGAATTCAGTCGTTCTAAAGCCAAGTGAAAAATCACCTTTGACTGCCCTGCGGATGGCGGATCTGGCTTTGGAGGCAGGCATTCCCGCTGGGGTGTTCAATGTAGTCACAGGCTACGGCCCTGAAGCGGGTTCCCCGCTGGCTTTGCATATGGATGTGGATTGCATTGCCTTTACCGGGTCAACCGGCGTGGGCAAGCAAATTCATGTGATGGCGGGTCAAAGCAACTTGAAGCGCGCATGGACCGAACTGGGAGGCAAGTCCCCCAATATCGTATTTGCCGATTGCCCCAATTTGGACAAAGCCGTGGAAGCGGCAGTTGGCAGCATTTTCTTCAACCAGGGAGAAAGCTGCAACGCGCCATCGCGACTATTTGTGGAAGCGAGCATCAAAGAACGGTTTCTTGAAAAGGCTCTGAAGTTGATGCCAGCCTATGCGCCAGCCAACCCACTAAATCCCGAAACCGTAATGGGAGCACTGGTCGACCAGATTCAGATGAACACGGTCCTCCGCTACATTGAAAGCGGCAAGGCGGAAGGGGCCAGGTTGATTGCTGGCGGTGAGCAAGCCTTGCGTGAAACAGGCGGCTGTTACGTGCAGCCCACCATTTTTGATGGTGTCAGCAGCGATATGACCATTGCCCGCGAAGAAATTTTTGGCCCGGTGCTGTCCGTGTTGTCGTTCACCGATACCGCCGAGGTCGTGCGCCAGGCCAATGCCAGCGTATACGGTCTGCAGGCGGGCGTGTGGACCAGTGACCTGAACAAGGCGCATGGAGTAGCGCGTGCGCTTCGCGCCGGTACGGTGCATGTCAATCAGTATGACGAAGACGATATTACCGTCCCTTTTGGTGGTTTCAAGCAAAGCGGAGTGGGGCGCGACAAGTCCCTGCACGCTTTCGATAAATACACCGAGACCAAAACAACCTGGATCCGGATCGATAGCCCGGTGTAAAGCCGCCGCTCCATTTGCCGAATCCAGGAACTACTTCACGAGGAAATGAAAATGAACGCATCTATGAAGCCTTCTGCCACCCAGACCAATGCCGATTGGCACGCCCGCCGCTTGGCCGCAACACCGCGTGGCGTTGCCGTGATGGGGGATTTCTTTATTGACCACGCCAAGAATTCGGAGTTCTGGGATATCGAAGGCCGTCGTTTCATCGACTTTGCTGGTGGCATTGCGGTACTCAATACGGGCCATTGCCATCCCAAAATCCAGGCAGCCATTTCCGATCAGTTGGCACGGTTTACCCATAGTTGCTACCAGGTGGTGCCTTACACCGAATATGTCCATCTTGCGGAGCGTATTCTGGAAATCAGTCCTATAGATGGACCCAAGAAAGTAGCATTCTTTTCGACCGGCGCTGAGGCTATTGAAAACGCGATCAAGATCGCACGCTCTGCTACCGGTCGTGGGGGCGTCATCGCTTTTGGTGGGGCGTTTCACGGTCGCAGCCTGTTCGCCGTCTCGTTGACAGGAAAAGTGCAGCCCTATAAAGCTGGTTTTGGCCCATTCCCCCCCGAGATCTACCATCTGCCGTTTCCGTGCCACTGTGCGTCATTGGACGAGACCAAGCATGCAATGGAGCAATTGTTTAAGTGCGATATCGAGCCGTCCAGGGTTGCAGCAATTGTCTTTGAGCCGGTGCAAGGTGAGGGTGGGTTTAACGTCATTCAGAAGGCCGCTGTGGAGTGGCTGCGAGACCTGTGCGATCAGCATGGCATTGTGTTGATAGCGGATGAGGTGCAATCGGGTTTTGCGCGCACGGGCAAGATGTTTGCCATGGAACATTTTGGAGTCTCCCCCGATTTGATGACCATGGCAAAAAGCATGGCTGGTGGCACTACTTTGTCTGCCGTAGTGGGTAAGACAGCCATCATGGATGCCCCAGCGCCTGGTGGTTTGGGGGGGACTTATGCGGGTAACCCGTTGGCGGTTGCCGCTGCTCACGCGGTTCTCGACGTCATGGCGGATGAGCATCTTGTAGACCGCGCCAACATGCTGGGTGCGCGGCTGGTCGAGCGTCTGAAAACACTTCAGCGCAGCGACAAAACGATTTCCGATGTGCGCGGGTTGGGGGCCATGATTGCCTGTGAATTCGTGCACCCCGAAACCGGTGCGCCCGATGCGGATCGCACCAAGCGGGTGCAACAGGCAGCACTCAAAAAGGGCTTGTTGCTGTTGACATGTGGCGTTTACGGCAATGTGATTCGCTTTCTGTTTCCATTGACTATTCAGGATGCAGTCTTTGACGAAGCCATGGTGATACTGGATGAAGTGATTGGTGCCTGAAGGAAGAAGCATGACTATAGAGTCCACGATAGAAACGTTGGCGGCGCAAGGCATTCACAGCGTACTAGCCCAGTTTTCCGACATTCATGGTGTCGCCAAGGGCAAGCTGGTTCCGCTACAAAATCTGCGTGAGTGGGTGGAGTCAGGTGCCGGTTTTGCCGGCCCCAGCATCTCGGGTACAGGCCTGGGACGTTTTGGACCCCGCAGTGAGTATTACGGCCGGGTGCAGCTGGAGTCTTTGCGTCCCTTGCCTTTTTTGCCGGGAGTGGCGCATGCCGTGTGCGACGGCTATGCCGGTGGTGAGCCACTGCAAACCTGTTCACGCCAATTGTTGAAGTCTCAGATGGAGCGGATGAAGGCGCGTGGCTGGACGTTGTGGGTCGGGATCGAACCCGAATTTTTCCTGCTTTGCAAGGACAGTTTGGGGCAATGGAAAGTGGCCGACGCCCAGGATCAACTCGATAAGCCTTCGTATGACCTTAAATCCATTGGACGGAACGCGGGTTTTTTGGATGACATGCGCAGGACTTTGGTCGAACTGGGTTTTGACCTTCAGCAGATTGACCACGAAGATGCATGTGGTCAATATGAAATCAACTATCGGTTTGACGATGCGCTGGCATCGGCGGATCGCTATATGTTGTTCAAAATGACTGCCCATTCGGTTGCGCAAAAGCATGGCATGACCTTCAGTTGCATGCCTAAGCCACTGGCCAACGCGCCGGGAAGCGGTCTGCATTTCCACTTGAGTATCACGGATGCAGACGGTCAACCCATATTTTCCAATGCTGCAGATTCGCTCGGGCTAAGCCCCGCGGGATATGGTTTTGTCGCTGGCCTGCTGCACCATGCCGACGCACTCAGCGCCTTATGCGCGCCAACGGTGAATAGTTATAAACGGCTTGCATCCAGCGCCAGCGCTTCTGGAACGACCTGGTCGCCAGTCTGGAAGAGTTTTGGGGATAACAACCGCACTTGCGTCGTTCGAACTGTGGCGGGGCGTATTGAATGGCGATTGCCGGACCCTTCGTGCAACGTCTATGCGGCAATCGCTGGCACGCTGGCGGCAGGCCTAAATGGAATTGATCAGGCAATGGTGCCACCCGCGCCCTGCAGCGAAGATCTTTATCAGCGTTTGGCGAGTGGGCAAGAAATGCCGCCCCGATTGCCTCGCGACCTGCATGAGGCTTTGGTGGCGCTCGCCGAAGACGACTTGTTGTGGAATGCCGTCGGCACTGATTTTTGTCGTGAGTTCGTGAATCTCAAAACGGCTGAATGGGACGAATATAGCCAGCAGGTGAGTGCTTGGGAGCTTCACCGTTATGCGGATGCCTTTTAGCTCGGCTCACGACGCCCCTCACCTCCATTAAGTGGCTGCGGTACGTCTCTGATTTTGGAGTACGCGAAGCGATTCCGGATTATGAAAACGAGCTCACCCAGGCGATGCGACACTTTTGCGCATCGAGCAATTCCTTATCACTATGTGGCATGAATGATGCAAGTGCTTGATTTGCAAATGAAAATTTATGTCTTATATAAGACATAAGATTAAATCAAAGTCTTATATAAGACTAAAATACGCTATCAGCCTGCGTCGATTTGACCGCTTAGGCCTTTTTTTCTTTAACTACGGAGTGAATCCATGACTACGCAAACCCGTGAACAGCAAATTGCCGCCCTGGAAAAAGATTGGGCAACCAACCCCCGCTGGAAAGGTATCAAACGTGGCTATTCCGCTGCGGATGTGGTGCGCCTGCGTGGTTCGTTTCAGGTTGAGCACACTTTGGCTCAGCGTGGTGCCGACAAATTGTGGGACCTAGTTAACAACGAGCCCTACGTCAACTGCCTCGGCGCGTTGACGGGCGGTCAGGCCATGCAGCAAGTCAAAGCTGGCGTTAAAGCCATCTACTTGTCTGGCTGGCAAGTTGCTGCAGATAACAACGAATATTCCGCGATGTACCCCGATCAGTCCCTGTACCCAGTGGATTCGGTGCCAAAGGTCGTCGAGCGCATCAATAACTCCTTCACCCGCGCGGATGAAATCCAGTGGGCCAAGGGCGTTGGCCCAGGTGATGCTGGTTATATCGAATACCACGCGCCGATCGTTGCGGATGCAGAAGCCGGTTTCGGTGGCGTTTTAAATGCTTACGAACTGATGAAGGCGATGATCCGGGCCGGTGCAGGTGGTGTCCACTTTGAAGACCAGTTGGCATCCGTCAAGAAGTGCGGTCACATGGGTGGCAAAGTACTGGTTCCTACGACGGAAGCTTGCCAAAAGCTGATTGCTGCCCGCATGGCGGCTGACGTGTATGGCGTATCCACCCTGGTGATTGCCCGTACCGATGCCGAAGCTGCTGATCTGTTGACCAGCGACTACGACGAAAACGACAAGCCGTTCTTGACCGGTGAGCGCACTGCTGAAGGCTTCTATAAAACCCGCAAGGGCATGGACCAAGCTATCTCGCGCGCTATCGCCTATGCGGACTATGCCGATCTGGTGTGGTGCGAAACAGGTACGCCTGATCTGGAGTTTGCCAAGAAGTTTGCGGATGCCGTGCATGCCAAGCACCCCGGCAAGATGCTGGCGTACAACTGCTCGCCATCGTTCAACTGGAAGAAAAACCTGGACGATGCCACCATCGCCAAGTTCCAGAAAGAACTCGGCGCCATGGGTTACAAGTACCAGTTCATTACCTTGGCTGGCATCCACAACATGTGGTACCACATGTTTGACCTGGCACAAGACTACGTCAAGCGTGGCATGACTGCCTACGTCGAGAAGGTGCAAGAGCCTGAGTTTGCAGCGCGCGAGCGCGGCTATAGCTTCGTGTCTCACCAGCAGGAAGTTGGAACCGGTTACTTTGACGATGTGACGACCGTTATTCAGGGTGGCAAGTCCAGCGTGACTGCTTTGACCGGTTCTACCGAAGAAGAACAGTTCCACTGAACCGATTGGAAGGCTGGCACAGCGTAAAATCCTGCTGCCCCGGCTTCCTTTTTTTAAAGCGCGGCTTGTCCGCGCTTTTTTATTTTGATTTTGCAGAACATGATTCAAATTACGCTTCCTGACGGCTCGATACGCGAATACGCAGGCCCTGTGACGGTGGCGGAAGTGGCCGCGTCCATTGGCGCGGGTCTGGCCAAAGCGGCCCTGGCAGGAAAGGTTGACGGCAAGGTGGTCGACACCAGTTTCACCATTGAGTGCAACAGCGCCCTGTCCATCGTGACAGCCAAAGACGCCGATGGTCTGGAAGTTATTCGCCACTCTACGGCCCACTTGCTGGCATATGCCGTCAAGGAACTGTTCCCAGATGCCCAGGTCACGATAGGTCCGGTGATCGAGCATGGTTTCTTTTATGACTTTTCATATAAGCGCCCATTCACGCCTGATGATCTGGTATTGATTGAGAAGACGATGACGGCTCTGGCAGCCAAAGACGAGCCCATAACGCGTCGTGTTCTACCGCGCGACGAAGCTGTTGCCTATTTCAAGAGTCTCGGCGAGCATTACAAAGCCGAAATTATCGAAAGTATCCCGGCTGATCAGGACGTCTCACTTTACCGGGAAGGCGTGTTTGAAGACCTTTGCCGCGGCCCGCACGTGCCGAGCACTGGCAAGCTAAAACACTTCAAGCTCATGAAGCTCGCCGGTGCCTACTGGCGTGGCGACCACAAGAATGAAATGCTTCAACGCATCTACGGTACAGCATGGGCGACCAAAGACGATCTGCAGCAGCATCTGACCATGCTGGAAGAGGCTGAAAAACGCGACCATCGCAAACTGGGCCGAGAGTTGGACTTTTTCCATATTGACGATCATGCCCCTGGGCTGGTTTTTTGGCACCCAAAGGGCTGGACCCTCTGGCAGGGTGTCGAGCAGTACATGCGTCAGGTTTATCGAGACAACGGGTATCAGGAGGTCAAGGGTCCACAGATCATCGATAAGGGCCTTTGGGAAAAGACAGGGCATTGGGACAAGTACCGTGAAAACATGTTTGTCACGGAGTCCGAAAAACGCGAATACGCGTTGAAACCCATGAATTGCCCAGGGCATATCCTCATTTTTAAGCAGGGAATCAAGAGCTATCGTGATCTACCTCTGCGGTACGGTGAATTCGGGCAGTGTCATCGTAACGAGCCGTCTGGTGGCCTGCACGGAATCATGCGTGTGCGCGGTTTTACGCAAGATGACGGGCACATCTTTTGTACCGAAAATCAGATCCTGCAAGAGTGTGTCAACTACACGGCTTTGCTGCAAAAAGTTTATACGGACTTCGGCTTCAAGAACATCATCTACAAGATTGCCACTCGCCCAGAGCAGCGCATCGGGTCGGATGAAATTTGGGACAAGGCTGAGGCCGCGCTGGTTGAGAGTTTGCGTGCATCGGGTTGTGAGTTCGAAATTTCTCCAGGAGAGGGCGCGTTTTACGGCCCCAAGATCGAATACACGCTGAAGGATGCGATTGGACGCCACTGGCAATGCGGGACCATTCAAGTCGATTTTTCAATGCCCGAGCGACTGGATGCTGAATATGTCGGTGAAGATGGTGCCCGGCACCGTCCCGTTATGTTGCACCGCGCAATCGTTGGCAGTCTCGAGCGCTTCATCGGTATTTTGATAGAAGAAAGCGCTGGTGCGCTGCCCGCATGGCTGGCCCCGGTTCAAGTTGTTGTGCTAAACATCACCGATGCGCAGGCGGAATATGCCCGTTCTGTGGCCAAAACGCTGCAAAATCAAGGGCTTAGGGTCGAGTTAGACCTGCGTAATGAGAAAATTACGTATAAAATACGGGAGCATTCAATGCAGAAGCTGCCATACCTAATTGTCGTTGGCGACAAGGAGATGGCAGCAGGTGCTGTTGCGGTGCGCGCTCGGGGTGGTCAAGACCTCGGTGCAATGTCTCTTGATGCATTCGTGCAAAAAATTGCAGGAGACATTGCCAATAAGTCTGTTATCTAGAGTTTTCTCCAGAAATTTTGATTTGTTGGGTGTGCTGTGCAGCTTTAGCTACTATTGATGTAGCAGATATTGTGAAGGATTGAGCCATCGCTACTGAATTTCGTGACCGTCGTCACCGCGAAGAACGCAAACACCGCCTCAACCGGGAAATCATGGCTCCAGAAGTACGCCTCTCGGGGCAGGAAAATGAGCCATTGGGTGTTGTCAGTATTTCAGAAGCGCTCCGCATGGCGGGCGAGCTGGATGTTGACCTGGTTGAAATTGCTGCTACGGCTGTACCTCCGGTTTGCCGGTTGATGGACTACGGAAAGTTCAAATACCAGGAGCAAAAGAAGGCGGCTGAGGCGAAGGCCAAACAGACGGTTATCGAAATCAAGGAAATTAAATTCCGTCCTGGCACCGATGACGGAGATTACAACATCAAGATGCGCAATATCAAGCGTTTTTTGGCTGACGGCGACAAGTGCAAGATCACTCTGCGTTTTCGGGGGCGTGAAATCACACACCAGGAAATCGGAATGGCATTGTTGAATCGTATTCGCGCCGATTTGGTGGATTTGATTGTGGTGGAGCAGTTTCCCAAGCTGGAAGGGCGTCAGATGATCATGATGATTGCTCCAGGCAAGAAGAAGCCGGCATCCAAACCAGTAGCTGAAGCGTCGAGTCCGTCGGCGTCTTGAGGGTAGTGATGTTGGCTGTCATGATTGATGGCCAATAAGGGATTGGAGGGTGAGAGCCCTCTAAGTGAGTGTGTGCTGAAAGGTGCTACTTGCAAGGCGATGGGCTAATCACCTGTCGGACAAGTGGTCGCTTCACGGCATCACTTAGAAGTGGCTCGGGGCCAACAAGGCTGCAAATAGTTTGCAGACGCCTCACGAGCACAATGAAGAAGGAGCATTAATATGCCCAAAATGAAGACCAAGAGCGCGGCGAAGAAACGCTTCCGCGTCCGTCCAGGTGGAACCGTTAAACGCGGCCAAGCCTTCAAACGTCACATTCTGACCAAGAAGACCACCAAAAATAAACGCCATTTGCGCGGCTCAACTGCAGTTCATGAGACCAATATGGGTCATATGGCGCAGATGTTGCCAGGCCGTGGTATTTAATTAACGACGAACAAGGAGTAATCACATGCCTCGCGTCAAACGTGGTGTAACGGCTCGCGCCCGCCACAAAAAAGTTCTAGCCCTTGCAAAAGGTTTTCGCGGTCGCCGCGGTAATGTCTTCCGGGTCGCCAAAGAAGCGGTCATGAAGGCGGGGCAATATGCCTACCGTGACCGTCGTACCAAAAAACGTGTCTTCCGCCAGTTGTGGATTGCGCGTATCAATGCAGCGGCGCGTCAATGCGGCATGACATACAGCCAGTTCGCCAATGGTCTTAAGAAAGCCAATATCGAGATCGACCGCAAGGTTTTGTCTGATATCGCCATTCACGACATGGCTGCTTTTGCAGGTATCGTGGAGCAAGTCAAGGCCAAGCTGGCTGCTTGATTTTCGCGCTGTCATGCTATCTATTTGATAGCTTTCAGTGCAAATAGAACAAGGGCTAGAGCTTGAAAGAGCGCTAGCCCTTTTTCATTGACGAGAGAATGTATGAACGAGTTGAATGCGATCGTTGACAACGCCAAAGCTGCCTTTTCCCAGGCCGTAACACCTGCCGATCTCGAGAACGCCAAAGCGTTGTTCTTGGGTAAGTCAGGTCGCATCACTGAATTGATGAAAGGCATGGCTGCCCTGACGGTGGAGGAGAAGAAATCCCGCGGTGCCGCCATAAACGTTGCCAAGCAGGCGATTGAATCGGCATTGACGGATCGTCGCCAGGCTCTGGCTGACGCCGAATTGCAAATGCAGCTGCAAGCAGAGGCACTCGATGTGACCTTGCCGGGTCGTCAACGAGGTCAGGGTGGGTTGCACCCGGTTTCACTCACGCTCGAACGCATTGAAGCCATCTTTGGATCCATGGGGTTTGAAGTCGCACAAGGACCCGAGATCGAAACTGACTGGTTCAACTTCACCGCGCTCAATACGCCGGAAGATCACCCTGCGCGCTCCATGCATGACACCTTCTATGTAGAGGGCGGATCACAAACGGCGCCCAATTTGTTGCGCACCCATACCAGTCCCATGCAAATCCGCTACGCGGTGCAACATGTAAAAAAATACCGTGCGTCGTCGGGCGCAGACGATGCCGCATTGTTTTCAGGCGAGATGCCCGAAATTCGCGTGATCGCACCAGGTCGAACCTACCGTGTGGACAGCGATGCGACCCATTCACCCATGTTTCACCAATGTGAAGGCCTTTGGGTTGGCGAAAATGTCAGCTTCAAAGATCTGAAGTTCGTTTTCACCGATTTTTGCCGTACCTTTTTTGAGAGCGATGACCTGGTTCTTCGATTCCGGCCCAGCTTCTTTCCGTTTACGGAGCCTAGCGCGGAAATCGATATTCAATTTCAAAGCGGCCCATTGGCCGGACGCTGGCTTGAAGTGGCAGGTTCTGGTCAAGTGCACCCCAATGTGATCCGCAACATGGGCCTGGATCCGGAAAAGTACATCGGCTTTGCCTTTGGCATGGGTCCTGATCGCCTGACGATGCTGCGCTACGGTGTAAACGATCTGCGTCTGTTCTTTGACGGCGATGTTCGCTTTCTGTCGCAATTCCAATAGAAATACCCAAGATTCATCATGCAATTTCCTGAATCCTGGTTGCGCACCTTTTGCAACCCACCGATTTCCACCGCGCAATTGGCTGAAACGCTCACCATGGCCGGTCTGGAGGTTGAAGAACTGAAGCCCGTGGCGCCACCATTCACCAAAATCGTTGTTGGTGAAATCAAGGAAGCGGTACAGCACCCCAATGCCGATCGATTGCGCGTATGCAAGGTCGATGTAGGCCAGACCGAACTGTTGGACATCGTGTGCGGCGCGCCCAATGCACGTGTCGGTATTCGTATTCCTTGCGCGCTGGTTGGAGCAGAGTTGCCTCCCGGCGATGATGGCAAGCCGTTCATCATCAAGGTTGGCAAGCTGCGCGGTGTCGAGAGTCAAGGCATGCTTTGCTCTGCCAAAGAGCTTCAGCTGGCCGATGACCACGGCGGTCTGCTTGAGCTCAGCGCCGACGCAACCCTAGGTCAAGATATTCGCGACCACCTGAATCTGGACGACACTCTTTTTACTCTTAAACTCACTCCCAATCTGGCGCATTGTCTGAGTGTGTATGGGGTTGCGCGTGAGGTCTCAGCCCTGACGGGTACGCCACTGCAGGCTCCCGCCTTCCCCGCCTTAGCGGTAACCAATAGCGACACACTCGCCGTCAAGGTTAGCGCGTCCGATTTGTGCGGTCGTTTTTCTGGCCGTGTGGTTCGCAATGTCAATACCAAGGCTGCAACTCCCCAGTGGATGGTGGACCGCTTGGCACGCTGCGGCCAACGCAGTGTGACTGCCTTGGTTGATATCTCCAATTACGTCATGTTTGAGTTGGGTCGTCCGACCCATATATTTGACCTCGACAAGATTGTCGGAGGGCTTGACGTGCGTTGGGGCCATGCAGGTGAGCAAATCAAGCTGCTCAACGGCAACACCGTCACTGTGGATGAAAAAGTAGGCGTGATCGCCGACAGCGCTCAGGTTGAATCGCTGGCTGGCATTATGGGCGGTGACGCAACTTCCGTATCAGACCACACCCAACACGTTTACGTCGAAGCCGCTTTTTGGTGGCCCAAGTCCATCTCTGGCCGATCGCGCCGTTTCAATTTTTCTACCGATGCAGGTCACCGGTTTGAGCGGGGTGTGGACCCGCACCTGACAGTGGAGCACATTGAGCACATCTCACGGCTCATTGTCGAGATTTGCGGAACAGCCGACACCAGTTGCGGCCCCATTGATGACCAGCAACCCAACATGCCGGTGGCTGCACCTGTCAGTTTGCGCGTAGCCCGTGCCAGCAAAGTCATTGGCATGGCTTTGAGCCAAGAGCAGTGTGTTGATGCGCTGGAACGTCTCGGCTTGGTCGTTGAACAAGCCGACGGATTGCTCACTGTGGTGCCACCTTCCTATCGATTTGATCTGCAGATCGAAGAAGATCTGATTGAGGAAGTGGCGCGTATGGTGGGCTACAACAACCTGCCGCACACACCTCCGCAGGGGCCGATCACATCAAAAATTCGGACGGAGGCCGAGCGTAGCCCGTTCGCCGTTCGTCGTTCTCTGGCCGCGTTGGGATATCAAGAGACCATCAATTTCAGCTTTGTCGAAGAAAGCTGGGAGCATGGCCTAGCGGGCAACCCCAGCCCCATCAAGCTGATCAACCCCATTGCCAGCCAGATGAGCGTCATGCGCTCGTCGTTACTGGGCTCGCTGTTGCAGGTTCTCAAGTTCAATCAAGCCCGCAAGCAACACCGCGTGCGTGTTTTTGAATTGGGCCGTGTTTTCCTGCGCGACGCGTCGGTTCACAACACGGATACCACGGTCGAAGGGTTTTACCAGCCTATGCGTATTGCCGGTCTTGCCAGTGGCGGCGCAGACGTACTGCAATGGGGGCGAAAGGAGCGGGGGGTAGATTTCTTTGACGTCAAGGGTGACGTGGAGGCGCTGCTTTCTCCCGTGCAAGCCGAGTTTGTGCCTGGTAGCCATCCTGCCATGCATCCTGGGCGTTGCGCGCAGGTCCTTTTGAACGGCAAGGCCGTTGGATTTGTTGGCGAGCTGCATCCCAAATGGCGCTCCACGTTTGACTTGGTTCAGGCTCCCGTTTTGTTTGAGTTGGATCTCGCCCCCGTCTTGCACAGGACAGTTCCCGTTTTCAAAGCAGTAGCCAAGTTCCAGCCTGTTCAACGGGATATCGCAGTAGTAGTGGGGGATAACGTCACACACGCAGGGCTAATGGCTGCAATCTGGGCTGCGCCCACATCTGGTTTGTTACGGGACGCACAGTTGTTTGATGTCTATCGTCCGAAATTCACCAATGATGTGGCATCCACTGGCGGTGCCATTGACCGCAGTCTGGCGGTTCGGCTGACTCTTAACGGAGCGGTAGCTACTCTGACAGAGGAGCAAATCGAATCCGTTGTAAAGGCGGTTGTGGACCATCTTGCTGCGTCATTGGATGCGCGTCAGCGCGTCTGACGAGATAGATCAATAAAAAAAAGAATCGAGGACCCATGGATTTTTCTGTTGAAAGTCTGGAAACCCCGGCACTGACCAAAGCGCAGTTGGCTGATTTGCTATTCGAGCAGATTGGCCTGAATAAGCGCGAGTCCAAAGACATGATTGATGCCTTCTTCGATCTAATTGCGGTAAGCCTCGTCGACGGAACAGATGTGAAGATTTCCGGTTTTGGCAATTTTCAGATTCGTACCAAGGCGCCGCGGCCGGGGCGTAATCCCCGAACCGGTGAGTCCATTCCGATCCAGGCACGGCGGGTGGTCACGTTTCACGCAAGTCACAAGCTTAAAGAGCAAATTCAGGACGAAACGTGAAAGCTGACCGCTGTTCATGGAATAGCGGTCAGCTTTTCAAAGGAAGTTTTGCAATCAGCCTTTGCATCAACGAGAAAGTTAGAGTAACCTCTACACTTTGTCTTGTACAGCCTTGATTTCAATGGAGAAAACGCTCCCCCCCATACCTGCTAAACGCTACTTCACCATTGGCGAGGTCGGCGACTTGTGTGGTGTCAAACCCCACGTGCTACGGTATTGGGAGCAGGAGTTCACGCAACTGCGCCCGATGAAGCGGCGAGGCAATAGGCGCTATTACCAGCATCACGAAGTGTTGATGATTCGGCGGATTCGGGATTTGCTTTACGACCAAGGTTTCACGATTAGCGGCGCCCGCAACAAGATGCAGGAACTGT
This sequence comes from Rhodoferax sp. GT1R46, assembly GCF_056521285.1. NCBI lineage: Bacteria > Pseudomonadati > Pseudomonadota > Betaproteobacteria > Burkholderiales > Comamonadaceae > Rhodoferax > Rhodoferax sp. GT1R46. Next base: position 1,124,562 of record NZ_JBWMBC010000001.1, read on the forward strand.
TGCAAAGCGAGCGTGAGAAAAAGCGCAACGGTGAAGTTATGCTGGATGGTGTCGAAGTACTCGAAGTTGACGACATCGATATGGATGATTTTGAAGACAGTCAATCTTTTGACACCCCGGAAGCCGTTTCAGCCCAACTCGTGCAACTCAGACGTGAATTGTTTGAGATCCGCGACCTGTTGAGTACGGGGAACTGATTGGGCATTCGATAGTCGAGGTATAATTGAAGGCTAGATCGGTGTGTGGCGCAGCCTGGTAGCGCACTTGCATGGGGTGCAAGGGGTCGAAGGTTCGAATCCTTTCACACCGACCAGAAGACCGTTTAAAGGCCGCTAAGTAAGACTACTTAGCGGCCTTTTTCATTGGTAAATCAATGACTTAGCCTGTAGCAGGCACTAATAGCCACTATTGACTGCTAAACCCAAACCGGGGAACATATCGGGGAACAAACCGGGAATTTTGCCTAATCTGGCATTTCGTTCCCCGGTTTCCCAAAAAAGGGCCTGCTATGTTGACCGATGCTGAATGCCGTAATGCTGTGTGCAAACCAGAAAAAAAGCGCGAACGTTTTACCGATTCTGGTGGGTTGTACTTGGAAGTAAGTCCGGCTGGGTCAAAGCGGTGGTTTTGGAAGATGTACCAAAACGGCAAAGAATCACGCCTGGCCCTTGGAAGTTATCCGGACATATCCCTGACCGCAGTCAGAAAAGCCCGAGACGTAGCGAGACTGAAAAAGGCGGCTGGTACTGATCCGATTCAGGCACGCAAGATTGAAAAACTGAAATCTAGGACCCCGGCGTTAAACACTTTCCGAGCTACTGCGCTGGAATGGTTCGCCATGAAGCTAGACAGTTGGAGTAGCCACTACGCAATCAGGGAAAAGCGGAATCTTGAAAAAGACCTATTCCCATTCCTGGGCGAACGAAATATTGCCGACATAGAGGCAATTGAACTCTTGTCTGTGGTGCGCAGGGTCGAGGAGCGCGGAGCACTCGATGTTGCGCATAGGGTACTGACAACCGCCGGACAGGTATGGCGCTATGCAGTGGCCACTGCGAGGGCACCTCGTGACGTGACAACCGATATCCGCGGCGCACTCAAGCCTCATCACGGTAAACACTTCGCAGCCATCACAGATCCAAATAAGGTGGGTGAAATGATCCGAGTGATTCGTGGTTATCAAGGTGGGCCAATTGTCCGGGCGGCATTGCAACTAGCACCCATGCTGTTTCAGCGCCCTGGCGAGTTACGCGCGGCAGAATGGGCCGAGTTTGACCTCGATGGGGCAATGTGGACTATTCCAGCGGCACGGATGAAACGCAGCGTCGACGGTAAACGCAACGGCGACCCGCATCAAGTGCCATTGCCAGCTCAGGCAGTGGAAATATTGCGAAAGCTACACCCGTTAGCGACTGTCGCAAACCCTGACAAGACCACAGGCCGAAAGAAAAATGGAAAAGAATAGGCTGGCCATTTAGACCTAGCATCCATGCGGGTTTGCGCTATGGGCGGTGTATTCCATCGCCTGATTGGCCAGAATAAACAGTCTATTTAAACGAACAGATTGTCTAGACACTCCCCCCTATTGCAACAACCGCCAAGGCGGGATAGGGGGAGACAGTTATGTTGATTTTGAGATTGCCCGAAGTTAAAAAGGTATTGGGCCACCGAGCAGATGCCAGCGTTTACAACGCAATTAAGGATGGCACGGTCACTGCTGGAGTGGCCATTGGCCAACGGGCAAAGGGCTGGCCAGACTATGAAGTGCAAGCGATCGCAGCGGCGCGGGTCGCAGGTAAGTCAGATTCGGAAATCCGCGAGCTGGTGAAGGTGTTGCACGCCAGGCGCACCGAGTTGGCGACGTCGTAGCAGGTGACCACAATGCACCACTACCCTGACACCTCCAATAAAAAAGCCCTCGGCGCTATCAACACCGAAGGGCTTACGACCGACACGACCAATGATCTGTATTCTGCCATTGGCGCCCGCCAGAGTAAAGCCATCGCTACAAAAATAGCAGAGCTTGCTATTGCAGGTCATGCTGTGCACCAGACTGCCGATGGCGGTTTTCTAGTGTGTAAATACGGCTACACCTATCACGCACCAAACTTTGAAGCCCTGCAAGCCTTCGCCAGCAAACTGGGGGTGAAGCAATGAAGCTATTTATTCAATCATTGGTGCATGGGCTGAACAACTCAGCTCCGTATGCCATAGCGATTCTGCTAGGCATGGTCCTAAAAGGGTGCGTATGACTGACCCGATCGACCAATTCAAAACAGCAATTGTTGCGGCGGGACTCATACCACCAGACACGATCATCGCGGATGGCAAGCTACATCGTTTCAGCAGCAACGGAAAATCCCGCGACGATTCAGGTTGGTACGTGCTGCACCCAGACGGCATACCGGCTGGTGTCTTTGGCTGCTGGCGTGCTGACATTAGCCAGAAATGGTGTGCCAAGTCAGTCAACACCATGTCGCAGGCTGAACGCGACGCACACCAGGCCCGCATTGCTGCGATGCAGGAACAGAGGGACGCGGAGCATGTGCGGCTACACCAACAAGCGCGGGAATCGGCAGCGGAGATCCTTGCTAACGCGAGCCCGGCGCGCAGCCATGAATACTTGACGTTCAAGGTCATTCAACCCCACGGCGTGAAGTGTGACGGTGAGCGTCTGCTCATCCCAATGCGTGACGCGGAAGGAATCCTACACAGCCTGCAGACCATCACCCCAGATGGCGACAAGCGCTTCCATGGAGGTGGCAAAGTCACTGGCTGCTATTTCGGAATTGGAAACCTGGATGGCCAGCTAGTCGTTTGTGAGGGCTTCGCGACCGGTGCAAGCATTTACGAATGCACTGGACATGCAGTGGCGGTGGCATTCAACGCGGGCAATCTGCAACCGGTGGCAGTAGCACTTCGTAAAAAGTATCCAGCGCTCACCATCATTGTTGCTGCTGACGATGATTATCAGACCGACGGCAACCCTGGACTGACCAAGGCCCAGGCAGCTGCGAAAGCGGTGGTGGGGCTGATTGCGGTGCCTGACTTTGGTGCCGACAGGCCAGACAAGGCGACTGACTTCAACGACCTGCACCAGTTTGCTGGAGCCGATGCGGTGAAGCGGTCCATCAATGCAGCTACCGCCTTCGATCTTTCTTCGAGCCCGCTGAATGAGTGGCCAACGCCAACACCGTTGCCCACTGCCTTACCGCCGGTTGATCCATTTGACGAGGAGTTGTTGCCTGAAGCTCTGCGACCCTGGGTCATGGATATTGCGCATCGGATGCAATGCCCGCCCGACTTCCCAGCGGTGGCGGCACTAGTGGGCTTATCCAGCCTGATCGGAGCGCGTGCCGTGATCCAGCCCAAGGCCAAAGACGATTGGCAAGTGGTGCCGAACCTGTGGGGCGCGGTGGTGGGTAGGCCGGGCGTCAAGAAATCCCCCGCACTGAATGAAGCACTCAGGCCCTTGAATCGATTGCAGACCAAAGAGTTTGATCTGCATAAGGCAGTGCGCGAGGCCTGGGAGATTGATTGCAGGCTGGGGGGGATGCAGGGCGAGGACAATGAACGTAAGGCCAAGAAACTTGCCAGCGATAGCAGCTCAGCAGGTGGCAGACCCAGCGAGCGCTACACCATCAATCCGGCAGCACGGAAGGGCGGTGGGAAATGACATGGCTTGCACGTCTAAAGAGTAAATCTGCCTCGGACACTCAGCCTACAAAACCTACAAAACCGGGTTACGTAGGTTCCGTAGGCACTCAGGATGGGCATATTCAAAAAATCGAAGGTGCTACCCCTGCGGCAAATGACCCTGACCCTGATCCAGATGAATGGTGCTGGCCGCATTCCACGGCCATGAATTCGGAGGAGATCGATCGCTTCATGGCTCGACGCGCGCGATTCACAGACAAAGGGCTAGACCTTGAAGTTGCCGAGTTGCTGGCTGACCGGTTGGTAATCCGGGATCGAGACAAAGACGACCGTCGTTTGTGCATGGAATGCGCACACCTGCAACAAAGTGGGCGCTGTGGAAACTGGGAGCGGGCAGGTGTTGCCGCCCGCGAACGGGACGCTCAGCTAGCCACGGAAATTGTGCAGTTACTGCAACGCTGTGACGGATTTAAAGGAGTATGAACATGGCCACAAAAAGGACGCCCACAACCCGACCCACGCAAACAACGAGCGAACCGGCAAAATCGCATCAAATTTTATTGATGCCGTCAGCGCAAAACGCAATTGCTATGGAGGCCTGGGGGCAGTACGCAGGTAAGACTGATATAGGTGAACTCGTGACTGATTTACGTGCACAGACAGACAAGGTTAGGGCGGGCAACATGGGTCAAGTGGAGGCCATGCTGTACGGTCAGGCGATGACGCTGCAAACCATATTTGTCAGTCTGGCGCGACGTTCCGCCTTGAATGTCGGTGAGCACATGGACGCCGCAGATAGGTACATGCGACTTGCACTCAAGGCCCAGGCGCAAGGTCGGGCGACTCTGGAAACACTTGCAATCATCAAGAACCCTATGCCGTATATCAAGCAAGCGAATATTGCCAATGGGCCGCAGCAGATCAACAACGGGACGACATCGCACGCGGGAAAATTTGAAAATCAGCAAAACGAACTATTAGAGGGGTCCCATGGCAGCACGTACCTGGACACAAGAGCAGCGGCAACGGCAGAGCGAGGCAATCCAGCATTGGAAACCGTGGAACCAGTCTACCGGGCCAAAAAGTTCAAAAGGTAAAGCGGCAGCATCAAGGAATGCCTGGACCGGTGGGCATTTGGTTCGACAGCGTCAACTTACAAAAGAACTAAATCAGGCGCTTCGTGCGCAGCAGGAGTGGCTTGAAAACTCATGACCGGAAGAGGACCAACAAGGCGCCTATGAAGTGTTGCTGTTTCCTTTACTGCACCATGGCCGATAGCCGCATTTGTACATGGCTACGGACTTGGCCATCTGCCGACTTTTCCGAGTGTCAGCTATCAGGAGTTTGAAATTTTCCTCATTACGTTGCCATGAAGAAGTCAGTCGCCACCGACTGGACAGTGCCCAAACCGGAAATTCACCTTCGCATATTCATGACCCGAAAGCCGCCATTCGCTCCCAGATCAAGTAACCCATGGGCAACCGGGATTCCCCGGTCGCCCATCCCGCTTACTGCCAGTTGGCCGCAATTACCGGTGCCAAAGTTGTCGCAGCTGTACCAGTCAGCGTAGTCTGCCCGGCAGCCGGTGGCGCAAACGCCGCCATGGCACTCACCAGGTTCTGCACCTGGCTGTCCAGCAGTGTCTTGCCATCACTGGTTTTGAACTGCTCGACGTGATACTGGTTGCCCAGATACCAGTTTGTAAGGGTGAACTTGTCGGTGGTACCAATGATGTTCACATCCAGGTTGTTACCGGTATGCGTGAACCACAGCTGGTCGACCGCAATGCCGGTATCAAACCGCGCCACATCGGTGTTGTTGAGTGTGGCGTCATTCTCGGTAATGGTGTCTACGCCGTAGCCCCGGCCCAGCAAGTAGGTGTCGCTACCGGTGCCACCAACCAGACTGTCAGCACCGGCTCCACCGTTCAGGGTGTCATTGCCAGCACCACCCGTCAGCGTGTTAGCCGCACTATTGCCCAGCAGCACGTTGTCTACCGTATTGCCGTTACCGTTGACTGCCGTGGTGCCCGTCAGGGTGAGGTTTTCCACGTTGGTGGCCAGTGTCCAGGTGATAGAACTTTGCACCGTGTCGGTACCCGCACTGGCGGCTTCAATGGTGGTATCACCCGTGCCGACGATATAGGTGTCATTTCCTGCACCACCGGTCAATACGTTGGCCGCACTGTTTCCGGTAAGCACGTTGTCCAAAGCATTGCCCGTGCCGTTGATCGCCGTCGTACCCGTCAGCGTCAGGTTCTCGACATTGGCTGTCAGGGTGTAGGTGACACCAATCTGTACTGTGTCGATGCCTTCGTTGAGGTTTTCTGTAACGATGTCGGTGGCGACATCGAGCACATAGGTGTCATTGCCCAGGCCGCCGATCATGGTGTCCGCACCAGCGCCACCGTTGAGGATGTTGTCACCGGCATTGCCGGTCAGGACGTTGGCCACGGTGTTGCCGGTGGCGTTGATTGCCACCGTACCTAGGAGGGTGAGGTTTTCCAAGTTGGTGCCCAGAGTCCGGGTGACCGTGGACATCACGGTATCCGTTCCTGCACTGGCGGCTTCAGTGGTCACATCGGCGGTGTTGTCCACATAGTAGGTGTCGTTGCCGGCGCCACCCACCATGGTGTCCGCACCGGCACCGCCGTCGAGCACGTTGTTGCCAGCATTGCCGGTCAGTGTGTTGGCCAGTGCATTGCCTGTGGCGTTGATAGCGGCCGTTCCGGTCAATGTGAGGTTTTCGACATTGTTGGTCAGGGTGTAGGTGATGCTACTTTGCACCAAATCAGTACCTGCGTTCGAGGCTTCAATGACGATATCGCCGACATTGTTGACCACATAGGTGTCATTGCCAGCCAAGCCTTGCATCTGGTCAGCACCCGTAGTGCCAGTCAGCGTGTCTGCAGCTGCGGTACCTGTGACCTGGTTAATCGCTGTGGCGATGGCGGCCGTTGCAGCACTTGTCGCACTCTCAGCAGTTCCCTGCCCATCTGTGTAACTCACCTGCACACGGACTTGGGTACCGACTTGCGTACCTGTTAGGGTAAAGGTACTCGCGGTAGCGGCGGCGATGGGTGTCCATGTGGTGCCATTCGTGGAGGATTGCCATTGGTAGCTCAGGGTGCCCAAGCCATCCACATCCGCCAGGGTGTTGGCGGCGGTCAGTGTTTGGTTCTGGGTGGCTGTACCACCAATGGTGACTGTCCCTGTTGGCGCATCGTTAACCGCTGCCAGGTTGAAGCTCTGGGTGGCAGCCACGGGCGCTGCTGTTCCATCACTTACCCCATAGCTGAGGCTCACATTGCCGTTGTAATTGGCGTTGGGAGTAAAAGTCCAACTACCAGTCGTTGAATTGAAAGCTGACAATGTGCCGTTGGTTGCGGTCAAGCCCGTGACCGACAACGTATCGCCCTCCACATCCGTGAAACCTGCGAGCAAGTAGGCTTGGGTGATGGTGTAGCTGGTGTCTTCGGTTCCTGCTGTCAAAACGGATTGGGTGCTGCTCAGGACAGGGGCATCGTTGACCGCTGTCACAGTAAAGCTCTGGGTTGCTGACACAGGGGCTGCCGTTCCATCGCTCACGCCGTAGCTCAGGTTCACAATACCGTTGTAGTTAGCATTAGGTGTAAACGTCCAGCTGCCTGTTGCGGCATTGAAAGCAGACAAGGTGCCGTTGTTGGCAGTCAAGCCAGTACCCGACAAAGTTTCTCCTTCCACATCCGTAAAGCCTGCCAGCAGGCTGGCTTCGGTGATGGCGCAGCTGGTGTCTTCGGTGCCAGATACCAGTGTTGCGGTGGCGCTTCCCATTGGTGCGTCATTCGAACCATTGACACTGAGTGTGATGGTTTGTGGTGTACCACCTGCCGTTGCAACCACAAAGCTGTCAACCACGCTTTGGCCCCCCTTTAGCGCTTGCACATTGGACGCAGCATTGTTGAGGCTGTAAATCCACTGGCCATTGGTTCCAATGCTAAAGCTTCCGTAGATGCCAACGAACCCACTTTGTGCAATGAGGGCTGCATCGCTAGCATCACGGTCGGACGCACTCAAAGTGCCACCGACACTCAAAGAGCCATCTTCGTCAACAACCCCTGTAGTACCCCCCGCAAACACGGTCGAATCTTCGGCTCCCGTCAGGTTGATGCTCAGGTTTGCGCTACTGGTGACTGAACCGTCAGACACGGTGACAACAAAGTTTTCAGATGCGCCGGCCTTGAGGCTCTCTATCGCCACGTCATTGGGGGCAAATGAGTAAGCTCCCGTCGCGGTGTCGACTACGAGTGTTCCAAAATTCCCCACCTTGGTACTCACGCCATTGCTCACATTGCCACCATTGATGCCGAACGAGAACAAGTCGCCGTCAACGTCATGGCCAACTAAAACTCCACCATTGGTGACAAAAATGTCATCTGCTGCTGTATCGACATAAACCACTGTCGAGGGAGAATCTAGAGTAGGTGCTGTGTTGAACATGGCCTTGAGCCAGCTCGTGCCCAAGACAGTTCCATCGGCAAACTCAAACTGCTCAACTGCAAAATTGCCACCACCAAGATCGTCAAAACTAATGCCGTCATTGGCTGAAAGAGCGAGCTTTACAACACCATTGGTGCGACTTGCAATGACCATTGTTGTGGTGATGCCTGGACCAAAAACGACACGGTTAATGCCGCTAGTGTCAATGATTCGGTCAGCACCACCGCCAAAACCAAACCTATATTGATCGTTACCGTCACCGCCGCTGAGAGTGTTCGCAGCATTATTGCCGGTGAGCACATTGTCAAACGCATTGCCCGAACCGTTTATCGCACTCGTGCCAGTCAGCGTCAGATTTTCCACGTTGGCTGCCAACGTATAACTTACCGAAGCGTTGATGAGATCAGTGCCTTCCGCCCCCTGTTCAATTACTACATCACCCACGTTGTCGACGGTGTAGATGTCATTTCCTGCACCTCCGATCATCGTATCGGCACCTGTGGCGCCATCCAGCATATTGGCCGCACTATTGCCGGTCAGGACGTTGTCCAATGCGTTGCCCGTGCCATTGATTGCAGCAGTTCCAGTCAGAGTCAGATTTTCAACATTGGCCCCCAGGGCATAGCTGATTGAGGTGCTAACCAAGTCAGTGCCTTCATTGAGGTTTTCGGTGACGACATCACCGGATACATCAATAAAGTAGGAGTCATTGCCAATGCCACCGGTCATCGCGTCTGCCCCAACACCGCCATCAAGTGTGTCGTTGCCCGCTCCGCCAACCAAAGTGTCGTTTCCGCCATTGCCCATCAAAATATCATCCGAGGCGAACCCCTGAATGTTGTCATTCCCAGAACCACCGATAAGCACTGCGGCTTTGACTGCAGCAACGTCCCAGACCGTAGCAGGACTGTCTGTGAACCTTAGTTCTTCAATGACCCAGCCACCAGCACCTTCACCGATGAAATAGTTCGTCACCGTGAGTTGATCAGCGGTTCCAACTATCTTTACAACCAAGTTGTTGCTCACTCGACTTATATTGACATCAGCAGGCAGAACTCCGGCTTTGAACACAATCTTGTCCAAGTTGCCTGCGGTGGTGTCGTTGTCATAGACCGTATCCTGACCATCACCGCGTCCAAAGAGGTAAGTGTCGTTGCCCGTACCACTGTAGGTGCCCCAATAGCCATCGTAGAAATTGCCAATCAAAACGTCATTGCCAGTTCCACCATCGAAGGTGTCATCGCCGGTGCCGCCTTGCAAGTTATCGGCTCCATCTCCGCCATTCAGAGCATCGTTGCCGTTCTCACCTCTCAAAACATCACCACCCAGACCACCATTGAGAGTGTCATTTCCATCTCCTCCGGATAGGGTGTCGATGCCGTCGTTGCCGTTCAAGGTGTCATCTGACGCGTAACCCAAAATCGTGTCATTTCCAGCGCCACCCGAGAGCACTGACGTCTTTACATACGCAACAGTCCAGATCGTTGAGGGGGCATCCGCAAATCGGATCTCCTCAGTTGCCCAACCACCCGTTGCATCGGTCAAAAAATAGTTCAAAATTGTCACTTGGTCAGTCGTCCCAGTGATATTCAGAATTAAGTTGTTGCTCACTCGACTTATATTGACGTCAGCAGGCAGAACACCGGACCTAAAGATGATCTTGTCCAGGTTGCCTGCGGTGGTGTCGTTGTCATAGACCGTGTCCTGACCATCACCGCGTCCAAAGAGGTAAGTGTCATTGCCCGTACCACTGTAGGTGCCCCAATATCCATCGTAGAAATTGCCAATCAAAACGTCATTGCCAGCTCCACCATCGAAAGTGTCATCGCCGGTGCCGCCTTGCAAGTTGTCGGCTCCATCTCCGCCATTGAGTTGATCGTTTCCAGCACCACCAACAAGGGCATCACCATCCATACCGCCGTTCAACGTATCGTTTCCGTTGCCGCCATCCAACGAGTCTGCACCGGCTTCACCATTTAGAACGTCATTGCCGTCACGGCCATAGACTGTGTCATTTCCAGCTCCTGCGCCGATGCTGTCATCCGTTGCATAACCCTGTAGCGTGTCGTTGCCAACCGTCCCTATCAGGGTCTGTTCCTTCACATTCGCCACACTCCATACGGTCAATGGTGCATCGATGAAACGAATTTCCTCCATTGCCCAGCCGCTAGTTGCGTCACTGCCGAAATAGTTCATCACGGTCATTTGATCAGTGCTACCCGTGACTTTGAGTATCAGGTTGTCGTTGATACGACTCATCACGATGTCACTGGGCAGAATCCCCGCCTTGAACACAATCTTGTCCAGGTTGCCTGCGGTGGTGTCGTTGTCATAGACCGTATCCTGACCATCACCGCGTCCAAAGAGGTAAGTGTCGTTGCCCGTACCACTGTAGGTGCCCCAATAGCCATCGTAGAAATTGCCAATCAAAACGTCATTGCCAGTTCCACCATCGAAGGTGTCATCGCCGGTGCCGCCTTGCAAGTTATCGGCTCCATTTCCGCCATTGAGTTGATCGTTTCCAGCACCGCCGGACAGGGTGTCAGCACCATCGCCAGCCATCAATACATCGTCACCATTTTCACCATATAGAGCATCATTGCCAGATCCGCCATCAAGCAGGTCATTGCCATCGCGGCCGTACAAGGTGTCGTTTCCATCATTCCCGGTCAAGGTGTCGTTTGTCGAAAATCCAGTCAACGTATCGTTACCTGCTCCGCCGGTAAACGTTTTGGCATTTACATAGCTGATATCCCACACGGTGGTGGCTGCATCGGTAAAACGAATTTCCTCAATTGACCAACTGCTGGTAACACCTGTGCCAAAGTAGTTGGCGACAACCAACTGATCAGTTGTTCCGGTGATCGTCAGTTGCAAGTCATTCCCTGAGCGACTGAGGATCACATCAGCAGGCAGAACACCGGACTTAAAGATGATCTTGTCCAGGTTGCCTGCGGTGGTGTCGTTGTCATAGACCGTGTCCTGACCATCACCGCGTCCAAAGAGGTAAGTGTCATTGCCCGTACCACTGTAGGTGCCCCAATATCCATCGTAGAAATTGCCAATCAAAACGTCATTGCCAGCTCCACCATCGAAAGTGTCATCGCCGGTGCCGCCTTGCAAGTTGTCGGCTCCATGTCCGCCATTGAGTTGATCGTTTCCAGCACCACCGGACAGGGTGTCAGCACCATCGCCAGCCATCAATACATCGTCACCATTTTCACCATATAGAGCATCATTGCCAGATCCGCCATCAAGCAGGTCATTGCCATCGCGGCCGTACAAGGTGTCGTTTCCCGCCCCTCCGCTGATCGAATCATTGATTGCATAACCCTGCAAAAGGTCATTACCATCGGAGCCCAGTAACACCTGAGCCATCACGTCGGTCACATTCCAGACGGTCGAAGAATCGTCGGCAAAATGAATCTCTTCAATTGCCCAATTGCCAGGAACACCCCCAGAAAAATAATTCACAACTGTCAACTGGTCCGGTGTACCTGCGATTTTCAATATCAGATCAATGCCAGAGCGACTGGAATGAACATCGTTCGGCGATATGCCTGTCTTGAAAACGATTTTGTCCAGATTGCCTGACGTAGCGTCATCGTCGTAGACTGAGTCCTGACCATCGCCACGACCAAACATGTACGTGTCATTCCCGGCGCCGTTGTAGGTGCCCCAGTAGCCATCATGTGTACCTCCAACCAACATGTCGTTGCCAGCGCCACCATCCATGGTGTCGTCTCCAGCACGGCCCTCCAGCGTGTCCCCGTCTGCCCCGCCGTTCAAGATGTCATTGCCGTTGTCGGCCACCAGAAAGTCCGACCCAGCGCCGCCATTCAGCGTGTCGTTGCCATCGCCGCCATATAAGGTGTCATTGCCATCGTTGCCGGTTAGCTCGTCGTCGCTAGCATAACCACGGATCAGATCGGTACCCGCACCACCTGTGAGCAGTACTGTCTTAACGTCTGCAACGTTCCAGGTCGTCGCCAGATCATCTGTGAACCTGATTTCCTCCACCGCCCAGCCTCCCGCGCCATCCCCGGAGAAATAGCTCATCACCGTCAACTGGTCAGTGCTTCCTACGATATTGAGAACTAAATTGTTGCCGGACCGACTCAACTGCACATCGCTTGGAGATACTCCCGCCTTGAAAACTATCGTGTCCAGATTTCCCGCTGCTGTATCGTTGTCGTAAATTACATCTTGCCCGTCACCCCGTCCAAACAAATAGGTGTCGTTTCCAGGACCGTTATAAGTACCCCAGTACCCGTCATGGATGCCGCCGATCAGCGTGTCGTTGCCTGCACCACCATTAATCACGTCATTGCCCGCACCTCCTTCCAATGTATCTGCACCTTCGGCTCCGCTGAGCACGTCATCCCCAGCGCCACCGTTGAAGCTATTGGCACTCGCATCCCCTAGGTATATATCGGCGCGTGCGCTGCCGCTGGACGACGTGCTGAGGTAAATATCCAGGGCTCCCAACTCCGTCCGGATAGGCGAGTCCACGGCCAGAGCGTCCACCCAAGTGCGTAGCGTCTGCGCTGGGTCAAACCCGACAGCCAGCAAGGTGGGCGAGGCGAAGTGGCTCAGCTCCACCACATCAATGATGGCGTTACGCTCGTCAGACACCTTGCGGCTTTCCAACAGGGCCGACACGGCAGTCGTCGAAAAGTGCACGCCAGTCGCATCAATCGTCAAATCAACGCTGTCTAGATAGGGTTTAAGGCGTGTCTGTACCACCAGAGCCGAATACACGCTTTCCTTGAGCGCGTCATAGGCCTGGTGGATAAAGGCTTCTTGCGGGGCGCTGTAGCTCACCACAAAGCCCGCCCCACTGGCGCGCACCCACTTGTCCAGAATGGTCTGGCCGTTAAAGCGCTCCAGCGCCGTGATCTGGGCGTACAGGCTGGGGTTGCTTTGCGCAAACTGTGCCACGGCGGTGACCGAACCGGTACCGTCGGACGGATTGGCCAGCGTGGTACTGGTCTGGATGCTGGTCGCCATGCTGCTCGTCGCTCCCCAGCTCTGGATCAGTGCGTCCAAGTCGGCCATCTGCTGGGCCTTGGTGGCCTCAAGAGCAAACTGGCTCAGCTTGGCTTGCAGATCCGCCGCCTGCGCATTGCCCAGACTCATTGCCGGGCGCAAATCACGCACCAACCCGCTACCCTGCATCTGGGGCAAACCAATGGCTGCGGTGGTAATCGCCGGGTCATCGGTGAACTGGCGGTAGAAGTTGTTGTTGGCCAGCAGCAGGCTGCCTGCCAGCTGGGCGGTACCACTGCCACCTGCAGTGCCGTCTGTTTTGGTGAAGCTTCCGGCAAAGGTCTGGGTGTTGCCGCCACCGAGATTCACGTTACTGGCGGTGCCTGCCACGTTGATGCTGGCAACACCCAGGTCGGCAAAGGTGAATAGCTCCGTGGATTGGCTAACACCATCCTGGTTCAGGTCTTTCCAGAGCTTGACGCTGGCAAAGTCTGCGTCGTTGGCGTCAAATTTTCCGTCGGCGTTGCTGTCCAAGTCGGCCAGGGCTTCAAAGCCATTGGCAGCGGTTTGGCCTGCGCGTGGGCCATTGTTGAGGATGGTGTTGTCACCAAAAAGTTCGCGACCACTGTCTATCGTTCCATTGCCATTCAAGTCACGCACCACGATGGCTTCGCCTGCACCAATCCAGCCAGTGGCTGTCAAGGTGCCGTCACCGTCTTGGTCGAAGAGGATGGGGGCGGCGGGGTTGATACCTGTAGTGGTGATGCCGTTGCCGTCGAGGTCGAGGACTAATGGGTCGCGGCGGGGGGCTACCCAGTTGAGGGCGTTGTTGGTGAGAGAGTTAACCTGAATATTTATCCACTGCGTGTAGGGGTTCCAAACAATGGTTTCAAACAAATCTCGAAGAAAATTGTCTGGCAACATATTGGGGGTTGAAAGCGCCGGAATGCCTGCCGCTACCAGACCGTTCACAACCCAATTTGCACATTGCGATCCATAGCCAATACTGTATGGCGGCGGGTTAGCAATCGACGCATCGATGAAGTCTGTCAGGCGCTGATATTCCTCGGGGGATAAATCGATTTTCCCTGTTGTAGAGTTGTACAGGTGATTTGTGTCGTCGTATATCCATCCTGCACTTGAAGGCGAATTGGCTTCATAGGGGGCAAATCCATAACCCCTTTCTACGCCATCAGGTCCAGTAATCACAAGGAATGCATGGGGTACCCAAGAATGCTCGTCTGACAATGACTCGTTGCCAACCGGATGTGTTTTTACTCTTACCTCTACGATATACATTATTTCTTTCTCCTGTATTCGATTGAGATGTTGATTTTGGTTTTTGCCCAAAAAGATTTGGCCAATTCTTCTGACTTGCTGCCCTCGATGATCCCAACGGAGATCACTTTCATTTCTGGATTGACGAAGAAGGTTTTTGAACAGATATCAGATACCTCCTTAATCACTTGCTCATCTCTGACTTCATAAATATCTATACCAACACCTCCGCTCTGGGGGTTAGCAAACAGAACTTGCTTACGTTGACAATCCGCCTTTGACTGGCAGACTTTGTTTTCAATCAGTATTTGTTCGATTTTTTCAACCAGCTCAAGGCGCTGCCGTTCGAATGTGCGATCTTCATTGCCTGCAGTGCCGTTGCCAACGAAAGCAATCGACACAATCGCAGCACACAGTGGTACAAGGTATCTCATCGCCTGACCTAACATGTTTGACTCCCCAGGTTAATTCGCACACTTCCAAGTTCAGAACCCAACCTCTTGTCGTGCCGGTCCTGCGCGTAGTTGGGACGTAGGCAGCTACCAAATTTGCTGCAATTTTTTGTTGCGATGGGTTCCATTTTTTGCAGGGCTTGTATCCCCCACGCATATTTCATACGCCTCCCCAACCATTTGTGCCCCGCAAGCCGCATGGAATAAGCGTGAGAGGTTTTGGAATTTGAATTATTCAAACCCAAACCAAGCCCGCAGGCGTGCCGGGGCACTGGAGCCAATTTGCGGTTGCCACAGAGCGGGCAGACGCACCACCGTGTTTATGCCTATGGGCAGGCGTGCCGCACGCGTACCGCCCGCGAGCGCGCAGGGGACCCGGTACGGATGCCCGGCGCGCTGACCCATCAGTTGACGTGATTTGTGTGTGCATGTTGTGTCCCATTTTTCTACCGCTCCCTCAAACTCTCTGATCCCGCCCTCTGCACCGGGCTCAGCAAAAACTCAATAATCCGGCGCTTGCCGGTCTTGATCTCCGCCGTCACATTCATCCCCGGACTCAATGCAATGCGCTTGCCGTCAATCAGCATGTCTTTTTGATTGAGCGTCAGGGTGGCAGGGTAGTAACTTCCCTTTTTCTCATCGGTGACCGCATCCGCCGTGACGTTATCCACCGTGGCTTGCACCGTGCCGTATTTGGTAAAGCTGAACGTCTCCAGCTTCACCTCCGCCGTTTGCCCTTGGTTCACAAACCCGATGTCCTGGTTGGCAATGCTGACTTCTGCCGTCACCTGCGTGGAATCCGGCACGATGATCATCAACGGCTGGGCACTGGTGACAACCCCGCCGATGGAGTGAACCGCCAGTTGCTGCACCGTGCCGTCCACGGGTGACGTGAGCCGGGTTTGTTTTTGTCGCTGGGTGGCTTTGCTGCTGTCGGCATTCAACTGGATGCGTTTGGTGCTTGCTTGCGCGTAGCGGTCATTGAGAAGCCGCTGGGTTTCTGCCCGGTACGCAACTCGGGCTTGTTCGGTTTCATGGGCGGTGGCGACGGTCTCTGCCAGCTTAGCGCGTTGGGTAGTCAGGTCCCGCTCCAGCTCCACCCGTTCGCGGGTTTTGTCCTGGGTGGCGTGGCTGGAGATAAAACCCTGGTCTACCAGTTTGGTGAAGTCGGTTTCCCGGGTTTGGGCCATGGGCACGGTGGCTTCGAGCTTGGCGATGCTGGCCTTTACCGTGGCAATCTCCGCTTGTCTGCGGGTGGCTTCAGCGTCCAGCTTGGAGAGCTTGGCACTGATGTCTTGCCATTCGGATTGGAGTTGGCTTTTTAGTGCCGAATCGGCCTTCAGCCCTTGCAGCACCTGCGTGAGCAGCTTCTCTTTTGATAGCAACTGCAACAGAGCTTTGGTGCGTGTTTCTTCGCTGAGGGCAGCATTGAGCTGCTCTTGCACACTGGCTTTGTCAGCCGTGGCCATGGTGGGATCCAGCTCCACCAGCACTTGGCCCATTTTGACTTTGTCACCATCTTTGACGAGCACCGCTTTGACCACACTGGCTTCTAAGGGCTGGATGGTTTTGGTGCGGTCAGAAACGATGATGCGGCCTGGGGCGACGGCCACGATGTCCACCTCGCCGAAGATGGACCAGGTAATGGCCAGTACAAACAATCCCATAAGCAGGTAGGCAAAGCGCCGGGGTGCCGGATGCACAGGGGTTTCCTGCAAACTCAAGGCCGCTGGCAGAAACGCCACTTCATCGGCCATGCGGGCTGGGCCAGCCAACTCTGCTCGGTGGGCCCACGCGATTTGAACAATGGCTTTGTAGCGGGCCAGCAGTTCTATGACCGGATGGGCGGGAGGTGCCGGGGTCGGAACTGAAGGGTTGGCGGCAGTCTGGTTCATGCCCGTTCCTCCTGCTCCACTTTGACACCATCCTGCATCGCCCACAGGTGGGCATACAGCCCCTGCGGCTTCTGGATCAAGGCTTCGTGGCTACCTACTTCCACAATGTTGCCCCTCTCCATCACGATGATGCGGTGGGCTTTGCGCACGGCGGACAGGCGGTGCGCAATGATGAGTACGGTGCGGCCTTGGCAGATGTACTGCATGTTTTTCTGAATGATGGCTTCACTCTCGTAGTCCAATGCACTGGTAGCTTCGTCCAGGATCAGGATGCGCGGGTTGGTGAACAGGGCCCGGGCAATGGCGACCCGCTGGCGTTGACCGCCCGAGAGGCTGCCGCCTTGCTCACCCACCACGGTGTCATAGCCTTCGGGCAGTTCACTGATGAAGTCATGGGCCCCGGCCAGTTGGGCCACCCGCATGACAGCTTCAATGGGCGCAGCCGGGTCGGCAATGGCGATGTTTTCTCGGATGGAGCGGTTGAAGAGCAGGTTATCTTGCAAGACGACGCCGACCTGGCGTCGCAGTTGGGCCGCATCGATCAGGCTGATGTCGATGCCATCCACCAGCAGTCTTCCGCCTTCCGGGCTATAGAGGCGTTGCACCAGCTTGGTCAGGGTGCTTTTACCGGAACCGGAGCGGCCGACGATGCCGATGATTTCACCGGGGCGAATGTCCAGGCTGATGCTGTTCAAGACCGGGATGGCTTCCGGACGGTAGCGGAAGGTCACCTTGTCCAAAGTAATCCGGCCCTTCAATGCGGGAAGCTGGGCCGTGCTGGTGGGTGGCACTTCTGTGCGGGTATTGAGGATGTCGCCCAAGCGGGCCACCGAGATACCAGTTTGCTGGAAGTCGGTCCAGAGCTGGGCCATGCGCATGATGGGTTGCGAGACCCGGCCTGCAAACATGTTGAAGGCGACAAACTGGCCTACGGTCAGCTGGTTGTCCATCACCAGCTGCGCGCCGTACCAAAGGGTGGCGGCATTGACCAATTTGCCAATGAGGTTGACGCCTTCATGGGCGACACTGGCCAAGTTCTGGGTTTTGAAGGAGGCAGCGACGTAGGCTGCGAGCTGGTTGTCCCAGCGTTTCGCAAAGCTGGGCTCCAAAGCCGAGGCTTTGACGGTCTGGATGCCGGTGACGGTTTCGACCAGCATGGACTGGTTTTCTGCACCGCGGGCAAACTTGGTGTCCAGGCGGGAGCGCAGGACGGGAACCACGGCCAAAGACAAACCAAAGTACAAGGGCAGGCTGACCAGGACAATCAGGGTCAGAGGAACGCTGTAGAACAGCATGACCGCAATGAACACCACCGAGAAGAACACATCGAGCAAGACCGTCATGGCATTGCCGGTGAGAAAGCTGCGGATGTTTTCCAGCTCGCGCACGCGGGCGATAGAGTCACCGACACGGCGGGCCTGGAAGTAGGCCAAAGGCAACTGGATCAGGTGACGGAACAGGCGGGCACCGAGTTCGACATCAATGCGGCTGGTGGTGTGGCTAAAGACATAAGCCCGCAAAGCATTCAAGACCGATTCAAACACCACCACGATCACCAGACCGATGACCAGCACGTCCAGGGTGGTCATGCCTTTGTGGACCAGCACCTTGTCCATCACCACCTGGAAAAAGAGTGGGGAGACCAGCCCGAAGAGCTGCAGCATGAATGAGATCAGCAGCACCTCGCCCAAGAGCTTGCGGTATTTGATCAGGCTGGGGATGAACCAGGTGAAGTCAAACTTGGCCAAGGCACCGGCCAGAGAGGCGCGGCTGGTGATGAGGATGACATCACCCGTCCAGCGCTTGGCAAAGGTCTCGATCGGTTCAATCGTGGGGCCACTGCCTTGCTGGGCTACATCTTGGTACAGCACCCGTTTGCCATCGCTTTGCGCCAGGATGACCACACGCTGTGAGCCATCGGCGGTATTTACGGTGGCTAGGGCTGGCAGGGGAAGAAGCCCCAAACGGTCGATGGTGGATTGTGTGTGCTTGGCTTTAAGGCCCAGGTGCTGGGCGGCACGCAGCAGATCGGTGGTGCCTATGCTATCGGTGCTGGCAATGCCGAGTTGGTGGGCCAGGGTGGCAGGGTCGGCGGCGACCTGGTGGATGCGGGCGATGGAACACAGGGCGACCAGCGGGGCCAGACCGGTCAGCGGATCACCGAACGGCGCGCCCCCTTCCACTTGCGTGAGCGGGTGCTGGATCGGCATGGACTCGACCGCGCTCACGCGGTCTTCCCCACAAAGGCACTGGTTTGGCTCAATTGAACTCACGTCCGTGCCGGACGTCTCCCTGTTAATTGTTTTTGAATTACTTGAAATAATTCTTTAAAAAATCATAGCAGTTTCAAAAAGTACATATGTACCGACTTTGTAACATTGAGTCGTTTCGGAGCCTGCGAGGCGGTCAATCCATGCGGGGAAATGTGAAGGTCGTTTGGCTTTGCGGCGGTCTGTGTTGGCGTTTTGTCGACGGGCAGCCATTGCGCGGTTGGTCATGGGGACAGTGCGGGGTGCGTGGGTGCGAAACCAGATAACCGCGTGTATCCGGTTGGCGGCGCCGATTCGGCTGTAGAGTGCGCTAAGTTGGTTGCGGATGGTGTATTCGCTTTTACCGAATAGGACGCCGAGTTCCTTATTGCCGACCCCAGTGTCTAGGGCTTGCAGCAGAAACCATTCGTGATCACTCAATACGGTGCGGGCTGTCAAATCACTCTCCAATCAAAGCTGGTGCATTGATCTTAGCAAGGCAGGCGGCCTATTGGAGCCCATATAGCGGGCACTGGCCAATGGCTGGACCTGGTCATCATGCGAAGTCCACCTATCAGGTGGGACTTCCCTGAAGCGGTCATCAGTGACGGGTATTCATAGGCTGATGAATGTCAGCTGTCAGGCGTTGAATTCAGTGATCGCTAAACCCGCATTGGGTCGACTGCTGCTGAAGATCAGTCGTTTTAATTTTGGATTTCTTGTCTATAGAACCTACCAACCAGCTGGTGAGGTCGCAGAAAATTTCGCTAGTTGACATTGCCCGTCTACACGGATTAACATGCAACCACGCCGTTTTAACCAATGCAACTTGCAGGGCGTGTAATAAATTCTGCTAAAGCGTGAACCGCTCTGAGCATTGTTCACAGCGGTTTTTTTGTTTCTGGTCTGTTCACAGACCGTCGCCGGATTTGATACGACATCTTGCCGGGGCGACTCATAAATGCTGGCTAAAGCGCCGGCTCTCCAGAGAACCTGGAAGCCATTTCTTGAAATGACTTTGGAGAGAACACCATGGCTGCACTGCACCCGCCCCACCTGCGTCACTGACGCTTCTTCTTAGACCGAGCCGTCACCACGAAGGCGCAGCTGCGTCCCCATCCGGACTCTGCTCTCATCGTGGTGGGGTAACCCACGCCTGAAATCTGGCCATCGTCATCGGCGCCAGCTATCGGGCCGTGATGGCACGGGATGTTTTGACCCGCAATCTGGAGCCCCCATGTCAAACACGCAAGCAGCCAAAGACCTGACCCACAACGTCAGGCCCATCGATTCCTGCTTGAAGGACTACCTAACTACCAAAGGCATTCGGCCCGCCACCTGGCGGCTGCTCTGTCGCACCGGCACCGCCTGGATGCACGAGTTCCTGGTGTACTACCGCTACCGGTCCAAGCGCCGCATTCACCCCACCGTCCTGTTGGACCTGGTGACGATTGCCCAGGCATTTGGCAGCAAGCGCCTGGTTCCTGCCTGGATGCTGCATGCCTTCTTGCAGTTGGGCGGCAACCCCAACGCCCCAAGTGCGGTTTACACCCTTCGACTCGATGATCTATTTCCGGTGTGCAGGCGCCTGGGGGTGCTGTGGGTACGCGCCAATGCTGCGGATGCGGCGGTGCTGCAAGACCGCTCTGTGGAGATATTCCGCTGGGCGTCTACGCAAGCCTGCTGCATCGCGCCAGGAACCCTGCGCAAGGCCTCATTGCAGTGGTTTGTTCACCAGGTCGATCTGCTGGCCTTGAAGGAGCGCTTGCAGCTGCAGGGTGCCGCTGGCTGGAATATCCCTTACGACCTGGAGCGGACCTTCCCCCTCGAGACCAGCCCCGGGGTCACGGTCGCTGCCGTCATCCTGAGCACCCCGCTGGAGGTCTGGGAAGAAGGTCAAGTGATGCGGCACTGTGCCCGTACCTATATCGACCGGTGTACCAAGGGTCGCGTGCTTCTGGTCTCACTGCGCAGCGCCTCCAAGCAGACGCCATTGGCCACGGTGGCGTACGACCGGACCGATCCCCAGTTGCCCATCAAAGCCATCTCGGGTTTCGCCAACCGTCTGGTGGACCGGCAGATTTGCGATGTGGCCAAGGCCTTCCAGGCGGACTTGCAGATTCAACACACCGCCCTGGGGCTGGCACCAACCGCCCCAACCCTTACCACCCAGCAGGAGATTGCATGACACATCCCATCTATTACCGACCAGAGATGTCCGTACCGGGTCTGGATTCGTATTCACCGTCCGCGGGCAAGCCGGATGCTTTCATGGCCATGGCCCGTACCGCGGGGCTGGCCAGACGGGTCAAGACCTTCCGCCCCGCCAGTCGAGCAGACCTGTGTCTGGCGCATGACCCTGCGTATGTGGAGGGGGTCTTTGCGGGAACCATCAACAACGGCTTTGAGAACAACGACCCTCGGGTGGCCCAAGCCTGTCTTTACACCGTTGGCAGCATGGTCGCAGCCGCACGCGATGCCTGGACTTCCGCGCAGCCGGTGTGTTCTCCCACCTCCGGGTTCCACCATGCACGCTATGCCGACGGCGGGGGATTCTGCACCTTCAATGGATTGATGGTGGCGGCGGCCAAGATAGTGCTGTCGGACCCCGATGCGCAGGTGGGCATCCTGGACTGCGATATGCACCGCGGTGATGGCACCGAGGATATTCTGCAGCGCAAGCCGGAGCTGGCCCGACGCATCTGCCACCAAACGTCTGGACGACATTTTTATGGCGGTGAGAGCTCGGGGAGCTTCTTTGCCTGGCTGCGCAGCGCCATCACCGTGCTCAATGCCGCGAAGTGCGATGTGGTGCTGTACCAGGCTGGGGCTGACATGCACCTCGACGACCCCCTAGGTGGCCTGCTGACCACGGCAGAGATGGCCCAGCGGGATCACATGGTCTTCACGGGGCTGAAATGCGGGGTGGCCTGGAATCTGGCAGGCGGGTATCAAACACGCCCAGGTACGACCGAGCAGGAACGGTTGGAGCCGGTGCTGGCGCTTCACCGGGAAACGCTGCGCCATGCCTCTCGGATGTGGGTGAAATCATCACCTCAGTAAGTCGGGGCCATGAAACACGCTGTGACGAGCCTCTGGGCTATACCGAAAGGCCCCATGAATTTGACCTGTCTTTCCCCTCGGGGCGGCGCGTCGTTTCGATCCATACGACAACCACTTGGTTGGCGTATAGCCACGCTAGTAATCAAAAAATCATTGACGATTGGAATAGCGATGACAACTACATCCCGATTGCACCGACCACTGCGTGCAGCGTTGTATGCACGAGTCTCAACTGACCGCCAATCCACAGACAACCAACTGCGTGAGCTTCAGCAGACTGCAGAACGTCAGGGCTGGTTAGTAGTGGGTGCCTTTGTAGACACAGGCATCTCAGGGGCCAAGGGTCGCAAAGATCGGCCACAGCTCGATGCCCTGCTCAAAGGGGTGGCGCGAAAAGACTTTGATGTGGTGGCGTCCTGGTCAGTGGATCGACTTGGGCGTTCACTGATTGACCTGGTGGGACTGCTGCAGGAGTTGCACGCAACAGGGGTGGACCTGTATCTGCATCAGCAAGGTGTCAACACGACTACACCTGCCGGCCGTGCACTGTTCGGAATGATGGGGGTGTTTGCTGAATTTGAACGCGGGATGATTCAGGAGCGGGTGAAGTCAGGAATGGCTAGGGCTAAAGAGAGAGGAACTAAGTCTGGAAATCCAATTGGTAGACCTGCCGTGACGTTAGACATCCAGGAGCGAATCCTTGAACTGCGTGGCAAAGGAATGGGGATGATCAAGATTGCCCGAGAGGTGGGTTGCGGGGTGTCGGTGGTACAACGAATCACCAGGGTGGAGTAGCGGCGGGGATTCTGTCTGTCGGCAAAAATTCGTTCGTCTCAAGTAACTGGGCGGCAGGTTCGGGCCAAATGCAGATGTCGACGGTAGACTGCTTTGTGGCGACATCGACCACCGAAGTTGTCGCCATGTTCGCGCTCGTTACCGGTGGCATCTACAGGCTGTATCCGGACGGTCAACTCAAATGGGTGAGTGGCCGCTCCGATTTAAACAGGTCACACGAAGTACAAATTAAGGGACCATCGCCGACACCTTCCCGCCCCGTCGGTCGAACGTCGCGGTGAATGTGTCACCCCCTTCGACGCGGCCAATGTTGTCGACAACGCTCAAGACAACCCGAGTTGGCGACACCACCAGTTCTTCTAGTTCAGTAGACGAGAGTGCGCCGTGTCGCGCGTGTACCGAAGCTTGACGGCTGAGTAACAGTGCTAGGTGCCCAACAGCTCATAGCACGGGGTCGTGAAATCGGTACTGCCGGCCACGTTCGTTAACGGCAGCCACGTGGCGCAGGGCTTCGGTATCCAGCAGGCCATGCTTGCGCAGCACTGCGTACAGTTGGTAGAACTCACCCTTCAAATTCCCCGCGAAGATGCCGGGATCGTCTGATCCCAACGACACCATGATGGGTACGTCGCCGGGTTTGATGAAACCAGGTACTCCCATCCAGCGCATGACGTGATGCTCTTCAAAACGCTCGTACTGACTGATGCGCACATTGCTGCTGGGTAGCGTTTCGATGACGACGCGTCTGTCTGCCACTCGCGCCATCAGCGCTTGCTGTAAACGCAAGTAGACAGCCGGGGTAAACAAAGCGTCCTGAGCTTCAATCTCCATCAATGCTTCGCTTCTCCCAATCAATTCTGGATCATTGTGCCAAGTCCAGAGCAACTGGAAAGCCTCAGGATCCCGATCTCTAGCCTCGCTGACCAAGCGAGCCTCTTCACGCTGACTATCAACCAGCGAGGAGTCTACCCATTGCCAATTCTCGTCCCGCTGCAACTGGCTGACAAAGCCCATGTGCAAGCCCCGAAGCCTCATGGCACGCTCAAAAAAATTGGCCGCGACAGAGGTACGGAATACATGCGGTAGCAAGGCATTCAATTGCATCTCGGCTTGATAGGCCTGCGCAGAGCAATCCGGCAACTCGCGCAGCAGCTGCCAAGCAGCCAGCAGATCCAGCAATCGCTCACTGCGACTCAAATGCAAAGTCCCTGGCATACGAGACAGCCACAGCGCCGGATCAATACCCAAAGCAGTACCATGACCAATGCGCGAACCGTTGTGCAAGTTCAGCAGCTCTATGGCGTCCAGCATGTGCCTCAGGCCTGTCAGCAAATGGGGGAAGTCTTCTCCAGCGTGATAGCTGCGGTGCCCGAGGCCAAGTCGTTCGGCTTGGCGAAATATGCTGGCGAACACCTCAGGTGGTGCGTGCAGTTCGTTGGCCGCACCATCCACGCCACGCACCCAGCGGCGCAATCGTGGGTAATCCCGCAAGGTGATGCGGAGATGGGTCATTTGTGATTCGAGCGTGCACCGAAGTTTGTAATACCGGTAGGGCCCCTGCCTCGGCTTCCATGGTTGCTTGATGAAATGGGCCACCAAGGCAAGTTGCTGACGCTGCGGCCAACGGGCATTCGGCCCCGTGCACACCTCGTCCAGCTCCTGCAAAGTTTTGGACAGCGAGGGTGTATGCGCTGAGTCGTTGGCCTGCAGCCCGTCCCGAAGATAGGCAAGGTAGCCGCCGAGGATCTGCTGCAACAAGCGCGCATTGTCAACAGAGCGACCCTTTGGCGTAAAGCGCCCTTCCATATAGGCGGTGTGGCTGCGCTGCTCATAAGGGCCGTGCATGTCCAAGAGCCGTTGCACATAGCTTCTCTCGGCCCGCGTTCGAAGGTCGGTGAGGGTGTACTTCTGGAACTGGTCGAAACCGTACAGTTCTTCGCCCTGAACCATCAGCTCCCGGTACTGGTGCTGTAGCAACAAGTACAAATGGAGCATGCGGGCAACCCGGATCGACAATTGAGGCTGACAAAGCAGATGAGTCAGCCAATCCAGTTCACCGGACAGCTGCTCAGCTAGGCCAGTATGCTTCAGCATGTAGGGGCGCTTCACCTCCGGAGCAATGCAAGCGCTTTCGTAGCTGCGCAAATCACCAGCGCGCCAGGGTGCATTCAAGGGCAACTCACCTGGGCGCAGCGCCGCGTAGACCAGCCAGGCACGCAGCCGACCTGCCAACACCAGGTCTCGGCGCAATTGCGCCGGCTCGAACGCGCTCTCGTGCAGTCGAGCTAGCTCCTGCACGCGATCGCCCGCCGAGGAGCGCTTAGATGCTCGCCACAACTCGCTGAACAGTCGAGCCTCACGGTTGGGGTGGGCCAGCGCCCGCAACCAGCATTGCTCTGCAAAAGTGCTGCCATTCAGGTGCATATGGCTTTCGTGCAGACCTTCCCGACCGATGTAGTCCTCCACCGCACCGTCCCTAGGCGTCGGGCAGGGCAAGGCATGGTCACGCTTGCGGCCCATCAGCGCCTCGACTGAATCATGCCCAGCCAGATGGCCTCCACGCTTCACATGCAAGGCTTGCATTGCCGCGACGATGGGCACGCTGCTGACGCGGCTCAATACGCTCTGCTGCCATTCGCCGAAGCGGTCCAGCTTCACCTGAACCTGCCCTTGCTGCACCTCCAGGAACTGTTCGGCCAGCAAGCGCAAAGCAGCGTCAGCAAGATTTTCGTCGGTCAATCCTTGCTGCCGCGCCGCCTCAAATCCGAGATCGAAGACGTGATCAGGCAGTCGGGCCTGCCAGCGCTGGTTGCTGAGATAAAGCTGCTGCCGCAAGTCGCGGCGGTCTTGCGGAACGGACCAATCACTGCTGAGCAGGTGCTGACGCACCAACGAACTGCTCAGAGTCCGGCAGCACAGCAGGGCCAACTGGGGAGCAAGCGCGCTGGCCATGTGTCTACTCAATTTTCTTGCGCCTGTTCAGGCTTCTTGCCTGCCGACTTGATGCGTGGCTTTGCTTCGGACTTCGTGTCAGCCGGACTACCCCCGGACCTTGTGACGGTGGTTTGTCCGAGGATTGACCACGTATGCTGGTCGCACATCACGTCCTGCTTCAACTCAGCCGAGGTCTCGATTTTGAGTTTACTCCCCAAGGCTTTGACAAAGTTCTGCATCGTCAAATCCTTAGCGAGCCCCTTTTGTCCATCTTTGATCAGCCCCAGCAGGAGCGGGCATGATGCAATCATGAACGTCAGTGGTGCAATGGTGGGCGTGACGTCAATGTCTTTAGAATCATCAGCTCTGATGAATTTTCTGATCACAGGCTCGCCCGAGGAGCGTGGGTTTGATCGATTTATAGCCCCCTCGGCAGAGCCTAAATCGCGATGGTGATAGTCCACTTCCTCCACCAGGCAGGCATTGATCAACGCCCAAGAAAACAACTCCATGGCCTTGACACAACGCTCACTTTCGAGCGTCGCGTTGGTTGCGCGCATATTGGATGAAATGTTGTCCAGACTGAAGTACAGGCGATTCCAGATCTTCCCAAGCATGACGGCCGACGGATGGAAATACTTTTTCAACGGTTCGCAAATCTTCAACCATAGCTCAACACTATTCACGAGCGATTCAAGTGCAGTACGCTCAGCGACTTCTTTAGGCGATTCAGCCTTTTTAACATCTTCACGGGCACCGCCACCTTCGTTTTCGCTTTCGCTTTCGCTTTCGCTTTCGCTTTCGTCTTCGCCTCCGCTAGAGATCAGATCCGACCAATTCGGCAACGAGACTGTCGGTGTATTTCTGACCTTGTTCAGCTTATCGGAAATTGACTTCTTGAGATCCGGGTCGGACGAAACGTCCAACTCGAGCAAATTGGCAATCAACCCCAACGTATTGAAAATTGACAAATAGCGCTGTGTGTTATTCGACCTCTTGACACCGGACTGGCTGAAAGCAATTGCCGGATAGGCTTGATCAACAGACAGACCATTCAAGGCTGCATTGAGCTGGCCGTCAAATGTCCTTGCACCGCCTTTACTACCGGTACGCACTCCGACGATACCCTGTCGCAACTCCCAGCCATTCGACGTACTTGCGCCGATCAAGGCCGCCGTGGCGTGCCAGGACCAATTCAGCGCATTGTCCGTGCGCCCTACGGAAAGGTACTGCTTGATCCTTTTTTGAAGTTCCAACGCATCCTCTGCCCCGGCTGATGCAGTGCCACTCTTCTTGGCGACCAAATGGAAAATGTTGCTACTGCCTGCGGTGACGAGCATGTAGGTAATGGCGCGCGCCGGATCGTTCTCACACAGACGGGCAACGTCCGCAGCCAGCGAGACATAGGCGCTCCGCAGTGACGAATCTCGTGCTTGCGGGCGGAGGTAAACGGCCGTGTCGGGCTCGCCATCGCGCACACTAAGGTTGAAGGCCGCTTCAATGGTGGCGTGCAGGTCACCCTCGGCAATGCTCTCCACATCGACATCGTGGCGGTAAAGGCTGCTCAGTGCGGAGGCTCGCAGCGCCTCGCTGGCTGCATCAGTTGGTTTGGCGGCTTCGCTCTCTGACAACTTGTAATACGTCGACAGGAGTTGCAGCACCGACCGGACCGGAAGCTTCAGCACGTGCTCGCGGAAAAGCGTTTTGTCAGCCTTGGACCTGAGCTTCAGGCCCTGAATGGCGATTTGGTCGACAGCACCGTGAAGAGTTTGCTCACTAGCTACACCCGGCGTGATGACCGAATACGCTTGTCTCTCGGACAAGGTATGAAGGGTCTTCAACTGAACCCGTTGTTGAATAGGAAAGAGCTTGAGGAGGTACTGATCCTCCAGATGTTCCACCATGCGATCCTGCTGTTTGCGGCGGTCCGCATTCAAGCCCTTGTCTTCGCTGGCGAAGTCTTTCTGGAAATGGTTTTGCACCAACAGCGAGTACATCTCAAGATCACCCGTGACAAGGGCAACAACCTGCGGCGTATCGAGATACTTGCGAAGACACTCCAGCACCTCCATAGCCAGTTCAGCCTTAGTGTCAGCGTCGTCAATGGCCAAAACCAGCGCGTCCGCACCATACATCTTGCAAACGGAGTCGATGACGCTATGGAGCTTGCTGCGTAACTGCTGACTGTCTGCGGCCCGTTCCAGGCCGTGGTCTAGGAACAGTTCAGCATCCAGATCGTCAAGGCCTGTCTTGTTGCCGCTCAATACATGCAGGCCACCGGCAAGATCCTGGAAAGATTTCCTGAAATTTTCCTGCTCGCGCTCGCCAGACGCACTTCTATCCTGGCAGCATTTAGACAGCTGCTTCAGCTGCTTCAGCCGCTTCAAGATGTGCAGCAGGACGTGTTCGCTGGACTCGATGCGGCTTGGATCCAGATACATCAGCGGCAGGACGTTGACAGAGCGGCTGCTCTTCGCGTCGTTTTTCTGGTTTTGCCTTTCACCTTTATCTTGATTGCCCAGGTTTTGGTAGGCATAGCGCAGGAATGTCGACTTGCCCGCCCCACGCGTGCCATCGATGAAATAGGTCAACCCACTGCCAAGGGGGTGACCATCATCGTCAACGCTTCTGTGCTTGGGCGTGGTCTTAGCAAAATCTTGCGCCTGCTTGATGTCTTTATTCAGCTTGCTGAGCAAATTCTCGTAAGCCATTCGTTGAATTAGCTGCGAGCCTTCAGCGACGGGTTGGCTGTGGTTGCTGCTGTTAAGGTCAATGACGATGGGGTTGGAGGTCTCATGCATGGCAAAGGTGGGGAAGTTGGAACTGGGAATACTATCCTCAAATTGCACCGCTTTTCACTTGGCATGCTGCACGATGTGCAGCCATCCCTGAAGTGTGATCTCAAAGCCTACGGCTAAGGCAGACCGTTAGGCCTTCGGAGGGCTTGCTACTGCCTACCCCTCGCCTACGACTCAGCAGGGCGTGAGGGCTGTTTAGAAATTGCCTGTGGAGGGCAGGGGTGCGATCTACTAGCCTACTGCGAGCTGGCGTGCGAACAAAGATCTGCAGGATCGCGCACGTCTGTAGCCGAACTGTCGTCGGGCGGCTAGATGACCGCCCGGCAAGCTGACCGACGAGAGCGTCCGGTCCTGGCCGTGAGCTGTCTTTCTCGCCGATCCCAATGACCAACCGCTTCCGCTGCATTACAGTCTCGTGGTATCGATGCAGGCCCGTCATCTATGAACGGCGGCTTTGAGGCAATGAATCTGTATAGATGGAATTCCGCAATGGGTCGGTTGTTGACCATTAGCGTTTGTCAGAGTGCTTGCTTGTGAACAGATTCAAAACCTCAGCCACTCGCGCTCCAGCCAGTGCTAACAGATACAACATCGCCGGCGTGTATTCCTCAATATACGCAGGCGTCATGCGTGCCCTGTGATCAGCCCCAGCATGGCTACAACGAAGAGTTTTTGAAGTCCGGTTGCCACGCGCTATCGACTCTCCAGAGACTTGCGGATTTCCACAATCGTGTGACCCATCTGGGCGTCGGCAGCGACCTCCAGTCCCAACTGCCGTGCGATGTCGTTCACGATGAAGGGGTTGAGCGGCAAGCCACCGGCATCCATGGCAGTGATCAGATCTCTCGCTCTCTGCTCGACCGAGACTGGTTTGCGTTGCGGTCGTGTACCGCCCAGGTAGCGGGTTAGTAGGGCGCTCAAGCGATCACTGTTCATCTAAGTTTGCCGTTCTGAAGATACAGGATAAATCCATCACTCGCGTCTTCCACCAGATCCAGCACCTCTTCAAAACCGTTGGCACCGCCATAGTAGGGATCGGGCACGACTGGTCTGTCAAACGCCTGGCAGAACTCGGTGAAGCGTCTGACCTTGGGCATGTGCCGGGGCGGGCAGATGTCTTGCACCAGCGCCAGGTTGTCCCAATCCATCACCAGGATGTGATCAAACGCGTCAAAGTCAGAGTCCCTGATCTGCCGTGCACGCAGATCTGACAAGTCATAACCTCGTTTCGCCGCATGCCCCTGGGATCGCTCATCAGGTGGACTGCCCGGGTGGTAGTTGTGAGTACCTGCAGAGTCCACCGTCACCAATTTATCGAGCCCCAAGGACTGCACCTTGTGGCGGAACACGCCGTGGGCGGTAGGGCTCCTGCAGATGTTGCCCATGCAGACAAAGAGGACGGAGGTAGTTTTCACAGTGGCGTGGCTTTCAGGGTGGGGGATGCCGGGACTTGCCGCATCCGTTGCCTACATGGGAAGAGATGCTTGCCGTGGAGCAGGTTCTGAAGCTCGAACGCAGAGTTCTACAGGATACGGTTGCATGAACTGCATGCTGGATGTCTCAGGTGCGTTCAACCAGTCGCTGTAACGCTCCTGGGGAAGAATGACCACCATCCGCTTTTCATCTGTTGGTTTATGGAAGTTCTCCATCAGCGCATGGCCATCGGCATTGATCGTGAGCATGGTGTAACTGTGCAGCAACTCCCCCTTGGGTGACTTCCAGGAGGCCCACAACCCGGCAATCCCCATGGGTTCCCCATCTACACGTTCAATTCGGGTGGCGATCGCTTTGCCGCTGCGCCAGTCTGGCTCGTAAATGGCCTGCGCCGGGATGATGCAGTGCTGCGCCCGCTTCCAGGCATCCCTAAAGCTGGGCTTCTCCGCTACGGTTTCACTGCGGGCGTTGTAGGTCTGGCGGGCAATCTTGGTATCTGTCGCCCAGTGCGGCACCAGGCCGAACATGCCACTGACGCTTTCCAGGGGCGGCACTGCCTCATCGCCCACATCAGCATGGGGATGACGGCGAATGAAACTGCCCATGTAGCCGGGCCACAGGTCGAGCTTGCCAGGCTCCAGCGGAGGGGCGACACCGAACGCCCGGATGTACCGTTCGGATTCTTTGACGGCTTGGTAATGGCTGCACATGATGGGTTAAATCGTAATCGGATGGTGACTTTTGCGCTCCCATCACTATACTGTACGTATGAACAGTATTATTTCCAGTCAGCTTCCGGTGCCGGTCTCTACGGTTCCGCTTCAGGGTTTGCTTCTGAAGAACCGGGTGTGCGCTGGTTTTCCGTCGCCGGCCGAAGACCTGGGGGCACAACGGATTGATCTGACTGAACTGCTCATCAAGCATTCCCAGGCCACCTACTTTCTGCGGGCCAGCGGCCATTCCATGGTGGAGGTGGGCATCTTTGACAACGACATTCTGATTGTGGACCGTGCCATCAAGCCCCGCCATAACCACATCGTGGTGGCTATCGTGGATGGGGACTTCACCGTCAAGCAGTTGTACCAGCGTGCAGGCCGCATCAAGCTCAAGGCGGCCCACCCTACGTTTGCGGAGATCGTTCCCAAGGAGGGGCAAACGATCGAAGTCTGGGGCGTGGTGACGGGAAGCGTCAAACAGTTTTTGACCTGAGCCCTTAAGCATTCTTATGTACGCCCTGGTCGATGGCAACAACTTCTATGTGAGCTGCGAGCGTGTGTTCCGGCCCAGCCTGAATGGCCGCCCGGTCGTGGTGCTGTCCAACAACGATGGTTGTGCGATTGCACGAAGCAATGAAGCCAAGGCCCTGGGCATTGCGATGGGTGCCCCCTGGTTCAAGATCCGGCATCTAGAAGACGAAGCCGGGCTGGTGGCGCTCTCCGCCAACTTTGCGCTCTACGGCGATATGTCGGACAGGATGATGAGCCTGGCGGCGGGGCTGGGTCCTGCACAGGAAATCTATTCCATTGACGAATCCTTCATTGACCTGATCGGATTGCGTGGTGACCTGGTGGAGCGCAGCCACAAGATCAGGGACCGCATCCTGCAGTGGGTGGGGATTCCCTGTTGTGTCGGTATCGGCTCGACCAAGACCCTGGCCAAGCTGGCGAACCACATTGCCAAGAATGCAGAGCGCAAACCTGGCAGCTACCCCGACAAACTGGCCCAGGTTTGTAACCTGGCTGCCATGTCGCCACAAGAGTTGAGGGAAACATTCGCAGCCACTGCGGTTGGCGAGGTGTGGGGCATTGGTCGGCGCATCAGCAAGCAGCTCAATGACGGGGGTATTCATACCGTCCAGGACCTGATCGAACTGGACTCCGCCACGCTGCGGCGCGGCTGGTCAGTGGTTCTGGAGCGCACCGTGCGGGAACTCAAAGGCACCCCCTGCATTGATCTGGACCACACACCAGCCGCCAAGAAGGAGATCGCCTGCACCCGGTCCTTCGGACGAGCCGTGACAGCACTCGAATTCCTTCAGGAAGCTGTGACGGAGTTCGCCAGCCGCGCTGCGGAGAAGATGCGCAAGCAGCGCAGCCAGGCATCGCAAGTACTGGTGTTCATTCGGACCAGCCCGTTCCGGCCGGATGCGCAATACAGCCGATCCCTGATCGTTCCGCTGCGCAGGCCCACCGCGGACACCGCATTGATCGTGCAGGCGGCGCTGATGGGCCTAGACGCGATCTACCGCAGTGGATTCAAGTACGCCAATGCCGGGGTGATGGTGCTCGACCTTCAGCCCGACACGGTGCAACAACAGGAGCTCGATCTGGAAGACGACGGCGAGGCCGATACGACCCGATTGATGGCAGCCCTTGACACCCTCAACCTGCGGTACGGCAAGGGGACCATGAAGATTGCCAGTGCCGGCCTTGCCGGCAATAGGCGGACCTGGACGATGAAGCAGGAGCGCAGGACGCCGGGGTACACCACCTGTGTAGCGGATATGCCGGTGGCGCGGGCGTGAACATGGAAACACTACCGTCGATACCCGGACTCAAGCGCGTACACGCCAAGCGGCTGCGAGAGGTGTACCGCTCGGCGGGGTGGCCATACCAGGACCTGGTGGAGATTGAACTACTGGCTGCGGGACTGCTAGAGCAGGTGGTGGAGCCCACAGGGCACGCGATCGTGCGGCTAACCGAGGCTGGAATGCGCCATGTGGCCCAGACCGCAGATCAAAACCGCCAGGCACGCTCCCACCATGAAAACCTGGTGGAACTGGTGGCTCGCAGCATGCAGCGGGAAGGACGCATTGTGTGGAGAGGCGTCACCCCCAGAAAATTCATCTGCAGTGAGTGGACGTCCGGCAATGCGCCGAGCAGCGTACCCAAAAATCGCCTTAGGCGGATAAGCACGGTCCTCAAATATCAGGTCGTAATCAGTCGAGGCACCATATCCAAGCTCCTGCGCTTCTGATGGTGAGAATGATTGCAGGGCCTGCAGTACATCATCCTCACTCAAGCTGGTGAGAAGCTCTCGCAGGCCACGTATCCGGCCCGATGGACCCTTGTCAAACGCCATAACCATGGGTCTCTCCCTGAAGTCCAATTGTTGTTGGAATTCATTATGAAGGCATTGGGTTATCTAGAATCTCGATATGTCTTCACCAGTGATCTCTGTTGTTGCCGGCGTCTTGGTGGGCGGCAATGCCGTCTTCATCGCTCGCCGCAATCCAGGTGGTGCTGCCGGTGGCATGTGGGAGTTTCCGGGAGGGAAGGTCGAATTAGCTGAGGAGCCGCACATTGCTCTGACAAGAGAGCTCAAAGAGGAGCTCAATCTAGATGTCGTGGTCGGTGGTCGAATCGGGGCTTTCGACACGGTTGTTGGCCAACGCACCATTTCTTTAGATTGCTATTGGATAGCAGAGTTTATGGGCGATATTCGACTGACATCTCACACTGAATTTGCCTGGTGCAGTCTCGACCGTCTTGATGATTACGAATTCGCAAGTCCGGATCTGCCTGTGATTCTGGAGATACGACGGTCATGGACACCGCCAGCACGGTGAAGTCGTGCATGGCAAGGTATCGCAATGAAAGTCTCGGTGCACCCGGATTTACGTGCATGACTTGCTGACTTATGCCGTCAATGGGGTATTTGAATTGCCATTACTTTGTTGTTGAACTTCGGCGACCATTGCCTGCTCGCCGCCTTAAACGCGAACGTGCTGGGGTACCACATTTTTCGATCTTCTCTATTTGATCTTTTGCATGTTGAGCTGACCTTGCATAACGGTAGTCATAGTTCTTTTGGTGAGTAACCTTTTACAGCCGACCCAAAGCCTCCTGCTCGGCAACAAACTTTGCTTCGCGCATCGCCTGGCCCAATTCCGACCATCCTGCTGCGCAGGCGAAGTGGTGAATACGCTCCAATGTTCTTGCAGATGCCTTAACCCGCATATCTAAGGGCACATCCTGAGGAGACATGCCGTGAGGCTGAAGGGCAAACCCTTCCGCCCTGGCTACAACTGCGATCGTGGAGGCGATTCGGAACCCTCCTTCGTCAACGTCACCCCAGTGACGAATCGGCGTGTTCGGCGTCAGGCTCCTCAGCAGGCGCCCATACATCGCCCGCCAGGCTGGTGAAGGCATACCCGCTGTGTAGATCAACAGCACTTGTTCGTCTTGCCGGCGCTTTGCCTCACTATGAAAGGTGGTTTTATTTTCGATCGTGATCACTTCCTTGATTTCGCTGGCCACACCTTGAATGGTCGGAGCTGGTAACCCGATGTAGGGAGCGTCAATCAGTCCGGTGGAACGAACCCGTGCAATTTGTACGTGGCCGGCCAGCAGCACAGGATGCTCTTCCCGGAACAACCCCAGCTCCTGCCACACCTGGGCAGCAGCCCTTGGGCTCTCCTCGATACCGCCACTCAGCAGGACGTCGAGTTGGGATGTCACGGCTTCAATTCGCTTGCTGTCGAGAAACAACCGCGCACTGAATTCCCTAACCGGTGCGGCAATCGCGTCCTGGCGACGCGCTGCGCACGCATGAATGGTCTTGGCCGCATCAATCCATGCGCCGGCGTCCTGCGGACCCAGCCCGCGCACTTTGGCCATGCTGGTCCAGCGACTAATCACCTCTTGGATTACAGGGAAGTCAGCCTTCATTGACTCCAATTGGGCAACCGTCTGGGCCAGCTGGTCCGCATAGGTGCTGCGCCCCAGAAAGCTGGCCAACGTCTGTACGTCTACCAGGTCGATGCGCTGAATCAAGCCATCCTTCGGATTCAGCTTGTCGCGCTGCAGGGTGACGGCTCCTGCGTCGCGCGCGGCCAAAAAGGTTTCATCGCATTCCTGTTTGTGTTGCCAGCTCCGGAGTTCGCTGTAGGGCTTCAAATGCGTGGCCGTCAGTGCAGGTGGGCGCGCACGGGCACCTGCGGCGTGCTTGTTACCAGCCTCCAGCAGCTTCGCAAGCAAGTCCCTGGCGATGGCGCTTGTGCTCATGACGTGGCAGCAGCAGGCCGCGCGATTGGCTCCTGGCGCACGGCCAACAACTCCGCCTCCAGCAGCTCAGGGTGGTATTCCCACATGTCCTCGCGGAACTGCTCCCGCATGGCTTCGCTGACCCGGCGTCCTTCGACCTGGATCACATGGCGGGTTTCGTCCTTCATGATCTCGAAGTAGCTGTGCAGGAACGCAGTAAGCGTGGGCAGGTTCTCGCCCGGGCTGGCAAGAAGCACCTGCAGGCCGAGTTTTTCGAGGTAGCGCATGGTAGCCACGATGTTGGGCGTGTCCATTTTGTCGAAGGCTTCGTCCAATAGGATGAGCCGCAAACCGTCCTGGTTGTTCTCATCCATGCGGTAGGCCGAGGACAGGGCGGCGCCGGCGATCACGTACAGCGGCGCGCGGTGCTCGCCACCGGAACCCGGGCCAATGCGCTTGCTCAGGTGTCCGATGGTCTTGGTGACACCGGTGACGGGGTCGTCGGTCTCAATCTCGATGTCGAACTCAAAGAATTCCCGGTAGTCATCCAGCGGGCTCTTGACCGCGGCATTGCCGGTGGTGGTCTTCTCGCGCAGCAGCTCCGCGAACTGGGCAGGGATTTCCCCGGGCTCACCAAACAATCCGCCGTCGGCACCAAAGTCGGCAATGTTCTCGATGAACTTCTTCAGCGGCATCAGGTCTGGACGGACTTTGGCCTGGAACTGGTACCGCTCTCCATTGGTGAAGGCGGGGGAGGCCTTGAGCGCATCATTTAAGCGCTTGAAGGTGGTGGTCTGGTACTTGAGGTTGGCGTGCAGGGCCAGCGCCACGTCCTGGCGGAAGGTGTTCTGCGATGCAAGGTAGGCTTCCTGCGCCTGGTCCTTGTACTGGGGCAGCTCCGTGGTTTGGAGCCTGCTGACTTGCTGCTCCATCCATGCTTTGGACTTGCGCCAGTCAGACATCACCTCATCGCTGACAGCTTCGCGGTGCTCAGTCAGGAAGGTCCCTAGCAGCGTCTGGGCCGGGCCCAGGTGACGCGCCATGGCGGTGTTGCAGCGCTTGGACTGCGATTCGCACTGGTCGGCCATTGCTTGGTAGTTGTCGCCGTGTTGCTCCAGCAGCGCGTCCCAGCGATCGGAAGCGTATTCCGGGTCATAGTCTGCATGGCCACGGCAGGTTTCGTGCACCGTCCGTTTTCTCTGGAGCTCCAGCAGCTTGGCCGCGCATTCCTTTGTCAATCTCTCCAGTTCCATCTGGGCCCGTACAACGGCATCACGGGCATTGCGAGAATCTGTGTCCAGCAGAGACTTGCGCGCCTGCAGTGCCTGTAGCTTGGCGCACAGCGCTTGGTATTCGGCACTGGTGCTGCCAGCAATACGTTGTTGGGCGAGGTCTCTTTCGGTGAGCGCTTCGCTCAGCTGGCCTGCAGATCCAAGCAGTAGGCGGAGTGACTCCGGCGACGACAAGCTCTGCACGGCCTTGCGGATCCGATCAATGTCGCCTTGACGCCCTTGAAGGTCGGCAACTTTTTGGTTCAAGTCACGGGATTCAACCCTGAGACCGTCGACCTGGCCTTTGGCGCCGGCGCCGATCTGCAGGTCCGCCTCCGGCACCAGGCGCAACCGCTCGAAGTCCCCGGGACCTACCAGCATGCCATCCAGGGTAAGTGTCCGTTCGCCCCGCAGCGCCTCCTGGGCGGTATTGGCGCGCTTGAGATTGCCCAGCTTGCCGCGCAGGTAGGCCACGGCCACCTGGTTGCTGCCCTGAATCAGGCTGGCCACCGTGTCGGCTGCTGGCTGGCTCTGCCCAGGCCGCGCTTTGTCCGAGCGCACAATTTTGACGCCGTAGATGCTCCGTTTGCCCTGCAATGCCTGGTAGATGCCAAAGGCTTTTTGTTCCTCCTCCGAGTCCCGCAGCAGAATGGCTTCCACGTTCTTGGCCAAGTAGGCTTCGATTGCTGGCTGCCATTTGGGCTCGGTCACCTTCACCAGATCGCAGACCGGGGTGGGATGCAATCCGTGGTCCGCGAACTCATGCATCAGCCGGGCCGTCGATTCACTGACCTGCGCGCGGTTGGTGTTGGCGCGCTCCATGCCCAGTTTGACCGTCGAGAGCCGTTCTGTGGCGATCCGAAGCTGCTCCTTAACGACGTCGTGCTCCTCATTCAGGTGCGCACCAGCGGCCTTTAGCGTTTCTCCAAGGTCCTGGATGATTTTCCCCAGCGCATCCTGGTCGATCCGGTTCTGCTCCCATGAGAACGCGCCAAGCTGCTGAGCGGCCTGCGCAAGCGCGGGCTGCCACTGGGTCAGCAGGTCGTTGGAACTGGCATTTTGGAGCAGCTGCCGGAAGCTGCGGAGTTCCGCCTTCAGGACTTCTTCCTGGCGGGCGGTTTTTGCTTGCGCCTGCCCCAAGTCCTGCTGGGCCCCTGCATTCTCGGCATGGTCCGCATGGGCACGCTGAAGGCCAGTCAACCGTCCTTCTTCGAGCGCCCATGCTGCCAGCGCCTGATCGGCTTTGGTGCTGGCCTTGGTGCATTCTTCGAGCACAGCTTCCTGAGCAAACTTGTCACCCGTCAGCTTCTCGTGGGCCGCATTGCTGAGCTCGTACGTCGCAGAGGCCTGCAGTCCGGTCCACGTGGCGGATTTTCGAGCCTCGGCCAGTGCCGCGTCAAAGTTCTTGCTGACCTCCTGGCCTTGCTTGATTTTTAACTCGACCCCCTCGACCAGGAGGTTGATCCGCTTGAAGGTCTCCACCAGTTGCTTGAACCGGGCAATATTGGTCGGTCGGTCTTCCAGCACATCATTGCGAACAATCTGGTCCACCGACTTGGAAAAGCTCATTCGCAACGCAAAGCGGAAGGCGCGCGCAAACGCGTCGTAGGACGCTGGGCCCGCCTTGCCACGCAGCATGAACAGCACCTGCTTAACGTAGCTGGCGCCATCGTCGAACAGCGGCTCCTCACCGGTGACCTTGGATTGCTCCAGCAGCCGGTGGCGGAAACTACTCCAGGGCAGCGGCATGGTGGCGCCGTCCACCGTCTGCAGGTGCTCGGACATGCTCAGCTCCACGCCGCGGATGACATAGCGCCCCAGAACCTTCTCCGCCTCGTTGCTCAGCGAGGCCTCAATGCACACACCCATGGAAACCGGCTCCTTGGTCTCGGTGTCGCGCCAGACCAGCGTGATGTAGGTGGTGGCCTGCTGCCGAGCGCTCTGTTCAATGGTGTCGCCGTACTGCCCAAGACAGTAAGAGCGTAGGGTGCGGCTTTGCTGGTGAGATTTGTTGTCGGCCTGTGCATTGAAGTGCATCTGATTTTTGTTGGCGCCCATCATGGCGATCTGCACGGCATCGAGCGCCGAGCTCTTGCCGCTGCCGTTGCGGCCGAACAGACCCGTGATTTCTTCTAGGCGGAATTCCTGCTGCTCGTACAACAGGAACTGCACCAGTTTGACGCTTTCAAGCCGCTTCATCGTTGATCCCCTGGTTATCCTCGATCGCTACAAGCTCGCCGGCGGCACCATCTGCTTGCACCTCATCTTTGGCTGCGCCCCACTGTGCCAGCCGCATCAAGGCAGTCTCGCCCAGCACGTCAACGATGGCCGGTCGGATGGCCACGCCGCCGGCAGATTGCTCCTGCAGGGGGGTGAGGTGGCCGCTGTCATCGTCCTCCAGGCGCCGGGCAATGCCCCAGCGCTTTGCGGAGCGTAGTAGCGTGTCGAGTTCGCCGCGGGTGGGCAGGTCGCGCCCGGTCATCAGGTGGAACTTCTCCTGCAGCTCGATGTAGTCGCACAGAACCTCGCCGTCTTCGGTGAGCCCCCCCGCACGCACGCCTTCGTCGTACAGGCCGCGCAGAACCAATGCAAACAGCGTCTGGGCCACGGTCGCGGTACCGGCCTTTGCGTGCCGCGGCAGTGCGGTGACATAGCGCAGCTGCCGGTTAATCGAAAGTGACACCCCCAGCGGGGCCAGGACCTTGGCGAACTCGCGCTCGTAAAGGTCCAGGATGGCATAGGTCACCCGGCTGCTGCGGTCGGAGTGGTAGATCACCTGTTCGGCCACCAGGCGGTAGGCGGCAGTCTCGAAGTCTTCGACGGTATAGATGCCATCCAGCCGACTGGCCAGATCCTCCCAATCCCTTGGGTTGCTCATTTGATCTCCCTGTTTTTAGTCTGGCGTTTGCGCCAGCTCAGTGTGAACGGCTTGCCGCCCAAATACGGGTGCTCGGTGGCTTCGTCGCCGGTGTAGCGCAGCTCCATGCCCGGGGCCGATGCCCGGCCTTCCATTTCAAGCCTGGGAATCCTGGAGTTGGTGGCCATGGCCACGCTGGTCAGGGCCTGGAAGGCGCGCAAATCCTCAATGGACCCGCAAGGCAAGGCTTCGCTGCCGGCGGCGGCCGTGTCCTGCAGAACTTTCTCGGCATAGGCGCGCAATTTCATGGGAGTGATGGACCTGCGCTCCTGGGCGCGGCGCACCAGATTGCCAATTGCGCGCGT
The DNA here is from genome assembly GCF_056521285.1 of Rhodoferax sp. GT1R46. NCBI lineage: Bacteria > Pseudomonadati > Pseudomonadota > Betaproteobacteria > Burkholderiales > Comamonadaceae > Rhodoferax > Rhodoferax sp. GT1R46. Next base: position 1,164,062 of record NZ_JBWMBC010000001.1, read on the forward strand.
CCGATCGGAGATGATCACTTGGCGCAGGGGCGTAGGCGCCAGCCGCGGCACCTCCTTGCGTGGCTGGGCTAGACGTGCGCCTCCCATCAGGGCATCAGGCGGGAACACGGGGGCGACGTCGATGTCGGGATTGGCAATCAAGCGGTCCATGGTCTGCCGGAGCAGGTTGTCGATGGGGCGGATCGCGCGCAACTTGTATTCCAGGAAGGCCAATGCGCGCCGGTTGGCAACGCGGATCTCTTCGTCTAGACGCTCCAGGTACTCTTCGATCCGGTCGAGCTCGTACAAGCGCTGAAGGTCGCGCTGGAATGCGGCCTGGCCTTTTTTAGCATCCCCGCTGGAGAGGCGGTTCACATACCAGTCCAGCAAGCGGCTGCGCTGCTCTGGCTGGGTGTCGATGTCTGTGACAGCGTCCAGGATTTGCTGGCGCTTGGACAAGGGGTGTTCCCGGGTGCGCAGTTCCTGATAGTCCCCAATAAAAACTTCTTGGATATACGAGGTAAAAAAGGACCGAACGTACTGGGCCGTGGTGGGTTGCGCGCCTATGGTTGCCATCAGGTCGCGCACATTGGTGCCGGTGTTGCGGATGTAGACCAACAGGTTTCGACACTGTTCGGCCGCCTCCCGCAGCAGGTCGCCGCTGGCTTCGCCCTTGTGTACCTGGGCCACTGATGCATCGATTGCGCGGATCTTGCCCGAAACGAACACGGGACCAGTTTCGGCGAAGTTGATCAGCTGGGTCAGCAGTTGGCCCACGGCTGGCGCCATGTTGACGGTTTTTTCGATGCCGTACTTCTCCATACGAAACCAGCCCGCGTCGACCAAGCGGTTGTAGACGCTAATGGCTCGGATGTTCAAGGGCGTATCGGGCTGATCGCCGGACTCGGGCTGCCATTCGTCGGCGTATTTGAGGTGATCTTCGATCTCCTGCGTGATCTCGCGTTGCAGAAAGCCGTAGCTGGGTGGTAGGGGCGCATCGGGGCCGAAACGTCGGCGGTGCAGATGGCACAGCAGCGCCCAGTAGCCATGGCGGTTTTGCGATGCCAGGGGCCCGAAGAGGCGCTCCGGTATACGCTGGAAGAGTGCCATGGAAGCGGGGGTTAAGCTGGGAACAGCCATTTGCGTACTTCCTCGACGTTCTCAACCGCCAGTTGGTACTCAGGTGGCAATTCCTTTTCAAGGTCCAAAGCCAGTCTTAGCTCCTGGACAAGGTAGGGTAGCAGGGCGCCGCGGCAACTGTGAACACGCGCCGCAGTCCCGTCGAAATACTCGCTGCGCACCAGGTCCTGCTGACCGGGAGTGAGTTTGGGATGCGCCTGTATGCGCACCTTCACAACAGCGTTCCACTTGGTGTCCTCTGCGGCTGAGGATTCGGCCTTCTGGTCCAGCATGGAGAGCTTCGCAATTCGTCCCAGCACGAAATCCCGAAAGTCACCTGTCTCAAGGCTGTAGCCGCGCATGTGCCAGCGCCGGCCGGCTTGGACCAAGCTGTGTGGCTCAACGGTGCGCGGGTGCGGCTCGGGGGTGCGCATGGAGCGGTATTCCAGCTTCAGACGCGTGCCTTGCTCGATGGACAGACGGATGCGGGAGAAGGTATTGGGGTTGACATGAGAGAAACCCCACGGCGCCACTGTGATCGGACCCGCACCTGGTTCGAGGTCAGCGTGTATGTCCGCCTCCGCCAAATAAGCTGCTAGGTTCAGGTCCGAAGTTCCAGCTTTGAGTTCAGACAGAACATTACTGTACGCGGCAGGGGTAACAAAGTAGGATTTGCTCTTGCTGTCCCATTGAAACCAATCGGGGGTTTCTTCTCGGACCTCCCTGAGCAGTTGGCTCACACGGATGCCGCTGAGGCCTAAAGCGTTCATCAACCGGCCGCGGCTCAGACGTCCCTCCCACAAAGCCATACGGCGCATGACCTTGTAACGGTTTTTTTCGAGCAGGTTGGCGAGGATCATTGCGTTCTGGGCTGATGGTATAGGAAGCAATATCATATATTAATATATATTATATTGACCTATTTTCCTTCAGTCTTGAGGTGAGTCGCTTGACCCAAGCCCCCTCAAGACTGAACCTTGGACCTCAAATCCACGTGCTACTACAAATGGGTGACATCGCTTGTATACTGTACACGCGATAAAGTGTTAGCTGTACGGCAAACTTCGTAGATTCTCGAGGTATCGAGAAAAAAACCGGGGAACAAATCGGGGAACATAACGGTTGTTAAAAATGATAGCACAAGCATCCATGAGGGCTGCAAGGCATCATTAGAGCGGTTTCACACGACCATATGAATCAAGGACTTAGCGTCGAAAGACACTAAGTCCTTTCTTCTTTCTAAAGCCAAGGGGTAAACCAAGGGGTAAACGCTTAAATGCGTTACAAACTTGCCAGCTTGGTATGACCCTGTTTCCCAAAGCTCTGGGTTTGCCTAAACATCCAGAACTACTTAAGGGCGGCTTGAATTAATCCAGTCGGGTCACGTCAGTGCACCAGTCAGCAATGCTTGGGTGAGTTGCTATGTAAGCGCGCGGCAAACCCATATTGACCGCGGCCCTGCAGTGGTGGTGACAGTCAGGGTGACGCGGTTGGCGGCGTCCAGCGATGTGGCAGCAACTCGCCAATCATGCTGTTGCGCT